>CADEDN010000017.1 GCA_902826095.1 uncultured Alphaproteobacteria bacterium | reverse complement strand
ACGCGCGCGCGTGACAGCTCCCCCGCTCGCGCGGGGGAGCAAAGGCGGCGCCCCATTCCCTCCCCTAACCCCTCCCTTTCCAAGGAGGGTGACCGAGCAGGATCCGCCTACGGACCATCAGCGACAAGCGCCGGACGGCGCTCGCCGACGCCGGCGGTCAATCGAACAGCGTCTTTTGTTCGGGTTTCTTCGGCGCCGCCGCTTTCTTTGGCGCGTCGCCGAGATGGGCCGCCCGTTCGCCGTCCGCGAAGATCAGGGCGACAGCGCCGGATGCGGGAAGGTCGGCGGCGCGGCGCGCGATCTTGCCGTCGGATTTCTTCACCAGCGCGAAGCCGCGGTCGAGAACGCTCCTGTAGGAGAGCGAGCGCAGGAGGCCCGCCGCCGCGGCGAGCCGTTCCGACGGCCTTGCGACAAGGCGTTCGCCGAGCGCTGCAAGTCGCTCGCCGTCGCGGGCGAGCGCGCGAGCGCAATCGGCGAGCGCGCGTTTCAGCCGATCGACGCCGAGCCGTTTGCCGAGCCCTTCGAGCGCCGCCTCGCGCCGCGCAAAGCCGAGCGACAACGCGCGCCGGCCGAAGCGCCCGCCGATTCCAGCGAACCGCCGCGCCGCGTTGTCGCTCCGCGCGCGAAGCGCGCCGACGAGCCGGTCTGACGCGCGGTCGAGCCGTTGGCCGCGCGCGCCGATCGCGTCTTCCGGCCGACCGAGCCCGCGCGACGCGGCCGTCACGCGAATGCGCCGCTCGTCGAGCCGGCGCGATTGCGCCGCGATCATCCGCCGCTGCTTGTTCAACACTTCGCCAAGAAGCTCCGAGCGCATCGGCACGGCCTTCTCGGCCGCCGCGGACGGCGTCGGCGCGCGAAGGTCCGCCGCGAAGTCGATCAGCGTGGTGTCGGTTTCGTGGCCGACCGCGGAGATCAGCGGGATCTTGCTCTCGGCCGCCGCGCGAACGACGATCTCCTCGTTGAAACACCAAAGATCCTCAAGGCTGCCGCCGCCGCGCGCGACGATCAGAACGTCCGGGCGCGGAACGGCGCCGCCTTCGGGAAGCGCGTTGAAGCCGCGAATCGCCGCCGCGATCCCTTGCTCCGCGCCGCGCCCCTGCACGAGCGTCGGCCAGACGATCACATGGCGCGGGAAGCGCTCGCGCAGGCGATGGAGAATGTCGCGGATGACGGCGCCGGACGGCGACGTGACGACGCCGATGACTTCCGGAAGAAAAGGGATCGCGCGTTTGCGCGCGGCTTCGAACAGGCCCTCCGCCGCGAGTTGTTTCCGGCGCGCCTCAAGCACCGCCATCAAGGCGCCGGCGCCGGCGGGTTCGAGACTGTCGATGATGATCTGATATTTCGACTGGCCGGGAAAGGTTGAGAGCTTCCCGGTCGCGACAACCTCCATGCCCTGCTCGGGCGCGATCGCGAGGCGCGCGACATTGCCCTTCCAGATCACGCCGGAGATCGTCGCGTTTTCATCCTTGAGGTCGAGATAGAGATGGCCGGAAGCCGCCCGCGTGACGCGCCCGAGCTCGCCCTTGACGCGGATGAGCCCAAAGCCGTCCTCGATCACGCGCTTGACGGCGCCGGCGAGTTCGCTGACGGAGTATTCGCGGAGATTGTTGCTTGCCGCCTCGACCATAGTTTCTTAGAGCACGATCCCCCCGCCGGCCGAAAGCGCCGAACGCCGGACGCGAGGCAAGGAGAGGCGGACGCCGGGTCATGTCGCGCCGGCGGAATTTTCGGCTTATGACGGCTGCTGGCGGCGCTCCTGCGAGCGTCGGCGGGTAAGCGTTCGCGCAGCTAGGTTCCAAGGGAGAGAAAGGACCATGAAACGACTTTCGATGATGACCGCCGCCGCGGCGGCAGGACTTGCCGTCTTCAGCGGCGTCGAAATCGCCAGGCGCCCTGAGGGCGTTCCGTTTGTCGATCCGATGACGATCGCGCGCTCGGCATGCGGCAAGGACGCAGCGTCGATCCTGAAGCGCCGCGCCTATTTCGCCTCGATCGGCGCCGCCTGGGCCGCCAGCGAAGGCGTCGGCGCCGCCGACGCGCCGATGAAGCCCGTTCCCGGCATCTCCTACGCGATCGAGACGAAGAGCCCCGAAGCGCAGCGACTTTTCGATATCGGCCTGGCGCATATGTGGAACTTCAACCACGGCGCGGCGATCGATTCGTTCAAGGCGGCGCAGGCGGCCGACCCTGACTGCGCCATGTGCTATTGGGGCGAGGCGTTCGCGCTCGGCCCCAACATCAACGCGCCGATGGCGGATGAGGACGTCGCGCGCGCCTACGCCGCAACGCAGGCGGCGATGGCGCACCGGGCGCACGCGAGCGAGAAAGAGCGCGCGCTGATCGACGCCCTGACGCCGCGCTATTCAAAAGCGCCGCTCAAAGATCGCTCCGCGCTCGACGAGGCCTACGCCGCGGCGATGGAGAATGTCGCTGAAAAGTTCGCCGACGATGATTTCGCGCTCGCGCTCGCCGTCGAGGCGAACATGGACACGCAGCGCTGGGACTATTGGCAGGCTGACGGTCGCACGCCGAAGGGCCGTGCGCAAAAGTCAGTCGAGCTCCTTGAAAAAATCCTCGCGCGGAGCCCGAACCATCAGGCGGCGATCCATCTCTACATTCACATGACGGAAGCGTCGGACAATCCGTTCCGCGCAGCGTCCTATGCGGACCGGCTCGCTGAGCTTTCGCCGGGTCTCGGCCATCTGATGCACATGCCCTCGCACACCTGGTCGCGGATCGGGCGCTGGCGCCAGGCGATCGACGAAAACGTCAAGGCGGCGGCGGCCGATGAGGCGTTTCTCGCCGGCGGACGCGCGAGCCCGATGTTCGAGTTCGGCTATTACGTCCACAACGTGCACTTCGTGCTGTGGTCGGCGCAGCTCGGCGGCGACGCCGAAACGGCGCTGGCGATGGCGAAAAAACTCGACGCCAAGCTCCCCTATGAAATGGCGGCGGCGGTGCCGATCGCCCAGCCGATCAAGGCGGCGCCCTATTACGCCTACGCGCAGTTCGCCGATCTCGCCGACGTGATGGCGCTCGAAGCGCCGGGCGATGAATTCCCCTTCCTCAAGGGAAGCTGGCATTACGCGCGCGGCGAGGCGCTCGCCAAATCGGGCGACGCCGAAGGCGCGCGCGCCGAAGCCGACGCGATCCAGAAGATCATCGACACGGCCGACATGAAGGGACTCGTCGACAATCTCATTCCGGCGCCCGACATCCTGAAAATCAGCCGGCTGACGATCCTCGCGCGGGCCGCCGCCGCTGAGGGCGACTACGCCGCGGCCGCCAAAAAGATGGAGCACGCCGTCGCCATCCAAAAGGTCCTCAACTACACCGAACCCGCTTATTGGTATTATCCGGCGAAGCAGACGCTCGCCGCGATGGTCTTGAAGACCGGCGACGCCGAACGCGCCGAACAGCTTTTCGTCGAGTCGCTCGGCGAATGGCCGAACAATGGCTGGGCCTATTATGGGCTCTCTGAAGCCTACAAGGCGCAGAGGGACAAGGGCGCGCGCAAATACGCGGAACGCATGATGAAGGCGGCATGGCTCGGCAAGGAGAAGCCGACGCTGGACCGGCTCTAGACGCGCCCCCCGCTCCCGCTTCTTGTTGCGAAAGAAAAGACGCTCTACATCCGGCCCATGCAGGGCGTTCTTTCCAGCCGCGCGGTCCTCAGCCTTCTCGGAGAGGATGCGCCTTCATTCCTTCAAGGCCTCGTCACGCAGGATGTCGCGGGCGACGGCCTGATGTTTTCGGCGCTTCTGACGCCGCAGGGGAAGATCCTGTTCGACTTCTTCCTTGCGCCGACCAATGGCGGATATTTCATCGACTGCGCAGCCGCATCGGCGCCGGCGCTCCTCGGGCGCCTTTCGATGTACAAACTGCGCGCGAAGGTGACGCTGCGAGAGGAGCCGATGCTCGCCGTCGCCCTCGACGAAGGCGCAAGCGATCCTCGCCTTGGCGCCTTGCCGGCGCGCGCGATCGTTGAACGCGACGGTCGGCCGAGCGTCGACGCCGCCTATGACGCGCTGCGCCTTTCGCTCGGCGTTCCCGAATTCGGCAGGGATTTCACGGGCGAGGAAGTCTTCCTCACCGACGTCAATTACGACGCGCTAGGCGCCGTCAGCTACAACAAAGGCTGCTTCGTCGGGCAGGAAGTGACCAGCCGGATGAAGCGCAAGGGCGACATCCGCAAACGAACCCTGATCGCGCGCGTCGACGGCGCGCCGCCGGCGAAAGGCGCCGCTCTCCTCGCCGGCGAGCACCCGATCGGCGAAATCCTGTCGGGACGCGTGTCTGGCCAAAAGGGCCTTGCGCTCGCGCTCGTCCGCCTTGACCGGCTCAAGGCGGCGCAAGCCGAAGGCGCGCCGCTTTCCGCCGAAGGCCGGGCGCTGCAAATCTCCTTTCCCGATTATCTCGAACGCGGCTAGGCTTTGCCGGACAGCTGGGAGCAACGCCATGACGCCGACCGCCGCCGCCCTTTTGGGATTTGCTTTTTGGACCTTGCTGCTTGTCGGCGTCGTCGGGATTTATCGCGTCTCGCTCGTTTTCGCCGGCAAGAAGAAGGCGAACGAGTTTCGCGCGTCCGGCGAGGATTTGCAGGGCTTCGGTCAGCGCGCGACGCGCGCGCACGCCAATTGCTACGAAAACCTTCCCGTCGCCGCCGCGGTCCTCCTTTACGCGATTGCGACAAGCCAGACCGCGATCACCGACGGGCTCGCCTTCGCCTTTCTCGGCGCGCGCGTCGCGCAGTCGCTGACGCATCTCGCCTCGACCAGCCGGTCGGCCGTGCTTGTCCGCTTCGCCTTTTATATCGTCCAGAACGTCATTCTCCTCATCTGGATCCTGAAGCTTTCGCATATGATCTGACGCGCATGGCGGAAGCAAAGCTCCATTGCCCGTGGGCGCCCGCCGGCGACGCCTTTTATCGTCAGTATCATGACGAAGAATGGGGCGTTCCGGAATATGACGACCGGGCGCTGTTCGAGAAGCTGATCCTTGACGGATTCCAGGCGGGGCTTTCCTGGCGCACCATCCTCTACAAGCGCGAAAATTTCCGCCGCGCCTTTGACGGCTTCGCGCCCGAAAAAATCGCGCGCTACACGCCGAAAAAGGTCGAAAGACTGCTGCAGGATGAAGGCGTCATCCGTTCGCGCTCGAAGATCGAGGCGACGATCGGCAACGCCAAGGCGTATCTTGGGGTCATGGAGACGCGCAAGGACGGGTTTTCCGGCTTTCTCTGGGACTTCGTCGGCGGCGGGCCGGTCGTCAACCGCTGGACGCATTTTCGCGAGGCGCCGACGAAGACGCCCGAGGCCGAAGCGATGTCGAAGGAATTAAAGCGCCTCGGCTTCAAATTCTGCGGCCCGACGATCCTTTACGCCTTCATGCAGGCGACGGGGATGGTGAACGATCACGAAGTCGCATGCCCGAGGTGGAAGGCGGTGCAGAAGAAGGGATTAGGGACTAGGGACTAGGATGACAATTCGCTTTCATTTCCCACAACGACTCCTTAGTCCCTAGTCCCTAGTCCCTAGTCCCTAGTCCCTCGTCCCAAGGCTCTGGTCCCGCAACATGACCGCTCCCGACACCCGCATCATCGCCACCGGCCTTTATACGCCGCCGCAGAGCGTTTCGAACGCCGAACTGGTCGAGGCGTTCAACGCCTATGTCGCGCTCTACAATAAGGAGAATGCGGCGCGGATCGCCGCGGGCGAGATCGAGCCCTTGCAGCCCTCATCGTCCGAATTCGTCGAGAAGGCGTCCGGCATCAAATCGCGTTATGTCGTCGACAAGGCGGGCGTCCTTGATCCAAGGCGCATGGCGCCGATGATCCCCGCGCGGGCGAACGAGGAATTGTCCGTGCTCGCTGAAATCGCGGTCGCCGCGGCGAAGGACGCGCTCAAGGCCGCTGATCTGGCGCCCGCCGACATTGACGGCGTCATCTGCGCGGCGTCGAATATGCAGCGTGCCTATCCGGCGATGGCGGTCGAAATTCAGGCGGCGCTCGGCGTCGATGGCTTCGCCTTCGACATGAACGTCGCCTGCGCCTCGGCGGCGTTCGGCATCGAAACGGCGCTCGGCCTCATCCGCGCCGGATCGCGCCGCATTTTGATGGTCAATCCCGAAATCTGCACGGCGCATCTGAATTTCCGCAATCGCGACTGCCATTTCATATTCGGCGACGTCGCGACCGCGGTCATTGTCGAGCGTATCGACGGCAGGCCTTCGGGCGAGGCCTGGGACATCGTCTCGACAAAGCTGAAGACCGTCTATTCGAACAATATCCGCAACAATCTCGGCTTCATCAATCATTGCGAGCGCCCGACCGGCGCGGCGGCGGACCCGCAAAATGCGTGGGATACGGACAAGCTGTTCGTCCAGCAGGGCCGCAAAGTGTTCAAGGACGTGGTGCCGATGGTCGGCGACATGATCGCCGGCCATCTCGCCGACAACGGGCTTGGCGCGGCGAATGTCAGGCGGCTGTGGCTGCATCAGGCGAATTTGTCGATGAACGAGCTGATCGCCAAACGCGTCATGGGCCGCGAAGCGACAAGAGCCGAAGCGCCGATCATTCTCGACGACTACGCCAACACCTCATCAGCGGGATCGATCATCGCCTTCCACAAACACCGGAGCGACCTCGCGATCGGCGATGTCGGCGTCATTTCCGGTTTCGGCGCCGGCTATTCGGCGGGATCGGTGATCGTGAAACGGTCGGCGTGACTATTTCTTCTGCACGACCGTCAGATTGACCGCGTCCGCCATCGCGTCCGGTCCGCCCTGCGCGGCGCTTTGGAGCGCGTTCAGCGGAACGGGCGTCGCCGGCGCCGCCTTGATCTCCAGGGTCCCGCCATTCTCTAGAAAATCGGCGACCGATTCGACAAAGCCGGCGACGCGCGGGCTCTCGCGCTCAAGTTCGAGCTTGGTGAGACGCATCAGGGTCGGCGTCGCCGCGCGGATTTCCTTTTCCGTCTGGCCCGTTCCGATCGCCGAGAGCGCGTAGAAGGCGTCCAACAGCTGATCGTCGTCGATGATCATCGAGAAAGAGCGAAGCCTGGCGAGATCCATCACCGGCTGCGCGGCGCCGGCCGCGCGTCCCGCCTCGATCTTTTTCAGCTCAAGCCCGTCGAGCGCGACGTCGAGATCGAAATCGGCGAAGCCCTCGCTGTCGAACCCTGTCGACAAGACGGCCCCGCCCTTGTCCGGCGACCAGTCATAGGCGAAGTCGCTGTCGCCTTTGACCTTGTCGAGCTTTCTTGATTTCAGCGCGGCGAGCGCCTCTTTCTGGTCGGCGTCGACATAGGCGGAAAAATCATAGACGCCGCCGCGCGTCACCGCCCGCACCTTTGACGGCGCGAGCCAGTGAAAATCCATCGCCGAGACGGTCGTTTCCGGAACAAGCGAGAACCGCTTCTCGCCGATCAGCGTTTCCGCATCGATAATGCTGAGCGAACCAAGATCAATGAGATCGCCCGCCGTCAACGGCGGCTGCTCGCCCTTGAGGCTGTAGGGCAGAAGGCCGGCGAAGGAGATGTCGCGCCAGGCCATCGTCTTCACACGCATGCGCTGGTTTTCCGGCGCGACGAAATTGCGAATAGGACCGCTGAGAAGAATGTCGGCCATCGGACCGGCGCCCTGCAGCGCCGCCGTGATCGCCGCCGGCGACTGGCTGATCAGATAATCGAGATCGCGCGCCAGAAAGGCTTTGAGCCTTCCGCCGCCAAGACCGACAAGGCGCAAATCCGCCGCGGCGAAATCGACGCTGACCGCCGCGTCGGTGTTTTCGGCGACGCCCCCGGCGACTTTGACGTCCTTGAAATAAACGCCCGCGACATCGAACGCGTTGAAAAAGACAGCGACGCCAGACCCCGGCGGCTCCTTCGGGATGCCGCCGTCGCGCACGCGCAGGCTGTCGATTTCAACGGCGCCGATCGTCGTCTTCGGTCCCGCCTCATCGACGCTCGCAATGTCGAAAAGGCGAAGCTTGCCGAGCACCAGACCGAGCGGCGCATCGAGCGCCGGGTCTTTCGCCGCCTCGATCGCGGCGATCTTTTCAAGGTCGACGCCGTAAAATTCCGCGCGCTTCGCCGTAAAGCCTGTCGACGCGACATCGCCGAATTTGAGATTGGTGACGATGGTCGCGCCGAGCTTCTTGTCGAAAGTCGCCGATTCATAAGTCGGGCGGACATAAAGCGGGAAATATTCAAACAGACGGTCGACGTCGAGCTCCTTGCCGTCCTTCAATCTGTAGCTCTTGTCGAGGGGCGAGGCCGCGCCGATATCCGCCGCCGCGAGCGACGTGGACGGCTTCGGCGCATCGGTCTTCTTGCCGCAGGCGCCAAGCGCGGCGACAGCGGCGACTGCAAGGAGAAGCGGCCTCAAAGACATTGGAACCCCCGGTCTGGCGACAGCGGCGCCAGTCTTCCCTTGTTGCGGGCCTGATGGCAAGCGCGCGATCAGCGAAAGCGGATGCGCGGGGGGCCGTCGCTCAGCGCGCCGATGATCGCCGCGTCGGCGTGGCCAGACCGGCGGAACAGCGCCAATACAGCGTCCGCGGCTTCCGGCGCGCAGGACACGAGAAGGCCCCCGCTCGTCTGCGGATCGCAGAGGATGTCGCGCTCGGCCTCGCTGAACGCCGCCGGCGGATCGATCATCGCGCTGACGCCCCGCCAGTTGCGGCCCGAGGCGCCGGTCCTGACGCCTTCGAGGGCGAGCCGCCGGGCGCCTTCAAAAACCGGAACCGACGCGCGATCGACGACCGCGCCGAGCCCCGATCCGCGGCAGACTTCCGCGAGATGGCCAAGCAGGCCGAAGCCGGTGACGTCGGTGACCGCGTGAACGCCGGCGATCGATCCAAGGCGCGCGCCCGGCGTGTTGAGGCGCGTCGCCGAGTCGATCATCGCGCGGTAATCCTCAGCGGCAAGCGCGCCGTTCTTCAGCGCCGCGCTGAAAATCCCGACGCCGAGCGGCTTTCCAAGAATGAGAACGTCGCCCGCCCGCCCGTCGCAATTTCGAAGGATCCTCCGCGGATCGAGGATCCCGAGCGCGACCAGGCCGTAGATCGGCTCGACGGAATCAATCGAGTGGCCGCCGGCGACCGGCGCGCCCGCGTCCTGCGCGACGCTCCTTCCGCCGTCGAGAATCTTCTGGATCGTCAGGGTGCTGATCTTGCCGACCGGCATGCCGACAAGCGCCAGCGAAAAGATCGGCGTCGCGCCCATGGCGTAGACGTCCGAGATCGCGTTCGTCGCGGCGATCCGCCCGAAATCGAAAGGATCGTCGACAATCGGCATGAAGAAGTCGGTGGTGGCGACGATCGCCGTTTCGGCGTTGATTTGGTAGACGGCCGCGTCGTCGCTGGTCGCCGCGTCGACGAGAAGGGCCTTCGGCATGAGCCCGGACGGCATCCCGCCGAGAATGTCGGAAAGAACGTCCGGCGCGAGCTTGCAGCCGCAGCCGCCGCCATGGGCGAGCGAGGTCAGTCTGGGTTCGTCGGTCATGCGCGGTCCTATGCCTGAGGCGGGGCGCGCGCGCAATCTTGCTTGCCTCGCCGCGGACCCGCTAGATCAGCGCATGATTGAAGAAATCGGCGATCTGGACGCCCGGACGCTCGCGCTCCACGACGCGATCATCGACGTGCGCTCGCCGGCCGAGTTCGCCGAAGACCATATTCCAGGCGCGATCAACCTCCCGGTTCTCAGCGATGAAGAGCGCGCCGAGGTCGGCGCGATCTATGTGCAGGAATCCCGCTTTCGCGCCCGCCGGATCGGCGCCGCCTATGTCGCAAAAAACGTCGCGGCGCATTTGCAGACCGCGCTCGCCGACCGCGACGCGAAATTCCGCCCGCTGATCTATTGCTGGCGCGGCGGCATGCGCTCGAACGCGATGGCGACGATCCTCTCACAGATCGGCTGGCGGGTCGGCGTCCTCAAGGGCGGCTACAGGACCTGGCGGCGCGCGGTCGTCGCGGCGCTCATCGACGACCCTTCGCCGCTCGCGCTCGTTCTGATCGACGGCCAGACGGGGTCGGCGAAGACCGACATCCTGCGGCTTCTGCCGTCGCAAGTGGCGCAGGCGATCGATCTTGAGGGCCTCGCCGCGCACAAAGGCTCGGTCTTCGGCGCGGACCTTGCGCGCGCACAGCCGTCGCAAAAACTATTTGAGTCGCGTCTGTTCGACCGGCTGCGATCGCTGGATCCGACGCGGCCGATCGCTGTTGAAGCCGAATCGAGCATGATCGGACGCGTCGTCGTTCCCAAGCGCTTCTGGAACGCGATGCGCGCCGCGCCGCGGCTCGCGATTGACGCAAGCCTTGACGCGCGCGCCGATTATCTGCCGCGCGCCTATGCCGACACCATCGCCGCGCCGGGCGCGCTCGCACACTCGATCGACTGTCTCCAGCCTTTCCATGCGAAGGAAATGATTGAGACCTGGCGCAAGCTCGCCGAGGAGGGCCGCTATCGCGACCTTGCCATCGCCCTGATGCGCGATCATTACGACCCGCTCTACGACCGCAGCCGCAAGCGGGATGACCGGACGCCGTTTGCAACGATCAGCGCGCAAACGCTTTCCCCGGAGGGCGTCGAAGACGTCGCGCGCCGGGCCGCGGAAATCATCCGCCGCTTGCCGACTTTATCGCCGCCCTGACCAGCGCCTTCGCTTCCTTTGATGTCCAGTCGGCTTCGCCGACGAGGCGCCCGATCTCGCGGCCTTGCGCGTCATAGAGCACCGACACGGGCAACACGCCCGCGCCGCCGATGGCGATCGTCAGCGAGAGCTTTGGATCGGCGTAGAGTTTGAGATTAGCGAGCTTCAGCTTTGCGAGGAATTCGGCGGCCGCGTCAGGACCCTTGGGATCGGCCGCGACCGCGACGACGGCGAAATCCGCGCCGCCGAGATCGTCTTCAAGGGCGTCGAGCGAGGGGAGCTCCTTCAGGCAGGGCGCGCACCAGGTCGCCCAGAAATTGACGAGAACGGTCTTGCCGCGAAAGTCCGCGAGCGTCATTTCGCGCCCTTCATGCAGGAAGGCTTCCGTGGGCGCCGAGCGCGGACTTGCGGCGTAGACGAAATCCGCCATCTCGCCGACGAGGAGCGCCTGGTCATGAAGGATCGCCGCCGACCGCGCCGCCGATTTCCCGCTGTCGCCGCTTAACGCCGCCGCGAGGATCACGTAAAGGAGAGCGGCCGCGCCGACGCCAAGCCAGGCAAAGAGCCAGAGGCGGGAATTGAAAAGGACGCGCAAGAGCGGCTCCAGATGAAAAAGACCCCGCCAGATAAATCAGCGAACCGGAAAAGCCAAATGTGGGGCGGGCGCTTTGAGCGCGGGCCCGCCGCCATCATGGAGGAGATCAACGCCTCGATCGATGTCGACAAGCGGCTGTGGCGCGAAGATATCGAAGGATCGAAGGCGCACAGCGCCATGCTGGCCGCGGCGAACATCATTTCGGCGGCCGACGCGCGCGCCATCAAAAAGGGACTCGACATGATCGCCGGCGAAATCGCTTCCGGCGACTTTGTCTTTTCAAAGCGGCTTGAAGACATTCACATGAATATCGAGGCGCGGCTCAAGGACCTGATCGGCGAGCCGGCGCTGCGGCTTCACACCGCAAGATCGCGCAACGACCAGGTGGCGACCGACTTTCGCCTCTATGTCCGCCGCGCCTGCGACGAGATCGGCGACGCGATCAGGGAGCTGCAGCGCGCGCTCGTCGCGAAAGCGGCGCTCCACGCGGCGACGGTGATGCCGGGCTACACGCATCTTCAGACGGCGCAGCCCGTCACGTTCGGGCATCACTGCCTCGCCTATGTCGAAATGCTGGAGCGCGACAGGACGCGCTTTCTCGATGCGCGCAAGCGGATGAACGAATGCCCGCTCGGCGCGGCGGCGCTCGCGGGCGTTCCCTATCCGATCGACCGCAAGAAGACCGCGAAGGCGCTGAAGTTCGACCGACCGACCGCGAATTCGCTCGACAGCGTTTCCTCGCGCGATTTCGCGCTCGAAACGCTCGCCGCGGCCTCGATCTGCGCCGGCCATCTGTCGCGGCTCGCCGAGGAAATCGTCTTGTGGACCTCGCCGCATTTCGGCTTTGCGAGGCTGACGGACGCATTCTCGACCGGTTCGTCGATCATGCCGCAAAAGAGAAACCCCGACGCCGCGGAGCTTTGCCGCGCCAAGGTCGGACGCATCGCCGGCTCGTTCCAGTCGCTGCTGATCGTGATGAAGGGCCTTCCCCTCGCCTATTCGAAAGACATGCAGGAGGACAAGGCGGCGACCTTTCAGGCGATTGACGACATCGGGCTCGCGCTTGCGGCGATGACGGGCATGATCGGCGATCTCGTCGTCAACGAGAAGGCGATGCGCGAGGCGGCGATGCGCGGTTTTTCGACCGCCACCGATCTCGCCGACTATCTCGTCAGGAAACTTGGCATGCCGTTCCGCCAGGCCCATCACGCGACCGGCGCCATCGTCGCGATCGCCGAGAAAAACGCCAAACGCCTCGATCAGCTGAAGCTCGCCGATCTCCGCCAGATCGAGCCGCGCGTCGCCGCCGATGTTTTTGAGCGCCTGACCGTTGACGCGTCCGTCGCCGCGCGGGCATCCTATGGCGGCACGGCGCCGGACAATGTTCGCGCCGAAGTCGCGCGCTGGCAGGAGAAGCTGAAATGAAATTCGTAATGGCTGCGCTCGCCGCGCTTCTTTTCCTGTCCGCCTGCGGAAAGAAAGCCCCGCTCCGGACGCCAACGTCGGATCCGGCCGAAGACAGGGATCAATGACCGTCCGCCAGGCGTCATGCAGCTGCGGGCGCCTTCGCCTCGCCTGCTCCGGCGAGCCTTTGCGCATTTCCGTCTGTCATTGCCTTGAGTGCCAGAGGCGCACGGGCAGCGCTTTCGGCGCGCAGGCGCGCTTTCCGAAAAACAAGGTCGACTTCATCGCCGGCGACCCGCGGACATTCGACCGCGTCGGCGACAGCGGCGGCAAGGCGACATTCCGTTTTTGCGGCGATTGCGGCGCGACCGTCTGGTACACGATCGATGATCAGCCGGATCTCGTCGCCGTGACGCTTGGCGCATTCGCCGATCCTGCCTTTCCGCCGCCGCGCTTTTCCGTCTACGAAGAACGAAAGCACGCTTGGGTCGGGATCAAGGAGATCGAACCCGTCGACCGCATCTGGTAGACGATTGTCATGCATCATTTTGAATACAGGGACGGCGTCCTTCACGCTGAGGACATCGATCTCGAAGCGCTCGCGGCGGAGGTCGGAACGCCGTTTTATTGCTATTCCGAGGCGACGCTTCGGCGGCATATCCGGGTTTTCCGCGATGCGTTTGCGGACATCAAGCCGCTCATCGCCTATTCGGCGAAGGCAAATCCCAATCTTTCCGTCCTGAAGATCATGCGCGAGGAAGGCGCCGGCGCCGACGTCGTTTCAGGCGGCGAGCTGGCGCGGGCGCTTGAAGCGGGGATCAATCCGCGGAAAATCGTCTTCTCGGGCGTCGGCAAGACGCGCGCCGAAATGGCGGCGGCGATCAGCGCCGGAATTTTTCAGTTCAATGTCGAATCGGCGCCGGAGCTTGAAGCGCTCAACGAGGTCGCGCTCAGCCTGTCGGCGCGTGCGCCGATCGCCTTGCGCGTCAATCCGGACATATCCGCCGGCGGCCATGAGAAAATCTCGACCGGCAGGGCGGAGGACAAATTCGGCGTTCCATGGACCCGCGCGCGCGCGCTTTACGCCCATGCGGCGAGCCTTCAGGGCGTCGCCGTCAAGGGCGTCGACGTCCATATCGGCTCGCAGATCGCGGATCTTGCGCCGTTTGAGCGCGCGTTCGAGCGCGTTGCCCAGCTGGTCCGCGAGCTTCGCGCCGACGGCCATATGATTGAGCGGCTCGATCTTGGCGGCGGTCTCGGCATCGCCTATGGCGACGCGACCGATCCGCCGCATCCGGACGAATACGCCGCGCTGATCAAGCGCATCGCGAGGCCGCTCGGCGCCCAGCTGATATTCGAGCCGGGGCGCATGATTGTCGGCAATGCGGGCATCCTCGTCGCGCGCGCGCTTTATCTGAAAGAGGGCGAGCGGAGCAAATTCCTTATCGTCGACGCCGGCATGAACGACCTCATCCGTCCGGCGCTCTATGACGCCTATCACGCGATCGAGCCGGTGCGGCGGCGCGCCGGCGAGAGGCTCGTCGTCGATGTCGTCGGTCCGGTATGCGAGACCGGCGATCTCTTTGCGCGCGCGCGCGCGCTGGCGCCCGTCCGGGAAGGCGATCTCGTGGCCTTCATGTCCGCGGGCGCCTATGGCGCGGCGCAAGCGTCGCAATATAACTCGCGCCCGCTCGCCCCGGAAATCCTCGTCAGCGGCGACCGCTACGCCGTCATCCGCGCGAGGCCCGATTTTGATGAGATGGTCAAAGCGGAGCGCAGCCCCGTCTTTGCGTCCCTGAAGGAAAAGCGATGAATCCTATCGACCCGAAAATCCGCATGCTGCTCGACATGATGGCGGCGATCGGCGGCCCGCCCTTGAGCGAAACGACGCCGCAGCAATTCCGGGACATGCGCGCGAAGAGCCGCGACTTGCTGAACGCGCCCGCGGCGCCGGTTCCGGTCATTCGCGACATGGAGGTCGCCGGCGGCTCGGGGCCGATCCGGGCGCGCCTCTATGACGTCGAAGAAGGCGCCGCGCGGCCGACGCTCATCTATTTTCATGGCGGGGGTTTCGTTTTCGGCGATCTTGAATCGCATGACGCGCTCTGCCGGCGGCTGACGCTGGCGGGGCGAATGCGCGTCATCGCCATCGAATACCGCCTCGCGCCGGAGCATCCTTTTCCGGCGGCGCCTGATGACGCCTGGGCGGCGTCAAACGACGTCATCGCCCGCCATCGCGAATTCGGCGTCGACCCTGCCCGCGTCGCGCTCGGCGGGGATTCGGCCGGCGCCAATCTTGCGGCGGTCACCGCGCGCGCCGCCGCGCGCAAGGGCGGCCCGCCAATCAAATTCCAGCTGCTCTTTTATCCGGTGACGCAGTCCGGCCGCCAGACGCCGTCACGCGAGAAATACGCCGTCGGCTATTTCCTGACGGAAGAGACGATGGCCTGGTTCGACGGCCATTATTTGCCGAAGTCGGTCGATCGCCTCGATGAGCGCGTTTCCCCCTTGCTGACGCCGCCGCCGAAAAACCTGGCGCCTGGCCTCGTCGTCACCGCGGGGTTTGATCCGCTGAAAGATGAAGGCCGCGACTACGCAGACGCGCTGACGGCCGCGGGCGTTCCCTGCCGCCATGTCGATTATCCCGACCAGATCCACGGCTTCGTCTCGTTCACCGCCTTTTCGACCGCGGCGGAAGGCGCGATCGCCGACGCTGCTAGGGCGGTGCGCGATGCGCTCGGCTAGAGTCCGAGCGCGATGCGGAAATTGTTGAGGACGATGAAACCGTTGGTCCAGACGGCGAAGGCGAAGATGAACAGCACGATGCGGTGCGGAAACCACAACACCATCGCCGAAATTATCAATTGCAGGACAAGCTTGGCGGCGATCCAGCCGATCCCGTGATTGTCCATCACATAGCGCATCAGGGGATTGGCTTCCTCGGCGACCCCGAGTTCGATGGCGGCGATCGTCGAAATGATGTCGAAGACGCCGACGAGGTTATAGAGCGCGACGAGGCCGAAGGCGAAGGCGACATTGCGGCGGCCGGTTCGGGCCGCCGCGGCGTCTTCAACCAGCAGCGACCGGCGCGCTTTCGACAGGATGAACCAGACCAAGACGGCAGCCCCTCGAATTAACCTTTATGTGAACCGCCTCGGCGACATCGGGCGGCGAATTGACATCGCCGCGCGTCGGGATTCGTCGACGGCGGCGACGCCTGCCGCTATTGTGCAAAAAGCATGACGGCCAATTTGACGCAAGCAGCGCCACCAATCGCGCACAACCGCCGGCGGGCGCCGGGGCCGGTCGCGATTTTCCTCGCGCGCGCGGCGCTGTTTGTCGAAAGGCTGGCGCCGATCGCTGTTCTTGTGGGCGCGCCGCTTGCGCTGATCGTCGCGGTGAGCCTGTTTGATTTTTGGGGCGCGACGCCGCAATGGGCGCATGCGATCGCGCTTGTCGCCGCGCTTGCTTTGTCGGTCAGCCTCGCCTTGCGGGCGCCGCGCGAAAAACTGCGGCCGACCCGCGCCGAAGCGCTCGCGCGCCTGGAGAAAGACGGCGGCGTTCGGCATGACGCGCTGCGCGCCATTGAAGATGCGCCCGCCGCTGGCGCCAGCCCGCTTTGGGACGCTCATGTCGCGGCGATGCGCGAGGCGGCGCGCGGCGCACGGCTCGCCGCGCCGCGCATGACCGCGAACAGGACCGACCCATTTGGCGTGCGGTACGCGGCGCTTGCGCTTCTGGCGGTTGCATGGATCGCCGCCGGCGCCGACGCCGGTCAGCGTCTCTTTGCGGGCTTCATCCCGAGCGACCCGCGCGCCGGCGCCGCGGGGTTCGCCGATCTCTGGCTTGAGCCGCCCGCTTATACGGGCAAGGCGCCGATCTATCTTCTCCGCGCGAGCGACGCGTTGCCCGGCGCGAGGGCGCAAATTGATGCGCCCGAAGGATCGATCGTGCGCGCGCAAGTCAATGCGCGATCGCGTTTCCGGCTCGCCCTGAAGCAGAACGGCAAGACGATCCCAGGCGTTCGCGACGGCGGCGAGCGGTCGGCGCGCGCGAGCCTTTCCCTCGATGCAAGCGGCGTCCTGATCTTGAGCGCGGGCGGACGCAGCGGCCGCTGGCCGATCAATGTCATCGATGATCGCGCGCCAAACGTCGAATTCGTCGAGCCGCCGAAACCAGACGATGACGGCCGGCTCCTCGTTTCCGTGAAGATCGACGATGATTACGGCGCGGCGTCCGCGGCGCTGCGCCTTCGCCTCGACACCGCGCAAGAGCGGCCGCTCGACGCCCCCGCCTTCAGCGACGACGCCAGATCCGAAAGCCGCCTCATCCCGATCGAAGGGGTCGCGGGCCCTTCCGGCGCGCGCGCCGTCGTCATCGATTTGCAGTCGGATCCGTGGGCGGGTCTCGGCGTCATCGCGACCTTTGTCGCGACCGACGCCGCCGGCCAGACCGGCGAGAGCCTGCCCGAGACCGTCACGCTTCCCGCCAAGCGCTTCTTCAATCCGCTCGCGCGCGCTGTCGTCGAACAGCGCCAGTCGCTCGCCGTCGCGCCGAACGAATGGCGGCGCGCCGAATGGGCGTTCAACGGCATGACGCTCGGGCCGGAGCATTTTTTCGACAAGCCGAGCGAGTACCTTCTGCTGCGCACCGCCATGTGGCGAATCAACAAGGAGGGCGGCGGCGACTACAAGGCGACGGTCGCCGATTTCTGGCCGCTCGCGTTGCAGCTTGAGGACGAGGCGCTGGAGCTTGCGCGCCGCCGCCTCGACGCGGCGAGGGAGGCGCTTAAAAACGCGCTGGAGAGCGGCGCCCCGGACAATGAAATTGAACGGCTGACCGAGGAGATGCGGGCGGCGCTTCAGCAATATCTGCAGGCGCTGGCGCAGTCGGGCGAGACGCCGCAAGATGGTCCGCCCCCTGATGAAGTTGTCAATTCGGCCGACCTTGACGCCATGCTCGACCAGGTGCGCGATCTCGCCAAATCAGGCGCGGGCGAGGCCGCGCGCCAGGCGCTGTCCGATCTTGAAAACCTGCTCGACAACCTCCGCCTGTCGAACCGCTCGCAAGGCGGCGGCGAGGGACAATCCGGCGAGGGACAATCTGGCGGCCCGGCGGGCGAGGCCGGCGATCTCATCGCCCGCCAGCGCGAACTCGCCGACAAATCCTTCGAACGCGGGCAGACAAGGGGCGCGGTCGGCGACGATCTCGGGCAGGAACAGGGCGAGCTTGCCGGCGATCTTTCAGCCTTCATGAAATCGCTTGAAGGCGGAGAGGCGGACCGGGACGGCAAAGCCTCGCGCGCGCTGCAGCGCGCGCTCAATGAAATGCGCAAGTCGCAAGAAGCGCTCGGCGGCGAGGATTTCGAGGCGGCCAATGACGCCATGGAGCGCGCCATCGCTGAACTGCGCGAAGGCGCCGGCGAACTCGCCAGGGCGCAGGGCGAGCAGGCGAAGGCGGCGGCGCGCGGAAAGAGCGGCGGGCGCCAGCCGATCCGCGACCCGCTCGGCCGCCCGATCGGCGAGGCGTCGGGCCAGAATGTCGACGTTCCGGAAAAATCCGAAGCGCAGCGGGCGCGCGAATTGCTCGACGAACTGCGCCGGCGCCTCGCCGACGGCGAGCGCACCGAGGACGAAATCAGATATCTCGAACGGCTGCTGGAGCGGTTTTAAAGCCGCTGGCGGTGTGGCAAACACGGCGCGAACCGACTATTCCGGTCGCCAGTTCCGCCCTGTCCGCCGGATTCCGGCCCAAAATCATCCCGCCCCTGCCGCCGCACTGGAGAAATTATGGCGAAGCGTCTCTTCCAGATCATCCTCGTTTCGATGGTTCTCGGCGTCCTTGTCGGCGCGGTCATCCATCGGTCAGCGACGCCGGAAGAGGCGAGCGTCATCGCCGGCTATTTCAAGATCGTGACCGACATCTTCTTGCGGCTGATCAAGATGGTCATCGCGCCCCTGGTGCTGACGACTTTGATCGTCGGCATCGCCCATATGCGCGATTCAAAGGCGCTTGGCCGGGTCGGCCTTAGAACCATGCTGTGGTTCATCACCGCTTCGCTGGTGTCGCTGGGGCTCGGCCTGTTGATGGTGAATCTCATTCAGCCGGGCGCCGGGTTCGAGGCGACCCTCCCCGCCGACCGGTCAGGCGCGCCGGACGTTTCGAAATTCACTCTCGCCGAGTTCGTCACGCATCTTGTCCCGCGCTCGATCATCGAGGCGATGGCGACGAACGAAATCCTGCAGATCGTGATCTTCTCGGTGTTCGCCGGCGTCGCGCTCGCCAAGCTCGGGGACAAGACGGAGAAAGTCGTCGAGATCACCGAGCAGGTCGCCTATGTGATGCTGAAAGTCACCGAATATGTGATGCTGCTTGCGCCCTTCGCGGTCTTCGCGGCGCTCGCCGGCATCATCGCGACCAAGGGCCTTGGCGTCATCGTAGACTATGGAAAGTTTGTCGGCGGCTTTTATTTCTCACTCTTCATGCTGTGGGGCCTTCTGGCGCTCGCCGGCAGAATCGTCATCGGCAAGCGCACGGGCCAGCTGATGTCGATGATCCGCGAGCCGATCGCCATCGCTTTTTCGACCGCGAGTTCGGAGGCCGCCTACCCGAAGCTGCTGGAAAAACTCGAGCGCTTCGGCGTCGCCAACCGCATCGCGAGCTTCGTGCTGCCGCTCGGCTATTCGTTCAATCTCGACGGGTCGATGATGTATTGCACCTTCGCGACCTTGTTCATCGCGCAGTCCTACGGGATCGACATGCCGGCCGCGCAGCAGATCACCATGCTCCTCTTCTTGATGGTGACGTCGAAAGGAATGGCCGGCGTGCCGCGCGCTTCGCTCGTCGTCATCGCGGCGACGCTCTCGGCTTTCGGCATTCCAGAAGAAGGGCTCTTGCTGCTGCTCGCGGTCGACCAGTTCCTCGATATGGGGCGCAGCGCCACCAATGTCGTCGGAAATTCGGTCGCGACCGCCGTCGTCGCCAAATGGGAGGGGCTCTTGCGCGACCCCGCGCTCAACCCGGCGCTCGCCGAGCGCGCCCGCGACGACGCGGAAGCGATCATCGTCGCGTCAAGGCGCGGCTGACGCCCGCGGCGGATCAGCGGCCGGCGTAGTAATCCTTGACCAGGAGGCGATCCTTCACGCCCGATTTCGCGTAGCCGGCTTCTTGCGCCGTCTGGCGAGCGGGCAGCGCGATCGGCGCAAACGCTTCTTTGTTGTATTCGTAAGGCGCGATGTCGAGGATCGAGCGTGCGCAATTCAGGCGCGCTTTCTCCTTGTCGTCGCCGTCGACGACCCGCCAAGGCGCATGATCAGTGTGCGTCAGGTCGAACATTTTGTCCCGGTATTTTGAAAATTCCGCCCAGCGCTTTCGCGCTTCGAGATCAATCGGCGACAGTTTCCAGCGCTTTCTTGGATCGGACGCGCGATCCTGAAACCGCTTTTCCTGCTCGTCGGCGGAGACGTGAATCCAATACTTGATGAGAATGACGCCGGAATCAACCAGCATTTTCTCAAATAGCGGAACCTCGCGCATGAACGCTTCATGCTGTTCCGCGTCGCAAAATCCCATGACCGGTTCGACGACCGCGCGATTATACCAGGAGCGGTCGAACAAGACGATCTCGCCGGCCGCCGGCAAATGCGCGACATAGCGCTGGAAATACCATTGCGTCCGCTCGCGGTCCGACGGTTTTGGAAGGGCGACGACCCGCCAGATCCGCGGATTCATCCGGTTCATGATCGTCTTGATGACGCCGCCCTTGCCGGCGGCGTCACGCCCTTCGAACACGATCGCGATTTTTACGCCCTTGCGCGACACGGTCTCCTGGAGCTTGGCGAGTTCGAATTCGATGTCGCCGATCTCATTCTCGAATTCCTCGCTGTTCATGGCGCCGCCTCGCGTCCGGTTTCGTCAAAATAATAGTCGCGCCGGCAGAATTCGCAGCTCACCTTGATGCGGCCCGATTCCGCCAGGCCGGCGAGTTCCTCGGCGGCGTAGCGCGACAGCACCGCCGCAATTTTCTCCGCGTTGCACGAGCACGCGGCGCGCAATGTCTTCGCCTCGAAGACGCGCACGCCGTCTTCGTGATAAAGACGATAGAGCAGCTCATGCGGCGACAATTCCGGATCAAGAAGCTCATCGGCGCGCGTCGTATAAAGGAACGCGGCGGCGCGGTCCCAGGCCTCCCGATCCTGCGCCGACGACAAGACCGCCTCGCCGCGCTCGCGCGCGCCGCCTTCGCCGGGCACGAACTGCACCATGACGCCGCCGGCGCGCCAGCGCTCGCCTTCGCCTTTCAGCACGGATTTGCCGACGGCGAGCCGCACGGCAGTCGGGATCTGTTCGGACTGGTCGAAATAGGCGACCGCCGCCTCTTCAAGCGTCTTTCCCTCGAGCGGCGTCACGCCCTGATAGCGCTCCATGTCGGGGCCCTGATCGATCGTCAGCGCGAGATGGCCCTTGCCCATCAGCGCCGGGAGCCCGCGGATCGCCGCAGCGCCATTCACCGAAGCGGTCGCGCGCAAGGCGCCGCTCGACGCATAATCGGCGACGAGAAGCCCGACGTCGCCGTCGCCTTGCGCCTGAAAAATCAATCTGCCTTCGAATTTCAGCGATGCGCCCATCAGCGCCGTCAGCGCCGCGGCCTCGCCGAGAAGCTCGGACGCCGGCTCTGAAAATCGGTGCGCTGACAGAATCTCGTCGATCGCGGCGCCGAGGCGCACAATCCGTCCGCGCACGGCGCCGGCGCCGACCTGGAAAGGAATGATGACGTCGTCGCCTTGCCGCATGACGTCTAGCTCTTCAATTTGTATCCGCTCTTGAGGAGCGCGTAGCAGGCGACGGCGAGCGCGGCGTTGAGCGCCAGCGTCACCGCGACGCCTGTCGCAAGGGACGCCTCCGCCGAGCCCGTGAAGCCGTAGCGAAAGCCGTCGATCAGGTAGAAAACCGGGTTGATCCGGCTGAAGGTCAAGAACGGCTCCGGCAGCCGCGTGACGGCGTAGAATGTGCCGGAAAGAAAGGTCAGCGGCGTGATGACGAAATTCGTGAACGCCGCCAGCTGATCGAATTTGTCGGCCCAGACGCCGCCGATGACGCCGAGCATCCCGAACATCAGCGCCGCAGCCAGCGAGAAATAAAGTATCGCCCAGAAATGACTGACATGCATCGGCGTCGACGACATCGCCATGAAGGCGGCGCAAGTCAGCGCCGTCACGACCGCGACGAGCATGCCGCGGCTGGCGGCGCCGAGAACGAAGGCGACCGTGAGCTCGGCGGCGGACAAGGGCGGCATCAGCACGTCGACGATCGAGCCTTGCACCTTGCCGATGATGATCGAGGAGGAAGAATTCGCGAAGGCGTTGGTCAAGATCGCCATCATGATGAGGCCCGGCGCCAGAAACTCCACATACGGAACATCGCCGACGACTGATCGCGACGAGCCGAGCGCCTGGATGAACACGATCAAGAACAGGATCGTCGAAATGAGCGGCGCGACGATCGTCTGGAACGACACTTTGAGGTAGCGGCGCACTTCCTTGGCGAGCAGCGTCTGCAGGCCGAACCAGTTGACGGCGCCAAAACGGCGCTCGCCAAAGGCGCGGGCTGGCGGGGCGGCGGGGGCGCGCGCGGGCGCCGTCGAAAGGGCTTCGGCTGACATTGAGGGGGTGTCGCCCGGGCAGGAAGGAGGGTCAAGCGCGGGCGCGGCGCCCGTCCTTTGGCCCTGCTATATCTAGTGTGCAAAATTCGACGCCGGCGCCATGTTGTAATTTTACGGCGCTGAGCTACTATATTTTGAGGGTCGAAGGTGGCGAATTCAGATAGCCACAAGATATTGTGATCAGGGCAAGGGCCGCGCCGGACCAATGTTCAGCGATTTTTCGGTCCCTTGGAGGGAACAAGGAGCTTCCTATGGCTTGGAATGACGAGCGGGTCGAGCTGCTGAAGAAATATTGGTCGGAAGGTCTCTCGGCGAGCCAGATCGCCTCGAAAATGGGCGGGGTGACCCGCAATGCGGTGATCGGCAAAGTCCACCGGCTCGGCCTTTCCGGGCGGGCGACGCCGGCAAAGCCCCAGCGCGGCTGTGAACCCGAAAGCCGATATGAGGAGCCGGCCAGCGTCTCCTTCGTGCGGACGGAGATCGAAAAGCTCATCGTCGAGCCTGAATTCGTCGCCCCCGCCATCCTCTCAGGCGGCGACATGGCGACCGTGGCGACGCTCAAGGGCAATATGTGCAAATGGCCGATCGGCGACCCGGCCAAGGACGACTTCCATTTTTGCGGACAGTCCGCGCCAACCGGCAAGCCCTATTGCGGTTATCACGCCCAGGTGGCTTTCCAGCCGGCCCAGCGCCGCGCCGACCGCCCGGCGCAGCCTGCCGCGCGCATGATCGCGGAAGCCGCGCGTCGTCGCGCCGCCAACTGACGATTTCCTTGGCGTGATCTCCCCGGCGGCGGCGCCGGGGATTTGCCTTTACGAAAAATCGAGCGCGTAGCCGGCGGCGCGGACCGTCCGGATCGGGTCTTCGTGTCCGAATTTGACGAGCGCTTTTCTGAGGCGCCCGACATGAACGTCGACTGTCCGCACCTCAACGAAGACATCCGATCCCCAGACGGCGTTCAGCAATTGCTCGCGGGAAAAAACCCGGCCTGGATGCTGGATCAGATGGTCGATGAGCCGGAACTCCGTCGGGCCCAGGTGGATTTCCTGGTCGTCGCGCCAGACCCGATGCGCGGTTCGATCGACCTTGAGATCGCCATGAGTGACGACATCCTCAACGAGGGCGGGACGGATGCGCCGAAGCACGGCCTTGACACGGGCGATGAGCTCGGCGGTCGAAAACGGCTTGGTCATGTAATCGTCGGCGCCCGTTTCAAGGCCGCGGATCCGATCGGCCTCCTCCGAGCGCGCCGTCAGCATGATGACCGGGAGGTTTTTCAGCTCGGGATTTTGCCGGATGCGGCGGCACAATTCGATTCCGGACACTTTCGGCAGCATCCAGTCGATGACGGCGATATCGGGGTGAAACTCCTGCAATTTCGCAAGGGCGTCCTCGCCGTCGATCGCGATGCGGGTATCGAATTCCTCCCGCGTCAGATTGTAGTCGAGAAGCGTTGAGATCGCTTCTTCATCTTCAACGATCAGGACTTTGGTCTTCGCCATGAATGGTTCACCTAGGTCGCGTTCCGCGATGCGACCGTTATCGCCGACGTGTCGTCGCCTTTCGGACGGGTTTCCGCGAAGGGAGCGCCGGTTTCGACGAAATGGATCGCCTCGGCGATGTTGGTCGCGTGATCGCCGATCCGCTCGAAATTTTTGGCGATGAAAAGCAGATGCGCGCCGGCCGCCACTCTTCGCGAGTCCTCCGTCATTGACTGCATGAGGTCGCGGTAGAGGGAATTATAGAGTTCGTCGAGATCGCTGTCCCCGCCCCAGATGGCGGCGGCCGCGGTCAGGTTCGAATCCTGGAAGGCGCTGATGATGTCGGACAATTGCCGAAGGCTCGCGCGCCCCATGCGGACGACGCCTGAAATCGACGACTGGGACGGCTGCTCGCGGCTGACGACGAGCGTGCGCTTGGCGACGTTCTTGGCGAGATCGCCGACGCGCTCAAGTTCGCCCGCGAGCTTCATGTAGCTGACGACCTGCCGCAGCTGCCGGTCCGGCATTGGACCGGTCTTTAGAACAGCCAACACTTTTTCATCGATTTGCCGGTTCAGCAAATCGACCTTGGCGTCGGCCTTGACGATCCGCTCGGCCGCCGCGATGTCGCGGCGCTCAAACGCGTTGATCGCTTCGCCGAGCTGCATCTCGACAAGGGCGGCCATCTGCGAAAACTCGACAGCGAGCGCGCGAAGCGCGGTCAGGTCGTTGGCGGAGGCGACAATCGCCATGCGGGGGCGCTCCGGTGAATCAGTTCAACTCTTCCATCTGCGAATTGTGTGACAGATTCTTGTCGGAAGCGCGATTCGCCCTGCAATTTGTGCGCCCGCCCCTTTAATCGACGGGCGGCGGTTCGACCGACGCCGGCAGATAGCAGGTGAAGGCGGTGCCGCCGGCAAGGCGGCTTTCGACCTGCAGGCCGCCCTTATGGCGATTGATGATGTGTTTGACGATCGCGAGCCCGAGCCCCGTGCCGCCTGATTTCTTGCTGCGCTCGATATTGACGCGATAGAACCGCTCAGTGAGGCGCGGGAGGTCGCCGCGCTCGATCCCGGGGCCGAAGTCGCGGATTTGCACGAAGGCGATCTCCCCGACGGCGCGGCCGATGCGCCCCGCGACCTGCGCCGCGGTGTCGCCGCTGCGGTGGGAGACCTCGCCGTCCTGGGCGAGCGACGGCCCGACGCCGCGACCCGTCTTGACCTTGATCATCGCCGGCTCGCCGCCGTATTTCGCGGCGTTATCGATCAGATTCTGGATCGACTGGAATAATTCGTCGCGATCGCCGACGACGAAGATCGGGCCGTCGGCGAGATTTTCAAAATCGACGATCGCCGAAGACTGCTCGAACATCGGGCGCAGGCTCTCGATCACATCCTCCGCGATGGCGGCGAGATCGACCTGCTCGCGCGGCGGCACATGCTCGTGAAGCTCGATGCGCGACAGCGACATGAGATCGGCGACCAGCCGCTGCATGCGCTCTGCCTGCGCCTGCATGATCGCCAGAAACCTCTCGCGCGCCTCGGGGTCGTCCTTCGCGTGTCCTCGAAGCGTCTCGATAAAGCCCAGAAGCGAGGCGAGCGGCGTCCGCAATTCGTGGCTCGCCGAGGCGACGAAATCGGCGCGCATCTGCTCGACGCGGCGCTCGCTCGTCAGATCGCGCACGTAAACGAGGATGCGCTCGCGCTGGCCCGCGCCCTTCAGCGGCGCGACGAAGGCGCGGCAATGCCGCTCGACCGAGCCGAGCGTCGAGAAATCGACGATGCGCGCCGGTTCTCCCTTCGCGATCGCCTCGACCGCTTCATACACATTCGGCGCGCGCAATGTCGCCGCGAAGTGACGCCCTTCAACGCTCTTTGCGTTCAGGAAATCCTCCGCCGCCGGATTTGCGTGTTCGACGACGCCGCTTTCATCAAGGATGAAGAGCGGCTCGGGCAAGGCTTCGGCGACGCCCTCCGCCAGGCGCAAGGTCGCCAGTTCCGACTGCTGCGCGTTGATCTCGCTCGCGACGACGCGCTCGACCGGCTGCGCCCATTCGCGTCCAGACGACAGGCGGTAGCGGATCAACAACGACGCGAGGAACACCGCCCAGGCGATGAGAACAAGCGACTTTTCCGCTTCGGGCCGCAAGATGACGATCGCGACGCCGATGCCGGCCGAGATCATCGCCGACCAGACGAAATCGCGCGTCCGCACCTGTGATGCGGTCTTGCGGATCAGCGCCGCGAGATCGTGCTGCATCGCGCCCAATTCTTATTTCGCCTTTTCGGCGGCGATCCAGCGATCGATCTTCGCGTCGACCAGCGACAGCGGCAACGCGCCGTCTTCGAGCAGCGCGTCATGAAACCGCCGCAAGTCGAATCTCGGACCGAGCGCCTTTTCCGCTCTTGTCCGCAATTCCCGAAATTTGAGCTGGCCGATTTTATAGGCGAGCGCCTGGCCGGGCCAGGCGATATAGCGGTCGACCTCCGCTTTTATGTTGTGCTCGGACAACGCCGTATTGGCTTTCATATAGTCGATCGCCTGTTCGCGGGTCCAACCCTTTGAATGCATGCCGGTGTCGACGACAAGCCGGCAAGCGCGCCACATTTCGTAAGACAGCCTGCCGAAATTCGAATAGGGGTCCGCGTAAAACCCGACATCAAGGCCGAGGCTTTCCGCGTAGAGCCCCCAGCCCTCGACGAAGGCGGTGAAGCCGCCGAACCGGCGGAATTCCGGCAGATCAAGCTCTTGCGCCAGCGCGATCTGGAAATGATGGCCAGGAACCGCCTCGTGCAGGGTCAGCGCTTCAATTTCATAAAAGGGGCGCGTTTCAAGTTTCGCGGTGTTGACGCGATAAACGCCGGCCCGCGATCCGTCGCCCGCGGGCTGCTCGTAATAGGCTGTCGTCGTCCCCTCCGCGACGTCGGCTGGAATTTCCTTCAGCGTGTAGGGCATGCGCGGCAGACGGGTGAAAAGCCTCGGCAGTTCGCCGTCGATCCTCTTGGCGACGATCGCGTTCTTCTCCATCAGCTCCGCCGGCGATTTCGCGTAAAAGCGCGGGTCAGTTCGAAGGAAATCCTGAAACGCCTTGAAGTCGCCCTCAAACTTCGCCGATTTGATGACTGTCGCCATTTCCTTCCGAATGCGCGCAACCTCTTTGAGGCCAAGCGTGTGGATTTGCGCCGGCGACATGTCGGTCGTCGTGAAGAGGCGAGCGCGATAGGCGTAATAATCCGCGCCGTCAGGGAAAGTCGACGCGCCAATATCCTGGCGGCATGCCGGTTTGTAGGTCTGTTCATAAAAGTCCGCGAACGTCGTCAATGAGGGCAGAACCGCCGACGAGATCGCGGTTTCGGCGGCGGATTTCAGCCTGCTCCAATCCTTGTCGGCGATGGTCGCGGGCTTGGCCGCGAACGGACGCATCAGCGCGCTGTCGCCCGGCTTTTCGACAAGGTGGAAGCGGATCGTTTTTTCATAGCCTTCCATCGGCGCGCAGGGCTGCGTCCAGCCGGCGCCGACGCCGGCCTGAAGCCGCGCGATCACAGCGTCAATATAGGCGGGCGCCGCGCCGAGCCGCGTCACATAGCTTTCGTAATCAGCCTTCGTGAAAAACGGCAGGTCGTCGGGGAGGCCCATGAGGAAGGTGTGCGGGCCGGCGCGATTGGTGATCGCCAGATATTTGCCGCCGAATTTCGCGCCCTCAATGTCGTTGCTGAGATCAAGCGCAAGGAGGTCGTAATTGAGCCTGTCTTCTTCGCTCAGCCCGTCGCGGGAGATCGCTTCAAGGCGGCCGAGGAATTTCTTTTCGGCCTCGATCGACGCATCAATGGCGGCGAGAGAAGGATCGCCGAGACGGTCGTCATGGTCGCGCACGCCGACCGACGTCGCGAAGGTCGGATTTTGTTCGAGCGTCCAGGCCCAATGATCCTCGATGATCCGATCGAGGCTGTCGCTCTCCGGACCGGCGCCGAACGCCGCGCCGATCAGCAATGTTGAAGCGGCGCCGATCGCGGCGAATTCTTTCATCATTTAAGGCCTCCCATTCGCGAGGCGTTCGCCCCAGAGATCATATTCGTCCGACCCGGTGATCCTTGCGCGCACCATGTCCCCGGGCGCGAGGTCGGTTTCTCCTTCGAGGATGACGGCGCCGTCGATTTCCGGGGCGTCGGCGTAAGAGCGCCCGATCGCGCCGTCTTCATCGACCTCGTCGATCAGGACATCGACATCCCGCCCGATCCAGCCCCTGAGGATGTCTTCGGAAGTCGCCTGTTGCGCTTCCATGAAGCGATGATAGCGCTCTTCCTTCACCGCGTCCGCGACGGCGCCCGCGAGCGCGTTCGCGCTTGCGCCTTTCACCGGCTCGAACTTGAAGCAGCCGACGCGGTTGAGCCGGGCTTCTTTCAGCCAGTCGAGAAGCAGCGCGAAATCCTCCTCGGTTTCGCCCGGAAACCCGACGATGAAAGTCGACCGCAAGACGAGGTCCGGCGCGATCGTCCGCCAACGGCGGATCTGTTCGAGCGTTCGCTCCTGATGCGCGGGTCGGCGCATCGCTTTGAGCACTTTGGGGCTCGCATGCTGGAAGGGGATGTCGAGATAGGGGAGCAGGCGCCCCTCGGCCATCAACGGTATGACGTCGTCGACATGCGGATAGGGATAAACATAATGGAGCCGCGTCCACGCGCCGAGCGATGATAGCCCGCGTGCAAGATCGAAAAACCGCGTTTCATAGTCGGCGTCGCGCCATTTGTACGGCGCATATTTGAGATCAAGTCCGTAGGCGGACGTATCCTGCGAGATGACGAGGATCTCCTTGACGCCCGCCTCGACGAGCTTTTCGGCTTCCCTGAGCACGGCGTCGATGCGCCGACTCTTCAGTTTTCCGCGCATCGAGGGGATGATGCAGAATGAGCATGTGTTGTTGCAGCCTTCGGAAATTTTCAAATAGGCGTAATGGCGCGGCGTCAGTTTGACGCCCTGCGGCGGCACGAGATCAAAGAGCGGATCATGCGGCGCGGGCGCCGCCTCATGAACGGCCTCCATCACCGCTTCATATTGGTGCGGCCCGGTGACGGAGAGCACTTTCGGGTGCGTCTTGCGGATGACGTCTTCCTCCGCGCCGAGGCACCCCGTGACGATGACGCGCCCGTTCTTTGAAATCGCCTCACCGATCGCATCGAGCGACTCGGCTCTGGCGGAATCGAGAAATCCGCAAGTGTTGACGAGCACGGCGTCGGCGCCCTTGTAATCGGGCGCAATCTCGTAGCCTTCCGCCCTGAGACGGGTGATGATCCGCTCTGAATCGACAAGGGCCTTCGGGCAGCCAAGGCTGACGATTCCGATCTTCGGCGCAATGGGAGCTGTCTTTGCCATCGGCGCCGCCTCTAGCGCAGATGACCCGGGGATGAAAGCTCAGCCCTTGCGGACCGCGATCATCGAGAAAATCAGCCCGCCGATCGCGCCGGCGAGGCACTGCAGCGCAAGGCCCAGGGCCGACCTTGCGCCGGCGATCGGCGTTATTCCGTCGAACGCCATTCCCATCGCTGTCAGCGCGACCGCGATCGCGGCGGCGCCGGCGAGCGGATAGGCGATCAGCGCGAGGGGTTTGAGGACGCGCCGCAAGAGCGCGGCGATCAGAAAGCCGACCAGCAACGCGATCCCGATGACCATCCCATATTGCGGGGCGAGACCCGCAAGATCGCTCGCGGTCATGCCGAGCTGAGCATTGACCGGAATTGCCGCGCCCGATTTCTTCAGCCCAGCGACGACCATGTGCGTGTGAAACGCGGCGGCGAAGGCCGTCGTTGCGACGACCGCCAATAGATAACCCACGACAATTCTTATCGCTGTCACTGATCGCCCCTGTTTGCCTGCGCCGCGCTGCGGCTATACTACGCCCTGATCGAGCCAAGGCCAATCGCGGCCGACACGCCCCTAAAGGGAGACTTTATGAGCCATTTGTCGCGCGCGTCGATGATCGCGCTGATTGCTTTCGCCGCCGCCTGCAATGGGCCCGCGAGCGAGGCGAGAAAAGTCCAGACGACGAGCGCCGCCGCGTCGCCCGAAGGCGCTGTCGCGCTGAAGATCGAGACGCTCGCGGAAGGGCTGGTCAATCCCTGGAGTCTGGCGTTTCCCCCGGATGGGTCGATCCTCGTCACCGAACGAGACGGCAAGCTCCGCATCATCAGGGACGGCGCGCTGGTTAAGGACCCGGTCGCCGGCCTGCCTTCTCCTTATGTGAAGAGCCAGGGCGGGCTCTTTGACGTGCTGCTGCATCCCGATTTCGCGACCAATCGCACGATCTTTCTTTCCTACGCGGCGGGAACGCCCGAAGCAAATGCGACTCGCGTCATTTCCGCGACCTTTGACGGCTCATCCATCTCCAACATCAAGACGATATTTGAAACGCGGCCGATGAAGAACACGCCCGTCCATTATGGCGGGCGTCTTGCGTTGTTGCCGGACAGAACGCTTCTCATCACCGTCGGCGACGGCTTCAATTTCCGCGAGCAGGCGCAGGATTTGTCGAGCGGCCTCGGCAAGATCGTGCGCGTCAATCTCGACGGGTCGATCCCGGCGGACAATCCTTTCGCCTCGGTCGAGGGAAGGCTTCCTGAGACCTACAGCTACGGCCATCGCAACCAGCAAGGCCTCGCCGTCGACCCGGCGACGGGAGCGATCTTCGAGACCGAACACGGGCCGCAGGGCGGCGACGAATTGAACATCATCGAGCCCGGCGCCAATTACGGCTGGCCGATCGCCACTTACGGTCTTGACTACTCCGGCGCGCAGATTTCTCCGTTTACGGAATATGAGGGGACGAGGCAGCCGGAGAAATATTGGGTCCCCTCGATCGGCCCTTCAGGGCTCGCCGTCTATCAAGGCGAGCTCTTCGCGGGCTGGAAAGGCGATCTTCTCGTCGGCGCGCTCGCAAAGACCGCCCTCCACCGTCTCGACTTGGACAACGGGAAGGTCGTCGGCGAAGAGCGATATCTCGACGGGCAGCGCATCCGCGACGTGCGCGAAGGGCCGGACGGGGCGATTTACGTCACGACCGAAGATCATGACGGCGCGCCGATCGGCAAGGTTCTTCGACTGACGCCGGCGCAGTAGGAGCCGGCGTTCAAATGAGTCTTCGCCTCCACAATCCGGAAACGGTGACCGCTCCGCTCGGCAGGTATTCGCATGTCGTCGAAGTTCCGGTCGGCGCCGGCCTTCTTTTCCTGTCCGGCCAGGTCCCCGTCGCGCGTGACGGAACGGTGACGCCCACTTTGGCCGGGCAGGCGGATCAGGTCTATTCAAACATTGTCGCCGTGCTTGCAGCGCGCGGCGCGGCGCCGACGAGCATCATCAAGCTCACGACCTTCCTGACGGAGGATGACGACGGCGACGATTGCGTTCGAAAGGCGCGCGCCAAATATCTCGGCGAGCATAGGCCGGCCTCGACGGCGGTATTTGTATCCAGGCTTGTCGATCCTGCATGGAAAATCGAGATTGACGCCGTCGCGCTGCTTCCTTGACAGCCTGATGATCGCGGCCGGATCTAACTCTTCCCGTCTTCGACGTCGCGGACGTCCTCGAGCGGGTCGAACTTGCCGTCGTTCTCCGTCGCCTCGTCATGGATGAGATAGCCGGCGCCCGCCGCAGCGACCAGGACGCATCCATTGGTCGCGAGAAGCGCAGCCGTAAGCGCAAGCGCCTTGGAGAGATTGCTCATCAGAGGACCCCAAAACCGATGCGCCCTTCCCTAACCCGGAAACGGTTAGGGAAAGGGCGCCGCGATCGCTTGAATTTTAGGCCTTGCGGCGACGACCCATCCACCACGTCCGCAAGATCGCGAGAACGATGAGGCCGAGGATGAAGAACGGCCAGGTGCGGGCGATGAAATTCACGGCTTCCGCAAGCGACTGCATCGATGTCCGGCCGAAGGACTTGAACGACTCGGTCAGCGGTTTGAACATGCTGTAGGATTTTTCCGGGTCCGACGCATAGGAGATCGACAGCGCTGACATGGCGACGCGCGCCTTTGCGGCGTCGAGCGACTGGGTCATCGAATCGATCTCGCCTTGCACTTCGGCGAGCGCGCGCTCCGCCGCGAGCACGTCGTTGAGCGTTCCCTCGCGCGTTTCAAGCAGCGCCCTGATCCGCTCCCGGAGGGCTTTCTTGGCCTCAAGACGGGCGCCCGTGTCGATGATGAACTGGGTGAGGTCCTCCGTCGACACCGTATTGGCGGTCACTTCGCCGCCGGCCTTCTCGGTGTCTGTCGCGACCGCGCCGCGAAATTTCTCAAGCCATTTGGGTTCGGCGCGAAGGTTCAGATATCCCGAGACCTGATCCTCGCCATAGGTGTTCACCGACGAGCCCATCACCTGGCAGACTTTCGTCCCAGCATCGATGCAGGCGCGCTCATGCGCGGCGACGAGCGGCGCGACGGCTTCCTTTGGCGCTTCAACGCCCATCGAATAGGAATAGGCGAGCATCACGCCGGCGTTCGCGACATTGCCGCCCGGCCCCGGGGGCGGCGACGGATCGATCGGCATCACGCTGTCATAGGCGACGCGGCTCGCCTGCGGCGCGATGGCGACGGCTTCGGCCGGCGCCGCGCCGCCATAGGAGTCGCTTTTTTCGCTCTGCTGCGAGCAGCCGGCGGCAAGCGCGAACAAGGCGCCAGAGGTCAGCAAAGATTTCAAGATTGTGCGTGATTGAACCGACATTCGCCCCTCCTGCCGCAAGCGCGGCGTACTGCAATGCGCAGTCTATCGCGTCGAACCTGGCCGCGCCAGCGGCGGAATTGCGGCGGATTGGAGATTTGCGCTCACGGACGCGAAGGGCGGGTTTTAACCCGCCCTCCCGCCAGTCCGATCATCCGTACAAAACCTACGCCGCTGGACCTACGCCGCTGGCGTTTCAGCGGCCGCCGCGGCCTTGTCGGCTTTTTCCTTGGCGCGTTCCTGCGCCTTCGCCTTGGGCTGCGCCTTCTCCGGATTGTTTCCGTGTTTCCAGTTGGCAAGGCCCTGCGCCGTCAAAAAGCGCGCGACGCGGTCCGAAGGCTGCGCGCCTTTCGAGAGCCAGTATTTCACGCGCTCGGCGTCGAACTGCACGCGCTTTTCGTCGGTCTTGCCCATCAAGGGATCAAACACGCCGAGCTTTTCGATATAGCGCCCGTCGCGCGCCGCGTGGCTGTCCGCCGCGACGATGTGATAATAGGGCCGCTTCTTGGTGCCGCGGCGGGCGAGGCGAAGTTTCAAAGACATTTGGTTTTCCTTTCTTGATTCCAAAAACGAGTCACTTTTTCTTCCCGATCCCCGGCAGACCGAGGCCGCCTGGCATCGGGCCCATGCCCTTCATCGCGCGTTCGAGCGCGTCGAAATCGACTTCTTCCGTCTGCGGCGCTTTGCCGGAGCCCAGCGCCGACAGATCACGTCCGCCGCCCGACATACCGATGCCGCCGCCCAATCCGCCCATCCCCGCCATTTGCGCGGCGAGACCCTTCATGCCGCCACGCCCAAGCTTCTTCATCATGTCCGCCATCTGGCGATGGGCCTTTAGAAGCTTGTTGACGTCCTGCACGCTTGTCCCGGAACCCGCCGCGACGCGAATCTTGCGCTTGGCGTTCAACAGCGCCGGCTTCTTGCGCTCATCCTTCGTCATCGACGAAATGATCGCTTCCTGGCGCTTGATTTCCAGGTCTTCGAAGCCGCCCGCGGAATCGAGCGCCTTCTTCATCTTGCCCATGCCGGGAAGCAGGCCGAGGATCGCGCCCATGCCGCCCATTTTGCGCATCTGGCGGAACTGGTCGGCGAGATCGTCAAGATCGAACTCGCCTTTGGCCATCTTCCGGGCGGCTTTTTCCGCCTTTTCGGCGTCGATCTGTTCTGCCGCTCTTTCAACGAGCGAAACAATATCGCCCATGCCGAGAATGCGGCCCGCCATGCGGCGCGCGTCGAAAATGTCAATGGCGTCGAATTTCTCGCCGACGCCGATGAACTTGATCGGCCTGCCGGTGACCGCGCGCATGGAGAGCGCCGCGCCGCCGCGCGCATCGCCGTCGATACGCGTCAGCACAATGCCGGTGACGGGAAGGCGCGTCTTGAACTTGTCGGCGGTGACGACCGCGTCCTGACCGGTCAACGCATCGACGACGAGCAGCGTTTCAATCGGCTGCGCGATGCGGTGAATGTCGGCGACCTCGGTCATCAGCTCTTCATCGATCGAGAGCCGGCCCGCGGTGTCGAGCATCACGACGTCATAGCCGCCGAGGCGCCCGGCCTCCATCGCACGCGCGGCGATCTGCTGCGGCGACTGGCCCGGAACGATCGGCAGCGTCTTGACGCCCGTCTGCTCGCCGAGAATTTTCAATTGCTCCATCGCCGCCGGCCGGCGCGTATCGAGCGAGGCCATGAGGACGCGCTTCTTATCGCGCGCCTGCAGGCGGTTCGCGATTTTCGCCGTCGTCGTCGTTTTCCCGGAGCCCTGCAGGCCGACCATCAGGATCGGCGCCGGCGGCGCCATCGCGAGATTGAGCGCGCCTTCATCCGTGTCGCGGCCGAGCGTGTCGACGAGCGCGTCATGGACGATTTTCACGACCTGCTGGCCCGGGCTCACCGAGCGCAGAACCTCGGCGCCAACCGCCCGCTCACGCACCTTTGCAATGAAGTCCTTGGCGACCGGCAAGGCGACATCGGCTTCAAGCAGCGCGACGCGCACCTCGCGCAGCGCGGCGTCGACGTCTTTTTCTTCGAGCGCCCCCCTTCCGCGGAGCTTCTCGAAGATCGAGCCAAGCTTGTCGCTCAGACTTTCAAACATCAACGCCTCGTGACGCCAAACGACATCGGCCGCTGTGAGGGCGTCACCCCGACAGCGGCGGCCTCCCGGCCCCGTCCCTTTTTCCTGTCAGGGGGGCGTGCCGGCAAAGCCTGGAAGACGAACTTCCGGATTTGAGCGGCGGTCTATAGGCTGGGGAAGCCGGGATGGCAAGGTCATGAAGAGTTGCTCAGCAGTCGGCCGACGGCCGCCCGTATGGCGGCGCTCAACTCTTTAGGCGGAATCAACCATGGCTGTCCGCGAGCCCTCCGAGCAAGGCGTCGAGTTCTGCGGGATCGTCGCAAGCGGAAAGCAGCGCCGCTCCGACCGGACCGGTGCCGGCCGCGCTTTGCGCGCCTGGTTTTGGGTCGACGGCGCCGGATGTCGAAGGCGCGGGGTGCAGCGGCGCGCGGCCGACGACAAAATTGGCGATCCTGTCCAAGATGTCCCGTTGTTCGAGGTCAAGCCGCGTTTCGAATTCCTGCCGGGCGACCGTCGCGCTCAAATCCTGTTTGTCGGTCAGCGCGGCAAGCTGGCGACGGCCTTCTTTCGCTTCGATCGCGGCATAGAGCGCCTGACGGCACAATTGGCGGTTCATTGACGCCAACGCGTTCGCTGTCCGCGCGTCCGAGGCGGCGAAATCTTTGAGTAGCCGCGCAGTATCGGCAGCCGCTTGCGCGGATTTTGTAACTGCATGCGCCGCCTCATTCAATGAATCATCGATCGCCTTCACTTCTGTCAAGGTTACTTGAAGCGCATTCGCCATTTCAGTCTGCTTTTCCACGGATGCGTTCAAATTCGCTATCAGGTCCTTCTGCGTATCGAAAAGTTTGTCGATGGTGGGACCATTTTGCGATAATACGGAATAGCTGGCGGCCGCAAACGCCCCCGTCACGACACCGATGAATGTCGTATACGAAGCTCTTGAGATTTCCTCGGTCTTAATTGGGCCGTTTGGGAACAAAAGGTAAAGCAGCACCGCTCCGGACCAGACGACGGCGGCCAACGCGACGACGAGCGGGAGCGTGAATCGGAAGTTCTGTAGTTCTTTCTCAGACGGCAAGACGTCAGTGAAGAAACTCCCCCCAAGCACGACTGACATGATCGCGGAAACGAAGAGCGCGGCGAAGAGGATTCGCAGGGTCACCTCCCAAGGTTTGGGATCAACCTTGCGCTTCACCTCGTCTTTCTTCGGGTCCTCCGCCATGCGCCCTCCCCCCCGACGTCACACCATGGAGAAGCCTATTGCGCGCGCTCCGGGCCTCTGAATGTCACGAAAGTCACACAAGGGCGCGCGGCGACATCATTGGCGATCCGTTTTCGTGTCCCCCATCAGCATATGCGCGAAATACGCGTATTCGAGCGCCGTGCGATGGGCGAGCTGGTCCTGGTTCGCCGTTCCGCCATGGCCGCCTTCGATATTCTCGTAATAAAAGAGCGGATAGCCGAGCGCCGTCATTTTCGCGACGGCTTTTCGCGCGTGGCCGGGATGGACGCGGTCGTCTTTGGTCGAGGTGTAGAAAAGGACTTTCGGATAGGGCTTGCCCTTCGCAAGCTTTTGATAGGGCGAGTATTGAGAAATATAGGCCCATTCTTCCGGGATGTCGGGATCGCCGTATTCCGCCATCCATGATGCGCCGGCGAGAAGTTTCGAATAGCGCTTCATGTCGAAGAGCGGCACGCCGCAATCGATCGCGGCATAGAGTTCGGGCCGCTGCGTGAGGATCGCGCCCATGAGCAGGCCGCCATTCGAACGGCCGATGGCGCCGAGTTTTTGCGGGCTTGTGACGCCCGATTTGATGAGGTCTTCCGAAATCGCAATGAAGTCGTCGAATGATTTCTGGCGATTCTCTTTCAGCGCCGCCGCGTGCCATTGGGGCCCATATTCAGAACCGCCGCGAATGTTCGACAAGACGATGACTCCGCCGCGCGCAATCCACAATTTGCCGGCGAGCGCGCCGTGCTGCGGGCGCGAGGGATCTTCGTAATAGACGGGAAGGATCGGATTGAGGAAACCGCCATAGCCGTACTGGATCGTCGGCGCGTTCCCGGCTTTCAGAACCTCTTCCTTGGCCATGATGAAATAGGGAATCCGCGCGCCGTCTTTCGAGGTTGCAAAACGCTGTTCGACGACGACGCCTGTCGCATCATAGAAGGCGGGCGCCTCCATGACTTTCGCAATCTTGTCCTTTTTCGACACGTGATAAAGCGTCGTCGGCGCGGTCATGCTTTCATAAGTGAGCAGCGCCTCGTCCGTGCCGCCGCCCGCCGAGACGATCTTGACGACGCCGTTGGCCGGCAGGTCGATCGGTTTGGTCTTCCACGTCCCGGACTTCTTGTCGCGGTACAGGCGCGCGGCCTTGCCGGAGACGTCCTCCAGATAGCGGACGATGATATCGCTTTTGCCGACTTCGACGCTCTCATCGTCAATCGCCTGGTTGGCGGCGGGCGCAAATGCGATCTCGGCCTCGTCCGCCTCAAGATCATAAGCGATCAGCGTTCCCGAGGCGTGGTCTTTGCCCTTATGGCTCCATGGCTCGCGGAGGAGAACGATCGCACGCCCGTCAAGCACGTCAAAGAGATTGGACTGCGGCGGCAGCGGCAATTTCTTCGTCGCGCTCTCGCCGGCGCGCGCATAGTGATATTCGCTTTCAAAAAACGTCACCGCGCGATTGGCGAATAGATGAACCGTCTCGCCGTCATGCGCGACTTGCGGATAGACCGAGACGTCGGTGTCAGCGCCCTCCGCGAAGAACGGCGCTTCAGCGATCGCCCCGCCCCGATTCCACAGCCGCAGCGCCTTGGGATAGCCGGATGTCGTCACCGTGCCTTCGCCGAGATCGGCGCCGACGAGCAGCGTGTCTTCGTCGACCCAGGCGACATTCGACTTGCCTTCCGCGAGGCTGAAGCCGCCGTCGACAAAGGATTTCGTCTGCGTGTTGAATTCGCGCCAGGAGCCGGCGTCCTTGCCGCCGTCGGACACTTCGATCATGCAGTGGACATAAGCGGGCGAAAGGCAGGCGATCGATCCCGACACCCAGTTCCTGCCTTCATTCGCCGCCAGCCTGTCATAGTCGATCAGCGTTTCCCATTGCGGTTTTCCGGATTTGTAGCTCTTGACGCTCGCCCGCCGCCAAAGCCCGCGGACATGCGTCGAATCCTGCCAGAAATTGTAGACATGGCCGTTGTGAATTTGTCCGTCCGGGATGCGGGCGGTTGAATTCAAAATCGCGCTCGCCTCGTCGACCATCGGCTTGAAGCGGGGATCGGCTTCGAGAACCCCAAGGCTCGCCTTGTTCTGGGCTCTCACCCAGTCGAGCGCCTTTTCGCCTTCGACGTCCTCAAGCCAGAGATACGGGTCTTCCGGCGACTTCGCATAGGCGGAGCCAAGAGCAAGAGCGGCGGCGCCCGCCATGGCGGCTTGTCTGATCATTTTGAGACCCCTCTGTCTGAAATCCGAAATTGGCGGCCGAGATCGGCGCGCCCCGCGCTGAAACGCTATGGAGGATAATCAGGTGTTCCGTTTTCGTGCAATGATTGCGGCGGCGGCCGTGCGGCGAACCGTTGCCGCCTTGCGGCGCTCCGGATGAAATCAATACGCGCTTAACCATGAAAGGCCGCGCTGCGGCTCGCGCGACAGCGTGAATTCTAAACTTTTAGAGAGCGGCTTAGCGAAGGTTTGAGCCCCGGCACATAGTCTGCACGGGACCCGCCGAGGCAACATTTCGTGCACCCGATGAAAATGAACAAGTCCGAACAGCGCCGGTACCGGCGGATTCCGCTCGATCTCCCGGCGCGCATCATCGTCAACGGCATCGACGAACATGAGGGCCGGCTGGTCAACATTTCGCCGGGCGATCTGGCGATCAAGGTTGACGCTCGCACGATGAAAGGCGACGCGGCCGTGATCTACATTGCGGGCCTTGATGTCATCGAAGGGCGCATCGCCAGGACTTTTCCGGACGGGTTCGCCCTCTCCTTCCTGCTTTCGCGAAGCCGTCGCGCGCTGCTGACCGAACAATTGATGCTGCGGGCCAACCCGAATTTCTCGGCCGGCCTCAGCGACCGCCGCACGGCGCCGCGCCACCAGGCGAACGAACAGCGGATGGTTTGCCGCCTTCCGGACGGCGGGTCGCTTTACGTGCGCGTGCTTGATCAGTCGGTCGACGGCGTCGCGGTCGAATCGCCGCGAAAGCCCGCCGTCGGCGCCGCGATCCATGTCGGCCGTCAGCGCGCGATCGTTATCCGCCACACGCCGCGCGGCTTTGTCGCGATTTACGAAAAGAGCGCGCTGGCAAAAGATGCCGGCGGAAAGCCGATGCCGAAACTGCGCGCGGTCTGAAACCCGGACCTGCAGGACTTCCAATAAGTGACGATGTCGGCGCCGATCGAGACGATCGGCGCCTTTTTCTTTGGGCCGCGATCAGGTCGCCGGCTCGCGGATCACATAGGATCTCAGATTGTCCATGACCGAGCGCGCATCGAACGCCTGCGGATCGTCGGCGGGCTTAGCTCCCTTATGCATGGTGACGAAGGCGACCGCCGAGTAGCGCGTATATTCGCGGACGTCATAATCATTGAACCCTGATCCCCAACCCCAGCCGTAAGCGTAGTAGGGGAACGCACAGCAATAGGGTCCATAGCCGTAGTAATAACGGCCGTAGAAAGCCGGATTAGGCGAGGACGAATAGCGCTTGTTCGCCTCGGTGTCCTGCTCGGTCACGACGAAATAGTCGAACCCGTTCTGGACGGTCAGCTCGGCGGCGCGGTAGAGCAGGAAAGTCTCGACCGCCTCGCGCGTCGTCGACGAATTGCCGCGGAAGACGATCCTGTAGCGATTGTCCTCGATTCGCTGGTCGGTGAAGCCGTAGGGATTTTTTCCTGACGCCGGCTGGTACGGCGTCGAAGTCGCGCATGCGGCAAGCCCGGCCGCAGCCGCAACGGCGACAATCAAATGCCTGATCATAATGTCTCCTCAACCTGCCCCGAACCCGGTCGCAAGCGCCGGCCCCGCGCCCTTATACAGGATCGCCCGCCGGCTGACAAAGGCCCCGATTTCACGGATTGGGGAGGTCATCCGAGACCATAAACGGCCGAGCCCGCCGGCGCGCCCGTCGTGCGTTTGTCCGTATACGACCTCAGCCGGCCGCCGCAGGGGTCTCGCGGATTGGCGCGCCGCGGTAGTCGCGGGCGCTGCCGGGGATCGACCCGCGCAGCACGGCGGCGGCGTTCGCGGGTCGGCCGCGCGAAAGCCGCGTTGCGGCTTGCGCGCCGCCGGCGGCGATCGCCAGCGGCGCAAGATAGGGGCGCCATTTCAGGGCGAAGAGAATGCGCGAGCGCGTCATGTGGTAGTCTGACAAAGGCGATCTTTCCGAGGGCGCGCCGATTTCGGCGCGCCGGCTTTTCGACGCGGCGCCGTAGCGGTGATAGACGACCGCTTCCCGGGCCCAGACCGGCCTGTTCGCGGCGCCGCCGGCGAGGGCCCAGTCGGCTTCTTCGTAATAGAGGAAATATCGCTCATCAAGGTAGCCGGCGCGGGAGAGATAATCCCGTCGGAGCGCGATCGCGGCGCCGAGCGGATAGGAAAGCCGGCGTTCGACGTCCCGCCTTGGCGGCGCGTCTTCGATGGCGTCGCCATCCCCGATATTCCGGCCGGCGAGAAGAACGGGGTCAAGCGCCGCGCCGCCAAACGCCTGGACGCGATGCGGCTCTTCAAAGCCGACGACCGTCGCGCCGCAAAGCCCGGCGCGATCCTCCAGCAGTCTTTCCGCGAACCGCCCGAGCGCGCGTTTCGACAAGAGCGCGTCTGGATTTAGCAAGAGCAGGCGATCGACGCCGGGCGTCGCGGCGAGCGCGCGCAAGCCGATATTGCAGCCGAAGGCGAAGCCGCCATTGCGCGGCGAACGCGCGAGCCGCAAGGCGCCGGCGGGAAGAGAAGTCGCGAGCGGCAATTCCGGCTCATCGCCCTCGATCGGCGAGGGGACAGGCGCGCTTTCATGCGCCGCCCGCCCCGCGAGCACGGCCTCGATCACATCGGCGGACCCGTCCGGCGAGGCGTTATCGACGATGATCGCCCGCGCGCCGCCGGCGCCGATGAAACTCAGCGCCGCATCGATCGCGAGCGGCGCGCAATTATAATTGACGATGACGGCGCCGAAGCGCGCTTCCTGCCTCACGCGCCGTCGCTCCCCAGCAATAGGCGCCGAGGCTCCGGGGCGAGCGCGGCTGCAAATTCCGACAGGAAGGCGCGGTGGAGGACAAACTCCTGGTCGTCGACGCTGGTCGTCGAGATGCGCAGCAAGGCGCCGTCGAGCGGTCCGGCGCTGTTCCCACGCAAGCGGCGCCACGCGCTGTCGCTGTTCCTGGTGGTGAAATTTGTTCCATCGCGAAGCCAGTAGCTCACCGCTTCGCGGCGCGAGGGGCTTTGCGCCGCAAGATTGACGATCGACACCTTGCCGCCGTTCGCGTCAAAATCGCTGACGCGGCGATCGCGGATTTCAAAACCCTGCGCGACATAGCAGGCCTCCGGCCGATGCAGCCGCACCGAATCTCCTTGCGGCGGGCCATAGGCGGCGACCAGCGTCACCACACGGCCGACGTCGTTCTCATAGGCGCGGTAAGCGACCGCCTCGCCCGGCGCGAGGTCGATTTCGGGCGGCAGAACCGCTTGCGAAATTTCAATGCGCCGCCAGGCGCCGAACCTTTCCGGCAACATCGTTTCAAGATCGGGCGCGGCGCGCGGCGCTTCAGCGACCGGACGAACGACCGCGCTCGCGGCGGCGGCGAGCCCGATCAGCGCCGCGAGAAACAGCGTTCTGAGGCCCTGCACGGTCATGATGGGCCGCGCTCTTTACGAAATACGCGCAGCGCCGCCCAGTCGATGACGAAGACGAGAGCGAGCGCCGCGGCGAACATCATCAGCCCGGCGCCCTCATGCAGAAATCCCTGGCCGGCGTCATAGCCGAGATAATGGGTGATGAGGACGAGCGTCATCACCCGCAGAATATTCGCCGCGATCGCGATCGGAATGAGCGAGACGAGCACCAGCGCGTTGACGCGCCAGTCGCCATGCTTGACGGCGTAGAGATAGACCGCGCCGACGGCGGTGAGCGCGATCAGCGAATTAAGCCCCGAGCAGGCGTCGGCGACAAGAAGCTGGTAGGGCCCCGCCGAAATCACCGCGCCGGCATGCGCAACCGGGAGACCCGCCGCATAGAGCCCGTCGCTGACGATCTCGGAGACAAACATCTTGAGCGGCGCGGTCAGCGCCTCAAGCGCCCAACCCGGCCAGATGATCAGATAGAAAGTCAGCGCCAGCGGAAACCACAGACGGCGCGCGCCGCGCCAGCCAAGAAGCGCGACCGCGACGCCGCTCGCCGCCGGCGCCAGCGAGGCCGAAAGAAACAGCACGGTCTCGCTTGACCGGCCGACGACGACGAGACCAAGACCGAAACAGAGCAACGCGACGCCGGCGGCGGTCTCGAGCGCGCTCGCCTTTGTGCTGAATTTTTCCGAAGAAAGCCGTGCGAATGCGGCGCCGACAGCGATCGCGATGACGATCAGCGCATGGGCGTTCTCGTCCTCCCGCCAGGGGCCTTTGGCGAAGTCGGCGAAGATCGGCGCATAAAGCGCGACGGCTGCAAGAATGAGCGCGACGGCCGGCGCGAACCGCGCCCATGATCGCGGATTGGCGGCCGGCGCGAGTGAAACCGACGGCATCGCCGTCTCCCTAGCCCGCAAGCGCGGCGCCGATGATGTCCGCGTCAACCTGGCGGAGCGCGACGTTCAGCTCCTTGATCGCATTGATTCGATCGAGATTGCGGCGCGTGACGACAAAGGCGGCGCCCGCCGCCGCCCAGACATGTTGGGCGTCGGCGATCGGCCCGAACGGCGCCGTCATCACAATCACGACGTCAAAGGCGCAGCGCAGATAGTCGAATGTCAGGCGCAGCGTATTGCCGGACAACAGCTCATGGCCGCTCGGCGTGACTTCGCCCGCCGTCAGCGCGCTGAGATTGGTGATGACCGTCGGCCGGATCGCCTTGCGAATGTCGGATTCGCCGAGCAGCGTCTCCCGAAGGCCAGGCTCCTTGGGCAGAGCGAAACGCGTCGCCAGTCTTGTTGATCGCAGGTCCGAGTCGACGATCAGCGCGCGCTTTCCGATCTGTGCGAATGAAGCCGCCATGTTGATCGCGACGTGGTCCGCTTCACGCGACGATCCGTTCGCGGCGATCGCAAAGAGGTTCAGCTTTTCGCTCTCCTTCGACGTCAGCAGCCTCGTGCGCAGCGCGCGAAACTGCTCCGCCTCCCGCGATGCGGGCCTGCGAACGATGACGACGTTTGCAGGAAGGCGTCCTTCGCCCTCGCCCTCGCGCAGAAAGCCGTTCTGGACGCCAAGCGCGGTGACGAAATCTTCCTTTGTCAGCAATCCGAGCTTTGAGGCGGCTTTGGCGAACGGCGTGTTCGACTGCTGCTGGATCTCGGCGATGCGCTGCATCGATTCCTGATTGAGTTTGCCGAGGCGCAACAGCGTGTCGCCGAGCTGGCGGTCGCGCTCAAGGCGCTGCTGGATCTCCGCCGGCGACGGCGGGCGCGCCGGCGCTACGTTGCGTCTTTCGGGATGTCGGCGGAGGGGGGCTGTCATGCGGCGAACCTGAATTTCGCGAACTTCCTCGCCCGTTTCTGCTTGAAGGCGTCGATTTCGCAGACGACAGAGGTGCGGAAATTGCGCCGGACGACGTCGATCGCGCGGATGCGCCCTTCATAGAGTTCGACGAGCACCGCGACTGAGACGCCAATGGCGGCCCCCGCGAAGGCGCCGATCAGCACGATCGCCCAGAAGGGCGGCGTCGCGGGCTTGGATGGCGGCGTCGCGCGCGACAGCAGGAAGACGTCGATCGTGTCGACACGCGATTGCAGCGATTCCTGAAGCGAGCGCGTCGTCACAAGGTTGTAAGTCTCCTGACTGGCCCTGACCTTCTCTTCGAGGAGATCGTAAGTCTCGCGCGTCGACTGCATGCCGGTGACCGCCGATTTCACCGCGGCGGCTTTCTTTTCGAGCGCCGCGACGCGGCTCGACGCGTAATCCGCTCGGTCGCGCATCGCTCTTAGAATGTTTTCCTCGAGCGCGGCTTTTTCTTTCACCGCCTCGATATAGTCGGGATATTTCGGTCCGAAGCGGTCCGCGATGCGCGTCAGCGTGACGGCGGCGAGGCCCAGCCTTTCTTGCGCCAGTCGGCCCGCGATCGCGTCGTGCGGCACGGGAAAGTTAATCAGTTCATTGCGCGGCGTCGCTTCCGCCTGCGCGGCGAGGGACTTCGCCTCGGCTTCGTCGGCGCGCGCCTGCGCAAGCCGTTCGGTCAACGCGGCGAGTTCGATCTCCGCTGATTCAAGCCGGTTCTCGCCCATCGGCAGGATGCCCGACGATTCGCGATACGCGGCGAGATCGCCTTGAGCGTCGACGACGTCTTGCGCCAGGGCCTGCGTCTCGTCCGAAAAATTCTCCGCCTTTCGGGCGAAACGCCGCTGCTTCTGGTCGATGACGGTCGCCATATAGGCGGACGCAAATGCGTTCGCGACGCGCGCGGCGTGCGAAGGATCGTCTGACCGAAATCCGAGTTCGAGCGTCGAGCCGATATCGTTCGCCGTGACGGCGAGATCCGCGAGCAGTTCGTCCGCCGCCCAAAGACGCGGGTCGTTGCCGCCGACAAGTTCGCCGCCCGTCTCCCTGCGCCAGCGGTCTTCGAAATCGGCGACGGCGATGAATCCCTCTTCGACGAGACGGTCATAGACCTCGAGCGCGACCGTCCTGCTCGACGCGACCGCCGATTGCTGGCCGAGATATTCGGCGACGCGCACGCGCGGTTCGACGAGGCCCGTCAGCGAATTGCGCTGGATTGAATCGACCTGGACCTTCGCCACGGAAACGTACTCGGTCGGCAGCAAAAGGGCGAGCGCGACGCCGACCGCAAGCCCGATCGCCAGCGCCCACAAGGCGATGAACTTGCGAAGCTTGATGACGTTGAGGAGGTCGAGAACGCCCATGATGCTTCTATTGCGGCTTCTTGTTTTCCGGGGCCGCCGCCTGCGGCGCCGCCGTCGGCCGGTAATAGGCGACCCGCGCCTCTTTTTTCAGGCGCGCCATCAAATCGCCGGCGCGCTTGGCCGTCGCCTCTTCGAGAAGCATGCGCCGGGCGAGCGGCGGGAAGTCGGCGGCGTCGGTCTTTTCCTTGCGCGCGGCGATGATCTTCATGATCTGCGCCTCGCCGTCGCCCTTGATCACGATGTTGTCGCGCGCCGAATATTTGGCGAGCTGCTCGCGGATCGGCGCTGGAAACGCCGCGCCGGATTGCGTCGCGCTCGTAATCGAATAGCGCGCGCCGCCCTTGTCGAGCACCGAGGCGAGGCGCGAGAAATCGGGCTCGCGATCGAAGAGCGGGGTCAGCGCCGCTTCATTGAAATTCTTCGACTCCATCGACAGGATCGAGAATTCATAGGTCTTACGGTTTGCAAAGAGCGACGGATTCTTGCGGACATAGTCGTCGATTTCCTCGCGCGTCGGTTCGGCGGGCTGACTGGCGAGCGCCAGATAATAATCGGCGAGCGCCTGGTCCTGCGCGGCGTACATGCGCGCCATGGTCTCGGGCTTCCTATGAAGTTCGGCGGCGCGCGCCGCCTTCGCAAGCAGCGCGCGATTAAGAAGGCTCTCAAGCGCAAGGCGTTCGGAATTGGGGTTCGCCGGCGAAAGGCCGAGCCGGCCCATCTCGATGCGCAGCTCCGTCAGAGTGATTTCCTTGCCGTCCGCCTTGGCGACGACCTGCGTCTTGCCGGAGGCGACGGTCTTTTTTTCCGCATGCGCGTCCGCGGCGAGCGTCGCCGCGATCGCCAGAAACGGAATGACGAAGGCTTTGTTCATCATGTCCCTCAACTCCTCAACAGCGACGCCATGCGCCAGGCGCGCCAGCATCTGATTCTCGCGAGCGTTATCGCGGCCGCTTTCCTGTCGCGCGCGGTCTTCAGCTCCGCGCTGGTCAAGACTTCGAGCAGGTGCGGCGCCGCGGACAGCGCTGTCGCGACGGCGAGACCGATCCATGACAGATTGCGGATCATCCCTCGACCGCCAAAACCGGCCCAGCGTTCGGCGATCATCCGGTCCCATTTCCGGATCAGTTCGCTCCAGTCCCGACGCGCTGGGTGGCTGACGATTGACTTATCGTTAAATGCTAAATGAAACCCCAACAGGGCGCCGCGCCGGCACCAGTCGACATCTTCCGATAAACCATTCGTAAACGGTCCGATCGCCTCCGCTGCGCACCGTCGCGCGAAGAGATTCGCCGTCGCGGAGAATTTCTTTCGTTCGACATAGTCGCGCTGACGGAAGGCGAAGACGCGCTCGAAAGCCTCAACCGCCGTCGGACGCTCTTCATCCTCGACCGTGACGAGTATTCGCCCGCCGCAAAGTTCCGCCGACGCAAGACCCTCAAGACCGCGTTCAAGCCAGTCCTCCGCCGCGACGCAGTCGGCGTCGATGAAGGCGAGCGACGTCCCGCTCGCGAGCGAGAGGCCGACATTTCGCGCATGCGCCGCGCCTTTTTCCGCCGCAGCGGCGAAATTGACTCCCGGAAAGCGCCTGCGCAGATCTTCAACGCCGCCCGGCGTCCCATTGTCGACGACGATGATCTCGTAGCGCGCGCGCGCGATCGTCTGGCGTTCAAGGCTCGCAAGACATTTCGCGAGCAGCGCCCGCTGATCGTAATGGGGAACAATGACGCTGATGTCGACGCTCATCGAGGGGTCGCCGGACGAACCGCTCCCTGCGGGGAGGGCGCCGGCCGCCTCGTCGCCCGTCTCGCCTTCGGTTCGAAGGCTCTTTCATAGGCGCCGAGCAGAACCGGCGCCGAATGCGCCCAGCTGAACTGGCGAATGATGCGCTCGCGGCCGATGACGCCCATGTCGCGCCGGAGCGCCGGATCGCCGAGCAGCGCGTCGATCTTCATCGCGAAATCGGCGACGTTGTCGTGGCGCGCGTAAAGCGAGGCGCCGCCGGCCGACCGGCGCCCTTCCGTAAGGTCGAACTGAACGATCGGCTTTCCGAGTGCCATATATTCGAGAATCTTGTTCATCGTCGATTTGTCGTTCATGGCGCAGCAGCGATCGGCGTTGACGCAGACATCAGCGGTGTTGAGGAGGCTAAGGAAGAGATCGTCCGGAATGCGTCCGTAAAAGGTGAAGCAGTCCGAGACGCCCTTGTCGTCGGCGAGCGCGCGAATGGCGGGCAATTCCGGCCCGTCGCCGATGATCGCGAAATGCGCGTCGGTCCTGCCGATTTGATTGACGAGATGGGAGACTGCGGCGACCAGCAAATCGAGGCCTTCCTGCTTTCCGATGACGCCGACATAGCCGACCAGAAATCGCCGGCCCTTTTTGAGATCGGCGTCCGGGGGCCCCATGATCATGCGGTCAAGGCGCGGCCCTGAACGCACGACGAAGACGCGGTCCGCCGGCATGCGCCCGCGCGCGATGGCGATGTCGCGGTAAGAGTCGTTGGTGGCGATTGAAATATCCGCAAGCGCGAAGGTCGCGCGCTCCAGCATCAGCATGGCGGCGTAAAGCAGGCCGCGCTTGCCGAATTTCGCCTCGAACAGCTCCGGACAAAGATCATGGTGATCAAAAATGAACCGCGTCCCGAAAAGCAGCTTGAAGAGGCCCGCGACGATGAAGATGAGATCGGGCGGATTGCAGGCGTGAATGACATCGACGCCGCGCTCGCGCTTGACGCGCAGAGCGAGCCTGAACTGATTATAGAGCGCCCCGGAATATTCCCGGAGATAGCCGAATGGCGAATTGCCGGCTTCGCTCAGTTTGTGCCTGTAGATATGAACGCCGTCCACGACTTCATGCTCGGCGTTGTAGCCCTTGAGCATCGGTGAAATGACGCTCACCTCATAGCCGGCCTCGACCAGCGTCGTCGCCTCCGACCAGACGCGCCGGTCGAACGGCACGGGGAGATTTTCGACGATAATGAGGACGCGTCGCTCGGCGTCAGCGCTCATATCGCCGCCGTCCCTTCGCGGGGATCATGGTTGACGGCCATTAATGATGATGCGTTCGCACGCCGCTGTCGGCGTCCGACGGCGCGCAATCGCTGAAAACGTCCAGCCACTTTTTAATCCCGAGTTAATCGAGCCCCCCCACAATCCGAAGACGGAGTAAATCATCCTATGATTTCCGTTCTCTGAATTGCGGTTGGAGAAATGCTGCGGCTGCGTCGATTAAAGAGAAATTCACGTTTGCGCGCCGCGGCGGCGGCGCTGGCGGCGTGCGGTTTCGTCTATGTCGCGACGCCGGCGGCGGCGGCGACGGCGACATTTGATTCCTCGCAGCCCTTCACGCCGGGACCGATGACGGCGCTCTCAACCGCCGGCGACGGCGCCGGCGAACTCGTCGGCCTCAACCAGTGGATTTCGCTGCTTTTCGATCAGCCCTTCGGCGTCAGACGAAGCGATACGGTTTCGATCTTCACCTTGCCGCCGCTGGTCGGCAACGCGCGCCTGACGATCAGTTTTGGCCGGTATAATGGCGGATCGCCGACCTTTGTCGACACGCGGACGGTGAACGCCGGCAACAGGCTGACGATCAACAATCTATTCCAGCGCGGCTGCTCGGCGCTCGGCGGCTGCGACTTCATCTTGATCACGACGACGCGCGCGCGAAACGGCGCGCCGGGCGCGACTGTCGATTATGTCAGCGTCAACGGCGAGATCATTGAAGTCACAGCGCCGACTCCCGAACCGAAGACCTGGGCGATGATGATCATCGGATTCGCCGCGATCGCCTGGCGTCTCAAGGCTCAGCGCGCTTCTTCGCCTTCATCGGCGAAGGGCGCGCTTGCAATGTGCAACAGATAGAACGACCCGGCGACCATCAACAGCACGGCCCCGACGCCCCCGCCATTATTGCCGAGCCAGTTCGACACCGCGCAGACGAGCGATATCAGCATGTAAGGCGCGAGCGGCGGATTTTCGCTCTTGAAGCGGTAAAAGAAGATGCCCGCCGTCGCGACAAACAGCGTGACCGACATCAGGTCATAGAGCGTTTCCATCTCCAAGACCTTTGACCGGCAATCCTTAACGAGACGCTAGGACGGCCGGCGCAATTTTATCGGGCGCCGCGCGCGGCGTCGCGCGCGGCCCGGAATTCATTGCCTTCGCGCCAGTTCGGCCAGCTGTCGGAATTGGCGACGCGCGCGCCGACTTCGTGGAGAATGTTCATCGACTGCGCCATGCCGGAGAGGTCCCAGTCGGCGGAATATTCGTCTGTAGGCTGATGATACCGGTTCGCGGTGTAGTCGTCGCCCGCCGCCTTGCCTTTCGCCTCGCCGCCGTCAACGAGGTCGAATCCGCCGTCAGCGTACAGCATCGGCACGCCCTTCTTGGCGAAGTTGATATGATCGGAGCGGTAGAAATAACCCTTTTCAGGCTCCGCGTCGGGGCGCAGATATTTGCCCTTCGCGCTCGCGACGTCATTGAGGATGTCCTCAAGCTCCGACGCGCCCGAACCGATGACGACCATGTCCTTGGTCGGCGGCAAAGGAAGAACGCCGTCGATGTTGATTCCCGCGGCGATGTTCTTCAGCGGGACGGGAGGATTTTCCGCCATATAGGCCGAGCCGAGGAGGCCCGATTCCTCGGCGGTCACCGCGGCGAAGAGGATCGATCGCCGCGGCCGCTCGCCGGCCGCGAATTTCTCCGCGATTTCGAGAATGCCGGCGACCCCGGTCGCATTGTCGACGGCGCCGTTATAGATCTTGTCCTCGCCCTCGTCGGACGGATTGAGCCCCAAATGGTCCCAATGCGCCATGTAGAGAACATATTCGTCGGGCGCCGACGCGCCTTTGAGAACGCCAAGCACGTTTGCGTCGCTTGAGCGCTTGATCGTCTGCGTGATTTTCGCCGACGCCTTGAGGCCTGTCATGGCGACCGGCTTGAAGCCGCGCTGGTTCGCCGCCGCGGTCAGCGCGTCAAGATCGAGCCCTGACGCCGCCAGCAGCGATTTTGCGACTTCTTTCTGGACCCAGCCTTCAAGCGCGACGCGGCTCATGCCGTCGTCGCCGCGCTTCAGATCGATCTGCGGGCCCGACCACGACCCCTCAACGACATTCCAGCCATAGGCCGCCGGAACCGTGTCATGAACGATCAGCGCCCCGGCGGCGCCCTGGCGCGCAGCCTCTTCGAACTTGTAGGTCCAGCGCCCGTAATAGGTCATCGCCTGGCCGGAGAAGAGCGTGTCATCCTTGGTGAGGAATCCCGGATCATTGACAAGGATGACGACGGTCTTGCCCTTGACGTCGATCCCTTCGTAATCGTTCCACTGATATTCCGGCGCGACGACGCCATAACCGACAAACACCATGTCGCTGGCGTCGAAAGCGACTTCCGACTTCACCCGTTTCGTCGCAAAGACCGCGTCCTTCTTGTAGGCGAGGTCGCGCGTCTCGCCCTTGACGTCGATCCGCAGATAAGAGGTCGCCGGATCAACCGTCGTTTCAACCATCTCCGCGTTCTGGAAATAACTTCCGTTGACCGGTTCAAAGCCCAGCCGCTGCAATTCGCCGGCGATATAGGCCCGCGTCTTTTCGCCGCCCGGCGTCGTCGGCGCCCGCCCTTCAAATTCGTCGGACGAGAGCGTCGCTATATGCTTGGCGAGCCCTTCCGCCGTGATGTCGCCCTCAAGCGCCGCGGCCGATTTTGCGCCGCTCGCGGCGATGGCGTTCAGGACGGACTGATCGACGGCGGGCGCGCCGCCTGAACCGTCGCAGGCGGCGGCGAGGCTTAGGAGGGTCAGTGCGGCGAATTTCGTCCCAAAACGGGGCATGGCGATTCTCCAAACGGGCGAGCGGCTCTCTTGCATGAGGCCGTCTTGGCGATCAAGCGGGCCGTTTGGCGCTGCGGGCGGGTGATTCTTCTCGAAAATATCCGTTGGACGAGGGTCGCTTCGGCCCGCTATTTGGATTATGAGCCGGCGCGCCGGCCGGCGGTGGAATAACCGCGGCAAGCGAAAACTAACCTGTTCAAGCGTAAAGGCGTCTCGGGAGGACCCTTCTAGATGAGCGCGACAATCAAGGCGGTCAAAACCGCCCTCACCGCCTTTGAGGACGCGGCCCCGAAGGCCAACCGGAACCTCACCGCCGCCGCCTATTACCAGCTCGCGGTCGCGAGGGGCGAAGGCGACATCGCCGCCGAAGGGCCGCTGGTCGTAAGGACCGGCGAGCACACCGGGCGGTCGGCGCAGGACAAGTTCACCGTCCGCCGGCCCGAGATCGACAAGAAAATCTGGTGGGACAATTCCAAGCCGATCACGCCGGAGAATTTCGAGGCGCTCCATCGCGACATGCTCGACTACGCCGGCGGCAAGGAATTGTTCGCACAAGATCTCAAAGGCGGAACCGACAAGGACCATTCGATCAATGTCCGCGTCGTCACCGAACTCGCCTGGCACTCGCTCTTCATCCAGCACCTGCTGGTCCGTCCGCCGCTTTGCGAGCGCGGCTTCGTGACCGGCAAGGCGCCCGATTTCACGATCGTCGATCTGCCGGGGTTCGAAGCGAACCCGGCGCGCCACGGCTGCCGCAGCAAGACGATCATCGCTGTCGACTTCGTCAAGCGCATGATCCTGATCGCCGGCACGTCCTACGCCGGCGAAATGAAGAAGTCGGTATTCACGATCTTGAACTTCCTGTTGCCGGAAGCCGGCGTGATGCCGATGCACTGCTCGGTCAATGTCGGGAAGAAGGATGACAGCGCCGTCTTCTTCGGCCTTTCCGGCACCGGCAAGACGACGCTTTCCGCCGACCCTAACCGCACGCTTGTCGGCGACGACGAACACGGCTGGTCGCCGAACGGCCTCTTCAATTTCGAAGGCGGCTGCTACGCGAAAATGATCCGCCTGTCGCCTGAAGCCGAGCCCGAAATTTACGCGACGACGAAGCGCTTCGGCACTGTCCTTGAAAACGTCGTCATGGACCCGGCGACGCGCACGCTCGATCTCGACGACGCCTCGCTCGCGGAAAATTCGCGCGGCGCCTATCCGATCCATTTCATTCCGAACGCATCGGAAACCGGGCGCGCGCCGCACCCGAAAAACATCATCATGCTGACGGCGGACGCTTTCGGCGTGCTGCCGCCGATCGCCAGGCTGACGGCCGAACAGGCGATGTATCACTTCCTCTCCGGCTTCACCGCAAAGGTCGCCGGCACCGAAAAAGGCCTCGGCAAGGAGCCGCAGCCGACCTTTTCGACATGTTTCGGCGCGCCGTTCATGCCGCGCCATCCGTCCGAATACGGAAAGCTTCTGGGCGAACTGATTGAGAAGCATGACGTGACGTGCTGGCTCGTCAACACCGGCTGGACCGGCGGCGCTTTCGGCGAAGGATCGAGGATGCCGATCAGGGCGACGCGCGCGCTGCTCGCCGCCGCGCTCGACGGCTCCTTGAAATCGGCGCCGATACGGAAGGACGCGACGTTCGGTTTCGACGTTCCGACCAAAGTGCCGGGCGTCGACGATCGCATCCTCACCCCCCGCGACACCTGGCGCGAGCCCTCCGCCTATGACGCGCAGGCGAAAAAGCTCGCGGCGATGTTCGTCGAGAACTTCAGGAAGTTCGAGGCCTATGTGTCGGACGGCGTCAAGAAGGCCGCGCCGAAAGCTTAAGCTCAGTCCGGCGTATCGTCCGCGGGCGCTGCTTCCAAAGTCTCGCGCGGCGCGGTCGCGGCGCCGCGAGGATCGGGCGGCGGCGGCTCGCCGGCGCCGGGATCGGCCGTCAATGGCGGCTCGGTTGGGCGGACGGCGTCTCTCAACGGACCGGGCTCCGGTTCGACGACGCCGGGATCGACCGTCAATTTCGGCAAGTCGCCGGATGCGGCGGCTCTCACCCGCACCCAGACTTTTCCATGATCGACGCAGCCTTCCCATGTGCCTGTCACTTGGTGTGTGCCCTCGCTGGTCGACACAGTCACGTCGCAAGAGGTGTTGTTGTAGGAACCGCAGGAGGCGATCGAGTAAAAATCCTTGTTGGAGATGTAGACCGTGTCGCCGCCGTCGTCCTGGCGGCAGGCGCACGAGCAGCTGTTCATCAGCTTGAACTTCTTGGGCCTTGCGTCCGCCGAACCCGTCGCGGCGATGGTCGCGCCGACCGCGATCGCCGCCGCGAAGGCGATCCGGACCGCCTTGTCGAATGAGGGCATGATTGGTCTCCCCGTGGTTTGCCGCGTCAGCGACTGCGGGCACGTCGCCTGCGGCGCACGCGACAGAGGCGTATTTTACACCCCAAAAAAGCGAGCGCCTAATGGTTAATTGGACGGCGGCCGCTGCGCGCCGAAGGCCGGGCCAATTGGCGCGGCTCTTCCCTGTTTGTTTGGCTTTCCATGCGCGGTCCAGCCCGAAAAGCCTGGCTTCTTCATCGGGCAAATGCCCGGCGAATTTACGACGCCATGCTGCGGAAAATGCGGAATGTCCCCGATCGGGGCGCCTTCGCGGCGGCTGCCTCCGCGCGGGCGCGAACATTCGCCCGCCGGCCTGTCGCCGAACCTTTATCACGCACGTCCTCCTTTCATTCGCCGGTCGCCGCTGTCGCCCTGTCTCAGTTACAACGCGCAAGGCGCGCCGATTCCGTCGCGCGCCGACTCAAAAAAATGCTGTTTCAGCGATCACGGCGCGGCAGGGCATCGCCGCCCGCTCGCGATGCGGCTTATCGTCCGCCTCCAGAATGGTTAACGCGCGACGCCGCTGGGCCGAATCCATCGTCCTTTCTTCCGGCGGCGCGCTCGGCCGACGGGAAGAGCCTGCAGGCGATCATCAGGACTTGGCGCACGCAATCCTGCGCGGCTGAAACGTCTTGCAGCAGGGAGTCCAATCAGCGATCGGCCTTCGTCGCCGCGATTTCCTGCGCGAGGCTTGCGGCCGCGACATCGGCTACAATGGCTTGCCCCGCCGGCGTCAAATGCCCGTCGAGCCGGAAATAAAGCTCTTCGCCTTTGGCGCGATAGTCCGCCGCCAGAGCGTCAAGCGTCGGAACCCAGGCGAATCCCTTTTGGCCGGCGAAGGCGCCGAGCTCCTCATCGACATAGTCAGGGTCGATTCCGCCGCCGGCCGCGCCATCGTCATTCGCTTCGGCCAGCACCTGATAAAGCTGCGGCATCGACAACACAAAAAAGCGGGCGCCGTTTTCCGCGCAAAAGCCCGCCGCGCGCGACAGCAAGTCCTTGGTGACGTCAATCTGCGCGCGAACGCGAGGCGACGGCGGGTTCAGATAATATTCCTTTCGCGCCGTCATCATGTACATTCTGCGGTAGGCGGCGTCGTCGCGCATGAGGAGACTGCGCAGCAGCCGCACGGATTGAAGGCGGCCGCGCTTTCTCTGCTTGAATCCGACAAGAGACAGGCCCTCCGGCGACACCCGCTCCCCCGATTGCGTCATTTCGATCGGCTTGTTCGTGAAGAGATCATTGAGGACGAAACCGTAGACGACGATATCAGGCCTGTACTGATCATAGAGTCGCTCAAGGCTCAGCACGGAGCTTGCGGTGTCATAGCCCTCAACCCCGGCATTGATGATTTCGACCCTGTGTCCGGCCGCCTTCAGCGTCGCCTCGGTCCGGGCGATCCAGATATCCTCATGATCGCTTGACGCGCCGAACGTGAATGAATCGCCGACCGCGAGAATGCGCGTGACGCCGGGCGCGGGCGTCGGCCCATAGATGGTCGGACCTCGAAAGCCCTGCGGGCTGATTTGATAATCGACGGAAAACTCCGGCCCCGACACATTAGCGATCACGCCGGGATTATTGACATGGCCGAGAACCGGATCCGGCAATCCCAGTGTTTCGCCGGACCTATATAGCGTCGTCAATTTTTGCGGAAACGCGACACGCACGATGATTTCCACAGCGGCCATCATGGCGAACGTAATGACCGCGATCACGACCATATCGCGCGCCAGCGCACGCAACCTTGAATCGCCGCTCATCTATTCCCCCAACGCGCGCCGTCGCAGTCAGGCGACACCAAGCCGACCGGCCCACTCGTCATCATTATTGGCCGGCGGAGGGGCGTCAACAAAGTCGGATAATCGCAAAGCGAATTATTTCGTCTGTTGCAAACAAGCTTGCTGTCGATTCTGTGGTTGGTCGAATAACCCGCAGGGGTTGCGGCAGCGCTGTCTTCTTCACCCATCCTTGCGGCCGGCGGCCCGCTCGGCTGACGGGAAGAACAAAAAAGCGAGCATCAGGACATAGCTCGCATAATCCCAGGCGATTGCGAGCGCCCAGACGTCGGAAAAGACCTGTGCGTGCTTCAAGACCGCGTCGCGCGGCGTCATTTCCGAGACGCCCGGAATGCGCTCGGCGGCGACGGCGGCGGCGTCGCGCGATTTTTTGGGCGCCTCGCCATCCGCGTCGGGCGGCGCCTTGCGGAAAAATGCGGCGACAATGTCGAGTCCGCGTTCAGGTGAAGTTTCAGCGGCCGATTTCAGCGGAACGCTCGGCTTGTTTCGCTTTTGCGCGCTCAAGGATTTCTTGAGCGCGTCGCGGACTTCTTCGGCGAATTCGTTGATCGCGCGGCTCTGCGCCGGCGTGACGCCGCTGACCGGCTTGGGGTTCGCGCGATCGAATGAATCAAGCTGCGCCTGCAGCAGCGACTCGATGCGCCGGTCTTGCCGCCAACGGTTCAAGACGATCGCAAAGTCGTTGAACGCCGTCTCGTAGTCGCTCGCCCACCTGTCGTAATTCGCATAGGCGTCAGCGGCGAGAAGCGCGCGCAGCCGATCGCCGCTGCTCGCGCAAATGTTCGTCGCGAACGGGCTGACGCCGGTCGGATCGGCGCCTTCGATCGTCGACGCGGCGCTCCTTTCGACCGAGCCGAACCATTGCGCGACGCCTTCAAAATAGTCCGCCACGGCGCCGCGACCGGCCGAGCCGGTCTGAAATCCGCCCTCACGTTCGCGACGCGCGGCGTTCTCGGTATCGCGCACTGACTGCGTCAGCTCGGTTAGGACGCCCAAATCCTTCTGCCGCCAGGCGACGATCGCCGCGCACTCGGTCTGCAGGCGTTCAAGCTCGGAAGAATAGGTGAGACGGACCGCGTCGACGCCGGCGATGCCGACGACGGTCGTCCAGGTCGACACGGCGAACAGGATGATTGAGAGGATCGGGATGATGATGAATATCTTGACCGAGCGCTCGACGAAATGCAGCAGCGTCGCGCCGGGGCCGTTTCCAAGCCCGCGAAACCAGTCGCGATGGCGGACAAGCTCCGCGCCGCCGATCCAGATCGCGACGCCGAGAAAGAACACGAAGACGCCGAAGGCCGGCGGCAGGATCGCGTTTCTGAAGAAGTCCGACGTCTCCTGCGACGTGATCAGCGAAAATCCGATGGCGGAGGAAATCGCGGAGAAAAACGCCGACGTCGTCGCGACGACGATGAAGAGGCGGTTGAACAGCGACGATCCTGAAAGCCGTTGCGTTGTCAGGATCAAAAAGGTGAGGCCGCCCATCAGGGCGAGAACGATCGCGGAGCCGACGGCGAGGCCGGTTGAACCGGAGAGGAGGCTTGTCGGATCCTTTGCCGCCGCGCCGGTTGAAAAGACGAGTGACGCCGACGCGAAGAGCGCGTTTCGAATATGCGAATGCAAGGATTTCCCCCGAGCTTCGTCCCGATTTCCCCGCCCGAACGCTATGGCGCGGAGGGCCGCAATGTCCAGAGAAATTCGGCGGCGGGTTTGCACGAGCATCGCGCACGCCGAAGGTTGATGGCGGCAACCCCTCCCCGCTCATCCCGGCGTAAGCCGGGACCCAGAAGGGCGCATCTGAACTTGAACGCGCTTCCAAAAGTCGGCGCCATGAAAACTGGGTCCCGGCTTACGCCGGGATGAGCGGGATTCGGTTTACTCCACCAGTTCATATCGGATTATCTCGCGCACGCCGCGCCGCCAAGTCGGGCGACCCTGATCGTCCGTCGACGATGGATAGCGCCATCCGGCGATCATACGCAGCGCGGCGGCGTCGAAGCAGTCATCAGAGGATTCAATGATCCGCGCGTTGGCGACGTTCCCCTCCGGCGTGACATCGAATTCCAACAGGACGCGGCCCGACACGCCTCTATCGCGACAGGATTGAGGATACTCGGGCCTCTGAAGGCCGGTCGTGCGGCCTAACGTACGTTGCGCGATTTCTATTTCCGGAACTTCGATGTCCCGGCTCGGCGGCTCGAGGATCAGCTGCGAAGTCGGCGGGAAGATATCCAGCGGTTGCGGAGCAATTTCAACTTCCGGCTTTTGCAGCCATCCGCAATCGACGCACGGAACGGGCGGCTCAAGACATTCGACGCAAACGCCGTCAGGAGGATCGCTCACCTCGACAATGCCGTTGGTAACTCTGGATTCCCGTTCAAACACGCCATGCACATTAACGAACGCGACCACGGTCACGACGAACGCGAGCGCAAACGAGAGTAAGAGTCGCCGGTTGCCGTCCATCGCGCGCAATCACTCCGTCAGCTGAAAATTGAAGAACTCCCTGACGCCGCGCTGCATGACGGGGCGGCCGTTGCCGTCCTGCTTGGGCTGATATTTCCATTTCTGGATCGTGTTGAGCACCGTGCGGTCGAGGCAGTCGTTCGCCGAAGTGACGATGCGCGGATTGACGACTTCGCCTTCCGCCGTCACGTCGAATTCGACGATGACGACGCCCTCAGCGCCGCGCGCGCGGCAATTGTCGGGATAGGGCGGCGGAATGCGCACGGTCGGCTGCATTGCGCTTGGGAAGATCGTACTTCTTCCTCCAGGCCCTGGCGTCGGAACCGGCTCCACTAGGAAATTGTCGCCTGGATTCGGCGAGGGCGGCGAAGGCTCAATCTCGATCGGCGGCGGCGGATCGATGGACTGAGGCGGGATCGGCGTTACTTTGGGCGGCTTCGGTTCCAATTTCGCCGTTATTTCGATTTTCGGCGGGTCGATCTGGGGACCGATCTGCGCGTCCTGCCGGATCATCCACGCCATCGCGACGAACAAAAACCCGGTCACGAACGCCGCGCCCGGCAGGCCGAAGATCATTCTGAAAAACATCGCGCTCCTCCCATATGCCGAAAGCGCTTGTCGCTTTCGGATGGCCGGAACGATTGGGAATGCTACGCGAAACTGGTCTTTGCCGTTCCGGCGCCCTCTGCGGGCGGCAGTCTAGCAATAATGAGGGCGCGCGACAATCTGAACACTGAGCAGTGCATTGTGCGGCGCGGCATGGCCATGGCGTCATCCCGGAAAATCGCGAAGCGATTTATCCGGGATCCCGCGAGGGTGCGGATCGCGGCCGCATGGGGTCCCGGATCGCCGCGGCGCGGCGTCCGTGACGACAATTGCATCAATACCGATAGTGGTCCGCCTTGTACGGACCTTTGACGTCGACGCCGATATAGGCGGCCTGCTCTTGCGATAGCCTGGTGAGGGAGGCCCCGACCTTGGCGAGGTGGAGCGCCGCGACTTTCTCGTCGAGGTGTTTGGGCAGCACATAGACTTCGTTCTTGTACTGATCGCCCTTGGTCCAAAGCTCGATCTGCGCCAGCGTCTGGTTGGTGAAGGACGCCGACATCACGAAGGAGGGATGGCCGGTGGCGTTGCCGAGATTGAGGAGGCGCCCCTGGCTCAACAGGATCATCCGCTTGCCGTCGGGGAAGTGGATCATGTCGACCTGATCCTTGATGTTCTTCCATTTGAAGTTCTTGAGGCCGTCGACCTGAATCTCATTGTCGAAATGGCCGATATTGCCGACGATCGCCATGTCCTTGAGCGCGCGCATGTGATCGACGGTCAAAACGTCCTTGTTGCCGGTCGCGGTGATGACGATGTCGGCCCTTGGCGCGGCTTCCTCCATCGTCACGACTTCAAAGCCGTCCATCGCCGCCTGCAGCGCGCAGATCGGGTCGATCTCGGTCACGAGGACGCGCGCGCCGGCGCCTTTAAGCGAGGCAGCCGAGCCTTTGCCGACATCGCCGTAACCGCAGACGACGGCGACTTTCCCCGCCATCATCGTGTCAGTGCCGCGGCGAATGCCGTCGACGAGCGATTCCTTGCAGCCATATTTGTTGTCGAATTTCGACTTCGTCACTGAGTCGTTGACATTGATCGCCGGGAACGGGAGCGTCCCCTTCTTCTGGCGCTGATAGAGCCTCAGAACGCCGGTCGTCGTTTCTTCGGTGACGCCTTTGATGCTGGCTTTGGTCTTTGAGTAAAAACCCGGCTGCTTGGCGAGGCGGCGCTTGATCGTGTCATAGAGCGCGCGCTCCTCGTCATTTACGGGTTTGGCCAGCAGCGAGGGATCTTTTTCCGCATCGGCGCCGAGGAGGACGAGCAAGGTCGCGTCGCCGCCGTCGTCGAGGATCATGTTGGCGGTTTCGCCATTCGGGAAATCGAAGATCTTGTCGCAAAGGTCCCAGTATTCCTCAAGGCTCTCGCCCTTGAACGCGAAGACCGGCGTGCCGGCAGCCGCGATCGCCGCGGCGGCGTGGTCCTGCGTCGAATAGATGTTGCACGAGGCCCAGCGCACATTCGCGCCAAGATGCTGCAGGGTTTCGATCAGCACGGCCGTCTGGATCGTCATGTGCAGCGAGCCGGCGATGCGCGCGCCTTTCAGGGGCTGCGACTTGCCGAATTCCGCCCGCGTCGCCATCAGGCCCGGCATTTCGGTCTCAGCGATCTCGATCTCGGTTCGGCCCCAGTCGGCGAGCTTCATGTCCTTGACGAAATAGTCGTGATGGGCGGGCGCGTTCATGACGGTCGTTCCTTGTCCGGTTGATGGGTCGGGCGGGCTTATAGCAATCAGCCTTCATTCCGCCAAGGGACATATAAAGATTTCTTTATATCGCACCCTCGGGAGGACGGTCTGCCTTGTTCCGTCCATAATTGAGGCCGAAATCGGCCTCGCCCCGGGGCTCGAGGGCGCAAATGACAGGTGATCCATGACAAGGTCCGGTTTGGCGTTTCTGGCCGCGCTTTCCTGCGGCGTTATGACGGCCGGCGCGGCCGCTTTCGCGGAAGAGGAAACCGCGGCGGACGCACGCGAAGGCGAGCAGGTCGACCGCATCTGCTTTGGCCGCAACATCAACAATTTCAAGACCATCAAGGGCGAGGACGACGCCGTGCTGCTGGAGAAGGGCGTCAATGACTGGTACAAGGCGACGCTGATCGGCGCCTGCAATTACAGCGAGCTTAAATGGGCCGAAGCGGTCGCGATCGACAGCCGGCCGGCCGGCGGCTGCGTCACGCCGGGCGATTATCTGATCTTCAGCCGCTCGGCCTTTGGCGATTTTTCATTCCCGAACACGACGCGCTGCGCGATTTCGGAAATCTACAAATGGGATCCGGACGCGGCCGAAGCCGAAGAAGGCCAAGACGCCGACCAACCCTCCGAAGATTAACGCGTTCGCCGCTTGATGGCGCCGCCGGCGTCGGCGTAAATTCCGCGCGCCCGCCCGTGCGCAAGGGGAATGCGCCGCCGCGGCGGGGCGTCAAGAGGGCATTGCTGAAATGAAACGGACTTTGCTGGCGGTCGCCGCGATCGTGGCGACGACGTCTGTTTATGCGCGGGAACCGAAAAAAAAGCCGGCGGAAGCGCCGCCGCCGGCGCCGGTTTTCGAATATGAGAATGAGGACGCGAACATGGGCGACGCGCTCGGCGAAGCCTGCATCGCCTCGCCCGCCGAACAGGAAACCTATGATTCGCGCGACAATGTGCTGATCACGAAGACCGCCGATGGCGGGCGGGCGTTCTTTCATTTCAAGAGCGGCTGCGACACCAACACCATGATCTTCGCTGACAAAATCGAGGGCGAAGGCGGCGACAATTGCGTCAGCGTCGGCGAGGCGCTGGTTTTCACCTCAAGCTATGGCGACGCGAAGAAATGCGTCGTCGATCGCATCAACGCCTGGCGCGCCGATGAAGCGATCCGCGGCGAAGATGATTGGTAGGCGCCGCAGGGCGCGTATCACGACAGGTCACGCCCGCGACCGCTCTTCAGCAAGGATCGCGCGCAACCCTTCGCGAAAGGTCGGAAACTTCAGCGCGACCGACAATCGCTCCTTCATCAGCGCGTTCGAAACACGCTTGTTGTCGGCGTAAAAACTCCGCGCCATGTCCGACAATTGCGCTTCCTCAAATCGAATAAGCGGCGGCGGCGCGACATTGAGGAGCTCGCACGCATAGGCGATGACGTCCTGCGGCGGCGCCGGTTCATCGTCCGCGATATTGAACAAGGAACCGGCGTCCGGATGTTGGAGGCTCTTCTGCAAAGCCGCGGCGATGTCGTCGACATGCGCGCGGCTGAACATTTGTCCTTCCTTGAAGATCCGCTGCGCGCGACCCTCGCGCACCGTGTCGAGCGCGGAGCGGCCCGGCCCATAGATTCCCGGAAGCCGAAAGATGACGAGCGGCAAACGGCGCGCGCGCGCAAGATTTCGCCATTGGTCTTCCGCGCACAGGCGATTGAGCGCGCGCGGCGAGGACGCAAGCAGCGGCGAATTCTCGTCGACAATCGCGCCGCCATGATCGCCGTAAACGCCGTTCGACGAGAGATAGCCGATCCAGGAGAAATTCCGCGCGTCCTGAATCAAAGGGAATTCGGCCGCGGCGCAGGCCGGACAACCGTCTTCGTCCGGCGGCGTTGAGACGAGGATCGCCGAGGTCCCGTCAAAGGCGTCGGCGGCGAGACCGCTTTCGTCCCAGAGGATCGGCTCGAGCCCCTCAGCGGCGAGTGCGGCCGCCTTCGCCGTGCTGCGCGCCGTGCCGGCGACGCGCCACCCGCCCGCGCCAAGGCCGCGCGCGAAGCGGCGCGCGACATAGCCGAAGCCGAGCAATAATATCTTTTTCACGATGTCGAGCCTATCCTTCGCCCGACGACGGCGTATTGCGCCGCGCCGCCCGCAGACGGATACTCTGCGGCGGCGCTGACGTGAAGACGAGGCGATGGATGAGAACTTCAGCGGTCCTGCTTTGCGCCGTCGCGGCCCTCGCCCCTGCCGCGCCCGCCCGCGGCGAGACGCTTTTCGGCGCCTTCAACACCGGCCCGTCGCTTGAAAAGGAAGCCGGCGGCGCGTCGCTCAATATCGCATTTCATCCCTGTTCGGACGATCCGGCGCTTTCCTGCGCGACCGTCCTTGAGGCGATCGAACCGAAGGGGCCTTCCGGCCGGACCGCCCTGCCGGGCGGCGACCCTGTCGTCGGCTTCGTCGTCATCAGGGATCTGAAATCGAAAGGCGACGGCCGGCATCGCGACGGCAAGATCGCCGCGATCGACGAATCGCTGATCAAGGGAAAATTGATCTGGTACGGATTGAAGATTGACGAAAACGCCGACGGAACGCTCGCCGCGACCGGGTGCCTTGGATTCATTTGCCCGCGCGAAATGGTCTGGACGCCCGTCCAGGCCGAAATCGACGCCGAGCGCTAGTTGCGTGAGGAGCCGAAGCCATGCATCGCCTGTTTGTCGCGATTTCACTCCCCGAAGACGTCATCGACGCGCTGTTTGACCTGCAGACCGGCATGCGCGGCGCGCGCTGGCTTCCGGATGAAAACTTCCACCTGACGCTCGCGTTCATCGGCGAGGTCGACCGCCACGGCCTTAACGAGATTGCGACGGCGCTCGGCTCGCTTTCAGCCCCGGGTTTTGAGCTGCGGCTCAAGGGCTGCGGCTTTTTCGGCGACAGGAAGCCCCGCGCGCTGTGGGTCGGGGCGGAGAGCAATCCGGCGCTCACGCGCCTGCATTCGAAAGTCGACGTTGCGCTGACCCGGTCCGGCTTCGCGCTCGACAAGCGGAAATTCACGCCGCATGTGACGCTCGCCTACCTCAGCGGCGTCGCGCCGGAAGCCGCGGCCGGCTTTTGCGCCGTGAACGGATTATTTTCCGCCAAGCCTTTCGCGGTCAGAGAGTTCCATCTCTACGAGTCGCATTTGGGTTCTGAGGCGGCGCATTACGAAGTCGTCGCTAGCTATGGATTGAGCGACGCAACCCATGCGATCGCCACCGCAGGCTGAACGGCGCCGCATCAATCACACGAAGACGGACAGATCCCAAGGCTCGACGCCGGCGAGGCGCCAATGACCGCTTACGGCGGTTCCAGCGGAATCTCTTCAGCCGTCGCGTCGGCGAAGAGGAAGCAATATTCGCGATGTTCGTAGGTCCACACATCGTCGATCGGGTGCCGCCGCACAGCCGGCGCCAGAGCGCGGAGCGTCGTCACGTCGCCGACGATGCAGCTGAACCTTGCGAAATTGTTGAGATTCCAGGGCTCGGGATAGTCTTCGATAATCTTGTAGAAGCCGCTCCGGATTCGCGGCCAGTTCACCCAGCCGTTTTCGAACAGATACTTGATGTAACTACGACTATAGGCCGACCACCAGACGCGGGCGTAGCCGGCGTCACCGTCCTCGCCCATGGTGTCGGCGAGCGCGCGCGCGATCCGCTCAGCGGCGATCCCCGCGCTCAGCGGCGAGTCGCTCATCCCCGGCGCGGAATTGACCGCTTCGAAATAGATGACGAAGCGGCGCGAATGTTCGCGCTTGGCCGCTTCAAAAGCCTCTTCCCAGGTTTCGTCTGAGGCCGCGCCGGCGGAAATCAGCCGCATCTTCATGCCGTGAGCGTAAGGGTCGGCTCTCACGAGGTCCCAATGAGTCGTCAGACTTCTCAGCGCTTCATCGCGGAATCGCTGTTTGCGTTCTCGTCCCGCAGGCGCGTCGCCGTTGCTTTCCATCCGACGTGCGACCTCATCGTACATGAAGGCGGTGGCGATATAGGGCGTCGGCGACATCGGGTAACGGTTCGCCCATGCAGAAATCAAATCGGGCGCCTTCTTGTCGACGCCGTCGCGATCAACGATCATGTCCTGAATGAACGCCCAGTAGAACGGCCCGAGCTTCTCGATGCCCGAGCCGGTGAGCATCCCGCCGCGGTAGATCGCCGCAAGTCGTTCAAGCTCGGCGAAATCGGCTTCGTAGAATCTTTGGGTGACATGCGTGCCGAGAGCGTTCCGAAAGACGATCTCGGGCGCGTCGAGGGAGATTTCCCGGCCTGGCGTCGACAGCAGCTCCATATGAAGGCTGTTCGGCTGGATTTCCGGCAGCCGGCGCTCCCGGTCGCCTGCCGACGGCGGCTTCCCGCCGCAGGATGCGGCCGCCGCCGCAAGGAAGGCGACAGCGATCCAGGCGACATTCCCGCGCATTTTCAGGGCCATCTTCGCCGCTCCCTGCTGGTCAAACCGCTTCTAGCCGCGAGTTGGCTACCAAGCCGTGAAAACGGCGCACGTCTTTTGCAATTTCTCAATCAACGCCCGCAATACTTCATTATCTTTGAGGGGTGACGCCGTGCTCGGACAATTCATTCATCTCGCGGTCGTGGTCGGCTGGCCGAAACTCCTCCTCATCGGCGTTGTCATTCTGATCGGGCTCACGCCCCGCGGCGGCTTGTGGCGAACGGGTTCGGCGGCGCTGGCGGTCATTGCGGCAATTCTCCTTTTCTTCCTCGACTGTTATGAAAAGCTCCGCCTCGCTGGTGAAATGGACAAGTTGCGCCAATTCGCGCGAACCGCCGTGATTGAACAGCGATCCGATAAGATCGAAGCGACGAAGGTGTCCCGCGTCATCGACGTGATGGCGCGTGAACTGATCTCAGATGACCCGCGAGCGGTCATGCTTCATGACCACGCGACCGCTTATGATATGTCGCTCACGGACGCCTATGTCGAAAAATTCATCGAGTCCGAGTCCGTGAATAATCCGAAATTGGCGGCGCGCGCGGCGCTCGGCGTCTTTGTCGACCGGATGAACGCCGAACTGCCCGAGACCGGCGATAACGTTCTCTATTTTCTCGCCAAGGGCTACGAGAGCGTATTCAGAAAACTCAAGGACGTCGATCCGCAGGCGTGCGCCGCGTTCATGCAGGGCGAAGGCCTGTTGAATTCGAACGCCGCAAGCGAATTCTACGGCGCCGCAGACCTCGCGTTCCGGACTATGCCGGACAAGACAAGACCAGTATCAAAGGGCACGCGCGATGAGGCGATCGCATTCGGCGAGCGCGCGCTCGGACGCGATCGACTGGCTGAATTGATGGCGCAAAAGCAGGCGTTCCCGGATACGTGCGAAGACCTCGCGACGATCTACGCAGCCGTCCTCACAGAAAACAGCCCCACTGCATTCGCCGCAAGCCGGTACTGGCTTCAACCCCATCACATCATCGCGCGCTTTTCCGGTCGAGACGCGCGAGAATCCCCGCCGCGCCAGTCTCAATGAGATTGAGCGCATGCTCAAAACCCTCTGGACCGCTGTCATAGGGGTCCGGCGTTTCGCGCGTCTCGCCGCCTGCGAATTCGAGAAGTAGGCGCAGGTGGCGCCGTTGACGGCGGGTTGACGATTGATGCGGTCAGGTTGCCGGGAATCGGGCGCTTTGTTAGATTGCGCGCAAAGATCCATTGAGAAAGGCGCGCCCGCCATGCAGAATGTCCTTGCGTCCCTCGTCGATCTTGACGCCCATCCGTTGGCGGACGAAGATTTTCGCCGCGCCTGCAAACGAACGCTCGACGAGACTGGCGCGCTCGTGATGCCTGGCTTTTTGCGGCCGGACTGCGTCGATGCGGTCAGGCGGGAAGGCGACAGCAACAAGCATCGCGCCTATTATACGTCGAACGCCCACAACATTTACCTCACGCCGCGCAATCCAGATTTCCCGGACGACCATGTGCGCAACCATGAAGTCGCCTCGTCAAAGGGCTGCATCACAACCGACCAAATTCCCGATGAGTCGCCGCTGAAGCGGTTGTATAGGTCCGGGGATTTTTGCAAGTTCTTGTGCGTCGTGCTCGGCGAAAAGGAACTGCATGAGTATGCTGACGCTTTGTCGGCCGTCAATCTTCATTTCGCCGACGCAGGTCAGGAGCTCGGCTGGCATTTCGACAATTCGTCGTTCGCCATCACGCTGATGGTGCAGCCGCCGGAACGCGGCGGCGTGTTCGAATATGTGAAGGATGTGCGGGACGCTGACGCGGGCGTTGAGAACGACGATCTTGCGCGGCGGATTCTCGACGGCGAAGTTGCGCCTGCAATGCTGTCGATGGGCGCGGGCGCGCTCGTGCTGTTTCGCGGGCGCAATTCGATGCATCGGGTGACGCCCGTCGAAGGCGGTCGGACGCGCATGCTGGCGGTTCTCGCCTATAATTCAAAGCCCGGCGTCAGCCTTTCCGAATCGGCGCGCATGACATTTTACGGCCGGCTCTGATTTTGCGGCGTCGACGATTGGCCGGACATATAGGAAAGAAATCCCTCTGCGCCAGCCTCGATGAAATCGAGCACGCGTTCAAATCCTTCCGCGCCGCCGTAATAGGGGTCCGGCGTTTCGCGCGTCTCGCCGCCTGCGAATTCGAGAAATAATCGAATGTCGCAATCGCGATTGGGCGGGGCGATGTCGAGTAGGTCGGCGCGGTTGCGGTTGTCCATCGCGAGCAGCAGGTCGAACTCATAGAAATCGGAGAAAGCGACCTGCCGCGCGCGGTGCGCGGAAAGATCGTAACCGCGCCGCGCCGCCGCGCGGACCATGCGGGGATCGGCCCCGCCGCCTTGATGCCAGCCGCCGGTTCCCGCCGAGGCGACGTGAAGGCCGAGCCCGCGCGCGGCGGCTTTAGCGCGAAGGACGGCTTCCGCCGCTGGCGAACGACAGATATTGCCGAGACAGACGAAGAGTATCCGTTTCATCGCGCATGACTTCTATGTGAAGAGCGATCGCTGTTGCAATGTCGGCGGAAGGGCTATGTTGCGGCCTCCGTCTCGCAAAGGACCTTTATGCAATACACAACTTCCTCGATCGCCTTCGCCAGCCTCGACCAGATGTTCGCCGCGCTCCGCATCATGCTCGACAAGGCGGCCGCGCACGCCAAGACCGCCGGCGTCGACGAGACTGTCTACACAAGCTGGCGCCTCGCGCCCGACATGTTCACCATGGCGCGGCAGGTGCAGATCGCCTGCGATATCGCGGTGCGCGGCATGACGCGTCTTTCCGGCGCCGAGCCGCCGTCTTTCCCGGACACCGAAACGACATTCGCGCAATTGAAGGAGCGGACGGCGAAAGCGCAGGCGCACATCAAGGATCTCGACAAGGCGAAGATCGACGCCGATCCCGACAAGGACATCACAGTGCCGATGCGCGATTCATCGATGACGCTGAAGCGCCAGCAATTCCTGCAGAACTTCATGCTGCCGAACGTCTATTTTCATGTGACGGCGACCTATCTCAATCTCCGCAACGCCGGCGTGCCGCTCGGCAAGGCCGATTTCATGACGCGGTGAGGCCGCCGACGCGGGTCGTCATTCTGACGGGCGCCGGGATCTCAGCTGATTCCGGCGTTTCGACCTTTCGCGATCCGGACGGCGTCTGGTCGACTTATGACTGGCGAGACGTGGCGACGCCGGAAGGCTTCGCCGCTGATCCGGCGCTCGTCCATCAATTCTATAATGCGCGGCGCGCCTCAGTCCTTGCGGCCAAGCCGAACGCGGCGCATGCGGCGCTGGCGCGGCTTGAAGCAACGCTTGGCGACCGGCTGACCCTTGTCACGCAGAATGTCGACAATCTGCACGAGCGCGCCGGCTCGCGCCGGGTCTTGCACATGCATGGCGAATTGATGAGCGCGCGCTGCGGCGCCTGCGATTTCATTTGTCCGTGGACAAACGATCTCTCCGTCGAGACGCGTTGCCCCGACTGCGGCGCCGGCCATATGATGCGGCCCGACGTCGTGTGGTTCGGCGAGATTCCGAGGTTCCTCGACGAAATCGCCGTAGCGATCAGGGCGGCGGATCTTTTCGTGTCGATCGGCACTTCGGGGAGCGTCTATCCCGCCGCGGGATTTGTCGGCGAAGCGCGGGGCTTCGGCGTCCCCCGCGTCGAGCTTAATCTTGAGCCGTCGGAAAACGCCTGGGCGTTCACGGACGCGCGCTATGGGCGCGCAAGCGAAATCGGGCCGGCGTGGGTTGATGAATTTCTGGCCGGGCTCAGCGCGTGAACTGCACCGTCACGCGCTTGCCGAACTCCATTTGCGCCTGGCCGTCGATCATGCGCGGCGAGAAGCGCATGCGATAGACAGTGTCTTTCGCCGCGTCATTGAAGCAGCTGTTGGATGAGTCGGCGACATTGGCGTTGGTCGGGCGCCCTTCGACCGTCACGTCGAAAGCGACGCTGACGCCTTCCGCTTTCCGCGAGCCCGCCGCGCAGCGCTCGGGATATTTCGGGGACGCCGCGCGCGTCAGCTTCGCCGGAACAACCGTCGCATCAAGCGTCGGCGACGCGCTGTCGGCGGCCGGCGCCGACAGCGCGAAGGGATCAATCTGTTCACTGACGATCGGCGCGGCGCCGGCGGCGGCCGCGCCAGGCTTGCTGACGACCGGCGGCGCGTCGGCGATGATGATTTCCTTCATGTCCGGCGACGGCGCGCGAACCGGCTTGGGCGTCGGCTTCACCTTCGGCGGCTCGATGAGGGCGGTTGCAGCGAGGTCATTCTCGGCGACGGGCGGCGCTTCCGCGGCGGCGATCTCGGCGGTCGATGGCGACGCGGCTGGCGCTTGGGCGACGATGGCGGGCGCGGCCGGCGGTTCGGCGGCTGGCGCAACGGCGGTGAAGGTGACGGTCGGCGCCGGCGCATTCTGGTTTGACAGGAGCGCATTGCCGGCGATCCAGGCGACGCAAAGGCACGCCGCCCCGACGCCGAAATAGGCGACGAAGCGGTCAGGCGATGACGCCTTGTCGGCGACGGCCGCGGCGGGCGCTGGCGCGCTCAGCGCGGGCTCTGCCGGCGCGGGCGGAAAGATCGCCGGCGCAGCCTCGGTCTTCGGCGTTGCAACGAAAGGATTGCGCGCCGCCGGCGCGCGCGCGATGGCTGGCGCTTCAGCGGCTGTCTCGATTTGAGGCGCTGGCGTTTTCGCCGCCGCCGCCGCGCCGCCGAATTCGGCCTTGTAGGCGGCGGAATAGTCGTTGGCGTCGAGCCCGAGAAACTGCGCATAGGCTTTGACGAAACCGGCGGCGAACGGCACGGCCGGCAGCGCGCTTTGATCGCCGAGCTCGATCGCGCCGAGATGGTTGAGCTTGACCTTCGTGCCTTCGTGAACTTCTTGAAGCGTCAGGCCCTTCGCCTTGCGCGCCGCCGCCAATTTGCCGCCGACCGTCTCCGCGGCGGCGACCGCGTCGCGCATCGCCGCGTCGTCCGCAGCGTTCGCTTCATTCAGGATGACAATTTCAGCGGTTGTTCTTTGCGGCTTGCTCATGCGTTAACCCTGCCCTGCCCTCAAACACCAATTCGGGGAGCAGCAAAGCATGATTTGCGCCAGCGGGGAGAACCCCTCTGGCCCGAAACTCTTAATTTTTGCCGGTGAGCGCGCCGTAAAGCTCCGGCCTTCGGTCGCGGAAAAAGCCCCAGCCGGCGCGCAGCTCCGCGATCTGATCAAGATCGAACGTCGCGGCGATGAAGCCCTCGTCCGTCCGGTTCATTTCGGCGAGGAAGTCGCCGCCTTCATTGGCGATGAAGGAGGAGCCGTAGAAGATCTGCCCGTCCTCGTCGCCAACGCGGTTGGCGGCGACGACCGGGACGACGTTCGACACTGAATGCCCGATCATCGCGCGCCGCCAGCGGGCTTGCGTGTCGAGTCCGGGATTTTCAGGCTCGGACCCGATCGCCGTCGGATAAAAGAGTATCTCCGCGCCCTCGAGCATCATTGCGCGCGCGGCTTCCGGGAACCACTGGTCCCAGCAAATGCCGACGCCGAGCCGCCCGAATTTCGTCGGCCAGACCTTGAAGCCGGTGTCGCCGGGCTTGAAATAGAATTTCTCCTCATAGCCGGGCCCGTCCGGAATATGGCTCTTGCGGTAGAGCCCCATTATCTTTCCGTCGGCGTCAACCATGACGAGGCTGTTGAAATATTCCTGTCCGGCTTTCTCGAAAATGGACAGGGGAAGAACGACGCCGAGCTCCCTCGCGAGGGGGCTGAGCGCGACGACGACCGGATGCTCCTTATACGGATGCGCCTCGGCGAACCAGCGCGTCTCCTCCCGCTTGCAGAAATAGCGGCCCTGAAAGAGCTCCGACGGCAAGATAACCTCGGCGCCGTCCTTGGCCGCGGCGCGAATGAGCTTTTCGACGGTTTTGATATTCGCCTTCAGATCATCGCCATAGGCGGCCTGCAGGGCGGCGACGCGCAATTTCCGGGACATTTCGGGCTCCCTCAGGCGGCATGAAGATTGGCGTTGACGCTTAGGGGCGGAGCCGCGAAGATTCAAGAAAGAACGAAAGGGCGCGCATGACGGCCAAACTCGACATCTACTGGTCTTTTCGCAGCCCCTATTCCTATCTTGCGATTGACCGCCTCGCCGGGATCGCGCGCGATTACGAAATCGCCTGCGACTTCCGCTTCGTCCGCCCGCTCGCCATGCGCGAGCCGACCTTCTTCGAGCGCAATCGCCCGCAATGGCTGCCTTATCTCGTGAAGGACGTCATGCGCGAGAGCGCGCGCCTCGGCGTTCCTTTCGCCTTACCGCGTCCCGATCCGATCGTCATGGACATGGCGACCGGCAAGGTCGAGGCGGAACAGCCCTTGATGAAGCCGTTGATGGCGCTCGGCGTCGCGGCGGAAGAAACGCGGCATGCGGGCCTTGCCTTCGCGCGCGCCATGTCGCGCCGCATCTGGGGCGGGGTCGAGAACTGGCAGGCGGAGAAGACCATGGCGGAGGCCGCGCGCGAGGCGGGGCTCGACCTTGACGCGCTGCGCGCCTTTGCGGGCGACAATGCTTCCCGCATCGCCGAGATCATCGCCCGCAATGAGGAGGCGCAAATGGCGCAGCATTGGGGCGTGCCGCTGATGGTACTCGACGACGAGCCCTTTTTCGGACAGGACCGCCTCAGCTCGCTCGTCTGGCGGCTCGACCAGAAAGCGTTGCGCAAGCGGCCGCGATGACGGGAAGGATTTTCATGCTGTCGATGATCAGCGCCGCTCTCGTCGGCTGCGCGTCGGACGACGCGCCGGCGTCGTCGCGGCTTGAAAGCGGCCTGATGCGGCTGGGCGCGTCGCCGGAGCGCAGCAAGTGCCTCGCCGGCCGCATCGGCGATGACCGCGCGGCGAAAAGAGCCGCGCGCCTCGTCGAGAAGTCGTCCGGGCGCGAGGATTTGCGCGACCGCGTGCTCGGCGCCGACGTGAAGACCCGCCGCGCCTTCATCGCCGCCAATCTCGGCTGCCCGCGCGGGCAAGACGGCGCATGACCGGCGGCGCCGACATCAAGGGTTTCGCGCCGCCGGCGGTGCTTGACGCATTCGCCGCGAATTTCAGCGAGGGGGCCGAACTTGGCGCGCGCTTTTCGGCCTTCGAGGGCGGCGCGCTGATCGCCGATCTCTGGGCCGGCTGGGCGGATCGCGACAGGACAATTCCGTGGGCGGAGGAGACGCTCGTCTGCCTCTATTCGGCCGGCAAGGCGGCGATGGCCGCGCTCGTCGCGGCGGCGGTCAGCGACGGCGCGCTCGCTTATGATCGCGCCGTCACGGCGGACTGGCCTGAATTCGGCGCCGAAGGGAAGGACAAGATCACGCTGGCGATGGTCCTCTCGCATCAGGCGGGGCTCTGCGGCTTTCCAGACGAGACGCCGCCGGACGAATGGATTTATCCGGACCGTATCGTCGCGCGCCTCGCCGCGATGGCGCCTTTATGGCCGCCGGGTTCGGCCGCCGGCTATCATCCGCAGACCGGCGGCTTCATCATCAACGAGCTTTTGCGGCGCAAGACCGGCCGGACGATCGGCGCGATGTTGCGCGCGCAGGGTCTCGATATTCACTGCGGGATGCGCGCGGAGGAAATGGCGCGCGCCGCCACTATGCCCAAACCGCCCGCCGCGCCGACGCATCGCAAGGATAGCCGCTTCACCGAGATCGCGTTTCTGAAACCGTGGTCGGCGGCCGGAAAGGTCAATCGCGAACAGTGGATGGCGGCGGAAATTCCCTCCTCCAACATGCATGCGACGGCGCGCGCGCTCGCCGCCATCACGCACCCGCTCGCCAATCGCGGTCTCGCGACGAACGGCCGGCGCGATATTGCGGAAGACGCGATCGCCGCCGCGCTCGCCCCGCGCATCAGCGGCGAGGATCTCGTGCTGCCCTTTCGCCTCATATGGACCGCCGGGCTGATGGCGAACACCAATGGGCATTTCGGGCCGAGCCGCACGGCCTTCGGCCATGCGGGCTTTGGCGGCTCGGCGGCGATGATCGATCCGGCGCGCCGCCTCTCCGCCGCCTATGCGATGAACAAAATGTCGCCTTCGCTCGCCGGCGACCCGCGCGCGGTGCGGCTGTTCACGGCGCTTGACGCGAGCGTTGCAGGACGGGGCGCATGACGAAAGCGGATGCGACAAGGCCGATCGCCTTGATCGGGATGTCGGGCGTCGGCAAGACGCGAATCGCCTCGATGCTCCGGCGCGAGGCGAACTGGTTCCACTATTCCGTCGATTACCGCATCGGCACGCGCTATCTCGGCGAGGCGATTGTCGACGAGTTCAAGCGCGAGGCGATGAAGGCGCCGGGGCTTCGCGACATGCTGCGCTCCGATTCGATCAGCATTTCATCGAACATCAGCTTCGACAATCTCGCGCCCCTGTCGGCCTTTCTCGGCAAGCCGGGCGATCCGAAACAAGGCGGCATTCCATTCGATGAATATCTCCGACGCCAGCGCCTGCACCGCGACGCGGAGATCGCCGCGCTCGCCGACACAAAGGCTTTCATTGAAAAGGCGAAGTCGATCTACTTCTATGACCGCTTCATCTGCGACGCCGGCGGCTCGATCTGCGAGATCGTCGATCCGGAGGACCGCGAGGACCGCGTTTTGAAGCCGCTCTCCGAGATTTGCACGATCGTCTGTATCGAAGGCGACGACGCGCATGCGCAGGCGCTGAAAGACCGCTTCGCGAAGAACCCGAAGCCGATGTATTACAATGAGGCGTTCCTGAAACGCATCTGGGCGGATTATTTGAAGGCCAAAGGCGTCAGCGAAGGCGAAGTCGATCCCGACGATTTCATCCGCTGGGGCTTCGCGCGGCTGATCGACTGGCGCAGGCCCCGTTACGACGCGATCGCGAAGACCTGGGGCGTCACGGTTTCAGCGCGGGATATTGAGAAAGTGACGACGCCGGAAGAGTTTTTGCGGTTGGTGGAGAGGACGTAATTCCCTCGCCGTCCCGACGCGACCCGCAACCCCCTGTCTTCCCGGAAATTCGCGAAGCGAATTATCCGGGATCCCGCGCAGCTGAAGGGCCCTCAATTTCACAGGGTCCCGGATCAATCGCTGCGCGATTGTCCGGGATGACAGGGCGGGGCGCTCTGATTTCCCTTGCCTTGAAAAGGAGACGCAGCGCGCAGCGCCGGAGGGGATTGGCGAGATTGGAAAGACTCCGCTGCAACAGCCCCAATCCCTCCCCTAACCTCTCCCTTACCAAGGGAGAGGAACAGAGCATGCTCCGTCTTCGGACAATCGACGTGCGGGAGCGCAAGCGCCTTGATTGATCGCGTGACAGTTCAGGAAAGCGGGCGACAGCTTTTCCGCGTCAAACGCCAGAACATCGGGCGCGATATGGGAATCGCGCCCGATGTTCTAGTCTCTTCATTTGGCGCGCCTTTTCGCGCGAAACCGGTCTCCACCTTCGTGCGCGGCGCGCTAGAGCCTCGCGCAATTAAACTGCAACATAGTTTTGCGCCTTGAAGAAGTT
>CADEDN010000016.1 GCA_902826095.1 uncultured Alphaproteobacteria bacterium | reverse complement strand
CCCCTCAGCCGCGCAGGATCCCGGATCATTCGCTTCGCGAATTTCCGGGATGACAGGGGTGTGCGGGTCGCGCGTTCGTTTGGCGCTGCAGAAAACCAAGATCAAGGTCTCGCGCGACCAGCGTCCGGTAGGCTAGGCTGGCGCGCCGCTATTCAGGAGAGAGTCGATGGCGCGGCTGCGATCTCAAATTAGTCGGCGCGATTTTCTCGGCGGCGTCGCGTTGTCGACCGCCGTCGGCGCCTTATCGCCGCTGTCGGCGGTGTCCATCAGTCGCTCGGCCGCGCCCTACCCGCCTGGACTGTCGGGCCTTCGCGGATCGCATCAAGGTTCATTCGAGGTCGCCCATGCGCTCGCCTGGGAAGGTCGGCGCTGGGCGCGGCCGCAAATCCAGACCGACAGTCTCTATGACCTTGTTGTAGTTGGGGCCGGCCTTTCCGGTCTTGCCGCCGCGCATCTGTTTCGTGAACGGGCGGGACCAAAGGCTCGCGTTCTGATTCTGGACAATCACGATGATTTCGGCGGCCACGCAAAGCGAAACGAGTTCGATGTCGACGGCAAGAAATTGATCGGCTATGGCGGAAGCCAATCGATCGACGGGCCTTCGAGCTATTCAGCGCAGTCAAAGCAAATGCTCCAGTCTCTCGGCGTCGATGTCGCAAAATTTTACGAGTATTTTGACGAGGACTTCTATGCGCGCCGCAACATGCGCGCCGGCATTTATCTCGACAAAAAAACCTATGGCGCCGACGCGCTGGCGGAAATGCCGATTCCGCATTGGGGGGAGAACCCTTCAAGGAAAACGGTCAACCGATCATTGAAGGCCCTGCCCTTGAGCGCGGAAACGAAGGCTGCGTTGAAGACGATGGTCCTGAAGGATGACGACTATCTCAAAGGAAAAACGCTCGCTGAAAAGATCTCGCTCCTGCGATCGATCAGTTATGAAGATTTCCTCCGCAACCATACGCCGGCGACCGAGGAGTTTGTCGTCCTCCTTAGGCGCAGTCCGCTTGGCCTTTGGGGATGCGGCTGGGATGTGCTGTCCGCGCTTGAAGCGACGCGGTGGGGCATGCCCGGCACGGCCGGCCTTGGAGTCGCCGAATCGATCGAGAATTCCCACGACTTTGAGGAGCCGTACATATTCCACTTTCCGGACGGCAACGCGTCGCTCGCGCGCCTTCTCGTCCGAAAGCTCATGCCGGAAGCGATCGGCGGATCGACGATGGAAGATATCGTTCTTGCGCCGACAGATTACAGCCGGCTCGATCGCGACGGGGCCCCTGCCCGCATTCGGCTCGGCGCGACGGTCGTCGATCTGCGCCACTCGCCGACCGGCAAATCGGTCGATGTCGTGTACGTGAAGGATGGCGTGGTGCGCCGCGTGCGGGGGCGATCCGCGATCATGGCGGGCTATATGGCGATGGCGCCGCATGTCTGCGCTGAAATGCCGGACGCGCAGAAAGAAGCGGTGCGCAGTTTCACCAAGATTCCGCTTGTCTATATCAACGTCGCGCTTCGGAACTGGCGCGCCTTTGAAAAGGCCGGCTTTCATCGGCTTTATGCGCCGTCAAGTTTTTGCGACCTCGCCGCGCTCGATTTTCCGGTCAGTATCGGCGACTACAAATTCTCCGCCTCGCCGGACGAGCCGATCCTGCTCCATCTCCATCATATTCCGATCGCGCCGGGATTGGGGCTCAACGAAAAAGATCAGCACCGCGCGGGCCGACAGAGCCTCTATGCTCTCGCTTACGACGATTTTGAATCAGCGATTGTCGACCAATTGATTGGCGCCATGGCGCCCTTCGGATTCGACGCCGAGCGCGATATCGCCGGCATGACAGTGAATCGCTGGCCGCATGGCTACGCTTACGAATACAATGAGCTATTCGACGGCCCGGAGCGGTCGCCGACGAATGGCCCGCACATCGCGGCGCGCGCGAAAATCGGCCGGATTTCAATCGCCAATTCAGATTCAAGCGCTTACGCCTATGTCAACGGCGCATTCGACGCCGCCGCGCGCGCCGTCGACGAGCAATTGTCGGGCCTGTAGCGGCGCGCTGATCAGAACCAATAGGATTTCTGCAAGCGCTGCATGAACAAGGGCGTTTTCGATCGGCGCATGTTCACAGTCCAATTCAGACCTGAGTCAAGGGTCGCTTTTGCGGACTGTTCTTCGATGGCATAGCCTTCGCTTTCAATCCGGACCCAGAGCGTCGCTTCAGTCGAACGCGCAGGGACGCCCGCCCTAATGATCAGCGAATCGCCGCGCACGATGACATTGCCGCCGGCCGTCCGGAACAGATTGAAAGTCTCGCCGGTGTCCGCATTGTGGAGGCGCCCGCGCAGAGCTCCACGCCGGATCCTCGCCTCGACATCGTCCGGCGCGCCGCCCTCAAACTCGATGTTGAGTTCGACAACATATTTTGCGACCTGGCGTTCTTGCACCTCAATGACGCGCGCTTCCTCGGCCTGGAACGCCGCCGTCACGATCCCTTCGCCGATGACGGCTTCCCGATTGACGGCGACCGGCTCAAGGTCGGGCAGGATCGGCCCGGTCGGCTGCAGCCCTCCGGCGAGGTCAGCCGGCACCGCCGTCATCAGCACGGCAAGAAGCCCGAATCCCTGGGCGAAGGCCCCCTGGCGTGTGATTGGTTGAAAGTAGAAAATTGATCCGGCCCCGATGCCGATCAAGCCAAGCACGACCATCCAGAGGGGAATATTTCCAAAGCCGAGGATTTCACCGAGAGCGGCGGCCCACTGATTGACCGTATAAAGGGACGATGCTTCGCCTTTTTGCTGATAATCGGTGACCAGCGCCGCGACGATGCCGGCCGCGCCGGCAAGCGACAGGCCCGCAAGGTCCATCACGCCATATTCGCCCGGCGTCTTGATCCCGCGTTTTGCCCCGTACGTCATGAACTTCCCCTACCGTCGAATGACCCCAGATTTCATCTTAACGACAATAGGCCGAAGCGCAAAGTCTGGCCCTTAGGCGCATTTGCCAGGTTGTCGGTCAGACCATTACCGGCCCATCGATGCAGCCATTAATGGCAAAGTCGATCCAATCGACCAGGCTGCGTCCGGCTTGAACGAAGCAATGGTCTTTGCGCCTGCGCTAATGGTCGCGCTGAGAATCACCCCGGTTTACTCCTCCATGCGCGAAAATGGACGCCATACAGAAGGCCGCCTCCCCGATAAACTATTGAAAAGAAACCGTGATTTGTCGCCTCGCATCCCCAAGACCCTGGCGGATGCGCAATAAATTGGGGCTGGGAAGGTCCAGCTCAACAGTGCGGGGAGCAAGGCCAGCGGCGAGTTCGCCACCGCTTCTTGTGATCAGTTATACCCGACCAATTCCTGCAGCCATCGGACACACCGGCTGGCGGCGCCGACTTCTGATTTGTCCACATTTCTCGAACCGGCCGCGGCCAAAGCCGCTCGCGTCATGTCGAATTTGGTGATATTCTCACACCCTCAGGGGTCTTGGTGCGACGAGGGGCTTGTTAACGGACATGAAATTGCGTCCGCCGCCGGTGTTTGCGTGCGCGTTTCTGACGCTCGCTGCCGCCTATGGCGCTGCCTTTTATGCTGTTGTCTGGACTGATCCAGACGCTGCGGAGAGCCGGTTTGAGGCGTTGCGCGAAGGCGGCTATCCGGGCGCCGCTGAAGGCTATGGCGTTCGCGTCATCGAACTGCGCCGCAAAGCCGGCATCTCGGAGGAGGCGCTCGCGCCTTTCAAGGCGCAGGTCGCTGAAGCCGCCTATGCGGCGCGTCGTTTTGAAAACAGCGCCAGCCTTTACGAAGAGGCGCTGACGTCCGATTGGGCCGGCGCGCTTGGCGATGTCGAACGGGCGCTGATCGAAGACAAGCTGGCGCGATCAAGGATCATCGAACGCGACATTTCCCGAGCCGTCTCGATCTATTCGGAATTTCTTGAACTCTCGGGCGACGCGTCATCGCGCGGCGAAGCGGAAGACGATAAGTCCGTCGAATCATTTTACGCGAGCCTCATCAGTTCCTCGGGAACACTCTTCACCGAGGCGCTAAAGCCGACCGGCAATCCCGAATACTTCTCCGGCGCGCGCGAGGCGAAGCTCGCCGCAGCGCGGGATATGACGAAAGTCGGCGCCTATTTCGCGATGAGCGATGAGGGCCTTTATGCGGCGGCTGGACTGCTTTCGTCCGCGCTGTCTATCCGCAACGACATACTCGGCGCGGATCATCCCGATTCGGTTCAGATCGCTTTGATGCTTGGCCCGGTTTATCAGCGCATGGGACGCCTTGACGACGCCGAAAAGCTCTATCTTGACGCATTCCACGCGCAGGAAAAGGCGAAAGGCGCGAACAGCCCGGAGCTCAGTCTTTATATCAAACTCCTTGCCGGGGTTTATGAAGCGCAAGGCCGCGCAACCGAAGCGCAGGCGTTGAACGAACACATGCGGGCGTTGTTTCGCGACGCCTTCGGCGCGCAGCGCTATGCGGCAAATCGCATGCGCGACCGCCGCCTCGACATCGATCGTCCGGTCTCCCAGCAATTCCCGTTGCGCGCAGACTATGCGCCGACAGACCTCGTCAGAGCCGCCGCCTATTCAGTGCCGCTTTCCAAGAACGCCGAGGTTGAGGAAATGCGGGTTCGACTGGCGGGCGATTCGGACGAAAGTCCCGAGGAAGAGAATCTGCCCGCGCGCCTCGCCCAGCTGATTTCGCTCTGCAGGGCCGAAGCCGGCGAGCGAATATCGTTGAGATCCGGGTACCGCTCTTACGTCACGCAAAAAGAACTCTACGCGCGCAATCTTGATCGCGGCACGGTGACGCCGCCGGGCATTTCAGAACACCAGCTAGGCCTTGCAACCGACATCGACGTCGACGGAAGGCTGATGCGACATAGCGACAAGACATACCAATGTTTTGAGGAGAACGCGTTCCGGTTCGGATTCATTCTCTCCTACCCGCCCGGCAATAATTATTTGCCGGGTCGAGATACCTACGAACCCTGGCATTGGCGATATGTCGGGATCAGAACCGCGCAACTTTATCGCGAAGTCGGCCCGAATGACAAACCGCAGGAGTTCTTGGCGGCGCTACCGTGTTACGAGGAGCGCGCGGCATCGTCGGCGGCGGGCGAAGATGTCTGCCTTGAGGAGCCCAAGATCATCGCTGCAATGGCTGAAAGCGCGACCGGCGCGCAGCTGTCGGCTCATGAAGCCGAAGTCTCGGCCCGCAAATTGAATAATTCCCGGCAAGGCGGCCAACGATAGGCGGGGGCGTCCCGATTCCGGCCGCCCGGAAAAGGCCGGACCGGATGGTTAACCCTAAAGACCCCGCACCGAAAGCGAAGATCGCCTGGCTGATCGCCGCGGGCGGCAATTCGACCGCGCCCTCGGCCGCAGCCGAAACAGCCGGCTACCAATTGTTTGAGATCGCCGACCGATCCATGGGGATCGATATCGTCGTGATCGATCTTCGCGCCGGCGGAAGTGCGATTGACGTCGCCGCGACGATAGCAAGGGCTCGCAATCTTGCGCCAGCCGCCGGCGTTCTCATTATCGCCGACCCCGAAACGCCAGCGCCGGCGCGGGCGATCTTGCGACGCGACGCTGATGCGGCGTTTCTCGGCGCCGACGCATCGCCGATCATCGCGTTGATCCGCGAAAAACTCCGTTTGGCTTCGCTCGCCGACGAACTTGGCGACCGCATCAGGAGCCTAGCCGCCGATAATCGGCACGTGACTTTTACGGGCCTATCAAATGAATTTTCGCCCCTGAGCGTTCTGATCGCCGGCCGTCCCTCGCCTGCCGCGCTTAGCGCCTGCAACGCGGTTCGCCGCGCGGCGTCGAAAACGATCTGCGTATTTTCCGCCGGGCAAGCGATGCGCGCCATTGAGCACAGCCATTTTAGCGGCGCCGTATTCCTGCCGGCCGATGACAACGATCTGCTTCTCGCGCTCGCCCGCGCGCTAAGGCGCCATCGCGACCATCGGCGCCTGCCGATCTTCATCGCCGCAAACGACGATGCTCTGCTTGATCGATGCGCGGCGCGCGACGGCTTTCAAACCATTCTCGCGGATCACCTCACGTCCGATCTTGCGCATCGTCTGCAGCGGGCGGCGCGACGGACGGCGCTGGCTGCGACGATGCGCAGTTTCTTGCGATCGCCTGAAGGCTGCGCCGGCAGCAACGGCGTTGCGAGCGCTCGCTTTTTTGCCGTCCATGCGAACAGGATTATTCAGCGCGATGACATCGCGGGCCGGCCGATGGCGATCGCAGGTCTTGCAATCGTTGCCCGGGCTCAGCCGGACGGCGAGCGGATCGATGCGCTCCCGCTCGATGAGGCGCTGAGGACCGCGGGGCGTCTTGTCCGAGCGGAAGACCTTATTGCGAAATTGACCCAGACGACTTTGATTGTTCTTCTTCGCAATACGCGCGCAGACGAAGCCGCGCGGGTCGCAGCGCGCCTTGAAGGCGTCATCTCCGGGACCTTGAGGCGATCCACATTGAAAATCGCGGTTGTGAAAGCGGCGTCCGTCATCCGAGCGCCCTCTGAAGACCTCGAAACGACCATCGCGCGCCTTTATCGCTCGCTCCGCACCCACGACCTACAAGACCGCGCTCTGGGTTGATCCAGCGTCAAGCCGCGGCGATTTCCGCCAGGACCGACAAGATGCGCCGACAGCCGCTGATGCGCGCTTTTTCGTCGGGCCAGTTTTGCTGAAACACCAGCTTCTGGTCCGGACGAAGCTTCACCTCAAAGGCGCTCTCGGAAATGTATTTGACGAGGCCGGCCGGGTTGGCGAATTTTTCGCCTCTGAAAGTGATCACCGCGCCTTTTGGCCCGGCGTCGATTTTCCCGACGCCGGCCTTGCGGCATTGCTCCTTGATTTGGACAATCTGCAGCAGCTGTTCGACTTCCGCCGGCAAGCGGCCGAAACGGTCGACAAGCTCAGCCGCAAAGGCCTGAATGTCGTTGTCCTCATGCAGTTCGCCCAGCCGTCGGTAAAGCCCCATGCGAACATTCAGATCCGAGACAAAATTGTCCGGGATGAGCACCGCGATGCCGACATTGATCTGCGGCGACCATTGGTCGTCTTCCGTGCGGCCGCCCTCGCGCAACTCGGCCACTGCTTCCTCCAGCATATGCTGATAGAGTTCGACGCCGACCTCCCGGACCTGGCCGGACTGTTCTTCGCCAAGGAGATTCCCGGCGCCGCGTATGTCGAGATCATGCGATGCGAGCGTGAAGCCGGCGCCAAGCGTATCGAGCGACTGCATGACTTTAAGACGACGTTCGGCGGCGGGCGTAAGCGATCTTCTCGGCGTCGTCGTCAGATAGGCATAGGCGCGAAGCTTCGCCCGGCCCACCCTGCCCCGCAATTGATAGAGCTGCGCCAGGCCGAACCGGTCCGCATGATGAACAAGGAGCGTGTTGGCGGTCGGAATATCAAGACCGGATTCGACAATCGTCGTCGATACAAGCACATCGAACTTGCCGTCGTAGAACGCATTCATGATGTCTTCGAGTTCGCCGCCCGCCATTTGACCGTGCGCGATCTTGAACCGAACCTCCGGAACCTGTTCGCTCAGGAATTCCGCGACGCCGTCGAGATCGGCGATCCTCGGCGCCACATAGAATATCTGGCCGCCCCGGTAATGCTCACGCAAGATCATTTCCCGAGCGACGACAGGATCGAATGGCCCCACGCTCGTCCTGACGGCGAGCCTATCGATCGGCGGGGTTGAAATCAGGGAGAGATCGCGAATGCCGCTCATCGCCAATTGCAAGGTGCGCGGTATTGGCGTTGCGGTCAGCGTCAGGACATGCGTATCGGATCTAAACTCCTTTAGGCGCTCCTTGTGCTTGACTCCAAAATGTTGCTCTTCGTCGACGATCACCAAGCCGAGGTCGCGGAAATTGATCGACTTCGACAAGAGCGCATGGGTGCCGACGACGATATCGACGGTTCCATCGCCGATGCCCGCTCTTGTCCTTGCTGCGTCCGCCGCCGCAATCAGCCGGGACAGTCCGCCAATTCTGACAGGAGAGCCTTTGAACCGCTCGGCGAAATTCTTCAGATGTTGACGTGCGAGCAAAGTCGTCGGCGCGATCACCGCGACCTGGCGGCCGGTCATCGCGACGACGAATGCGGCTCTCAAGGCGACTTCGGTCTTCCCGAATCCGACATCGCCGCAAATGAGGCGGTCCATCGGGCGGCCTCTCGCCAAATCCTCCATGACATCGGCGATGGCGTTTTCCTGATCCTCGGTCTCGGCGTATGGAAACCGCGCACAGAACTCGTCATAGACCCCGGTCGGCGCCGTGATCGTGTCGGTCGCTTTCATTTCACGTTTTGCGGCGATTGCGATCAATTGTTCGGCAAGCATCTTGATGCGCGCCTTGATGCGGGCCTTGCGGCTCCGCCATCCGGCGCCGCCGAGCTTGTCAAGGGCGGCGGTCGGCTCGTCTGAGCCGAAACGCGACAGAAGATCGATGTTTTCGACCGGCAGGAACAGCTTGTCATTGCCCGCATATTCAAGCTGAAGGCAGTCATGCGGCGCGCCCTGCACGTCGAGCGTTTTCAGACCCGCGTATCGCGCAACGCCGTGGTCCGCGTGAACGACGAGATCGCCGACATTGAGACTCGAAGCCTCAGTCAAGAAGTTTTCAGCGCGTTTTCGTCGCCCACGCCTGACAAGACGGTCGCCAAGGATATCCTGTTCTGAAACGAACGCTGCGTCCTTTGCGATGAACCCGGTTTCAAGTCCAAGGAGGACCGTGCCGATCTTCGCCGCTGAAGATTGCGCCGCCTTCCATGTCTCAAAGTGGCCGAGTTCAAGCCCGTGTTCGTGCAGCACCGCTCGCATGCGATCGGCCGTTCCGTCCGTCCAGCTGGCGAAGTAGACGCGCTTGCCCGATCTGCGGAGCTCGACGATATGCTCGCGCACGGCGTCGAAGACGTTGACCTTTTCCATCGCGCGTTCCGCCGCAAAAGTGCGGCCGACCTTTGCTCCAAAGGAAAAGGCGCGGCCGCCCTCCGGGGGAGAAAACGGCGACAATTGACGCAAGGGCGCGCTTTGCAGTTTTTCCGACCACTCGCCTTCCGTAAGATATAACCGGTCCGGCCTCAGCGGCCGATAGGACGGCGCTGAAAATTCCGAGTTCTTCGTGCGCGGGGCGTTCAAATCATCCGCGCGCGCAGAATAATAATCGGCGATCGATGAAAATCGGCCAGCGGCGGACTCGTTCGCAAGATGCTCCATGAAGACGAGCGCACGCGGAACGAAATCAAACAAGGTTCCAACGCTTTCGTAGTAAAGCGGCAACCAATGCTCCATGCCGGAATGCTTGCGGCCCTCGCTTACGGCTTCGTAGACTGGATCGTCGCTCGCCGCGCCGAAGGTTGCGCGAAAATTTGCGCGAAATCGGGCGATGGACTCCTCGGTAAGCAGCACCTCCGTTGCAGCGGCAAGGCGCACGTCGCCCAATTGGCGAGTCGTCAGCTGCGTCGCGGGATCGAACGCGCGGATTGATTCAAGGCTGTCGCCGAAAAAGTCGAGCCGCAACGGCTCCTCGGCGCCAGGCGGATAGAGATCCAGCAACCCACCCCGGACGGCGAATTCACCCGCCTCGCGCACTGTCGATGCGCGCGCGTAACCGTTCGCCGCGAGATAAGCGATGAGCTTGGCCATGGAAAAGGCTTCGCCCACGCGAGCCGAAAAGGATGAACCTTCGACAAGACTTCGCGGCGGCGTCCGTTGCGTGGCGGCGTTGACGGTGGTGACGACAATCAGGGCGCCGGCTCCCTTGCGTTCCGCAAGCGTCGCCAGCGTCGCCATGCGCGCCGCGCAAACCGCGGCGGAGGGCGAGACGCGATCATAGGGAAGGCAATCCCAGGCAGGGAACTCAAGGCGCGGGATGTCGGGCGCAAAGAATTCCAGCGCCGCCAGCATGTCAGCCGCGCGCGCGGCGTCTCTCGCGACATACAATATGAGATCGTCCCGAACGGCGGCCGCTTCCGCGAGCGCCATCGCGTCGGCGCCGTCCGGCGCGTCATAGACAGGGAAGCTCGCGGCGCTTTTCCAAGCTTCCAAGGCGGCGATTGTTGCAACGCCCGATACGACCGTCATGAAGCGATATTTCCCCAGCCGACAGCAATGCGCGCCGCCATCGGATTTGACGGCGGCGTTAGCCAGTTCGCAATGGAGCTATCCGGCCGGCGGGTTGAGTTCAAGTGTCAAAAATCGTGAATTCCGGCCGCCGCGTCAAAGTCCTGCATTCGGCGAAGCAAATGCTTGTCGATCGCCGCCGGCGGCGCGGCGTCCCCGACGATCCACGCATAGATGTCATGATCATTATGCGCGAGCAGCGTCTCGAAGGCCTCAAGCTCCAGTTCCGACATCGCGCCAAGCGCGCTCTCGGCGAAGCCGCCGACAAGCATGTCCGCTTCCTTGAAGCCGCGATACCGCGCGCGATGGAGCAATTTCTTGCGACGAATGTCGAGGGGGCCCGGCGCCATTGCGCATTGTAACGCGCCTGACAACCTTTAGACAATCCAGCGAAACAAGGCGATAATTGCCGGATGCGACCGTCAATTCTCAATCCCCTTTTCGCCGACGTCACCTCCCTGAATGGCGTCGGGCCGCGCCTTGCGACACTCGTCTCGAAGGCCGCGGGGCCGCGTGTCGTCGACGTCCTCTTTACTCGGCCGCACAGCCTCATCGATCGCAGTCGGCGGCCGAAAATCGCCGACGCTGAAGTCGGCTCCTTATCGACAGTGAAAGTGCGGGTCGACAAACACCACCCCCCGTCCACGCGGCGCCTGCCCTACAGGGTGATTTGCTCGGACGAAACCGGGTTCATCACGCTCGCCTTTTTTCACGCGCGACCGGACTATCTCGCCAAGGCGCTTCCGGAAGGTTCGACGCGCGTCATTTCCGGCCGCATCGAAGAATATGGCGGGTCGCGCCAAATGACGCATCCGGATCATATTGTCGATCCCGCGAACGAAGGCGGGCTGCCGTTATTTGAGCCCGTCTATCCTTTAACGGCGGGTTTGCCGTTGGCGGTCATGCGGAAAGCAGCGCAAGGCGCGCTTGCCCGGACGCCGGCGCTGCCGGAATGGCAGGATGCGGCGTGGCGGACGAAGAACCGGTTCCCAGACTGGAACGACGCGATTCGCGCGCTCCATGCGCCGCAGTCAGCCGCCGATCTCTCGGCGGGCGCGCCTTCGCGGCTGCGGCTCGCCTATGACGAACTCCTCGCCAATCAACTCGCGCTGGTTTTGATCCGTCGGGCGCGGAAAAAGGCGGCGGGGCGAAGTTTTGTCGCGTCGGGTGAACTTCGCGCAAAGGCTCTCGCTTCCCTGCCCTGGACGTTGACGAGTGCGCAGAAAGCGGCGCTGGGGGAAATCGATTCCGATCTGGCGGCGCCAGACCGGATGGTGCGCCTCGTTCATGGCGATGTCGGCTCCGGCAAGACCATTGTGGCGTTTCTTGCGGCGGCGGCCGTGATTGAATCGGGCGCTCAGGCCGCGATGCTGACGCCGACGGAGATATTGGCCCGACAGCATCTCGAAATGCTTGGGCCGGTCGCCGTCAAAGCGGGCATCCGCATCGAAATCCTGACCGGCCGCGACAAAGGGGGCGCGCGCCGCGACAAGCTCGAGCGGCTGAAGCGGCATGAGATCGATTTTCTGATTGGGACCCACGCGCTAATTCAAGAAGATGTCGCATTCGCCGATCTGGGCCTCGTCATCATCGACGAACAGCACCGATTTGGCGTCGAACAACGCGCGACGCTCGCGGCGAAGGGCTGGCGTGCGGATCTTCTCGTCATGACCGCAACGCCCATTCCGCGAACGCTGGCCCTGACCGCCTACGGCGACATGGACATGACGGCGATTCGTGAAAAGCCTCCCGGAAGGAAACCTGTCGACACCCGCGCGGCGCCCGTTGAGCGTCTCGACGAAATCGTTGAAGCGGTGTCCCGGGTGATCAGACGTCGCGACCAGGTCTATTGGGTGTGCCCGCTGGTCGAAGAATCGGAAGTCGTTCCGATGACGGCGGCCGAAGAGCGGTTTCGTCATCTTCATTCAATTTTCGGCGACGCCGTCGGACTGGTCCATGGCCGCATGCCCGGGCCTGAAAAGGACATTGTGATGGATCGCTTCCATCGCGGGGACCTTCTTCTCCTGATCGCGACAACAGTCATCGAAGTCGGCGTCAACGCGCCGAACGCCGTCGTCATGGTGATAGAGCATGCGGAGCGCTTCGGCCTGGCGCAATTGCACCAGCTTCGAGGGCGTGTCGGACGCGGCGAAAAACCGGCGTCCTGCATTCTTCTCTACAAGGGTCCATTGTCGGAGACGGCGGCCGCGCGGCTAAAGATTTTGCGGGAAACAGAAGACGGATTTCGGATCGCCGAGGAGGATCTGCGCTTGCGGGGCGCCGGCGACTTGCTCGGTTCGGCGCAGTCCGGACTGCCGCGCCTTTCCTTCGCCGATTATTCGCTGCACGCCGAATTGCTGCTTGCGGCGCGCGATGACGCCGCCCTTATTGTCGAGCGCGATCCGGACCTAAAGTCCGCGCGCGGCGAAGCATTGCGCGTCTTGCTTTATCTTTTCAGCCGAGACGATGCGGTCAAGCTGCTCAGGGCCGGTTAGCCGCGGTCATGCGATCGGTAATGCGTGAAAGTATGCCCCGTCGCTCTTGAGCCGCTTCCGTCGCCAATTTCTCCAGCTTCTTCACAGCCTCCTCAGGCGCGGTGAATTCCGGCACGACGAGCCCAAGCGAGAAGACCACTTTTGCGGCGTCTTCGATGGACATCGTCAGCGGCGTAAAGTCGGCGCGCGGAACATAGAGCAGGAAACCGGAAGTGGGATTTGGCACGGTCGGAACAAAAATGCTGATGAGCTGCTTGTCCGCAAAACGATAATCGATCTCGCCCGTTGTGTCTCCGATGACGAAAGCGATCGCCCAAAGGCCTTTGCGCGGATATTCGACCAGTCCGACTTCCTTGAAGGAGCGCGCCGATTTCTGCAGCGCCGTCTCGAAAACGTTCTTGAAAAAGCGGTGCAGGTTTCTGACGACCGGCATTCTATCGAGCAGCTTTTCGCCTGTTCTGATGAATGCGCGGCCGACGAAATTTTTCGTAAATGCGCCGAGCAGGATAATGACCGCGATCGCAACAAGGACGCCAAAGCCCGGGATCGCTTGCGTGATCGTTTCAAGGCGGCTGTCGCCGGCCGGCAGCATATTCCGGACGAACGAGTCTAGCTCGCGCATCGGCCCGGTGACAAACCAGTAAATGATGTAAGCCGTGATCGCGAGCGGGGCGGCGACAACAACGCCTGCGATAAAGCTTGATCGCAGGCCAGGCAGGAATCGCGACTTGGCAGGCCGAAACAAGGGCGTTTCTATCCCTGTCTTCGGACTTTCTTCCGCTGGCGCTTTTTTGTCGTCATCCATACAAACTGCCTTTCAGCACGTGATTCGCGCCGTGGTGCGGCCTTACCAGAGGCGCCTTCGAATAGGCAATGCGCCATCGTAACAGTTCCCCGTTTATCAAGAGCATTTGACCTATTATGGTCCTGTTAACGGCGGCAATCAGGCGGGCTGATGACTGGAAAAATGTGGAGACGCCTCGGCTTCGGCGCAACGGCGCTGGGCTTCGCCCTGGCCCTGGCGGCGGCTGCGATCTTTCAGGACGGGATTGTCCGCTTTTTTGCGACCCCTCGCGCCCCGTTTCAAACCGTCGAGCCGCCGCCAGCGCCAAACTACGAATTCCCTGCCTCCTGGCTGCTGAGGCCGGCGGAGGGCGCGAGCCAAAAGGCGGCCGACGTTTTCTATGTTCACTCGACCACATTCTATCGACGAAACTTGTGGAACGCGCCTTTTGATGACGAAGAGGCGGATCACCAGCGGCGCGTCATCGCTGCGCCGAATGAAGCGGGCCCTTTTTCGGCGCATGGCGACGTATGGGCGCCGCGCTACAGAGAGGCGACGCTTTTTTCGCAATTCACCCACAAATTTGACGGCCTCGCGGCGCGACAGCTCGCCTATTCGGATGTGGAAAGAGCTTTCGAACGATTTCTCGCCGACCGCGACAATGAGCGGCCCATCATCCTTGTCGGCTACGGTCAGGGCGGTCTGCATATCCTTGGGCTGCTCAGGGAGCATTTCGGCGGCGAGATCAATCCGCTCCGCCGCAGGCTTGTCGCGGCTTATGTCATCGGCGCATCTACAAGCCATGAATTTCTATCGGATCTGACGCCGCCGATTCCGGTGTGCGACAGGGCCGATGCGGTTCGCTGCCTTATCTCTTACGTCGACTTCGAGCCGCGATTTGACGAGGAGATGGAGCGCGTTCGCGAGCGGACGCTTGTCTGGGATGCAAGAGCCGAGCTCGCATCAACGCACAGCGACGCGCTCGTCTGCGTTAATCCGCTGTCATGGCGGCAAGACGACGTCTATCAGCCGGCCGACAAGAATATCGGCGCCGCCTCCGCGACCGGCGTCGCACCCGGCGCTCCGCCAGCGGCCATCGAAAAAGCGATCGGCGCTCAATGCGACAACGGCGTGTTGATCGTCGACACGCCGAAACGGCGCATTCTTCGGCGAGGCGACTGGTTTGGCGCGAAATGGCGCGCTCAGCCGTTCAATCTGTTTTATTTCGACCTTGAGCGGAACGCCGGCGCGAGGCTCCTCGCGCTGGAAGCCATCTTAAAGACTGAACCGGAGCCGCTTCAACCGATCAGTAATGCGATTGATCTTGATGCGAGCCCCGTCAATAAGGTGCCCAAATAGTCAGCAAGGCGAGCCATGAACCAGCACATCAAAAAGGTCGTTATTCCCGTCGCGGGCCTCGGCACGCGCGTCCTTCCCGCGACGAAATCGATACCCAAGGAGCTCCTGCCGGTCGTCGATCGTCCGCTCATCGATTATGTCGTCGCCGAAGCGCGCGACGCCGGCATCGAACAAATCATTCTTGTCACCGGCCGCGGCAAATCGGCGATCGAGGATTATTTCGATCATGCATTTGAACTGGAAGCGACGCTAAAGGCGAAGGCGAAGGGCGACATTCTTGCCGAGGTGGAAAAAACGATCCCGCGCGCCGGCGACCTTTCCTATACGCGCCAGCAGGCGCCCTTGGGCCTTGGCCATGCCGTGTGGTGCGCAAGAGCGATGGTCGGCGATGAGCCTTTCGCGGTGTCGCTTCCTGACGAAATCGTTCCGCACAGACCTGGCTTCCTGCGCCAGATGGTCGACGCTTACGAGGAAGTCGGCGGCAATCTCGTCGCGGTCGAAGAAGTGCCGAAGTCGGATACTTCCAAATACGGCGTAATCGCGCCGAAGGTCCGCAAGGGCGCCCTCATCGAAATGACCGGCATGGTGGAGAAGCCCAAGCCCGAAGCCGCGCCGTCGAATTTCCGGATCATCGGCCGCTATATCCTGCAGCCGGAGATTTTCCGTCTGCTGGAAACGCAGGAAAAGGGCGCCGGCGGCGAGATACAGCTGACCGATTCCATGAACAAGCTGAACTCGAGCCAAGCCTTTCACGCTTGCGTCTGCGTGGGCGTCATTCATGATTGCGGCTCGAAACTCGGCTGGCTGCAGGCGAATGTCGATCTCGGCCTGAAAAACGCCGAATTGCGCGACGCCCTCGGCGACTTCATACGTGAACGGATCAAATAGGAGCGGCGCCGTCAGCTTCGCGATCGCAAGAGGGAAAAATGATTCTTCGCCGCCTCCTGGCCGCTACAGCCGCATGCTCGGTTCTTTGCGCCTGCTCGACCACCCCAAAGGTATACAGCGCCACGGACAGCGCGTCGCCGGCGGACGGCGCGTTTTCATTTGTCGTCATCGGCGATACGCCCTACTCACCCGATGACGAAACGATGCTCGCTAGCGCCGTTCCCCTGATCAAGGCGGGCGACTATCCCTTCATCATCCATGTCGGCGACTTCAAGGGCGGCAAGGCGCCTTGCGCCACGGAACATGACGACCGTTTCGCGACGCTCATTTCGGAACTAGCGCCGACGCCCGTCGTCTATACGCCGGGCGACAATGACTGGACCGACTGCGACCGCAATACGGACGAGGCGACCGGCAAGCCTTATTCCGATCTTTCGCGGCTGGAAGTGATTAGGGACCGGTTTTTCAGCGCTGAACCGAAGACGCCAAAAGCATTCGAGTTCGAGCGGCAATCGGCGCAAGTTGAAAACGCCACTTGGAAACATGACGGCGTCCGGGCGCTGACCTTGCATGTTGTCGGCACCGCAAACGGACGAAACTGGGTGACGGGCGACCCGCTCGACGCCGCCGCCGCGGCGGCGGATGCAAAGGACGCGGCCAATCTCGACTGGCTCCGCCACGGTGTTGACCTAGCAATGAACGAGAAAGCGCGCGCGCTCGTCATCGCCATGCAGGGCGACCTCACGGACATCTCACCGAACTCACGCGGCATGCCGTGCATAGGCGCCAGCGAACATGATGAGCCCTGTGATGCGTTCGTCGCGCTTCGGGCGGCTATACGCGCCGCCGCGATGGAATTTGGCGCCCCGGTTCTTGTCATTCACGGCGACACCGCCCCGTTCACGCTCAATCAGGACTTCGCGGGCGACGGCGCACCCCGCCTCTGGCGCCTTAACGCCGCCGGTGATGCTGGCGCGGGAATCACCGGCGAGTTTTATGGAACGCGCGACGTGACATTGGTGAATGTAAACGCCTCGTCGCCGACGCCGTTTGCCGCGCGCGGCTTCCTTACGGGGAAGCCCGCACGAAATTGATCGCCGAACGACGCGAAACTTGACGCTGTTTCAGACCGAAAAAACGCTTGTCATAATCGCCTCAAGCCCCGCCTTGTCGTCAGCGTCGAACAACGCCTTGCGGTCGCTGTCGACATCAAAGACCGCGATGAGTCTGCTTGCGCGGTCAAAGACCGGTACGACAATTTCCGATTCTGATCGGCTGTCACAGGCGATGTGGCCTGGAAATTCGTGCACGTCGTCGACAATGATTGTCTCACGTCGCGACGCGCACGCGCCGCAGACGCCTTTGCCGAAGGGAATGCGCAGACACCCCAGTGTTCCCTGATAGGGACCGATGACAAGTTCGGTCGGCTTTTCCGGATCGACAAGATAAAATCCGGTCCAGAAATAATGATCAAAAGCGTGATGCAGGATGTTGGACAGGGTCGCCATGCGCGCAATGAGATTGGTCTCGCCGTCAAGGACAGCGGCGATCTCCATTGCGACCTCACGATATCGCGCAGCTTTTTCGCTCATTGTTCCTCGATCGCGAATTCAAGCGACGGCAACGGTCCGATTGAGACCTCGACGCGGTCGCCCCGCGCAAGAGGACCCACCCCTTCCGGCGTGCCGGTGAAAATCAGATCGCCCGCCTTCAGCTCGAACAGCCGCGACAGCGCGATGATGATTTCAGGCACGTTCCAGATCATCGACCGAAGCGACGCGTTCTGTTTTTCAACGCCATTGACCGCAAGGATCAAGCGCGCATCGTCGAAAAGGTCCGGCGGAAAATCTTCAATCCGCGCGATCGGTCCGATCGGCGCCGAATAATCGAACGCCTTAGCCGTGTCCCAAGGCGCGCCGGCCTTCTTCGCGGCGGCCTGCAGGTCCCGGCGCGTCAGATCGCAGCCCGCCGCCTGTCCGTAGATCAGCGCGCCGGCCTCCTCCCGCGTCTTCAAATCGCGGCCGCCGGACTTGAGCGCGATGACAAGCTCGCCCTCATAGTGAAAATTGGCCGTTGATGGCGGGTAGGGTATGGCGCTCCCCGTCGGAACGATCGCGTCGGCGGGCTTGGTGAAAAAGACAGGCGGGTCCGACTTCGGGTCGCCGCCCATTTCTCTGACATGATCGACGTAATTCTTCCCGATACAAAAGATGCGCCGCACGGGAAATTCGCCGCCGCCCAATACTTCGGCGGTGGGCCGCCGCGGGGCTTCGAAGACATAGCTCATGCAGGACGATCCTTGTTCTTGATCACCCGCTTCGTCGACGGCGGAAATTTCGCAAGCATCGTCGCAGGCCGGACGGGGCGTTTCTGCAGATCGCCGCCGCAATTCGGGCAAACGGCCTTCAACGCGCCATCGCCGCAATCCGCGCAATAGGTGCATTCGAAAGTGCAAATGCGGGCGTCCGCGTCCGGCGGCAGGTCCTTGTCGCAACGCTCGCAATTCGGTCGAAGCTCAAGCATGCCAATCCTCCCATTCGTCCGCGGCGTCGATTTCCTCGCGTTCACGCGGCACGTCGGCGGCGGTGGCCGTTGCTTTCGCCTGTTTGCCGCCCTTGGGCGCAAGCTACAGCCAACCGCGCGCCTTGAAAAAGCCGAGCAGCGCCGCGCTGATCAAAAGAGCAATCCCCAGAACCACCCAGAAGGCGAGCGGGTTGTCAGCGCCTGGAATGCCGGCCACATTTATCCCAAGCAACCCGACTAGGAAATGCAGAGGCAGAAAAACCGCCGTCGCCGTCGCGAGGATCAACATATTCCGGTTCATCTCTTCCGAGCGCTGGTCCATGATCTGTTCATGCAAGATCATCGCGCGCTCGCGGGCCGCATCAATGTCTTCCGTCATTCGCGTCACCGCATCCGACGTTTCTCGCAGGAAAATCCGCGTCCTCGGGTCAAAGATATGAACATCACTCAGAGACATCGCGTTGATCGCATCGCGCTGCGGCGCAATATAGCGACGAAGCTGCACAGCGATTCGCCGCGTTTCGGCGAGCCGGGCGCGGACATTCTTTTCGCTTTCGTCAAGAACAATGTCCTCAAGTTCGTCGACAGCGTCCGCGATCTCCTCCACATAAGGCTCAATCGCCTTTGTGACTTTTGACGCGAGAAGAGCGACGAATTCTCCCGGCGTTTCCGGCCCGCTTTTTGGCCTTGCAACAATTTCACGCACATCCTCAATCGCCTTGATGCGGCGACGGCGCGCTGTAACAACATGCTTTGGATCGGCCCAGATCCGCAGCGAAACCATATCTTCCGGCTCTGCGCCAGGATTGTGATTGACGCCGCGCAAATTGACGGAGATCCCGGCGTCGAGCTTCGCCATGTGTGGCCGCGATTCTCCCGCGAAGAGCGCGTCGGCGGCGGCTGGCGGAAGAAACTCCTGCGATCGCGCCCAACCTGCGGCTTCCGCGGAATTGGCGTTGAGGTGCACCCACACCCAATCAAACTCGGCAAAGCGTCGGCCGGTTCGCACTTCTTCCCACGAGAAGGCGTAACCGGTCGAATCCCTCACGCCGAACGCATGGATCAGGCAGGGGCAGTCAGCGCCCGTTTCATCGTCGTCGCACGGCGAATTTTCCCCGATCTTGTCGACTGGATCCGTCAAAGGATTTTCTGCCCCGTTTTCGCCCAGTCGGCGAGAAACGCCTCAAGGCCTTTGTCCGTCAGCGGGTGATTGGCGAGCGCCTTGATGACGGATGGCGGCGCGGTCGCGACGTCGGCTCCCGATAGCGCTGCTTCGCGAATGTGCTGTGGCGAACGAATGGAGGCTGCAAGGATCTCGGTGCGAAATCCGTAGTTATCGTAAATCGCGCGGATGTCGCGGATGAGCTGCATGCCGTCCTCGCCGACATCGTCGAGGCGGCCGATGAATGGCGAGATATAGGTCGCGCCCGCCTTTGCCGCGATCAGGGCCTGGTTCGCCGAAAAGCAGAGCGTGACGTTCGTCCTCAGCCCTTCTCCGGTGAGCGCCTTGCAGGCGGCGACGCCCTTCAGCGTCAGCGGCAGCTTGATGACGACGTTCTTGGCGATCCTGGCGAGCGATTTTCCCTCGGCGATCATGTGCTCGGTTTCAATCGCCGTCACTTCGGCGCTGACCGGGCCCGGGACAAGCGCACAAACCTCAGCAATCATTTCGCGGAAGTCGCGTCCGGATTTGGCGACGAGACTGGGATTGGTCGTGACCCCGTCTACGAGACCCGTCGGGATCAAAGCCTTGATCTCGGCGACTTCCGCGGTGTCGATAAAGAATTTCATGGGCCCTCCTGCAAAAGCGGCGACCCTCTTGCGCCGCGCCGCAGGAAAAATCCACCGGTCAGGGGAGCGGGCTGTTGGCAATCGAACCGGGCGCGCACCGGCGCACGGGCCTATCCTGCCGCCGCCCATTTTGCAGTGCAAAATGCCCCTCGATTTCGCCTTTTAGTGAGAATGCAAGCCCTTGTACCGCCCCGAATTGGCTGAAATATGCAGGAAGGCGCGACGACAGCCCGATCCGGCCCGGCGTCGCCTTTTCCAATCCGCCCGGACCGGCGTAATGATGCGCCCGCAAGGCGGCAATTGCAGGCTTATGAATGACCAATCCGATTGAGGAAACTTCGATAGTGGTCCGGTTCGCGGGGGATTCAGGCGACGGCATCCAGCTCCTCGGCAGCCAGTTCGCCGATTCAACGGCCATCGCCGGATCGGACTTTTCGACATTCCCGGACTTCCCGGCCGAGATCAGGGCGCCGGTCGGCACGACCTTCGGCGTCTCCGCCTTCCAGATCAATCTTGGCGCCCGGCGGATCGCGACCGCCGGCGACGCGCCGGACGTTCTGGTCGCGTTTAACCCGGCCGCTCTCAAGGTCAATTTGCCGCTAATGCCGAAGGGCGCGGTCATCATTCTCAATACGGATGAATTCAACGAGCGCAATTTCACCAAGGCCGACATCAAGCAGGATCAGCGCCTGTCGGGCGAGCTCGCCGATTACCGCGTCATCGAGATACCGATCAAGACGCAAACGCTCGAGTCGGTGAAGGAATCCGGTCTTAACAAGCGCGACGGCGAACAGTGCAAGAATATCTGGGCTTTGGGCGCGGTCCTTTGGATGTTCGGCCGCGACCGGACGCCGATTGAATCGTGGATCAAGCGAAAGTTCGCCGGCAAGCCGGACGTCCTCGCCGGCAACCTGATGGCGTTCAACGCCGGTCACGCCTTCGCCGAAACGGCGGAACTGTCGGCGGAAATTCCGCAATACCGCGTCGGCGCCGCGATCATGAAGGAAGGCGACTATCGTTCGATCACCGGCGCTGAGGCCCTGGCGCTTGGCATCGCCGCGGCGGGCGAACTCGCCGATCGGCCGATCCTGTTCGCCGGCTATCCGATCACGCCAGCATCGGCCCTCCTCCACTACCTTTCCCGGCTCGGCGAGCTTGGCGTCTCGACGTTCCAGGCCGAGGACGAAATCGCCGCCTGCTGCGCGGCGATCGGCGCGTCCTTCGGCGGGCAGATCGGCGTCACCTCATCGTCAGGGCCCGGCATCGCCCTGAAGACGGAAGCGATCGGGCTTGCGGTCGCGACGGAATTGCCGCTCCTCATCATCAATTCGCAGCGCGGCGGCCCATCGACGGGACTACCCACAAAAACCGAACAGTCCGACCTTTATCAGGCAGTCTACGGACGAAACGCCGACACGCCAGTACCGGTCATCGCGGCGTCGGGACCCGACGATTGTTTTGATGTCGCGATCGAGGCGACGCGCGTCGCCCTTCGCCACATGACCCCGGTGTTCCTGCTGACCGACGGCTATATCCAGAACGCCGCCGGCCCCTGGCTCATCCCGGACATGTCGAAATACGAGAAAATCGCCTCGAACCCGCCGCCAGCGGCTCCGGGCGGCGATGATCCCAAAGCGACGAAGCGCGCGATCTGGAGCCGCAATCCCGAAACGCTTGGGAGACCCTGGATCTATCCCGGCATGGAAGGGCTCGCCTACCGCGTCGGCGGCATCGAAAAGGACATGGAGACCGGCGACATTTCCTATGAGGCCGCGAACCATCAGAAGATGACCGATCTTCGCTTCGCCAAGGTCGCGTTGGTCGCAAAGTTCATTCCGCCGCAAAGAGTCGAACAAGGGCCGACCTCAGGGCCGCTCGCCGTGGTCGGCTGGGGCTCGACATATGGCCCGATCTGGCGCGCAGTCGAAGCGGCGCGCAGGGACGGCGTCGACGTCGCGCAAATCCACATCCGCTGGCTTAATCCATTCCCGTCAAATCTCGGTGATCTCTTGCGTGGTTATGGGCGCGTGCTCGTCCCCGAGATGAATATGGGCCAACTCGCGACGCTGTTGCGGGACCGAATCGAAATCCCGGTTGAATCGCTGACCAAGGTCTCGGGACAGCCGTTCAAGATTGTCGAAATTCTGGAAGCGATCCGCGCCCACGCGCGGGTGGCGAAGGCGGCGGAGTAGATCAACAGATGCGCAAGATATCTCTTATTTTTGCCGCCCTCGGAATTGGGGCAAGTTTGACAGCACTGAGTTTTTCAGACGGAGGTGCGACGGCTAATCAAGAAGGAAAGGTAACAGAAAAAGAGCCTGTATATTGTCGCAGGGCAGACTTTCGTGGTTGCTGCAGCTGGAATGGTGGATTGTCCGACTATCGTAATGGCGAATGCGTTAATGGGACCAAAAGCGACACGTGCGAATCTAAGTGGGGAATTAGCTTGCAGGGTCGATGCAGTCATAACGAGGGGATCAATCGGGTAGACGCGGATGGCATCGTGTATTGCAATAACAAAAAGGTGCTCGGCGAACCAATTCCGAAATGCGAAGCGCAAGATGAATAGAAGGTAGGATCTGCATTGTGAACGCTCCCCTCACCGCCAAAGACTTTGAAACCGACCAGGAAGTGCGCTGGTGCCCTGGCTGCGGGGACTATGCGATATTGAAGGCCGTTCAGAAGACGATGGCCGATATCGGCGCCGACCCGGAAAAGACCGCGTTCGTTTCCGGCATCGGCTGCTCCTCGCGCTTTCCCTATTACATGAACACTTACGGCTTCCACACGATCCACGGCCGCGCGCCGGCCTTCGCGACGGGGCTGAAACTCGCGAACCCCGGGATCGATGTCTGGCTCGTCACCGGCGACGGCGACGGCCTCTCGATCGGCGGCAATCATCTCCTCCATGTGCTTCGCCGCAATGTGAACATGCAGATCATGCTGTTCAACAACGAGATCTACGGCCTCACCAAAGGGCAATATTCGCCGACGAGCCGCGTCGGCACCCGCTCGCCCTCCTCGCCCAAGGGTTCCGTCGATCAGCCGCTGAACCCTTGCGCCTTCGCGCTTGGGGCGGGCGCCAAATTCATCGCGCGCGGCGTCGACACCGCGATCAAGCCGCTGATCGAAACCTTGAAAGCCGCGCATGGATTCGAAGGCGCCTCGTTCGTTGAAATTTTCCAGAACTGCATCGTCTATAACGCCGATGTGTTCTCCGGATTCACCGAAAAGAAGGTCGCCGACGACAATCAGATTCACGTCGAACACGGCAAGCCGCTGCTCTTCGCCGGCGACAGGAAGGGCATCCGCTTCAACCTTGAGACTTTCGGGCTCGAAATCGTCGCTGTCGGCGACGGCGGCGTCGATATGTCGACCGTGCTCGTCCATGACGAGACGAACAGGACGCTCGCGCATCTTCTCGTCGAGATGAAGCATCCGGCCTTCCCGATGGCGATGGGCGTCATCTATCGCGAGAGCGGCAGCCCGTCATTCGACAAGGCGTTTTGGGCGCATCATGCGACCAAAGGAAAGCGCACGGGCAATGTCGCCGGGGCGCTGCGCAAGGGTTATGTCTGGACGAAGAAGGCGGGCGCCTGATCCCCATTCCTGCCGAGCCGTATTCCTGCGCCGGTCTTGGCGGGTGCCGCAAATGACTGCGAGCCGGCGCTTTTATTGTTCGTACGCAAACCGATGCGGAATTTTGGGAGGACGGATCTTCGATCGCAATTGCGGCCGCGGCATCGACGAAACGGGAGACGCCGATGACCTTTGATCAGTTCCTCGACAATCCGCCGCTGTGGCTATTCTTCGTGTTTTTCGCCGCGCTCTGGTGGGGCGCGCTCGCGATCCTCGCCCGCATCAGCGGCTGGTCGGCGCTCGCCGAACCCTATGGCGACCAGACGCGGCCCGAAGGCGCACGAAGGCGATTTCAGTCGATCCAGATGGGACGGGCCGGCGGGGCGATGACGAATTTCAGCGGCGTCATTAATCTCACCGCGACGCCTTTCGCGATTGAGTTTGCTTTGTTTTTTCCCTTCAACCTGACCATGAAGCCGCTGGTCATTCCGCTCGCTGACCTGAGGGCTGAGAAGAGCAAGATCATGTTCGTCATGCCGGCGGCCGATCTTCGCGCGGCGCGCGCGCCAGAAGTCACCATTCGCGTCTCGGCGCCGACGGCCGCCTGGATCGCACAAAGCACGGGCGCCCGCCTTCTCGCGGATGCAGCAAACTGAAAAGCGGAATGGACTTGAAGGCGCAACCGGCGCGCGTTAGCCTCCTGCCGCTCGGCGCTCCCTGTCGCGTAGATTTCCTCCTGAGTCGCTGGCGGCAATGTTGCAAACGCGAGGGGCGTCCCATGAGAATTCTAGTCGTTTCAGCAATCGCGCTGGCGTCTTCCGGTTGCGCGCTTTTCGGCCGCAGCGACCAGGCGGCTTTCACTTCCCCGTCGCCTGAGCCGGCGCCCGAAACGCAAGTTGCCGCGAAATCGGCGCGCCAATCTTTCGTTCCCGCCTTCGGCGTCGGTCGTCCGGTGGCGCTGGTTCCGTGCCGCAACAAGGTCGTGCTTTCTGAAGAATGCCGCAATGCAAACGAGCGCCATCAGACCCGCGGCGAGATGCCGGCGGGTGAAGAGGCGCGGGCTCTGACGGACGTTTCCGCCTCGCCGGTCGCCGACGACTGACCAATCACTGATTTTTTTTGACCTAAATCACCTTGCGCCGGGCCGGCGTCCGCATGATGCGGTTCATGAAACCGCATTGGCGAAAATATCTGGGCGCCCGCGCGCCGCGTTATACGAGCTTTCCTTCAGCGCTCCATTTCGACGAACAGGTGACGGCCGTCGATTTTGCGGCGCGCCTTCGCGAGATATCCCTCTACGAGCCCCTGTCGATCTATGTGCATGTGCCGTTCTGCCGCCAGATGTGCTGGTATTGCGGATGCAGCATGCGCGTCGAAAATGATTACGCGCGCGCGCTTCGATATGTCGATGCGCTGTTGCTGGAGGTAAGTCGCATCGGCGAAATTCTCAACGGATCCGGACAGCCATTGTCCGTGCATTTTGGCGGCGGCACCCCGAATTACTTACAAGTCGACGAAATCGCTCGCATCCTCGGCGCGATTGAAAGCAGCCTCGGTCTCACCGATTCGACAAAGCTCGCGATCGAACTTGATCCGCGCCTCATTCGCGGGTCCGACGTCGCGCGACTGGCGATGCTCGGTTTCGGCCGGATCAGCATCGGCGTGCAGGATTTCGATCCGGACGTCCAGGCGGCCATAAACCGTATACAAAGCTTTGAGTTGGTTGAGAACGCCGTCGGCGAGATGCGCGGCGCTGGCGTCAATGACATTTCATTCGATCTGCTCTTCGGTCTGCCGAAACAAACGCCGGCGAGCTTCCGCGACACGATGGAAAAGACAATCGCGCTGGCGCCCGATCGCGTGGCGATTTTCGGTTATGCGCATCTGCCCGCCGCTCTGCCGCGTCAAAGACTGATTGAGGAATCGACGTTGCCTTCTTCGGATATTCGGATCGAGCTTTCAGAACTCGCCGATGCGATGATGATCGCCGCAGGCTATCGCCGGATTGGATTTGACCATTACGCAAAGCCGGACAACGCACTCGCCCGCGCCGACAGGGAGGGCCGCCTCCGCCGCAACTTCCAAGGGTTCACCGACGACATCGCCGAAACGACGATCGCGGTCGGCGCTTCGGCGATCAGCGAGATTGAAGGCCTCTACGCCCAGAATGCAAAGGACCTTGGCGAATATTATGACAGGCTCGGCCGGGGAGAACTCGCGACGGCGCGCGGCCTCGCCCCGTCGCCGCGCGAGCGCATCATCGGCGCGGCGATCCGCGATCTGCTTTGCCGATTTGAAACTGAGATCTCAGCCGTCCTTGCGCGGGTATCACCCCACGAGGCCAACGCGATTTGCGGCCGCCTTGACGCCCTGGAGGCTGACGGCGTCATCGAATGGCGAGGCGATTTGATCGCCATCACAGAAGGCGCAGGGCCGCTCGCCCGAATTGTCGCAATGGCGCTTGATCCTTATGAGAACCCCGTCTGCGGCATGACCAACCGTCCCTTCGCCCGCGCTATATAGACGCGGGCGGGAGGCTGGAAACCGTGAGCGGCAGTCCTTAGTTTGACCTCGGACATTGAGGCGGCGAATGCCCGACGATCACACCAAATCGGCGGAAAAGCACTGTGTCGCGCCGAACAGGCCGATGACCTGCGATCTATGTGACGTGCGCGAGCGCTCAATTTGCGCCGACTTGAATCCGCGCGAATTTGCGCATGTCGAGAAGACCATGGCGCGCCGTCATGTCGCCAAGAACAAGGCGCTGATGGCCGAAGGCGAACCAAATGAGTCGCTCTACATAGTCGTCGATGGCTCCTTTCGCCTTTCGAAGATGCTTGAGGATGGGCGCCGCCAGGTCACTGGATTCCTGTTCAGGGGAGATTTCATCGGCGTGCGCTCGACGCAATCGAGCGCCTATACCGCGGAGGCGCTGGAAGACAGCATCGTATGTTTTTTCCCGCACCGCTATCTGGATGAAATCGCTATCGACTCGCCGGGCGTCAAGGACCGGCTGATCGCGCGCGGGCAAACGGAATATCACAAAGCGCAGGACCATATCGTCCTGCTTGGCAAGAAAACCGCCGAAGAGAGAGTCCTCAGCTTCATCGAAGTCATCGACAAGACAATCGGCGCCGATGAAGGAGCGCAAACGCGGGCGGTCCCCTTTCCCATGCCAAGGCAGGACGTCGCCGATTATCTGGGGCTCCGGCTCGAAACGCTGAGCCGCACGCTCGCCGCCCTCAAGCAAGACGGGCGCATTCTCGAACTTCAACGCCGTTTTGTCGTCATCCCAAAACCAAAATGAAAATGGCGGGACTTTCGTCCCGCCACCTTCCGAATAATCAGTCTTCAACCTGATTGCGTTCGCCGCCTCAATTCGTGGCCGCGGGCGCTGAAATTGCGTCGACCGCAGGAACGGCGTCGACAAACCCGAATCCTGAGTCGAAGTCGAAGCCAAGCGGTCCGACTTCGTCAAACACCTGGATTGTCGCCCCAGTCGCAAGGTTGACGCGATCCGTCATGTTCTGCGCCGTTGACCGCATGATGTCGTAGATTTCCTGCGGTTCGGTCGCATTGCACGGACGCAGCAAGGCGCCCGTCGCAAGTTGCGCGAACACGGCGGATGGCGCGACCGTCACATTGACGCCGCCGGCGCGTGAGCCGCCAACTGGCTTGCACATGCGGAAGCGTTCCTGGCCGTTTTTCTTGATGTTGAGGACCTGGGTCCGCTCCTTGGCGATCATCATCGTCGCAACGGCCGCGGCGTGCGGCGCCGCCGCCGAGGTGCCGAAGAAGTTCGGGAACTCGCCGGGGTCGGAGTTGACGAAGATACCGTCGGCGTCGTCATCGTCGCGGAACGTGTCGTTGACGAAGAAGGTGGTGTTCGTGCCGTCCGGCGCTGTCAGGCCGGGCTTAAAGCGCACTTCCGGCGCCGCCAAGCGATTGCCCGCGGTGTCGAAGACGACAGGCGTGCCGCCGGCCGACGAGAAGTCGTTGAGGCATGCCGGAGCGCATTCTGTTCCGGGCGGCCGCTGATTGTTTGTCTGCGGATCGCCAATGAACTCTTCGGTGAAGTTGAACGCCGCCGCGCCGACGCCTTCCGCGCCCGCCGCGTTGTTGTGCCCGTAGCCGGTCCCGCTGTTTGTCGCCCATTCGAGTTCGGCCAGAGCCCCGCTAAACGAAAACGGCACATGCATCACGAGATTTGGCGCCGGGCCGGCGGAGGTTCTAAAACCGATTTGCGCGGTTTGAGAGACCGGGTCCGCCGCCGATCCGCGGATATAGACCAGGTTGACGAGATCGATTGCGTCGCCGCCAACAGCGCCGTCCTGGAAGAAGAACGTGCAAAGACCGCTGAAATAGGCCGGATCGAAGCAATCGAGAACCGGGTTGCCGGCGCTGTCGAACATCACGACATCGACATTGCTCGCGGAGCCTGCACCCCCGGAAACCGAAAAGTTGGGTTCATCCCACTGGAAGCTGAGGACAATCTGCGCGATGCCGCCGGCGCTGGTCAGCCGAACTGTCTGGAGAAGATCTTCTCCGGCGCCGGGATCGAAGTCGTGCCAGGGACCGGAAATGCCGCCGATCGTCGCTTCAACCGAGCGATAGTCAGCGCGGTGCGCCGTGCGGGCGCGGTTGCCATTTGACGAGTAATAGGGAATGCCAAGGCTTGAGACATAGTCCGCCGCCTGTGCGATCGGCCCGTCCTGGAACATCGGTTCAGCGAAATAGATGATGTCATCGACGATGACGTCGGAGCCGGCGACCAAAGCGAGGCGGACGATGCCGTTCGCGAAATCCGCAACGCCATTGAAAGCGGTGTGGAAGGCGATTGAAGAGCCCGGAACCGAGTCATGAATAAGCTGCGCCATGCCGCGGCCTTCGTCGATGCATGTAGTGTCTGTCGTCGGAAGATCCGAAAGATTGACGATCTTTGCGGGCAGATCGCCATTGGCGATGTCATTCGCAGTAGATGTCCATCCGTTGATGCCGATCGGCCCCGTCGTGCAGGAAAAACTGTCCGAGAGGACGCCGACGCGCAACCCTGAACCGTCAATCTCGTTGTTGTTTCGGACGACGTTCGTGCGCATCGCGCGATCGCCCTGGGATTTGACGAGCCCGAAATTCGCCTGGGCCATCACGGGACGCGCCATTTTCAGATAAGGGCTGGCGTTCAGCGCGCCAAGCTGACTGACTGGAAACTTCGCGGATACGTTCCGGCCCCATCGCTTAACATCGACCCCGCCGAGCGCTTCGATTGTTGACCTGAGTTCAGTCGGGACGCCGCGCGCAACAGCGTCGATGACGACATATTCGCCGTTCACGGTTCGGCCGAGATTGATCAAGCTGCGCGGGTCCGACGTGGCGTTATTGAGCGAACGCGTTTGCGCTCCCGCTTTCACGCCTTGCGTCTTGTACATTTGCTCAAGCGCGGGCCCAATCTTCTTCATTGAGCCGTTTTGAGCCAATGCTGTTCCAGTTTGCGCCGCCAGCACTGCGCCGATTGCGACGCTCGCGGTCAGTAGTGTCTTCATTGCCTACACTCCCTCATGTTGAAAGACATTCATACGCACTTGTCACGACAGGGTTCGTCAGTTCCGCTTGAACTTATGAAAGCACCGGCGGCGCAAGATGCGGTAAGACGCCGGCTCTGACAATCAGGCCTGGACGCAATCCGCATGACTCCTAGCCAACTCCCCATGGTCGAGCTGTGTACACGAGATGGACCCAATAGGCGACCATCAATCGCCGATTTTTCGACTAGACTCTCCGGTCGTTTTTTCTCGCAATCCGTGCAAAGTGTAACGCCCCGCCAACCGTTAAGCGTAAGCTCTGTTTCGGCCGGGAAGGCCCCATGTTTTTCGACACCCATTGTGCAATCGCAACAATGGAAGATGCGTCCAATCGAATTCGGATGTGCGCGCGATTGCGCCAACGGGTTCGCTGAATATGGCGCTTGAGCAGCTTGCCTGGCGTGATCGCGGTGGAGCCCAATAAACGAATAATCAGAGAGGCTGCTGCGGCGCTCTATTTCCTGAGAAGCTCCAAAGCAGCCGCCGTCATCGCCTGCACGCCTGTCTTCAGCGTCGGCTCGGGGACTGGCGCAAAAAGCGGCGAGTGGTTGCCCGGCGGGATTGGCCCTGTGCCGTCGACCCCCGCGCGGTATGCGGCCGGATCGAGCCCGCCGACCCACATGATGACGGTTGGGATTTTTTCCACCGTCCGCCCGAACTGGCTGAAATCTTCCCCGCCCATGCTCGGATCGCGCACATAGACACGCTGTTCGCCGAGGCTGTTTGCGACCGCGCCCATGACGCGCGTCGTCAGTTCGGGGTTGTTATAGGTCGATGGCGTATAATCCTTTTCGATCTTCACCTCCGGCATCAATTCCGGCGGCAGTCCCGCAGACTGGGCCTGCGCGATCGCGATCCGCTTGATGCCGTCGAGGAGGTGCTGGCGCACTTCGTCCTTGTAGGAACGCACGGTGATTTTCAGCGTCGCCTGATCCGGGATGATATTGTGCTTGTAACCGCCTTGGAAGGAACCGACCGTGACGACGCCGGAATCGAGGGGGTTGGTCTCACGCGAAATCAGCGTCTGCAGCGCGGTGACGATTTGCGCCCCGATCATGATCGGGTCCTTGCCCGTATGCGGCGCCGAACCATGGGTGCCGACGCCTTTGATGATGATGTCGACGCTGTCGACATTCGCGAGCGTGTAGCCCGGCGTGTAGGTGACGGCGCCGGCGGGATCCCAGCCGGACGTGTGTTCGGCGATAACAAAATCAGGTTTCGGAAATTTCGAATAGAGCCCGTCCGCCAACATCGCCATCGCGCCAAGACCGATCTCTTCCGCCGGCTGGCCGATGAGGACGAGCGTTCCCTTCCACTGACCTTTCATCGCAACGAGGCGGCGCGCCGTTCCGATCATGATCGCCATGTGACTGTCATGCGCACAGGCGTGCATCACGGGCGCCGACTGCCCCTTGTAGTCGGCGGAGACGACTTTGCTCGCATAGGGAACGCCGGTCTTCTCTTCGAGCGGCAGCGCGTCTATATCGGCGCGCATCATCAGGGTCGGGCCTTCGCCGTTCTTCATGACAGCGACGAGGCCGTATCCGCCGACGCCCTCATTCGCCTTTCCGGCGTCCGCTTTCGCTTTCGCCTTCGTCCATTTGTCGCCGACGCCCGTCGTCACTTCAAAACCGAGCGCCTTCAACTCCGTCGCCATGCGCGCCGCGCTTGCGCTTTCCTTGAACGACAATTCCGGATTTTGATGGAAATGCTTGTAAAGCTCGAACACGAACGGATAGTCCGCGGCGACAGCGTCGGCGAGCGCCTTGTCTTGGGCGGCGGCGGGCGCTGCAAATGCGATGGACGCGGCGGCGGCGAGCAGCAGATTCTTCATTGAGCGGACTCCTTGCGTTCAAATTTGAAATCGACGATCGGCATCGGTCCCGGCGCGATGCCGGCCTTTTCTTTTTCGGCGGCGACCGCAGCTCGCACTTCACCGGCCAGCGCCTTGGCATCGTAAACGATCCCGTCCTTGATCACTGTTTCGACGCCGCCGACGCGAACGGGCTTGTTCGTCGCCAGATCGAGCCTGATATGGCCGCTGGCGTAAAGGACTTTGAGGTTGGCGATCGGGTTTTCGGCGACGATGACAAGATCGGCCTTCTTGCCGACCTGCACCGAACCGATGTCGTTTTCGGCGCCCAAAATGCGCGCGCCGTCGAGCGTCGCCGCCCGAATGACCTCCAGCGGATTGAAACCGGCCTCGCGAAGCAATTCGAGTTCCTGGACGAAGCCGAATCCGTAAGTTGAATAAATGTAGCCGGCGTCTTCACCGACGCCGACCTTTCCGCCATGGTTCTTGTATTCGTTGATGAACGCCATCCATTTTCGATAGTTCCGGCTCCAGGCGGTCTCCTGTTCGGCGCCCCAGTCGAACCAGTAGGAACCGTGCGCGTTGCGATCCGGCGAATAGAACTTCCAGAGCGAGGGCATTGTATAGTCGTCATGCCATTCCGCCCGGCGCGCGCGCATCCAGTCGCGGCTCGCGAGGTAAATTGTGAAGGTCGGCACGATTGCGAAATTCCGTTCCAGCAGCGTGTCGCGCACAACGTTCCAGCGGTCGCTCCCTTGATCCGCCGCCTGCGCCCAAAGCCTCCCAGCCTCGCCGAAGCGATGCTGTTCGTCCGAATAATTGTAATCGACGGGATAGTCCTGCAGCGCCTTGTCGTCGAAAAGCGCCTCGGGAAGGCCGTACCAATGCTCCATCGAATTGAGGCCGCGCGCCGACGTATCGAGCACGTCGGCATGCGCCACCGCGAGCTGCGCGTGGTGCATCGTCGTTTTCAGCTCTTGTTTTTTCGCTTCATCGAAAGCCGCCCAGAGCACCTCTTCGGGCCCGCTGAAAAACTTGACGCCCCATGCGCCCGCCTTCTTGAACTGGCGGATCTGGTCGCGCGCTTTGTCGGGCGTGTCGACATCATCCGAACCGAAGCTTCCAAAAAACGGATAGGAGTAGATACGCGGCGCGTCGATTTCATTCCGGGCGCTTGCCGCGGCGAGCTCCGCGGTGAATTTCGCGCCCTTGTCGTTGCCGACTTCGCGCACCGTCGTGATGCCGTGCATCAGCCAGAGCTTGAAGACGTAATCCGGCGGCACGTCCTGTCCCGCGCCATAGGAATGAATGTGTCCGTGAAGATTGATGAAGCCGGGCAACAGGAACTTTCCGGAGGCGTCGATCTCCCTGCCGCCGTTGAGCGGCGGTCGGCCTTCGTCTTTGATGGGAAGCCCCGGCACGCCAACGCCGATGATTGAGGCGATGCGATTGTTTTCGACGACGACATCGACCGGCCCGAATGGCGGCGCGCCAGAGCCGTCGATCAGCGTCGCGCCGCGAATGACGAGGCGGTCATATGGGCCGGCGCCGTCGTTTCGAGTTTCGACGCCCGGCGGCAGCGCCAAAGCATGCCCGGCCAGCGCGGCGAGCCCCGCCGCTATCGCCAATAGTCTCATCAAGGACCCCTCAACCGCTCCCGTGTCGGGGCATGTTAAGCTATTCACCGCAATCTGAAAGGCCCGCCAGCATGACGAATTCCGCCGACAAGGCGCTTGAACGGCGATGGCGCGAGGAGAAGACCGCCGCCTACCTGACAGCAAAAGTCGCCCGCGCCGAAAAGGACCCGGCTTTCCGGCGGCTGTTTGCGCGCCTCGCGACAGAGGGCGCTGATCAGGCCGCGATCATCGCCAAGGAATTTGACGTCGCCGACAGTTTTTCGCCGGACCTTCGCGCACGCATCGTCGCGCTGCTGTTGCGGCTGTTCACGCCGCGCCAGATGAAGGGGGCGCTCGCGGCGATGAAGGTGCGCGGCCTGTCCGTCTATTCCGGAACGCTGCCTGCCGGCTCGCACGCCATGCCGACAACGACCGAGGAGATCGGCGCGCGGCACAAGGGAGCCGGCGGCGGGTCGCTGCGCGCCGCCGTCTTCGGCGTCAATGACGGACTTGTCTCGAATACGAGCCTCGTCATGGGCATGGCGGGCGCCGCCGTCTCCAACGACGTCGTGTTCCTCACCGGCGTCGCGGGACTGCTCGCCGGCGCCTTCTCGATGGCGGCGGGCGAGTTCATCTCGATGAAGACACAGCGCGAGATGTTCGAGCACCAGATCGCACAGGAAAAGGAGGAGCTTGCTCTCTACCCGGAGGAAGAGGCCGAGGAGCTTGCGCTCATCTACGAAGCGCGCGGCCTGCCGCTCAGCGAAGCGCGCGCGATGGCGAAAATGCTGATCGCTGACCCGAAAACGGCGCTCGACACGCTGGCGCGCGAGGAGCTTGGCCTCAATCCGGACGATCTTGGATCGGCGAGCGGCGCGGCCCTTTGGTCGTTCCTCGCCTTTTCGTCGGGGGCATTTTTGCCGCTCTTTCCCTTCATCATCGGGCTTGAAGCGGCGGTTCCGATTGCGGCGGGGATCGCCGGGCTCGCCCTCTTTGGGGTCGGCGCCGCGATGAGCCTCTTTTCCGGGCGCAACGCTGTCATGGGCGGCCTCAGGATGCTGGCCATTGGCGCCCTCGCGGGCGCCGCGACCTTTGCAATCGGCAGCCTGTTCGGGGTTGCGACCGGCTGAGATTGGCCCGCCCGCTAGAATTCGCGCCCGCGGCGCTACAGCGCGTTGCGACGCGAGACCGGGATCCGCTTTCGCTGCAACCCGCGCTAAGCGCGCGCCAGCATCGTCTCCGTCTCGGTCCAAAGCCGCGCCGCCTGCTCCGGGTCGCAGGCATGCGGCTCGACCATCGCCCAGCGCGGCGCGTCGGCTCCGCCGAGTTGGGCGATGTTGCAGTCCTCGCAGTAAACGCCGCCTTCACCGTCCAGGAGCCGGCTCGTCGCGGCGAAAACCGTCGTCGAGGCGCCCTGCTCCGGCGTCTTGAAGAGCCCCTTCGCCATTTCCGTGGGCTCGCCCTTCTCATTGAGCCAGCCGGCGGCGACCATTTCCTCAAGCTGCAGATGGCGTTGCAGCGGCGTCATGATTCCGCCCGGATGAACCGAAAAGGCGCGAACGCCCTCGCCCTTCAGCCGGCGGTCGAGATCGCGCGCGAAAAGCGCGTTCGCGGTCTTCGACTGTCCGTAGGCGGTCCATTTCTGATAGGGCTCCTTGACGAAATGGATGTCATGCCAGCGGATGGCGCTCATCTTGTGCGCGGTCGACGAAAGGCAGACGACACTTGCGCCGTTCACGGCCTTCAATAGCGGCGCAAGCTCGGTCGTCAGCACGAAGTGGCCGATGTGATTGGTCGCGAATTGCAGCTCCCAGCCCGGCCCGGCGCGCATTTCAGGACAGGCCATGATGCCGGCGTTGTTGATCAGAAGGTGTAACGCCTTCCTCGACGCCTTCACTTCGCCCGCGAATTTGCGGACGCTTTGAAGATCCGCGAGATCCATCGACGCGACCGATATTTTTCCCGCAATTCCGGCGATCGCTTCCTTCGCTTTGAACGCATTGCGCGCCGGCACGAGAATTTCAGCGCCGGCGCCGGCAAGCGCCCTGACCGTTTCGACGCCAATGCCGGAATGGCCGCCGGTGACAATCACGAATTTGCCGGAAAGATCGACGCCTTTGATGACCTCGGCGGCGGTTGATTTGGCGTGGAAGGGCGAATTGATCGGTTTTTGATCGGTCATGGCGGTCAACCTCCAAAATGTCCGAATCCGGAATGCGCGACGCCGCCGTCGACGGCGATCGTCTCGCCGACGACGTAATCACCCGCGCGGCTTGCAAGGTAGACCGCGACGCCCGCCATGTCTTCGTCGGTTCCAATGCGTCCCGCCGGCACCATTTTTGCGACCATCTCTTCGTGATCGCGCGCCGCTCGGTTCATTTCGGATGCGAAGGCGCCCGGCGCAACCCCCGAAACGCAGATGTTGTCTGTGATCAGTCGCGCCGCCATGCGCCGGGTCAGATGAATGAGCGCGGCTTTCGACGCCTGATAGGAGTAAGTCTCCCACGGGTTGATGCGGATGCCGTCGATCGAGACGATCATGATCACCTTCCCGGGCTTCTCCTTCTTCGCCGCAGCCTTCATGCGGGCGTGAAAAGCCTGCGTCAGGAAGAAGGGCGACTTGACGTTGAGGTCCATCACCTTGTCCCAGCCGCTTTCCGGAAACTCGTCGAAATCGGCGCCCCAGGCGGCGCCGGCGTTGTTGACCAGAATGTCGAGTGAGGATTCATGATGGCCGTAGGCGCGTTCGAGAATCTTGCAGCCCTCGACCGTCGCAACGTCCTGCGGGATCGCCTTGCAGTGTCCGTATCGCGACAGCTCCTCCGCCGCCGCCTCGCACTGGTCGGCCTTGCGCGCGGAGATGTAGACCCGAGCGCCATGCTCAAGGAACCCGCGCGCGATCATTTTGCCGATGCCGCGCGAGCCGCCGGTGATGAGCGCCGTGCGATTTTCGAGGGAGAAGAGGGATTTCATCGGTCATGTCCTTCGTTTACGCTGCTCATCCTTCGCGCCAGCCTGGCATACGACCAACCTCCAGACTTGTGACTGGATTTCGCGTCACGCCAATAGTTTCATTCCAGCCTCTGACGCCGCACGGCGATCGAAGGTCAAGGTTTGGGTGACGCCTTCAAGCGCCGCAATTTCAGCGATCAGCGCATCGGCGAACTCCGCCGACCTGCTCGCCTGATAGACGCCCAAGGCCCGCCACGCCGCCTCCGCATTCTCAATCTTCAGCTCCGCCGACCTCAAGAGCCCTTCGATCGCGGCCGACAATTCCGCCCGAGGCGACTTGTAGGCGCGGGCCAGAACCCAGCTCACCTCCGCGAGAACAACCAGACTGACAAATCCCGGACTGTCACGTGACAATCGGGAAACGAGTCGAGCCGCGAGCGGCGACTGGACTTCATCATCTTGCGCGAGAAAGCGCACGATGACGTTGGTGTCGAGGCCGATCAAGCGCCTTTCGCTCCAGAAAGGATCGCCTTCTCCATCGCTTCGAGAGAAACCGGCCTCGCCGGCTTCTTCAGGATTCCCTTCAAGCGCTTGACCGGCATCGTCGCCGGGATGACCGCGAAATTCCCGTCCGCCATGCGCACGAAATCAACGCGATCTCCGGGGCCGACGCCTAGCGCGGCGCGAACCTCCTTCGGAAGCGTCAGCTGGCCCTTTGATGTCAGCGTCGCGGCGCTCATGGAACATATCCTTACTTTTAGTAAGGCCAAATGTAAGGCTGCCCGTCGAATAATTCAAGCCGTGAATTGCCAGCTATTTCAGGACGGCGCCGTCGCAGCAGCCTCACTCCGCCCCGAATTTCTCCCGCCATTCCGCAACCTGCTCGTCCTCGATCTTCTTGAACAGCACGTCGGGCAGCGTGAAATTTCGGCCGGGCTTTAGCGCTTCCAGCGCCGCTTTCGCGGAAGTCGGCCATTTGCCCGCTTCTTTCGGATCAAGGCCGAAAACGGCGAACATCTTCTCCGCCGTGTGCGGGATCACCGGCGCCGAGAGCGCGGCGAAAAGGACGATGAGGTTCATCCCCGCCCGCACACCCGCCGCGGCGCGATCAGGATCGGTCTTGAATACGGTCCACGGCGCGGCGATCTGCAGATATTCGTTCCCCGCGACCCAGATGCCGCGCAGTTCCGCACAGGCCTTGCGGAACTCCATCGCTTCGAGCGCTGCTGTATAGGCCGCAATTTTCTCATCGAGATCGGCGATCAGTTTTTCTTCAACCTCGCCATACCGGCCCGCGGCCGGAACCTCCTGCCCGAATTTCGAGGCGCAAAAGCGCGTGATACGGTTAACGAAATTGCCGAGAACGTCGGCGAGGTCCTTGTTCACGACGCCGGCGAAATGCTCAAGGGTGAAGGAGGCGTCGTCGGATTCCGGCGCGTTCGCCATCAAATGCCAGCGCCAATAATCGGCCGGCAGGAGCTCCAGCGCCTGGTCCATGAAAATGCCGCGCTTCTCGCTTGTCGAGAATTTGCCGCCGTACCAGGTGAGCCAGTTCAGCGCCTTCAAGGTGTCGACGGTTTTCCACGGCTCCTTCGAGCCGAGGATCGTCACCGGGAATGAGACGGTGTGGAAGGCGACATTGTCCTTCCCCATGAACTGGAGATAGCGGACATCCGCCGCGCCCTCATCGAGCCGCCACCAGGAGCGCCAGCCCTTGCCCTTGCCGGCCGCCTCCCACTCCTCCGTGCATGCGATATATTCGATCGGCGCGTCGAACCAGACGTAGAAAACCTTCGCCTCGAAACCAGGGCGTGGGCGGCCGCCGACTTCGACCGGCACGCCCCAATAGAGATCACGCGTGATCGAGCGGTCCTGCAATCCCTCCTTGATCCATTTGCCGGCGATCGACTTCGTCAGCGCCGGCCATTCAGGCTTCGACGCGACCCAGTCGGCGATCGTCGCCTGCAATTTCGACTGCAGGAGGTAGAGGTGCCGCGTCTCGCGCATCTCGACATTGCGAGAGCCCGAAATCGATGAATAGGGATTCTTGAGCTCGATCGGATCGAGAAGGCGCCCGCAATTGTCGCACTGGTCGCCCCTCGCCTTTTCATAGGCGCAGTGCGGGCAGGTTCCTTCGACATAGCGGTCAGGGAGGAAACGCTGATCGTCGATCGAATAGATCTGGCGATCGACACGCTCCTCGATAAGGCCGTTCTTTTCGAGCGCCTCGGCGAAATGCTGGGTGAGGCGTTCATTCTGCGGATTTGACGAGCGGCCGAAATGGTCGAACGACAGCGCGAATTCGGCGCAGGCTTTTTTCTGGATTTCGTGCTGCTCGGCGCAATATCGCTCGACCGTCTGCCCGGCCGCCCGCGCCGCGAGTTCCGCCGGCGTCCCGTGCTCGTCCGTTGCGCACAGGAACAGAACCTCGAACCCTTGCGCCCGCTTGAAACGCGCGAAGACATCCGCCGGCAGCATCGAGCCGACGAGATTGCCGAGATGCTTGATGCCGTTGATGTAGGGGAGCGCGGACGTGATCAGGATGCGGGTCATGGCGTCAATCGGTTAACGGCGAGGCTCGGCTATAGCGGTTCGGCCCGTCCCGGAACAAGCGAGCGAGACTGGCCGGAATCTTGAATCCCGAGATTGCGTTGGCCCGTCCTGAACCGCGCGGGCCGGATGGACGAGCCAATAAAGGGAGAACAGGCCGTCGAATTTTGAAGGGTCGGCCCGATTGCAATCGGGTCTGGGGCGAAGCGCCCGCGGAATCCCCTCGTTCCGCGGGCGCTTTGATTCCGCGACGGCGTTATTTGGTCTTGTAGGTCTTTTTCATATAGGCGACGGATCGCCTGATGATCTTCTCCATCACGCCAAGGTCGATATCGGCGAAATTCTTGACGTAGACGCAGGATTTGCCCATCGAGAACTTGCCGAGCCGGCTGAACAGCTCATCGCCCTCGGGGACGCCGCCCAACACGTAGAAGACGGTCGCCGACCCGCGCGGGCTAAAGCCGGTCATGCACATGTCGCCTTCGCGGCCGCTTTCATATTGATAATGGTACTCGCCAAAGCCGATGATCGACGGGCCCCACATTTTGGGTTCGAGACCGGTGACCTTTTTCATCAGCGCGAGCGCCGTGCGCGCATCCTTGCGGCGCGTTTCATTCGCCACCTTGTCGATATAGGCGTCGACGCTGACCGCAGTCGGTTTGGTCTTGAGGTCGGCGGATTTTGCTTTCGAGGCATTGCCTGCAGGGGATTTTTTGGCGATCTTTTTCCCTGACGATGATGTCGCCGCCTTTTTCGCCCTGCTCTTCTTCGTCGTTTTCACCATGGTCAAAATCCCGCCGTTCAATCTTGTCCGCCTGTCGCTTTCGCCCAGTCAGCGGGAAGCCTTCTTGCCGTCCAGAAATAAGCGATCGCGGCGATTAGGCTTGAGACGCCGAGCGTCGTCAAGGCGAGGCGCAATCCCTTCACCTCGCCATGCGCCGTCGCGAAATAGTCGGACAGGGCGCCGACCCAAAGCGGCGCGAGGCCGAGCGCGACCAGGTTAAGAACGAAGAACATGAACGCGACCGAAAAAGCGCGCATCGACGGCGGCGCGAGCGTCTGCACCAGCGCCCAGGTCGGTCCGAGATAAATGCCAAGCCCGATGAGGAATGGCGCCGTCCAGAAAAATGCGCCGGCAGACGTCGGCGACCACACCGACAGCCAGCCGGCCGGGATCGTCAGCAACATGCCAAGGCCCGGTATCAGGGCGTAAGCGCCCTTGTACGCCTTGCCGAAACGATCGGTCAGCCAGCCGCCGAGAAAGGTGCCGACGCCATAGACAACGCCGTTAAGAATGCCGAGCGGCACGGTGATTTCCGGATAGGTAAGCTCGTAAGTGCGGCGATAAAAATCGACGACCCACATCCCGATGCCGTAACCCGTGAAGGAAGCCGCCGTCGCCGCGACAAGGAGACCCCAAAAGGACGGGATCGCGAGCAGCGTCCTGGCGCCGTCAGCGAACGAAACCGCCGGCGCCTTGACGCTGTCTTGAGCGCCGCGAACCGGCTCCCTGACTGTCAGCTTGAGAAGGATCGCTAAGAGGATGCCGGGAAGGCCGACGATCAGGAACGCCTTGCGCCAGCCGAGATTTTCAAGCACCCATCCGCCGCCAAGAAAAGCGAGCATTTGACCGAACGGAATCCCGAGAGAAAAAATCGCGAGCGCCGTCGAGCGTTTGTCCTTCGGGAAATAGTCCGAGATAATCGAGTGCGACGGCGGCGATCCGCCCGCCTCGCCGATGCCGACCCCGACGCGCGCGAGCGCCAGCTGAATCGCGTTTTGCGCAAATCCTGAGAGCGCCGTGAAAGCCGACCAGACGGCGAGCGCGATCGTAACGATATTGACGCGGTTCCAGCGGTCGGCCGCACACGCGATCGGAATGCCAAGCGTCGTGTAGAGAACCGCGAAGGCGAGCCCTTTCAATAGGCCCAGCATCGAATCCGACAGGCCGAGGTCTTCCTTGATCGCCGGTGAGACGATCGCGATGATCTGACGGTCGACAAAATTGAAAGTGTAGACGACCGTCAGGATCGTCAGGACATACCATTTGTAATTGTCGGCCTTCGCGACCGTCTGCCCCGCGGACGGCGTCGCCGCCGTCGTATCCGTCACCGAATGAACCCGGTGACGCAGGAGAACGCGGCCTTGCCGATCGCGGCGACGGCGCGCGGATTGTCGAAGTTGAGCAAGGCGTCGACTGCCTGTCCCGGCGTATCGGCGCGCGAGAGCGTCGATGCATAGCCGGCAAGGTCCCTCAAATCATCATTGCTCAGCCGGTCATTGAGGTCATCGACCATGCAATCGGCCATTTCCGGCGACAGACCGATCGACTTGAACCGGTCGTTCAGCGACATCTTCGCCGACGTCGCGCATGAAGCGAGCAAGGCGATGCTGAGCGCTGCAAACATTATACGCATGAAATTCCCTCCGATTGCCTGACCTGCCCCTGGCCGTTGTAGTGCGCCCGACCATGCGTAAGATGGCGGCCTTTCGCAAGCCGAGGGAACAGGAAATCCGATGAAAGCGATGATGAGCGTCGAGCCTGGCGGCCCCGAAACGCTGAAACTGGTTGAACAGCTGACGCCCGAACCCGGCGCCGGCCAGATTCGCGTGGCCGTGAAAGCGGCGGGCGTCAATTTCCCGGACACGCTCATCATCCGCGACATGTATCAGTTCCGACCGCCGCGGCCGTTCGCGCCAGGCGGCGAGGTCGCAGGCGTCGTCGACGCCGTCGGCGCCGGCGTCACATCGCTGAAGAAGGGCGACCGCGTGCTCGCGATGACCCTGCATGGCGGCTACGCGACTGACCTCGTCGTCGATGCGAAGGCGGCGGTCAAAATTCCGGACGCCATGCCCTTCGACGAAGCGGCCGGATTCCTGATGACCTATGGAACGTCGCATTACGCGCTCAAGGACCGCGCGCACCTTAAGCCCGGCGAGTCGTTGTTCATTCTCGGCGCGGCAGGCGGCGTCGGCGCGGCGGCGATCGAGATCGGCAAGGCGATGGGTGCGAAAGTCGTCGCCGGCGTCTCCTCGCCCGAGAAAGCCGCCTTTGCGCGCGATCTCGGCGCGGACGACTTCGTCATCTATCCCAAAGACATCGACAAGGACGGTCAGAAGATCCTCTCCGGCCAGATCAAACAGGCCTGTGGCGGCGACGGCGCCAACGTCGTCTACGACGCCGTCGGCGGCGACTACGCGGAGCCCGCGGTCAGAGCGCTCGCCTGGGAGGGACGATTTCTGGTGGTCGGCTTCCCCGCCGGCATCCCGAAACTGCCGCTGAACCTGACATTGCTGAAAAGCTGTCAGATCGTCGGCGTCTTCTGGGGCGCCTTCACCATGCGCGACCCAAAACGCCACGCCGAACACGTAGCGGAACTCCTTCGTTGGTACACGGAAGGCAAGATCCGCCCGCGCGTCACCGCCCGCTTCCCGCTTGAGAAAGCGGCGGAGGCGCTAAAGCTCGTCGAGGGCCGGCAGGTGCAAGGCAAAGCGGTGCTGATGGTGGCGTGAGGTCGCCCCGGATTCTCACGCTCGCCTGCCGACGAGCAGTAGTGGAAAGAGTTGTCCATGGTCCGACATGCTTTGATCCTTTGCCTATTGGCGGTATTCGCCCTCCCCGCCCTTGCTGCGGAGGACTGGAAGAAGACCGCGAAGGAAGGAGACTTCGTCGCGCGCGACTTCGCCTTCGCCTCCGGCGAGACGCTGCCGGAGCTGCGCCTTCATTATACGACGCTCGGCAAGCCAAAGCGCGACCGGAACGGGCGCATCATCAACGCAATCATGATCCTGCATGGCACCGGCGGCAGCGGCGAGCAATTCTTCCGCCCGCAATTCGCCGATCTGCTGTTCCGTAAGGGCGGCCTCCTCGATCCGGCGAAATATTACATCATCCTGCCGGACGGGATCGGGCACGGGAAATCGTCAAAACCGAGCGACGGGCTTCGCGCGAAATTTCCGCAATATGATTACGCCGACATGGTCGCGGCGCAGCGCGGATTGCTGACCAAAGGGCTCGGCGTCGAGCATCTAAACCTCATCCTCGGCACGTCGATGGGCTGCATGCACGCCTTCATGTGGGGCGAAGCGCACCCCGATTTCACGGATGCGCTGGCGCCCTTCGCCTGCCTGCCGGTCGAGATCGCCGGCCGCAACCGGATGTGGCGAAAGCTCGTCAACGACGCGATCACGACGGACCCGGACTGGAAAGGCGGCGACTATCAGGAGCAGCCGGCGCGCGCGCTTCGCACCGCCGCGAGCCTCCTCCTCACCGTCGGCGCCGCGCCCCTGCCGTTGCAGCTCTCGCACCCGACGCGCCAAGCGACCGACCCGATGGTCGAACAGCGGATGGCGCAGTATCTCGGAACGCTCGACGCCAATGATTTTCTCTATCAGGTCTCGGCCTCGCGCACTTACGACCCTTCACCTGACCTGGAGAAGATCAAGGCGCGCGTCCTGTGGATCAATTCCGCCGACGATTTCATCAACCCGCCGGAACTCGGCGTCGCCGAACGCGAAGCGAAGCGTTTGGCGAACGGCCGCTTCGTCCTCATCCCGGCGAGCGAAAAAACGCAAGGCCACGGATCGCACACATGGGCGGCGTTATGGGAAGATGAGTTGCGGGCGCTTCTCGCGGACGCGAAATAGCGACGGCCATTTCCCTCGCCTGCCAAACTCCGCTAGCCTTCCCCGCGTAGAGTTCCCATCCCTCATCGCGGGAGATCCCATGAGCGGGACGAGCATTTCCTCCGCCCCGGCGGGCGAGAGCCATCAAACCGACGCCGTCATCATCGGCGCGGGGCCGTGCGGCCTGTTCGCGGTGTTTGAACTCGGCCTTCTCGGCATCAAGGCGCATGTCATCGACATCCAGGACAAGCCTGGCGGTCAGTGCGCGGAGCTTTATCCCGAAAAGCCGATCCTTGACATTCCGGGCATTCCAATAATCACCGGCGCCGATCTCACCTTGCGGCTGGTCGAGCAGATCGCGCCCTTCGGCGCCGTCTTTCACCTCAACGAAATGGCCGACAGCCTCGACAAGACCGCGACCGGCTGGCGCATCAAAACCGATCTGGGCACATCGATCGACGCCAAGGTGATCGTCGTCGCGGCGGGCGGCGGATCGTTCACGCCGAAAAAGCCGCCGATACCGGGCATCGACGCCTTCGAGGGAAAGTCGGTGTTTTACGCGGTGAGGAAACGCGACGCCTTCGCCGGCAAGTCGCTCGTCATCGCGGGCGGCGGCGATTCAGCGCTCGACTGGACGATCAACCTCGCGCCGATCGCAAAGAAGATTACGCTCATTCACCGGCGCGACGAGTTTCGCGCCGCGCCCGAAAGCGTCGAGAAAATGCGCGCGCTTGTCGCGGCCGGCAAAATCGATCTCAAGATCGCGCAGATCAAAGGTCTTGAAGGCGGCGGCGGCGCGATTTCCGGCGTCGCGGTCGAGGACGCATCGGGCGCCGGCGTTGTTTCCTGCGACACGATGCTCGCCTTCTACGGCCTCACCATGAAGCTCGGGCCGATCGCCGATTTCGGCCTCAACCTCACGGAAGACCGCATCGCCGTCGACACCGAAAAATTCGAGACCTCCGTACCCGGCATATTCTGCATCGGCGACATGGCGAATTATCCGGGCAAGCTGAAGCTGATCTTGTCGGGCTTTCATGAATCCGCGCTGATGAGCCATGGCGCGTTCCATTACGTCTTCCCGGACAAGAAGCTCAAATTCCAGCACACGACGAGCGCCAAGGAACTGCAGAAGACCGTGACCGGGACGGTTCCGACGGATTGAGCCGCCGGCGACCGTCAGCGAGGCGACAGTCAGCGATCTGATTCGCCCGATGGGCGGAAAATTGTCGCACCCACAAGCGCCGGATGCGCGAAACGCCGCAATTCCTTGAATGCCATTGAGCAGAACCGCCTTGAAGGCGGCATTTTCCGCCAACCGGCGGCGTTCCCTCGGCCCCATTTCAAGTCGCGACGGGATCGGCTAGGGTCCCGGCGGGGCGCGGGAGACTGGGGAAGACCCGCGAATGCCAAAGGAGCCGCCGTGAGCGGCGTTTTTTCGGAGCGGGTTATGGGTCGTTTATTGGTTTTTCTGATCGTCGTTGCGGCGGCGCTGGCGGGCGTTTGGTTTTACGCGCCTGGCGGCAAAGACATGCTGCTCGGCGTCAAGGACAAGGCGATGAGCCACATGCCGGGCAAGGCGGATGACGCCGCCGTGACGGTGGACGACGCGGTCGACGCGACAGTCGATGTCGTTGACGATGCGGCGGATGCGACTGGCGATGTCGTCGATGACGTTGTCGACGCCGTCGATGACACCGCGGACGACGCGGCCGCGGAAGAGCCGCAGAACTAGGCTGCAGCGAATTGACGAAGAGCGCGCGCTGCGGGACCGCCCGCAGCGGCGCCTTTGTGTTGCCTGGCGGCGCGGCGCATTGAAAGACATTGCGCGATGCAGTCACGGCTAGAAAACATCCAGGCGCTGCGCGGCGTCGCGTCCTTGATGGTGCTGATCGCCCATGTGAAGGGCGCCGAAACCGACTATGGCGGCGCCGGCGCGATCCTCCCGCACTTTTTGTACATGGGCGTTGTCGGCGTCGATCTGTTCTTCCTGATCAGCGGCTTTGTCATGACCCATGTCGCGCTTTCAGGCGAGCGCGGACCGGGGGCGGCGCAGCGTTTCCTCTTCAATCGAGCGGCGCGGATCTATCCTGTCTATTGGGCGGCGACCGCGCTGCTGATGGCGCTCTACGCCGGCAAACAATTCCTGTTCGCGGAGCCGACGCCGTTTCCAAATCCGATTGAGACATTTCTATTGCTGCCGGACGATCATTATCCGCTGATCCCGGTCGGATGGACGCTTGTCCACGAGATGTATTTCTACGTCGTCTTCGCGATTTTCGTCGTGTGGCGGCCGGTCGGCCTGCCGATCTTTCTCGTCGGCTGGACGACGATCGTTACGGCGGCGCTCGCGCTTGGCGTTTTCGGCGCCAACGCCTGGACGAAGATCCTGTTCAATCCGCTCACATTCGAATTCATCATTGGCGCGCTGATCGCGCTGCTCTTGCGTCGCGGCGTTACGCGTTTCGCTCTCCCCGCGCTCATCGCGGGCGTTCTCGTTTTCGGAATCGAGACACTCTTCTTTGCGGCTCAACTCTACCCGGACGTGATGGGGCAATTTTTCTTGCGCGCCGCGCTGTTCGCGCCGCCCTTCGCGCTCATCCTCTATGGCGCGGCGGCCCTCGAAAAGGAGAAGCGCTTGCTAGCGCCGTCATGGCTGAGGCGAACAGGCGACGCTTCCTATTCCCTCTATCTGATCCATGTCCCGGTCTTTCTGGTCGTCGGCAAGCTCGTGAGCATCGCCGTCGCCGACACGCGCCTCGACAATCTCCTGCTTGTGACGGGGTTCACGATCGCCGCGCTCGCCGCCGGCTTCGCGCTTCATTTTTTCGTCGAGCAGAAGCTGCTCGCCGCCTCAAAGAAGCTCGGCGACAGGCTGTTCGCTCGTCGCCCGCTTCGGCGCTGAAGCGCGACCCGCACCCCCTGTCATCCCGGACATTTGCGCAGCAAATGATCCGGGATCCCGCGCGGCCGGGGGGCTCTCAATCTCACGGGGTCCCGGATCAATCGCTTTGCGATTGTCCGGAATGACAATGCATGGCGAAAACCCGAAAACCCGCGCCCGTTGAACTTTTACGGGACGCGGGTTCTCGTCATCGCGGGAAGGATTTCCCCGAAGGTTTCGGAAGAGCGGCGCGCGGGACAAGTCCGTGCATTGTGTCTCAGTCATGTGGGACTTCTCAAGTTCAGTCCCGCGCTCCCGGACGTTGTCTGGCGCCAACCTGAGGACGGTTTACCGGGGTAGCCCATTCGTTACCTACTAGGGCCATTGCCGGCGGTTCAGGTCAGCCGGCAGGGTCTCGTGAGGGCCTCCAAGATGCAGCCCTCCTGCCCGCTCGCCGGGGCTTCCCGCACTTTAAGGCCTGGTACCAAAAAGCCTCTTCCGAGCGGGTCGCGCTTCTAATATAGGCGCGCCGTCAAGGGGTGGGACAACTTCGCCAAAGACGGCTTCAAAGCGGTTAACGCTTAACCTTAATGCCGTATACGGATCAATTGAATCAACGGCTTGGGCGACGCGATCCTTGACGCGATCGCGCGAAAACGCCGTCCGCGCCGCGCAAATTGGCTTGCCTGCGACAACCTGCCGCAGGGGCGGGCGGGGGCGCATATATTCTGTGTACAGAACGTAGGCGGCGAACGGCCCTCCGCTTTCCTCCCCCGCGTCAGCGGGGGAGGTGTCGGCGAAGCCGACGGAGGGGGTCAGTCATCGAGACTGCGCGCGCGGATAGACCGCGCCCCCTCAGTCACGCGCGCGCGTGACAGCTCCCCCGCTCGCGCGGGGGAGCAAAGGCGACGCCCCAAACCCTCCCTAACCCCTCCTTTTCCAGGGGAGGGGAATCGATAGTACTCCGTGTGCAGATCGTCCACCGGCTGGCGCGGAGGGGATTTGATCGAGTCATCCCGGACGCGTCGCAGCGCGCAAGCGGTGCGACGCCAAACCGGGATTACAATTTCAGATGCGGGGTCGGCGCTGGAAGGGTTTTTCCCGCTCCATCGCCTTCGCCTCCACCCAAAGCGCTTCCATCTCCTCCAAGCTCGCGGCCCCGAGGCGTCCTGTTTCGCTCAGGCGCTTTTCGATATGGCGAAAGCGCCGCGAAAACTTCTGGTTCGCCCGGCGCAGCGCGGCTTCGGGGTCGACGTTCAAATGGCGCGACAGGTTTGCGATGACGAACAGGAGATCGCCGAATTCGTCCTCGATCCGGTCTGGGTCGCCGCTGTCGATGACCTCGACCAGTTCCTCGGTTTCCTCGGCGATTTTATCGAGCACGTCGCGAGGGTTTTTCCAGTCAAAGCCGATGCGCGCCGCGCGCTTTTGCAGCTTCACCGCGCGGGTGAGGCCGGGGAGGGCCGCCGGCACGTCGTCAAGGAGCCCCGTCTTGCCCCTGGCGGCGCGTTCATCCGCCTTCTGCGCCTCCCATTGGAGGGTCTGTTCGGCGGCGTTACGGGCGGCGGCGTCGCCGAATACGTGCGGATGGCGGCTCTTCATCTTTTCCGTGATGGCGTGCGCGACATCCTCGAAACTGAAGGCGCCTTGCTCTTCCGCCATGCGGGCGTGAAAGACGGTCTGGAAGAGGAGGTCGCCCAATTCGTCCTTCAGTTCCGCGAGGTTGTTGCGCTCGATCGCGTCGGCGACCTCATAGGCCTCTTCAATCGTATACGGAGCAATCGTGCGAAAATCCTGCTCAAGATCCCAGGGGCAGCCCGTCCCCGGCGTCCGGAGCGCCGCCATCAAGGCGACAAGGTCGTCGATCGCCGCTTTCGCTGACATGCGTTTTCAGTCCCCGTGTGGCGCGATCCTGCGCAAACCCGCCCCGATATGGCGAAATTCACCGCGCCGCGCCAGTTCGAAGCGGGTTTTTTGCGTTTGCGCGGCGGACGGCGGCCGGGTCTGGCCCGCCCCCGCCGCTCGGTCTATGAGGCGGAAGGCCAAGCGCCGAACGGAGGAGACAGCGATGCCGATCAAGGAGCAAAAATATATCTGGAGCAATGGCGAGCTGATCCCCTGGGCCGACGCGAAAGTCCATGTGATGAGCCATGCGCTGCATTATGCGACTTCCGTTTTCGAGGGGATGCGCGCCTATGAGACCAAGCACAAGGGCACAGTCGTTTTCCGGAATTACGAACACATCAAGCGGCTCTTCTATTCCGCGCGCGTCTACCGCCTGCCGATCCAGCACACGATCGAAGACATTATGCAGGCCTGCAAGGATGTCGTGCGCGAAAACGGCCTCAAGGCCGCCTATATCCGCCCGTTGGTTTTCCTCGGCTATGGCGAAATGGGAATCTCCGCGCCGCACGAAAAAGCCGAGACGATCATCGCCGCCTATCCCTGGGGCGCCTATCTCGGCGAGGAAGCGCAAAGGAGCGGCGTCGACGCCTGCATATCAAGCTGGCGCCGGCTCGCTCCAGACACGATGCCGGCGGGCGTCAAGGCGTCCGGCAATTACCTCTCAAGCCGCCTCATCGCGCTAGAAGCGCGCGAGCGCGGTTTCGGCGAAGGGATCGGCCTTGACGCGGCGGGATCGGTCAGCGAAGGCGCCGGCGAGAATTTGTTCGTCGTGATGAACGGCAAGATCTATACGCCGCCCGGCGCGTCGTCGATCCTGATGGGCATCACCCGCGACACCATCATTACGCTTGCAAAATCGCGCGGCTATGAAGTGATTGAGCAAACGCTGGCCCGCGAGGCGCTTTACGCCGCCGACGAAATGTTCATGTGCGGCACGGCGGTCGAGGTGACGCCGGTCCGATCCGTCGACCGCTTGCCGATCGGCAACAATAATCGACCGGTGACGACTGAGATGCAGAATGCGTTCTTCGGCCTGTTTACCGGCGAAACGCGCGACGAATGGGGCTGGCTCGATCCCGTGTAGGGATTAGGGACTGGTGACCAGGGATTGGGTTTCAGGGTTGAAGGTTTTGGTGTCGGGAAGTCTTGTTCGGCAATTGGCCCGCAATCCCAACTCCCTGATCCCTGGTCCTTTCTACCTGGCCCGCTTTCGCAATCCGAGCGCGTCGTCAATTACATGGAAGACGAAACTCTGCTCGACGACGCCGCCGAAGAGGTAGGCGCGCGGGCCCTTGGCGTAGATCGTCACGTCCTGACCGCCATGCGACTCGGAAGGTGAAGGGACCGTCGATTGCTGGCGGTAATTGAGATCATTGACTTCCTCGACGGTCGGCTCGTGACGCTCGCCGGCTTTCTTCTGGCCGGCGAAGACCGTACCTGGACCATTGGCGTAGCCGAGCGTGGTGTAGACTTTGCCGTCGCCGGCGAGCGCATAGGTGTCGCGCGCCCCGAGGTCCTCAAGCGTCGCCGTCGCAAGCCCGAGAATGTCGCTCCCCTTTCGCGGATAACCGGCGAAAGTCAGCGTGTGGCCGTGATCGGCGGTGACGACAATCAGCGTATCCTTGTCGCTGGTCATCGCGTCGGCGGCGGCGACGGCTTGCGAAAACGCCTGCGCATCGCGCAACGCGCGCGCGGCGTTGCCGGCGTGGTGCGCATGATCGACGCGCCCGCCCTCGACCATCAGGAAGAAACCGTCCTTGTCCTGACGAAGAATTTCGATCGCCTTGGCGGTCATTTCGGCGAGCGAGGGCTCGCCCGCGGCGTCCTTCGCGCGGTCGGCCTCGTATTCCATATGAGAGGGATCAAAAAGCGCCAGCACTTTGGGCGCCGAAGCGGGGTCGATCGCATCGAAGCCGGCCTTTTCCGTCACATAAAGGCGGTTTTCTCCCTTCGCTTTCCATTCTTCGACGAGGTTCCGCCGGTCGCGGCGCGCGCCTTTCGCGGCCCCGTCTTCCAGATCAACTTCTTCCGCCGGCAGGAACTTCAGCCGCCCGCCGCCCATCGCGACTTCAAGCCCGTCTCCATACGGAAATTCGATGAGCTGGCGCGCAATATCGACGCAGCCGCCGGCCTGCGCGCTTTCGGAAAGATCGCTGTCCGCTTCCCAATTGCGGTCCGCCGCGTGCGCGTAGACCGCGGCGGGCGTCGCATGGGTGAGGCGCGCGGTGGTGACGACGCCGGTCGCTATGCCTGCGCGCTCCGACAATTCGCCAAGCGTCGGCGCGACCGCGTTCTTGCTGGCGGCGCAATCGCCAAACGGCGCCGCGCTCGTCAGCGATATGATGCCCATCCTGGTTTTGAGGCCAGTCGCCATCGCCGACATCGTGCCGGCTGAATCCGGCGTTTGCGCATCCGTATTGTAGGTTTTCGACATTGCAAGGTGCGGAAAGCGCTCGAAGCTCAGGAAATTTTCCTCGCCTTCTTCGCCCCGTGTCTGTCCGTCATATAGGCGGGCGGCGGCGACGGTCGTCGGGTCCATGCCGTCCGCGACAAAGAGAATGACGTTTTTCGCAAGTCTCCGGTTTGGCTTCACCGCGCGCCGCGTCTCAAGCGTCGCCTGACCGTCCTTGAAATAAGCGTCGCTTTCGACGCCGGCGGGCTCGGCGGCGGCCACGGACGATAAAAGGGCGATCGATGCGGCGGCTGCGGCCGGCAACAAGGCGGGGCGGGATCTCATGGTGACCTCCGAAATTGCGGCGCACTGCTGGGGCGACTCGATCAGCGGCCCGAAACAAAGCATGTTCCACGGGGCATTGGTATCCGCCCTAGCTGACAGGATGTGACAAATTCATGACCGCAAGCGCCAGGTTCCGCGTGTTGAAAGTCGTCTCCGTCGCCGCCGCGCTCGCGGTCGCAGGGGCGGGGGCCTATCTGAAGACGCCGGCGCCGGCGCGCTTTGACGCAAAAGCGGCCATTGAGACCGCGAAAACCTATGATTCGCGCATCATCCGCGACAAATGGGGCGTGCCGCATATCTATGGCGCGCGCGACGCTGACGTCGCCTTCGGACTCGCTTACGCCCACGTCGAAGACGATTGGCGTTCGATGAAGGACGTGATCGAGTTCTCGCGCGGCCGCCTCGGATTGCGAAGCGGCAAGGAGGGCGCGGTCACGGATTATCTGATCGCGGCGATGAACATCCGGCGCGACATCGACGCGAAATACGAAACGGACCTTTCGCCTGAAACGCGCGCGATGCTCGATGGTTACGCGGCGGGGATCAATCTCTGGTGCGCTGAGGAAAGGTCGCGCTGCGCCGGCGTTGCGCCGGTCTCGGCGAAAGACATCGTCGCCGGCTTCACCTCGCGGACGCCGTTTTTCTACGGCCTCGACGGCGAGCTGAAAAAACTGTTCGAGAAGGAGCCGGAGAAGCAGGCGGCGCTGACGCAATGGCGCGAGGCGTTCTTGCATGTCGCGCCGGGCGTCGATCTCGGGTCTAACGCCGTCGCCGTCGCGCCGTCGCGATCGAACGACGCGCACACGCGGCTGATGGTGAACTCGCACCAGCCCTATACGGGGCCGGTCGCCTGGTACGAAGCGCGCCTCAAATCCGGCGAAGGTTGGGACATGATCGGCGGCGTCTTTCCAGGCTCGCCGGTGATCTTGCACGGCGCAGGGCCAAATCTCGGTTGGGCCCACACCGTCAATGCGCCTGATCTCGTCGATGTCTACGCGCTTGATGTCGACAACCCGAAAAAGCCCGAAAAGTACAAGCTGGACGGCGCATGGCGCGAGTTTGAGCGATCGAGTGTGACGTTGCGGGTGAAGCTCTTCGGCCCGTTTTCCCTGCCGGTGAAGCGCGAGGTCTATCGCTCCGTCCACGGACCGGTATTCGTGACGCCGGGCGGCGCGTTCGCCGTCGCCTATGGCGGGCAGGGCGATATCGGCGCCGTCGAGCAATGGTACCGCATGAACAAGGCGACTTCGTTTGCGGGCTGGCGCGCGGCGATGACGCGCCAGTCGGTCCCGAGCTTTAACGCCGTATACGCCGACAAGTCCGGCATGGTCGCCTATTTTTACAACGCCGCGATACCGGTGCGAAATGAGAATGCGGACTGGTCCGGCGTCGTCGACGGAACGCGCGCCGATCTCGTCTGGGCGGGCGTTCACCCATTCGGCTCCGCGCCCCATGTCGTTGCGCCGGCGTCAGGCTATGTCGTCAACGCCAATCACTCGCCCTTTGACGCGTCGGCCAAGGGCGACAACCCGGACGAAGATGATTATCCGCCGCATCTCGGCGTCGACCGCAACACCACCAATCGCGGCTTCCGCATCCAGACGCTTTACGGCGGCGACGCGTCGATCACCGAGGAAGAATTCATCGCCTACAAATTCGACCATTTCTATGCGCCGGACTCGCGCCTTCGCGGGCTGATCGATCGCATAACTGGCGATCGCGCACTCGCCGAGGATCCCGAAACCGCCGACGCGGTCGCTCTGTTGAAATCCTGGGACGGCTCGACCGGACGCGACAGCAAAGGCGCGGCGCTGGCGGTCAGGATCGGTTATCTCAATCTCGGCTACCGCCTGATCGGCGCGATCGATCCGATCGAGGAGCCAGATCCCGCGATGGCGCTCCGGCGCGCGGTCAGCGAATTTCTGAAGGGCTTCGGCAAAATCGATCCGTCCTGGGGCGAGGCCGTGCGCCTGAAACGCGGGACAGCCAGCCTTGCGCTCAATGGCGGACCCGACATCCTTCGCGCCGTCTATCCGACCGGAACGCCGGCGGAGGGGGTGCAGGAATCAGCGGGCGGCGACACCTACATTCTGTATGCGGACTGGCCGACCGACGGCGGCGCGCCCGAAATCCGGACGGTCCATCAATTCGGGTCGGCGACGCTCGATGAGGCCTCGCCCCATTACGCCGATCAGGCGCCGATCTTCGCCGGGGAGCAATGGAAAACCCCGGCGATGGACCTTGACGATCTCCTCCTTGAGGCGACGCGCGACTATCGGCCCGGGCGCGCGGCGGACGAGGGTTGATCGGAACGAACTCCGGGAGCGGAGAAGAGCCGCCAGATCTTGCGGACAATTTGTGTCAGGGCGAAACGCTCTCGGGGAAGATTTCCCGGAAGAAGGAAATCATCGCCGCGAAAGACCGGCGGTCCGCGGTCTCGTTGTAGGCGAAGCCAGGGAATTTCCACGCGTCGATATCGGGGTTGGTGAAACTGTGGCCGACGCCGCCATAGACTTCCATCCGCCAGTCGACGCCGCCCTTGGTCATTTCGTCCGCGAAGGCGCGGCGCTTGTCCCCGGTGATGATCGGGTCCTCGGCGCCGAGGCAAACGAGCACTGGACCGCGAATGTTCCTCGCGTCATCGGGGCGTTGTGTGTCGAGGCCGGCGTGAAATCCGACGACGCCGGCGATGTCCGCGCCGGAACGCGCAAGTTCAAGGACGGCGGTCCCGCCAAAGCAGAAGCCGACGGCGGCGATTTTCGCCGCATCGACATTCGGCTGGCGTTTCAGGGCGGAAAGCGCGGCGCCGGCGCGGCCGCGCAATTCGTCGGGATCGGCGCGAAGCGCCTGAACGAAGCCCTTCGCCTCATCGAGCGAAGGATCAGCGACGCCATAAAGATCAAGCGCCAGGGCGACAAAGCCGAGCGCGGCGATCATTTGCGTGCGGCCCTTGATGTGCGCGTTGATCCCTGGCCCTTCATGCGCGACGAGAACGCCTGGCGTGCGGCGCCCGCCAGATCCGTCCGCGACAAAGCCGTCGAATGTTCGTTCGCCGAACGCATAGGCGAGCGGCGTCAAAGAGGGCGGGGCGGCGTCTAGTCCCGCCACTTCAGATTGAATTCGCGCATGACGTGGAAGCCGGCGATATATTGGTTCTGGTCGCCGAACTGTTCGATGAACGGCGTGTCGGCGAATTCCGGCATGATGTAGCGATAGGATACATACGGATTGAGCGACCAGCGCTTCATGATGTTGATGTAGGCGTTGAAACTGCCGCCGACATCGCGAACGCCGCGACCCGCGTCATAGACCGGCAGCCCTGACGCCAGCGACTGCGCCGGCGTGATCGAAAAATAGGTGTCGGCGTAGCTGTCGCCGATCCAGGTCGCATTCGCCGAGACCGACGTCGACACGCGTCCGTAGCGGAATAGCAGCGCCGTTCCCGCCGCATCGACGCTGAGCCCGTCATGGCCGCCGACGACGCCCTTGCGGATCTTCGCGCGGAAAAGGAAACGGTCGAGGAATTTCGTGGCTGCAAAGCCGCCGACTTCAAATGTATGATCGATGTCGCCAAGGCCGTTCAGCGCCGGATTGTCGCTTTCGTCGCGATCGCCGACAAGCCGGACCGAAGGGCCGAAGCTGAAGCCGGAGAAGCCGAACAACGCGATGTCGGCGCCGTCATTGTCGAGGAAGACGAAGTTGCGGAATTTCACATAGACTTCGGGGTCGGCGCGCCATTCATAGTCATCCGAGCCGAAATAATCCGGTCGGTATTCCGGGCCGACGCCGATCGACAAATCGGTGTTCGACGGCGCCAGAAACGTGAAAACGCCGACGAAGTCGCGCAAGGGATGCCACTTCTTGTCGTGATCGAACTCATCGTCATTGGTGACGCGCGGCCGGTCGTCAGGCGTCGATCTGCGCTTTTCGCCGAAAATCGGGTCGAGCCTCGGATCGTCGATCTGCTGCTGCGCGAAGGCCGGCGCGCTGATCAAGGCTGTCGCCGCACCAAGGGCCTTTGCCCATACACGAAAGGAACTCTTCACTGTCTTATCCCCTGACCGAAAAACGGGCCCGGCCTCACCCTTGTCGACACCCCGATCCAGCGCGTGGGATCGAAAGACCGCCGGAGCCCGCCTTCCCTTCTAGCGACATCCGGTGAAGAATTCATCATTTCGCGAGGAGCGGGCCGCACGGCTAGTCGTCAATGGCGTCGTCAATCGCCTCGCCGGTATTCTCGATATCCCGGCCGACGCCTTTGATTGTCTCGCAGGACGCGAGGAAAAGGCAGGCGGCAAGCAGGGCTGACAACAGCTTCATCAGTCACTCCAACGATGCAACTTATCCCCAAAGAAACAGGGAATGGCGCGCGTCTCAAGAGGAACGAAGGCCGCAGACCTAAGTTTTCGGCAATCAACGGCAGATTTCGGCAACCAACAGGGCCGCCGGCTGCGCGCCTACGCGCCGCCTTCGCGCTGCAGCCGCTTGCGGATAAGCTTGCGGGCGCGGCGAACGGCTTCCGCCTTCTGGCGGGCCTTCTTTTCGGAGGGTTTTTCGTAGAATTTCCGGCGCTTCATCTCGCGGAAAGTGCCTTCGCGCTGCATTTTCTTCTTAAGCGCGCGGAGCGCCTGTTCGACATTGTTGTCGCGGACGACGATCTGAACCAGGGGAATACCCTCCTTTTGAAACGAAAACGCCCAACCGAAACGCCTGACTTTCCGGATTTTCCGGTTCGCCGGGACGCTTCGATGGGTGCGAGCGCCTGCAGGTCAAGGACGTCCGACCCGCAGCGAGCGCGCCTATACCAAAGGCCCCTTAACCTGTCCATATTGGCTGCCTTAACGGGAGGTGAATTTCCGCCATGAATCCAGACCCTGCCGAGGGCCCAGACCCGTTCGAGCCGGTCCGCCAAAAGGTGCTGCCCGAAGCGCTGAAGGCCGCGGCTTTTGACGGATTCACCCGGCAAATGCTGGCGCGCGCCGGGGCCGCGGCGGGCGCGACCGCGGCCGAAATCGCCGCCGCCTTCCCTTACGGGTCGATCGATCTCCTCCGCTATTGGTCGGAGGAAGCCGACCGGGCGGCCGCCGCGGCGCTCGCCGCCGAATCGGCGGGCGGGCTCAAAATCCGGGAAAAAGTCGCCCTTGGGCTCGAAGCAAGGCTCGCCCATCTAGCGCCCCACAAGGAGGCGGCGCGGCGGGCGGCGGCGACCCTCGCGCTTCCCCATCATGCGCCGACGGCGGCGCGCCTTCTATGGAACACCGCCGACGCGATCTGGCGGGCGATCGGCGATTCCTCGACCGATTTCAATTTCTATTCCAAGCGCGCGATCCTTTCGGGCGTTTGGACCTCGAGCCTCGCCCGCTGGTTCGCCGACGACAGCGAAGGCGCCGCCGACACCAAGGCATTCATCCGCGCACGGATCGAAAACGTGATGCAGTTCGAAAAATTCAAGGCGCGTGCGCGCGATACGGGCTTTGATCCTGAAGGCATGTTCGGCTGGCTGGCGAAAATCAGATATCCGGAAGGGCGGTAAGCGTCGCCGGCGCGGCGCCCTAAGAACTCTTTTTCATCAACCGCGTCACATGGCCCATCTTCCGTCCGGGAAGCGTCTCGAGCTTGCCGTAGAGATGTACGCACGTCTGCGGCTCGCGAGACAGATCTCGCCAGCGCTCGACCTCGTCGCCGATCAAGTTCTCCATCACGCAGTCCGAATGGCGCGCCGGATCGCCGAGCGGCCAGCCGGCGACGGCGCGGATGTGTTGCTCGAATTGCGAGACCGCGCAGGCGTCGGCGGTCCAATGCCCGGAATTGTGCACGCGCGGCGCAAATTCGTTGACGAGGACTCCGCCCGATTTCAATATGAAAAACTCAACGCCGATGACCCCGACATAATCAAGGTCCGTCAGCATTCTGGCGGCGATCGCTTTCGCGTCGGCGACAGCGTCCGCCGCGGCAAGCGCAGGAACGATCGAGCGCCGAAGGATGCCTCCCTGATGGATGTTTTGCGGCGCGTCGTAGCATCTGATCTCGCCGTCTCGGCCGCGGGCGGCGATTATCGAAATCTCCATCGAGAAGTCGATGAAGCCTTCGAGGATCGACGGACGCGCGCCGATTTCCGCCCAGGCTTTCTTGTTGGCTTCCTCCCATGTGTGCGGAAGGTCGGTTTCCGCCGCAGCGATGGACGTCTGGCCCTTGCCGTCATAGCCGAGCCGGCGCGTCTTCAATATCGCCGGGCGGCCGATTTTCCGCAGTCCCGCTTCAAGCGAGGCGAGATCGTCGACCGGATGAAACGGCGCCGTTCCAGCGCCGATCGAATTGACGAACTCCTTTTCGATGAGGCGGTCTTGCGCGACGCCAAGCGCGCGCGCGCCAGGGGCAGTCGGCGCGTGGTGCGCCGCGAGTATGTCGACCGTCTCCGCAGGGACGTTCTCGAATTCATAGGTAACGACGTTCACGACCTCGCCAAAGGCGGCGAGTTTTGCTGCGTCCGCGTAAGACCCGATCGTCACCGCATGGGCGACATCGGCGGCCGGCGAATTCTCCTCCGGCGTGTAGATATGCGCTCTCAGCCCAAGCCGCGCGGCGGCGAGCGCCAGCATGCGGCCAAGCTGTCCGCCGCCCAGAATGCCGATGACGCCGTTCGGTTCGACCAGCATCGTCAATCGGCGACGGTGAGCGGGACAGCCGCAGTTTCCTTCGCCCGCCAGTCCGACAGGCGCTTTGCGACTTTCGCGTCGCCAAGCGCGATGATCGAGGCTGCAAGGATGCCGGCGTTGGCGGCGCCCGATTCGCCGATCGCCATTGTCGCGACCGGAACGCCGGCCGGCATCTGGACGATGGAGAGGAGGCTGTCGAGACCCGACAGCGTTTTCGACTGCACGGGAACGCCGATCACCGGCAATGTCGTCATCGACGCCGTCATGCCGGGCAGATGCGCCGCGCCGCCGGCGCCGGCGATGATCACCTTGACGCCGCGCGCCGCCGCCTTGGTCGCGTACTCATATAGCCGGGCGGGCGTCCGGTGGGCGGAAACGACGTTGGTTTCGAACGGCACGCCGAATTTCACGAGCATTTCGACCGCGCGCGTCATTGTCGGCCAATCCGAACGCGAGCCCATGATGACGCCGACGAGCGGCGCCGCTTTCGTCGGGGCCGCGCCGCCGCGATTGGATTTTCTGGCTGCCAAGGGTCCGTCTCCACCCTGCTAAAATGGCGGCTTACACTGTTCCGATGATGCGATGCAAAGGGCTTTGGTCGACAAAGCGGAGAGGCGCCAGACCATCCAGACGGGGGCGCGTCGGCCCGGCGCCTCTCTCGCAAACAGCGCCTGGCGAGTGCCTGAGAAGGGGACATTCCGCGATGCGCCGCAAGGCCATTACGCGCGGATTTTTCGAAGCGCCGCAATTCGTCTTGCGGCGAGCGGTTGCGCTCGGGCGTCCAGACGAAGACACAAAAGCGAGAGCCGCCGTAGCGCCGCCGCGGTTGCCTTCTGACCCGAATTCCGGCGACAAGGGCGGCGATCCAATGGCGCCATATTGACCGGAGCGGATTGATGAAAGTGACGGGTCCGCGCGGCCCCAATGCTACACGGCCGACCGAGCGGGCGAGCGCGCCGCGCGCCGCTGCGCCCGCCGATCCGGCAAAAGCCGTCGACGCCATATCGATCGCGGGCGTACCGGAGAGTGAGCTGACGCCGCGTGTTAGGGCGGCGCTCGCGTCGCTGATGCAGGAAGTCGCCGACCTTCGCCGCGAACTCGCCGAGATGCGCCAGAAAATGGGCGAGCTTCAATCGCTCGCCAGCACCGATCCGCTGCTCGGCGTCCTCAACCGCCGCGCCTTTGTCGGCGAACTCAATCGGGCGCTGGCGATGATGCAGCGATATGGCCAAGCATCGAGCCTCGTCTTCGTCGATCTCGACGACCTCAAGAAAATCAACGACGCGCACGGCCACGCGGCGGGCGACAAGGCGCTTGCTCACGCCGCCGCGATCATTGCGGCGAACATTCGCCAGACCGACGTCTTCGGCAGGCTTGGCGGCGACGAATTCGCAATCATCCTGACCAACACGCCAAAACCGCAGGCGATCTTGAAGGCGCAGTCGCTGTCGGCGATCGTCAAGGCGACGCCGCATCCGGACGGGCTCCCTGTCGGCCTCACGTGCGGCGTCGTCGAAATGTCGGCGGACTTCACGGCGGAGTCGGCGCTGATCGCCGCTGACAAGGTGATGTATGAAGAAAAGCGGCGGCGCTGAACGCGCCTGATCAGGCCTTGACGAAAGCGTCGGCGAATTTTTCGCGCAGCGCCTGTTTTTGAACTTTTCCCATTGTGTTGCGCGGCAGAGCGTCCATCCATATGAATTTACGGGGCTGCTTGAAGCGCGCCAGCCTTGAGACCCCCGCCTTCAACGCGTCGTCGGTAAGGGGCGGTGAGCCCGCCGATCCTGTCGCCGGGATCAGAACCGCGACGACGCCTTCCCCCATATCCTTGTGCGGCGCGCCGATCACCGCGGATTCGGCGATCCCGGGGAGCGTGTCGAGGATCTCTTCAATTTCCTTCGGATAGACGTTGAAGCCGCCGACGATGATGAGGTCCTTGGCGCGGCCGGACAGCGTCAACCGTCCGTCATCTGACAAAACGCCAACGTCGCCGGTTGAAAACCAACCGCCCTCCCGAAATTCTTCCGCGGTCTTTTCCGGCATGCGCCAATAGCCTTTAAAGACGTTCGGCCCTCTGACTTCGACAATTCCGGCTTCGCCCGCGGGAAGCGCGCGCCCGTCTGAGGCGACGCGGATTTCAACGCCCGGAAGCGCATAGCCGACGGTTCCGGCGATGCGCTCGCCGTCGAGCGGATTGGACGCGATCATGCCCGCTTCCGACATGCCGTATCGCTCCAATATCGAATGACCTGTCCGCTCCTTGAACGCCGTGAAGGTTTCAGTCGTCAACGGCGCCGAGCCCGATATGAACAGGCGGACGGAACGGCAGTCGTCGCGCCCGAATTCGCGGTCGGCGAGCAGCCGCGCGTAAAAGGTCGGCACGCCCATCATCATCGTCGCGCGCGGCAGCTGTCGCCGCACTTCCGCGACATCAAACGTCGACAGGAAGATGACTTCCGTCGCGTTGAGAAGCGAAGTGTTAAGCCCGACGAACAGTCCGTGAATATGGAAGATCGGCAGCGCATGGAGGAGAACGTCGTCCGGTCGAAACCCCCAGAGCGACACAAGCGTTTGCGCGTTCGACGCAAGGTTCTCGTGGGTGAGCATCGCGCCCTTCGAACGCCCGGTCGTGCCGGACGTGTAAAGAATGGCCGCGAGATCGTCGCCGACGCGCTCTACAATTTCGGCGCGCGGGGCCGACCGTGAAACGAGGTCCATCAAGGAGCCTTCGCCGTTCGCCGACAAAGTGAGCAATCTCGGCCCATTCGGCGATTGCCCATTGAACGCCCTGTCGCAGACGAAAACCGCAGGCTCGGAATCCTTGATGAAGTACTCGATTTCGGACGGCGTATAAGCGGTGTTGAGCGGCAGGTAGACGAGGCCCGCGCGGAGCGAAGCAAGATGGAGCGCGACATTTTCCGCGCTCTTTTCAACCTGCGCCGCGACGCGGTCGCCCGGCCTTGCGCCAGCCTCGTGGAGCGCGCCCGCAATTCTTGCAGCGAGCGCGTCGATTTCCCCGAATGTCCACCGGCGCCCACCCGGGATGCTAAGGAATGGCCGGTTCGGCGAGGCTGCGACCGTTGCGGCGATCCGCGCGTAGAAATTGCCGTTGGTCATTCGGCGGCGGTCTCGCGGGCAGGCGGGCGGAAACTCGCGGGGTCGAGCGCACGCATCGCTTCGAACTCGCTGAGAAAGATCCGCCCGGTAAGGTCATCGAGAAAATCGGAACGCTTGAGGCGGTCCATCACCGGCCCTTTGACTTCCGAGAGGTGAAGGCTGACGCCCGCGTCCTTGAGCCGGCTGTTCACCGTCTCAAGCGCTTCGAGAGCGCTCGCGTCGATCGAGTTGATAGCGGAGCACATCAGCACGATGTGCTTGACCGAAGGCTGACCGGACGCCATCGCCATCAGGCGGTCTTCGAGAAATCGCGCATTGGCGAAGAAAAGATCGCCGTCGATGCGGAGCGACGAGACCGTCGGGCTGACGATCACATTGTGGCGTTTGACATTGCGGAAATGTTCGGTTCCAGGCACCTGGCCGACGACGGCCGAATGCGGTCGGCTCGCGCGATGCAGCAGAAGGATGATCGACAAAATCACGCCAGCCATCACGCCCGCTTCCACGCCGAACACGAACACGCCCAAAATGGTCGTCATCATCGCGGCGAAATCCGACTTCGAATAGCGCAGCGTACGGCCGATGATCTTCAGATCAACGAGGCTAAGGACGGCGATGATGATCGTCGCGGCGAGCGTCGCCCTTGGAAGGCTATAAAGCGCGGGCGTCAGGAAAAGCGCGGCGAGCGCGATGCCGACCGCGGTGAAGGCGCCGGCGGCCTGCGTCCTCGCGCCGGCGTCGAAATTGACGATTGACCGCGCGAGCCCGCCGGCGACGGGGATCCCGCCAGACACGCCGGAAGCGAGGTTTGCCGCGCCAAGTGCGATCAGCTCCTGATCGAGATCGACCCTCTCGCGACGTTTGGCGGAAAGCGTCTGCGCGACCGAAACGGATTCGACATAGGCGATGACGGCGATGAGAAGCGCCGGTCCAAGAAGCGACCGCCATAACGCCCAGTTGAAATCCGGGAGGCTGAGCGGCGGCAGTCCTCGCGGCGTCGTTCCGACGATCGCCACGCCCTTTTCTCCAAGATCGAGCCAGATGACGGCGAAGATCGACGCGATGATGGCGACCAGCGGCGCCGAACGCGCAAGCAGCGACGCCTGCCGGTCTTTCACGCCAAGTTTGAGGGCGAGCGGCTTCAGGCTGCTGCGCGCCCAGACGAGGAAGAGAATGACGGCCGTCCCGGTCGCGAGCGTCAGCGGATGCGCAAGATGCGCATGCGTGATCAGCGACCATGCGACGGCGATCAGCGAATCGCCCTCGGCGGCGACGCCCAGAATGTGCTTGAGCTGTCCGACCGCGATCAGCACGCCTGACGCGCTGATGAAGCCTGAAACGATCGGATGGCTGAGGAAGTTGGCGAGGAAGCCGAGGCGAAAGAGCCCGAGCAACGTCAGGATAAGACCGACAAGAAAGGCGAGCGCGATCGCCGCGGCGAGATAATCGGCCCCGCCGGCCGTCACATGATCGCCGATCGTCGCCGCGGTCATCAGCGAGATGACCGCGACAGGGCCGACCGCCAATGTCGCGCTTGTTCCGAACAAGGAATAGGCGACGAGCGGGGTGATCGACGCGTATAGTCCGACTTCCGGCGGCACGCCCGCGATCGACGCATAGGCGAGCGATTGCGGGATCAGCATGATGGTGACGATGACCGCAGCAAGCAGATCGTCCGTCAGCGTCGCGCGCGTGTATCGCGGCCCCCATGCGAGGATCGGCAGATATCTGGAAAGCCGTGACGCCGACATTGTTCCTCACGCCTTCGTCGTTCGCCGTTTTGGCTTCGCCAGCCACTCATGGCCCGCCAGCATCAATTCCCAGTAGACCCAGGGAAGAATCTCCGCCTTCATCAGCCAGCCGAACCATGTCGCCTTCGTGTTCTCGTTGAGCCATTTCGGGAAGGTCGGCAAGAGTTTGCCGCCATAGCCGAACTCGGCGAACACGATCTTGCCGCGCTCGACAGTGAGCGGACAGGAGGCGTAGCCGTCATAGACGTAATCCGGCTCGGCGCCGTTCATGACAGCGAGCAGATTTTCAGCGACGATCGGCGCCTGCTTGCGCGCGGCGGCCGCTGTCTTCGAGTTCGGCGTCGAGCAGGCGTCGCCGAGCCCGAAGACATTGGCGTATTTCTTGTGGCGCAGCGTCTCTTGATCGACGTCGATCCATCCGGCGGCGTCGGCGAGCGAACTTCCGCGAACGACATCGACGGCGACCTGCGGCGGGCAGACATGGAGCATGTGGAATGCGCGCACGACTTCGCGTTCGGCGCCGTTCGCATCCTTCTCCTTGAACGTCGCTTTCTTCCCCGGACCGTCGACCGCGACAAGCACGGAGCCGAAATTCGCCTCGGCGCCGTATTTCTCGACATATTCAAGAAGCGCTGGAACGAAGGCGGCGACCCCGAACATCGCCGGCGCCGCCGTGCAGAACGTGACTTTGATCCTGTCGAGCCGTTTCTGGCGCCGCCAATGATCGGCGGAAAGATACATCGCTTTTTGCGGAGCGCCCGGACATTTGAACGGGAGCGGCGCCTGCGTGAAGATCGCATCGCCGTTTTGAAGCTCCTGCACCAGCTTCCAGGTGTAGGACGCCATGCCCGGCATATAATTCGACGTGACGCCGTTCTTGCCGAGCGCTTCTTCAAGGCCCGCAATCGCGCCCAAGTTGAATTTCAATCCCGGCGCCGCGATCAGATAATCGTAATCGACTCGCTCGCCGCCGTCGACGACGACCGCGTTCCTGTCAGGCTCGAACGCCGTCGCCGCCTTCCTGATCCATTTGACGCCCTTTGGAATGACGGAGTCCTGCGATCGCGTCGTGAAGTCGAAGTCAAACACGCCGCCGCCGACCATCGTCCAGCCTGGTTGGTAGTAATGCGTCTCCTTCGGCTCGATGATCGCGATGTCGAGGTTTTTTCGGCGCTTCAACAAACTTGACGCGACGGCGATTCCGGCGGCGCCGCCGCCGACGATGACGACTTGATGTTTCACTTTCTCTCCCTCTTGTTGCTTTTTTCAGAGCGCGTTGAGCGGAAGCTTCAGATATCTGACGCCGTTCAAGTCGGGCGGCGGGAGTTCGCCGGCCCGCATGTTGATCTGGACGGAAGGCAGGATGAGGCGCGGCATCGACAAAGTCTTGTCGCGCGCCGTCCGCATCTTGACGAAGTCCGCTTCGGCGACGCCGCGTCCGACATGGACGTTCCAGTCGCGTTCTTCCTTCACCGTCGTCTCCCAGGCGTAGTGTTCTCGCCCGGGCGCCTTGTAGTCGTGGCACATGAAGAGACGCGTATCATCCGACAAGGCGAAAATCTTCTGGATCGATCGATAAAGCGTCGCCGCGTCGCCGCCTGGAAAGTCGCAGCGCGCTGTGCCGTAATCCGGCATGAACAGCGTGTCGCCGACGAAAGCGGCGTCGCCGATCACATAAGTGATGCAGGCGGGCGTGTGCCCCGGCGTCCAGATGACGCGAGTGTCGATCGAGCCGACCTTAAATCGCGCGTTGTCGTCGAAGAGCGCGTCGAACTGGCTGCCGTCGCGGCGGAATTCCGGCTCGACATTGAAGATTTCACCGAACGTCTCCTGAACGGTTTTGATGTTTGAACCAATAGCGATCTTGCCGCCGAGCTGTTTCTTCAGATAGGGCGCGGCGGAGAGGTGATCGGCGTGCACATGGGTCTCGAGGATCCAATCGACCTTGAGACCTTCCGCCTTCACGAAGGCGATGATTTCGTCGGCGGATTTCGTCGACGTGCGGCCGGAAGCGTTGTCGAAATCAAGAACGGAGTCGACGATCGCCGCCGCTTTCGTCGCAGGATCATGCGCGACATGGCTGGCGGTGAAGGTCGGTTCGTCAAAAAAAGTCTTAACGGTTGGACGCATTGGCTGTTTTCTTTCTTGGTTTTTTCGGCGTCGATCTTTTTCCCGATGACGCCATCGCGAAGCAAAGCGCCGAAACGAGGTCGGTGAGCCGCTGATCCGCGATCCGGTAGTAGACGTTTTTCGACTCCCGGCGCGCCTTTACAAGCCCTGCGACCCGCAGTCGCGCCAGTTCACGGGACAAATGCGGCTGCGGGATTCTCCCTTTTTCCTCGATTTCGCCGACGGATTTTTCCCCAGACGTCAACTGGCACGCGATAAGCAGGCGATTTGGGTGCGCCATGGTCTTCAAGAGCTGCGCGACCTCGCGCGCCCCAGCTTCAAGTCCGGCTGTTTTTGCAATCTTGGTCATGGCGGCCGCCTCAAATTCAACACTTGTGACTTATGATAAGTGATATATATAGGAGACGCGGGCGACGCGCAAGCGCAAGGCGATTGGGAATCAAAATGACGCTCTCTTCATTTCTTGGCCCGGCGATCGGCGGCGCCTTGATCGGCCTTTCCGCCGTGCTGCTGATGGCGCTCAACGGACGGATCGCCGGCGTTTCCGGCATCGTCGCTGGAATCATGGCGCCGCTGCGGGGCGAAGGGCGCGCCGACCTATCCTGGCGGGCGGCGTTTGTCGCCGGTCTCATCATCGCGCCGCTGATAGTAAGCGCCGTCCGCGGCGAGCTGGTTTCAGTATCGACGCCGCACCCGCTCTGGATGATGGCGCTCGGCGGGCTCTTGGTCGGCTACGGCACGCGCCTCGGGTCGGGATGCACGAGCGGCCACGGCGTCTGCGGCGTCGCGCGTCTTTCCAAGCGCTCTTTCGCGGCGACGGGCATGTTCATGTCGACCGCAATCGTGACAGTGTTTGTTCTTCACCGACTTTTGGGAGTTTGACATGCGCGCGATCTCGGCTCTCTTCGTCGGCCTGCTGTTCGGCCTTGGGCTGACGATTTCGGGGATGATTGACCCGTCGAAGATCATCGCGTTTCTCGATGTCGCGGGCGATTGGGATCCAAGCCTTCTTGTCGTGATGGCGTCGGCGCTTGTCGTATCGTTTTTCGGCTATCGAATCGCTTTTGCGCGGAAGAAGCCCGTTCTCGAGGAGAAATTCCAGCTGCCGACGAAGACAGAAATCGATCGGCCGCTCATCATCGGATCGGCCCTGTTCGGGATTGGTTGGGGTCTTTCGGGACTTTGCCCGGGACCCGCGATCTCGGCGGCCTCGCTCGGGAACGGCGACGTCTATGTTTTCCTGTTGGCGCTCGCCTCCGGCATGCTGCTTGGCGACGGATTGCCGAAAGCGGCGGCTAAACAAGCGAAAGCTCGGTCTTGAGGTCCCCCGCCATCGGCGACATAAGAAACCCGAAAAGGGGGCTTCGAGGTCGACTTCATGTACGAAAACGGCGTTCAACAGGCGGGCGCGGCGCGCGGCAATTTTTCGGCGCAGCTTGATCAATCGATCATGGCCGCGGCTGACTGGTTGAAACAAAACCAGAAGCCCGAAGGCTATTGGGTCGGCCGGCTTGAATCCAACGCCTGCATGGAGGCGCAGTGGATTTTGTGCCTCTGGTTCATGGGGCTGGAACGCCATCATCTGCGGCCGCGCCTTGCTGCTTCATTGCGCAAGACGCAGCGCGCCGACGGCTCCTGGGAAATCTATCACGATGCGCCGGCCGGCGACATCAACACGACGGTCGAGGCATACGCGGCGCTTCGATCTTGCGGCGTTCCGGCGAACGACCCGCAGCTTCAAAAAGCGCGCGACTGGATATTGTCGAAAGGCGGTCTCAAAAATATTCGCGTCTTCACGCGCTACTGGCTCGCGCTCATCGGCGAGTGGCCATGGGAGAAGACGCCGAACATTCCCCCTGAGGTCATCCGCTTCCCGACATGGTTCATCTTCTCGATCTACAATTTCGCGCAATGGGCGCGCGCGACCTTGATGCCGATCGCGGTCCTTTCGGCGCGTCGCCCGTCGCGGCCGCTTCCGGCGGAAAACCGCTGCGATGATCTTTTTCCGGGCGGACGCGAGCGCTTCGATTACGAACTGCCGGGAAAACCGGGCGCCGATTTCTGGGACAAGTTCTTCCGCACGATCGATGTCATTCTCCACCGGATGCAGACCTTCGGCGACCGGACGAAACTTTCCTTCGGACGCAACGGGTCGATCAAGCGCGCGCTCGAATGGATCATCCGGCATCAGGACGCCGACGGCGTCTGGGGCGGCATCCAGCCGCCCTGGGTTTATTCGACCATGGCGCTGTTCAGCGAGGGTTACGCGACGGACCACCCGGTCGTTGCGAGATCTCTCGCCGCGCTCGACGATCCGCGTTGGCGGGTCGATCTTGGCGAGGCGACATGGATTCAGGCTTCGACCTCGCCGGTCTGGGACACGATCTTGACCTTGCTCGCTTTCGACGATTGCCATTTGAACGGCGAGTATCCCGATGAAGTCGAAAGAGCGCTCAATTGGGTCCTTGATCAGCAGGTGCTCAGGAAAGGCGACTGGAGCGTCAAGGTCCCCGATCTCGAGCCCGGCGGCTGGGCGTTCGAATACAAGAACTATTTCTATCCGGACACGGACGATACCGCCGTCGCGCTGATCGCGCTGTCTCAGTTTCAGATGGGCAAAGGACTTTCCTCCCCCGTTTACGGGGCAGGTGTCGCCGCAGGCGACGGAGGGGGCCCTGCGCGCAGGAAAGGCCCCCCTCAGTCGGCTTTGCCGACAGCTCCCCCGCAAGCGGGGGAGCAAAGAGAAGCGAGGATCGGCCGCGCCATCTCCCTCGGCGTCAACTGGCTCATCGGCATGCAATGCGAGAACGGCGGCTGGGGCGCCTTCGACAAGGACAACGACAAGAAATTCCTGACGAAGATACCATTCTGCGATTTCGGCGAGGCGCTCGATCCGCCGTCGGTCGACGTCACCGCGCATATTGTGGAGGCCTTCGGCAAGCTCGGCCTCGGCATGAGCCATCCCTCGATGGTCCGCGCGATCGACTATCTAAAGCGCGAGCAAGAACAGGACGGCTCATGGTTCGGCCGCTGGGGGGTCAATTACATTTACGGGACAGGCGCGGTGCTGCCGGCGCTCGCCGCGATCGGCGAGGACGTGACGAAGCCTTACGTGACGCGCGCCGCCGACTGGCTGTTGACGCGCCAGCAGACGAACGGCGGCTGGGGCGAATCTTGCGCGTCCTACATGGACGCCAGCATGAGCGGGCGCGGGAAGGCGACGGCCTCGCAGACCGCGTGGGCGCTGCTCGGCCTCATCGCTGTCAACCGTCCGGAAGATTGCGACGCGATTGAGCGCGGGATCGCTTTCCTCATTGAGCGCCAGAAGAACGGCACCTGGGAGGAAGCGGAATACACCGGCACGGGCTTCCCCGGCTACGGCGTCGGCGCGACGATCAAGCTCGGCGATCCTCTGCTTGCGGAGCGTCTGAAACAGGGGCCGGAACTCTCCCGCGCGTTCATGATCAACTACAATCTCTACCGCCATTATTTCCCGCTGATGGCGATGGGACGGTGGCGGGCGGCGGCTCGCTACAGCGCGTTGCAAACCGATTGAACCGGTTCGCAACGCGCTGTCGATCTCTTAGTGCGCGGGTTGCGACGCGAAACCGGGATCCACTTTCGCTGCAACCCGCTCTATCCGCACTCCCCTTCCATCGCCGCAATCCACTCCGCGATCAGCGCGACGCCTTCTTCGTGGCTCGTCGAGCGGCCAAGCTCGGGCATCATGTGGCCGGGCTTTGTCGTTTCCATGCGGTAGACGAAGATCGACTCCTCGGGCTTGCCGGGAACGATGTCGTAGAGCCTGCCGCCGGAGCCGCCGCCCGAGGCGATCGGCGATTTGCACGCGCCATAGGAAGGCCCGAACGGAACATGCGGGCGAAGGTCGAGGCCAGATGTGTCGGCGGGGCCGACATCGGAATGGCAGTGCGAGCAATTGGCGTCGAGATAGGCGCGCGCGCGGGCGTCGAGGGTTTCGCTTTCATCCGTCCACGACGCATTGCGGGGGAATTTTTCCTCCCCCGCTTGCGGGGGAGGTGTCGCCGCAGGCGACGGAGGGGGTGAAACATAATCGGATGGCCCCCCCTCAGTCCGCTGCGCGGACAGCTCCCCCGCAAGCGGGGGAGCAGAAGGAGCGCCCGCCAGCATCGCCGACAAAATCCAGTGATCGAGCTGGTTGACGCCCGCCTCGAATGTCGACGGCTTGTTCAAATGCCGCGCCTTCAATCCGATCGGCGACAGCTTGCGCGTCGTATTGTTCGTCGCGTGGCACCCGGCGCATTGGTTCTGGTTCGGCACGACATAGGCGAAAGGCTCCGCGCGCCCGTCCGGACGATGGAGCGTCAGCGTTTTCGTCGCGCCGGTGCGATGAAGAACGGCGTCGGTCTGCTCGTCGTTCCACACATAGGGAATTGCGACCCATCCGTCCGCGCGGCGCACGAGGAGGCGCGTCTCGACGAGCCGCACGCCGACAAGCGGCAGGACGCCCTTCGCCAATGTCGGCTCCGGACCGACCGCGACGTCGCTGGCCCATTCACCGCCCGTCGTCGGATAGTAAAAAGTCTTAGAGACGATCGTGCCGACCGGAAAGTCGAAAGCCTCGTCGCTGCGATAGACCGCCGCTTCGCCCTTCGGCATCGTCACGGTCCGGAGCTTCAAGGCGTAGTCCGTGAACAGCGGCGTCGCGAGGTCATAAGGGTTGACGCCGGTCGAGAGCGTCAGCGCGCCGTTCGCCGCCGTCATCAGCCGCCAGTCGCTAAGTTTCGCCGGATAGCCCTCCGCATGAAACATCGGCGCCGCCGGCGCGACGTCCCGCGCGCAAGCGGCGATCAACAAAGCGGCGAGGGCGGCGGCGAAGCGCAAGCCTAGCCTCCGACGCCGTTCGCGAGCGCGACCGCCGGCAGTTTTTCGATTTCGCAATCATGATCCGCAGTCACGAGCCGCGGCGCCTTGTTGCCGTTCGGCCCGTCGTAATTGAGGATTTCGGCGCCGTCATTCTTCACGCAAATGCGCAACGGCCCGGGAAGCGCGCCGTCGATTTTCTTCTTGTCATCGACATAGCCGTCCCAAAGCACGTCGGGGAGGGCGCCCGTCGGACCGAACATCGCGAGCTTGAGCGCTTGCAGTTCGAGACCGTCTGGATTCTTGCCGCCATCCGCGAGCCGGTTGCCGTAGATGTAAACGCCTTCCGGATAGGGATCGAAATCCGCCGACATCCCGTCCTTCGAAAGGTCGGTCGAAAAGACCGAGGCGATGATGATGTTCGCGGTCTTGTTGCCCTTGATGTCGTTGTCGAATATCTCAACCTGGTCGTTGGCGTTGACGACGACGCCGGAGCCCGCGGGAATGCCGGCGACGGCCGTTCCCGGCGCGCCGAAATTCTTCGTGTTGTTGTCGACGACTTCGTTATGGAAGACGCGCGTTCGAGCGCCCGGCTGTTTCAGATTCGGCATGTTGAAGACGAGAATGCCGCCGGTGTTTCCCGTCGCGACATTGTCATAAACGTCGGCGTCGAACGTGTTTTCGATCTCGATGCCGGCGACGTTTTTCTCGGCGCGATTGTTGCGGACGATGACGTTTTTCGACTGCCCGACATAGAGGCCGGCGTCCGACGCGCCGATGACGACATTGCCTTCGAGGAGAACGTTTTCAGACTGCACGGGATAGAGGCCGTAAGCGCCGTTTTCAGTCTTCGGCCCGCCCGTCCACTCGACGCGCACCCGGCGGATGACGATGTTCTTGCCTTCGTTGACTTTAAGGCCGTCGCCTTTCGTGTCCTCGATTGCGAAATCCTCGGCGGTGAAATCGTTCGCTGTGACGATGAGACCTTCAGCGCCGGCGACCTGGTCTTTGAAAGAGAGGACCGTCTTATCGAGGCCCTTGCCGCGAAGGGTGACGCCGTCGACGGCGAGCGACAGCGAGCGATCGAAAGAGAATTTCCCTTCCGGCAGTTCAATGACGTCGCCGGGCTTGGCGTCGAGCAGCATCGTCATCAGTTCGTCCTGATAGGAGGCCGGCGGCGTGGCGCCCGTCGCCGGCGCCTCCTTTTTGCCGCAGGCGGCGAGCGCCAAAATCGACAGCAATGTTGTCCTGATCGCTCGCGACATTCGTCACCTCGCTGAATTCCCCTGCCGATTCCGTTCGGCGCCAGCTTTCAATATTGCGCAATTCAACTTGCAAAGAGAAGACCGGCGCGCAGCGCGCGACTTGCTGGTTTTTTGGGCGCAAGCAAGGCATAATGACCAGTCGAAAGCCGGGAGCGGGGTGACGATGGCATTCTTTGGTTGGCGGCCGGCGAGGCTTCTGGCGGCGCTGGCGGCCGTCATCGGCGTCCTCGCGGCGTCGGCGCAGGCCGAACCCCGGCGCATTGTCGCGGTCGGCGATCTCCATGGCGACTACGCGGCCTATCGCGCGATCATTGAAGAGGCGGGCCTCGTCAATGCGCGCGGAAAATGGACGGGCGGCGACGCCGTCTTTGTTCAGCTCGGCGACGTGCCGGACCGCGGCCCCGACACAAGAAAAATCATCGCGCATCTAATGAAACTCGAAAAGGCGGCGAAGAAGAAAGGCGGCGCAGTCGTCGCGCTCATCGGCAATCACGAGGCGATGAACATGACCGGCGATCTTCGCTATGTGACGGCTGAGGAATTCGCGGCTTTCCGCACCGGAAAATCGAAGCGCCTGCGCGACCGCTATTTCGCCGACCGCAAGGACGAGCTGCGCGCGCGTTATGGCGGCGTTCTTGACGACGCCGCGGTCCGCGCGAAATTTGATTCGGAAGTTCCGCTCGGCTATCTTGAACACCGGCTCGCCTGGAGTGCGGACGGCGAAATCGGCGAGTGGATATTGGGTCATGACGCGATCGTGAAATTCGACGGCGCTCTCTTCGTCCATGGCGGCGTCAGCGCCGCCTACGCAGCCCGGCCGATCGACGAGACCAACGCCGCGATACGGGACGCGCTCGCCGGAAACGGCGACGCGGCGATCTTGACGGACGAAGCGGGACCGCTCTGGCATCGCGGGAACGCGGAAGAAACGCCGGAAGGCGCTGCGTCGGTTGATGCGGCGCTCGCCGCTATGGGCGCGCAGCGCCTCGTCATCGGGCATACGCCGTCGATTGAAGGAATTCGCGCGCTCTATGGCGGCAAGGTGATCATGGCCGACACCGGCATTTCGGCGGCCTATGGCGGGGTCCGGTCCTGGCTTGAATTCGACAATGGCGGCGTCATCGCCCACAACAACGGCGTTGCGACTGTCATCGACGGCGACGCAGGCCAGCCATGAGAATCGCGGCGTTCGTCGCGGCCGCGGCCGCTCTTGTCGGCGCGGCGAAAGCAGGCGAGGCGACGCCGCTATTTTCATCGCGGGACCAAATCTCGATTGCGATTTCGGCGCCTTGGCGCGACCTTGCGCGCGCTTCGCCCGAATCGCCGCCCGTTCCCGGAACCCTGACCATCGGCGACGAGACGCTGTCGGTGCTGATCGGCACGCGCGGCAAGTCGCGGCGCGCCAAAAATGTCTGCGATTTCCCGCCGCTCCGAATTGAGTTCGATGGAAAGCCGCCGGCGACGTCGCTCTTTCACAAGCAAGAGAAACTGAAACTCGTCACCTATTGCCGGCGGGCCAAAAATCATCAGCAGCTCGTGCTGAAGGAATACGCCGCCTACCGCCTCTATAATGTCGCGACCGAAGAGAGCTTTCGCGCCCGTCTCGCGGCGATCTCCTATGTCGACGCCTTGAGCGGAAAGACCGACATCGCGCGGACAGGCTTTTTCATAGAGGATGTCGACGACCTCGCGAGGCGCGTCGACCGCAAGGAAGTCGAGCGCGGCGCGACGCCGCTGGCGATGTACGACAGATCGGCGGCGGCGCGCGCCGCGCTTTTTCACTACATGATCGGCAATCTCGACTGGGCGCTGACGGAAGGCCCGGAAGGGGAGGATTGCTGCCACAACGGCAAGATCATCGGCGACGAAAAAACCTCCGAAACAGGGCTTTCGCCCGCGCCCTATGATTTTGACATGTCGGGATTTGTCGATGCGCCCTATGCGCTCCCGCCGGCGCAATTCAAGATCAAATCCGTGACGACGCGCGTATATCGCGGCTTTTGCGCTCATAATGAAGAGACCCGTGCGGCGGCCGCGGCGTTCCGAGGCGCGCGCGAGGCTTTCCTCGCCGCTGTCGCCGAGACGCCGGGCCTCAGCGAAGCGTCGGTCAAGAAAACGACGAAGTTTCTCGACGGATTTTTCAAGGCGATCGGCGACGACGCGGCGGTCGAGAAGAACCTCATCGAAGAATGTCGCCGGTAGCCCGTCATCGCCAACGAAAGACCGCCAGCGTTCCCTCGCGCCTGACGCCTTCGTCGCCGATGACGATCCGTCCGTCCCTCATCAGCGCGAGGCCTTCCGGCTGCGGATGCAGGGCGCGATCAAGCCGCACATAACGAACAGGCGCCCCGACCCTTGTGATTTCGAGGACGCCCCCGGAGGCGTTGAGGACAAGAAAGTGATCCGTTGCCGGATCATAGACGAGGTCGGACGGGCGGAAATCCGAGATCGTCCCGGCCGGCGCCGCCGCCGATAGCGCCGCATCCAGCGCGATTTTCGGCGCCGCGAACCGGTCGGCGAGCGACCATTCGAAGATCTTCAGCCGGTCCTTGCGGCCTTTCAGGATGTTCTTGCACAGAAGATAGAAGCGCCCGGCGTCCGAAGCCGGCGCCAACCCTTCGATCTCGCATTCCTCGCCGACGCCCGTGTCATAAACATGAAAGCGCGTCCGCTTGCCGTGGTCGCTGAGCCGTCCTTCAAACAGCCGCCCGTCGCTCGTCACTAGCCAGATCGCGTCGCCGATGGCGGCGATCCCCTCGAAATCGCCGGAAGCCGTCGGCTTGCCGAACGCGAAGGAGCGCAAAATGCGGCCGTCTTCAAGGCTCACTTCATGAATGATCGCGAATTCATCATCATGCGCCAAGACGCTTCGCGCGCCCGCCGGCGCAAGACCCGACACTTCCCGGATCTTCGGGTCGAGCGCGAAGGCTTGGAGTCGCGCCAGCGGGTCCGCCGCCTCAAGCATCAGCGCGGCGAGGGCGGCGATCACAACGCCGGCGCCGGCGCGTCGCCTGGCCCTTCCGGCGTCGGCTTGTGTTTTCCCGCGGGCGGTTCGTCGTCCTTGTGACGATCCTTGTCCGCGTGCCGCATGAAACGATGCGCGCCCTTGCGCGCGCCGAAATCGCTCATCCACAGCGCGACGAACGCGTAGTTGAAGATGACCGTCATCACGAGCGCGATCTCAAGCGCGCCGATGCCGGCCGCAAGGCCGACGCCGATCGCCGCGAGAACATAGAGCGCGTCGCCGGGGCTCTTCAGCGAATTGCGAAACCGCACGCCGCCGACAATGCCGGCAAGACCGAAAGCGAGCGCGAGGCTCTCATTGACCATGATGACGATCGCCGTGACCGCGATCGGCAAGATGACGATCGTCTCGACGAGCGACTGGTCATATTCCTCATTCGTCCGGATCGCCATGTAGACCCATGCGAGCGGAATGACCGTCAAGATCGCGCCGACGACGGCGATCACGAGCCAGAGCAGGCTGTCCGCGAGGTTTTCAACGCCTTCGGCGCCGATCTCGATCGCCGTGAACGGATCATGACCGGCGCTTGTCAGGATCGACTGCGCGCCGCCGATCGGCAGATAGGTGCGGAAATCGGGAACAAGTTTCAACGCCGCAAAAACGAGAATGGTCACCGCGGCGTAATAGAGCGTCAGACGTATCGCGAGTTGGATGGCGCGCATTGCTCCCCCTTTGGCGGCTTTTGCAGGCGAGACCGAACGCGCCGCGCCGACGCTGCGGCGCGCCATTGACGTCGCTTGCGCCGCGGCGGACGATCCATCATGCAGGAGTCTCAAGGTGAAGCAAAGGTCCGGAGCATGCGCATGACCAAGAGAAGCGTTCTTGAAGGCGGCGGCGCGGCCTCGCTTCTCGCGATGGCGAGCGCCTGCGCGCGGCCGGACCAGAAAGCGTCGAATGATCTCGCCGCGCTCGATGCGGTTGAGACCGCCGCGCGGATCAGGTCGGGCGAACTCTCCGCGGCGGAGGCGGTCGACGCCGCGATCGCGCGCGCCGAACGCATCGACAGGAAGATCAACGCGATCGCCTTCAATACCTTCGACCGCGCGCGGGAGGCCGCCGGCGCGGCGCGGGGCCCGTGGGCGGGCGTGCCGACTTTCATCAAGGATCTCGACGACATTGTCGGCGTTCCCTCGGGTTTCGGCAGCCGGGCGTTTCCCGGCTACAAGGGGAAAGCGCAGACGCCGCTGATCGAGGCCTATCTCGCGCTCGGCGTCGTCAGTCTCGGCAAATCCGCGACGCCGGAATTCGGCCTCACTGCGACGACGGAGCCGCTCTCGACCGGCGCGGCGCGCAATCCGTGGAATACGGAGCATTCGACCGGCGGCTCCTCCGGCGGCGCCGCAGCGCTTGTCGCGGCGGGCGTCGTTCCCGTCGCGCATGCGAGCGACGACGGCGGGTCGATCCGCATCCCGGCGTCGTGCTGCGGCAATGTCGGCCTCAAGGTCTCTCGCGACCGCTATCCGCCGGCGCGGCCGGAACTCGCGGGTCCGGTCACGATCGCCGTTCACGGCGTCCAGTCGCGCACCGTCCGCGACACCGCCGCGGTTATCGCCGCGATGGAGGCGCCGCCTGCGGCGAGCGGATTGCCGCCGGTCGGGCTCGTGACCGGGAAAAACGACCGCAGGCTGAGGATCGGTCTTTTCACCGCCGGCGTCGACGGGCTGCCGGTCGATCCGGAAATTGTCGAACTGACCCGCAAGGTCGCGGCCTTGTGCGAAAACCTTGGTCACGAAGTGGATGAAGTCCTTCCGTCCTTCGCGCCCGGATTGAGCGATGCGTTCCTGCTCTATTGGGCGAAGAACGCCGAGGTCGCCGTCGCCAAATGGGAGGAGGCGACAGGGCTGAAGCGCAACGGCCTCGCGTTCGAGCCTTTCACGCTCGGCCTTATCGGCTCCTATGAAGGACGGCGCGGCGAGCTTGACGCCGCGATTGCGCGTCTTCAGGCGGCGCCGGCTGAATTCGACAGGATGTTCGAGCGCGCCGACATCTTGTTGTCGCCGGTCGTCGCCGCGCCGCCGCCGCCGATCGGCTATCTTGATTCGAAGCTTCCGTATGAGGAGCATTTGAAGCGCGTCGTCGGCTACGCGCAGTTCACCGGGCTCTACAACATCGTCGGCGCGCCGGCGATATCGCTGCCGCTGTCGACGTCGTCCGCGGGCCTCCCCATCGGCGCGATGTTCGGCGCCCGCGCAGGCGACGAGCGCGCTCTGCTCGAACTCGCCTATGAGCTCGAAGAGGCCGCGCCCTGGAGCGGACGGCGTCCGCCGATTTTCGGCTGATCTCGCCACTCGGTTCTTTCCCAAAGCGCCGCCGCCCTCCGCGGAATGTAATTCCCGGCAGTTCGCGTTTCGTCCGATAGAATGGAGAGGGTGCGCGGGACGCGGACCATCCAGTCTAATTTTTTTTGGGGCCGGTTCACGTCCCGCGCGGCGCGCCCTTAGAGCGTCACGCAAATAACGCGAATCAATTTGGTTTGCGGTGAAGGCGAACC
>CADEDN010000015.1 GCA_902826095.1 uncultured Alphaproteobacteria bacterium | reverse complement strand
ACGCAATCATCAAAAAAACCTCTTGCCCAACCGGGGCCGTCCACACATGACACGGGCAGGTGAGGCTGGAGAGATCTGGCTGAAACGGCGCTGATCTCCGCGCAATGTGCGATCGGCTCCGAATGAATCCTTAACCATGCCGTCGCTAGGCTCGCCGCCGACGGGCTGGAGCGCCTTCATGCCGCAAATTCTCTCGATCCAGTATCTTCGCGCGATCGCGGCGATTCTGGTCGTCGCGCTTCATTCCAGCATCGTCGTCCGCCGGGACTACGCGCCCGATTTTCCGATGCTGACGATCGGCGAGTTCGGCGTCGATTTGTTCTTCGTCATCAGCGGATTCATCATGTGGACGATTTCGGCCGCCAAACCCGTGACGCCGGCGGCGTTCCTTGAGCGCCGCATCATCCGCATCGTGCCGCTCTATTGGGCGCTCACCATTCCGACCGCGCTGATCTCGACGGACAACGGCTTTCATCTCGATTTCGCGATCGATGCGGAAAGCCTCGCGCGGTCGTTCTTCTTCATCCCGGAGTGGAATGAGAAGCTGGCGATGGTGACGCCGGTTCTCTTCGTCGGCTGGACGCTCAACCTTGAAATGTTCTTTTACGCGATCTTCGCGGCCGCGCTGTTCCTGCCGCCGCGCGCGCGCCTTGCGGTCGTCGTTCTGTCGCTGACGGCGCTGGCGTCAGCGCGGCTCTTTATCGGCGTCAGCGAGCACCCCGCGATCAATCTCTATACGAATTCGGTCGTCGGCGAATTCGCCTTCGGCGTCCTGCTCGGCGCGGCCTACCAGAGCGGCCTCGCCGGCGCCGGATCGCGCGATCGCTGGCGCCCTGGCGTCTTGCTGATCGCGCTTGGCGCGACGGCGACGCCGTTCCGCGAGCAATTGACCGACGCGCGCATCCTGCATTTCGGGCTCCCCGCGCTGCTGATCGTCGCCGGCGCGCTGCTCGCCGAACAGCAAGTCGCGCGCCGACCGATCCCGCTGTTGAAATTCCTCGGCGACGCTTCCTATTCGATTTATCTCGTCCACATCATGGCGCAGGCGGTCAGCCTCAAATTCGTCGGGCCGCTTCTTGGCGCATCCGCGCCTGTTCTCGCGGTGCTGGCGCAAACGCTGTTTGGCTGCCTCGCCGGCGCGATCGTTCATGTCGCGCTTGAAAAGCCGTTGACGCGCGGCGCGACAAGGCTCTCGGCGTTCCTGAAAAGCGGGCGTCGTCGCGACGCGCACGCGGTCGCCCGAGCGGCTCAGTGATCAGGCCGCGGGGCGTCCGGCGAGCGCAAGCGCAAGCGCCTGCGCCGTCCTGATCCCGTCGATCGCGGCGGAATAGATGCCGCCGGCGTAGCCCGCGCCCTCGCCCGCCGGATATAATCCCTCTACGGATCGGCTTTGATGATCGTCGCGGCGCGTCATCCGGACCGGGCTCGACGTGCGCGTTTCAACGCCGGTCATCACCGCGTCGTCCATGTCATAGCCTTTGATCTGTCGCCCGAAGACCGGCAGCGCCTCGCGGATCGCCGCGATCGCCCAATCCGGAAGACAGCGCGAGAGGTCGGTCGGCGCAACGCCCGGTCGATAGGAAGGCTCCGCCGTCCTAAGCTCCCTAGACGGAACATTGCGCAGGAAGTCGCCGACAAGCTGCGCCGGCGCGCGCCAGGAAGAGCCGCCAGCCGCGAACGCCTTCTCCTCCCAATGGCGCTGAAAGGCGATTCCGGCGAGCGGGTTCTCGCGGACGTCGCCCGGAAAATCATCCGGCGTCAAGCTGACGACAAGGCCGGAATTGGCGTTGCGTTCCTTTCTTGAATATTGGCTCATGCCGTTGGTGACGAGGCGGCCCTCTTCCGACGCCGCCGCGACGACCGTCCCGCCGGGGCACATGCAGAAGGAATAAACCGTCCGTCCGTTCGACGCGTGATGGGAGAGGCGATAATCGGCGGCGCCCAAAATCCTGTTTCCGGCGAATTTCCCGTAGCGCGCGCGGTCGATGAGCGATTGCGGATGCTCGATCCGGACGCCGATCGACAGGGGCTTTGGTTCAAAAAAGACGCCGCGCCGATAGAGCATCTCGACCGTGTCGCGCGCGCTGTGGCCGAGCGCCGTCACGACATGACGCGCCTCGATCGTCTCGCCGCTGCCAAGGATGACGCCCTCGATGCGCTTCCTTCCGTCCTTCTCGACGACGATGATGTCGCTGACGCGCGACTGAAAACGAATCTCGCCGCCGAGAGATAAGATCCTGGCGCGAATCGCCTCGACCATCGAGACGAGGCGAAACGTGCCGATATGCGGGCGCGAAACGAAAAGGATTTCTTCCGGCGCGCCGGCCGCGACGAACTCGGTCAGCACTTTGCGCCCATAATGATCAGGATCGCGGATCTGGCTGTAAAGCTTTCCGTCGGAAAAGGTGCCGGCGCCGCCCTCGCCGAACTGGACGTTGGACGCGGGGTCGAGAACGCCTTGGCGCCAGAACTTGAACGTGTCGACGGTCCGCTCACGGACGGCCTTGCCGCGCTCAAGAATGACGGGCTTGAACCCCATCTCGGCGAGGATGAGCGCGGCGAAAATCCCGCATGGGCCGAAGCCGACGACCAGCGGGCGCGCCGCGCCGCTTCGTGGAAATCCGGCGGGGGCGCTCGCAACGCGGCGGAAGGTCATGTCGGGCGTCCGGCCGACATGCGGGTCCTTTTCGAAACGCCTCAAGACCGGCGCTTCGTCACGAAGGGTCGCGTCGACGATATAGACGAGTTGGATGTCGCTTTTCTTGCGCGAATCCGCCGCGCGCTTGAAGACCGTGAAGGAAACGAGATCCGCGTCCCCAAGCCCAAGGCGCTTCAGCAACGCGGCCTTGAGGGCCGGCTCTTCATGGTCGAGCGGGAGGCGGATTTCCTGAACGCGGATCACGCCGCGCGGTCAAGCATAGCCGAGGATTTTCCTCAAGCCCGGGGCGGCGTAATCGACAAGCTGTTTGTGCGTTTCCGGCAGGACGTCCGGGATGGCGACATTGTCGAGGGTCAGGTTTTCGCGCGCGGTGCCGGAAAATCTGCGATCGGCGCCGATCTTGACGCGTGCGCGCCAGTCGGCGGGGAGGGCGATCCCGGCGCCGCCCAGGAGGGCGCCGAAATAGCGCTCCGCGGCGCCGGATTCGAGCGTCTTGACCGCCGCGACCAGCTCTTCATAGCGGACAAGCAGGGCGCCGGCGCCGAGCCAGGCGACGGCGTTGTGCGTGAACAGCTCGGCAAGCGGCGGCGCCTTCTGGTAGACGCCGAAAATCATCAGGGTCAAAAGCGCGTCGATCGACAATTTGCCGCCCTTGACGTGATCGATGTTGCCTTCGAATTCGTTCGACAGAAAGAACCGCGCGCGCGCCAGCGCCCAGTCATAGGGATCGCGGACAAGCACGAGCTTTCGCACATGCTGAAGCTCCATCGCGGAATCGTCCGAGAACAGCAGATGCCCCCAGGAGAGGCGATGGCGCGTCGGATCGAACGCCGGAAGGTGGTCATGGAGAATCGCGTATTGAATGAAGGCCTTGTCATAGGTCGACTCGACCGGAACAAACATCCTCAGAATATTGCGCAGCAGGTGCGTCCCGCATTTCGGCACCGAATTCACGAAGACGGGCGCGGCGAGCGGCGCCTGCGCGAATTTCGCCACTTCCGCGTTCAGCGTGTCCGGCGCCATTCGGATGATCGGCATTCCTTCACCTCGACGAAAAAAGGGCGGCGGATCGCTCCGCCGCCCTCTGATAGCCTCCGGCGCGGCTGGCGCCTAGAAATTCGCCTTGATGTTGGCGAAAATGCGCCGACCGACGAGATCGTAATTCGACGCGAACACCGACGTGCCGATGGTTGAAATCTCGCCTGAGATTGTCGACACCGCCGGAGGATGTTCGTCGAAAAGATTGGCGACGCCGATTGTCACGCGAACGGCCTCGCTGAACCGCCGAGTGGCGGAGAGGCTGTGATAGAGCGTGGGCTCGGCCTTGACATCGAGGCAATAGGTTCCGCGAATATTGTCGGTGTCGCAGAGGTTTGTGTTCGCGTCGAGAAAATCGTCGACGTCGGAGGTGCGGCCGATGAAGTCGAGGCCGTAGAAGAACGTCCAATCGTCTTTGGCCCAGGTGAGCGACGCGTCGCCGACCCATTTCGGCTCGCCGTCCTCGCCATTCGACGACACGACATTGCCGGCGAATAGCGCGACCGTGTCGTGAAGCTGGCGAGACGCCTGCATCAGGAATGAGACCTCGCCGAGCGCGCCCGGCAGCGTTTTGTCGAGGCTTACGGTGAAGTCCAGTCCGCGGTTGCGCTGGCTGTTGACGTTGATGAATTTGTCCTGGACTTCATTGATCGACAGCGGCGCCGCGGTCTGCCCGCGCGTAAAAAACGTGCAGAGCGGGTCGCTGGGAAAGAAATCGGAATCGTAACACCCGAAGATGATGTTAGCGGCGCCCAACTGCGCGATTTCTCCGTTAACTTCAATGTCGAACCAGTCGACGGCGATCTGCAGCGTCGTCGAGTCGCCAAGATGCGGCGTCAGCACGATGCTCGCGGTTTTCGCCCTCGATGTTTCCGGCGTGACCTCGCCAAGTCCGCCCTGCGAGATGACCGTCGCCGAGACCTGGCCGCCGCCGAAGGTCGGGCCGATCGCCGGAATGCCGAGCGACGGAATACCGGCGGCGCAATTGTCGGCGATCCGTTGCGAGATGTTGCCTTGCGCCAGATTGACGCCCCAATTTATGCAGGGGTCGATGCCGCGCTGGGCGATGAAACTCGTCTGGTCGGCGAGGAACAACTCGAACAGCGCGGGCGCCCGGAACGAAGTTCCGTAGGTTCCGCGGAACTTCAGCCAGTCATTGACCTGCCATTCGCCGCCGACGCCGTAAGTGAATTTGTCTCCGGCGGTGCTGACATCGGTGTAGCGGCCGGACGCGGTGATTTCAAAACGCTGGACGAAAGGCGCGTCGCGAATGACCGGCACGGCGAGCTCGGCGTAGATTTCTTTGGTCGTGCTTGAACCGGTCGTAACGCCGGCGCCGGTGTTGCCCCATGCGTTATTTGCGAGGGTGATCGCGCCTGGCGTGTCGTTGATGAAATCCTTGCGCCAGACGCCGCCGAGAACCGCGCCGACGGGTCCGGCCGGCAGGTTGAACAATTTGCCGTCGACATAGCCTTCGACATAGGTCTGACGATAACGGGTCTCGCCTTCCTCAGTGTCGAAAAGGAACGCGCGCTGTTCCGGCGTGAAAAAGCCGGACAGGAACGCCGGGTCGGTCCAGTTGATGTCGATGCACGGCCGCCCGCTGATCGGAAGGTTTGAGCCGGCGCAAGAGGCGGTGCGGAAATCCTGGCTGTCGACGGCGTCATCAAGGATCTGGTCGGAGCGGTATTTTCCCTTGTTGCGGCTGTGCTGCGCGTAAAGATTCCAGTTCCAGCCGCCGAGCCCGCCGCCGAATGATCCCTTGAGGCCGCCGAGAAAGCGCATGTAGTCGACGCGCTGGCTGGTGTCGGAATGATCCGTATAGGTTGTAGGGCTTATCAGGTAGTCGCCGGTGAATCCGGGAGCGAATGGGTCCCCGAGCGCCGGGTCGCCGAAGAAGATCGCCGGCAGCGTCGAGTTCGAGGTGAAACCGAACTGCCAGAATTGCCGCGAAGAATTCTGCTCGGTTTCGCGTCTGTTGAGGAGAACTTCGCCGAAAGCCTCAATCGACTCGGTCAATTCGTAGGCCCCGTCGACATAAAATGTGAATCGTTCAGTCTTCGGAACGACGGTGTCAAAGGCGGTGAACGGGTGCTGCGAATTCTCGACGGAGAACGATGCGGCGTCATACCCGACAGGAAAGAAGCCGGCCGGCGCGCCAAGCTGGAAGGGATCGAGGGGCGCGGCGAGGCCGGGTATGTATTGTCCGAGATTTTGACCGAAATCCGGCTGCAGCCGGATTGTTCGATTGCCGCCGATGACGGTGTTCGACGGCTCGCTGGAGTAGATGTAACTGTAATCGTACAGCCAGACATGTCCCCACAGGAAATCGCGGCAAGAAGGCTGACCCGTGCGCGGGTCGATGACGTCGTTGCGATTGCCGTTGACGTCCTGGATGCGCTCCTCGCTGCAGTTGAGATATTTCCGGTCGCCGCGCGCAAGCTCCTGCCGGCGGTAATAGTCGGCGGACATCAACAAGTGCCCGCGATCGAATGTCTTGCCCCAAGTGAGAGCGCCGCGATATTCCTCGCCGCCGGCTCTCGTCGGCTGCGAGATGAAGCCGTCGAGTTCGAAGCCTTCAGTGTCTTGCGCCGTAATGATGTTGACGACGCCGGCGACCGCATCCGATCCGTAGACGGAGGATGCGCCTGTCTTCAAGATGTCAATCGTGCTGACGATCGACTGCGGCAGCACGTTGAGGTCGAAATTGTTGACCGCGCCCCTGGTGCCCGCGGGCCCCGCGCGCCTTCCGTTCAACAGCACAAGTGTTCGTTCAGCGCCGAGTCCGCGGAGCGAAATCGTCGACGCCCCCTGGCCCCCGTTCGTCACGAACACGGAGGAAATCGCCGCGGTGATCTGCGCCGAGCCTGCCGCGACAGACGACGATTGAATGAGGGCGCCGGTGTCGAAGGTTCCCTGCAAAGCGCCAAGTTCAGGGTCGATCACCTGGATCGGCGCGGCCGATGAGAATTCGTCGCGGCGGATGCGCGAACCGGTGACCGTGATTTCGTCCTTTGACCGAGCGCCGTCTTCGGCGGAAGGCTCGGCGATCGTCTCGACCGGGTCCTCCTGAGCAAAGGCGGCGCCGGCGACGGCGAATGCGACCGCCGAAGCGGAAGCGGCGAGCATGGTGCGATATCCGGCCATTTTGGCCGGCTTGGCGGTCTTTGACATCTGAGCCCTCTTGGTCCTCTACCGCCCGCCGCCGCGCCTTCGTGGGATCGGCGTACGGGCATCTTGAATCGCCCTCAGCCTATACCCGTCCGCTGGGATTTGAAGCCTGCCTTCTCAGGAAAGCGCGCGCTGGCGCTTTCACAGATTATTGAGTCAAGATGCGTTGCTCTATCGCCACAGCTATTGCGGGGCTGGCGCAGCAAAGCCGGACGCTTCTACTATGAGGCGAAGCTTGGGACGCGAGACGCGCATGACCGCCAAAATCCCCCAGCCGATCATCGACCTTTATGACGCGTACACGCATGGCGCGATCGGCCGGCGCGCGTTTTTGCGCAAGCTCGGCGAAATCGCCGGGGGCGCGGCGGCGGCGAGCGCGCTGCTCCCTTTGCTCGCCAATGACTATGCGAAGGCGGCGATAACAGAGGAGAACGACAAGCGCCTCGTCGTCACGACAGCGCGCTTTGACGTCAAGGCGATCGACATGATCGAGCCGGAGGAAATCGTCGCGGGCGGCGCGCCGAACGCCGGAATCGTTCCGACGAAGCATCTTCCCTTTGTGACCGCCTATCATGCGCGGCCGAAAGACAGATCAATTGCGCCGGCGGTGATCGTCATTCACGAAAATCGCGGACTAAATCCGCATATCAAGGATATTGCGCGGCGGATCGCGCTCGAAGGCTTTCACGCCTTCGCCGTCGACATGCTCTCGCCCTATGGCGGCACGCCGGAAGACGAGGACAAGGCGCGGGAGATGACGGCCAAGCTCGACGGCGACAAGACCGTCGCGAAGCTGGCCGAAATCGCCGAACATCTGGCGCTCCTGAAGACCCATCAGCGCAAGGTCGGCGCGATCGGCTTTTGCTGGGGCGGCGGCATGGTCAATCGCCTTGCGGCGGCGTCAGACGCGCTTTCCGCCGGCGTTTGCTATTACGGCCGAAGCCCGTCGGCGGCGGAGGCGATGACGATCCGCGCCCGGATGATGCTGCATTACGCCGGCGACGACGCCCGCATCAATGAAGGCGTTCCGGCCTATGAGGCGGCGCTGAAGGCCGCCGCCGTCGATTATCAGCTCTTCATGTATGACAGCGCGCAGCACGCCTTTAACAACGACACGAATGAAGCGCGCTATAACCGCGAAGCGGCCGATCTCGCCTGGGGGCGGACGGTCGCATTCTTGAAAGAAACCCTGAAATTCTAGATGAGGACGACACCATGATGACCGCAATCCCGGGCGCGCGGCGCCTCCTGATCGCCGCGGCGGCGGCGCTTGCGACGGCCCTTCAGCCCGCGTCCGCCGCCGGCGGCCACACCGACCTTGTCAAACTCTGGAAGCAGTGGCGCGCGTTCCAGCCGCCCGTCGTCGAGGCCTGCGTTCCAGATTACAGCGCGGCGGCGATGGCGGCGAAGGCCGAGGGCCTAAAGGTTTTTCAAAAGAGACTGGCGGCGATCGATCCGAAGACCTGGCCCGACGCGCGCCGCGTCGACCGCGCGCTCGTCGCCGCTGAGATGAACGGCTTGGATTTCGACCTGCGGGTCCTCAAACCCTTCGCGCGCGACCCCTCCTATTACGCGACCGTCTTCGCCGAGGAGAGCGACGTTCCGGAACATGAAGGGCCGAACGCCCATCCGGCGATCGATCTTTATACGTATGAATACCCGTTGTCCAAAAAGGATCAAAAGGCGCTGACCTGTCTCCTTGGCGCTGTCCCGGAACTCCTCGATCAGGCGAAGGTCAATCTGAAAGACTCAAACGCCCGCGACCTCTTCGCCTATGGCGACCGCGCCTTTCGCTGGCAGGCGGAGGCGCTCGACGCGCTGGAGGCCGGAACGCTCGAGATGCGAACGCTCGAGGGAACAGTGAAGGGATCGCTTGACGGCGCCGGCCCCGACCTTCGCGCCGCTGTCGACGCCGCGCAAGCGGCGACGGCCGCCTTTCGCGAATGGCTGAAGGCGGAAGCGCCGTCGCGGACGGGCGCTTCCGGCGTCGGCAAGGAGAATTACGACTGGTACATGAAGAACGTCCGGCTCATGCCTTACGGCTGGGACGAACAGGTCGCTCACCTGCGCCGCGAACTTGAGCGCTCGCGCGCGGCGCTCGCGGTCGAGGAATTCCGCAATCGCGACCTGCCGCCGCTCCCCTTTTATGATGAGGAGGCCGCCTATATGGAAATGGCGCGCGGCAAGATGCAGGCGCTCACCGATTTCCTGATCGAGGGCGGCCTTGTCGACGATAGACCCTATTTCCGCGACGCCTTGAAGAACGAGATCGGCGCCTTCACGCCGCCCGCGGACCGCAATTTCTTCAGCATCGGCGCCGCGCTTGATCCCTCGCCGCTCTATTCGCACTTCTATCACTGGGTCGAGCTTGCGGCGCGAAAGCACGAGAAGGTGAAAAGCCCGATCCGCGCCGCGACGCCGCTCTACGATCTTTATGACGGGCGGTCCGAAGGCATGGCGACGGCGGTCGAGGAGCTGTTCATGCACGCAGGGCTCTATGACGACAATCCGCGCGGGCGTGAGATCGTCTGGATCATGCTGGCCAATCGTGCGGCGCGGGGCCTCGCCTCGCTCTATGTGCAGTCGAACGAGATGACGCTTGACGAAGCGGGCGAGTTTCACGCGCGCTGGACTCCGCGCGGCTGGTCCGATCCCAAAAGCGATCTCGTCGGCTTCGAGCAGCTTCTCTATCTGCGCCAGCCCGGCTACGGGACGAGCTACATCACCGGCAAACTCGAACTCGATCGGCTGATCAGCGAATACGCCTTCGACCGGGAGCAGAAGGGCGAAGCGTTCAGCCTTCCGGAATTTTTCAAGACGCTGAGCGCCTCGGGCGTCATTCCCTTTGGCCTGATCGCCAAGGAGATGACGAGCGAGCCTGTGCGCCTTGATTCCAATGCCCCCGGCGCTGCGGCGAGATAGGGCCGATGCGCGAGAATATCCTGTCGTCGTTTGGGGGGAATGGCGAGCGGACCGCTGAACAATGATGACGCCTGACGCCTACATTCCGCAGCTCTACGGCCGCTCGAAAGGCCATGCGCTTCGCTCAAACCATCAGCGGCTGATGGCGGGGCTGCTGCCGCGCGTCGCCATGCCGGACCCTGAGAAAGGGCCGGTCGACCTCGACGCGCTTTTTCCGGGCACGGAGAAATTCGCGCTCGAAGTCGGGTTCGGTGGCGGCGAGCACCTCGCCTGGCAGGCGGCGCGGAACCCCAAGACCGGCTATATCGGCGCCGAACCGTTCCTCAACGGCGTCGCCAAACTCCTCCAGCTCATCGAAAAAGAGGGGCTCTCCAATGTCCGCGTCCGCCATGGCGACGCGCGCCCGCTGACTGAGGCGCTGCCCTCGGCGCGCTTCTCACGCATATTTGTCCTTCACCCCGACCCCTGGCCTAAAAAAAGGCACTACAAGCGGCGGATGATCTCGCCCTGGTTCTTTTCGCAAGCCGCGCGTCTGTTGACGCCGGGCGGCGCCTTGCGCGTCGCTTCCGATATTCCGGACTATGTGCGCTGGACCTTGATGCATGCGCAGCAGGCGCCGCAATTCGATTGGACCGCGGAGCGGGCCGCCGACTGGCGCGTTCGCCCTGACGACTGGCCGCAGACGCGCTATGAAGCGAAGGCTATGAAGGAAGGCCGCCCGCCGGCCTATCTGGAGTTTCGGAGACAATAATGAGTCGCCCGCTCGCTTTGATCGCCGCCATGCTCGCTATTTCCGGCTGTGTCGAGGCGACAATCGCCTGGACCGACTTGAGGCCTGACGGCGTCGCGGCTGCGCCTGCGCTCGACTATCAAAGCGTCACCGACTGGGAGCGGGAAGGCGCGCCGGCCGCGCGGCGCGCGCTGCAACGATTTGAATATGGCGCGATGCCGGAGAAAACATCGAGCCGCGTCATCGATCGGAAAACGCTGAATGGCGAGGCCTTCGGCGGCAGAGGCCTCGTCGAGGAATACCGCATCGGCGCATCGGCTGCGTTCGGCGGCGTCGAAGTCGAAACGAAATCGGAAGACGGCGAGGCGGGCTTCATCATGGACGTCGTCAGCCCGAAGGGCGAGGGGCCGTTTCCGGTCATCCTGATGCAGACCTTCTGTCCGCGCTGGAGCACCATTCCCGACGAAGCCGTGACTGGCGCGCCAAGACCGCTCAAAAAGCGCGGCGGGATCGAGACCTATGTGTTCGGCCGCTACATCTGCTCGCCGCCGATCGAGACGATTCTCGACGCAGGCTATGCGATCGCGACGGTCTTTCCGAACGAATTCCTTCCGGACAGTCGGGAAGAAGGGATCGCCGAGCTGAAGCGTCTGTCCGCGGGCCACGCCGACGATGAAACCCGCTGGGGCGCCATCGGCGCCTGGGGCTGGGCGTTTTCGCGCATGATCGACGCTCTTGAACAAGACCCGCGTCTCGACCGGACGGCGATGATCGTCTGGGGTCATTCGCGCTACGCCAAATCGGCGCTCGTCGCCGCGGCCTTCGACCCGCGCATCGACGGCGTCATCGCGCATCAGTCAGGAACGGGCGGAGCCTCGCTCAATCGCGACAAGAAGGGCGAGAGCATTGCGGGGATTGCGAAATCCTATCCGCACTGGTTCGCGCGCGCCTATCGCGAGGACAATCTCAATGGGTACGACCAGCATATGCTCCTTGCGCTGATCGCCCCGCGTCCGGCGCTGCTCGGCAATGCGCGCCGCGACGTGTGGTCCGATCCGAACGGCGCCTTTCGCGCCGCGATGGGGGCGGACGGCGTTTACCAACTCTACGGCGCGCGCGGCCTTGATCAAACGGCGCTAAAACCCTACGACCCGACGGCGGAGATCGCTTTCTGGATACGTCCCGGCACGCATGGCGTCGTCAAGGAAGACTGGCCGGCGTTCCTCGATTTTCTGAATGCGCATTTCGCGCCGGAGGATGAAAAGCGTGGCGGACGGCTCATTTCAGCCGGACAGGAATGAGGGCGCCGTCACGGCGCTCTACGCCGCGGCGCCGGCCGGCGTTTCATTCCGCAAGCTGAGGAAACGGCTTCTCCGCCAGACGCAGGAAGCGATCAGCGCCTATGCGATGATCGGCGAAGGCCGGCCGCGCTGGCTTGTCTGTCTGTCGGGCGGCAAGGACAGCTATTCGCTGCTCGCCGCGCTCCTTGATCTCCAATGGCAAGGCGCGCTCGGCGTCGATCTTCTCGCCTGCAATCTCGATCAGGGACAGCCGGGCTTTCCAAAGCATGTGCTGCCGGAATTTCTCTCCCGCCTCGGCGTTCCCTTCCGTATCGAGACGAAAGACACCTATTCGATCGTCACCGAAAAAATTCCGGAAGGGAAGACTTACTGTTCGCTCTGCTCGCGCCTCAGGCGCGGGCATCTTTATCGCGTTGCGCGCGAGGAAGGGTGCTCCGCGATCGTGCTCGGCCACCATCGCGACGACGCGCTGGAGACATTCCTGCTCAATCTCTTCCATGGCGGAGCCATCGGCGCGATGCCGCCGAAGCTTTTGAATGAGGAGGGCGACCTTCTGGTCCTGAGGCCGCTCATTCATTGCGCGGAAGACGATCTCGCCAAATTCGCCGAGGCGCTGAGATTTCCGATCATCCCTTGCGACCTTTGCGGCTCGCAGGAAGGCCTGCAGCGCGCCGCGATGAAGAAGATGCTCGACGAATGGGAGGCGAAATATCCGGGGCGGCGCGCGACGATGTGGCGGGCCTTGCAGAACGTGAAGAAATCGCAGCTTGCCGATCCGGCGCTGATGGATTTCGCCGGTCTTTCGTCGAAGCCGGCCTTGCGCTGACCTATGACGGCTGACGCTTGCCAGAAGCCGGCGAACGCGCGCTCATCATCCGCCATGGACGACAATCGCGGCGCCGGAGATTTCGGTTCGCGCGTCAAATGCGCGCTCGGGATTGTCGTCATCAATTTCCGGACGGCGGCGCTTGTGAAGAACTGCCTCGCGTCGCTGGGGCCGCAGCTGGAGGCCAATGACGCCCGCGCGGCGATCGTCGACAATTTCTCCAATGACGGCTCGGCGGAAGAAATTGCCGAATGGCTGCTGACGGGCGAGCTCTGGAAGTCGCGCGTTTTCCTCATCCGTTCGCCCTCGAATGAAGGCTTTTCCGGCGGCAACAACATCGGAATCAACGCCTTCGACGCGGCGCATATTCTCCTGTTGAACTCCGACACGCTGGCGCGGTCAGGCGCTCTCAAATCGCTCCTTGACGCCTCGGCGCGCGAGACGGACGCGGGGATCCTCGCGCCGCGCCTTGAGGACGTCGACGGGACGCCGCAGATTTCCTGTTTCCGATTCCACTCGCCGCTTTCGGAGTTCTTGAGCGCCGCCGAGACCGCGCCGCTCGACAGGCTTTTTTCCTTCGCTGTCGTTCCGATGCCGGTTTCCGACGCGCCGATCGCCTGCGACTGGGCGAGTTTCGCCTGCGTGCTCCTGAAACGCGAAGCGCTTGACGATGTCGGGCGCATGGATGACGGCTATTTCATGTATTTCGAGGACGCCGATTATTGCCGCTCGCTGAAGAAAATGGGCTGGCGTGTTGTTTATGAGCCCGCCGCGCGCGTCGTTCATCTGCGCGGCGGCTCGTCGCCGGTCAAATCCTCGATGAAAGCGAGAAAGCGCCCGCCCGGCTATTATTACGCGGCGCGCACGCGCTATTTCCGCAAGGCCTATGGGCCATTCGGGCTTTACGCGGCCAATCTGATGTGGCTCGCGGGGCGCGGGGTCGCGAGGGCGCGGTCGCTGTTCGGCAAACCGGCGCCGGCGCTTTGCGAAAATCAGGGCAAGGATCAATGGACGAACTGGCTTGCGCCGCTCGGAGACCGGAGAGCGCCGCGGTGACGGTTTTCTCACAACCAACTGTCGTCATTCCATTGCGCGCGAGGCGCGTGAACCCTCTCCCGCTTGCGGGAGCGGGCAGGGTGAGGGGGCGTCAAGACGCGCCGATCTCTCCGTGCACGACCCCTCACCCCCGGCCCCTCTCCGGCAAGCTTCAGAGGGGGGAAGGCGTTTTCAGATGACCCTCCCCGATTTCGTCATCGTCGGCGCGATGAAATGCGGCACCTCGACCCTGCATGCGCAGCTCGCCGCACAGAAGCAATTCTTCATGAGTGAGCCCAAAGAGCCGAACTTCTTTTCAAACGATGACATCTACGCGAAGGGCGAAGGCTGGTATCGATCGCTGTTCAAGGATGCGTCGGCGGGCGTAATCAAAGGCGAATCATCAACGCATTACACGAAGCTGCCGACCTATCCGAAGACGATCGAGCGGCTCGCGGCGCTGATCCCGGACGCGAAATTCGTCTATGTGATGCGCGATCCGGTCGACCGCCTCGTCTCGCATTACATCCACGAGTGGTCGCAAGGGATCATCACTTGCCCGATCGACGAGGCGATCGACAAACATCCAGAGCTCGTCGCTTACAGCCGTTACGCCTATCAGCTTGAGCCGTGGGTCACGCGGTTCGGCAAGGAGCGCATTCTTCCCGTTGTCTTCGAGGAGATGACCGCAAACCCCGACGCCGAATTGAAGCGCATCGCGGCCTTCCTTGGCGCCAGGGGCGATGTCACGTGGCAAGGCGATCTTGAAGCGCAGAACGTCTCGGCCGAACGCATCCGGAGATTTCCGGGTTATTCGATTCTCGTCGACAACCCGGTCGCGACTTTCCTCCGCCGCAATCTCGTGCCGCAAACTTTTCGCGACCGCGTGAAGGCGAATTTGCAAATGCGCGAACGGCCGGAACTTTCGGCTGCGCAAACCGCAGCGCTCACTGAGATTTTCGAGCGCGACCGCGCCGCGCTCATCGCGTTAATGGGCGCGATAGTCTAGGCCGATATCCACTCCGTCAGCCCCTCGCGGCGGTGAACTTCCTTAAGCCCGTCCCGCATTTTCATCCGCGCGACATAGGCGCCGATATGAGGCCAGCGATCCGCCGGTTTGGGCATATTGCGCGACCAGCGCGCCAGCATTGTCGCCAGGAAATCCGGCGCCGTCATCTTGTCGCCAAGAAGAAACGCGCGTCCGTCAGCAAGCTGCGCGTCAATCATCGTCCACGCAGCTTCGACCCGCGCGCAGGCCATGCCCTTCGCGGCGGCCTCATTGGCGGCGCCCGCGGCTTCTGCCGGATAGAAATAGAGCCGGTAAGCGGGCTGCAGCGTGTTCGCGAGGAAGAGCATCAGCTGGAGATATCGCCGCCGCAGCCTGTCGCCCGGGGCGACATCAAATCCGGCTTCCTTGTGCTGCTCGGCGAGCCACATCAAGATCGCCGCCGTCTCGGTGAACGGCTCGCCGTCGACGACGAGCGTCGGCACAAGACCTGATGGATTGAGTTTCAGATAGGCCGCGCTCTTGTGCTCGCGCTTTTCGAGATCGACCGCGACCAGTTCAAACGCCGCGCCGGTCTCGATCAGCATCCAGTGGACGGCGAAACTGGCGGCGCCGGACGAATAGTGCAGCGTGTACAGAGTGGCGACCTTTCGAGGGACTGCGTCGTCCTTCTTTACGCGTATCGGCGTCCGCCGCCGAGGAGGCCGCCAAAAATCCCGAACACGATCGACAGCGCGAGGAACCCGGCGAGGAAGCCGCCGCCGCCATAGGCGAAGCCCTCGGGTGTCGCCGGGACCGCCGGTTTGAAGACGGAATAGACGCTCTCGGCGATGTCCTTCTTATAGGTCCTTGCGAGGACAAGCGGGCGCGTCCAGATCGAGGCGGCGTTCAGCGCCGCCATATGGGCGACCAGCATCTCGTATCGCTCAACGACAGTTTCGTATGTAGAACAAAGCGCGTCCAGCAAGCCTTCTGCGGTCGAGCATTCAGCCATCGCCGTCGCTCGCGTATAATTATATTCGGTGACCTTGGCGTCGAATTCCTCGACGATCGGGCGAAGCTCGTCGATCCGGCCGGTGAGGTTCTGGACATATTGATCGGTGAAGGCGGGCCCTTGCGAAGCGGCGACGGCGAGCGCGGCGCCAGCGATGAGCGCCAATAGACGACCAAACATGAAAATCGACCCCTAATTGCCGTCCGCCCCAGGACTGCGCCCCGGTCGGACCCCTCTGACCCCAGTTGCGCCGACTTTCGCCTACCCGGACGGCAAAATCCAGCCATCCCGCGCGTGAGGGCGAACGGGCGTTGTTTTCGGGCCACGAAAGCGGGCGGCGAGCGATCGCGGCGCGGCGCGTTTGGGGCGTGACAAACCGCCCCCGGAGGCCTATATAGCGCCCAAACGCATTCGAGATTTTCGAAAGCGGGCTCCGACGGGGCCCGCTTTTTTGTTCCGCTTTGAAGCCGCTGGCGCCTGATGTCCGTCCTTGAGGAGCGCATTGAAGAACTTGTCGCCGCCGCGATCTCGTCGGCGGGCTTTGAACTCGTGCGCGTCAAGATCACCGGCAAGGACGTCAAAACGCTGCAGATCATGGCCGAGCGCGCCGATCATACGATGTCGGCGGAAGATTGCGCGAAACTCTCGCGCGCAATCTCGCCGATCCTCGAGGAGAAGGACCCGATCGCCGGTCCCTACCGGCTTGAGGTCTCCTCGCCCGGCATCGACCGCCCGCTGGTGCGCCTTAAAGACTATCACGACTGGCAAGGCTATGAGGCGAAGATCGAACTCGACCGGATGATCGAGGGCCGCAAGAAATTCAAGGGCGTTCTCGCCGGCGTCGACGGCGACAATATCTGCCTCGACCTCGAAGGCGAGGAAGAAACGGCCCTGATCCCGTTCGCCTTCGTCCTGTCGGCGAAGCTGTCGCTGACGGACGATCTGATCCGGCAAAGCCTCAAGGCGGCGAAGAACGCGATGAAAGAGAAGAACCATGAGGACCCCCGACATGAAGACCGCGGAGAGATTCAATGAACGCCGTTAGCGCCAACAAGCTTGAGCTCATCCAGATCGCCGACGCCGTCGCGCGCGAAAAGTCGATCGACAAGGCGCTCGTCATCGACGCGATGGAGGACGCGCTGGCAAGGGCCGCGCGCTCGCGCTACGGGCATGAAACGAACGTCAAGGCCGAAATCAATCCGGCGACCGGCGAGACGCGGTTGTGGCGGCTTCTCGAAGTCGTCGAGACGATCGAGAACGATTCAACGCAAATCACGCTGAAAGAAGCGCTGCAGAAAAACCCGGAAGCCGAAATCGGCGCCTTCATCTCCGAGCCCTTGCCGCCGATCGAGTTCGGCCGCGTCGCGGCGATGTCGGCGAAACAGGTCATCACCCAGAAGGTGAGGGACGCCGAGCGCGACCGTCAGTATGCGGACTTCAAAGACCGCGTCGGCGAAATCATCAACGGCATCATCAAGCGCGTCGAATACGGGCATGTCATCGTCGATCTCGGCAGGGCCGAGGCGGTCGTCCGCCGCGATCAGCAGCTGCCGAGAGAAAATTACCGCAACGGCGATCGCCTCCGCTCCTACATCATGGACGTCCGCCGCGAGGCGCGCGGGCCGCAGATCTTTCTGTCGCGATCGCATCCGCAGTTCATGGCCAAGCTCTTCGAACAGGAAGTGCCGGAAGTCTATGACGGCGTCATCGAGATCAAGGCGGTCGCGCGAGACCCCGGCAGCCGGGCCAAGATCGGCGTCATGTCTAACGATTCATCGATCGACCCGGTCGGCGCCTGCGTCGGCATGCGCGGCAGCCGCGTTCAGGCCGTCGTCAATGAGCTTGGCGGCGAAAAGATCGACATCGTGCCGTGGTCGCCCGACCCCGCGACCTTCGTCGTCAACGCGCTCGCGCCGGCGGAAGTCACCAAGGTCGTTCTCGACGAGGAACTCGACCGCATCGAAGTCGTGGTGCCGGACGAGCAATTGTCGCTCGCGATCGGCCGACGCGGCCAGAATGTGCGGCTCGCCTCGCAGCTTACCGGATTTGAGATCGACATCATGACCGAGGTCGAGGAATCGACCAAGCGCCAGGAAGAATTCCGCGTGCGGTCCGAACTTTTCATGCAGGCGCTCGACGTCGACGACATGATGGCGGGCCTTCTCGTGTCGGAAGGCTTCGCCAAGATCGAGGAGCTGGCGCTTGTCGATGTTGAGGACCTGACGGAAATCGAAGGCCTCGACGAGGACACCGCCTCCGAGCTTCAGGCCCGCGCGCGGGATTGGCTCGAAGAGGAAAAGAAAAAGCTCGACGCGCGCCGCAAGGAACTTGGCGTTGAAGACGCCCTCGTCGCGATCGAGGGGCTCGATCTCAAGATGATCGTCGCGCTAGGCGAGGCGGGAATCAAAACCGTCGAGGATTTCGCGGGTTGCGTCACCGACGACCTCGTCGGCTGGACCGAACGCGTCGACGGCGAGAAGAAGCACTATGACGGCGTTCTTGAAAGCTTCAAGCTGAAGCCTGAGGACGCCGAGGACTTCATCATGCGCGCGCGCATCGTCGCTGGATGGGTGACGCAGGAAGACCTTGACAATGCCGCCGCCGAGGCCGCCGCCGCCGAAGCGGCAGCCGCGCAGGCGTTGATGGGAGCAACAGCTGGACCAGGCGCTTGAGCATGATGTTGACGAGGCCGCGTCCGATGAGCGGACGCGGACCTGCATCGCCGGCGGCGGCGCATCCCCGCCCGCCGGGCTCATTCGTTTTGCGCTGTCGCCGCACGGGCTCGTAACCCCGGACTTCGCCGAAAAGCTTGGCGGCAGGGGCGCCTGGGTCAGCGCCGATCGCGCCGCGCTTGAACGGGCTCTGGCGAAAGGGCTCTTCACGCGCGCCTTCAAGCGGGAGGCGAAAGCGCCGGAAGGCCTGATCGAGATCGTCGAGTCGGGCCTTCACCGCCGCGCGCTCGACGCGCTCGGCCTCGCACGCCGGACGGGCGACGCGGTGCTCGGCTTCGACCAGGTGAAGAAGGTCCTTGCCGATGGGAAAGCCGCCGTCCTCCTTGCCGCGTCCGATGCGGCCGATGACGGCCGCGACAAGCTCGCAAGGCTTGGCGAGACTGTCTTTCAGTGTCGCGCTTTCGACAGCGCCGCGCTCTCGGCCGCGTTCGGGAAGGACGGCGTGCGCCATGCGGCGCTGAAGAAAGGCGCAGCGGCGCAAAGGTTCATTCGGGAAGCGACGCGCCTTCAGGGGTTTCGCGCAGCGCCTGACTGAAAGGCAATGAAAGGGATCGCCGCCGGATCGCGGCGAGTTCCAGGTAGACCGGGGCGGCGTTGGGCGTTATGTCCAAGGCCGCTTTCAGGGGGCGGCGTTTGACGCCGCCTTTCAGGAAAGTCCGCCGATTGCGGCGGGAACGGAGATTTGATGACCGACGACGTCGAAAGAAACTCAGGCGACAGCGCCAAGCCGGAGAGGCGGCCGCTTTCAATCCGACGCCCGGAAATGGGCGCGGTGAAGCAGAGCTTCAGCCATGGCCGCTCGAAGACCGTCGTCGTCGAGACGAAAAAGCGTCGCGTGTTCGGCGTCAAGAAAGAAGATGAAGCGCCGGTCGAAGCCGAAGCGCCAAAGCGCGAGACCGCCGCCGCGAAACCGCCCGAAACCAAGGCCGCGGCGCCCGATCCGCGCAAGTCCCAGCCGAACGTTCTCAGAACGCTTTCCGAGGATGAAAAAACCGCGCGCGCCGCCGCGCTCGTCCAGGCGCGCAAGGACGAGGAAGTCCGCAAGAAACGCGACGAAATTGAGCGCAAGGACAGGGAAGCGCGCGAAACGGAAGAGATGACGCGCCTTGAGGCCGAACGCGCGCGCCTTTCCGAAGAAGAAGGAAAACGCGAGCGCGAGAACGCCGATCGCCGCAAGGCGGAAGAGCGCGCGCGCCGGGCGCTCGAAGAAGAAGAAGAAGAAAGAAAGCGCCGCGCCGCCGCCAAGGCCGATTCCAAAGGCAAGACGAAAGCGGAAGAAACAAAACCTGCCGCCGAAGCTGACGCCGACAATCCGCTCGCCAAGCTCGGCGGGCGCCTCAAAACGAAGCGCAAGCAGCTTCTCGACAAGAGCGAGCGCGAGAACGCCGCCAAGGAAGCGCCGCGCCGCAGGGCCGGCCGCCTCACCATCGCGAACGCGCTCGATGACGACGATCGCCAGCGCTCCCTCGCGTCGGTCAAGCGCGCGCGCGAACGCGAAAAACTCGCCCGCCAGCAGCGCGGCCTTGCGCCGGCGGTCGTGCGCGAAGTCGTCATTCCTGAGACGATCACCGTCCAGGATCTCGCCCAGCGCATGGCGATGCGCGGCGTCGATCTCATCCGGGAACTGATGAAACAGGGCCAGATGGTGACGGCGAATTCAATCCTCGACGCCGACACCGCCGAACTGATCGTCACCGATCTCGGCCACGCCGTAAAGCGCGTCGCCGAGGCCGACGTCGAAGAGGGCTTGAGCGGCGGCGCCGACATCGAAGGCGCGCTCATGCAGCGCCCGCCGGTCGTCACCATCATGGGCCATGTCGATCACGGCAAGACCTCGCTGCTCGACGCGCTCCGCCAGACAAACGTCGTCGCGGGCGAGGCGGGCGGCATCACCCAGCATATCGGCGCCTATCAGGTGACCGTGAAAGACGGCCGCAAGATCACCTTCCTCGACACGCCGGGCCACGCCGCCTTCACCCAGATGCGCGCGCGCGGCGCGAAAGTGACGGACATCGTCATCCTCGTCGTCGCCGCCGACGATTCGATCATGCCGCAGACCGTCGAAGCGATCAATCACGCCAAGGCCGCCAGCGTTCCAATCATCGTCGCGATCAACAAGATCGACAAGCCGTCCGCCAACGCCCAGAAGGTCCGCACCGATCTTCTGCAATACGAGATCCAGGTCGAGGGTCTTGGCGGCGAAGTGCAGGACGTCGAAGTCTCGGCGTTGAAGAAGATCAATCTCGAGGGTCTCCTCGACGCCATTCTTCTGCAGTCGGAGCTTTTGGACCTCAGGGCCAATCCGCAGCGCAGCGCCGAAGGCTCGGTCGTCGAGGCGCGTCTCGACAAGGGCCGCGGGTCGGTCGCCACGCTCCTCGTCGAACGCGGCACGCTAAAGCGCGGCGACATCGTCGTCGTCGGTTCGGAATGGGGGCGCGTGCGGCTTCTCGCCAATGACAAGGGCGAGACGATCGCCGACGCCGGCCCCGCGATGCCGGTCGAAATGCTCGGTCTTAACGGCGTTCCCGAACCCGGCGACCAGTTCGTCGTCGTCGAATCGGAAGCGCGCGCGCGCGAAGTCGCCGATTTCCGCGGACGAAAGCGTCGCGAAAAGGCCTCCGCCAAATCCTCGGGCACCTCGCTCGAGCAGATGATGGCGCAGCTTCAGGACGCCGAAATCAAGGAGCTGCCGCTCGTCATCAAGGGCGACGTTCAAGGCTCGGTCGAAGCGATCGTCGGCAGCCTCGAAAAACTGTCGACAACCGAAGTGCGGGTCAAAGTCCTTCACACCGGGGTCGGCGCGATCTCGGAATCGGACGTCATTCTGGCTGGCGCATCCGGCGCGCCGGTGATCGGCTTCAACGTCCGCGCCAACGCGCAGGCGCGCGACGAAGCTGAGCGATCGAAAGTCGAGATCCGCTATTACTCGATCATCTACAATCTGATCGACGACATCAAGGGCGTCCTCTCCGGCATGCTGAAGCCGGAAATCCGCGAAACCTTCCTCGGCAACGCGCAGATCCTCGAAGTCTTCACCGTCGGCAAGTCGACAAAGGTCGCCGGCTGCCGCGTCACTGAAGGCCTCGTCCGCCGCGGCGCGAAAGTGCGTCTCATCCGCGACGGCACCGTCATCCACGAGGGCGAGCTCTCGCAATTGAAGCGCTTCAAGGACGACGTCCAGGAAGTCCCCTCAGGCCAGGAATGCGGCATGAGCTTTGCGCGCTATGAAGACCTCAAAGTCGGCGACGTCATCGAATGCTTCTCGGTGGAGACGATTCAAAGGACGTTGTAGGGCGGCATCCTTCGAGACGCCGCTTCGCGACTCCTCAAGATGAGGGCGATTTACTGTCGTAACACGAATAGTCCTCATCCTGAGGAGCGCGCCACTCGGCGCGCGTCACGAAGGATGGCGGCAAGAGAGTCAGTGCAGGGTTTCGCTCGCTTTGCCGGATCGAATGAATCGGTTTGCGAAATGATTTCTGGAATTCACCTCCGCCCCCTCGATCCCGACCGCGACGCTGCGGCGCTGCATGCGATCTTCGGCGACGAGGAGAGCTGCCGCTACATGACGGAGCCGGCCTACAAATCCGTCGCCGAGACGCGCGAGAAGCTCAAAAAATGGACGACCGGCGTTGAAGACACCTCATGGGCGGTTTGCGAAAGCGCCGACGGCCCGGCGCTCGGGCGTGTTTCATTGTTCACCCATAGGCGCGCGGACGTCTGGGAGGCGGCATGCATGATCGTCCCGGCGGCGCGCGGGAAGAATCTCGCTGCGCGCGCTCTGGCGCAGGCGATCGACAATGTATTCGACATCAAGCGCGCGCGGCGCATCTTTGCCGACATCGACCCGGACAATATTGCGTCCCTCCGCACCTTTGAAAGGCTCGGCTTTCGCCATGAAGGCGTGTTGCGCGGCAATTGGGAGACGCATATCGGCGTCCGCGACAGCGTCATCCTCGGCCTGTTGCGCGACGATCCAAGGCCGTGGCGCCCATGATCCCGTTCAAGATCTGCTGCATGCAGTCGATCGATGAGGCGGAGGCGGCGATCGCCGCAGGCGCGCTCGCGATCGGGCTTGTCGGGGCGATGCCGAACGGTCCCGGCCCGATCGATGATGAGGCGATCGCCGAAATTGCAGCGCATGTTCACGCGCGGAACGGCGCGCGCGTCTGGACGACGCTGCTGACGAGCCGCATCGACGAAGAAGCGATCGCCGATCACGTCGCGGCGACCGGCGTCAACACGGTGCAGATCGTTGATTGCCCTTCGCCGAAAACCTACGCCCTTCTTCGACGCGCGCATCCCGCGCTGCGCATCCTTCAGGTCGTCCATGTCGAGGATGAAGGCGCGATCGACGAAGCGCGCCGCGCCGGCGAAGCGGTCGATGCGATCCTGCTCGACTCGGGGAAACCGAGCGCCGCCATACGAACGCTCGGCGGCACTGGCGATCTCCATGACTGGTCGATCTCGCGCCGTGTCGTCGAGACCTGCGGCCGGCCGGTGTTCCTCGCCGGCGGCCTCAACCCCGCCAACGTCGCCGGCGCGGTCGCCGCCGTTCGCCCCTTCGGCGTCGACATCTGCTCCGGCCTTCGCGACCGCGAGCGCGGCTATGCGCTGAACGCCGGAAAACTCGCCGAATTCGCGGCGGCGCTGCGCGACTTCGCCTGACGAGCTTATGACTTGCGCGTCGCCGCCGCGATGTGTTACATTTGTAACATACCGCTTGTCAGGACCCGCCATGCGCATCACGTTCCCACTGATGTTTTTCGCCCTCTCGGCCTGCGCTTCACAACAGCCCGCCGCCTGCCCGATCGATGCGATCCGGACCGAGATCGACGCCGAGATTCAAAAGGGCGTCAAGGCGACGATCGACGAGGATATCGACGCCTATATGGACGGCGTGCCGGACGATTATCGCATCGTCGAGGAAGACGGTTCGATCACCGACAAGGAGACGCTTCGCGCGAACGCGCTTCGGAACTGGGCCGTCATCGACGAAACGCGGGAGCTTGTGATCACTATCGACGCGATGGAAGTCGCGCCGCCCTGCACGGAGGCGAAAGTCATGACCTCGCAGCGGTGGGAGCGTCTTATGCGGCGGCGCGACGACAGCGGCTCCGATGTCGTGCTGACGACCCAGAAGCATGAAGAGCGCTGGCGCTTGCAGGCCGGCCGCTGGTTCAACGCCGAAATCGTCGAGCTCGGCGGCGAGATATTCGTCAATGGCGAGCCTTACGAGCCCTGAGCGGTCGCTTGATCGGCGCACGCCATTGCCACCGCGTCCGCCGGCATTATTATCCACTCATGGCAGGACGTTTCTCATCCTCGAAGGGACCCTCGCAGCGCCAGCTCCGCGCCGGCGAGCTTGTACGTCATGCGCTGGTCGAGATTTTCCAGCGAGAGGATTTGCGCGATCCGGCGCTGCACGGCCTTTCGATCACCATCACCGAAGTCAGGATGACGCCGGATTTGAAACAGGCGACGGTGTTTTCGGCGCCGCTCGGCGCCTCGATCGATCAGGACAAGCACCCCGAAATCGTCAAGGCGCTGAACCACGCGGCCCCGCATTTGCGACATCTGCTCGGCCAGAAGATCGACATGAAATTCACGCCCGCGCTCGTCTTCCGGGCGGACGAAAGTTTCGCTGAGGCCCGCCGCATCGACGAGCTTCTCGCCTCGCCCAAGGTCGCGCGGGATTTAAAGCCTCATTGAGCTTGCCGTTCCGGCCGAAGGCGCAGGGCGTCGGCGTGTCGATATTCCGTCGGGCGGAGGCGCTTCAATTGCGGAGGGTCCCGGATAAATGCCTTCGGCATTTTCAAGGATGACATGTTCTGGTTGACCCTGGCGTTCGATGCTGCTCCAAGCGCCGGGAATCGTGCGTCCGTCCGATCCGGGCGCGCCGACAGGGAAGATCATGAGCAAGCAGCGGCGCAAGAAGGGCCGGCCGGTTTCTGGCTGGATCATTCTCGACAAGCCTTATGATTTCGGGTCGACCGAGGCGGTCTCGAAGCTGAAATGGCTGTTCCAGGCGCAAAAGGCCGGGCACGCCGGCACCCTTGATCCGCTCGCGACCGGCGTCTTGCCGATCGCGTTCGGCGAGGCGACGAAGACCGTCCCTTACGTCATGGACGGCGCCAAGACCTATCGCTTCACCGCGAAATGGGGCGAAGCGACGACGACTGACGATCGGGAGGGCGAGGTGATCGCGCGCTCCGGCAAGCGCCCGTCGCGCGCCGAGATCGAAGCGGTCCTGCCGCGCTTCACCGGCGCGATCGAGCAGGTGCCGCCGCAGTTTTCCGCGGTCAAGGTCGGCGGCGAGCGGGCCTATGACCTGGCGCGCGGAGGCGAAGCCGTGGCGCTTGAGCCGCGCATGATCGACATCCACGATTTGCGCCTCATCGATCAACCGGATGCGGATCATGCGGTGTTCGATGCGGTGACCGGCAAGGGCGCCTATGTTCGCGCGCTCGTTCGCGACATGGCCCGCGCGCTCGGAACCGAGGGCCACGTGTCGGCGCTCCGCCGCACGGCGGTTGGGCCCTTCCGGGCGGAAGCGGGCGTTACGATCGCAGAGTTGGAAAGGCTCGAGACGCCGGAAGCGCGCGACGTCGCCCTTCTGCCCATCGACGCCGCGCTCGCGGGCCTGCCCCAGGCGACGATCGGCGGGCCAGAGGCCGAAAAACTGAAGCGCGGCCAGCCGGCGGTGATTTCGCCGGCCGTCGCAAAAGGCGTCCGCGGCGCTGAAACCGGAATCATCCCGGCGGTCCTCGCGTCGATGCATGGCGAGGCGGTCGCTCTTTGCGAACTCGACGGTCTCAAGCTGAAGCCGTTGCGGGTTTTCAATCCCTGATTGCAGCGGGTGGCTTGGCGGCCTCACGACGGCAAGCTAACATCGCCAGGCAATCGAGGGGTCAATCATGAAATTCGTTATATGCGCCTTGGGCGCGCTAGCCGCCGCCCAGGGGTCGGCGCTTGCGCAAAATCTGCAACTGACGCCGCAGGGCGGCGTCATCCAGAAAATTTCGTCAAATGACATGATCTCGATCCTCCAATCCGTGCAGCTCGGCGCGCGGCTGATCGATGACGCGGCGGACGGCACGAAGACGATCGAGGCGACTGCGGGCGGCGACACCGTCTATATTGCAATGCGCGGGTGCGACGGCGCGGGCGGCGCCAGCCTCTGCGAACTTGTTCAGCCCTACGGGTTCTTCAATGCGCAGGGCGTCACTTACGATCAGATCAACAGTTTCAATATGAATGTCAGCGGCATCGCGACGGCGGCCCTCCTGCCAGATCGCGGCGTGATGGCGACGAAAATCTATCTGAGCGGCGGCGTGACGCAGGCAAATCTCATCTATGAGCTTGGCGTCTATTTTTCAGACATTTCGCGTCTCATTCAGTCGGTGACGCCGGGCGTCGTCGCCAAGGTGTCTTACAGCGCGGCCGATCTCGCCAGGCCGAACGCCGGCGTCAAACTGCCGAAGTTTCCGGCGGGCGAAGCGCCGCACATCAACGCGCTTGGCGGCGACGCGGACGGCTTGATGACCGAGGCGGTCCGCGCCGTTCTTGATCAACGCGGGAAAATCGAGAACTGACGCCGATCGGCGGGTCTTTGCGGGCGGCTTGCTTTCCAGCCGCCCTTCCCTTATTGACCCGCTCGCCTTTCGACCCTGCTGGACGGCGTCCCGGCTGGGCCGGCATTTCCGACGCCGTGGAGCAGTTCCCATGTCGATTACGCCCGATCGCAAATCCAAGCTCATCAAGGAATACGCGACCAAAAAAGACGACACCGGCTCGCCTGAAGTCCAGATCGCGATCCTCTCCGAGCGGATTTCGAACCTCACCGAACATTTCAAGGATCATTTGAAAGACAATCACTCGCGTCGCGGGCTATTGAAGCTTGTCTCGCAGCGCCGTCGACTTCTTGATTATGTGAAGCGCGCGGACGAGAAGCGCTATCAGGCGCTGATCGAACGCCTCGGCTTGCGGCGTTAAACAATAGCGTCATCCCGGCCGAGCGCAGCGAGAGCCGGTATCCCAGGCCGCGAGAGCGCCGTCGGCCGCACGGGATCCCGGATAATCGCTTCGCGATTTCCGGGATGACACGGGAAAGCGGAGACATACATGAAAATTTCCGGACAATCCGCGGTCGTCACGGGCGGCGCGTCAGGCCTTGGCGCGGCGACAGCCGAAGCGCTTCACGCGCAAGGCGCGAAGATCGCGCTCTGGGACATGAACGCCGAAAAAGGCGAAGCGCTGGCGAAAAAGCTCGGCGGCGTCTTTTGCCAGGTGAATGTCTCAGACGAGGCGAGCGTCAAGGCCGCCCTCGACAAGACGACCGCTGCGATCGGCGCTCCGCGCATCCTCATCAATTGCGCGGGCGTCGCGATCGGCGAAAAGACCGTCGGTAAGAACGGGCCGCATAAACTCGATTCGTTCCGGCGGGTCATCGACATCAATCTCGTCGGCACCTTCAATTGCATCCGCCTCGTTGCGGAAGCGATTGAAAAGCTCGAAGCGCTTGACGATGGCGAACGCGGCGCCATCGTCAACACGGCGTCCGTCGCCGCCTTTGACGGCCAGATCGGCCAGGCCGCCTATGGCGCATCGAAGGCGGCTGTCGCCGGCATGACCTTGCCGATCGCGCGCGATTTGATGAACGCCGGCATCCGCGTCAACACGATCGCGCCCGGCATTTTCTGGACGCCGATGATGGCGGGCATGGACCAGAAGGTTCAAGACGCGCTCGCGGCGATGGTGCCGTTCCCCAAGCGCCTCGGAAAACCGGAAGAATACGCCTCGCTCGCCGTCGAGATCTGCCGCAACTCCTATATGAACGGCGAAACGATCAGGCTCGATGGCGCGATCAGAATGCAGCCGAAATGAATTAAGACAGGCAATAGGCAGTGCACGCACCGACTGCTGATGCTGCCGCCAACCGCTAACTGCTGACCGCCTAGCCCACCGACGATCGCAATCCGGCGACGCCGCAGACAGAAAGAAGAAACATACATGTTCAACATCACCAGGAAATCGATGGAATGGGGCGGCCGAACGCTGACCCTCGAATCCGGGCGCATGGCGCGCCAGGCCGACGGCGCCGTGCTCGCGACCTATGGCGACACGGTCGTTCTCGCCGCCGTCGTCGGCGCGAAGGCCGCCGATCCGAAATTCGATTTCTTTCCGCTGACCGTTCACTATCAGGAAAAAACCTTCGCCGCCGGCCGCATCCCGGGCGGCTATTTCAAGCGCGAAGGACGCCCGACCGAAAAGGAGACGCTGACGTCGCGCCTCATCGACCGGCCGATCCGTCCGCTGTTCGCCAAGGGATTCAAAAACGAAGTGCAGGTGATTGCGACGGTCATTTCGCATGACCTCGAAAACGATCCGGATGTTGTCGCCATGATCGCGACCTCCGCGGCGCTGACGATTTCCGGCATTCCGTTCCTCGGGCCGATCGGCGCGGCGCGCGTCGGCTTTATCGACGGCCAGTTTGTTCTCAACCCTGCGCTTGAGACGATGAAGGACTCAAGGCTCGACCTCATCATGGCCGGCACGGGCGACGCCGTGATGATGGTTGAATCGGAAGCCAAGGAGCTCACCGAAGAGCAGATGCTCGGCGCCGTCGTTTTCGGCCACAAGGCCGCAAAGGACGCAATCAACCTGATCATCGATTTCGCCAATGACTGCGCGAAGGAGCCGTGGGACATCCATGCGCCGGACTATGGCGATTTCCCGGCGAAGATCCGCGCGCTTGTCGAGGCCGACCTGCGCGGCGCCTACAAGGAGCGCAAGAAGCAGGTCCGTCAGGAGAAGATCGCAGCGGCGAAGAACAAGGCCGCCGAAGTCTTCTGCAAGGAAGGCGACGAAAACGCCCTGTCGAAAGTGACGCTCGGCTCGCTTTTCAAGGAAGTCGAGGCGGACATTGTTCGGGGCGGCATTCTCGACACCGGGATGCGCATCGACGGGCGCGACACCAAGACGGTGCGCCCGATCGTTCCGGAAGTCGGCGTGCTGCCGAGAACGCACGGCTCGGCGCTGTTCACGCGCGGCGAAACGCAAGCGCTGGTCGTCGCGACGCTCGGCACCGGCGAGGACGAGCAATATATCGACGCGCTAGAGGGGACCTACAAAGAGACATTCCTTCTCCACTACAATTTCCCGCCCTATTCCGTCGGCGAGACGGGCCGCATGGGCGGGGCCGGGCGCCGCGAGATCGGCCACGGCAAGCTCGCCTGGCGCGCGCTGAAAGCGGTTCTGCCGACGCAGGAAGAGTTCCCCTATGTGATCCGCCTCGTTTCGGAAATCACCGAATCGAACGGGTCCTCGTCGATGGCGACGGTCTGCGGCTCGTCGCTGGCGATGATGGACGCCGGCATTCCGCTGCGCCGTCCGGTCGCCGGCATCGCCATGGGCCTCATCCTTGAAGGCAAGCGTTTCGCTGTTCTCTCCGACATTCTCGGCGATGAGGATCATCTCGGCGATATGGACTTCAAGGTCGCCGGCACGAAGGAAGGCGTCACCTCATTGCAGATGGACATCAAGATCGCCGGCATCACCGAAGAGATCATGAAAGTCGCCCTGGGTCAGGCGAAGGACGGCCGCCTGCACATCCTCGGCGAAATGGCGAAAGCAATCGACACCAGCCGCTCGGAACTCGGCGAATTTGCGCCGCGGATTGAGACCATGCAGATCCCGAAAGACAAGATCCGCGAAGTCATCGGCACTGGCGGCAAGGTCATTCGCGAAATCGTCGAAAAGACCGGCGCGAAGATCAATATTGACGATGAGGGCCTCATCAAGATCGCGTCGAGCGACAAGGCCCAGATCGACGCCGCGCACAAATGGATCCACTCAATCGTCGCGGAGCCGGAAGTCGGCGAAATCTACAAGGGCAAAGTCGTCAAAACGATGGACTTCGGCGCGTTCGTGAATTTCTTCGGCGCGCGCGACGGTCTCGTCCACGTCTCGCAACTCTCACAGCAGCGAACCGAAAAAGTGACCGATGTCGTCAAGGAAGGCGACGAGGTCTATGTGAAGCTCCTTGGCTTTGACGATCGCGGCAAGGTTCGGCTGTCGATGAAGGTCGTTGATCAATCGACCGGCAAGGAAACCCCGCAGACCGAAAAGCCGAAAAAGGGCGACGACGACTAGGCGTTGCTGCTTAACCCCTTGAAAACAAACGAGCCCCGCCGGCGATCCTGGCGGGGCTTTTTTATCACGCCCGCCGGTCTTGGCGCCTTTCGGGGTTGGTCGCGCCGCCGCATCGGCTAAAATCCACGCCTTCAGCGGAGCCGGTGCGGGCCCCGCGCGCGGCAGGGGAAGAAGCATGCGCAATTCGACGAAATCAGCAATGCGGTTCGCCGCGGCGGCGCTCGCGCTTCTCGCGGCGGCGTCTTGCGGCAAAGTCAAGAAAGCGGACGACGCGCGGGCCGCCGGGAGCGATCCGGCCGCCGCGGCCGCGCAGCTTGATCCGTCGGCGGAGTTTTTGGCGATGGCCGAGCGCCATGCGCGGGCTTTCCTCGCCGCCGCGCCGGAAGCGGCGACGGAGCTCGGCGTCGGCGAGGATGTCGCCGGCGCGAATTATCTCGCGCGGCTCGGCGGCTACGGGTTTGAAGCGCATCAGGCCGCGCGGACGATGAATGAGGAATTCCTCCAGGAACTAAAAGGCTTCGATCGCGCCGCGCTCAGCGGAACGGCCGCCACGACCTACGATGTCCTGAAAAACGCCTATGACACGGCGGCGCGGCGCAATCAGTTCGATTTCGGCGGCGCGACGCCCTTTGGCGCGGGGCTGCCGAATTCCGGCGACAGCTGGGCGATGTCGCCCTATTTCATGACACAGCTTACCGGGCCGCATCTTGCGCTGCCGCGCATGATGATGACGCAGCACCCGATCGCAACGAAAGCGCATGTCGAGGCCTATGTCGGCCGGCTGACGGATCTTGCGCGCGCGCTCGACGAAACCGGCGAGACCTTCGCGACCGACGCCGGCATCGGCATGGCGCCGCCGGCCTTCGCGGTCGAGGCGATCAAATCCTCCCTGACGCAATTCACGGCCGAGCCGGCGGCGACGCACCCGCTGGTGAGGACGCTCGAAGAGAAGATGAAGGCGGTCGAAGGCCTGTCGGACGCGGAACGAGCCGATTACGCCGCGCGCGCGGCGAAAGCCGTTGAGGAAGCGGTTTATCCCGCTTATGCGCGCCTCGCCGCGACCGCTGACGCCGCGCTCGCCGAAACGAATGACGACGCCGGCGTCTGGCGACTCGGCGAAGAGGGCGAGGCTTTCTACCAGGCGGCGCTGACCGCCTATGGCGCAGGAACGCGAAACGGCGACGAGGTGCACGATCTCGGCCTTTCGGAAGTCGCGCGGATCACCGCCGAGATGGACACTCTCTTAAAGTCGATCGGCCTCGCACAAGGCACAGTCGCCGCGCGCATGGAAAAACTCGCCGAGCGGCCCGACAATCTTTATCCGAACACGGATCAGGGGCGCGAGGCGCTTCTTGCTTCGCTGCGCGAACAGGTCGCGGCGATCATGGCGAAGGCGCCAGCCTATTTCGGGCGTCTCCCCGACAGCAAAGTCGAGGTTCGCCGCATCCCCGTTCACGAGCAGGATTCATCGCCCGGCGGCTATTACACGGGCCCATCGCTCGACGGCGCGCGTCCCGGCGTTTACTGGATCAATCTGAAGAACACCGCCGACAACCCGAAACATTCGCTGAAATCGCTGACCTATCACGAGGCGGTTCCGGGCCATCACTTCCAGACCGCCTATCAGCGGTCGATTCCGAACATGCCGCTCATCCGCAACATGCTGAGCTATTCGGAATATGGCGAAGGCTGGGGGCTCTATTCGGAAGCGCTCGCCAAGGAAATGGGCATGTATGAGGGCGATCCGACCGGCGATCTCGGCCGTCTGCAGGCGGAGATTTTTCGCGCCGCCCGGCTCGTCGTCGACACTGGCCTTCATCACAAGCGATGGACGCGCGAGCAGGCGATCGACTACATGGTCTCTGTCACCGGCGATTCAAAGACTGCGATTTCGCGCGAAGTCGAGCGCTACGCCGTCGTCCCGGGACAGGCCTGCGCCTACAAGCTCGGCATGCTGAAAATTCAGGAGCTGCGCGCGAAGGCGCAAGCCGACCTCGGCGAAAGGTTCGACATCCGCGAGTTCCACGACACCGTGCTGTCGATCGGCGATTCGCCGCTGCCGGTGCTGGAGAAGGCGGTTAGTGACTGGGTCGCTTTGAAAGCTGGCTGATGAAACATTCAGCGTTCCGCGGATGCAATGGTCAAGGCGTCGGCCGAATCTTCGTGACAACGGAGTTCGCGCGACGGCGCGCATTCGACAAGTAGGCTGCGCTCGCGGAGATAGGGGACAAGCAGGTCGAGGCGATCGGTCTGGATGAAGCGCGCGCCGGCGCGAAGGCTGTCGCTGAATCCTTCCTCATTGTCCGCGCGCCCCATGACGTTGGCGAACAGCGCCAGTCCGTTGTCCGAGATCGACCGCGCCGCGACGAAGGAAAAGCCGCGCCGGCGAAGCCCCATGATCTCGACCCTGTCCTCACGCGCCGCCCTCGCAGTTTCGAGGGGGTTTTGGTAGTGCGGGCGCAGGACATAGCGGGCCGGCAGCGGCTTCATTCGATTGTAGTGCCAGGCTCGCACGAAGACGGTGACCAGCGAGCCGTCGTTGAAACCTTCCTCGTCGAGGATTTTCGCGATGCGGCTCGCCGAATCGTCCGGCCCGGACTTGAAATCGATGTCGACCGCGGCACGGCCTTTGATATTGCGCAATGCCTCACGCAATGTCGGCACGCTCTCGCCGGCGAACTCCTTTGAAAACCATGAGCCGGCGTCGAGCGACCTGATTTCAGCGAGCGTCATCTGCGACACCAGGCCGCTTCCGTTCGTGGTGCGATTGACCCACGGATCATGCATCAGGATGAATTCGCCATCGGCGGTCATCCGGACATCCATTTCGATCGCCCTTGCGCCCATTTCGATCGCCTTGTCGTGGGCGGCGAGCGTATTCTCCGGCGCAAATTTCAACGTCCCGCGATGGCCGACCGCGATCACCGGCTTGCCGGTCGGCGCCATCGAATCCCGCGTCGCCTGCTCCGACATCGAGGTCGAAGCGACGCTGAAGCCCGCCGCCGTTATAATCGACGCCAGGAGCGCCGCCGCAATCGCCGCGGCCCGCGCCCGACGGCTTGATTTTCTTCGAAGCTCCATGCCGACCGCCCTCCAAGTCGCGGGGCGTGCGTAGGGCGTTTTGATGAAGCGATTATATCAGTCCGCTGACGATTTTGTTGCGGTATGATGGCGGGTCGATGAATTGGCGCAGCGGGTGCGCCAATTAACCCTTCGCAAGCGCGTCCTCGTCGGGCATGCCGACGATGTGAAAGCCGGCGTCGACATGCAAGGTCTCGCCGGTGCACGAGGCGCCGATGTCGGAGAGAAGATAGAGCGCGGCGCCGGCGACGCCTTTCGGGTCGGTGTCGTCGCGCAAGGGCGAGGATTTCCGGTTGAAGGAAAACATGTGCCGGCCGGAGGAAATGCCGGCGGCGGCGAGCGTCTTGATCGGCCCCGCCGAGATCGCGTTGACCCGGATTCCAACCGGCCCGAGATCGCGCGCGATGTAGCGCATCGATGCCTCGAGCGCGGCCTTGGCGACGCCCATGACATTGTAGTTCGGGATCGTCCGCTCCGATCCGAGATAGGTGAGCGTCACCATCGATCCGCCGTTCGGCATCAGCTTGGCCGAACGCGCGGCGGCGTCGACGAACGAAAACGCCGAGACGTCCATCGTGTCCTTGAAATTCTGACGCGTCGTGTTGTCGACGAAGGAGCCTTCAAGCGCCGCCTTGTCGGTGAAGGCGATCGAGTGAACGAGAAAATCAATCGTTCCCCATTCCTTCGCGATCGTCGCGAAAGTGCGGTCCATATGAAGGTCGTCGAGCACGTCGCATTCGAGGATCAGCTTCGCGCCGAGGCTTTCGGCGAGCGGTCGCACGCGCCGCTCCATCGCTTCGTTGATGAAGGTGAAGGCGATCTCCGCGCCCTGCGCGTGCAATTGCTGCGCGATATGCCAAGCGATCGAATTCTTGTTGGCGACGCCCATGATGAGGCCGCGCTTGCCCTTCATCAGCGTGCCGGACGGGAATGAGGGTTCTTCGCTCATGAAACGACCTTTCAGGGAGTTTGTCTTAATCAGCGCGCGCCACGACGAGGCAGCCATTGGTGCCGCCGAAGCCGAAGGAATTCGTCAGGAAACAGTCGATCTTGGCATTGTCGACGCGCTGGCGGATAATCGGCAAATCAGCGAATTCAGGGTCAATCTCTTCGATGTGCGCGCTTTCGCACAAGAACCGGTCACGCATCATGATCAGCGAATAGATCGTCTCTTGCGCCCCGACGGCGCCGAGCGAATGGCCGGTCAGCGATTTCGTCGAAGAGAAGGGCGGGATTTTCGCGCCGAACACCTCGCGCAGCGCCGCCGTTTCCTTCGAATCGCCGACCGGCGTCGACGTGCCGTGCGTATTGACGTAATCGACCGGCCGGTTGACGGTTTTCAACGCCTCGCGCATGCACCTGACGGCGCCCTCGCCGGAAAGCTGCACCATGTCGTAGCCGTCGGAATTAGCCGAGTAGCCGACGACTTCGCCGTAAATGGTCGCGCGGCGCGCCTTCGCGCGCGACATTTCCTCAAGAACGACGACGCCGGCGCCGCCGGCGATGACGAAGCCGTCGCGGTTCTTGTCATAGGCCCGGCTCGCAGTCGAGGGCGTCTCGTTGAACGCGGTCGCCATCGCGCCCATCGCGTCGAAGAGATTCGCCATCGTCCAGTGGCAATCCTCGCCGCCGCCGGCGAAGATCACATCCTGCTTGCCCCACATGATCTGTTCAGCGGCGGCGCCGATGCAATGAACCGAGGTCGCGCAGGCGGACGAAATCGAATAGTTCAGCCCCAATATCTTGAACGGCACGGCGAGCGTCGCCGAATTCGTCGAGGACATTGCTTTCGGCACGACTGTCGGCCCGACGCGCTTTGTTCCCTTGGTCTCGCGCGTCACGTCGGCGGCCTCAACGATCGCGGCGGTCGAGGGACCGCCGGATCCCATGACGATGCCGGTCATCGGATGCGAGACCTCGTCCGGCGCGAGGCGCGCATCAGCGATCGCTTCCTGCATCGCGATGTAATTCCATGCGGCGCCCTCGCCCATGAAACGCCTTGTGCGCCGGTCAAGCGCCTTTTCGACATCGACGCTCGGGCGGGCGTAAACCTGGCAGCGAAATCCCTTCTCGGCGAAGTCCGGCGCGAAGGTGACGCCTGATGTCGCCTCCTTCAGCGCGCGCGCAACTTCCGCGACATTCGCGCCGATCGAGGAGACGACCCCCATTCCTGTGATAGCGACGCGTCGCATAGGCCTCCAATTGCGATCCGCCGCGTCAGGCGCCGGCGCCCGCGCTCAATTGCTCTTGCGAGAATAACCCGACCCTGAGGTCTTTCGCTTCATAAATTTTCTTGCCGTCAGCGACCAGCCGGCCATCCGCAATGCCGAGCACGAGGCGCCCGCTCATCACGCGGCGAATGTCGAGTTCATAGCGGATGAGACGGACGGAAGGCGTCACCTGGCCGGCGAATTTCACCTCGCCGCAGCCGAGCGCGCGACCTTTGCCTGGAAGCCCCGTCCAGGTGAGGAAAAAGCCGACCATCTGCCAGAGCGCGTCGAGCCCAAGACAGCCCGGCATTACGGGATCGCCCGGAAAATGGCATTCGAAAAACCACATGCCCGGACCGACGTCGAGTTCGGCGATCATCTCGCCCTTGCCATAGGGGCCGCCCTCTTTCGAAATCCGGGTGACTCGGTCGAACATCAGCATCGGCGGCACGGGAAGCTGCGCCGTGCCGGGCCCGGCGAAACCGTTCATGCCGCACTGCAGCAATTCTTCACGGCTATAGCTTGATTTTTGGATCATGAATGCGGCGGCGCGCCTTGCTTTGTTCGACCGTAGGTAGTCGGCGCAAGGACGGGGGTCAATTGCAGCGGGCAGACGTCGTGGACTGTTCAATCCGCGAGAGCGCCGCCCCAGACGTTTTTCGCGACGATCCACCCGCGCGCATCGCCCGCGGCGATCAAAATCCAGTCGTTCTTGCGCCTTACAAGTCTTGCGAGAACCCCCGGTCCAAGCGTAGCGCTTGTTCTCGCACCAGCGTCTGGGCGCCGCAGAAGCGGCGTCTCCCGCGAAACAAGAACGTGGGATTGACCCTTGATGGTCGCCTGATGCACCCAGCATTCGTCGCCGTCGCCGTCGCGCACCTTGCGCCAATGATCAACCGATTCAGCGACCACCATGACCGGCGCGCCAGCTTGTTTGAACAGGAATTTCACCGGATGATCAAAGCTCGGACCGATCCGGCAATTCGTCTCATCCTGTTTCAGGCTGACAAAGCGCGGGACCGGATAGCCCGACGGCGTGTCGAGCCGGATGGCGTCCGCGGCTTGCGCCGTCGCGACGCAGACGCTCAAATGGGCTAGTAGGGCGAAAAGGGCGACAAGCAAACGCATGAGGTAGGACTTGACCGGCCGGCGCCGACGCCGAACCGCCCCCAAGATGAACGAACCCTTAATTTGGGACCAACGGCGTTAACGGCCGGTTAACCGAAGACAGGCCCGCGAGACAGAAGATCATGCCCCATCGCCGCCTTAAGGTTGGATTGACGCGCAGGCTGCCTGACGTGGTCCAGGCGCGCCTTTCGGCGCTGTTCGACGTGACCCCCAATTCCTCAGATGCGCCGCTTTCGGCCGACGCGCTCGTCGCGCTCGCCAGAGAGGTCGATGTCCTCGCGCCGACGATCGGCGATCATCTCGACAAACGGTTTTTCGATCGCGCCGGCGATCGCTTGAAGCTCATCGCGAATTTCGGCGCCGGGGTCGATCACATCGATATCGCGACGGCGAATGAGCGGGGCGTCATCGTCACCAATACGCCTTCCGTCCTCGCCGAAGACGCCGCGGACATGGCGATGGCGCTCATTCTCGCCGTGCCGCGGCGGCTCGTCGAAGGGGTCAAGGCGCTCGAAAGCGGCGCTTTCACCGGATGGTCGCCGACCTGGATGCTGGGGCGGCGCGTGCGCGGCAAGAAACTCGGGATCATCGGCCTTGGACGCGTCGGCGAAGCGATCGCGCGCCGCGCGCGCGCCTTCGGCCTTTCAGTCCATTACCACAACAGAAAGCCGATCAATCCGCATATCGAGGAAGAGCTGGAAGCGACATACTGGCCGGACCTCGACGCCATGCTCGCGCACATGGACATCGTGTCGGTCAATTGTCCGTCGACGCCGCAGACCATTCATCTTCTGTCGCGCGCGCGACTGGGGCTGCTCGCGCCGCATGCCTATGTCGTCAACGTCTCCCGCGGCGAAATCATCGACGAGGAGGCGCTCGCCGACGCCATTGAGCAGGGGCGCCTCGCCGGCGCAGGGCTCGACGTCTTCGAGAAGGAGCCAAGGCCCAATGCGCGCCTGATGGCGGCGCCGAGCGTTGTTCTTCTGCCGCATATGGCTTCCGCGACGATCGAAAGCCGCATCGAAATGGGCGAGCGCGTCATCATCAACGTCAAGATGTTCGCCGACGGCCATAAGCCGCCGGACCGGATCATTCTCGGTCTTGAATAGCGATCACGGGCGCGCGAGGGCGAGCGTCCGCCTCGCGGCGATCAGCACCGGCTTTTCAACGAGCCGCCCTTCAAGCAGCATTACGCGGCCGTCGTTCCGGTCGTAAGCGTCGATAATCGCTTTCGCTTTCGCGACCTCCGCCGCGCTCGGCGTGAAAATGGCGTTGATCGGGGCGACCTGATCGGGGTGAATGCAGGATCGCCCGGTGAAGCCGAGCGCTTTCACGCGGCGCGTTTCTTCGATCATGCCGGGGATGTCGCGCACATTGAGCGGCGGCACGTCGAGCAGCTCGCACCCATGCAGCGACGCGCCGGCGACGCACGCCGCGCGCGCGAAGTAAAGCGCCTCCCAGCTCATGTCCGAACCGGTGACAGCGGAAAGATCCGCGCCGCCGAAAATGATCCCGCCGGCGTCGCCGATCGCGGCGGCGATTGATGCGATATTGGCGAGCGCTTCGGGCGTTTCCATCAGCGCCCAGAACGGCGGCGCCTTGTCGCCGATGACGCATCGCAACTGATCGATGACATCGCGCGAGCGCACCTTCGGAAGCAGGATGAACGCGGGCGTCGCGCGGCTGTCGACGAAGGCGACGACGTCGCGAAATCCTTCCGCGGATTCCAGCGCATTGAAGCGAACGCCGACCGCCGCGCGCTTATGCGAGGCGGCGAGAAAAGCGTAGGCCTCGCGCCGGGCGTCCGGCTTCTTGTCCGGCGAAACCGCGTCCTCAAGATCGATGCAGACGGCGTCGGCGCCGGACGCGACCGCCTTCTCGAAGCGGTCGGGACGGTCGCCTGGGACAAAGAGAAATGATCGAAACATGGCGCCTCAATTGGTTGCGCGCCGGAGTCCGATCCGGCCGCTGTCATTGCTGAGAGTCAACGCGTGAGCGCCGGCGGATGCAATCGTGAAGGGCGCGCCAAGCCTAGCGTGGAATGTCGCTTCGCGCTCCATGCGGCCCGCTTCGACGCAAGCCATCATCGTTGATCCGACTTCGGATATTGTCACGACGCCCTTCCTGTAGGCGTAGCGCCCGCGATAATTGTTGCACCCGCCATTGCCGCTGACCGAACCGTCCGCCGCGAAAGCAATCGTGACGCCGGCGTCCGCCGGCAAGGTCTCACCGGCAATGCTTTCGACAAGCCACGGTCCTGAAATATCGGGCCACGCCCCGCCTTCGCCGATTTGCGCGCAGGCGGAAATCGCAAGGACGATCGCACCAAGCAGGATTTTCATGACGTCTTCTCCGTCAGCCTTGCCGGCGCATCAGGAGGCGGCCTTCCTCGTCGCGGAGTTCGAGCGCGCCGTCCGGCTGCAGCGACACATTGAGGTCATCCTGCATCCGGTAGTGGAATTTCGCTTCAAGGCCCATGCGCTCTTCAGCCATGCAGGCCATTTCGGTCATGATCATCTGGCTGATCGTGACGACTCCGTTTTTGTATGCGTAGGTCCCGCCATAATGGTTGCAGCCGCCGACGCCGTTGATCTGGCCGCCTTCGGCGAAATTCACGGTGACGGGGACGTCCGCCGGGATCGGCGTTCCGTCGATTTCAATGACCGTCCAGGCCCCCCTGATGTCCGGCTGCGCGTTTGAGCCGCTCTGCGCGCATGACGCGGCCGCGAGCAGAGCGGCCAGCGAAAACATTCTCATGATCATGGGAGCGCCTTTCAGAAAGGCGCAAGCTTGCGCCCGCTCCCGGTCGTCGGCAAGAGGGATGGCGCTATGGGATTTTATTCCAATCACGTCGAGCCGGCGCTCGTCAGCTTCGCCTGCTCGCTGCCGGCGATCGCCAGGGAACGCGCGATGATCGTTCCCGCAGCGTCGGGCGTCGTGCTCGAAATCGGCTTTGGTTCGGGTCACAATGCGCCATTTTACGATCGGGCGAAAATCTCGCGGCTTATCGCGCTGGAGCCTTCCGCGGCGATGCGCGGGAAAGCGGCGCGGCGCGTCCGCGACCTTCCGTTTCCGGTTGAGTGGATTGATCTTAAGGCGGAGGAAATCCCGCTCGATGCGCGCTCGGTCGACACGGTGCTGGTGACCTATGCGCTCTGCACCATTCCGGACGTCGCGCTCGCGCTCGCCGGCATGAAGCGCGTGCTGAAGACGGGCGGCAGGCTCATATTCCTTGAACATGGCGCCGCGCCTGATCCCGCGGTGCGCAAATGGCAGGACCGCCTCAATCCCCTCTGGGGCAGGGTCGCCGGCGGTTGCAACCTCAACCGCAGCCCTCTCGATTTGGTGCGCCAGGCGGGGTTTGCCGTCCTCGAATCGGACAGTCATTACGCGCGCGGCGCGCCCCGCTTCGCCGGCTATATGACGCGCGGCGTTGCAATCGCGTAACGGTCGCGCAGAGATCGCGACGAAGTGACCGTATAATGCGGCTGATCGCGGGATTTTAAGTTGATTTGAACGAATCTTTCCTAAATTTGAGGGGATGGATTCGCGCCTCTGGCGGACCGTCGGGTAAGCGTCGACTAAGGATAATAAAGTGCGGGGACGGATTGTCTTGGGGGGTGTTGCCGGCGCGGCGGCCTTTGGGCTCGGCGCCGCCATGGCGGACAACGCGCCGCCGCCTGATGCCTTTTCCAAATTCTCAACCGTTAACGCCGTGGTCCTCGCGGTGCGCTCGGAATTCGCCCCGCCTGGCGGTCATGTCCGTCTGACGATATTCGCTGACGCCGAGACCTTTCTTGAGGAAGCCGCCGGCAAGCACGACGCGACCGTCAATGATGACGGCGTCGCGCTGATCACGCTTAACGGCCTGAAGTCCGGCGAGTACGCTTTTGTCGCCTATTATGATGAAAATGACGACGGCAAGCTCAACCGCAACGCGCTCGGCAAGCCCAAGGAGCCGTTCGTCTTTTCAAACGACGTTCGCCCGAAGCTCAGAAAGCCGACCTTTGACGAGACGAAAGTCGCGGTCGCGCCGGGCGAAGTCGTCGTCATGACGCTTGAGGACTGACCGCCAGTCAGCGGCGGGCGAAACAGCGTCGGCGGGACGCCGCGCCGAAGATCCGGAATTCAGGGAATGGTGGGCGCACGTAGGATCGAACTACGGGCCTCCACCGTGTCAAGGTGGCGCTCTACCACTGAGCTATGCGCCCTAAAGAGAGAGCGCCTCTAACCGCAAAAACCGGACGGCGCAAGGGTCCTGGAGCGCCGTCGCGCCGGTTCAGGCGGCGACCATTCGCTCGACTTCCTGGACAAGGTCCTTGAGGTGGAAAGGCTTGGAGAGGACCTTGGCCTCTTCCGGCGCCCGGTTCGCCGGATTGAGCGCGACCGCCGCAAAACCGGTGATGAACATGATCTTCATTTCGGGGTCGATCTGCGCCGCGCGGCGGGCAAGCTCGATCCCGTCCATCACCGGCATGACGATGTCGGTCAGGAGGAGGTCGAATTCCCGCAATTGAAGCTCGGTCAGCGCTTCATCGCCCTGGGCGGCGTCGACGACCGCATGGCCGGCCTTTTCGAGCGCTTTTTTGAGGAAACGCCGCATGGACTCATCGTCTTCCGCCAGAAGAATCGCCGCCATCAGACTACGCCCTTATCGATGTTGAACGCTCTAACCAATTCCGCGCGGGTAGGGAAGCCGACTTCACCGGCGCTTTTGTTCCCGCCAGCGCGCCTGTCCTCCGGCAAAGCAAGATGGGCGCCGCGCTTTTTTGCTGATGCGCGAGACATCTTAACGAACGCCGGGCTATGCATGTACGATGCGCCGGCAGGACCGATGACGGAAAGGCGGGAGCGGCCCGATCGTGGACTTCGACGTGAAGATTGGCGAGAGCGAACCGCTGCCGGCGATTGAAGTCGTCGCGCCGGCCCGGCTGTCGACGCCCTTCATCTTCGCCTCGCCGCATTCCGGACGGCGCTATCCGCCGGAGCTGCTGCGGATGAGCCGCCTCGACCGGCATGCGCTGCGGCAGTCCGAAGATTCCTATGTCGATCTTTTGTTCGAAGCGGCGCCGGCGTTCGGCGCGCCGCTCCTTCGGGCGCTTTTCCCCCGCGCCTGGGTCGATGTTAACCGCGCCCGCGATGAACTCGACCAGCGGATGTTCGCCGATCCCTTGCCGGCGAGCGCCGACACGCGCTCGAACCGCGTGCGCGCCGGCCTTGGCGTCATTCCCCGCATCGTCGCGGACGGTCAGGATATTTACGACCGCAAGCTCAAATTCTTCGAAGCGCGGCGGCGGCTCGCCGCCTGTTATGACCCCTATCACAAGGCGCTCGCCGGGCTCATTGAGGCGTCGCTGTCGAAATTCGGCTGCGCGGTCGTCATTGACTGTCATTCGATGCCGTCGGCGGGCGGGGCGCCTTTCCGGGAGGGCGATCGTCAGATTGATTTTGTGCTCGGCGATCGCTTTGGCGCATCCTGTACGCCTGCAGCGCCGGCGATCGTCGAAAAAGCGCTGGCGGGCGCCGGATATCTCGTGTCCCGGAATGCGCCCTATGCCGGCGGCCATGTCGCGACCGCCTACGGCCGCCCCAATGACGGCGTTCACGTCCTGCAGATCGAAATCAACCGCGCGATCTATCTCGACGAAAAGCGGATCGCCCGGACGGCCGGTTTCGAGGCACTGAAGCGCAGTCTGGAAGCGCTGATGAGCGATCTTGCGCTTGTCCCGCCGACGGCGCTGCGCCCGGCGCAGGCCGCCGAATAACGCCGAGGTCATCGCCGTTGGAAAAGGGCCGCGGGGGTAAGCCCGCGGCCAAGTCTATTGGGAGGAAACGCCCGTTAGGGCGGCAACGTCAGGGAGACGTTGCGGCTCAAAAGCTCGCATGGAATTCGCTGCGCCGCAATATTTTTGTGCGGCGCAAAACGACACGGGGGCTTTCGCGCCGGAGTTGCGGCCTTGGTTCCTACCGACTACTCGTTGGCGAGGGGCTTTGGGAGCAAACCGTTGAAATCGGACGAACAAGCAGGCAGCGCGGCGGTCGCGGAACAGCCTCGCAAGGGCGCATTGAGGCGGCTCAGCTCCGGCGTCGGCCGGCTGACGCGGCCAAAGCAGCGCTTCGCGATGCCCAACACCGAGGCCGGCCTTAAGGTCGTGATCGCGACCGACGCCTGGAAGCCGCAACTCAATGGCGTCGTGCGGACGCTTGAAACGCTCGGCGACATACTAACGAGTTTCGGCAATCAGGTTCGCTACATCACGCCGAACGAGTTCAAGTCGGTGCCGCTGCCGTCCTATCCGGAAATCCGCCTGTCGCTGCTGCCGAACCGGCGCGTCGCCAAGATCATCAACGACTTCAAACCGGACGCGGTTCATATCGCGACGGAAGGGCCGATCGGCCGCGCCGTGCGCCGGTTCTGCAAACGCCGCGATTATCCGTTCACCACCAGTTTTCACACGCGGTTTCCGGAATACGCGCATGAGCGCTGGGCGGTGCCGATTTCCTGGGGCTATGCGGTGCTCAAGGACTTCCACAAGGACGGCGAAACCATGATGGTGGCGACGCCGGGCCTGATGGACGAGCTCCGCGAACGCGGCTTCGTCGACATGAAGCTCTGGGCCCGCGGCGTCGATCTAAAGCAGTTCGTCCCCGGCGACCGGTCGTTTCTCGACCAATTTCCGCGCCCGATCTTTCTTTATGTCGGCCGCCTCGCCGTTGAGAAAAGCATCGAGGATTTCCTGAAGCTCGATCTGCCCGGCACGAAGCTGATCGTCGGCGACGGGCCGCAGATGGAAGATCTGACCGCGCGGTTCAAGGACGCTGTTTTCGTCGGGCCGAAATTCGGCGAGGAGCTGACGAAATACTATCAGGGATCGGACGTTTTCGTCTTCCCCTCGCGCACTGACACGTTCGGCCTCGTTAACGTCGAGGCGCTCGCCTGCGGCGTGCCGGTCGCCGCTTATCCGGTCCGCGGCCCGCTCGAAATCCTTGACGGCGCCCCCGACGGCTGCGGCGCGATGAGCGAGGATTTGCGGCAGGCTTGCCTCGATGCGTGGAAAAAGCGCGATCCCGCGGCGTGCCGCAAATGGGCGGAGAATTTCTCCTGGGACGCCGCCTCGCGGCAATTCATCGCCAATCTCGAAATGCCGGGCTTCGACGAGGATTTCTGGCTGCGCTCGGCGAAGATGATCGACTGATCAGGATCGGCGCGACTTTGTCCGGATTCGGAACGATCCGGCGTCGTTAACGCCGCGAAGGGCCAGCGTGCGCCAGCAATTCCGCCGATTCCGGCGCGCCGCGAGGCCGATCGGCCGACAACTCACTGGCACGGACATTGCGATTTCCTCCCGCATCAGGGGCGCAAAGGGCGTGGGGCCCGAAGGCGCTGCAACGGGAGAAAAGGCCGATGGCCCATCCAATTGACCTGCACGTGGGAAACCGCGTGCGCCAGCGCCGGCGGCTGCTGGGCATGACTCAGCAAAAGCTTGCGGACAGCGTCTCGATCCGCTTCCAGCAAATCCAGAAATATGAGAGCGGCGCCAACCGGATTTCCGCCTCGCGCCTGTGGACGCTCGCCAAGGCGCTCGACGTGCCGGTCTCCTATTTCTTCGAAGGCGTTGAAGGCGCTGTCTATTCCGGCGCGCACAACGGCGACCATACGCCGATGACGCCGGACGACCCGTTCCAGAACAAGGACACGATCGCGCTCGTTCGCGCCTTTTATACGATGAACGATGAGCCGCGCCGACGCCTCCTCGATCTCGCCAAGGCGATGTCGGGCGACGAATAGACCGCTTTTCTTCAGTTGAATTTCTCCGTCGGCGGCATCATGGTCCGCGTCATGACCGCCGACGCCGATCTTTATAAGGAGTTCTCCGTTTTCGCCGGCCGCCTCGCTGACGCGGCGCGCGCCGAGACGATGTCGCGCTTTCGCGCCGGCGGGGAAGTCACCAACAAGGCGGGAATCTGGTTTGATCCCGTCACCGAAGCCGATCGCGAAGCCGAACGCGCGATACGGCGCATGGTGAATGCGGTCTATCCGCGCCACGGCGTCATCGGGGAGGAGTTCGGCGCCGAACGCGCCGAGGCCGACTATCGCTGGGTGATCGATCCGGTCGACGGCACGAGGGCCTTTGTCTGCGGCGTCGCCACCTGGGCGACGCTGATCGGACTTGAAAAGGCCGGCAGGCCGACGCTCGGCCTTATCGATCAGCCGTTTTCGGATGAACGCTGGCTCGGCCTTCCCGGGCGCGCGACCTATCGCCGGCGCGGCATTGAAAGCGAGTGCCGCGCGAGCGGCGTCGCCGACCTGAAACGCGCGCGGCTGTCGACGACCGATCCGCGGCGCGAGGCCTATTTCACCGGCGATGAAGCCGAAGCCTTCGCCGCGATCGCCGCGAAGTGCCAGGTCGCGCGCTTCAGCCTCGACGCCTACGCCTACGGATTGCTGGCGATCGGCGAGATCGATCTCGTCGTCGAATCGAGCCTCAAACGTCACGATTACTCGGCGCTTGTTCCTGTCGTCGAGGGCGCGGGCGGAATCATCACCGGGTGGAAGGGCGAACCCCTCGGCGAGGACGCCAGAGGCCGCGTCGTCGCGAGCGCGAGCCCCGCGCTGCACAAGGCGGCGCTGGCGATCTTGGCGGCGGTGTAGGATCGCGGCTCGGGCCTTTGCGCCGGATGTTCCGTAAAAGCCGGATTATCGCCGCGCTCTTGGTCTGCGCGCATCCGCTGTTGATGCGGGTCCTGGCGGGTTTGTCCGTATTGTGCGGATTGTCCGGTTTCCTGCCGCATCGCGCGTGGTCGATCGTCGCGCGCCAGTCGAAGCGGCGCCGTCGCGCAAACCGTGCACGCTCTCGCGCGGCCAGAATTCGCCCGAACCGCGCGGCCATCCAGATTGTCAAAGAGCCGCCGGAACGGCGATGCGCCGCCCCGACAAACGTATCAATGCCGAGATGGGGACCGCCAACCTCGCTTCAAGCCTCGATTTGCGTGCATTTTTCAGCGCGATTTCGCGCCATCCGGGAATTCGTCCGTTTACCAATGATTGGTTGGGAAGCCGGCCGGCTGCCCGCATCCGGCGGTCGCCCCCGGGGCCCGCCCGGACGGGCGCGCGCCCTTGCGGGCGAGCCCCGGGGCCGATTTCACCCAGCAAGCGGACAAAGCAGGGCGCGCGCGCCGCCGCCTGTTTCCAGCGAAATCGGGCGCCGCTATCATCGGGCGCATGGCGCGCCGACCCAATCCCTTGATCGCCGACCCCATTCCAAAGCCGATCGGGCGACACATGCTCGAAATGAGGTTCGCACATCCGCGCGCCTATTTCGACTGGTGCCGGGCGAACGGGTTCGATGCGACTTTCGACAAATCGAAAGCGGACCTTCAGGAGGAACGCGGGACCTTTGAGGCGCTCGCTGAAAAGCGCGAAAGGCACAACCGGCTTCACAAGAACCCGAAAGCGTTCCTTGAAGCCGTTTGCCTCGGCGATCTTTCTTCCGGCGAAGTCGATCGCCCGAATTACAAACTGGCGGCGGCGGAGATTGAAGCCAGCAACGAAGCGGCGGACGCGCGCAAATCCCTGCTGGGCATGCTGGTCGCACTCGCGGATGTGGACGATTTGCCGTTCCAGACCGTCGCGGGCCGCGGCGACACGCCCTTCGTCAGGGGCTTGATAAAATTGCATGACCGCAAGGCGCTATGGCTGCGACCGCTCGCGGATTGGAAACCAAAGAGCAGAAACCGGGAACGCAAATTCGGCGAGCTTACTCATCATCTGTTCGACAAATTCGGCGACGTGCCGCGATTCATGGAGTCCGCGTGGCTTCGCAATGACGGCGCGAGCTGGCGTTACCGCGATTGGTATGTGCATTTGGGGCGAGGTTACAATCTGCGAACCGCCAAATTGCCGGTCGCCTTCACCAAGAAAATGGCGCACCATTTTATCGGCGCTCCGGACGACTGCTCGGTTGAGCAGGCCGTCCGGTGGGGCCAAATGCGCGCGCTCGGAGCCGGCGAGAACGCTGTTCGCGCGCTCATCGCGACGCGTCTGGGGCGCTCTTTTGAAAACGAGGCCTTCTGGCTGACGGTGCTGAGATTCATCGCGGACAATCCGATGCTCGACCCCCGCCAGATCGGGCCTGTCGTCGATTATCTGCACCATCAGCGATTTGAACCGAACGAGATTGAAGTCGCGCCAGGGCGATGGCGCCGCGAGGCGCCGCCGCAGCCGAGATTGTCGATGAACGGGCGGACCGTCGATTCGTTGATGGGTCAGGTGGCGGCGTGGCACGATCGGCTCGGGCGCGTCGGCAAAATGTCGGGCGAGGCCTACAAGAAGGCCGAATTCGATGGTCTTGCGACCGAACGGAATGCCGGCGGAAAAACCGTCCTGTGGTCCATACGCCAATTGCGAAGCGCCAAGGAGTTGCAACTCGAAAGCGCGGAACTTTCGCATTGCGTGTCGAGCTATCATTGGTCCTGCGCACGCGGCGATTGCACAATCTGGAGTCTCTCGATGAGCGTCGAGGGCGGCGCCTATGAGCGGCGCCAGACGATCGAAGTCGACAAAAATCGCGCGATCGTTCAATGCCGGGGTCTCGCCAATCGCGATCCGATGCCGGACGAACGGTCGATCGTGGCGGCCTGGGCGGGCATGGCCGGCCTGCAAATCTTGTCCTATTATTGACCATGCGGGCGCGGCGCGGCGCCTACAGCGCGACTTCCCGCCCCCGCGAAATCCTGAACACGACATCTTGCGGCGAATCGAGGTGCGGGACCTGTTTGGGCTTCAGCCCGAGGAGGTAACCGCGCAAAATCCGCCCTGACGCGCCATGGCCGACGATGACGGCGGGACGGTCGATCGTCACCAGGAAGTCGCGGACGCGGCGCGCGGCGGCGGCGTAGCTCTCGCCGCCTGGAACGACAAAATCCCATTTTTCCGCTTCGCGCCGCTCATGGACGCCGGGGTCTTCGGCGGCGATTTCGTCATGGGTGCGGCCGTTCCACGCGCCAAGGTCAATCTCGATCAGCCGGTCGTCGATCGCGTAGCGGCGGCGCGGCAGTCCCATCGCCTCGCGCATGATTTCAAGCGTCTGGCTCGCGCGCGCGAGCGGGCTCGTGACGAATGAGACGCCCTTCATCCGTTCAAGGACTTGCTTCAGCGCCGCGCCGTTGCGCGCCGCCTGCGCGCGGCCCTTGTCGTTCAGGGGCGTGTCGGCATGGCCCTGGTAGCGCCTTTCGGCGTTCCAGTCGGTTTCGCCGTGGCGGACGAAAAAGATCTCGTGCCGCAATCGCACGCGCCCGCCCGGCATTCGGTAGTGACGCAACAAGCCCCGCATGGCCGCAACATAGAGGGATTAGGGACTAGGGACTAGGGATTTGGGATTAGGGGGCGCCGGCCGCCAAAGAAAAAGGGACCGGGCTTTCGCGCCGGTCCCTAATCCCTAATCCCTAATCCCTAAAACCTATCTCTGACGGACGCGGACGTCGATCCGGCGATTCTGCGCGCGGCCTTCGTCGGTGTCGTTCGAGGCGACCGGGTGCAGCGGGCCGTAGCCTTCCGCGTCCATGCGGGCGGGGTCGGCGCCGAGCGCGGCGACGGCGGCGACCACCGCTTCGGCGCGCGCCTCCGACAGCGTCTTGTTGATCTCATCCGATCCCGTATTGTCCGTATACCCGCCGATTTTCAGCTGGATGTTCGGATAGGCTTCGAGGATGCGATGGATGTTCTCGATCTGGGCCTGCGACTTCTCCATGTCGAGTTCGGCCGAGCCGGTCTTGAAGGTCAGCCGATCCATGGTGAACCAGCAGGGAGCGTCGGTGCAGGGCTCCTTGTTCGAATCGATGAAGGAAATCAGCTTCGATTCGACGCCGTCCGTCGCGCCGCGCAGTTCAAAGCCGTTGATCGTCTTCACAAAGCCGTCCGCGACGGGCTCTGCGATCGGCTCGACCGAATAGATGTTGGGCGTCTCAGCCGCCGGCGCTTCCGCGACGACGACAGGCTCATCGACGGCCGGGGCCGGCGATTCGACGATCGTCGGCTCGTTCGCGGCGATCCGCTCTTCCTTGCCGCCGCGCGTCATCATCCAGCCGACAAGACCGACGCCGAGGGCGACCGGGACGGCCCAGAGCCAGGCCGGCGCCGCGCGCGGCGCCTTGGCGGCGGCGGCGATCGTCGCCGCGGCCGGCGCGATATGTTCGACTTTCGCCGCGATCTTCGGCGCGTCCCAGTTTCCAAGACCGAGAATGCCCGAAAGCTCGGAAGGCATCGCCTTGCCGATCGCGCTCCTTTCATCAAGGAGCAGGCGCTTCAGACCGGACGCGTCGAGATGATTGTCTTTCACCTTCTTGCCGAGCGCGCCCATCACCAAGGGGCCCGCAAGCCCGAGGAGCGACGACGCTGAACCTGATTTCAGGCCGGCGAAGGAGGTGATGAAATTCAAGATGCCGCCGACCTTGTCGCCGAACAGCTGGCCGATGAAGGCGCCGGCCATGTCCTTTGGGTCATTGCGCGCCAGATTGCCGCTGGAGATGAGGCCGCCGAGCTTGTCGAGCATGCCGCCTGACGCGGCTTCGGTGATCGAGGCGTGAATGCGTCCGAGCCCGGCCTCGTCGCCAGTCTTGCCGATCATGCCGGCGAGGATGGTCGGGATCAGACCGCCCATCGCCTTGGTGATCGCCGAGGGATTCTCGCCGAGATGCGAGGCGGCGCTGTCGACGATCTGTGAGGTGAGGTGGCCCTGAATTGTTTCGATGAGAGATGGCATTGCAATGCTCCGGTTTGAGACGTTGAGACGCGAGAAATCGTGACGCGACTTGTGTGATCGAATGCGGATGGCTTGGCGACGGAGTAATATGCAAGGGCCTTTCGGCCGCCAGTCATCGCACTCCCCCAACGCACGCCAAGGCCGCTTCTAGTGCGGTCGTCACGAAAGGGGAAGCGGGAAATTTCGCGCCGCCGTCGCGGCGCATCCGCGATTCGATCCGGGGGCGGACGTCTGGCGAACATTGCCTGTTGGTAATGCCGCGCGGCGGCGGCGACGCGAATGTTACAAGCTCTAAAGTCCGGGCCGCGGCGTGGGAGAAACCGGGCGCGAGCGGTTGTCGTCGCGAACCGCGAAAAAGGCGCAAAGGCTCGCGATCGCCGCGAAATAGCACCAGACGGACGGGCCGGCGTGGGCGTAGAACAGCTCGGTGACCATCGCGCCGGCAAGGACCGCGACGCCGAACGCGAAAACGAATCGCTCGCGCGCGATCAAAAGCGGCGCGACCGTCGCGAGGAGATAAAGTCCGGCGAGGCGATCGCCCGGCGGCGCCCCCGCATCATAGCGCAAATTTCCATTGACGGCGCCGACCGTGAAGTCGCTCTGTATCAGGATCATCAGGAAATGGCCGGAAACGACGACGCCCGCGACCGCGAGCGCGCCAAGGCCCTGGCGCCGGCGCCGCCCGCGCGTCAGCATGAGGACCGCGAGCGGCGTGAAGGTCGGCCAGAACACTTCGGCGATGAAAACCCAGGCTCTGATCAGCGCCTCCGAAACCGCGCCGTCATGAAGCTGCAGCCAGATCGTCCCCTCGATCGCCTGATGCGCGGCGAAGATGAGCGGCGCCGCGGCGAGCGCCGCCATGCGCGGGGCCGGCCGCAGCGCGATTGTCGCCGCGCCGATGACGGCGAGACCGCCGGCGGCGGCGAAACTCGCTGTCGCTGAAAAGCACATGACGCGGACCATGATCCCTTCGCGCCCGCTTCACAATGACGACGACCGGATGGCGCTTTGCGCGGTTGAACCCTATATTGGCGCTGAAGCCATGAAGGCGCGATATCCATGGACGCAGATTTTGCCCCCTTCATCGCCCTTGCGGTTGCAGTGATTTTCGCCGGCGCGGTCGCCTATGGCCGGCGTCTGGCGCCCTGCGCCGTCAGGCCCCGGATTGACGGACAGGCGCGCTGAACAAGCGCCCGCCGATTCGCGCCGCCGCAGACAAGATTGTCGTGATCTGAAATTGCGTATGGCCGTCACCGGCCCTTTGAAAGATGCGCCTTCAAACGCGCGGCGTTCTCGCCGCGCAATTGCCAGGACATGCAGCGGACGCCCCCGCCCATGCGGCAGACATCGTCCGATCTCACGGGCGTGATCTCCTTGTCCGTCCACGACCTTATCTGTGCGAGCGCGGCCTCGTCCTCCGGAATTCCAAATTGCGGGAAATAGATGCGGCCCGGCGTCACCAGCATGTTAGTGTAAAGCCCGCAGGCGGACCCGAACCGCTCGTCGTAGATGTCATCGCCGTCATAGGGCGTGACGATTTCATGGATGACGACGCCCGGAAGCCCCCGCTCAAGATCCGCGCGCAGCGCCGCGGCGTAATCCGCATCATCCGGATAGCTGTTGATGACAAGTTCATTGGGGCCGATGAACGCGACGACGCCGTCGGCGTGTTCAAGCCCGCCCTGTTCGTCGGCGTCGATGAAGGCGATGGCCTTCGAGCCGGTGAGCTTGATGAGCGCCTGGCGCGCGGCGGCTTCATCAAGATTGTTATCGCGCAGGAACTTGCGGCTGACGACCGCCGCGCCGGCGTAATCGTCGACCCAATTGCCGCCGTCATTGATGAGATCGCTCGCGCGATAGTCGAGGCCGGCGGCGTCGATCAGCGCCGCGAGCGGTTCTTGAACGGCGTCCGCCTCGTCCTGATCGCCGCCCTGGCCGGCGGCGCTGTAGCGGAACATCGCCGGGGCCGCCGCGTTCGACAGGCTGAAATCGCGCATCCAGATGTCCGCCATCGGCGCGGCCGCGACATGCCCGGCGCCGAGCGCTTTCGCATAGGCGGCGTAGGATGCGTCGTCTGTCAGAACGAGCACATCGTCATGTTTCATGATCGCCTTCGCATAGGCGACATGAAAATCGAAAATACCCTCGGCGGCGTCCGCGTAATAGGGGTCGTCGCTTGTCGCCGCCGCGAGGATGATGAGTTCTTTCTCAGTCATTGAAGCCGGCGCTCCGCGCTGGTCGGCATCCGACGCCGGACCGCACGCCGCTGTCAAGAAAACCGCAAACCCCGTCAGCATCCATCTCAGTTCCATGCCTCAGCCCCCAAAAAGCGCGCTGGCGCGCAAACTATCGCCGCGCCAGCGCATCCTCGATCAATGTCGCCGTCGCGACGGCGCCATAGATCTTCGTGAACGGCCCCATGCGCGGCCCTTCGGTCTGGCCGAAGACGATTTCATAGATCGCGGCGAACCAGTCGCGGAGATTTTTCTCATAGCCATGCGCCTTGCCGGTGTCGAAGGTCGCTGTGTGATAGGCGTCTTCCTCCGCGCCGTCGCCGATTTCGCGAAGCCGCGCCGCGAGCGTTGCGAGCGCGGCGCGCTCCTCATCCGTCGGCTGACGGTATTGCTTCTTCGGTTCGACAAAGTCCTTGTAATAGCGCGCCGCATAAAGCGTGAGCGCATCCGCCGCGCGAAGCTCTTCCGCCGACGCCGTCGGGCGGTATTTGCGGATGAAGCCTTTAAGCACTTCGGGCTCGCCGCCGACCGCGTTGACGAGCGTCAGCAGCATGGCGAACGATACGGGCGTCGTCGCCTCCGGCGGATTTCCCTCGTGAATGTGCCATGCGGGATTGTCGATCGCTTTCGCGCCCGCTTGTTTTGGATATTCCTCGACATGGCGCCAATATTCGTCGAGCGTTTTCGGGATGACGTCGAAATAGAGCTTCTTCGCCGCCTTCGGGTTCTGGAACATGAACAGCGACAAGCTCTCGGGCGAAGCGTAGGTCAGCCATTGCTCGATCGAAATGCCGTTGCCTTTGGTCTTGGAGATTTTCTTGCCTTCCTCGTCGACGAAGAGCTGGTAATTGAAGCCGGCCGGCGGTTCGCCGCCGAGGGCTTTCACGATGCGGTTTGAAAGGCGCACGGATTCGGTCAGATCCTCGCCCGCCATTTCATAATCGACGCCGAGCGCGAACCAGCGCCCCGCCCAGTCGACCTTCCATTGCAGTTTCGTGTTGCCGCCGCCGACGGCGATTTTCACTTTGGAGCCGTCCTCGTCCTCAAAGAGGATTTCGCCCTTCTTCGCATCGCGCTCAAGAAGCGGAACATAAAGAACGCGGCCCGTTGTCGGCGAAATCGGCAATATCGGCGAATAGGTTTCCTTGCGCTCGTCGCCGAGCGACGGCAGCATGATTTCCATCAGCGCGTCATAGCGTTCAAGGACGCGGACAAGCGTCTGATCGAACAGTCCGGATTTATAACATTCAGTCGAGGAGACGAATTCATAGTCGAAGCCGAACTGATCGAGAAAAGCGCGAAGCTTCGCATTATTGTGATGGGCGAAACTGTCATGACTGCCCCAGGGATCGGGAACCGTCGTCAACGGCTTTTGCAGATAGCGCGCGAGCATTTCCTGGTTCGGCAGATGCGGCGGAACCTTGCGCATGCCGTCCATGTCGTCTGAAAACGAGATGAGCCGCGTCTTCCGGCCGGTCATCAGTTCAAACGCGCGCCTGACCATCGTGGTGCGCGCCACCTCGCCGAAGGTGCCGATATGCGGCGGTCCCGACGGGCCGTAGCCGGTCTCGAAGATGACGACGCCGTCATGGTTCATTCGCTTCAGTCGGGCGTCGAGCTTGCGCGCTTCTTCGAACGGCCAGGCTTTGGCGGCGGCGATGTCGTCGGCTGAATAGGTGCGGGCGGTCATGATTTTCGGTTTCTGCAAGGCTTGGCAATTCTCTAGTCGCATTTTGCGTCGGGGCAAAACCGTCCTCGCTTGAGCGGTTGCGGCGCGTTGGCCCGACCGCTAGGTTGCGGGAAGAATTGAAAGCGTTCTGGAGGACCCGAATTCATGGCTGACGCCGCCCCGAGACTGACGCCGCAGGAAGCGGTGATCTATTTGATGGTGATGGCGTCGGCGTCGGATGGGCGGATGTCGGAGAAAGAGCTGCGTTCAATCGGCCGCGTCGTTCGCTCCTTTCCGCTGTTTTCGGGCGCCGATGAACAGGGCCTTGTCGACACCGCGGAAGCCTGCGGCAAGCTGATGTCGTCGGAAGCGGGCCTTCACAAGGTGCTGACCGCCGCGGCGACTTCGTTGCCGGCCCATCTCGGCGAGACCGCCTACGCCGCCGTCATCGACGTCATCACCGCGGACGAGGGCCTCGATATGACCGAGATCCGCGTCCTTGAACTCATCCGCACGGCGTTGAACATCGGCGACGACGGCGCCGCCGCGATCGAGCGCTCGGCGAAAGCGCGCCACATGACGGTCGAGGCGGTTTAACTAATTTTTACTGCTTGCTCGTCTTTGGCCGCGTGGATGGCAATCTAGAATTGCGGTTGAATTGAGCATTAATTACTGCTTCGGCTTGCTCTGGGAAGTTCGCCCTCAGCCATTTAGCGTATGTCTCTTCATGCTTTTTCAAGACGACTTCGATGCGCCGCACGGCAAGTTGTTTCCTGAGCGATTGGCCCATTGCTCTCTCCCTGTTAGCATTGATTTTAAATCTGGTGATTCGGGGGAGTCAATGAGCAAGCTTTTTCCACAAATTGATTTGCCGGAATTATTTTTGGGGTTTGTCTCGCCAATTGGCACTCCGACTGACCGAGCGCTACAGGATTTTGAAAAATTCTTTCGCGCAAATGACTATCGCGTTCATAAGATCAAAGTAACCGACGTGTTTTCGCGCTTGAAGCCGTTCGTTGCCGCAAACCCAGAGCACCCACTCGTCAGTGCGCCCTATTTTGACCGATACAAATCGCACATTCTTTACGGCAACAAGGTCCGCGAGAAATTGGAGGATGATGCGATTCTTGCGGGCCTCAGTATCCAACAGGTTGTCGAAATTCGAAATTCTTTGTCCGTGCCGGCAGGGGAGAATTTTCAGAAGAACGCGTTTCTAATTCATCAATTCAAACGGCCGGAAGAAATCGATCTCCTTCGTTCGGTGTATGGAAGACTTTTCTACCAAATCTCAATTTACTCCGATCGTGCCGCTAGAGTCGATTTCCTTTGCAGAAAGATGGCGAGCAGCGAGAACGACGGGGATCATTTAAAATTTGAGTCCGAAGCGACGAAGCTGGTTCAGACTGACGAAGACGAATCCAATGTTTCTCATGGACAGCGTGTTGGCGAAATTTTTCACAACGCGGACATCATTGTTAAGCTGGATCAGGACAACAGCGCTCCCGATTACCAAATCAATCGATTTTGTGAAGTCCTTTTTTCGTCAAACAAATTTACGCCATCGAGAGTTGAACATGGCATGTTTATGGCCCGGGCAGCGGCGCTTCGTACTGCCGATCTTTCGCGGCAGGTTGGCGCCGCGATTTTTTCACCGGACGGCGAACTAATCTCGATTGGCTGTAACGAAGTCCCCAAGGCTAAAGGTGGAACATACTGGCCTGAGGATGGGAATCTTGATGATCGTGAATTTAATCGCGGAATTGATTCGAATGATGTTCGAAAACAAGAGCTGCTAAAAGAGGTGTTGATCGCACTCGGCATCTCGGAATTGTCAGCATCCACAACGGAAAAGCTCAAGCGCTTGAGTCTAATGGACGCGCTTGAATACGGACGGATTGTTCATGCTGAAATGAACGCCATTGTCGATGCGGCTCGAACCCACAGTAGTTTGAAAGGCGCAACGCTCTTTTGCACCACTTTTCCGTGTCATATGTGTGCGAAACACATTGTCGCCAGCGGCATTGAGCAAGTATATTTTCTGGAGCCATACCCCAAAAGTCTCGTCGCGCTACTTCACAGTGACTCAATAGAGGTCGAGGGCAAAGGGCGCGGACAATACAAGAAGTTTGGTGCAGTGAAGTTTACTCATTTTCATGGAATTACGCCTCGCCGGTACGACATGCTCTTCGCACGACGAAAGCGTAAGGACGAGGATGGCAAATTCCAAGAATACATACGTGGTCATAAAAAGCCGGTCATGGAAATTAAATTGCCCGTTTATGCTCAGCTTGAAACATATGTGCTCGAACATGTGAAAGCCAAAGCTCGCAGTTGAACGCGATTTTCTTGCTTCTCATCGGAACGCGAAATAGCACACGCAAGCGATGACGACAGCCAGCATCAAATTGAGCGCGAATCCCTCGCGCGCCATCTCGGCGATGGTGACGCGCCCCGTGCCGTAAGCGATGGCGTTCGGCGCGGTCGAGACCGGCAGCATGAAGCCTGACGACGCCGCCATCGCCGCCGGAACCATCAGGACGGTCGCCGCCAACCCTGTCCCTTCCGCCGCCGCCGCGAGGACGGGCAGGACCAGCGTCGCGACCGCGGTGTTCGATGTCAGCTCGCTCATGAAGGTGACGACAAGGCAGATCAGCAGCATCAGGACGAAGGGCGGCAGCGCCTTCGCGCCGGCGAGCGATGAGCCGATCAAGGTCGAGAGGCCGGATTTCTCAAAGGCGATCGCGATGCAGATGCCGCCGGCGAAGAGGAGCAGCATGCCCCACGGGATGTCCGACGCCCATTTCCAGTCGAGGAGCGCGCTTCCCTTGCCGTCGGGGATGAGGAACATCGCGGCGACCGCAAGGAGTGCGACTGTTGAATCGCCGGCGCCTTCGATGCCGAGCCAGGACGACCAACCGCCAAAAGGCTCGCTCCGGGTGATCCAGAGAAGGACCGTCGCGCCGAAAACGATCAGGGTGCGAATCTCCGCCGCCGACCAAGCGCCCGGCGAGGGAATGGCGACCCGCTCGTTGAATTTTATCCGCCGAGTCAGCCACAGAACCGACAAGAGGACGCCGATCACGACCACCGGAACGCCGGTTTTCATCCATTCGACAAAGCCATATTCGGCCCCGGTCGTCCGCTCATAGATGCCGGCGAAGATGACGTTCGGCGGCGTGCCGATCAAGGTGCCGAGACCGCCGATCGAGGCCGCATACGCGACGCCGAGCACGATTGGAACGTCGAGCGAGCGATCCTCCGCGCGCGCCAGGATCGCCAGCGCGATCGGCATCAGCATCAAGGTAGTCGCCGTGTTCGACACCCACATTGAGGTGAGGGCGGAGGCGATCATGAAGCCGGCGACAAGCCGCTTTCCCGACGCGCCGACAAACCGGATCATGTAAAGCGCGAGGCGCTCATGCGCGCCGGATTTTTCGAGCCCCTTCGAGAGCATGAAGGCGCCCATGAGGAGCACGATCACATGATCGCCGAACGCGGAGGCCGCCTCGCGATGATCGATGACGCCCGCCATCGGAAACGCCGCGAAGGGAATGAGCGACGTCGCGGGGATCGGGATCGCTTCCGTCACCCACCAGGCGGCGGTGAGCGCGGTGATCGCGATCGTCCAGGCGATCGGTTCCGACAATCCGCCGGCAAGCGCCGCCGCGCCGCCCACGGCGGCGAGAACGAGACCGCCGAAGATGCGCGCCCACTTCATGGCGGCGAATTAAGGGGCGTTCGCCTTGCGCTGTCCAGTTTGTGACAGGCGCGGTTTCCGGCTATCGGCTAAGCTTCTTCCGCCGCCGCTGGAGACCTTGATGAAAGTCGCGTTGATCGCCGCCCTTGCTCTCTTATCGGCGGCGGCTCATGCCGAGCCGGAAAATGCGGCCTTTGCTGCTTATGCCGCGGGCGATTATGCGAAAGCGGTCGATCTTGCGACCCGCGCCGGACGGGCTGAGGATCTGGCGCTGGCGGCGCGGGCGGTGAACGCCGTTTCCTATTTTGAGGGCGGCCGAAAGTCCGCGCGCAAAAAAGCGGACGAGGCGTTCGAGATCGCCGAGCAGGCGGTCGCGCTTGATCCGAAATTGCCGGAAGCGCATCTGCAGGCGGCGATCGCGCTCGGCCTTAAAGGCGCCCGCATGTCGCCGGTCAAGGCGCTGTTTTCCGGCCTTCCCGGAAAGGTGCGCAATCGGATCGACTCGGCGCTGGCGCTCGATCCGGATAATCCGTGGGCGTTGTCAACTTCGGCCGCCTGGCGGATTGAGGTGGCGCGGCGCGGCGGCGGCTCGCTCTACGGCGCCGATCCGGCGCTTGGGCGTCAGGAATTCCTGAAGGCGCGCGCGCTTGCGCCGGGCAATCCGACGATCGCCTATGAATGCGCGCTACGCCTTCTTGCGGACGGCCGCAAAGAGTGGCGCGCCGAAGGGCTTGGCGCGCTTGACGCTTCGCTCGCCGCCGCGCCCTCGACAAAGTTCGAGGCGGACATTCAAGCGCTCGCGCACGAATTCAAGGCCGCGATCGCCGCGGGGCCACAAGCGGAGAAAGACTTTATCGCTTCGCAGCCCTAGCTCGGGGCGGCTTCAGGCTGATGGGTTGCGCGCCGCCGCGCGCCGCGTTACGGGCGCGCATGACCGTGATTTGCAAGATCATCAGCGCCGAAGACTGGGCCGCCGCGCGGCGGAGCGGACGCATTCCGCCCGCCCCGATCGACGTCAAGGACGGCTATATTCATCTGTCTACGGAGGAGCAGGTTCTTGAAACGGCGCGCCTCCATTTCGCCGGGCGCGACGATCTCGTCGCCGTTGCATTCGAGGCGGAGGATTTCGGCCGCGACCTAAAATGGGAGGCCTCGCGCGGCGGCGCGCTGTTCCCGCATCTTTACGCCGATCTTCCCGCGACGAAAGCGACCGGCGCGCGCCGTCTGCGTCAAGCGGACGGATTCTACGCCTTTGGCGAGCCGGTCTTATGACGGCGCGTCTTGTCGCCGCGCTCGGCGCGAAAGCGGTTCAACTGCTCGATCCGGAAGCCGCGCACCGCGCGACGGTGAGGCTGATGGCCTCGCCCGTCGCGCCGCGCTTTCGCGTGCGATCAGATCCGATGCTGGCGACGCGCATCGCCGGGATCGATTTTCCAAACCCGATCGGCCTCGCCGCCGGTTTCGACAAGAACGCCGAAGTTCCAGACGCGATGCTGCGGCTTGGTTTCGGCTTTGTCGAAGTCGGCGCCGTGACGCCGAGGGCGCAGCCCGGCAATGATCGCCCGCGCGTTTTTCGCCTGAAAGAAGACGAAGCCGTCATCAACCGCTACGGCTTCAACAATGAAGGTCTCGACGCGATCGCCGCGCGGCTTCGCCGGCGAGAGCGTGCGGGCGTCGTCGGCGCCAATCTCGGCGCCAACAAGGACAGCGAAGATCGCATCGAGGATTTCGTCGCCGGCGTCCGGCGGCTTGAGGGGCTGGTTGATTTCTACACGGTGAACATTTCCTCGCCGAACACGCCGGGCCTTCGCGCGCTGCAGGATAAGGCGGCGCTGGTCGATCTGCTCTCGCGCGTCATCGCCGCGCGCGACGCGCTGAAAGAAAAAGCGCCGGTGTTCCTGAAAGTCGCGCCCGATCTCGCCGACGCCGACAAGGCCGACATCGCCGCCGCGATTGTCGAGCAGAAAATCGACGCGCTGATCGTTTCGAACACGACGATCGCGCGGCCGTCGACTCTGCGCAGCGCCTTCAAAGAGGAAAAGGGCGGCCTTTCCGGCAAGCCGCTTTTCGCGCCGTCAACGACGCTGCTGAAGGAGTTCCACAAGACCCTCAAAGGACGCATCCCGCTGATCGGCGTCGGCGGCGTCTCGTCTCTTGATGACGTTTACGCCAAAATCCGCGCGGGCGCTTCGCTGGTGCAGCTTTACACCGCGCTCATCTACAAGGGTCCGGCGATCGTCGCCGAGATTGTCGAGGGACTGCCGGGCCGGCTCAAAGCGGACGCCTTCGAGTCGGTCGCGGCCGCCGTCGGATCGGCGCAATAATGCTTGCAAATGCACCGGGCGCGGCGCGATGTTCGCGCCATGAACGAGACGCCGCAAAATCCTGACTGGCGCCGATGGACCTCGCCGCCCGGCGGCACCGGCTTTCAGTTCGACGCCGCCGAAATCGGCGCGCTCGCGCATCTCTACCGCGGCGAGGTCTATCGCTCGACCATCTGGCGGACGCGCCTTGACGCGACGACGAACTGGTCGGTCGTGACGCTCGGTCTTGCGCTGTCGATCAGCTACGCCAATCCGAACGCCTCGCCAGTGCCGCTCCTCCTCGTCGGCTGGCTGATCGCCGTGTTTCTCGTGTTCGAGGCGCGGCGCTATCGCTATTTCAACGTCTGGCGCGCGCGCTGCCGCTGGATCGAAACGAATTTCTACGCGCCGCTTCTCCTGCGCTCGCACAGACCAGACCCCGGACAATGGCAGGATATTCTCGCAGCGGATTATCTGACGCCGCAATATCACATCAGCTTCTGGCGCGCGCTCGGCCGGCGCCTCCGGCGCAATTACGGCTATATTTTCGCGTTCCAGGCCCTCGCCTATCTCGGCAAGGTCGCCATTCACCCGGCGCCGATCGCGAGTCTTGCCGACTTCTTCGAGCGGACGGCGATCGGGCCAGTTCCCGGCGTCGTCAATCTGGCGATCGGCGCTCTGTTTCATGCGACGTGGATCGCGCTCGCGATCTGGTCGCGCGGGCTCGATCGCGCCAAGCACGGAACGCGGGACGGCGTCACGGGGATGGGCTGATGGCGAATGACGCCAATGGCGCCTGCGTCGTCATCGGCGCCGGCGACGCGACCGGCGCCGCGATCGCGCGCGCCTTCGCCCGCGAGGGAATGACGGCCTGCGTCGCGCGGCGTCCCCGTCATACGGACGCGCTCGAAGCGCTCGCGCAATCGATCCGCGACGACGGCGGCAAGGCGATCGCGATGCCGACCGACGCCCGCGATGAAGCGGCGATGATCGCGCTCTTCGACCGCATCGAAGCGGAAGTCGCGCCGATCGAAGCCGCCATCTTCAACATTGGCGCGAATGTCAATTTCGCCGTCGCGGAGACGACGGCGCAGGTCTATCGGAAAGTCTGGGAGATGGGGGCTTTCGCCGGCTTTCTGACCGGCCGCGAGGCGGCCAAGCGGATGATCCCCCGCGGGCGCGGCACGATCATTTTCACCGGCGCGACCGCCAGCTTGCGCGGCGGCGCCGGCTATTGCGCGTTCGCCGGCGCAAAGCACGCGCTCCGCGCGCTCGCGCAGTCGATGGCTCGTGAACTCGGCCCCAAAAATATCCATGTCGCGCATGTCATCATCGACGGCGCGATCGACACGGAATTCATCCGCGGCCTGACGCCCGACATCGACGCCAAGCGCGCCGACGACGCCGTCCTGGTGCCGGACGCCATCGCGCAAAATTACCTATGGCTGCACCGGCAGCCGCGCTCGGCGTGGACGCATGAGCTTGACCTGCGCCCCTGGAAGGAAAAATTCTGACGGCGTCTTGCGGGGCGCGCCGCCGCCGCCTAGCAGATTCCGCATGCTGCAGCTCTACGACAGCCTCTCCCGCGAAAAGCGGCTCTTTGTTCCCGGCGATCCCGCCCGCGTGACGATGTATGTCTGCGGGCCGACCGTCTACAACCACGCCCATATCGGCAATTTCCGCGCGGCCGTCGTCTTCGATCTTCTGTTTCGCCTGCTGCGGCGGCGCTTTGGCGAAGGCGCGGTCGTCTATGCGCGCAATTTCACCGACATCGACGACAAGATCATCAAGGCGTCGAAGGAGACCGGCGCGCCGATCGCCGAGATCACGACGAAATACGCGCGAATCTATGACGAGGAGCTTTCGGCGTTCAATTGTCTCGCGCCGACGGCAAAGCCGGCGGCGACCGGCCATATCGCCGAGATGATCGCGCTGACCGAGCGCCTCGTCGCGCAAGGCTTCGCTTACGCCGCGAAGGGACACGCGCTGTTCTCGGTCGGGAAATTCGCGGACTATGGAAGGCTCTCGGGCGCCGACGCCGACGAGCGCCTCGCCGGCGCGCGCGTCGAAATTGCGCCGTACAAGGAGAACGCCGCCGACTTCGTCCTCTGGAAGCCGTCGAAGGCGGACGAGCCCGGTTGGGAGAGCCCGTGGGGGCGCGGCCGGCCAGGTTGGCATCTTGAATGCTCGGCGATGATCGAAAAGGTTTTGGGCGAGACGATCGACATTCACGGCGGCGGGCAGGATCTGAAATTCCCGCATCACGAAAATGAAATCGCGCAATCGGCCTGCGCGCATTCCGGCGCGCCGCTCGCGCGCTATTGGCTGCACAACGGCTTTCTCAACATGGGCGCCGACAAAATGTCGAAATCGCTCGGCAATGTCGCCCTGCCGCGCGATCTCCTGAAGAAGCACCATGGCGAAACCTTGCGCTTTGCGCTCCTTTCGGCGCAGTACCGTCAGCCGCTCGAATGGACCGACGATCTGATCGAGCAGTCGAAAAAGCAGCTCGACCGCTTCTATCGACTGCTCGCCGAGGCGGCGCCGGACGGGGAGGCCGACATTCCCGAAAGCGTCGTTCTGCCGCTGGAAGACGACATGAATACGCCCGAAGCGATCGCCGGCCTCCACGAATTGCGCGACATCGCGATGCAGATGGAAGGCGAGCCCAAACGCCGCGCCGCCGCGCGATTGAAAGCGGCGGGGGCGCTGATGGGATTTTTCGCGAGCGCGCCCGAGGCATGGTTCAAATGGACGCCGCCTTCGGACGGCGCCGCGCTTACCGCCGAGGCGATCGAGGCGATGCTCGCGGAACGCACGGCGGCGCGAAAGGCGAAGGACTTCAAGACCTCCGACCGCATCAGGGATGCGCTTGCGGCGGAAGGCGTGATTATTGAAGATGGCCAGTCCGGGGCGACGTGGCGGAGGGTGTGACGTGAAGGCGAATTCTTCCTCTGGTGTCATCCCGGAAATCGCCGAAGGCGATTATCCGGGATCTGATGCCGCCCCTGCGCGCCGCCGCTCCAGATTCCGGAAAGCCGGCTGCGCCGGTTTCCGGGATAATTTGTGAGGGCGTCGTCGGTGTCGCTCCCGTCATTCCTTTTTGGCGCTGACCACAGCTTTGCGCCGAGCCTTCGCGCCGCGTTCGACGAAACCGGAATCGTCATCCTCAGGAATTTCGCTACCCCCGAGGAATGCGCCGCGCTGAAGCAGCGCGCCTTCGATCTCATCGACGGCTTCGACATCGACGCGCACCGCACCGTCTTTTCGACGACGACGCAGGCCCACGCCGAAGATGCGTATTTCCTGAACTCCGGCGGGGCGATCAGCTTCTTTCTCGAAGAAGAAGCCTATGGCGCCGATGGAAGGCTGAAGCGGCCAAAACGCGAGTCGATCAACAAGATCGGCCACGCGCTGCACGACCTCGATCCTGTCTTCTCGGCGTTCTCGCGCTCAAGGAAAATGGAGGCGGCCGCGCGCGCGGTCGGGTTTGACGATCCGCTGCTGCTGCAATCGATGGTGATCATGAAGCCGCCCTCGATCGGCGGCGAGGTGACCTGCCACCAGGATTCGACGTTCCTCTATACCGAGCCTGAAACCTGCGTCGGCTTCTGGCTCGCGATCGACGCGGCGACGCTTCAAAACGGCTGCATGGCGTTCATTCCAGGCGAGCATAAAGGGCCGCTCCGCCGTCTTTTCCGCCGCAAGAACGGGGGAACCGAAATGGTCGAGCTATCGGACGCTCCGTATCCGGAAGACCGCCGCGTCGCCGCCCCGGCCGCCATCGGCGATCTTGTGATCTTTTCAGGCCGCGCGCCGCATATGAGCCGCGCGAACCGTTCGCAGAACCCCCGCATGGCCTACACGCTGCACATGATCGAGGCCGGCGCGCATTACCCGAATGACAATTGGCTGCAGCGGCCGGCAGGGATGCCGCTGCGGGGGTTTTGAGGGGAGTTTGCTTCCGGTTCGGCGATGCAATGTGAACAGCGCCGGATCACAGATCCCAAGTTGCGTTGAAGAAGACTCACGAGGTTCCTGTCTCCCCGACCGCTTCAAGAGAGAATACCGTGTCATCCCGGGCGCGCTGCGGCATGACACTTTCATAAGCGCCGCATGAGCTGGATTCAGTGCGACTTAGTATGATGTGTCCGGAAGCTGACGCCGCCGGTAAGGGCGCGAAAGCCCGGCGCCTTCTGGCTTTTCGCCGACAGCCCGCTTCATCCCGCTTTCTTCACCTTCCCCGCGCGCCAGGCTTCCATCGCCTGCGAAATCGCGAAGGTCTCGCGGTATTTCGGCGAGTCGGAGGGGCGCGGCGCGTGGCTCGCGGTCAGCGCCATGATCTCGGCGAGCTTGTTGTGCGCGGCGCCGGATTGGCCGGCGCCGATATAGGCGTGAAGTTCGATCAGCGAATCCGACAAGGGATCGTCGGCGCGGATGACGAAATAGGGCTCGTCCGCCGCAAGGTCGCTATAGCAGTCGAATTTCGACGGGTTGGCTCTCGAACCGACAAGGGCGATGGACATGACGGACCTCTTTGCAAAAGACGTTCAGTCGAGAATGGCGTGATTCTATCCGGAATCGCCGGCGGCGCCCCCGCCGCTCGCGCGGGCGTGAATTTGCCGCCCTTGGAGGGTCCTGCGCCCGCGCCCATATAGGCGTCGACGGAATTTCCCTGCAATCCCCGACAAGGAGACGTTCCATGATCCTCATCAGGAAAGCGATTGATCGCGGCCGTGCGAATCATGGCTGGCTCGACGCGCGTCATACGTTTTCATTCGCTGATTATCGCGATCCGGATCACATGGGGTTTCGTGCGCTGCGCGTCATCAACGAAGACCGGATCGCGCCTGGCGCCGGCTTCGCCCCGCATTCCCATCGCGATATGGAAATCCTCACCTATGTTCTCGATGGCGCGATCGAGCACAAGGATTCGACCGGCGGCGGCGGAATCATCCGCCCCGGCGAAGTCCAGTACATGTGCGCCGGCTCCGGCGTCACCCACAGCGAGTTTAACGCCTCGAAGGCCGAACCCGCGCATCTTCTGCAGATCTGGCTGCTGCCGGATGCGAAGGACCATGCGCCGCGCTACGAGCAAAAGGCGTTTGGGGAGGCGCGGCGCGGCGCCCTGGCGCTGGTCGCTTCCCGCGACGGGCGCGCGGGGTCGCTGAAAATCAATCAGTCAACGGATGTTTATGCGAGCGTTCTTGGCGAAGGCGAAGATATCGAGCATCGCTTCGCTCCCGGCCGGTTCGGCTGGCTGCAGCTCGCCAATGGCGGGCTTGAAGTCGGCGGCCTTGTCATGCAGGCGGGCGACGGCGCGAAAATCTCGGATGAAGAGGTTCTGGCGGTGAAGGCGCTCGCGCCGGAAACTGAATTTCTGCTGTTTGATCTGGCGTAAGGCGGCGTTAAAAGGCGGTGATGCTGTCAGACCTCTACAGCGAACGGATCCTTGACGCCGCCGCGGCGATCCCGCCGGCGCGGCGGCTTTCCGCGCCCGACGCCAGCGCGACGAAAACGAGCCGCGTCTGCGGCTCCGAAGTTTCGGTCGACCTTGTCATGAAGGACGGCGTCGTCGCCGATTTCGGCATGGAAGCGAGGGCCTGCGCGCTTGGGCAGGCGTCGGCGTCAATCGTCGCGCGCAACATCGTCGGCGCGCGCGCGGAGGAGCTCTACGCCTTGCGCGACCGGATGCGCGCGATGCTGAAGGAGGGCGGGCCTGCGCCCGCCGGCGCGCGCTGGAAGGAGCTTCAGTCGCTCATCGCCATTCGCGATTACCCGCAGCGCCACGCCTCGACCTTGCTTGTTTTCGAGGCCGTCTGCGCTTGCCTTGATGATCTTGGAATGCGGCGAAAGGGCGCCGACGCCTGAAGTCGCGCAAGCGTGATCGCGCATTGCATGACACAAGCGCGAGCGCGCTTTTCCCGACGCAATTATCGTGTTGAAATTCTCGATGTCGATCCTATTTGATCGACAGCAAGAGCAATCCTCGTCTCCCCCCTCGGGTTGCTTAAGCGGGGCCGTCCGCGGCGCTCCTCTCCCCCAGGCCCGCGGGCGGCCTTCCGCATCAAGGATCAGGATTTTTTCCCGAAGAATTTTCTGAAGCTAGCGAACAGACCCATTGCTGCGACCGCGATGATCGCGATGAATTTCTTGCCAAAGAGCAAGATCGCAGCGAGGAGGCCGGTCTTTTTCGCGATAAGACCGCCGGCGACGAGGCCGGCGAGGCCGTAGCCCGCCATCTTGTCGCCCTTCTGGAAGTCCGCATAGCGCACGCCCTCGTCAAAGCTTGCGAGATCGAGAACGGCGGGCGCGGCCTCGCGGATCGTCGGCAGCGACGCCATGTCGGCGATGAAGCCGATAACGAGCACGCCCTTGCGCCCCAGAACGCGAATATCATAATTCAGCGTGTTCACGGGCGCGTCGCCGAATTTCAGCTCCTTCGCCCAGAACATCTTGTGTGTCTCGGCGTTATAGGTCGGCGGCTCGGCCCAGCCGATAATCTCGATCGGCTGGTAGCCGTTCGCCGCGCGCCATTCGTTGGACTCGACCGCATCCGTTTGCAGGTCTTTCAGCACCTTGGCGTAATCGGTTTTCGCCGCGTCCTTGTCGGAAACATAGCCGTCTTCCTGATAGGAGAAGGTGGCGGCCCAGGCGCCCTCGTCGAACGGCGTCATGCCGGCGGGAAAAAGCATGCCGAGCACGGTCTCGTCCGGCGGATTGCCCCAAGCCTCCTCGAGCACCGCGCGCGCGTCCGCTGCCTCCAGATAATAGTAATTCTCCGGGATGTTCAGCGTCGCCTTGGCGGCGTCGACCTTGATAAGTCCGGTTTTGGGCTTGAGTCTTGCGAGAAAGTCAGCCTCCCATTGCGCCGCCGCCGCAGCCTCGTCGGCCGCCGATGTTGCGTTTTCCGCCGTCGGGGCGGCCGCCGGTTCTGTCGCCGCCGGCGGCGGCTCCTGCGCTGTCGCTGCGAACGGCGCGGCGGCAAATAGCGCCGCTGCTGCAAGTCTCTGGATTAACATGGATCGCCCCTTTCATGCGGGGCGGGCCGCGCCAGCCTGCCGCTGATAGAGCAGATCATTGTCCGTATGCCGACGCAATATTGCCGGCGAATAATACTATTGTGCAGCCGCGAAGGCGAAGCTCGCCGCGCCGGCGCTCGCCGCCGCCTCCTCATGCAGCCATTTCTTGAACGCCTTGACCCCGGCGTTTCGCGCCTTCGAGGCGGGGTGCACGAGGTAATAGGAAAAATTCGACGGCGTCGTCAGATCGAACGGGGCGACAAGGCGGCCGGCCTCAAGGTCCGCAAGCGCGATCGCCTGCTTGGCGAGCGCGACGCCCTTGCCGGCGACCGCCGCTTCGATGACGAGGCTCGACTGGTTGAATTTCGCGCCGCGCTTGGCGTCGACGCCAGCAACGCCCGCCGCCTTCAGCCACATCGCCCAGTTCGTCGCCGCGACGTCGTCCTGGTCGGGACTTCCATCATGAAGCAGCGGGTGATGCGCAAGGTCCTGCGGCGCGCGGATCGGATGCTGCCCCTGCAACAGGCGCGGACTGCACACAGGGAGGATCGATTCTTCCATCAAAAGCTCGACCTCAAGACCGGGATAACGCCCGCCGCCATAGCGGATCGCCAGATCGATATCGTCAACGGCGAAATCGACGACCTCCATGTCGGCGGAAATCCACACTTCAACGTCCGGCATCCGCTCATGGAAGCGATCGAGCCGAGGGACCAGCCATTTCGCGGCGAGGGAGGGGGCGACCGAGACGGTCAGGCGCTTTGAGTCGCCGCGCGCTGTCAGAATTCTTGACGCCTCTTCGAGCTTGTCAAACGCTTCCCGGAGAATCGGCAGGCTCGCCTGCGCCGCGTCGGTCAATAGCAAAGCTCTCTTTGTCCGCCGGAACAGCCGCCCGCCAATGTAGTCTTCAAGGGCCTTGATCTGCTGACTGACCGCTCCCGGCGTCACGTGAAGCTCGTCAGCCGCTTTAGTAAAGCTTAAGTGGCGAGCGGCGGATTCAAAGACTTTCAGGGCGTTGAGCGGGGGCAGGCTTTTCATGATCTCCCCATGAAATGACCATTTTCAACCGGCACCATAAAATCTGCGCGCTGATTTGTCATCAGAAAAACTGACACGAAATTGTGAGGACGGCTGGTAGTCGCCTGAGCTGACGGTTTGCGCCGTGTTCGGCGGCAAAGTTAGCATTCCTGACAAAGCACTCAGCACTATTCGTTTCAAATCGAACTCTGATGCTGACCATATGAGGGCGTGAGCCTGGCTAAAGAAAAACAGCCAACAAAAATTGATTAGAAAAACTGATAACCAATGAAGTCGTTTCCCGCTTTCTTTGACCTCGCCGGCAAGACCGTCGTCATCACTGGCGCCGGCGAGGTCGCTTCTCGAAAGGCGCGCCTCGCCCACGCGGCGGGCGCGCGGATCGTGTTCGCAGGATCCGCGCTCAACGAGGACCTTGTCGAGGAATGGCGGGACCTTGCGGAATTCGACGCGCGCTCGCCCTCGCCAGAGGTTTTCGCCGATGCTCAATTCGCTTTTGTCGCATCCGCCAGCGATGAAGAGGCGGCGCGTCTTTCTGATCTCGCCCGCGCCGCAGGCGCCCTGGTGAATGTCGTCGATCGTCCGGCGCTTTCGGATTTCATCACGCCGTCAATCGTCGATCGCGGCGATGTCGTCGTCGCCATTTCGACGGGCGGCGCGGCGCCGGTGCTTGGCCGGCGGCTGCGCGAAAAGATCGAAGCCCTGCTGCCGCATCGCCTGTCCGCGCTGTCGGCGTTCGCGCGCTCATTCCGCGACGCCGTCGCCGCGCGTCTTGCCGCGGAGGACCGGCGCGCGTTCTGGGAATCGGTTTTTGACGGCCCGATCGCCGCGCGCGTTCTCGCGGGCGATGAAACAAGCGCCCGCGAGGCGATGATCGACGCGATCAATCGTCCGCATACGGCGCCGAAAACCGGGGTCGTGCACATTGTCGGCGCGGGTCCCGGCGATCCTGAACTGCTGACATTGAAAGCGCTGCGGCTGCTGCAGTCCGCCGACGTCATCCTTTACGACCGTCTCGTCGGCGACGAAATCCTGGCGCTCGCCCGCCGGGATGCGTTGCGTCTTTATGTCGGCAAGGCGAAATCCGCGCACGCCGTGCCGCAGGAAGAAATTGAAAAGCGACTGATCGAGCATGCGCGCGCCGGCAAGATCGTCGTGCGCCTCAAAGGCGGCGATCCGTTCATCTTCGGCCGCGGCGGCGAAGAGCTTGACGCCGTGAAAGAAGCGGGAATTGAGGCTTATGTGACCCCGGGCGTCACCGCGGCGACGGGTTGCGCCGCGTCCGCCGGCTTGCCGCTGACGCATCGTGAAATTTCGCAGGCGGTCACGTTTGTCACCGGTCATGCGAAAGACGACGGCGAACCCGATCTCGACTGGGCGGCGCTCGCGCGCCTTGGCCATACGCTGGTCGTCTATATGGGCGTTGGAAAAGCAGATCGGATCGCGCGCAATCTGATCGAGAACGGCCGGTCGGGCGCAACGCCGGTAGCCGTCATCGAAAAGGGAACGACCGCTGACGAGAAGGTGCTCAAAGGCCGCCTCGCTGATCTTGGCTTCCTCATTCGCGCCGGCGGCGTCGCGGGACCGGCGCTGCTGGTGATCGGCGAGGTCGCCGCAAAAGCGAACGGGCAGGCGCTTTCACATCTTGCGGCATCCGAAAGGCGGGCGGCGTGAAGGCGATCACCGCAAACCGGCTGTCGGACGGGGTGGTTCTTTACCTCGGGCCCGACGGCGATTTCGTCGAGCGCTTCGAACACGCCGCGCTGTTCGAGGATGCAGCCGCCAAACTCGCCGTCGAGGAGGCGCAGGCGCGCGCGACGGCGATCGCGACCGCTTATCTCATTGAAGCGGACGAGACGGGTCCAATCGGGCGCGAGGCCTTGCGCGAAACGATCCGCAAGAGCGGTCCGACCGTGCGGCGCGACCTTGGCAAGCAGGCGGAGGCGCAAGATGAGCGCTTATAAAGTCTACGGCGACAGCCTCAGCGGCAATTGCCTCAAGGTGAAATGGACGCTCGATCTTGTCGGCCGATCCTATGCGTGGATTGAAACGAGCGTCCTCAAGGGCGAAACACGCAGCGAGAAATTCCTGGCGCTCAATCCCGCCGGCCAGGTTCCGCTGTTGATCACGCCGGCCGGCGAACCGCTCGCGCAATCCAACGCGATCATTCTCTATCTTGCGGAAGCGCATGGCGGCGATCTTCTGCCGAAAGAGACGTTCGCCCGGGCCAAGGTCTATGAGTGGCTGTTTTGGGAACAATACAGCCACGAGCCTTACATCGCGGTCCGCCGCTTTCAGAAATTCTACCTGAAAAAATCCGACGCCGACATCGATCCAAAGCTCATGGAAAAAGGCCTCGCCGCCCTGACGCGCATGGAGCGCCAATTGCGCGCCTCGTCGTGGATCGCCGGCGAAGAATTCTCGGTCGCCGACATTTCGCTCGTCGCCTATACGCGCGCCGCCGATGAGGGCGGCTTTGACCTCAACGCCTTTCCATCCGTGAAGGGCTGGGTCGCGCGCGTTGAAGAGCGCTTCAGGCAAGGAATGCGCTGATGTATCGCTATGATGAATTTGACGAGACCCTGGTGCGCGAGCGCGTCAGGGAGTTTCGCGGGCAGGTCGCGCGCCGCCTCTCGGGCGAACTCAGCGAAGAAGAGTTCAAGCCGCTCCGATTGATGAACGGCCTCTACCTGCAGCTTCACGCCTACATGCTGCGCGTCGCCATCCCCTATGGAACCCTGTCGTCGCGGCAGATGCGCCAGCTCGCGCACATCGCGCGCATTTATGACAAGGGCTACGGACATTTCACGACGCGGCAGAACATTCAGTTCAACTGGCCGGCGCTGATCGACGTACCGGACATTCTCGACGACCTCGCCGATGTCGAAATGCATGCGATCCAGACCTCCGGCAATTGCATCCGCAATATCACGTCAGACCCTTACGCCGGCGCGATCGCGGGCGAGGTCGACGATCCGCGCGTCTGGTCGGAGGTCATCCGTCAGTGGTCGAGCCTGCATCCGGAATTTTCATTCCTGCCGCGCAAATTCAAGATCGCCGTCACCGCGAGCGACCAGGATCGCGCCGCGATCCGCGTACACGATATTGGTCTGCGACTTCACCGGAACGGCAGCGGCGATCGCGGTTTTGAAGTGTTGGTCGGGGGCGGGCTCGGGCGGACGCCCTATGTCGCCGAAACTGTCCGCGAATTCCTGCCCGAGAGGCGCCTCCTCTCCTACCTCGAAGCGATCATGCGCGTTTACAATCGCCTCGGCCGGCGCGACAACAAATACAAGGCGCGCATCAAGATTCTCGTCGCCGACGATGTCGGGGATTTTCGCCGCCAGGTCGAAGAGGAGTGGGGGAAATCTGACAAGGACCGGCTCGACGCGCCGCTTGACGAAGTCTTGCGGATCCGTCGCTTCTTCGCGCCGCCGAAATTTGAAAAACCCGGCGACGCGAGCGTGTTGCTCGCCAAAGCGCGGACCGTCGATGCGGAATTCGACCGATTTGTCGCAACGAATACGCTGGAGCACCGACAGCCCGGCTATGCGATCGTCAATATTTCGCTGAAACCCATCGGCCTCCCGCCGGGCGATATCAGCGCGGATCAGATGGATGCCGTCGCCGACCTCGCGGAGCGCTATTCCTTCGACGAGCTGCGTGCGACGCATGAGCAAAATCTCTGCCTGCCGCATGTGAGAAAGGACGACCTTTTCGCCGTCTGGCGCGCGCTTGACGAAGCGGGGCTGGCGACGGCCAATATCGGCCTTGTCAGCGACATCATCGCCTGTCCGGGCCTCGATTATTGCGATCTCGCCAACGCCCGATCGATCCCGATCGCGACGCGCATCGCCGAACGCTTCGCCGATCCCGCGTCAGCCGCCGACATCGGCGAGCTGAAAATCAAGATCTCGGGCTGCATCAACGCCTGCGGGCATCATCATGTCGGCCATATCGGCATTTTGGGCGTCGATAAGAAGGGCGAGGAATTCTACCAGATCATGCTCGGCGGATCCGCCGCCGCGGACGCCAGTCTCGGCGCGATCACCGGCCGCGGCTTTTCGTCGAGCGAAGTCGTCGACGCCGTCGACCGGCTGATCGGGTTTTACAAAGCCAATCGCGGCGAAGGCGAGCGGTTCCTCGACGCCTATCGACGCCTCGGCGCTGATCCGTTCAAGGAGGTTCTTTATGGCGATATTGCGCATCACTGACAGCGGCGTCCTGCTCGACGAACGGCCAAAGGGCGAGGAAATTGCGCTCGCCGAATGGCGCGCGGGCGTCAGGCCGGAGGCGGGGCGCTTCGAGCTTTTCATTCCGAACACGGAGGACGCCGAAGCGCTCGCTGAAATTGTGAAGCGCTTTGACGCCGTCATTCTTGAGTTTCCCGATTTCAAGGACGGCCGCGCCTACACCCAGGCGCGCGTGCTCCGCGAGAGGCTTCATTTCACGGGAGAACTGCGCGCGCGGGGACAAGTGCTCTGCGATCAGGCGCTGTTCATGGCGCGCGCCGGTTTTGATGCGTTTGAAATCGGCGGCGGCGACGCGGAAGGCTTCGCGAAAGCGATCGGCGCCTATTCCTTTTTCTATCAGCCCGCCGCCGACAGCGCGCGCCCGATCCACGCGCTCCGCGCCGAAAAACGCGCCGCCGCGTAAAGGCTGTCATGACCGCCGCTGTCGCCAGATCGCCGGCCTTTTTGCGCGCCGTTCCCTCGCTGGAGGATCAGGCCGCGGCCTTTGACCAGGCGGCGCAAGCGATGAGCGCCGAGGAGATATTGGCGAGGGCGCTTGACGAATTCAGCGGAAGGATCGCGCTTGTGTCGTCCTTCGGCGCCGAATCGGCGGCGCTGTTGCATCTCGTCGCGGCGACTGACAAGGCGACGCCGGTTCTCTTCCTCGACACCGAAAAGCATTTCGTCCAGACGCAGGCCTATCGCGAAGATCTGACGGATCGGCTCGGGCTGCGCAATGTGAGGTTGATCCGGCCGGATCCGGCTGAAATCGGCGCTTTCGATCCCAAGGGCGATTTATGGAAACGCGACAATGATTCATGCTGCGCGCTCAGAAAAGTGCGTCCGCTCGACCGGGCGCTCGCCGCATTCGACGTCTGGATCACTGGCCGCAAGCGCATGCACGGGAATTTGCGCGCATTCCTGCCGGTCGTCGAATTTCAGGCGCCGCATATCAAGGTCAATCCGCTGGCGCGCTGGTCGGCGGACGACATCGACGCCTACATGATCGCGCACGCCCTGCCGGCGCATCCGCTGGTCGAAACGGGTTTTTCCTCGATCGGCTGCTGGCCCTGCACCGCGCCGACGGCGCCCGGCGACGATGCGCGCGCCGGCCGCTGGCGCGGCCTCGCCAAGACCGAGTGCGGCATTCACCGTCTTTAATCGATCCGGTCGAGAAACCTGCCGATCGCGCGCCAGGCCTCCGGCTCTGTCAGCATCGGCGCATGCCCGACATTCTCGACTTCGCAATAGTCGAAATTCGGCAGAACGCTTCGCATCTTCTCGACGATCGGCGGGGTCAGCAGATCGCTGATCGCGCCGCGCACAATCAGCGTCTCTATCGAAGCAAGACTCGCGAACGGGCCCCAAAGATCGGGCGCCGGCCCCGCCTCGATCAGCGCCCGCCCGATCATCGGATCATAGGCGAGCCGCCACGATCCGTCCGCCTGCTGATCGAATGTGCGGCGCGCGAAAGCCTCCCAGAAGCCTCGCCCTCTGCCGGGGAAGGCGGCCTCATTGATCGCCCGGATTTGCGCGATCGCGGCGTCGAAATCGGCGCCGTCGCCTGCGCCGTCCGCCGCGCGCGCGCCTACATAGGAGGCGATGCGCGCAATTCCTTCCGGCGCGAGCTCCGGGCCGACGTCGTTGATGACAGCGGCCGCGATCCGCTCCGGCGCCGCCGCCGCCGTCAGCATGGCGACGATGCCGCCAAGCGACGTGCCGACGAAGACCGCGCCCCGAACGCCGAGTTGGTCAAGGACGGCGAGGACATCCCTGACATAGGTTGTCGGGAAATAGTTGAGATAGGCGGGGTCATAATCCGACCGCCCCCGGCCGCGCAGCGAAAGCGCATAGACATCGCGGCCGGTCGCCGCGGCGATAGGGGCGAATTCGTCGAAATCAGCGGCGTTTCTTGTGAGGCCGGGGAGGCAGAGGATCGGCGCGCGCGATCCATGCGCCGACAGGCCGCGCGGCCAATGGCGGATCTCGAGCCGCAATTTGTCCTGGGTCAAGACCGACTTCAGAGCGTAAGGCACAGGCTGCGACTCCATTGACGCCAGCCCAGGCTTTTCCCGGCTGGCCGGCGGGACCATAAATCATCCCCGTGCGGGAAAAAACGGATCGACGAATGGCGACGCTGACCGATCTCAATAATCAGGCGAACGCGCTCAAGGCGGCGGGCCGGATTGACGAGGCGCTCGCGGCGTTCCGCGCGATTGTCGATGTCGCCCCGACCAATCCCGTCGTCATGCACAACCTCGCCGGCGCGCTTGGCGACGCCGGCCGAAACAGGGAGGCGATCGATTGGGCGACGCGCGCCATCAAAGCCGGGATCACCGCGTCGGAGACATGGCTCGTGTTGGCGCGGGCGGAGGTCGCCGAGGGGATGATCGACGAGGCCAAGCGGGATTTCATTGCGGCGCTGAACAAGCGCCCAACAGATTCGGTCGCGCATAAGGAACTGGCGCAGCTTGTCTGGATGATCAGCGGCGATCGCGAGATATCGCTGCAAGCGCTTGACGCCGCCATCCGCGCCTACCCGCGAGAACTCGACCTTCGCCTGGTGCGTGCGCAGGTGATTGGACAGACCGGGGACGCAGAGGGTGAATATGAAGAGACGCTGGCGGCCCTGAAATTATCCGGCGGGCAGCCTCTTCTTGAAATGGCTGCGGCGAATTCCGCTTTAGCGGCGGGCGCATATGGCGCGGCGCTTGTTCATGCCGAGGCGGCGGCCAAGGCGCTGCCGCGCGATCCCAGCGTGTCGCAGGCGCTCGTCCGCGCCCTTCTTGCCGTCGGCGAGCCGCTCGAAGCATCGAGGCTTATCAGCCGCTTGAGGGCCGAACATCCGCTTGATCAGTTCCATATTGCGGCGCAGGCGACCGCCTGGCGCATGCAGGGAGATGATCGCTTCCGCGCCCTTTACGACTATGAGAAATTCGTCGCCGGGTTCCCGCTTTCCTGCCCGAAAGGGTGGAAATCCGCGGAATCCTATGTCGACGACCTGATCGACGCGCTTGACCGGCATCATCAGTACAAGACGCATCCCTTCGGACAATCAGTCCGGCATGGAAGTCAGCTGCCGTCGATCGATACGATCGAAGACCCTGTCCTCAAGGCGGTCAGCGAAGCGGTGCGCGGGCCGATATCGTCCTACATTTCACGCATCGGCGTCGGGCCGGATCCGCTGCGGATTCGCAATCGCGGCGGCTACAAAATATTCGGCATCTGGTCGATACGCCTCGCCTCATGCGGCTATCACATCAACCATGTGCATCCGCAAGGTTGGCTCTCCTCGGCCAGTCATCTCCGATTTCCGGCGACCAAAGACGAAGGAGACAGGAGCGGCTGGCTGACCTTCGGCGAACCGGGCGTGCCGACGGAGCCGAAACTCGCGGCGGAACATTTCGTCCGCCCGCAAAAGGGCGTGATGGTCGTCTTTCCAAGTTACATGTGGCACGGCACGGTGCCGTTCGAGGGCGAGACAACCAGACTGACGATCGCGGCGGATTCGGTTCCGGCCGCTATTTGATGCGGTTCGCCTTGAACGATTCCTTCGCATTGCCGACTTTCACGAAATAACTGCCAAGTGCGCCCTTCTTGATTTCAACGGGCAGTCCCTCAGCGTTCCTCGGAATATAGGGCGACCGCGAATCAGCGTCGATCTGCCGCCAGACCTGACCGTTATCGAGGATGACGAAAATCTTGCCGCGATTGTTCTTGCCGATCTCGACGGCAACCCCTGAGACGCGATCGACTTCGTCTTCGTCGGATTGATCCTTCTTGAGGTCGTCATCGCCGAACGACTCGCGCTCGTAGACTTCCGCCGCCGCCGTCTTTTGCTCTTGCTGCTGGGCCGGGCTCAGGCCGAATTCATCTTTTGCTTCCTGCGCCGCAGCGAGCCTTGCGGCGTCGGCGCGTTCGGCCGCGAGAGCGACGGCGCCCGGGTGGGCGGCGCGCAGCGCGGGGAGCGCCGCTTCGACGCATCTCAGCCGCGCCTTGCTTCCGCGAACGGCCTCACAGGCAAGAACGTCTGCCACGGCTTCCTCCGGATTTTGAGCAAGCGCGGGCGCCGCTGAAATGAAAAGCGCCCCGGCCATCGCAAAAATCATCGCCCGCATCGCCAAACTCCCTTGAAACGCCCGGCATGCTAGGCCGGGTCGGACGAAAAAAAAAGCGGCGGGTCTTTCGACCCGCCGCCAAAGTCGAAGTCTCGATCGACGACTAGAAGTCGATCGTCGTGCCGACGAACAGGTAACGACCCACCGCGTCGTAGGTTTGCGGATAGGTGTTGCCGTTCGAGAAGCCGGCCGTTTCCGTGGTCGACGGCGGGTCTTTGTCAAGGATGTTGTTCATCCCGACGCGGACGTTCCAGGCTTCGGATACGTTGTAGGAAGCCGCGAGGTCGATGTAGTGGCGCGACTCAAGCTTTGCAGCGACGTTTGTAACCGGGTCCGCCGCTCCGCCGTCCCGATCCGCTGACGCGAACATCCGCCAGCTGAGTGAGAAGTCGACGCCGATCGGCATTTCCCATGTCGTGCGCAGCTTGTGACGCCAGGTCGGACGCGGCGAGCCGCAAGCGCCGCCGTAGAATCCGTCGCAAACCTGGATCGGAGAACCAGGAAACTCCTCAATTTCAAATGCGAGGAGATAGGTTCCAACAAAGTCGACGTTGAAGCCGCCGGCGCTGCCAAGGCCCACTTCGTCGAAGTCAAAGCCCCAGTTGGCGTTGATGTCGATACCTGAGGTCTTCAGCCCGCCGAGGTTCTGGTTTGTGAGCGAGAAACCGCTGCTGGCGCTCTGCCACAACGAGCCGGACGGCCCGCGGTTGATCAGGCTGCAGAATGCCGGGTCACCCGACGCCAAGCAGTTGTCCATCGCGCTTTGGGCCGTGATCGTGCTGATCACGTTGTCAACCGAGATGTCGAAGTAATCGACTGACACCAAGAGGTTGCCAGGCGCGAATTCCGGCGTCAACACCACACCAACGGTGTAGGTGTCTGAAGATTCCGGACCGAGATTCGGATTGCCGCCGAAAATCCCGTTGTACTGCGAGGCCGGGCTGTCAAGGTTCGGCGCGCCGTACTGCAAGGGATTAAGGCCGGTCAACAAACACTGCGCAAGTGTCGCAAGCATTGTCGGACCGCAGGGGTCCTCGGACAGGACCGTAAGGCCAGTTTGCTGCGGCGAGAACGCTTCGATAACGTTCGGCGCCCGAACTGCGCGCTGCCAGCCGCCGCGGACTTTGATGTCCGGCGTGACTTGCCAATCGCCCAGAAGTTTCCAGGTCGAGAAGTTGCCGCCGACCGAGTTGCTCGAATGGCGATAGCCGCCGCTGAACTTCAGGAGTTCTGCGAACGCCATCCCGGAAACGAGCGGAATATCGGTTTCGACAAAGAAGTCGGTGTTCTCGATCGTGCCGGATGTCGGAGGCGTCGTGCCGCCCTGGCCGGAAAGATCGCCCGATTGGAACAGCAGGTCAGGACGATAGTCGAGCCCGTCCTTGCGCCATTCAAAGCCACCCGCGATACCGATTCCGTCCTCGGCCCATGGTGACTTCATCCCATACTGGCCAAGATCGCCGACCAAGTTGATCTGGCCCATGTAGGACGTCGTGTTGCCGTCCTGGAATGACGGAACCGACACGAATGCGGCGGCCGCCGGCGTAATACCGCCGACCGACCAGGGGTTGAAGGGCACGCAGCCGTTTGAAGGATCGCGGCAGACCGGGCCGGCCCCGAGATCGACAACGTCCATCGCCTGACGCAGACGGGTGGTCGACACGTCGTTTTCGTATTGCTGGGCGTTGTGCGTGTTCGCATACTGAACGAACGCGTCGTAGTTCCAGCCTTCCACGATTTCGCCGCGGATGCCGCCGACCATCCGGAAGCTGGTGAGGCGGATATGGTCATTCCGCGGATTGCCTTCGACGAGGCGGCGCAGCGGGTAAACGCCGCCGATCTGGCCGGCGACGCCAGCGTTGGCGCCGCAGATGATCGACGCTTGCTGCGCTGACAGGAACGGATTGTCGCAGTTGACGGTCGAGGTCGTCCCGAAGTTGCCGGAGAAGGCGATCTGCGCATCGGACGTATAGTCGTAGAACATTGCGTCCATATATGCTTCGAGGTTTTCATTGACCTCGTAGTGAGCAAAAGCGCCGAGCGTGTAGCGCTCGTCAGGCCGCTGGAAGAAGTTGGTCGGCGCGAAGTTGAAGAGGTCTGCGCCTGACACAAAAGTGTTCCCGGTCGTCGTATCGAGCGTGTAGGTGCCCGGCGTCGCGTCAGGCTGAATTCCGGGAATCGGGTTCAAAGCCGGGTCAACGACGAAGAATGTGCCGATAGAGCCGGTTGCGGAACCGCCGCAGCGCAGGCCATTCGCCCCGAAGGCGGCATCCTGAGCAACCGAGCGCGCCTGATAGGCGCACGCCGAATGGTCGCGATCAGCCTGCAGGATTGCATCGTTATTGCGATAGCCCGCATAGGCGGTGACGTTGCCGCGACCGTCTTCGGTGTTGGCGCCAATGATCAGGGTCACTTCCTGACCTTCGCCGTCAAACACGCTCTTTTCCGGAAGCGGGAAGCCGCGGAGGCCGTTCTCGAATTCGGCGAGTTCGTTGCCGTTCGAGTGCTGATAGCCGGAGAGCTGGCCGTCGATGCGGACGCCTTCAAAGTCCTTGATCATGATGAAGTTGACAACGCCGCCGATGGCGTCCGAACCGTAAACGGCTGAGGCGCCGCCGGTAAGGACTTCAACCCGCTCAACGAGAGCGCCCGGGATTTGGTTGACGTCAGGAGGCGAGGAAATCGCCGAGCCGTATTGCAGACGGCGGCCGTCGACGAGCACCAGCGTGCGCACTGCGCCAAGACCCCGCAGGTTGATTTGCGCGGTGCCGGTGGCGCCGTTCGAGGTGTTGGCGCCCTGGGCCGCGAGAGCCTGCGGCAAGGTGTTGACGAGATCTTCGACCCGCGTCGTGCCGCGGATGTCGAACTCGACGTTGCCGATCGTGGTGACCGGGCTCGCCGTAATGGCGTTAGCCGACGGAATGCGGGAGCCGGTGACGATGATTTCGTCGTCCGCCGCCGCATCATCCTGCGCGAAGGCCAGCGAGGGCAGGCCGACGCCCAGAAGCATGGTTGACGCCAGAAGCGTCTTCCGGGTGTTACGTTGTGACAAGGTAGACCTCCAGTTTAGGATTTTATCGCCCGTTAGAACGACGTTTTTTTACGGCGCACGTGCGGTACGTTGCCCGCCCCTCCGTCCGTGCCGGAACCATTGCGTTTCGGGCAGTCACACGTCAACGAAAGGAATTCGCGCGAATGAGGATCGGGACTGAGGTGTTGCGATTATGTCGCAATTCCTGCCACAGGTCCTAAAACACGGTTAATTTCCGCGATGAACGCCGCCTTTCAGTAGGAATTTGTTTAGCGGTTTGGCGATTGCCGCGGGTGAGTGCCGGGTCGATTTTCGGCCGCCCGTGCGATTTTTCGCTAAGTCGGCGAAGGTTTGTCTCTAACCATATGAAAAACAACATAGAATCGATTTCGGCACGAGCTGGCGCGCTGCGCCGGGCCGGGCGGCGGGCGGAAGCGGTCATCGAATACCGCAAGCTGCTCGACCTTGACCCTGACCAGACCGACGCCTGGTACAATTTCGCCTTGGCGCTCCGCGACGAGGGGCGTCCTGAGGAGGCGTTGCGGGCGTTTGACGAGGCGCTTTCCAGAGGCGTCAGCGGGCCAGAGGAAGTGCGCGTCAGCCGGGCGGTGCTGCTGACCGAGGGACTGCGGCGCGATGGCGAGGCGATCGACGAATTTCGCAGCATCATCCGCGACTACCCGGAAAACGCCTCAGCGCGGCTCAATCTGGCGACCTTGCTGGAAGAGGGCGGCGACCGCGAGGCGGCGGCGCAGTGCTATGAGCAAATCCTGCCGCCGGACGACGGGAGCATTGCTTCGAACCATGAAATCCGGTGTGAAGCGTTGGCGCGGCTATGCCAGTTGCGGCGGCCGCATCCTCCCGCGAGCGGCCTCCTGAAGCGCCTTGAAGCGGCGGCGAACGGCAAGGCGCTGATCGATCCGATCGTGCGGGCAAACCTCAATTTCGCGCTCGGCCGCGAACGCGACGCGCTTGGCGACTATGATCGCGCGTTTGCGGCGTTTTCCGAGGCCAATCGATGGGTGCGGCGCGCCGGTCCCGCCTATGATCGCGGCCGCATCGTCGCCGAGATCGACGCGCTGGTGAACGCGACGCCGGCGGCGCGCGGCGATGATCGGGTCTTGACGCCCGCGCCGGTCTTCATCTGCGGCATGTTCCGATCCGGGTCGACGCTCGTCGAACAGATTCTCGCCGCGCATTCGCAGGTCACGGCGGGCGGCGAGCTGAACCTCCTCAATCGCATCACGGATGTCGATTTGAGGCCCTATCCGCAATCGCTTCGCACACTGAGCGACGAGAGGACGGCCGCGCTCGCGGATCGCTATGTCGACGATCTGAAGCGTCTGTTTCCGCCCGCCTCGGCGGCAGGCGCAATTGTCACCGACAAGCGGCCGGACAATTTCCTCCGGATCGGCCTCATCAAACGGCTTTTTCCGAACGCGAAAATAATCCACACGACGCGCCATCCCGTCGACAATTGCCTGTCGATTTTCTTCGAACACATTGATCAAAGTCTTGTCGGCTATTCGAGCGATCTCGTCGATTGCGGGCATTATTACGGCCAGTACAGGCGCATGATGGCGCGATGGAAAGCGCTCTTTCGGCAAGACATATTTGATGTCGATTATGACTGCCTTGTGCGCGAGCCTCGCGACACGATCGGATCGTTGCTTGAGTTTCTCGGACTTCCCTGGGAGGAAGGGTGTCTCGAATTTCACACCCTGAAGAACTTCGTCAAGACCGCCAGCGTGTGGCAGGTGCGCCAACCGTTCCACACGCAGTCGTCCGGTCGGCGCAGGCATTATGAAAAGCATTTTGGCCCGCTTGCCGGCGCCCTCAAATCCGCAGGCGTTGAGACCGACTAGAGCGTCACGCAAATAACGCGAATCAATTTGGTTTGCGGTGAAGGCGAAC
>CADEDN010000014.1 GCA_902826095.1 uncultured Alphaproteobacteria bacterium | reverse complement strand
TCATCCTGAGGAGCCTCGCGACAGCGAGGCGTCGCGAAGGATGGCCGCGGGCGACCGAAACCGATTGGCGCGCGCGCGCGGCGGTTGATAGAAACAGGGAAGAAGCCCGGGCCCCGGGCGCCGATCTTTCAGGAGCTCTCATGATCAAGTCCGCCGCCGCGCTGATGCTATTGGCCGCGACGCCAGCCCTTGCCGAAACGCCGAAAGACCTCGCCGAGGAAGCGATCGCGCTGCTTAGCCGATCGATCGCCTTCCGTTCGGTCGAAGGCGACGACGATATTCGTCTCTACGCGGAGCACCTTGCGGGCGTTCTCAGGAAGGGCGGCTTCGCCAAAGGCGACGTCGTCGTCGACGCTTCGGGCCCCGCGCCGACGTTGGTCGCGATCTATCAGGGCGAAAGCGACGCAGCGCCGATCGTGCTTTCCGGCCATATGGACGTCGTCGAGGCCAAAGCCGAAGATTGGGGGCGCAACCCCTTCGAAATGACGCGCGAGGGCGACTATCTCATCGGGCGCGGCGCCGTCGACAACAAATTCGACGTCGTCATGATGGTGACGACGCTCGTCCGCCTCAAAGCCGAAGGGTTCAAGCCCAAGCGCGACATCATTCTCGCGCTGTCGGGCGATGAGGAAACGCAGATGAAATCGACGGCGATTCTCGCCGAGCGGTTCAAGCACGCGAGCCTCGTCCTCAATGGCGACGGCGGCGGCGGCGCGCTGAACGAAGACGGAGGCCCCTTGTCCTACAATCTGCAGACGGCGGAAAAGACCTACGCCGACTACGAAATCACCTTCACCAATCCGGGCGGCCATTCGAGCCGGCCGACGAAGGAGAACGCGATCTACCGTCTTGCGCGCGCGATCGACCGCATAAGCGCCTATGAGTTCCCGGTCTCGACCAGCGAAACGACGCTTGAATTCTTCCGCCAGACCGGCGCGATGACGGCGGGGCCGCTCGGCGAGGCGATGCTGAAATTCGCCGAGAATCCGAAGAGCAAGAAGGCGGCGCGCGCGCTGCGCGCAAATCCCGAATATGTCGGGCAGACCGGCACCACTTGCGTCGCGACGATGCTGTCGGGCGGCCATGCGCTGAACGCCCTGCCGCAACGCGCGAGCGTTTCCGTCAATTGCCGCATTTTTCCGGGCGTCAAGCCGGACGACGTCAAGGCGACGCTCGCCGGGATCGTCGATGATCCGTCAGCGGAAATAAAATATGTCGACATGCCGACCTACAGCGACGCCTCGCCGATGCGCGACGACGTGACGGCCGCCGTCAGGAAATCGGTCGACCTTCGCTATCCGGGCCTTGCGATCATTCCCTCGATGTCGTCAGGCGCGTCGGACAGCCTTTATTTCCGCGCGCAGGGCGTGCCGAGCTACGGCGTTTCCGGCCTCTTCATGAAGCCGTCCGACGATTTCTCCCACGGCCTCAACGAACGCGCGCCGGTCTCGGCGGTCCCGGGCGCGCTCGATCACTGGCGGACGCTTCTTATCGAGATTGCGGGGTAGCGATCTGGCGCCGTGTCAGTAAATAGACAGGAACGCCGGCGGCGAGCAGCGCAAAGCCCCAGAAGACGGCTTCCTTGCCGGCGCCGACGATCGTCCAAAGCGAGTAGAGCGTCGCGACCGCCGCAACCGGCGCAAGGACCGGCGACGCCTTCAAGCGGCCGTCGCGCCGCAGTTTCAGCGCCGCGAGAGAACACACGAAATACATGACGAGCGAGGATGTCGTCGACAGAAGGATGACGAAGGTGAACAGCTCGGTCATCGACTTCGTGTAATTGAGCAGAACGATCGCCGTCAGCAGGAGGCTCGACACGACATGCGCGCGGACCGGCGTTGCGCGCGCCGAGAGTTTGGCGAAATATGCCGGAAACACGCCGCCTTTCGCCATCGCGTAGGGCAATTCTCCCTGGATGAGGATCCAGCCGTTCATCGCGCCGAACCCGCTGATGGCCGCGAAAAGCGCCAGCCATCGACCGGCGTCCTCGCCCCAGTGGGCGCCGACAAAATCCGCGAACGGCGCCGAGGAGGCGGCGACTTGTTCCGGATCCTGAAGAAGGATGACCGCCGAACAGGCGAAGAGATAGATGAATCCGGTCAGTATTGTCCCGATCATTGTCGCGCGCGGGATCGTGCGCGCCGCGTCCTTCACTTTTTCAGCCGGAACGGTGGCCGCCTCAAGGCCGAGAAGCCCCCACAGCGTCAGCGTCGCCGCCGCCGTGATCGGTCCGATGCTGATCGTCGACGCGTCGAACGGCGCAATCGTCGCGCCGCCGTCCGCGACGACGACGATTGCGCCAAGCGCGATCACCGCGACAAGCGGAAGCAGTTTCAGGACCGTCGTCACGAGCTGCACGCCGCCGGCGAGAAACGCGCCGCGGATGTTGACGAGCGTCAGCAGCCAGATGATCGCGATCGTGACGCCCGCGTGGAGCCCGGTCGTCGTCGACAGCGATGGGAAAAACACGCTGAGATAGCTGACCGAGCCCGTTGCGATCGCCGCATTGCCGACCCATATCGAAACCCAGTAAGTCCACGCGACCAGAAAACCCGCGGCCGGCCCGAAGGCCTCCTCGGTGAAGGCGTAAGGTCCGCCGGCGCGGGGAAAATTGCGCGCAAGCGCGGCAAAGACGATCGCCAACAGCACGCCGCCGGCGATCGTCAACACCCAGCCGAAGATCGAGTTCCACCCAAAGCCGGCGAGCGTCGCCGGCAGCAGAAATATTCCCGACCCGATCATGTTCCCGACGACGAGCGCCGTCGCCATGAGGAGGCCAAGCTGTCTCGGCGCCGGCTGCATCGTTCGGTTTCCTTCAGATCCTGCAGCAAGACCAATCGGCCGAATGGGCGCCGCCGGCTGAACATCGTCCCGTCCGCCGTCACCGTCAACAAAGCAACCGCCGATCCGGCGGGCCGAGGCGCGCCGTCTCGAATGGGAATAGGCGAACAGCGACAAGGGATTAGCCTCATCAAGGTGAAGATCGTCCCGGCTTGGGACTTGCCTCAGTCTGGAATGGACCAGTTCTTGCTGGACAATCGCCCGCGCCGGCGGGCATCGTCCCCGGCTGAAAATTGTGAGTTGGGTCCAATTGGGGAAGTTATCTATGGCTGACATGAAATCGCCGAGCCAGACGCGTCTCGTTCTGGCGCAATTCCTGTTCGCGCACGGCATCGACATCGAGGCGCTTTACAAAGCCCTCGGCGCCGAGCTCGCCGAATGCGATGCGGAAGCCGTCTCGCACATGGCGGGCATCATCGACGGCGTGACCATGGCGACGCAAAAAATCAAGGCGCACGGCCTCGACAATTGGACTCGCGGCTAGGCCGAAGCCGCGATCTTGCGCGTCGCCCGGCGTCTGCTACCGGAAGGCGCATGCGCAAACGCTCGATCAGCATCAAGGGTCATCGGACCAGCATTCTGCTTGAGCCCGATTACTGGGATGCGCTCGAAGCCGCCGCCGCCGCGCGCGCGCAAAGCCTGCCGACGCTCATCGCCGACATCGATCAGGCGCGATTGAAACAGTCGCCTCCGCCGGGCCTTGCTTCAGCCTTGCGCGTCTTCGCGCTCGCAGAAGCGCGACAGTCAGGCGTTCGCAACGAGGCCGATTGACGGGCGGCCGAGCACAAGCTGCGCATAAAGGCGCGTCACTTCCTCCGCATAGCCGCGCATGATCGGCCGCACTTGCGCAAAGCTGTCGACCTCCGCGGCGCGCGCCAGAAGCTTTGCAAAGCGCGGCCTCACCGGTTCGCGTTGCGGATCGCTCCAGCGCGCGAGCGCGCGCGCCGTCGCAAGGCGCGTCCAGAAGGCCCTTGCGCCCTTCAAGGTTTCGGCGACTTCGACCGTCAAAATCCCGGCCCGCGCCATGTGGTCAAGCGCATCCGGCGGCGATGCGGATTGCAGAGCGGGTTGCGCTCCGGCATGGCGGTAGATCAAGGTCGAGATGATGAGCTCGACGTCGAACAGCCCGCCTTCCGCCTGCTCAAGATCCCATGCCGACCCCGCGCGATCGCGCCGAAGGCGCTGCGCGCGGGCGCGATCGAGGTCCCGAAGAAGAATGTCGGCGCGCTTGGGATTGGCGACAGCGCCGCGCAATGTCGACTGAGCCGCCGCCTGCGCCTTTTCGGAGCCGGCGATGACGCGCGCGCGGGCGAGCAAGATCTGATCGTGTGCGACCGCTTCGGACTGAATGTAGGACCTCAGTTGCGCTGCTTCCGGCGCGAGCGGGCCGGCGATGCCGCCCGGCCGATGCGACACGTCCGGCGTCATCGCGAACACGCCTTCGCCAAGCGCGCCGAGCGAATCAATGAAGGCGCGCGAAATTTCTTCCGGAACCGCCCCCGCCGCCAACGCAACGAAGCCAAGCGGCGTCCCAAATCCTGGAATGCCGCGCGCGGGACCCTCAAAGACATGGAGCGCGATGTCGGCGCTTCGATCCGACGTCTGCTGAGCCGATTCAAAGAGCCTTTGAAGCGTGACGGTCTGAACCGCCTCAAGAGCTGACGCCGCGGCGTCGAACGACATGTCGCCCGCGGCCGAGCACAGAGAAATGCGCGCAATCTGTTCGCGTCGCCAATCGGCGACCGCTTCGGCGCCGGCGCTGCTCTTTGGCGGCGCATGGCGCGCAATCCATTCCTTTCCGCTCTTGGGCGTTTCCGAGCCGCGCGGTTCGAACAGGATTGCGCAGGTCTCCCTGCCGTCGACGAGCGGCTCGATCGCCGCCCCGAAGCAGCCAAGCGCATCGATGAGACCGTCGCGGACGCCAGCCCTGGCGCTCGAATGGACTTTCCGGACGCTGCTTTCTTCAGCCCGCAAAATCCTGTCAAAGAGACGCACCGCCTCATCCGGATGTTGGGTTTCGCCGAAGGACGTCAAAAGGCCCGGCGCAATTTCTGAAAAACGCGCCTCGCCGCCGGCGGCGCATAGCTCGGCCCAGCCGTCAATCAGGGAGGAAAGATTGGCGCCATTGCGAAAACCGAGATCTTCAAGCTTGTCGACATCATCCGGGTTTCGTTCCGCGGTGCGGAAACGCGCGAAATCGGCGCGCGGCCCCTCAAGGATGCGGGTCAGCGCATTTCGCGCATCGGCGATTGCGCCGTCGCGCGCCGCCGCGAGAGACGCATAGTCGGCATACCCGCACAGCGAAGCAAGCGCGCCCTCCTCATCGACGGCGGACGCGCCGAAAGCCGCGGCGCCCTTCATGATCTGGGCGCGCGCAACGACCGTCTGCGCAAACTCCGCGCCGACGGAAAGGCGGGCAGCGATATCGGCAGGAATGGCGCCCGCTTCCGCCCCCATATTGAACACGTCGCGCGCTGACGACGTGCGAAAGACCGGGCGCGAGCGGCCGAGACTCCAGCGGAGGAGATTGGCCGCCGCCCGAAACGGGTGGCGCGGGTCGTCGGTCGATTTCAAGAGCTCCGTCCGGCCGTTTTCGCCGAGAAGCTCGCCCTTGCCCCAGATGACCTCTTCAATTTGCTCCAAGAACTCGCCGCCCGTGCGCCGATCGCCTGCGACGACGCGCGACGCCGCAATCCATCGCTTGGCCGGGTTCTGCTGCGGATTGTTAAGCGTCGCGGTGACGCGCGCCGCGGGCTCGACAAATCCTGCGCCGTTGACGCCGTTGCCGAAGGCCGTTCGGACAGCATAGAGAGGATAATCGCCGGGCTTTCCTTCAAATGCTTCGCGAAATTCCGAACCGATTCGGACGAAAGCGCGCTCCGCCGCGCGCGCGGCGTTCGCCTCGAATGAGGCGGCGTTGAAAATGATGACGACGTCAAGCGGACCGTAGGGCGCGAGGTCCTCATGCGCGAAGTCGCCGCCAGCGAGCGCGAACACGCCTCTTGCCGCGCCCTCATCCAGTGTGATCGGCAATTCGCCGCGGCTGACGGCGCCGCGAACGAGCCAGGCGAGCGCCGTTTCAACGATGCGTTCTGCAAGATCGGTGCGGGCGGCGGTCGCCTGCGCGGATGTCCACTGTCCGGATATTTCAGCGACCGCAATGGCGATGTCCGCACGATTCTTGATCGGCGCGAGCGCGCTGTACAGCGCATCGGGTCCGCCGACGCCGCCGTTCAGCGCGGTCAGGTCGCGGGCCGCCTCGGCGAGGACCTGGCTCGGGCCTTCGAGAAACGCTTGTCCGGCGAATACCGGATATTTAAGGCAGAGATCGGCGAGACGCCGCGTCGATCCGAATATCTTCAGCATCGCCAACATGCGCCGCGGTTCATCGAGCGCCGCGCCGGGATCTTGACCAAGGCTCTCGGAAAGAGCCCGTCGCCAGCGCTGGGCGCCGGAAGCTGCGCGGGTCGGGTCGATAACTTCCGTCGAAAACCCGCTTTCCGCGGTCTTGATGAATGGCTTTGGCGGCATTGGCGGCGCGTCCCCTCGGCTTTGGCGCAATTTTGCGAAAATCCTCGCATTCACTTTGACCGCGCGTGATGAAGACTGGCTAAAGCCGATGCCGAAAATTGGAATAAAGCGGCGTTGCGGCGCTCAAAATTTTCCGGTGAGCATGGCGTGAAACATCGTTGAACGCTTGGCGAGCGGCCAGGGACGGCCGTCGGGCCGCGCCGAGTAGCCTCGCGTTAACGCAAGAAAAATGACCCTGCCGGCAAGCGCCGCCGGCAGCGATGACAGGCCGTGTCGACTGTCTTCAAGGAGTTGCAGGCTTTTGCGCGCCGCCTCTTTGGCGCATTGAGATGCAAAGGTCGGGGCGAATCTGGCGAGCGCATAGGCCTCACTCATCGCCGCAATAGCGTTGCGAGCCCGACCGTCAACCTCCTTCAGAGCCAGTTCGCCGAGCGGCGCTTCCGCGTCCGCGATGAAGGATCGATAATCGTCGAGCAAAGCAAACGCTGGGCCATAAAGCAGTCGCGCGCGCGCATCGATCAGGCGCTCAAAGAGCGGTAGCGACTTGGGGTCGACCGCGCCGGTCGCCGCAAGCGCTTCAACAATCGGATGAGCGCGCCGCTTGCCGCCGCCGATGATTTCTTCGAGCGCCTCGCGCCACCATTGAAAGCGAATCTCCCCGAGCGGCGGCTCGCTGACAAGGTCTGGAATGCGCCGGAGTTCGACCTGTAAGGCGAATATCGCGGCAAGCCGGCGGCGATCAGCGGCGACAGCGTAGGGCAAGGACAAGCGGAGATCCTCGTCGCCTTTGGCGACGATCCCCATGCAATATTCAAGAGAGTCTTTGCCAATCAAAAAGACGCGCAGCCCGTTTCGCTCTGACTGTCCTATCGGGCGTAATGACGCCGAACAACACCTGCGATACGCATTCCGCCGACCGCCTGTCTGGAATGCTTTTTCGCTCCTGGATCATCGGGCGTGATTATGGAATCGCACCCGATAATCCAGCTGTTGATTTGGCGCGCCTTTGCGCGCGAAACCAGCCCCCACTTTCGCGCCCGGCGCGCTAGGCTTGCGCCGGCGCGGCGGCCTTCACTTTCGCCCAGTCGCGTTTTACTCCGGTGAGTAGAAGGAAAGGCGCCGCCACGAAGAGCGACGAATAGGTGCCGACGACGATGCCGAACATGATAGCGAAGCAAAAGCCGCGCAGGACCTCGCCGCCGAAGGCGACGAGCGCGGCGAGCGCGAGGATCGAGGTGCCGCCGGTTACGACCGTGCGCGTCAACGTCTCGTTGAGCGAAAGGTCAATGAGTTCGGCGAGCGGCATTTTCTTGTATTTCCGCAAATTCTCGCGAATTCGGTCGTAGACGACGACGGTGTCATTCACCGAATAGCCGATGACGGTAAGAATCGCGGCGACGACATTGAGGTCGAAACTGAATTGAAAAAGCGCGATGAGGCCGATGGTGATTACCGTGTCGTGAACAACGCCGAGAACCGCCCCGGCGCCCCACTGAAATTGGAAACGGAACCAGATGTAGGCGAGCATCATTGCTGTCGCGAGACCGACGGCGAGGAACCCTCGCTGCGTCAACTCGCCCGAGACCGTCGGCCCGACAACCTCTTCGCGCTCGAAGGTCACGTCATCGCCGAGCGCGGCTTTCAGCGCTTCCTTCACTCGTCCCGCGATCTGTTGTTGCGAAACGTCGGCGGAATGCCCGTCGACCTTCGCCGCCTCTAACGCGACGACGATTTGGTTGGGGGCGCCGAATTCCTGCACTTTCGCCGATCCGACATTGAGCGCGCTGATCGCCTGGCGGACCGTGCCGAGATCAATCGGCTTCGTGTCTCGAACTTCAATGGTGATGCCACCGCGAAAGTCGACGCCGAAATTTAGGCCTGGCGCAACGAATATTGCGAACAGCGACCCGACAAAGGCCGCGAGCGTGATGACAAGCGCATGCCAGCGATATTTCGTAAACGGAATCTTCGTTTCGTCAGGAATGAGCTTTAGAAGTTTCATGGCGCGTTCCTAAAGCGAGATGGTTTTCGGCCGCTTCGAGAGCAAATATTGCCCCGCGAGCAGACGCGTGATGACAATCGCTGAAAAGACCGACGTGATGACGCCGACAGCAAGCGTGACGGCGAAGCCGCGAACAGGGCCGGCCCCGAGCATCAGCATGATCCATGCGGCGAGAAGCGTCGTGATGTTCGAATCGGCGATGGCGCTGAAGGCTTTCTCAAAGCCGATCTCGGTCGCCGTGATCGGCGCCTTGCCGGCGGCGAGCTCTTCTCGAATGCGTTCATAGATCAGCACGTTCGCGTCGACCGCCATGCCGATCGTCAGCACGATGCCGGCGATGCCGGGGAGGGTCAAAGTCGAACCAAGGAGCGACAGAACGCCGAAGATCAGAACGAGGTTCGCGATGAGCGCAATGTTCGCGTAGACGCCGAAACGCCCATAGGTCACCAGCATGAAGAGCACGACGAGCCCGAACGCGATCATGGAGGCGAAGCCGCCGGCGCGGATCGAATCGGCGCCAAGGTCCGGACCGACGGTGCGCTGATCGAGCGTCGTCAGCGGCGCGGGCAACGCGCCGGAGCGGATCAAGGTCGCGATGCGATTAGCCTCCTCCGGCGAAAAATTGCCGGTGATGCGGCCCGAGCCGCCCGTAATCGCTGACTGAATTCGCGGGCTCGATATGATTTCATTGTCGAGAACGATCGCGAACAACTCGCCGATATGTTCGCGCGTATACTCACTGAAGCGTCGCGCGCCGCGACTGTCAAAAGTGAAATTGATCTGGAACCCGCCGCCGTCAGAGTTGAGGCCCGCTGACGCATTTTCGACCATATCGCCCGTGACTTCCGCTTCTTCCCAGAGCACGAGCGCGCCGCCGCCCTCGGACGCCGCCATCGGCACGACGATGCGGTTTGGCGGGAGGAGGCCCGCAATCTGATCTTCCGGCGACACCGTCGGGTCGACGCGGTGGAAGGACAATTGGCCCGTGCGATTGATGATCTGCTTTAAGGCTTCCGGATCATTGTCGCCGGGCGCCTGCACGACAATGCGGTCTGCGCCTTGCGGCTGGATCAGCACTTCCTTGTTGCCGGCGGGGTCGATTCGCCTGCGGACGACTTCGATCGAATCGGCGAGCGCCTCCTGGCCGAAAGCGCGTTTGGCTTCCGGGGCCATCACGACGTCGATGCGAGGCCCAGTCGCCGTCACTTCATACGGCCTGACGCCCGAGCCGATGAGCGAGCCCGCGCGCGTCAAGTCGCGAATGCGCTTGGCCGCTTCCTCGACTTCAGCCGGGTCGCGCACACGCAACGTTATCGCATCTTGCTGGGCGTTAAGCGTCGCCGCCGCTTCGAGCGCAATCCGTTCCTTGCCGCCGGACGGGCGCATCGCGCGCTGGATTTCCTGGCGCATGCTCGTCAGACGGTCGTCGATCACTTTTTCCGTGTCGACGCCAAGGAGGAGATAGGAACCCCCCTGTAGATCAAGGCCGAGCGCGATGCGGCTCTTGGGCGCAAGGCCTGGCCAGGCGGCCACGGTTTCCTTCGGAAAGAAATTCGGAACCGCGAGAATGGCGGCGAGCACGACTGATCCGATGATCAGCGCCTTTTGCCAGAGTTGGTACTGAAGCATCGGCGATGCGGGGCGGAAAGCGCCGGCCCCGCCCTTTCCCTATTGATCGTTGGCGGCGGGGGCGGTCTTGTTGCGGATATCGGTGAGGGTCGATTTTACGACCTTCACGACGACATTGTCCGCCAGTTCGACCATCACTTCGTCGCCTTCAAGGACTTTTGAAATTTTTCCGATCAGCCCGCCGGACGTGACGACGACATCACCGCGCTTCACATTGGCGATCATCTCCTGGTGCTTCTTGCGCGCCTGATTTTGCGGCCGGATGATCAGGAAATAAAAGAAGATGAAGACAAGCACGAAAGGGAGAAGCTGCAGCAGCGGATTTGGCGCAGCAGCGCCGGCAGCCTGCGCATAAGCGGGCGATATAAACATCAGGCTCGTCTCCTTGGAGATTTTACCGGGAACGAAAATGGAACACGAGGCCCCCTCATTCAGGGGCCTGCGCTGGGCTGGCGGATATATAGCGATCCCTTCGGGCGACGCAACGCGATGATGGCGCCGGCTGCCGCGCCCGGAAATGCCAGGGAGCGGCGGGCGCGCCCCGCCGCTGGATTTTGTACGGCCTTTTCGCCGGCCCGTCGCGTGATAAGCGCCAGTTCCGCGACCCTGTTGAAATTGCGCTTCCGATCCGGCCAGAACGGTCAGCAATGAACGCAGACAGGGCAGGCGTTTCGTAGCCCTTGCAACAAGCAGCGCGATCGCAGTCCCGAGCGCACGCGCGCCGACGAACGCCCCGACGACGACGATGTCGTCAGGCCGCTGACGTCATTGCGGCTTCCATCGCCAACAGCGCTTTTTTCCTCGGCGCGCCCCAGCGGTAATTGTGGACGACGCCTGACGAGAGAATGACCCGATGGCAAGGGATCAGCAGCGAGATCATGTTCGCCCCGACCGCGGCGCCGACGGCGCGCGAGGCCTTTGGCGAGCCGACAGCGCTGGCGAGATCGCCATAGGTCACGCATTGGCCTGGCGGAATGCGAAGCAACGCCTCCCACACCTTCAATTGAAAATTCGTACCCTGAACATAAAGGCCGAGCGGGCGATCGAGCGCGCCGCCCTTGGCGAAGGCGAATGCGCGCTCGGCGATCGGCTCAATGAAGCGCGCATCCTCGACAAATCGCGCCGCGGGCCAGTCGCCCTTCAATTCGGCGAGCGAGCGGGCGACGCCGTCGGGCTCGGTAAAGGAGAGCCAACAGACGCCTTTGTCGGTGGCGCCGATCAACGCCTCGCCGAAGGGGCCGGCGACCTCAGCGTAGCGAATGGTCTCGCCTTCGCCTTTTCGGCGATAGGCGCCGGGCGTCATCGCCTCAGCGACGAGAAAAAGGTCGTGGAGGCGCGAGGGTCCAGAAAGGCCCGCAGCGAAGGCGGCGTCCATGACGCTGCCGCCGGCGTCCATCGTGCGGCGGGCCTCGCCCGCCGCCATGAACTGCAGGAAGCGCTTGGGCGAAACGCCCGCCCCTTCCTTGAACACCCGCTGGAAATGCGTCGGGCTTAACCCCACGATATCCGCCGCCTCCTCAAGGCTCGGCAGCGCCTCGGCGTTCTTGACGAGATAGTCGATCGCGCGGGCGATCGGCGCATAGCCGTCGAGCCTGGTGACGGCGGCCGGATTGGCAAGGGTCATGACATTGCTCATAGCGCCGAAATAGGGCGCCCGGCGAGGCGGCTCGACCCGGTTCTTGCGGCCATGATCAGCCCTGCTTTACCGGGCGTTAACCATGAAGGACTGAAATCCCCTTATCAGGGAGGCGCGCATGGAAGACCTCAAGGACATCATCAGCCTCGGCTTTTCGGGCGGCGACGTCATTCGCGCCTTTCTGATCACGTTCACGATCGCGATTTTGGCGCGCAAGAAACGCTCGTCCTGGTTTCTCGGGGCGCTGGCGCTCGTCATCGATCGGCTGATCTGGCCGATCGCCGGCATGGGTCTCGCCGGCTCCGATATCCATTCGATCTACGCCTCGATCGCCGCGCTCGGCAAAACCCTCTTTGACGACCTCGGCCTTTACGTCGTGCGCTATCTCGGGCTCACGGTGATGATCGCCTTCTTCATTCTCCTTCGCTCGAACCTGCACGCAAAACTCGACCCGCCGAAGAAGCCGGCTCCGGCATAGGACGGGCGCCTTTTCGCTCACCGCCGCTTCGCCAATTTCGGCATTCCATGCGGGACCCAGCCCGCTGTGGCGCCGCATTTTCTGGCGCCGCCGGCGCCGGATGATCCGCGCTTGCCGGACAATCCCCGCGCCGGCGCTGCGACGCTGTTCTTGAACCGGGCGCGGCTTCGCGATCGCCGCGCGCGCTTTTCGCGGGGCGTTCTTTTTTTGCGAAACGGCGGCGCTGCGCGCCTTGCCTTTCGCCTCGCGCCGCCAGCTTTTCGCCGGACGGGCGCGGCCAATTCACTTGTCAAAGAGCCGGACACGGCTCATCGCCCTGCCCATCATATCAACGTTCGAGATGGCGATTTGCGTCGCGCATTCAAGCGGCGGTTTGCGTGTATTTTCGGCCGCAATTTCGCGCGACGCGGGATTTCATCCGTTTGCGCATTAACCATGAATTGGTTCGCGGCGGCGGCGCATTGCGCTGCGCTCAATGCACGCGTTTGAACGCCAGCACCGCGTTCAGCCCGCCAAAGGCGAAGGAGTTCGACAGCGCGAGATCGATGCGGCGGTCGCGCGCCGCGTTCGGGCAATAATCGAGATCGCAGGCCGGGTCCGGTTCGTCATAATGGATCGTCGGCGGAATGACGCCCTCTTCAAGCGCCTTGATCGCCGCGATCGCTTCGATGCCGCCAGCAGCGCCGAGCAGATGGCCGTGCATCGACTTCGTCGAGGAGACGACAAGCTTGTCGGCATCTGCGCCGAAGGTCTCGCGGATCGCCTTCGTTTCAGTCGGATCGTTGAGCAGCGTCCCCGTGCCGTGCGCATTGATGTAGACGGCGGCGGGATCGACGGCGCCTACCGTCGACAGCGCGAGTTTCATGGCGCCGGCGGCGCCCTCGACCGCCGGATTGATCATGTCCTTGCCGTCGGCGTTCATGCCGAAGCCCGCCAGCTCCGCATAGATTTTCGCGCCGCGCTTCTTCGCCGCCTCATATTCCTCAAGCACGAGAACGCTTGCGCCCTCGCCGATGACGAGGCCCTTGCGGTTTTTTGAAAACGGCCGGCAAAGCTCGTCCGACAGGATGTGCATCGCCTTCCAGGTCTCCAGCGCGCCATAGGTCATGATCGCTTCCGAGGCGCCGGCCAGCGCAGCATCGGCTCCGCCATTGCGAATGAAGTCGGCGGCGACGCCGATCGCATGCGCGCCCGAGGCGCAAGCTGACGAAATCGCGAAGGCCGGCCCCTTCAATCCGTAGCGAATCGACATCCAGCTCGCCGGCGCGTTTGGAATGAATTTGAGGATCGACAAGGGATGCGGCCGCTTTCCGTGGCGCATCATGCCGACATAGCCCTGTTCGATCGTCGTTTGGCCGCCGATGCCGGTGCCGATGATCGCCGCCGTGCGAGCGCCGAGCCCGTCGCCGAACTTGATTCCGGAATCGGCGATCGCCTCGTCCGCTGCGGCGATCGCGAGCTGGCTGAATCGGTCGGCGCGCATTATGTCGCGGCCGAGCCCCTCGATGCGCGCTTCAAACCCATCGATCGGCGCGATCGGCAAAGTCAGCGAATATTCCTCAGCGGTAAGCGTGCGGCGCGATATGCCGCAATGGGCCGCTTTCGCGTTCGCCCAGAATTCGGCGACATTGGCGCCGGTGGCGCAGACGCCGCCAAGCCCCGTCACGACGACGCGCCTCGCCATGCCCTATTCTTTCCCCGCGAGTTTCTTCACCGCGTCAATGAGATCACCGACCGTCTTCATATTGCCGAGCGGATTTTCGTTGGCGTTGAACGGCACTTCGATCGAGAGCTTTTCCTCGACCTCATAAATGATCTCGACGATCGAGAAGGAGTCGATGCCGAGATCGGTGATCAGCGTCTCGCGCGTGGGCCCGCTCGTCAGGCCGATGGCGTGCCCCTTGATGATGTCGAGCATGACGGCGTCGATATCGGCCATGGAATTCCCCTTCTGAACGTCGGCTCCCCGCTTAGCCGATCCCGTTCAATCGCGGAAGTTCTTGAATTGCAAGGGCTGTTCGTTTTTCATCGACTTGACGAAAGCGATCACCTCCTGGAGGTCGTCGCGTTTCTTGGCCGACACGCGCAATTCGTCGCCCTGGATCGCCACCTGCACCTTGAACTTCGCCTCCTTGACCGCCTTGACGATCTCTTTGGCGAGGTCCTTGTCTATTCCTTCCTTGATTTTGACGATCTGGCGGACCGACTGGCCCGCGGCCTTTTCCTCCTTTTGATAATCGAGGGAGCCCGGCGCGATGCCGCGCCGCTGCATATGGCCCTGCAGCAATTCGTGCATCTGTTTCAGTTTCAGATCATCGTCGGCGTTGATGGTGATGATTCCTTCCTTGATTTCGACGGTCGATTTTGACCCTTTGAAATCATAACGCGTGCCGATCTCGCGCATCACGTTCTTGATCGCATTGTCGGCTTCGGTGAGGTCGACTTCCGAGACGATGTCAAACGAGGGCAATTTGACGCTCCTTCAACTCGACAACGAATGCAGCACAAAATTTGCGGCGAAGTTGAGAAATTTTTGAACGGCTGCTACATTACGACGCGAGCCATGCAATAAGACAAGCCGTTATGGGCGTCAGCGCTCCGAAAATTGTTGTTTCAGTCTCGATACCGATACCGGCTGACTGGAAAGCTGCGAATGAGGAATTACGTCTCCCTTTTCATCCGGGATGCGCAAGAGATCGAGAGTCGGGACCAACTCCTTCGTTACTTCATAACGAGCTTGGAGCGCTTTGGTCTCGATCGGCTGTTCCGTAAGCATGATACTTGGGAGTTTCGCGCTACAGCGCCGAGCAAGGGCGATCTTGCCGTGAATATTCGCCCTGAAGCCCCTGCTCGGTACTATGGGGGGAATCATCATTTGGACGATCCGTTGATTGCCGCGGCACGGTGCGGCGGCGGGTCTTTTCGCATTCGCGATATGATGGGCCAGGTTGGCCGGTCGCCACGCCAAGCCGAATTTCGGGAGATCATTATAGCGGGCGGCTTCGAGAATGGCGTTGTGATTCCAGTGTATTCCCGGCCGGGTGATTTTGCGTTTTTTGCGCTCGCTTCGTCGGCGCATGTGTCGACGCCGAGCGACGCCGATCTGATGGCGTTGCAAACGCTCTGCACCGCCTTTCACGCAAGCGCCAATAGGCTCGCATGCAGCGCCGCCCTGCCGCAGCTTTCCCGCCGAGAGACGGAAGTTCTCGAACTTATCGCAAGAGGGCGAACCAACACGGGCATCGCAAGCGCGCTTCATCTGTCTGGAAATACGGTCGACACTCTTGTGCGGCGCAGTTTCGTCAAACTTGGCGTATCGTCGCGCGTCGAAGCAGCGCTTGTCGCAATGAGCCGCGGCCTCATCATCCCGTGAGCGCGCCGCAACTGTCCTTAAAATGCGTGACAGACCGCGCCGCACGGTTCGCCTTACCTGTCTGACCGTCGTGCGACTCTTGGGGGGCCGTCCTTGAATCAAATGATTTGCGCGCATTCCTTGGCGGCGGCGCTGGTCAAATGCCGGTCCGAATCCGCCGTGATCGCAACAGCGGTCAGACATTTCGCAACATCGGGCGCCAAGGCGGCGGCGGTTTATGACTTTAACACCGGCGCTCTGCTTTTTTCCAATTTCTCGCGCGAATTGATTTCCGCTTACTCAGAAAAAATCGGCGTCAAGCGGGACCCCGCGGTGCGCATTTCCGCCAGATCAGGAAAGCTTGTCAGAATCGCAGATATTTTCAACAGCGCCCTCGAAGACGACGGCATTCAAAGCGTTCTGCAATCGGCCGAGGCGAACGGCCTCGCCGACGCCGTCGGACTTTTTGTCACGACGAATCTTGCCACATCCAATTATGTCGCGCTCGGCTTTGATCGCTCGCTCAGCGATCTGTCTGACGTCGAATTTTGCGCGCTGCAGTGCGACATTGAGCTTTTCGCGCGCAAATTCACCGCCGTCCGGAAAGCGACTGGGCTTGTGAGGCTGAGCGCGCGCGAGCGCCAGTTCATCCGGCTTGCGGCGGCCGGAGCAAGCGACAAGGAAATCGCCAGATCGCTGCAGATCGCGCCAAGCTCGGTCCGCACGCTGGTCGAGAGGACATTTGAAAAACTCAAAGTGTCGACCAGGACTGAAGCGGTGATCAAAGCGGCCAAGCGGGGTCAGATCTGCCAGTGCCGATCTTGTCCGTCAATCGCGTGACATTGTTTGTGCACGAACAGCCTAGGTTGAATGCGATTCCAACGACGAAGAAGGGACCGCTCGAATGGACTTTGAGGATCTGCGCCGCGAGATCGAGGAAATTCATGTGGGATTTCGGGCGCCGCAGCCGACAACCGAAGAACGGCTCCTCGAACTGTTTCGAGTTTTCAAAATATCCGAGGAATCGTTGTCGGCGCAGCTTCGCGCGAGCAAGGACCCGGATGACGACCGGCGCTCCGACTGCATCGTGGAGATGCAGTCGATCATCATGGACAAGGCGATTGCGTTGCCGGCCGACTCGCCGGCCGGCGTCCTATACAAGCTGGCGATGTGGCGTTGGGACTGCGCGGAAATCGACGCGCGAAATCCTGACCTGATGCGCCAGGAGGCCATCGCCTTCGCGGCGTTTCTCGACCTTGCCCGCCTTCTCAAGTCGGAAATTGTCCTAAAGCCGAATGACCGCAGCGCCATGCTCGGCGCCAAACCGGCGGAATCGACGGCCCTATCTGAGAGCGTGTCGGCCGTGATGGCGCATTTTCGCAGCGAGGACGCCGATTCGCTTGCCGGCAGCCAGCGGAAAATCGCCACAGGCGTTTAGATCCGCCGCGAACGGCAATTGGCGCCAGACGGCCTGTAAGCCGGGTTCTGTACCCCGGCTTGCGCCGGGGCGACGACCATTCCTCTTGGACGCGGCTTGCGCCGCGCCTCCAGCTGCCAACCCGGACCGCTCGGGGCGGAGACGCCCCTGCCTCTTGCGAGGCGCGCGGTCCCTATTCGGCATTGCTCCAGGCGGGGCTTGCCATGCCTCGACTGTCGCCAGTCCAGCGGTGCGCTCTTACCGCACCCTTTCACCCTTACCTCCCGGAGGAGGCGGTTCGTTCTCTGTGGCGCTATCCCTCAGCCCGCCCGCTTCCGGGCGAACCGGCCGGGCGTTACCCGGCGCCTTATCTCCATGGAGCCCGGACTTTCCTCGAGCCCCTATCCGAAGAAGAGAGCCCGCGGCCGTCCGGCCGTCTGACGCCAAAGGGATGTGAGCGTTGACCGGCGCGCGGTCAAGGCGTTTTCCCCATGACATTATTGCACGCGTCGCATCGGCCGCGTCCCGTGCTAGAACATCGGGCGCGATATGGGAATCGCGCCCGATGTTCTAGCCTATTGATTTGGCGCGCCTTAGCGCGCGAAACCGGTTTCCACTTTCGCGCCCGGCGCGCTAGGATCGCGCCGTCCGGAGGCGCCGATGACCGCCCGCACGTTTAAGCTCCCGCCGCAGGAGAAGGCGGCAATTCTCAAAGTATACGCCGCGGCGCGGCGGGTCGCCGTCCGTCGGTTCAGCGGCGACGAGGCGCAAGCCGCCGCTTATTATTGGACGGGATTTCATGTGTCTAATCATCTTGCGCTCGGCTCGCCGGTCGTCCGCGCGGCGCTGGCGCTTGACGTCGCGCCGCTCGCTTTCATCAACCGCTTCGTCGACTATCATGCGATGATGACGCGCGACCCGGACCCCTGCGCCGCCGCCTATCAGGAATTCCTCGACCTCTACGAGCAGATGGCGAAGGCGGCCTGACCCGGCCGCTGGCGCGGCTCGTTTCTTTTAAACCTAAAATATATCCGGCCGACGGATTGACGGCAATTATTTTATTACTAAAATAATTTCCATGACGGCGTCGGACGCGAAAGATCCTAGAGCGGCAAAAAGCCCCAGACGCGCGCTGGTCACGGGCGGCGGTTCGGGCATCGGCCTCGCGATTGCAATAGCGCTTGGCAAGTCCGGCGCCGCGGTGACAATCGCAGGGCGTAACGAGGCGAGGCTCAAGGCGACCGGATTTCCTTTCGTCGCGATGGACGTGACCGACGAAACTTCCGTTCGGGCGGGCGTCGACGCTGTCGGCGCAATCGACATTTTCGTTTGCAATGCAGGCGGCGTGACGACAGCGCCGAGTCTCAAGACCTCTCGCGCGCTGTTTGACGACATGCTGGCCGTAAACCTCACCAGCGTCATGCTCTGCTCGCAGGCGGCGGCGCCCGGGATGATCGAGCGCGGCTGGGGACGCATCATCGCGGTCGCGTCGACGGCGTCGCTGAAAGCCTATCCGTTCACCGCCGCCTATGCGGCCGCCAAACATGGCGTCCTTGGCTGGATCCGCTCGCTTGCGCTTGAGCATGCAAAGAGCGGCGTCACTTTCAATGCGATCTGCCCGGGCTTCACCGACACGCAGCTCATCACCAGCGCGCTTGATCGTCTCGCCGCAAAAGCCGGCGGCGACCGCGAAGCCGCCAAGCGCGCGCTCGCGAAGGACAACCCGATGGGAAGGCTGATCCTTCCCGAGGAAGTCGCCGCGGCCGCGGCTTATCTTGCAAGCGACGCCGCCGCAGCGGTCAACGGCCAGGCGATCGTCATTGACGGCGGCGAGGCGATCGCATGAGCGATGATCGCGAAGCCGTCCGCGCATGGCTGACATTGCTCGCAACATCGCAAGGGCTGAAGAAAGCCGTCGATACCGCGTTTCGCAGCGGCTACGGCCATTCGATTGCGCGCTTTGACGTTCTATCGGCGCTCGACCGCGCAAGGCCGGGCGGACTTCGCGCCGGCGCGCTGACCGAGCGATTGATGGTCTCGGACGGCAACACCACGCAAGTGACCGCGCCGCTCATCCGCGACGGCCTGGTCAAGCGCGCGGTCGATCCTGACGACGGACGCGTCGCCATCTTCACGATGACGAAGAAAGGCGAGCGCGTCTTCGCCGAGATGGCGGTTGCGCATCGCCGATGGATCGAGGACGCCTTCGCCGGCGTCAGCCCGGCGCAATTGAAATCCTTGCGCCGGCTGCTCGCGCTTATTTCACCGACAGACATCGCCCGTTCGCGAAAGGACGCCGCATGAATCCTGAAACATTCAAGCCGAAACACTTCAAATGGACATATGCTGGCGGGATCGCACGGGTGTCGCTCGACCGGCCGGAGCGAAAGAACCCCTTGACCTTCGAGTCCTATGCCGAACTGCGCGACATGTTTCGCGCGCTTGTCTACCTGAACGACGTCAAGGTCGTCGTCTTCGGCGGCGAGGGCGGCAATTTCTGTTCGGGCGGCGACGTCCACGACATCATTGGCCCGCTCACCAAGATGGGCATGCCGGAACTCCTCAACTTCACGCGCATGACGGGCGATCTCGTGAAGGCGATGCGCCACTGCCCGCAGCCGATCATCGCCGCCGTCGACGGCGTATCGGTCGGCGCGGGCGCCATCATCTCGATGTCGTCGGATCTTCGCTATGCGACGCCCGAGGCCAAGACCGCCTTCCTGTTCAATCGCGTCGGGCTCGCGGGCTGCGACATGGGCGCTTGCGCGATCTTGCCGCGCATTATCGGCCAGGGGCGCGCGTCGGAGCTGCTTTTTTTCGGCCGCTCGATGTCGGCTCCGGAAGGCCTCGCCTGGGGGTTTTTCAACGAACTCGTTCCAGCGGACAAGCTCGACGCTCACGCCATGGCGATGGCGGAGCGTCTCGCCGCGGGGCCGACTTTCGCCAACGGAATGACCAAGAACCAGCTCAACATGGAATGGGACATGAGCCTCGACACGGCGATCGAGGCCGAAGCGCAGGCGCAGGCGATCTGCATGAAGACGAATGATTTCAAGCGCGCGTTTGACGCCTTTGCGTCGAAAGAAAAACCGGTCTTCGGGGGCGATTGATGGCGGACAAGACCTTTCTCGATTGGCCGTTCTTTGAACCGCACCATAAGGCGCTCGCGGAAAGCCTTGATGATTGGGCGACGCGGCGTCTTCCGGCGATTGTCGATGCGCCGGGAGCGCATGAAAAAATCGACGCGACATGCCGGGCGCTGGTGACGGCGCTCGGCGAAGACGGGTGGCTGCGCTATTGCGTGCCGGCGGAATTCGGCGGCGTATTGAACTCGCTCGACGTGCGCGCGCTTTCCCTCATTCGCGAAACGCTGGCGCGGCATTCCGGGCTCGCTGATTTCGCCTTTGCGATGCAGGGTCTCGGCTCCGGCGCGATCTCGACATTCGGCTCGCACGCGCTGAAAAAGAAGTACCTCCCTGCTGTCGCTTCCGGCGAGAAGATCGCCGCCTTTGCGCTGTCGGAGGAGAACGCAGGTTCCGACGTCGCCGCGATGACGACATCGCTTTCGAGGACCGCGGCGGGCTATCGCGCCGACGGCGAAAAGACGTGGATTTCAAATGGCGGAATCGCGAATTTCTACACGCTTTTCGCCCGCAGCGGAGAAGGGCCAAAAAATGTTTCCGCCGTCATCATTGACGCGGACACGAGTGGATTGTCTGTCGCCGAACGCATTGAGGTCATCGCGCCGCATCCGCTCGCGCGCCTTCGCTTCGATAATTGCGCCATCCCGGCTGATCGCCTCATTGGCGCCGAGGGCGACGGCCTGAAGATCGCGCTCGGCACGCTCGACATTTTCAGAACGACGGTCGGCGCAGCGGCGCTCGGACTCGCCCGTCGCGCGCTCGATGAGGCGACGACGCGCGCGACAATGCGAAAAATGTTCGGCGCAACCCTTGCCGATCAGCCGATCGCGCAGGAGCGCCTCGCGGAAATGGCGCTCGACATCGACGCATCGGCGCTTCTCGTCTACCGATCTGCCTGGACGAAAGACGTCAGGAAAACGCGCGTGACGCGCGAAGCGGCGATGGCGAAACTCTTCGCCACGGATCAAGCGCAGCAAGTGATCGACAAAGCCGTGCAGCTCTTCGGCGGCCTCGGCGTCACGAAAGGGGTGAAAGTCGAGGAACTCTATCGCGACATTCGCGCGCTCCGAATCTATGAAGGCGCGTCGGAAGTGCAGAAGATCGTCATTGCGCGCCAGCATCTGCAGAATTTCGCGGGAGAGGGCGCATGACGCGCAAGACGCTGCAACCCGCCGGCTGGCCCCGCCCGAAGGGATACGCAAACGGCATCGCCGCCTCCGGCCGCATGGTGTTTACGGCCGGCGTCGTCGGCTGGAATGAAGCAGAGAAGTTCGTCGCAAAAGACCTCGCCGGGCAGTTCCGCCAGGCGCTGCTCAACACGCGCGCAATTCTCGCCGAGGGCGGGGCAAAGCCCGCCGATATTGTGCGCATGACCTGCTACGTCACCGACAAGCGCGAATATCTTTCGAGCGCGCAAGAGATCGGCGCTGCGTGGCGCGAGATTTTCGGCAAGGTCTTTCCCTGCATGGCGCTCGTGCAAGTCGTCGCGCTGGTCGAGGACGCGGCGAAAGTCGAAATTGAAACGACGGCGGTGATCCCATGAAAATATCGGTCATCGGCGGCGGGCCAGGCGGGCTCTATTTCGCGCTTCTGACGAAAAAGCGCGCGCCGTCCGCAATCATCGACGTCTATGAGCAAAACCGTCCCGACGACACATTCGGCTTCGGCGTCGTCTTCTCCGACGAGACGCTCGACGAGTTTTTGAGCCGCGACCCGAAATCCTACGCGATGATCAAGGACCGTTTCGCCTATTGGTCGGATATCGTCATCGAGCATGAAGGAAACCGCACAATCGTCGGCGGCAATGGTTTCGCCGGCTGTTCGCGCAAGACCCTTCTCCAATTGCTGCAAAAGCGTTGCGCCGAGGAAGGCGTCGGCCTGCATTTTAACGCGCAAGTCGATCCCGCGAGCTTCGAGCAGCGCTTCGCCGACAGCGACCTCATCCTCGTCGCGGACGGCGTCAACAGCCAAATTCGTAAGAAATACGACCGGGAATTTGGCGTCAGCCTTGAGGACAAGCGCAACAAATTCACCTGGATGGGTTCGACGCGGCCGCTGGACGCATTCACCTTCTTCTTCCGCAAGACTGAGCACGGACATTTCTGCGCGCACACTTACCAATATGAAGAGGGCGCCTCGACCTGGGTCATCGAAACGACGCCTGAATGTTGGGCGGCGAGCGGTTTCGCCGACCTGTCGGAGGAGGAAAGCGCGCGTTATCTGGAGAAAGTCTTCGCCGAGGAGCTTCAGGGCCACAGGCTGACGACCAATCGCTCGATCTGGCGCAATTTCCCGAAAATCAGCTGCTCGGCATGGAGCGTCGGGAACATCGCGCTTTTGGGCGATGCGAAAGCGACGGCGCATTGGTCGATCGGCTCCGGCACCAAGCTCGCCATGGAATGCGCGATCGGACTTTCCGACGCGGTCGTCGACAATGCCGGGGATGTTCCGGCCGCTCTCGCCGCCTATGAGAAAGCGCGCAGGACGCCGGTCGAGGTGACGCAACACAACGCCGAAGTGTCGCTGAAATTTTTCGAAGACATGCCGATGCACTGGGAGAAGGAGCGCTTCGAGTTCGCCTTTACGATCATGTCGCGCGCCAAGGGTTTGACCTGGGACAATATCAAGCGCCGCGACGCATCGTTCCTCGAACAAGTCGAAGCCGAATTCTACGACCGCTACCGTCGAAACACCGGGCGCGCGGTCGCCGCCGAAAGGCCGACGCCGATGTTCACGCCGTTCGACCTGCGCGGGCTGACTATCCCCAACCGCGTCGCCATGGCGCCCATGGCCCAATATTCGTCCGTCGACGGCGATCTCAATGACTGGCATTTTTCACACTACGCCGCGCGCGCGGTCGGCGGCGCCGGCCTCATATTCACCGAGATGACTTGTCCGACGCCTGATGCGCGGATCACCGAGGCATGCACGGGCCTTTGGAGCGACAGGCAGGAGGCGGACTGGAAACGGCTCATCGAATTCATTCATGAAACGACGCCGTCAAAAGTCGCGCTGCAGCTCGGCCATGCCGGCCGCAAGGGATCGACGAAGACCCCGGCCGACGGCGAAGACATGCCGCTGGCGCGCGCCAATTGGCCGCTCGTCTCCGCCTCGCCGTTACCCTATATCGACGGGGTTTCCGACACGCCCGCCGAGCTTGATCGCGCCGGCATGGACCGCATTCGCGACGAATTTGTCGCCGCGACGAAGCGGGGGAGGCGCGCCGGGTTCGACATGCTCGAACTTCATTGCGCGCATGGGTATCTTCTGGCGAGCTTCCTTTCGCCGCTGACCAATCAGCGTAAGGATCGATATGGCGGCGACGCCGCCGGGCGCTTGCGCTTTCCGCTCGAGGTCTTCGAGGCGATGCGCGCGGTCTGGCCTGTTGATCGGCCGATGTCCGTCCGGTTCTCCTGCTCGGACTGGGCGGTGGGCGGCGTCACGACCGACGACATCAAGGCCTACTCGCTCGCCTTCAAGGCGGCGGGCGTCGACATCATCCACGCTTCCTCCGGGCAGACGGTCAGACGGCAAAAGCCCGTTTATGGACGAATGTGGCAGACGCCGTTCGCCGAATTCATCAAGCATGAGGTCGGCATTCCGACGATCGCCGTCGGCGACATCACGCTCCCTGAACAGGTGAACATGATCGTCGCCGCGGCGAGAGCCGATCTTTGCGCGCTGGCGCGGCCGCATCTGAACAATCCGTTCTTTACGCGCCAGGCGGCCGGGCATTACGGCGTTCGCCGCGTCGCCGGCGTTGCGCCCGGCTGGCCTGTTCAGTTGAAATCGGGCGAATATCAGCTCTATCGCGAGGCCGAAAAGACCAACGAAAAAGCCGCCGACCTCGCCGCCAAGGCGCGGCCGAACCGGCGGCACTACAGCCGCGCGACGGGCTGACGGCGCTACTCGAAGAGATCGCCGACGGCGTTTTTCGGCGCGGCGAGCCCCAGATGTTTCCAGGCGCTCTGCGACAGGACGCGCCCGCGCGGCGTTCGCTGAATGAGCCCGCACTGGAGAAGGAACGGCTCGACGACGTCTTCGACCGCGTCGCGCGCTTCGGCGAGCGAGGCGGCGATCGTTTCAACGCCGACCGGGCCGCCGCCGAAATGCTCGGCGATCAAACGAAGATAGCGCCTGTCGAGCGGGTCGAGGCCGACGCCGTCGATCTCGAGGCGCCGCAGCGCGCGGTCGGCGACGCTCTGATCGATCGTCGTCGCGCCCTCGACCGTCGCGACGTCGCGGACGCGGCGCATCAGCCGACCGGCGACGCGTGGCGTGCCGCGGCTGCGGCGCGCGATTTCCATCGCGCCATCCTCCGACATCGCCGCGCCGAGCATGCCGGCGCCGCGCAGCACGATCTTTTGGAGATCCGCGGGCTCGTAAAAATCAAGCCGCACCGGAATGCCGAACCGGTCGAGCAAGGGCTTTGCAAGAAGGCCGGAGCGCGTCGTCGCGCCGATCAGCGTGAAGCGCGGAAGATCGATCTTCACCGAGCGCGCCGAGGGGCCCTCGCCAATCATCAGGTCGAGACAATAATCCTCCATCGCCGGGTAAAGCACTTCCTCGACGGCGGGATTGAGGCGATGAATCTCGTCGATGAAGAGAACGTCGCCCTTTTCAAGATTGGTGAGGAGCGCCGCGAGATCGCCGGGCTTTGTGATCACCGGACCGGACGTCGAGCGGAAATTGACGCCGAGCTCATTGGCGACGATTTGCGCCAGGGTCGTCTTGCCGAGGCCCGGCGGTCCGTGAAAGAGCACGTGATCGAGCGATTCGCCGCGCGCGCGGGCGGCGCCGACGAAGACGCGCAGATTGTCCTTGGCGTGACGCTGCCCGACAAAATCGTCGAGGCGCTTTGGACGCAGCGCCGCGTCGGCGTCCTCGCGCTTCGGCGCGCCGTCGATCAGGCGGTTGTCGTTGCGGAGGGGATCAGCCATCGCGCTGCATCTCCCTCAAGATTTTTTCCATGTTCGCAAAGAAATCGGCCTGCATTTTTTCAGCGCGAGCGTAGTAACCTTTGTTCGATCTCTGGGCGAAGAAGTAGATTGCGACAATGAACACCAGAAAGATCAGAAATGGGAGTAGATCGAATATGACGCGAAGCGTTGACGACAGTCCTTCGTTCTTCGACGAAGCGGCGGCGCCAAGATCCTCTGCTACATCCTCATCATATGAATACTCAAGAAAGGTGACATCCGCGCCGTGCGATTCGAGAGTCTCGGCGAGACGGTAGGACAAATCGGCGGGAACGACGACTTCATAGTCAGCGCCAAGGCGAGTCATTCCGCTCGCCACGCCGCCATAGATTTCAAATGTCGCCGTCGCCACGGCGTCTTCCCTGACCGCCTTCGCGAAGGCCGTGTAACTCATTTTCGCAGTCTCGCCAGCCGAGGCGGACGCTTGAGTCGGCTTCGCCTCGTCTTGCGGCGTCGGTTCGCCGGCGCTCGCCGACAAAATCACCGCCGCTGCAATGAATGACGCCGCCGTCAGTCTGACCAATCGCATTTCAGCCCCCTTCGTGCTTCACGCCGCCAGTTCCTTCAGCGCCCGTTTGATCAAATCCTCGACGGCTGCGCCTTCGCCCGCGGCCTCCGCGGCCAGCGATACGGCGCGGCGCGCCTCGACGCCGTCATAACCGAGATGCGAAAGCGCCGACACGGCGTCCACGCGCGCGTTTGTCGCCGGCGCGGCGGCGCCGGATCCCATTTTCCGCGCAACGACTTTCAAAGTCGCGCCGCCCGCCGCCGCGAGGGATCCAAGTTTCGACTGCAATTCCGTCGCGATTCGCTGCGCCAGTTTCTTGCCGACGCCATGGGCGCGCGCAAGCGACGTCACGTCCTCGGCCGCAATCGCGTCATAAAGATCGTCCGGCGGCAGCACCTGCAACACGCTGAGCGCGTGCCGGGCGCCGACGCCCTGCACGCCGGTGAGCAAGCGAAACGCGCGCCGCTCGGCTTCGTTCTCAAATCCGTAAAGGCGGATCAAATCCTCGCGCACGATCGTTTCTATGCTGAGCGTCGCCGCCTCGCCGAGGCCAAGATGCGAGAGGAGCCGCGCATGCGCATGGACCTCATAGCCGACGCCATTGACGTCGATGAGCGCGGTGTCGACGTCGATCGCCGCGACAGTTCCTTTCAGGCGCCCGATCATGCGATCTTCCTTGTGAGCGCCGCAGCGCTCCGGTGATGGGCGTGACAGATGGCGACGGCGAGCGCGTCGGCGGCGTCGGCCGCCTGTTCGCCGGAGGCGGGGAGAAGCACGCGCACCATCGCCGCGACTTGGCTCTTTTCCGCGTGCCCCTTGCCGACGACCGATTTCTTGATGGTGTTCGCCGCGTATTCCGCGACGCAAATCCCGGCGAGCGCCGGCGCGAGAAGCGCGACGCCGCGCGCCTCGCCGAGGACGAGCGCGTCGCGCGGGCTCGCGTTGACGAACGTCTCCTCGACGGCGGCCTCATCTGGCGCCCATTCGGCGATGAGACCCGCCAGCGCCTCATGGATCGCGGCGAGCCGCTCGGGCCGGCCGAGCGCGCGCTTCGGGCGGACAATTCCCGCCGCCACAAAAGCGAGCTTTGGACCGATAGTCTCTATGAGGCCCCATCCCGTCGCGCCGGAGCCCGGATCGATCCCCAAAATTCGAATCACGCCTGCCATGGCGGGAGTCTAGGCGGTTTGGAACAAAAGGGGAATGATTTCGCCGCTTCCGGGACCGGGCCGGGCGCCAGATGAAAATCAACGAGGAAATCCAACGACCGCCGCTCTCGCCAACACCAAGCTGCGGACGCTGCCGCCCTAGTTCAAGGGAGATCGTTCAGTTTCGCAGCGTGAACGGCGCCATTGCGCGTTGCGCGATCGCTTTCTTCAGCGACGCGGCCTGCGCTTTCAGCGGCGCGGCGACCGCGGGCGACGCGATCAGATCATCGACGATGGCGACCGCCGCCGCCGCGTCGCGGGCGCGGCCGTCGCCTTCCGACAACGCGACCGCATAGAGAAAGGCGGCTTGCGGGTCGCCCGCTTTAGCCCCCATTTCGAACCAGTCGGCGGCGACGCCGTCGGCGTCGCCTCGATGAACTATAAGACCCATCGCCGCGAAGGCGGGCGGATAGCCGGCCGTCGCGGCGGCGCGCATCAAACCGGCGGCTTTTTGGGCGTCCGGCGCGCCGAGCACGGGAGAATCATGGATCAGCGACAGGTGATAGGCGGCCTCGCCATGGCCTTTCGCGGCGGCGTCCGCAAAATTCTTCGCCGCCCTGGCGTAGCTTTGCGGCAGGCCGTCGCCGTTGAGATAGGCGAAGCCGAGATAGAAGGCGCCGTCCGCGTCGCCCTTGTTCGCCGCCTTGGCGAAGTGATGGGCCGCCGCGACGGCGCTTTGACGGACGCCGACGCCTTCAGCGTACATCAGCCCCAGATGAACATCCGCCCGCGGATCGCCTTGCGCCGCGGCAAGTCGGAACCAGCCGGCCGCGCGCTCGTAATCGGGATAGACGCCGTCGCCCTCGAAGGCGAGAACGCCGAGCGCGACTTGCGCGTCAGCGTCGCCGGCGATCGCGGCGTCGCCATAGTGACGAAGCGCAGCGCCGATGTCAGCCGGAACGCCAAGGCCTCTTTCATAAAGATAGCCGAGCAGATGGTTGGCGGCGCCGTCGCCCTTTTTCGCGAGCGGCTCGGCGAGCGATCTCGCCCGAGCGAAATCGCCGGCGACAAGCGCCTGATGCGCCGCGTCGATCGGCTTTCCGGCCGCCGGAGCGGGCTTTCTCGGCGCAGGCGTCTTAACGAGTTCCTCAAGCGACTTCGGCGCCGACATCATTCTGTCCTGCGCCATTGCGGGACAGGCGATCAGCGCGGCGAGCGCCGCCGCCGGAAGAAATCGCGATTTCGCGCGCATGCGCTGATGCTCCCAATGGGCCTTGCGCTTTTGCGAGCATTAATCGTGCCGCCCTCCGATCGCCGCGGCGATCGCGGCGTTAAGCGTCTTCACCGCGGCGGCGGGCCCCTCGCCGGCGTTCCAGACCGCGGCGGAGACAGCGATGAAATCCGCGCCGGCGCGCACGATCGGCCCGCAATTTTCTGCGGTGAGGCCGCCGATCGCGACGCAAGGAACAGTCGTCGCGTAGGTCCAGTCTTCGATGAGCGAGACTTCGGCGCGCGTCGGGGCGTCCTTGGTCTGCGTCGGGAAGAAGGCGCCGAAGGCGACATAGTCGGCGCCGGCCTCTCCTGCTTCGATCGCAAGGTCGTAGGAATTGTGGCAAGTAACGCCGATCGTCGCCTCGGCGCCGAGGAGGGCGCGCGCTTGCGCATAGGCGGCGTCGCTCTGACCGATGTGAACGCCGTCGGCGCCGGCGCATTTGGCGAGATCTGGGCGGTCATTAATCAGGAAATGGAAATTCGCCGGGCGAGCGATTTTCAATATCGCCTCCGCCGCGCGCAGGACGTCGTCATCGGGCGCCGGAACGCCGTCGACCTTGAGGCGAAGCTGCAGGCAGGCGACATCGCCGCCGCCAAGCGCGGCTTTGAGGGCGTCGCAGAAGCGGGGCAGATTCGCGATCGCCGGCGGGGTGATGAGATAAAGTCGGCAGGTCATCGACGCTCAATAAAGCGCCCGATGCGCCGAGGAAACTCCCAATATCATCTTTCCCGGCCTCCGCGTCGCCGGCGCTCAGGCCGCCTCAGCGAGGCCTTTGTCCTGCTCGCGTTCGGACTGCGTCGCCTTCACTTTCGGGCGAAGGACGGCGTGTTTCTCCGCATACGGAATAGCATCATAGACCGCCGGCTTGAAAATGCCGAGTTCGGCGCGAACGTCCGCGAGCGGGCGCTTCAGCAGCGCCTCGACGTCATGCTGGAGGAGAAAATCGACATTATCGCCCATGCGCGCCGCCTCGCGCGCCGCTTTCAGCGCCGGCATCGACCAGCGCTCAAGCTTGATCGCCGCAAGCCCCATGAAGATGATGAGGCGCAGCCCCGGATTTCGCGTCTGGCGCCTCGTGAAGACGAGATTGCAGATCTCGCCCAATGGATCGCGGCCATAGCCGGTGATGACGTGCCAGAGATCATGGCTGACTTCGAGATGCGTGAAGGCGCGGCGGAATTCGGCGAGTTCAGGATATTCCTCCATGCCGACGCCCGCTTCCTCGGCGGCGTCAATAAGGCCCTGCGGCGTAAACCCCGCCTCATCCATGAAATCGACATAGGCCTTGCCGAAGGATCCCGCCGGCAGTCTTCGCAGCCGCTCGAAATCGCCGAGAATATCTTCAAGCCTGACCGGCGCGGTCACGACCTTTCGACCGTAAGGCGTCGCGACAAAGCGCGCGAACAGATTGCGGCTGGAACTGCGCGACAGCGCGGAGACGACCTCGAAGACCTGACGCGTGTCGTCCTTGTTGAGGATCAGCCGGAACGCCGAAAGGACCGCATGCAGCGGGCGAAATTTCGGGCTCGGCGGGGTCGCAAATCCCTGAACATAAACAAGGTCTTCCGGGCGAAGATCGATCTGGCGGGCGGTTTTCATGAGGCTCCTGCGGGCGTCCTGGCTGTTCTGGTCATATGATTACACTGACTAGTTTACTTCTTGATAATGGCGGGCAGGCGGGATTTCAAGGGTCATCGCGCCTCCGCTCATGGTAAATCGCCTTCCGTGAATGAAGGTTTGCGGAGGTCCCATGCGCTTTATCGCATTTTTTTGCTCCTCCTTGCGGCGGCCTGCAGCGCGCCGGAATCCCGGAAAGTGGCTGCGGACATGAAGGCGACGCCGGCGGCAGACCCCGCGGCGGCGGCCGCGGGCGTCACAGCACTGATACGGGAATGGAGCGCAGCCGGCGCCGAAGGGCGCTGGAGCGATTTAAAAGCGCTGTATGCGGATGATCCAGATTTCTACTGGGTCGAGCAGGGCCGTGTCGCCTATGACAGCGCCGCCGCCGCGGCCGCCGGCGTCGATCGGGTCGCCGCCATGAACGCGATGATTCGCAGCGATGTCGACGCGATCGCCGTGACGCCGCTCTCGGCGGATGCGGCTTCGTTTCGCGCGCACACGAAAATCGGCTTTGTCTCGACCGACTTCTCCTTCAACTTCGAAGGCGCCTTCACCGGCGTCGCAGTGCGCCGCGACGACCGATGGCGCTTTTTGCAGGGCCATCTTTCAAGGTTTGACCCGCCGCCGCAATAACCCCTCGCGACGCCTCGCTGGCGCGAGGCGCCTCAGGACGAGGCCTTGGTCACTAATCTTGTCCTCCCGAACGCGTCGCAGCGTGCAGCGTGCGACGCATGCGGGATGACAGGGTGGTGGCGGGCGGAGAGATCAGGCTGAAACAGCCCCAATCCCCCCTGCCCCCCTTTTCAAGGGGGGTGAAGGAAGGAGGCGCGTCCGGATTCCCTCCCCTTGAAAAGGGGAGGGAAGGGCGGGGATTGGTTTTGATACGGACGAATGGCGAAAAGCTGCGCCGGCCCTCCGCCCTCTTTCCAGGAGAGTGAAAGAACAGAAAGGCCGGGCGCAGCGCATGACGGCGCCGGGGTCAGCGCGACTGAAATCCGGTCAGGAACGCTGTCAGATTTTCCCCGAGCGCGTCGCAGAGATAGCCGCCCTCCTGGATGATCGCCGCCTTGAGCCGCGCGCCGCCGATCATCGCGCCGATCCGGCCAAAGCCCTTGGTCGAGACCGACAGGCCGCCGAAAGGATCGCCCTCGAAGGCGTCAAGGCCGAGCGCGACGACGAGCGCGCCGGGGGCGAAATCGTCGATGCGCGTCAGCGCCTCGTCGAGCGCCGCGAGGAAGGCGTCGTCGTTTGATCCGCGCGGCAGGGGAAAATTCCGGTTGAACCCTTCGCCGCGCCCGCGTCCGCGCTGGTCCTCCGATCCCCAGAAGAACGGATAAAAGCGCGTCGGATCGGCGTGAATCGAGATCGTCAGCACGTCGTCGCGGCCATAGAAAATATCTTGCGTTCCATTGCCGTGGTGCAGATCGACATCGAGAATGGCGACGCGCGCATGAGTCGTCCGCAGGCGGACGGCGGCGATCGCCGCGTTATTGATGTAGCAGAACCCGGCCGCCGCATCCTGGCGCGCGTGATGCCCCGGCGGCCGGCAGAGCGCGTAGGCGGCTCTGGCGCCGGACAGCACGGCGTCGGCGGCGGCGACCGCGCAAGACGCGCTCCAGCGGGCGCTTTCGAAAGTGTGCGCCGTGATCGGCGCCGACGCGTCGAGCATGTGCCAGCCGGCCTGCGCGACGACGCTGTCGGGATAGTGATTGTCGCGCGCGACCGGATGAATGTTCGGCGTCACGGCGCCGGACGCGCCTTTGATCCGTCGCCAGCGCTCATGCGCGTTTTCGAGAAACGCCACATAGCGCGGATCGTGGACGGCGAGGATCGGCGCCGTTCCGCAGTCCGGCGGACGCTCAATATCGCATCCCGCCGCCCGCGCGCCGGCGAGGAGCCTGTCGATGCGATCTGGATGCTCCGGGTTTGGATGAAAGACGCCGTTGACGAGGTAAGAATCTGGATAGTGGCGGCGCTGCTCTTCAGCAAAAAAAGCTCTCATCGCGTCATCCTTCATCACGAAGGCCGAATTCGCGCGCGAAATCGGCGAGGCTTTCAGCGAGCGGCGTCATGATTTCGTCGATTTGCGCTTGGGTGACGATCATCGGCGGGCAGACGAGGAAATGGTCGCCCTCATCGCCGCCGCGCGTCCGCCGCGCATAGATGACGAGGTTCTTCGCATAGGCGATTTCAACGAGGCGGTGGAAAGCGTTCCACGCCCGCGGCAAAGGCGCCATCGTCGCGCGGTCGCAAACGAGTTCGAAAGCGAGCAAAAGGCCCTTGCCCCTGACGTCGCCGATGAACGGGAAACGGTCCATCAAGGCTGTGAGTCGCGCCTTCAAAATGTCGCCCATGCGGGCGGCGTTGCCGGCAAGGTTGTTGTCGAGAACTTCTTTCAAGACCGCGAGACCCGCGCTGCAGGCGAGCGGATTGCCGGCGTAGGTGTAGCCGTGCATGAAGCCGCCGGCGTCCAGAACCGCCTCGACGATGTCGCCGCGCGCGACGACCGCGGACAAGGGCGCGTAGCCGGCGCCGAGCCCCTTGCCGAGGACGACGATGTCTGGCGACTGATTCCAGTGCTCGGCGGCGAGGAATGTTCCGGTGCGCCCGACGCCGGTCATCACTTCGTCGTAGATCAAGAGCAGTCCGTACTCGTCGCAAATGTCGCGAATGCGCTGGTAATAGCTGTCGGGCGCGACTAGCGCGCCGGTCGAGGCGCCGCCGATCGGCTCCATGATGAAGGCGAGCGCGCGCCTCGCCCCGATCTCCTCGATCTTGTCGCGCAGCGCCTCGGCGTATTTAAGGCCCTTCTCCTCGTCCGAAAGATTGTCGCGGTCGAGATAGGCGCGCGGCGCCGGGATTTTTGGCATGTCCCGGAACATCGGCGCGAAGGGCCGCGTCAATGGATCATAGCCGGTCACGGCGAGGACGCCGAAGGTCGAGCCGTGATAGGACGGATAGCGCGAAATCACTTCCGTGCGCGATGCTTCGCCCCTGGCGAGCGCGTATTGCCGCGCTAGCTTGATCGCGCTTTCGACCGCCTCCGAGCCGCCGGAGGCGAAGAACACGCGCGAGAGGCCTGGCGGCGACAGGCGGCCGAGCGCGGTCGCAAGACGCTCGGCCGGCTCGCTCTCGAAGTGGAGGCGATAGGCGAATGTGCCGCGCGCCATTTCGTCCCGCATCAACGCGAGGACGCGCGGATTGGAGTGGCCGATGTTCGACACCATCGCGCCGCTCGAGGCGTCGAAATAGCGCGCGCCGTCGGTCGTCCAGACATAGCAGCCCTCCGATCGCGCGAACATCGGCCGCCGCGATCCGGCTTGATAGAAGAGCTTTGAAGGCTCGGCGGGAGACCAGTCGAAGACGCCCGTTTTCATTCTGTGACTTCTTGTTGCCTGCCAGCGCGCGCCCTGACAAAATGCGCGAAAGCGGCGGCGAACGCCAGCGGGAAACGGGCCCTTATGGCGGCACAGGGACGGCGCAAAGTCATCATCACCTGCGCGGTGACGGGGTCGATCCACACCCCGACGATGAGCCCGCATCTGCCGATCACGCCCGATGAGATCGCCGAGGCGTCGATCGCCGCGGCGCGCGAAGGCGCGGCGATCATTCACCTGCACGCCCGTCAGCCCTCGGACGGCCGCCCGAGCGCGGACGCGCAGCTCTTCCGCGCCTTCATAAGGAAGATCAATGATTCCTGCGACGCGGTCCTTAACGTCTCGACCGGCGGCTCGTCGCTGATGACGCTTGATGCGCGGCTCGCCCCGGCGCGGGCGCTGAAGCCGGAAATGTGCTCGCTCAATATGGGCTCGATGAATTTCGGCATCTTTCCGATGCTCGAAAAATACGGCGCGTGGAAGCACGACTGGGAGCCGGCGCTGCTGCAGGCGACCAGGCGCACGGTCTTTCAGAACAGTTTCGACGACATCGAAATGATCCTCGCCGACATCGGCAAGGGCGGCGGCGCGAAGTTCGAGTTCGAATGCTACGATGTCGGGCAGGTGGAGCTGTTGGCGTTTTACCTCCGGAAGGGGCTCGTCGAGCCGCCGCTTTATGTGCAATTCGTGCTCGGCGTTCTCGGCGGCGCGGGCGCGAGCGTTGAAAACCTTGTTCATCTCAAAGGGACCGCCGACCGGCTGCTCGGCGACGCCTATCAGTTCTCGGTGCTGGCGGCCGGCGGCCGGCAGATGGCGATCGCGACGGCGGGCGCGATCATGGGCGGCAATGTCCGCGTCGGTCTTGAAGACAATCTGACGATTTCGCCCGGCGTTCTAGCGACATCGAACGCGCAGCAGGTCGCGAAAATGCGCCGCATTCTCGATGAGCTCGGGCTCGATGTCGCGAGCGCCGACGAGGCGCGCGCGATGCTGAAGCTCAAGGGGCGCGGCGCCATTGGCTTTTGAGATCGTCATCCGCGACGCGCAAAGCCGTGACGCCGAGGCGATGCAGGCGATGATCGCGGCGCTTGCGCGCGAGACGATCGGCGCGGCGCAAAGCGTGCTGTCGGCCGACGATCTGCGGCGCTACGGATTCGGCGTCGGGAAAGCGTTTGAAAGCCTCGTCGCGGAGCGCGCCGGCGAGATTGTCGCGACGATGATCTTTTATGACGAGTTCTCGACCTGGCGCGGCAGGAAAGGCCTCTACATTCTTGACATCTACATCGCCCCCTCGGCGCGCGGGCAGGGGATCGGCCGGCGACTGATCGCGGAAGCCGCGCGGCGCGCCGAGGCGCGCGGCGCGACATACATCAAGCTATCCGTCGATCAGAAAAATCTCGCGGCGGTGAATTTTTATGAGACGATCGGCTTTGCCGAAAGCGCGCAGGATCGGGTTTTCATCCTGTCAGGCGAGGCGATGAAAAATGTCGGCGACGGATAGGATGGGCGCGATGGCGAAGCGGCTTAGATGGATCGTCGCGATAGCGGCCGTGCTTGCAGCGCTTGCCGCGCCGTCCTTCGCGGCGGAGCGCGAACCCGTCTTCAAAAAGGTGACGGCGCCGCATCCCTATTACTGGCGCGAGATGTATGTCCCGCAATTGACGAGCGGCCCGTCGGCTCTCGCGTGGTCGCGAGACGGCGAGACCCTTTATTTCTCGATGCAGGGGCGCATCTGGCGCCAGAAGCTCAGGTCGACGACGGCCGAAGAGATCACGACCGGCGCCTTCTATAATTACCAGCCTGATGTCTCGCCGGACGGACGCTCGCTGGTGTTCGCGCGTCGCGAGCGCGACGCGATCGGCCTCGTCATCCGCGATCTGAAATCGGGGAGGGAGAGCCCCGTCGTCGCCAATGGCGCGCTCAATCTTGAACCGAAATGGTCGCCGGACGGACGACGCATCGCCTATGTGACGACGGCGGAGAGCGGGAATTTTCACATCGCGATCGCCGAGCGCGAACGGGACGGATGGACCTCGCGCCGCTGGCGGCCCGAGCGCAAGACAGAGGCCGCGCGGTATTATTATTCGCAGACGGATCATGAGCTCTCGCCCGCCTGGTCGCCCGACGGAACGGAGCTCATTTTCGTGTCGAACGAAGACGTTCTGCACGGAACCGGCAGGATCGTCCGCCAGAAACTCGATCTTTCGGCGCCGCCCGCAATCATCCGCGACGAAGAGACGAACTGGAAGGCGCGGCCCGACTGGTCGCCGGACGGAAAACGCGTCGCATATTCATCCTATCTCGGCCGGCAATGGCATCAGCTGTGGATGACGACGGCTGAGGCCGGCGGCTATCCGAAGCCGTTCGCTTATGGCGATTTCGACGTGACCTCGGCGCGCTGGTCGCCGGACGGATCGAAGATCGCCTTTGTTTCGAATGCGGACGGCGAACTCGCCATTGAAACGATCGAAATCGTCGGCGGCGCCCGCGCGCGGCTCGAACAAAAAACGCTGAAGCGACGGGCGAAGACGGGCTCGCTCACGCTCGCCATTCGCGATGCGCAGGGAAAGCCCGTCGCGGCGCGCGCGCAAATTCGCGGCGCCGACGGGCGCGACTATGCGCCGACAAACGCGCTCATTCACGCGGATGACTATTTCGATCCGAAAGAGCCGAGCGAGACGCATTATTTTCATTCGGACGGCGACGATGTCGTCGCCCTGCCGCCGGGGCCTGCCGAAATCCGCGTCTGGCGGGGGCTTTCGTCAACGCCGGTCGCAAGGAGCGTCGCCATCGGCGAACGTGGAGAATCCGGGATCGAGATCGCGCTCGATGATCAGGGCGTCAAATTCTCCCGCTGGAAAAGCGCCGACGCGCATGTGCACATGAATTATGGCGGCGCCTATCGCATGAATGTCGAGCGCCTGACGGCGCAGGCGGACGCCGAGGCGCTCGATCTCGCTTTCAATCTCATCGTCAACAAGGAACAGCGCATTCCCGACATAGCCGAATTTTCAACGACGCCGTCGCGCGCCGGCGGCGGCCAGGCGGTCGTCGCGCAGGCGCAGGAATTTCACACCAGCGTCTGGGGCCATATGGGCCTCATCGGCCTTACGGATCATCTCCTCATCTCCGATTATGTCGGCTATCCGAAGACGGCGGTTGAAAGTCTCTACCCGGACAATGCGACCATCGCGCAGCTTGCGCGCGCGCAGGGCGCGCTCGTCGGTTACGTCCATCCTTTTGATCCGCCGGCGCCCGATCCGGCGAAGGACGCCAAGCTCACCTACGCGCTCCCGGCCGATGTCGCGCTCGGTCTTGTCGATTATCTCGAAATCGTCGCCTTCAGCGATCATCGCGCGACGGAGGCGATCTGGCATCGTCTGCTGAATTGCGGCTTCAAGATCGCGGCGGCCGGCGGCACGGACGCGATGACGAATTTTGCGAGCTTGCGCGGGCCGATCGGCCTTGATCGAACCTATGTCGATCTCGCCGACGCGCCGCCCGACCCGGCGGCCTTCACGCGCGCCTGGCTTGACGGGTTGAAAGCGGGAAAGAGCTTTGCGACGAACAGCGCGCTTCTCGATTTCAAGGTCGAAGGAGCAGGGCCGGGCGGCGAGATCAGGCTCAAGAACGGCGCGCACAATCTCAAATTCTCCGCGTCGATGGCGTCGATCGCGTCGATCGACGCGCTCGAAGTGATCGTCAACGGCGACGTCGCGCTGCGGTTGCCGATCGAGGCCGACGGTCGGCGCGCGAGGGCCGAAGGCGAAATCGTCGTCGACCGATCGAGCTGGGTTTCGCTGCGCGCATCGAGCAAGGAAGCGTCGGCGGAATTGTTCGATCTTTATCCTTTCGCCGTCACTTCGCCGGTCTATGTGACGGTCGGCGGCAAGCCGCAGCGCTCGCGCGATGACGCTGATTATTTCATCGCCTGGATCGACCGGCTCTCCGCCTTCGCGCGCGAAAGCGCTGCGTTCAACACGGAAGAAGAGCGGGCGCTGGTCGTCGAGAATTTCCGCAAGGCCCGGCGCGCGTTCGAAAGGCGGCGGTAGGCGAGGGTGTGGCCATCCTTCGCGACGCGCGCGTTCCGCGCGCTCCTCAGGATGAGGCCTGTTCTTTTCAATCGAAACTACGCCTCACCCTGAGGAGGCTTGGCTGCTGCGCAGCCAAGCCGTCACGAAGGGCGCGCTAAGCGAGCGCCGCGTCGATTTCCGCGCGCGCCGGCTTGTCGCGGCGCCGCGCCAGCGGCACGGCCGCGCGCATCTGGCCGGCGAAGGCGCGCAGCAATATCTCCTCGCGGCCGAGCGGCCCCGTCTTGAACGCGGATGTTCCCATTCCCGCCTGCACTCGCTCAATAAGGTCTTTGTCTTCGCGATTGACCATGCGGTTGATGCGGCCGTTGAGATAGCGCGCAGCTTTCATTTCGCGCCGGTCGTCCGGCAGCGCGTAGGAGCATTCGCGCAAGAGGCAGGTCGTTGCGGTGAGCGGGATGAACTGCATGAAGTCGACTTGATCCGGATAAACGTCGAACATCAAATTCGGCCAGAGCTTGTAATAGGTCCAAAGGCGCTGGCGGTCGTCCGGCAGATGGACGACGCGCGGCAGAATTTTGCAATAGGCGGCGTTCGATTTCGACGGCATGCGCCCCGATTCAAGATCGCCGTAGATCTTGAAGGCGTCGCCATCGATTTCGAGCCGGTAGGTCGGGCCGATAAGGCCGTTCAATCCCCAATGCGCGACTGGAATGTGCAGCGCGTCGCAGTAATTGTCGCAGCCGTTCTTCCAGTTCACGTCGCGCAGGCGATTGCCGACTTTCCGGAGCGGCTTCATCTCCGCGGTCTTGTAGATCGCAAGCTCCTCTGCGATCGGCGCCATATAGGCGTCGAGCGATTGTCCGGCCGGCGCAAAGCGGATGAAGACAAAACCCGCGAAGGATGCGCATTCGACCGCGACAAGGCCGTGATCGGCGCGGTCGAAATTCTCATATTGATCAAGATAGGGAACGCCTGAAAGCCGCCCGTCGAGCTGGTAGGTCCAGGCGTGATAGGGGCAGACGATATTGCGCCCGCAATTGCCGTGTTCGCCGTCGACAAGTCGCGCGGCGCGATGCCGGCAGACATTGTGAAAGGCGCGGATCGCGCCGTCCTTGCCGCGCACGACAAAGGCGATTTCGCCGAGCATCGAAAACGTCGTGTAATCGCCGATCGCCGGCACGTCGCTTTCGTGGCAGACGAGGTGCCAGGCCGGCATGAACACCTGCCGCTTTTCGAGCGCCATGAAGTCCGCGTCACTATAGGTCCATGCGGGCAGGCTTTGCGCCGTCTCGTCCGCGACGACGCGCAGTTTTTGCGATTGCGGCTCGACTTTGGTCATGCGCTCACTCTACGCCGCCGCCCCGAACGCTGACAACTGCGCCCTTTTGCAGCGCTTCGACCGCCTTCAACACGTCCTCACGGGCGACTTTATCGAGCCTCGCCGCAAAGGCCACGGCGCTTTCCGGGCCGCCGACGGCGAGGAAATCCTTGATCAGCGCGTCCGCGATCTCGTCATTCGACTGCGCCGCGCTGATCTTTCGCCCGATCAAATGGCGTTTGGCCTCGGCGATTTCGGCCTCGGTCGGCGGCTCGGACGAAAGGCGGGCGATCTCGGCCTTCAGCAATTTGCGAAACGCGTCGACTTTTTCCGGATCGACGCCGGCGGCGAGCGTGACGAGGCCGCCGCTGACGCCGGCGCGGTATTGCGCGTCGATGTAATAGGCGAGGCCCTGACGTGAAATCGCTTCCTTGCCGAGGCGGCCTTCATAGCCGTGGCTGAGAACATAGAGCGCGATCCGCATCGCGAGCGCGGCGCCGTCGCCTGCCGCGGCCGCCGCCGCCAGAAAGCCCACGGCTTCCTGCGCTTTCGCCGCATCAAGACGGATCTCACGATCCCCGCCGATGACGGGCGCCGCCAATTGCGTCGAAGCCGCGCCCTCGGCCGCCGGCAATTGGTTGCCAAATGCGATTGCGCTCGCCTCCCTGATCGCGCCGCTCGCGGTCGCGACGAGCACGCGCTTGCCGGCGCTTTCGTCGCCGCCGAACGTCGCTGAAAAAACTTCCTCAAGCCGCGTCAACGGATCGTCGCTTGGCGCTTGCGTCGATGCGTGCGGTTTCGCCGCCCTGATCGATGCAAGCAAATTGGCGGCGATATTTTCCGGGCGGTCGGCCCCGCCATTGGCCGCGAGTGTCGTCAAGCCGAATGCCGGCCAGTCGACGGCGCAGGATTGGCATTCATATCGGCCGTCCAGCACCGCCTTCATCGTCGTGGTCTGCGAGAAATTCGATTGTTGGAAGATCAGCGGCGCGCCGCTCTTCGTAATGGACGTTACAGGCGCGAGCGCCGCGCGCGAGTCGCCCGGCTCGCCGGCGCGCGGGCTTGCTTCGGCGGCCGCTGGCGCTGCAATTGCGGCAGGCGTCGCTCCTGGCTCCAGCCAGGCGATCGTTCGCTGGTCGGCGCCCAAATAATTCCGGGCGACATTTGCGACCTTCTCTGGCGTGACCTCCTTGACGGCGCCTTCGAGCGTGAACAGATCGTCAAGAGCGCCGACGCCGGCGAAATAGGCGAGCTGGTGCGCGACTTCCTCTGTCGTGTCGACATCGAAGGCAAGCGCGGCGAGCGCTTTTTCCTTCGCGGCGGCGAGGCGGTCGGCGGAAACGGGCGCACGCGCGAGGTCGGCGAAGACCGTCTGGATGCGCCGCTCGATTTTCGCTTCGTCCGCGCTCGGCGCGGCCGATCCCGAGACGACGAAAGCGTAAGGCTCGGCGGTCGGAATGATCCAGGTGCGCAGATCGCTCGCGGCCTTCGCAATCGGCGAGCCGGCGCCGACCGGCGTTCCCCAGTCATTCTGGTTGAAGTTGACGCCGGCGGGTTCGCCGATCAGCGCCTGCAGGACGAGGAATGCCGGGAAATCCTCGTGCGACGCCGCCGGCGCCGGGTAGGCGATCTTGAACAGCTTTTCGTCTGACGGCAGTGAAATCCTAACGCGCCGCTCGCCGCTGCGGGGCGGTTCGGCGGTCAAGGGATCGCGCGGAGCGACGCGCTTCTTGATCCCGGCGAATCTGTCGCGAATGAGCCGGCGCGCTTCATCGCGGTTGAAGTCTCCGACAAGCGCGATGATTGCGTTCTGCGGCGCGTAATGCCGCTCATAGAAGCTGACGATGTCGTCATAGCCGATCGCCGCGATGTCGGCCGGATAGCCGATCGTGTTGTTGCGATAGGGGTGCGTCAGGAAATGCGCCGCCATCAACATGTCGAATAGGGTCGAATCGGGGTCATTGGCGTAGCCGTTCATTTCGGCGAGCACCGCGCCGCGCTCGGCCTCCGCCTCGTCCGCCTTGAGGTCGAGCCGCGCCAGGCGGTCGGCTTCGATGTCGAGAAGGAGACCGAGATTTTCCTTCGGCGCCGTCGCGAAATAGGTGGTGAGATCGATCCACGTATAGCCGTGCCACTCGCCGCCGGCCGCGTAGATCTCGCTGACAAGCCCCGTCTCGGGGAAATTTTTCGATCCCCGGAAGGCCATGTGCTCGAAGAAATGCGCAAGGCCGAGGCGTCCGGCGGGGTCGTCTCTGGCGCCGGTCCTGTAGACGGTCTGGATGCTGACGACCGGAAAGGTCCTGTCCTCCAGCATGATCAAGGTGAGGCCGTTGTCGAGGCGCTCGACCGACGCGCGCGAAAGGTCGAGCGCCGCGTTGGACGGCGTCGCAACGAATAGCGCCGCGACGAGGACTTTGATGCGCATGTCAACCGGCCTCCGGGCCATCCGCTCCTTAAGAGTCGCGCAGGATTTCGCGCGCCGCATTGCGCCCCGGCCAGCCGGTGACGCCGCCGCCGGGATGGGTCGATGATCCGCACATGTAAAGTCCCTTGATCGGGCTGCGGTAATCGGCGCAGCCGAGCATCGGCCGCGCGCTGAACAGCTGGTCGATCCCGAGCTGGCCGTGAAAAATGTCGCCGCCGACAAGGGCGAATTTTCTTTCAAGGTCGAGCGGCGAGAGCGCCATGCGCCCGACGATCGATGCGCGGAAATTCGGCGCATAGGCGTTGATCGTATCGATGATCGTGTCGGCGGCGGCGTCGCGCGCGTCGTCCCAGCTCTTGCCGCCCGGCGATTGCGGCGCGAAATACTGGCAGAAGAGATTGGCGACATGCGCGCCTTTGGGCGCCAGCGTGTCGTCATAGACGCTTGGAATATGCATCTCGATCGCCGGCGCGCGCGACCATCCCAAACGGCGCGCGTCTGTGAACGCGGCGTCGATATAGTCGAGGCTCGGCGAGATGAGGATCGACGCCGAATGGTGGCGCGCAGCGCCCGTCGAGGGCGACGCCGTGAAATTCGGCAATTCCGACAACGCGACATTCATGCGGAAGACGCCGGAGCCGGACCGCCAGCCCCTGATCCGCTCGACGAAGTCCGGCGGCAGCGCGTCGTTCGGCACAAGGCCGCCGAACAGGAGTTGCGGGTGGATGTTCGAGGCGACGGCGCGCGCCGCGATCGCGGTTCCGTCGGCGAGGACGACGCCCTGCGCGCGGCCGTTTTTGAGGACCACTTCCTTCACCGGCGCGTTGACGCGGATGTCGACGCCCTCTTGCGCGCAGGCTTTCGCCATCGCCTCAGTAATCGCGCCCATGCCGCCGATCGCGTGGCCCCAGGCGCCCTTGACGCCGTTCGCCTCGCCGAAGACGTGATGGAGGAGCACATAGGCGGAACCCGGCGTATACGGACTGCCGTAAAAGCCGGTGATCGCGTCGAAGCCGAGCATGCCTTTCAGAAGATCGCTCTCGAACCAATGGTCGAGAATCTCGCCGGCGCTCTTGCCGAAGAAATCGACGAGATCGCGCTGGCCCTCAAGCCCGAGTTTTCGCATGTCGTTCGCAAGGCCCGCCGCGGCGAGCATGTCGCGAATGCCGCCGCCGACATTGGGCGGCGTCGCGCCGAGCATCTTGCGGAGAAGGTCGACGAGGCGGTCAAGGCGCTGATGATAGGCGTCGTAGGCGACGGCGTCATTTTTCGAGAGCGCCGCCAGCGTCGCGCGATTTTCGGCGGCGTCGCGCCCGAGCAGCAGATGGCGCCCGTCCGGCGTCGGGGAGAAATACGCCATCGGGCGAAGGACGACCTTGAGGCCGTGTCGCGCGAGGTTCATCTCGGCGATGACTTCCGGGGAGAGGAGGCTGACCGCGTAGCTTGCGACCGAGTTCCTGAAGCCCGGATGAAACGCCTCGGTGACGCAGGCGCCGCCGACGATCTCACGGCGCTCCAGAACGCAGACCCTGCGGCCGGCGCGGGCGAGATAGAAGGCGCAGACAAGGCCGTTATGGCCCCCGCCGATAATGACGACGTCAAAGGTTTTGTTGTGCGTCACATTCAACCCAGGCAAAAAAATTCACATCTCCTTTTGGGAGAGGTCGGAATTGCGAAGCAATTCCGGGTGAGGGTCCCGTCGTTCAAGGCGAGCGCGGAACCCTCATCCGACGCTTCGCGCCAGCTTCTCCCACGGGAGAAGGAAAATCACTCCACAATCTCCCCGCCCTTCATGACGACCTTGTCGCCGGTCAGGGCGGAAATATCCGTAAGCGGATCGCCGTCGACGGCGATCATGTCGGCGTAACGCCCGACGCTGATCGAGCCGACGTCTTTTTCCCAGCCGAGGAGCTCCGCCGCCGACAGCGTCGCGGAGCGGATCGCCGCGATCGGCGTCATGCCGTATTTAACCATGTAGGGGAGCTGCTTGGCGTTATCGCCATGCGGATAGACGCCCGAGTCCGTGCCATAGGCGATCTTGACGCCCATCTTCACCGCCTTGCGAAAAACGTCGCGCTGGGTTTCGGTCGTGTCGCGATTCTTTTGCAGCGTCTCCTCGGGCCAGCCGTCGCGCGTTCCGACCTCGTCGATGTAATCGCCATTGTAGATGTCGGCGACAAGAAAAACGCCGCGCTTTTTCATCATCGAGAGCGCTTCGTCGTCGAGGATCGAGCCGTGCTCGATCGACGCGACGCCGGCGCGAATGGCGTTTTTCGCGCCTTCAGCGCCATGCGCGTGCGCTGTCACTTTCTTTCCGTATTTGCGCGCCTCGTCGACAATGGCGCGCAGTTCCGCTTCGGAAAGTTCGGGCATGCCGGGATCGGTGCCGATGGTGAGGACCGCGCCGGTCGCGATCGTCTTCAGGAAGTCGACATCGTGCTGCAGGAAATCGCGGGCTTTGGCGCGCGCGTCGTCGGGCCCCTCTACGACGCCGCGCTCGAAATCGGCGGGGACCTTCATGTCGTCGGCGAGCCCCGTCAGCGCGCCGCCGCCGCCGGGAATGGTGAAATAGCCGCCCGCGACCGCCATCCGCGGCCCCTCGACATAGTTCTTGTCGATCGCGTCGCGCAGCGCGACATCGGCGAAAGCCCGCCAGGCGCCGACATCGCGGACGGTCGTGAAGCCGGCGCGCAAGGTCTTTTTCGCGTTGGCCGCGCCGATCAGCACATCCTCTGCCGCGCTTGTCAGCAAAGGATCGGCGACGCCCGCCGACTGGATGTCGCCGACTAGGTGCGTGTGCATGTCGATGAGGCCCGGCAGGACTGTTTTCGCCGACCAGTCGATGATTTCGCCGTCCGTCGGCGCCGCTGCATACGGCGCGACCGAGGTAATGCGACCCTCGTCAATTCGAATGAGCTGGTCCGTCAGCACTCGGCCTTTTTCGACGTCGATGGCGCGACCCGCGCGGACGTAAGAAATTTCCGCCGCCGCGTCGGTTGCAAGGAGGACGCCGACGGCGGCGGCGATGGGCGGCAGGAATTTCATCGAAGGCTCCGCAAATTAAAGCGGGCGGAATGGTCACCCCATTCCGCCCGCCGATCAAGCCGTCAGGAACCAGTGATCAGAAGTCCTGCCCGAATCGCAGGCCGATGGTCCTCGGCTGCGCCGTGCCCTGATAGATGCCGTTATTGCCGCCAGGGCCGACCTGGCCGCACGTTTCGATCGCACAAGCGACGAAGCTGAAGAGGTCCGGCCGTTCGTCAAAGGCGTTGTTCACGTAGGCGACCAGATGCCAGTTGTCACTGCGGACGCCGAACGAGAAATCTGCCAGAACGAAGCCCTCCTGGTCGCCGATGATCGACTGATCAATGACGAGCAGGTTCGACGGCGCCGAATCCTGACCTGACACTGAGCCCTGCACGTGGCCGGTCAAGGCGCCGACCGGGAACTCGTAGCGCGCTGTGAGCGTGCCTTTGAACCTCGGTACGATCGGCAGGCGCGTGCCGTCCGGCGCCTCGGGCGGCTGGGATTCGTCAGCATCCGGGTCGGGTGTCGATGGATCATCGACCGCCTGCGGGCAGTCCGTTTCCGGCACTCCATTTGCGTCGACAAAGCCGCAGAAATTGTCCGTCAGCTCCGCATCAATGATCGACAGCGCTGCATTGAGTGTGAACCGATCCGTCGGGGCGTACGTCATATCGGCTTCAAAGCCCATGACGCGCGCCTGCGCCGCGTTCTGTACTTCGGTAAGACCGTTCTGGCCGAGGATCGGGAACTGGAAGTCCTTCCACTTCTGATAGAAGAATGCGCCGTTCAAGACGAACGTGTTCTCCGCCCACGACGTTTTGAAGCCTGCCTCGTAGTTGATCAGCTTGTCCTCAAGGTAAGGCGGCAGCGTTCCGCGACGGTTGACGCCGCCCGGGCGGAACCCGGTCGAATAGGTGAGGTACACCATTTTCGAATCGTCAAGATCGTAAGTGAGGCTGAGTTTGTGGGTTTCGCCGGTGTTCTTTGTCGTTCGGTCAAGATTCGTACACGGAGAGCCCGGCACGACGGCGGGCCCAAAGCACGCGGCCTCTCCCGTTCGCGATGAGAAGCCGGCGCTGTAGCCGAAGAACCCGACCAGTGAGTTCTTGTACTTGTAGCCTCTGACGCCGCCGATGAAAGTCAGCCGGTCGGTCAGGTCGAACTCCATTTCCGTGAACAGCGCAAGGTCGCGATCGGTCCGCTTCTGCTCTGTCAGCCAGATCGTATCCTCATGGCCCGTGACGGAAATGACGCCGGCGAGGTCGCGGACTATATATTGCTGATGGATGAAGTGCCGCTGGTAATTCTGGAAAAAGCCGGCGACGGCCCGGAATCGACCGTCCTGCGGCGTTGAGATGCGGATCTCGTTCGCATATTTGCCGTAGGAGTCGTCGCCCTGATAGAATTGCGTCGGGTCCACCAGATTATAAAGATCATCGTAGAAATAAGCGCCGGAGCCGAAGAGAGCGTCATAATAATAGGCGTAGTCGGTATAGTCGGAATTGGAGTCAATCTGTCGGCGCAGGTAGGAGCCGGCGTAGACGAGGTCGAAACTGCCGAGCTTGCCTTCAAGCGTCAGCGCCGCTTGGCCGAATTTGTCCTCGTTGAAGTCCGGTTCGAAGCGCGCGACATTGAGATCGCCCATGTCAGGGTCGAAGACGTTAACGCCGTCAGCTTCCGACTTCTGGCCGAAGGCTGAGGCGGTAGCAGTCCAGCTCTCATTGAGGTCGACTTTAAGCGCGACGCGCGCGCCGTAGGTCTCGATATCGTTGAAATTGTTTTCGGCCAAAGCGGCGTTGTCCTTGCCGATTCCGGAAGTCGGGAAAATCCGCCCGCTGAGTTCGTTGTCGATGTAGCCGGCTTCTTTCTTGTACCAACCGACGAGGCGGATCGCGGCGTTGTCAGCGACCGGCTGGTTCACGAAGCCTTCAAATTGATAGCCGACTTCGCCGTGCTGGACGGCGTTGACTTCAAGATCGTAGCCCGCAGCGAACTCGCCGGGGTCCGGCTTGTTGGTGATGATCCTCAAGACCCCCGACTGCGCCGAGGCGCCGTAGAGCGTTCCTTGGGGCCCCGCGATGCCCTCAACGCGTTCGATGTCGTAGATATGCACCGGCAGGAAGCCGAGAATGGTGGTCACCGGCTGTTCGTCGAGATAGACGCCGACCGAGGGAAGCGAGGCCGAGTGGTTGCCGTCGCCGCCCGATACGACGCCGCGGAAATAAACGGTCGTCGTGTTGGGTCCGGTCGACTGGAAGGAAAGACTGGGGATAAACTTCGCGTAATCGTCGAACGCCGAGACTTCGAGCTCTTCAAGTTTCTCCGTGCCGAAAGCGGTAATGCTGATCGGCACGTCCTGCAGACTCTCGGCGCGTTTTTGCGCGGTGACGGTGATTTCGTCGACCTGCGCGAAGGCCGGCCCCGCAACCGTCAGCATGGATGACGCGAGCAGCGCCGTTTTCAGCGCGCCGCGCTGGGCTTGAGCAGTTGAAAACGCCATGTCCTGGACTCCCTTCATGGTCCCGCACCGGTTGCCGGTTCGGGGGACTTCGCCCTTTGGGAAAAAGCTAACCCGTTCGCGGAGTCGTCACAATCGCTGTGATCACAATGGGTTTTTTTGCGGGGGAGTGTGGCGTATCGGCTTCACCCCAAAGCGGCTCTATGGGACGCCCGGATACGCCTCAAGCACATCGCCCAGTGCCGCCTTCATTGGCCCAAGCCACGGTTCGTAGTGCCGCCAATAGTCGAGGCCTTCCGTGAAAATCGGCTTTCGCACCTGTTCGGAACTCGGGGTCCTGACCGCCCGATCGGTCTCGTAAAAGCGCAGGCACGCCTCTTCAAAGGGAACTCCGATGAAGTCGAGGAGGGCTTTCACTTCGCCTTCAAGATTGTCGACAAGGCGCTCATGAATGACGCGGTGCACAACGCCCGGCATGACGTCGTCGAAATGCTTCATCAGCATGACGTAGTCGTAATAATAGCGCGCGATCCGCTCTTGCCCGTAGGTGAAGCCTTGCCCCTTGGCGAAATGCTGTTTGAAGTTTGAGAAGCAGCAGGCCATCGGGTGGCGGCGGGCGTCGATGATTTTTGCATTGGGCAGAATGAGCCGGATGAAGCCGACATGTGCGAAATTGTTCGGCATCTTGTCGATGAAACAGGGCTTTGACGTGCGCCGCTGCACGCGCGTGCGCTCGATGAATTCCTCGCCGAGCGCGCGCAACGCGTCCGCGTCCAATTCTGCAAGACAATCGGGATAGCGGCTCGGGTCGCTCGGCTTTTTCCTGCCGGCGAGGCGCTGCGCCATCGCGATGATGTCAGGCAGCTCCATCGTGCCTTCGATCATCGAATGGCTTGATAGGATTTGTTCGATCAGGGTCGAGCCGGCGCGCGGCATGCCGAGAATGAAAATCGGATCAGGCGCGGGCGAGCCCTGGCCCGCGCGCGACGACAGCAATTCCTTGGTAAAGAATTTCTTCGCAGCGACGATCCGCCCCGCCATCGCCTCTTCGTCATAACCGACCTGGCTCTGCCGCAGCGTGTTGGCGCGCTCGTAATGCGCGAAGGATTCCGCGAACGCGCCTTCATCCTCAAGCGCCTTGCCGAGGGCGAAGTGCAGATGGAGCCGATCATCCTCGTTGAGATCCTCGCGCGTCAGCTGTTCGCGCATGGTGTCGATATCTTGCGCCGAAAATTTGACGGTCTTGAGATTGGCGAGACTCCAATAGGCCTCGCCGAGCGAGGGTTGCAGCGCGATTGACCGGCGATAGGCGTCGATCGCCTCTCCCTGCTTGCCGACGGTCTTCAGCGCATGGCCGAAACTCATCCACGAGCGCGGCTGCTTTGGATGATCCTTGAGCAGCGAATTGTAGCTTTTGATAGCCTTGTCGTAATCGCCGATGCGGACAAGCGCCGCGCAATAAAGCGTCCTGTAGCCCGGGTCCTTCGGGCTGGTCTTGAGCAGCGCTTCCGCTTCGGTGACAGCTTCGGCCGCCTTGCCCTGCCTTAGCTGCACAATCGCGAGATTGTGCCGCGCGGCGCGAAAATCAGGCGCAAGCTCGACGCAGCGCGACAGCAGATTTTCCGCGTCGACATAGCGTCCGATGCGTGCGGCGAGCTCAGCGAGCATGCGGATCGCCGCGACGTCCGTCGGCGCGCGCATGAGGTAGGATTTGAGCTGGCGTTCGGCGAGGGCGAGCTTGTTGTCGTTGAGCGCCTTGCCGGCCTGCAGCAATTCCGGGTCTTTCGCCGACGCCGCCACATGATTGGCGAAGGCGCGGCCGGCCGCCTCGTCGTCGCCCGCGCGCAGCAATTCATCCGCCAGCGCGCGCCAGGCGTTGATGAAATCCGGTTTCAGGCTCAGCGCATGCGCGAGCGAGTTCATGGCGCGCCGGCTCTCGCCCGTCGCTGCTTCCGCAAGCGCCTTTTCGAGCAGCGCCTCGGCGGCGAAAGGCGAGACTTTCAGCGCCTTGTCGAACGCCGCGATGGCGCCCTGCGCATCGCCGAGGCGGCGCTTGGCCGCGCCGGAAAGTACGAGAGCTTGCGCGTCCGACGGAAACGCCTTGAGAATTTCGCCCGCCTGTTCGGCCGCGAGCGCGGCGTCTTTCGACAGCAGGCTGAAACCGTGCGACAGCGCGACCGCGAGTGTTCCGTGCGGATCCTCGCCCTTGCCGTCATTCTCGCCCATGTCGCCTTGTCGCCTCTAAAGCAGCCTTGCCGCCGCGGCGTCGAGCGCTTCGCCGAAGCGCGCGGTCACGGACTTGATCTCCGCGTCGGAAATGATCAGCGGCGGGCAAAAAGCGATGACGTCGCCGAGCGCGCGCACGAGGACGCCGCGCGCCTTCATCTCCTCCTGCACGATCGCGCCGGCGCCTTGCGACGGATCAAAAAGTTTTTTCGCCGTCCGGTCAGCGGACAATTCAACGCCGGCAATCATGCCGACGCCGCGAACCTCGCCGACAAGCGGGTGATCCGCATAGGCGCGAAGGCCGCTCTGGAGCGCGGGCGCGGCGGCTTTCGCCATGCCGACGATGTCGCGCTCTTCATAGATTTTCAGCGTTTCGACGGCGACGGCCGCCGCGACGGGATGGCCGGAATAGGTGAAGCCGTGGCCGAACAGCGTGATCTTGCGGCTCTGTTCGACCATCGCCTCGAAAACGCGATCGCTGATCATCAGCGCGGCGATTGGAATGTAGGACGCCGACAGCGCCTTGGCGCAGGTCATCATGTCGGGCGCGAGGTCGTAGGTGTCCGACCCCCACATCTCGCCGGTGCGCGCGAAGCCGCAGATCACTTCATCCGCGATGAAGAGAATGTCGTATTTCCTGCAGAGCGCCTCAACGCGCCTGAAGTAACCCTTCGGCGGCGGAATGACCCCGCCGGCCCCTTGCAAGGGCTCGGCGAAAAATCCGCCGACGGTTTCCGGCCCCTCGCGAACGATGATGTCTTCAAGCTCTTTCGCCATGCGCTCGGAGAAAGCGTCTTCACTTTCGCCCGCGCGGCCGAATTTCCAGTAATGCGGGCAGGGCGCCCTGACGACGCGCGCGATCGGAAGGTCGAACTCGCGCTGCATGCGTTCAAGGCCGGTGAGGCTCGCCGACGCGATCGTCGATCCGTGATAGGCCTTCTCGCGCGCGATGATCTTCTTTTTCTCGGGGCGGCCCAGCGCGTTCTGGAAATACCAGACGAGCTTCATCGCCGTGTCGACCGCTTCAGACCCCGAATTGCAAAACAGCGCGCGCGTCACGCTTTTCGGCGCGATCGCGATCAGTCGCTCGGCGAGGTCGATCAGCACCGGGCAGGACCGCCCGGCGAAGGTCGATGAATAGGGGAGCTCCAGCATCTGCCTGTAGGCGGCCTCGGCGAGGCGCTTTTCGGAAAAGCCGAGCGAGGCCGACCAAAGCCCCGCCATCGCGTCAATGTAGCGCTTTCCCTGATCGTCGATGACGCCGGCGCCGTCGCCCCGCGTAATGATGAACGGGCCGGTCTTTTGATGCGCATCGAGATTGGTCTGCGCATGGACGTGATAGGCGATGTCGCGGGCGGCGTCCGAATTGACGGGCTGTCTGCCCATTGGCCGAGTGGTCATGATTGTCACCGGAAGCGTTGGGGTTTTGCGCCCTTATCGACATTCCAGGCGCCGTCCGCAACTGTCCCCTTGCGGCGGCTTGCGCCGGACAGGGGATCGGCGCCAGCTAGGGCGGTTCAGCGAGGGCCAGCTTGCCGCGTCTTTCCGTCATCATCGTCAACTACAATTCGGGCGGGCGGCTGGCGCGCTGCCTTGTCCATCTGTCGCGCCAGACCTTCAAGGACTTTGAAACGCTGATCGTCGACAACGGGTCGTCCGACGGATCGGCGGAATCGGCGCTGACAGCCGGAGCGGGCGCCGATATCGACCGCGCCGGCGCCAATCTCGGCTTCGCCGCGGCGAACAACCGCGCCGCGAAAAGGGCGGCCGGCGACTTCCTCGTCTTTCTCAATCCCGACGCCTACGCCGACCCCGACTGGCTGGAGCAGCTCGTCGCGGCGGCGGGGCGTTATCCGTGGGCGGACGCTTTCGGCTCAACGCAGCTTAACGCCGCCGATCCCTCGATCATCGACGGCGCCGGCGACGTCTATCACGCCGCCGGGATCGCCTATCGCGGCGCGTTCGGCTGGCCGGTCGATCGGCTGCCGCCGGAAGGCGAATGTTTTTCGCCTTGCGCGGCCGCGGCGATGTATCGGAGATCCGCGTTTGAAAAACTCGGCGGCTTCGACGAGCGGTTCTTTTGTTACGGCGAAGATGTCGATCTCGGCTTTCGCCTTCGCCTCGCCGGCGGACGCGCGGTGCAGGTCCGCGACGCGCGCGTTCTCCATGAAGGCTCCGGCGTCGCCGGACGCCACAGCGCTTTCACCGTCTATCACGGACACCGGAACCGGATCTGGCTCGCCTACAAGAATTTGCCGGCGATCCTTTTCTGGACCGGGCTGCCGGCGCGCCTTGTCGCTGACGTCGCCTTGTTCGCGCGCTCATGCGCGGGCGGATATGCGGCGTCCTATTTGAAAGCGCTTTCGCACGGATATTTCGGCGCGCACCGGCTGAGCGCCGCGCGAGGAGAGATTCAAAAGGGAAGGCGTCTGTCGACGGCGGCGCTCGCCCGCGCCATGACCTGGTCGCCCGCCAAACTCGCCGCGCGCGCGCCCGACATCCGACCGATCGACGCATGATCACGCGACATTCGCGACGTACCATTCATAGGTCGACGTCAAGCCGTCGCCGAGCGGAATTCTTGGCCTCCAGCCGAGCGCATTCAGGCGATCGACATTCAGCAACTTGCGCGGCGTTCCGTCGGGCCTGCTTAAATCCTTCTTCAGCGCGCCGGGGAGGCCGACAATCTGCATGATCATGCGGGCGAGCGATTCGATTGTGATGTCCGTTCCGGTTCCCACATTGATGAGGCGCGGATCGGAATATTTCTTCATGATGTGCACGAGCGCGTCGGCGCAATCGTCAACATGCAGGAACTCGCGATAAACGGCGCCGGCGCCCCAGATCTCGAAATCCCGCCCGCCGGCGAGTTTGGTTTTGTGCGCGCGCTGCATCATGCCGGGAATGACGTGGCTGTTTTCGGGGTGGAAATTGTCGCCCGGCCCGTAGAGATTGGTCGGCATGGCGGCGATGAAGTCGCACCCATATTGGCGCCGGTACGCTTCGCACAGTTTGAGGCCGGCGATCTTGGCGACGGCGTACCACTCATTGGTCGGCTCGAGCGCGCCTGTCAGCAAGGCGTCCTCAGCGATCGGCTGGCGCGCGAGCCGCGGATAAACGCAGGAAGAACCGAGGAACAACAGCTTTTCGACGCCGGCCTCATAGGAGGCGTGGATGACGTTCGCCGCGATCATCAGATTGTCAAACAGGAATTCCGCCGGGTAGGTCGCATTCGCATGGATGCCCCCGACCTTCGCCGCCGGGACGAACACCGCCTCGGGCTTGTTCGCGAGCAGCCATTGGCGCGCCCCCGCCTGGTCGCGCAGATCGAGTTCGTCCCTGCCGACCGTCAAGATCCCGGCGCATCGCTCCGATTGAAGGCGCCGAACCAGCGCCGATCCGACCATGCCGCGATGGCCGGCGACGAAAACGCGCTTGCCGGCAAGGTCGTATTCGCCGCCCGCCGCCATCAGCGCGGCGCCCCATTGTCGATCTCGGCGAGATCGGCGCGCACCATTTCCTCGACCAGGCCGAGAAACGGCGTCTTATGCGACCAGCCAAGAACGCGGCGCGCTTTTGACGAATCGGCTTGCAGGATGTCGACTTCGGTCGGCCGGAAATAGCGGGGGTCGATCCGCACGAAAGTCGCGCCGGTTTTCTGATCGCAACCGATCTCGTCCTTGCCGCGACCTTTCCACTCGATGGCGACGCCGGCGACGGCGAACGCCCGCTCGACGAAATCGCGCACCGAATGACACTCGCCAGTGCCGAGGACAAAGTCATCCGGTTCCTTTTGCTGCAGCATCAGCCACATGCCCTCGACAAAGTCTCTCGCATGCCCCCAGTCGCGCCTCGCTTCGAGATTGCCGAGAAAGAGCTCCTTCTGCTTGCCGCGGACAATGCGCGCGACGGCGCGCGAAATCTTGCGCGTGACGAAGGTCTCGCCGCGCACCGGACTCTCATGGTTGAACAAAATGCCGTTCGACGCGTGAATGCCGTAAGCTTCGCGATAGTTGATCGTGATCCAGTAGGCGTAAAGTTTCGCCGCCGCATAAGGGCTTCGCGGATAGAAGGGCGTGTCTTCGGTTTGGGGAACCTCGCGCGCTTTGCCGTAAAGTTCGGAAGTCGACGCCTGGTAGAAGCGTGATTTGCGCTCGAGTCCGAGAATCCGGATCGCCTCAAGCAGGCGGAGCGCGCCCATCGCGTCGGAATTCGCCGTATATTCCGGCGTTTCAAAGCTCACTTGCACATGCGATTGCGCGCCGAGATTGTAGATTTCGTCCGGCTGCGTCTCCTGCACAAGGCGGATCACATTCGTTGAATCGGTCAAATCGCCATAATGCAGGAAGAGCCTTGTGTCCGGCTCATGGAAATCCGTGTAGATGTCGTCGATACGCCCGGTGTTGAAAGACGACGACCGGCGTTTGACGCCATGGACGATATAGCCCTTGTCGAGCAGCAGTCTCGCGAGATAACTGCCGTCCTGTCCGGTGACGCCGGTGATCAACGCAACTTTCGACATATTGATCCCTGTTCGGCGGCGACCCGATTTCGCATGAGACCCTTCGTCCGCCCTTCGGCCTTCCTAAACAAGCCGCGGCTCAATTCAATGTCCGCCGAGCCGCGCTATCCGATTCGGATCGATTTGAGGCGCGCCCGCCCGTCGCCGACGGCGCGAAACCTCACATTCAAGACTTCCGCGGCCTTCATCGGAACTGTCAGATCGGCCGCGCCGGACTGTGCGAGCGCCGCTTGCCGGCCCGCCGCCTCAACCGTGACCGATCCTCCGCCGACATCAAGCGTCACCATCAACCGGGCCTCGTCGTTCGGTCGGTAATGGACGAGAGGCACTTGCGCTTCGCCAATGATCTCGCCGCTGCGCCCAAGCCCGTGAATCGCCGTTGACTTTCTTGCGCTGCGCGCCGCATTCGCGATCGCCCTCGGCGCGACATATTCGAGAACATGGTGCAGCCCGAAGCCGACGCGGCTCTTCAGGCGTCGCGCCGGCGGATTGTTCGCGTCGATGATGCGATTGAGCTCCTTGCGGCGCCGCGATCCAAAACCGCCGGTCTTTGCTTCCCGGCTCCAGAGGACACGCGACAGGACTTCATCGACAAATTCGAATCGCGCGCGATTGGTCCAGAGGCGGGTCCACAGATCCCAATCCATCGTATAATGGAGCGATGCGTCGAGTCCGCCAGCCGCTTGATAGGCGCTGCGACGAAAAAAACACGAAGGCTGCGAGATGATGCAGCCGGAAAGGATCGCATCGCTCGGCGGCTCAACCGCCCAGTGATAGCCGACGATTTCGTGATCGTCATTGATGATGACGCTATGCCCGTAGAAAACGTCCGTGTCTGGTCGGTCTGAAAATCTCGCGGCGACGATCGACAGGGCGCCCGGATAGAGCGCGTCATCAGCGTTCAGCCAACCGAGAATGTCGCCGGGCGCCTTTTCCCAACCTTCAAGAATCGCCGCCGTTTGTCCGCTGTCGGGCCCGACGCGCCGATAGGCGATCAATTGCTGAAACTCATCGATGACGGCTGCGGCGCGCGGATCGCGGGAAGCGTCGAGCGTCGAGATGACAGGGCGGGGCGTTTGCGCCGCAAGGCTCGCGAGACAGTCGCGCAAGAGCGGGTGATAGGCGCCGATCGGCACGGCGATCGCGATTGTCGGCGTCATCGTCTTCCGCGCAGAAAAAAGCGCCGGGGGCTGAATGCCGCCCGGCGCTTATGGCCGTAACCGATGAGGATTGGCGGAGCAAGGCTTGCTCCGCCTTTGCGCCTTACCCGAAGGCGAAGTCGTTCGCGTTCAGTTGCGCGACTTGAACGCCTTGAAGCACGATGACGACGCCATTGCCGAAATTGATGGTGGTGTCGGCGCCGGTGTTCGTGGCTGCGGCGAGAACCTCGCTGAACGTGTCAAAAGCGGTTCCGAAGCCGACGAGGCGGATCGCGTCGCCGATCGCCGCGCCCGCCGAGAAGTCCGCGATCGTGTCCGTTCCGGCGCCCAGCTGGAAGACGAAGGTGTCGTTTTCAGTGTCGCCGCGAAGGGTGTCATTGCCGGCGCCGCCGGTGATCGAGTCCGCGCCCGATCCGCCCTGGATGTTGTCCGCGCCGAGGCCGCCGTCGATCGTGTCATTGCCGCCGCCGCCAAAGACGAGGTCGTCGCCGTCATCGCCGAAAATCAGATCATGCTGGCTTTCGCCGAGGATGCGGTCGTTTTCAGTGCCGCCTCTCAGCGTGTCATTGCCATTACCGCCGAGCAGCGTATCCGAAAGTGCGCCGCCCGTGACTGAATCGCCGTCGTCGCCGCCAAGCAGATAGTCAAAGCCCTTGCCGCCGTCGATGGTGTCAAAGCCGATGCCGCCCGAAATCGTATCCTTGTCGTTCGATCCAGTGATCACGTCATTTCCGGAGCCGCCGAAGATCTTGTCCTGGTTGGCGCCGCCGTCGACCGTGTCGTCGCCCGCACCGGCGTCAATCGAGTCGTTTCCGGCGCCGCCAAGGATGTTGTCGCGCCCGCCAAGACCAAGCATGAAATCGGCGCCGTCGCCGCCGTCGACGGTGTCATTACCGTTGCCGGCGTCGACCCGGTCGTCGCCGAGGCCAGCGATGACGCGGTCGCTTCCTTCGCCGCCTTCAATCGTGTCGTTGCCGGCGCCGCCATTCATCGTATCGCCGGTCCCGAGCCCGCGGATCAAATCGGCGCCATTGAGGCCGCTGAGCACGTCGCCAGCCGCCGTTCCGACGATGAAGTCGTCGCCATTTGTCGCAACGCCCGCGCCGAGCGCCGCGCCGCCAAGGACGACATAGGTCGAGCCGCCGCCGCTGGCGCTTGGGGGATCCGTCTGCGTCGCGCCGATGAGGAGGTCCGAAAATCCGTCATTGTTGAGGTCCGTCGCGCCGACCGAAATGCCGGCGAGGTCGTTCGCGCCGACCCCGTTCAGCGCAAAGCCCTGCCAGCCCTTCAGCGCCGCAAGATCGATATTTGACGCGAACCCATATTTCGAGCCGAAGATGACATAGGCTTGTCCCGCGTCGGCGACGCCGTTCGCATTGGCGAAGAAAGCGCCGACGATGAGATCAGCGAAGCCGTCGCCGTTCATGTCGCCGGCGGACGCGACCGAAATGCCAAGTTCGTCCTGGTTCGCGGCGCCGCTGACGATGAATCCGTTTGTTCCGTTCAGGCTTGACAGATTGAGCGTCGCGCCGAAGCCGCCATTCTTGCCGAAGACGACATAGGTCTTGCCGGCGCTGCTTTTGCCGCTCGGATCGGCGGCGATCGCGCCGATCGCGATGTCGTCGATCCCGTCGCCGTTGATGTCGCCGATCGATGTCGCGGAATAGCCAGTCTGGTCTCCGGCTGTTTCGCCGACAATCTTGAAACCGTTCGTTCCATTGATAGCGGACAATTCGACGCTTGCCCCGAAGCCTGTCGTCTTTCCGTAGAGCACGTAGGCGCCGCCGACGCCGCCGTCGCCGGAAGCGCCGATCAGAAGGTCGTCGACGCCGTCATTATTGATGTCGCCGGCCGACGAAACCGAATGACCGCTGAGATCGCCGATGGCGCCGCCGTTGATGACAAAGCCGTTCGCGCCGCTCAGCGTCGAGGCCTGGAATGTCGCGGCGAACGCGCCGGTCGAACCGAAAATGACGTAGGTTTTGCCAGTGTCGGCGACGGCGGCGGCGTCGGCATATTTCGCGCCGATGACGAAATCGTCGACGCCGTCGCCGTTGATGTCGCCGGCGTTCGACACGGCGCCGCCCAACTCATCGCCTGCTGCGTCGCCGCCGATCCGGAATCCGGTTGCCCCATTCAGGGACGAAAGTTCGAATGAGGGGCCGTAAGTGCCGGTGCCGCCAAAAATCACATAGGCGGCGCCGGAGCCTGTGCCGCCCGGATTGGCGCCTGGCGCGCCGATGATGATGTCGGAAAAGCCGTCATTATTGATGTCGCCGGCGAAGTCGACGCTTGTCCCGGCCATGCTGGCGCCAGCGACGCCGTTCAGGCGAAAGCCGTTCGCGGCGTTGAGCGTTGAAAGGTCGAATGTCGCGCCGAATCCCGTTGATGTCCCGTAAAGCAGATAGACAGCGCCGTCCTGCGGGCTGCCGGTGTTCGACAAGGGCGCCCCGATCAGGAAATCCTCGAAACCGTCGCCATTGAAATCGCCGCCGCCAGAGACCGACCAGCCAGCCTCGCCGCCGGCGAATTCGCCGCGCAGCTCGAAACCGTTCGCGCCGTTCAGCGAGCTCAGATTGAAAGCCATGTTCATCACTCCAACAACTGCCGTGCGGCCGCAGGGCCGCCTGCGCTTCGCCTAATCGCCGTATCGGGCCGAGGATGCAAGATCCGGCCCAGGAATCGCGGCGGCATCCCTGGACGCCTGTCTCAAATTGGAAACAGCGCCGACTGCGCCCGTCCCAGCCGCACTGCGGATTCGCCTCGCCGCCGCTTGCGGCTTTCATCTTTCCGGGGCGCCCTGTAAGAGCGCCTAGCCAAATCGGGGAATAGGGTCTGACGAGGGGCGACCGATGTTAATCAGTTCAGGATATCCGACACTGGCGCGCCTCGTCGCGGAGCAGGTCAGGCTGGCGCCCGACCACGAGAAATTTTTCATCAAGCGCTTTGAGGCGGAAACGCCCGAAAGTCTCGTCCGGCATGAAGAGCTTGCCGGCCATATCGCCAAGCTGATCGCGCATGATGAAATGGCGTTTCTCGGAGATTATGGCTGGTTGTGCGCCGAGCAATTGGAGGAAGAACTCTATTTCCGGCGCCATAAGAAATACCGCCTGTCGACTTTCGACGAGGCGTATCGGCTCGTCTACTCCAATCGTGAGTATATGACGCGCTATATGAACGGCCTTTTGATGACGCAGTTGTGGTGGAAAAACCATTTCGACGTCATCGACTATTATCGGCGCGTTTTTCTCGCGACGAACAAGCCAGGCTACTCCCATCTTGAGATCGGGCCAGGGCACGGGCTCTTCATTTATTTCGCGGCCGCCGATCGAAAGGCGGGCGGCGTGACAGGCTGGGACATTTCGGAATCATCAATCAATTCGACACGAGACGCGCTCAAGACGCTCGGCCTTGCAGAAATGCCGGCGCTCGAATTGCAGGACCTTTTCAAGGGGCCGAAAGGCGTATTCGACAGCGTCGTATTTTCGGAAGTTCTCGAGCACATGGAGGATCCGCGGGCCGCCCTTGATGTCTTACGCACCGTGCTCGCGCCCGGCGGCAGGCTGTTTCTCAACATGCCGATCAACAGCCCGGCGCCCGATCACCTCTTCAATCTCGACTCGCCGGAAGACCTCGTCAGGTTTGTCGAGGACGCCGGCTTCATCATCGAAAATCAGGGCCTCTTTCCCGCGACGAACCAGACGCTCGACATGGCGCGCCGGAAGAAAATGACGATCTCGTGCGCTTTCGTGGCGCGCAGGCAATAACTTAGGCGATCGCCGTGAAATAATGTGTGAGGGGGTCGATCGCTTTTCGGTTTTCGCGAGCGAACTGCATGAGTTCGACAACCAGGCCCGTCCGCATCTGCACAAAAGCGATCATCCGGTCGAAAACCACGCCGTACACCGGCGCGACGAGCGGCAGGCCGCCGCGCGCTTGGTAGTCGGCGAATGCAGTATCGATGTTATCGACAAAAAGGCAAACATGGTCGAGTCCTCCGCCTCTCTTGAGGCGCGCCTGTAAGGGCGAGTCTGCTGCCGAAGGAGCGACGAGTTCAAACGGCAGAGCCGACGGAAAGCCGACAAGCGCGCACCAGACTTTCTGATTGGGGTCGAGCTCTGGTTCGATGAACAGCGCGGCGCCGCCTGCCGTCCAGCACTTTAGCTCTTTCTCGATGTCGCGCACGACGAAGCCGATATGAGCGAGCCGATCGCCGGCGCCGGAGAAAGCGGTGATGGATTCAGATGCCGTCATATATGAAGTCAATCGGCGCGAGGCTGCCGATTGCAGCGCCAGCAAAGGCGACAACAAGCAGGACGACGAAAATCAGGAAAGACGGGATCGCCTGCGCGCTGACGGCAGTATTCGGCGCTTCATTCATCTGCTTGCTTCTTTCGTTTGCTGGGGCCGCCATACAACACGACATCCTTGCGTTTTTCGATCGTCAAGCCAAGATCTCCGGTCAGCATGGCGCTGACTGCGTCGATCACGGGCTGCCCGTAACGAAGATGCACGATATCGCGGTGGACGCGTTCGCCTGGGACGCCGCGCCAAGTTTCCGCGTGAAGGCGAATATTGGGCCCGCCGCACTTGCCGACAAGCATCTCGGTCAACGCCGACCAGCCGCCCATGAACCCCGTGAGTTCCGCATCCTCGCTCGCACCCTGCGGCAAGGGCGCCGCGTAAAGAAGGACAGGCTTGCCAGAATCCCGGAGTGAATTCAGCGCCAGGCAGAAAAAGCGAGCGTTTTGACCGCTCTCCCTCAGCGTCTGACGCAGCAGCGTCGCCCGGTATTTCTCATGCGCCTTCATGACAGGCGGCGCAGCAAAGTCGCGCCCGCCAAAAAAACTGGCGATCGGCGGGTAATGCGTTGCCGATTCTTCCGGCGCAGCGAGGAGCGGAAAGGGCAGGCCGCTTGCGGTCGGCAGCTTGCGGCCGAGCGCTTGTCGGGTGCGCACCACGATAGAGACATCGGCAAGGAGCGCGCCGACAATCGAGCTCGGCCTCGAATACTTTAGCGCGTAAAGCCAGTCTACGACCCTTGAGCCGTTCATGGCGACAATCGCGGCGCGCTGATTCGATTCTGAATAGACGGCCCAGTCATTGTAGAGCCACACAGGGTTAAGCGAGACGATGATGGCGTCGACGAGCGGATCGTTTGCCGCGTGCGCGGCCGCGCGGCGAATGTCGCCAGTGCGCGCGCCCTGGATCATGTATTCGTGCACCCAGAATTTGCGCCCGTTGATTCGGCGGGTCTCGGCCGCGAAGACGTCTGTGAATTCATAAGACGTCCGCCCCTGAAACTGGTGGCGCTTCTTTTTCGCCCGCACCGAAATCGACGATCCTGAAATCCAGGCGAGCCCGAAAGGATTGTCCTTGAGGTTCACTTCGGTTGGCGTCGTGAAGGATCGCGGGTCTTGCCGGTCGCGCCAACGCAAAACGACACGCTCGGGCCTTGGCGGCGGATTCTTCTGAACGCCGCTCAATTGCATCCAACGCGATTCCGGCATGAACAGGTTTGCCGACGCAATCGTGACGACGACCGTCACCGCCGCCGCGCCGAGCATTGTCCATGACCAGCGGCTGAAGAACTTCTCCGCGGACTTCGGAAAATCGAGGCCAATCATCCGGCGCCTCCAAGCAGCGGGACCAACTTCGCATAAAACGCCGGCAGATCTTCAAGGCGAAGCGTGAAGAGAGGAATTGAGAGGGCGACATATATGAATACGCCGAACGACTTGAGCGTTCTTGCCGCGAACGATGTCGACAGCGGACGCTTCGTCTTGATTCTGAGATTCTCAACGTAACGGTGCGCGAGGAGAAACCCTGCATGAAATAGGCCGAAAATGACCATGGTCCATGATATCGCGTGCCACAGCGCAATCACCATAATGGTCGCGAAGCTCGCCACATACTGGCGATTGGCGCGCATACCGCCCAATGGGACAAACACGTAGCGCTGGCACCAGCGCGTCAGGCTCATATGCCAGGACGCCCAGAATTGCTGCGGGTTTGTCTTCATGAACGGGTTGTTGAAGTTTTCCTTGAGTTTGAGACCCATGAGGCGCGACGCGCCGATCGCGAGGTCGGAATAACCTGAGAAATTGACGTAGAAATAAAAGCCGTAGGCGAGAAGCGCGCCCCAGGCGGCGAGCCATCCGGCTTCTCCGCCCTTCCACAAGAAATTCGCAAGCGTCGAAAACGCGTAAGCGATGATCATCACTTTGACGACGCCGAGCGCAATGCGGAAAAGGCCGACGGCGATGTCGCCGGATTTCGGCGCGCGATCGAGCCTGGTAGGAAGTCTGATCTCCTCATATTCGATGACCGGTCCGACCGCGAGCACGGGCGCGAAAAAACCAAAATAGGCGATTTCCAGCGGATTGAGCGGCTTCAGGAGATCGAGACGGACCTTGATTAGGAGATCGAGCGCGCGAAACGTCGCAAATGAAAGCCCGATCGGCGCGATCACCGGCGCCAGGACGTCGAGCGGAAAGAGCGCCGGCGCGCCGTGAAAGATCGCCTTGGCGAAAGTCTCGGTCGTCCAGTTGACGAAGGGGTCCGGCCATAGTTTCCAGATCGCCATCGGCGACAGTGCGACTAGGATGACGAGCGTCGTCGCAATCTTTGACAGCGCGCCCTTCGAATTCGTCGCCGCGAGCATTGCGTGCTGAAGCGCCCAGACAATCGCCCAGAATCCAAAATAGAAAGGGAGGAACCGCGGCGCGACTGAATAGACGAGGTAAACTCCGATCAGCACCGATCCAGCCTGCAGCGCGGCCGCACGAGGCAGGGCGGCGCGAAGCAGCATCAAGAGCGGCGCCAGAATGATGAAGTCGGCGATGATCCCGAAATTCGCGTTGCCGTTCATCGTCCGCTCCGATCAGGCCGGTCGCTGGTCGACAAGTTCGACATAATCGGGTTTATTGAGCGTTGACGGGAGTTTAAGTCGCCAGCGATCGCCGCCCGTGTCGATATCGCCGGCATGCGAAAATCCGTGCCTCTTGAACAGATCGACGACCAAGCCGTTTTTCAGTGTTGGCAAATAGACGGCGTTGACGGCCCTCGCGCCCGCCGCCGCAGCGTCTGTGGCGATCTTGGCGAGCAGCGTCGTCTCGACGCCGCGCCCAAGCACGCGGCAGGACATCAGGAAATTGTCGATCTTCCAGGCGGCCCCTTCCCCCTCGATCATGGCCACGCCGACGAGGCCGTATTCGCCGAACTTGTCCGAGACCGACATGCAGTAGAGGCGATTGCCTCTGGCCGCGATAAAGGCATCAACTTCCTCTTGCGCATAGCGTTTCGTCGCGACGTTGAACTGGTTCGTCTTGTTGATGAGCTGCGTGACGCGTGCGAGATCGGCCTTGTCCGGCTGATAGATGAAGACTTTGAGGCCGAGCTGGGCGAGGAAATCCTCTTCCGTCAGTTGCTGCGCGAGCGATCTGCGGTCAAGTTCGCCTTGCATCCGCTCGACCCGCTTTCGATCGTCGTCAGTGATGACGAGGCGATCCCAAAGATGCGCATGAGCGCGGAGCAATCCGGGAAGCTCGCTCAGCTCTTTGGGCGCCTGCAGGCATGTAACCTGCGGCGCATGTGTCTCCACTTCGGCGATTTCAAATGGGCTGTCGTCGACAAATACGAGCGCGTCGAGGCCGATGTTGAGCTCCGCCGCGATCTCCTTGAGGTTTTCGGATTTCGGCCTCCAATTGATCTTGGCGACGGAAATGTCGCTTCGGCGCAGGATCATGCCGTCATGGCTGTCAAAGACCGGCCAAACGTCCCCCGGATTATTCTTCGTGCTCAGCGCGAGAAAAACGCCGGCGTCTCGCAGCGCTTTCGCCTGGCGCTGGAATTCGCGAAACGCCGAGCCCGGGAAATCTTCGCCGATCTGGACGCCGCCGATCCCGTCTTCGCCGATGACGCCGCCCCAAAGCGTGTTGTCGCAATCGAGCACGAGGCATTTCTTCGCCTCGAACGTTCGCGCCCGTATGATACGGCCAAGGAAAAACCCGGCCTTCAGATAGAACGCCTCGGCGTATGGCTGTCGATATAGCAGGCGTTTGCGTTCATCGCGCGCCGCCGTTCCAAGCTCCGCGATGATCGCATCAAGGTCAAGAAAGTAGAACCGGTCGAGGGCGCCGAAGCGTTCTAGCAGCCGCGCAGTCGTCCGGTGCCACGCGCTAAGAGCAGGCTCTGGGTGGGCGAAGCGCGCCAGTCCGAAAGTCACCGCGTCCGGTCGCGGCGGCAATGCGCAAATGATCGCGCCGTCAAACGACCTACGAAGCCTGTCGATGGCGTCGAGAATAATCGCCGCCGCTGCCTCAAGCGCATCCGGGTCCCCCGCAGGCGCGATATCTTCAAGTCGAAACGCGATGGCGATGATGTCCGGCACGACGCCGAACGCCGCCTGCGGGTTTAGGCAAGTCTGGACGACCTGATTGTAATCAGCGTTCCGGATGTCAGGAGATGCATAGCGCTCATCTACCAGCGCCGCGCCGAGAAAAGGGATGACAGGATCAATTGTGAAGCTCGCCGACAGCCCGATCGTGATGTCTGCGTCAACCCCGGCACTACTCCGCAAATGATCCCGCCAACGCTTCTTCGCACCGACGACGTCCAAGGCAGGTCTCCCGGCATTCCGCATGCGTCGTTCAGATTGAGACGCCTTTTCCTGCAAGCACCGTGCGAACGATGCCGATGGACCTCATTTTCATGATCTCGGCGGTCGATAAGTTCACCGTGAAGGTCTCTTCGATCGCCGCGACAAGACGCATCGCCGCGAGGCTATCCCATTGCTCAACGGTATCGGGGTTCGAATCGTCATTTAGCGACGTGGCGTCGACCATCAACTCGTCGGCGAACAGTTCGATCAGCCGATCAGTCATTTGACGCCTCGAATTCATGTTCCAGAACAATGAGATAGGGCGAAAGCGCCGCGGCAACTCACTGCTTTGGCGCGATGGCGCCGGCGACGGTCATAACCCGAAGGATTGAACCGTCAAGGCCGCTGCGCCGGGGGCGACGCCAGCTTGGGCAAGATGCGAAAGGATGCCGCGCGCACGCGATGTCGGACAGCGGAGGAGCGAGATGGCATCAGCGCGACGCCGAACAAGCCTTGTGACCTTGTAACGGGTACGATAAACCCGCCGCCTTGAACTGGGACGGCTCTCCGCAATGGCTGGCAACTCATTGAAAAGACGAGGCTTTGCTCTCGCTCAAATGGCCTGGCGGAGCCGTAAGCCAGCAGCGCTGGCGATCTTGGTCATTGGCGCCGTCTTGGGATGGCTTGCCGGACGATCGATCGGCGCGCCGGGCGGTGTTGCGGTTGCCGCCGCGACGGTCCTTTTAATGGCGGGCGGCTTGCTGGCGTCAGGTCTTGTCCTGAAGCTCAGATCGTCGTTCGGCGAAGTGTCGGCTGCGATCGACAATCTGCGCGGCGACATCAAAGGCCTGCGCCAGTCATTCGACAACGATTTCAGCGATTTGCGCCGGCGAAACCAGTCGCTCCAGGAAGCAACGCGCGATCTGCGTTTTCAGCTTGAAGAACGCACCAACCGTCACGCCGTTCAGCTGTCGGAACAACGCAAGAATTTGGCGGCGCACGGCGGCGCCATCGCCGGGGCGGATAAGCGCCAGGGCATATTTGAAGAGCGCCTGGATTCGATCCAGATCTCCATGAAGCACAGGCTTCACGCGCTGGATGTCCAGGCTGGTGAGGCGGTCGCCCAGTTCAAGAAAGTCGACGAGCGGCTCGCGCTGAAGGCGAATGCTGAGAAGCTGGCTCGCTTTGAAGAACGGGCGATCGAGCTCAAGGGCGGATTAAGGGATCTTTCCGACCGGATGCGCGGCTATCATGTCCACGACCGGATGCCTTCCAAGACCGATCGTGAAAAGCTGAGAATAGAATGGGCTGAACCGCTCGGCCTCACCTTAAGCGACGCCAACATCGGCTATCTGGCGTCGCGCGTCGCGGCCATCGAGGGAAAATGCGTCGGACGGCTGGCGACCGCCAGCCAGACCATGGTTGCGCGGCTGCTCGCGGCGCGGTCGATCGACCGGCCGGCGCTTGATATTCTCGAAATCGGCGTGCTGTTCGGGGTCGCTTCCGCCTGTTTCTACGACGCCTGTTCCGATCTGTTCGGGTCGGTTAGCCTGACGCTGGTTGACCCCCTGGAAGGGTATTACGATCGTGACGCCGCCGATCTTGTCACCGGGGTTAGGGTGACGCGCGGCGCACTCGAAAAAAACCTGTCGGCGACAGGCGTCCCCGCGGCGGCGCACAAGATCATTCAGAAGCTGAGCGGCGATCCGGCGGCGATCGCGGCGGCTTCCGTCAGGGAATATGATCTTTTGCTGATCGACGGCGACCACAGCTATGACGGCGTCAGACAGGACTTTGAGAATTACGCTCCCCTTGTCCGCAAGGGCGGCATCATTTTGTTCGACGACTATGCGGTCTCGGAATGGCCGGAAATCAAGCGCTATGTCGACGAATCGGCGGCGATGAATCCGGCGCTCAACTTGATCGCGAATGGGTTTCGAACGGCGGCGTTCCGCGTTGTCGATAAGGTGGCCGCTCGCTAGCGGCGGCCGTACATGAATCGCCTTTCCCCGAGGGCGGCATCGGATCAGCGTCGGACGCAAGGGGGGCGCGAGGCGCCAACAGGAACAGGCGGCGACGGCCGGATGGGCAATGTTGCGATCATCACGATGGTTCAGGCGGCGGATTTGCCGCACGCGCTGTCGTCGCTGGCGAGCGCGGCGCGCGCGCGCCGCAGCGGCGATCTGCACCTTGTGCTGCTTAATGATGAACCCGACGACGCACTCATCAAGAAACTGGAGGCGGCGAGCGGCGGCGAAGTCCTATCGGCGCCGCGCAACCTCGGCGTCGCCGGCGGGCGCAATCGACTGATCCGCGAAGCGATCCGGCGCGGCGCCGAATTCGTCGCATCGATCGACGACGACATTCTGGTCCCGCCCGATTTCATTGAAATTTTGAACGCCGAATATGCGACCCTTGCGGCGCAAGGCGAAAATCCGGGAATCTTGACCCCGGCGACGCTCGACTATCATTCTATCGGCGAAACGCTCTATTCGAGCGAGGCTGCGGAGAAAATCGGCAAAGGCGAACCGGTCGACACGCCGCAAACCGCCGCAATCCGAGCGATGCTAGGGGCGGGTGGCAAACGCCGTGCGCGCGACATCTATCATATGGGCATCGCGGACTGGCGCGGCGCCTATTTCTATTCAGGAACGCCGGGCGATCACGCCATCCAGCGCGCCTATTCAGTCGAGCCGCCAAGATTATCCGGCGCAGAAGCGCATCTGCGGCATTCAAAACACGCATGGAGCTGGATCATCGAAGGCGATTCGCCAAAGCCGATCGACACGGCGCCGGGCGGCATATGCTTTTACGCGACCGCGCTTGCAGATGAGATCGGCTTTCATGACGAGAGTTTCAATCCGTTTGGATTTGAGGACGCGGACTTTGCTCTGCGCGCCCGCAAATCGGGACGCCAGCACTATTGCGCGCCAAGGGCGATCGCGATTCATGACATCGCCGCGCGGCTGAGCGAGAGGCCGGTCGCCGTGCTGCGCGCCTCGCAAGGCAAGATGGCGGGCGCCTTTGTTCGAAAGCACGCGCAAGATCACGAAGCCGCGGCGGCCTTCGCCGCCATCACGCGGCGCACGATCGAGCAAGTAACGCTGGCCGAACAGGCCCATCGCGAAATCGGCGCCGCGCTCAAGGCGCCGCAACGGCTTGAAGCGCTCGCGGCTTATCTCGGCAATGCGTTCGCCTTTTTGCTGCCGCCGAAATCCAAAGACGACAAGGTCACTGCTGCAGGCGTCGTCGACAGAATTCTTGCGATCCTGCTTGCGGTCGTTCCGGGAGGCGAGCGCTTGCCTCTGACGCGGGACGATCGCGGGTTCGACCTTGGCGGGACGCCCGGAAAAATGCGCGCAACCGCGCGGATCGAACCGGAAGCCGCGACCGCGCAGAAAGTCACGATTGCGATCAGCGGCGCCGCGATCAAGAGGGCGTTTCTGCCGCCGCTTTTCGCGGCAGCGACCGGCGAGGGCGATTTTCGGCTCAATGCGGAACTGACATTCCGCTTGTCCGGACAGGATGAGTTGATGGTTGAACGGGTCGTCATCGAAGCGCCCCATGCGTTCAAACTAGCCGCATCCGGCCGGTTTAGGCGCGGCGGCGAGGTCGAGGGCGCGGCGCGCCCGCTGCGGTTTGATGCGGTCGATGCGACGCTTCAGGATCTGGGCGGGCTTTCGCGCATTCTACGCGTGCTGGCGGGTGTCGAGGGGGACTCCCCAAGCGCCTATGTGAGACGGCTCGAAAGCGCGGCGCAAGGCGAGCCGCTCAAGCGCTGGCTGCGCGGCGACACCGATGCGATTCGACTTGAGGCCAGCGGCGTCATTGACGGCGTTCCGGGGCCGATCAAATTGACGGCGGCGACAGCAGACGCGCCGGAGGGTGTTGATAATCCAGCCGTTTCGGCGCTTTGGACGGAAGAAGCGATCCGCCCGCCGGCATTGCACGCCGGCCTGAACGGTTTAGGAGAAGGCTCCGACGAGAGAATTCCGATGACATTAAAGATGCTTGTTTCAAGGATTGTCGCCGAAGATCCGTCGGTCGCGCCCTATCCGGAGAGCTATAATCCGCCAAAGGCAGTGCGCCTCGCCCGCCGGGCGCGCTATTACTCCGCGGCGCGCGGCCTTCCGCTGACGCCGAACGAAGCGAAGATCGTCTCGTTCCGCAACAGGCATCGGGGCGAACGCGCCTTCATCATCGGCAACGGCCCCTCCCTCAATCTGGTCGATCTGACGAAGCTGAAGGGCGAGACGACATTCGGCGTCAACGCCATCTATCTCAATCAGGAAAAGATGGGTTTTCTGCCGACCCATCATATTGTTGAGGATGTATTCGTCGCCGAAGACCGCGCGGCCGAAATTAACGCCCTGCGCGGCCCGCACAAATGGTACGGCCATTATCTTCGCTATTGTCTCAAACAGACCGCTGACGTTTGCTGGCTCAATGTCGCTTGCGATTATCGGAATTATCCCGGCTTTCCGCATTTTTCGACGAACGCATCGCGGATTGTCTGGGTTGGCGGCACCGTCAGCTATATCGCGCTCCAGCTCGCCTATCATATGGGCTTTGACGAGGTCATTCTCGTCGGTTTCGATCACTCCTATTCGATTCCGAAGGAGGCGAAGGTCGAGGGGCGCGCCATCACGTCGACGAGCGACGATCCCAACCATTTTCATCCGGGCTATTTCGGCAAGGGCTATCGCTGGCATGACCCGCGCGTCGACCGAATGGAGAGAGCTTACGAGAACGCGCGTCGGGCCTACGATGCGGTCGGGCGCAAGGTCATCAATGCGACGGTCGGCGGCCAGCTTGAGGTCTTCGAGCGACGCGATTTCACGTCGCTGTTCCGCTAGGCGCGGCGTCAGCCGATGACTGAAACAATTACCGTATATGCCGCTGCGGATGATGCGAAGATATCGTTCGGCGGCGCGCTCAGATCGCTGGCCGGCCAGATCGTCCAGCATCGCTGGCACATCGGCCAGCTGTTCATCCGCGAGTTCGCCAACGCCTATCAGCTGACGCGGTTCGGCGTCATCTGGAATTACATCCTCCCGATCGTTCCGATCACCGTATGGGTGCTCTTGAGCGCGCTTCGCATGTTTCCCTCGTTCGAAGGCGTTTCGAGCGTCGTGCACGTCACGATGGGCGTCACGCTGTGGTATCTGTTTTCCGGCTTTCTGATGCTGCCGATCACGACTGTCGAGAACAAGATCCGCGAAGGGTCGAAATCCGAACTTCCGCTGATCGGGTTCCTGATCGCCGGATTCGCGCAGCTCTCTTTTGACACGCTGGTGCGAGCGGTCGCGACCGCCGGCGTGTTCGCCTATTTTCAGGGCGCGCCCGCGCCGGGCATCCTCATGGCGCCGCTTGTGATTGCGGCGGCGTTCATGTTTTTCACCGGAATCGGCATGATCCTCGCGATCTTCAATCTCGCCTATCGCGACGTTGTCAAAGTAGTCGGGGTCGTGCTGCAATATGGGATGCTGCTCAGCGGCATTGTATTTCCAATCGACCAGATTCCGATTCTGTCGGATTATGTCGCGTTCAATCCCTTTTATGTCTTCGTCGACAGCATTCGAACGCTCGCAACCTCCGGCGCGATCAAGCATCCAGTCGAGCTTGCGACGTTTTCGGCGTTGGGCGCCGCCATTTTTGTTTTCGCTTGTCGGTTCTTCCTGATGAGCGAGAAGCGGCTGAAGGGCTTTGCATGATGTTCGTGCGCGCCGACACCGTGCTTGAAGTTGACCGCGTGTCGAAGCTCTATTCGAGGAGCCCGCTTGAGAGCCAGAATCGCATGGCGGAAATCATCAATGCGGCCTTCTGGGGACGGCGCTTTTCGGTCAAGGAGCTGCAGCAGCGCGAATTCTGGGCGCTGCATGACGTCAGTTTTTCATTGCGGCGCGGCGAAGCGATGGGCGTGATCGGCCTTAACGGCGCCGGCAAAACGACGCTGCTGAGGATGCTGGTCGGGCAGTTTCCGCCCGATGAAGGCGAGATTCGCATCTCCGGCAAGACCGCGGGGATGATCGACCTGACCGCCGGCTTCAATCCGCGCCTCAGCGGCAAAGAAAACATCTATCTGAGATCGGCGACGCTTGGCCGCTCGCGCGCGGAAGTCGCCGCGCTTTTCGACGAAATCGCGGATTTCACCGAGCTTGAGGACGCGCTCGCCGCGCCGCTGTCGACCTACAGCGCCGGCATGCGGATGCGCCTCGCGTTTGCAACGACGATCTTCGTCGATCCGACGCTTCTCGTGATCGATGAAGTGCTGGCGGTCGGCGATTTCCAGTTTCGCCAGAAATGCCTCGAGCGCATACGCGCGCTGAGAGCGAAATCCGCCTTCGTATTCGCCTCGCATTCGATGAACGACATAGCGCGCTTCTGCAATGAGGCGGTCGTGCTTGAGAAAGGCAGGATCGTCTTCAAGGGCGAGCCGGAGGACGCCATTCGTCATTTTCAGAGCGCGCAAGGAAGTCGCGAAAGCGGCGCGCCGCAAGGTTCGGAAGCGCCAAACAAGCTCGGCGACCAATTTCACGAAAGCGCTGATATCGACAGCGTCAGCGCGGCGTGGGCGGACGGGCAGGGGCGGGAAACAAGCGCCTTTCGTTGGGGCGATCCGATCACGCTGAAAATCGACTTCACGCTGCGACGACCGGCGGAACGGCTCAATATCGGCGTTCCAATCTGGCGAGCCGGCGAGGAATCGTTGCTGAGCGCGCTGTCGACCGAGCAGAACGCCTACGCCTTGAGCGTGGATGCGGACGGACGTTGCAGCGTCGATGTCGCGATCCAGTCCGGGGCCCTGCCCGCCGGCTCTTATGAGGCGGTTCTCGCAATTGTCGACGGGCCGAAATACCTCTATCGCCAGCCGGTGAAGACTTTTACGATTGAACCGCATGCCGCGCCGCGAAGCTGGGGACAGTTCATCATCCCGCACGCGTGGTCGAAGCGGGCCTGAGCAAACAAGAGCGACCGCGCATGAGACCGCCCAAATATTTCCGGATGACCGATTATGATCGGTCGCTCCTGCCGAATCCGGTCTTGCGAAAACTCGAAAAGGAAGCGACGAGCGAGGCCGACTGGGTTCAAACAACCGGATTGTCGCCCGGCCATCCGGCTTGGGGAATCATCTATCACGTCCTACTCGCTTGCCTTCACCCTTCAGGCGAAAACACGATTGTCGAAACGGGCACCAATTGGGGATCCTCGACAATTGTGCTTGCGCAGGCGATCCGCGACGCCGGTCGCGGCGGCCGCGTTCATACGATTGAACTTGACGCCGCAAACCACAAGAAGGCGAAAAACCGCGTCGAAAAAGCCGGCCTGTCCGATCTCGTCAGTTTTTATCTGGGCGCGTCGGAAGATGTGCTGCCAGCCCTCGCCCGCGATCTGCCGTCGGTGCGGTTCGCCTATCTCGACGGCGGGCATGGCGTTCGGACGGTGATGACCGAATTTGAGGCGATCGAACCGAAACTGACGCATGGCGCGCTTGTCCTCTTGGACAACACCTATCCGATCGCCGAGGCGGGCGAGGAGGCGCGCGTCAGCGAAGCCCTGAAGCAAATTGTAGAGCAGTTCGGCGGCAATGTCGTCAATTTGCCGTTCGTGTCCTGGTACACGCCGGGCCTCGCCCTTTGGCAGCGGGAGTCTCTCAATCTCTATGAGGGGCTGGGCGTTTAGGACTCGGGCGCGTGTTGACGGCCGGCCAAGGGTTAAGCGAGAAGCGCGGTGTTCGGCAGTGTGAGGCGGTTTCCATTTGGCGCTCGACAAGCCAGCTAGTTCGGCAGCCGTGAAGGGCGCGGACGCGCGCTTGCGCATTTCGATCGTCACGCCGAATTTCAACGGCGCCGCTTTCATCGATGAAACGCTGAAATCGGTCGTTTCGCAGAATTATCCGAACCCCGACTTCATCGTCGTCGACGGCGCGAGCAAGGACGCCTCGCTTTCGATCATCCGGAAATATGAATCACATATTTCAACGCTGATCGTCGAGCCGGACAAGGGCCATGCCGACGCGCTCAACAAGGGTTTCGCCGCCGCGACCGGCGAAATCCTCGGCTGGATCAATTCGGACGACATCTTGTTGCCAGGCGCCCTGTCCTTCATCGACCGGCTGTTCCGCGCCCGCCCCGACATTGAATGGATCACGGGCCGCCCGTCCAGCATGGACGAAGCTGGAAAGATCGGCTGGATCGGCCCGCTGCGAGCGTGGTCGCGGCTTCGATTTCTGTCGGGCGACAACAAATGGATCCAGCAGGAATCGACCTTCTGGCGCCGCTCTTTATGGCGGCGCGCCGGCGGCGAGCTCGACCTTCGCTATTCCGTCGCCAATGACTTCGATTTATGGCGCCGGTTCTTCCGCCACGCGGAACTTCACGCCGTTGATCGCCACCTTGGTTGCTTCCGCATCAGAGGCGGCCAGCGCTCGACTATATTCCGATCACGCTATGAAGACGAGATCCGGTCGATCCTCGACGAAGAACTCAACGGGCTTGAACCCGATTTTCGGTCCGCGTTCAGCGAATTGCTGCCGACATCGGCGGATCGCCTCCGGTCGGTGACGGAGATCGCCGATGACAAGCGCTTTGCGATCTGCGATCCGCCGGTTGTTCGCCCTGGCGAAGCGTTTGGGTGGTCGATCAAGTCCGACATTCCAACGGTTGCGGCCGGCGTCGCCATGCCGATCTGGCAGGCCGCGGTTCCAAGCGACCTGCGGCGGTTCAAGGATCTGCACAAGGGCGAGCGCTGTTTCGTCATGGGCAACGGACCATCGCTCAATCAGACGAATTTGTCGTTGCTCGACGGCGAAACCGTCTTCGCCTGCAACGCCGTCTTCCTTCTGTTTGATCGGATCGCCTGGCGGCCGAGATATTACGCCTGCGTCGACAGCCGCGTCCTTCCAGATCGCGCGGCGGAAATCGGCGCCATGCTCGACGAAAATCCGTCAATGCAGGGTTTTTTCCCCACCTTTATTCAAGATCATGCGGCCGACCGCCGACGCCGCGCGACCAAAATGATCGTCGCTCCGGATCACAATCGCCATTTCTTCAATGAAGCGCCGAACTCGCTCGATCGGCTCCCGCACTCGATGTTTTCCTATGACGCCAATGACGTTGTCATTCAGCCGTTCACGGTTGCGATCACCATGTTGCAACTTGCGGCCTATATGGGCTTCAGCGAAATCATTCTGATCGGCTGCGATACAAACTACATCGTGCCCGATACCGTGCGCCGGGAAGGGGACGGACCGGACAAAGGCATCGCCCTGACGTCTTCTAGAGATGACGACCCCAACCATTTCGATCGCCGTTACTTCGGCAAAGACCGCAAATGGCATGATCCGCAACCTGACAGAATGATATTGCATTACGAACACGCCAAAGCGGCGCTGGATGCGATCGGCGTCAGGGTATATAACGCAACTGTCGGCGGCCGTCTTGAAGTGTTTCCGCGTCGCTCGCTGGAGAGCTTTTTTGAGCCCAATCGTCGATCGCCTGTCGCCCGCGCGGCGGCGCTGGAAGCGGAAGCCGTCGGTCAGGTCGCTCCGCGCGGTCCAAGCATGATAGGTTCCGGGAAAAAGCAGATCGGAGTCATTGCGGCGATAGTGAAGCGATCACCGAGACTGGCGGTCGCCGTCGCCGCGGCTCTCGTCGGGCTTGTTTCCCTCGCGGTCCTGTTCGGCGATCGCCCCGGGGCGCCCTATGCTTTCATGGCGGCTGGGTTCGCGGCGCTAGCGGCGCTCATCGCAATTGTGGCCATCCGCCTTCGCGGCTTTATCGTCGAGCTGTCGAGACAGGTGCTCGATATCGCGAATGGCGCCGTCAAACCGCCGGAAGGCGCGGTCATCGGCCGCATTGAGATGGAAGACGAGCTGTCGCGCCTCAGAGATGAGGTCGAGCGCCTGAAGGCCGAGGCCAAGCGGGCGCGGGACGGCAGTTGAGCCGCCCTGCGTTTCCTGCGACAATCGCGGCGCTCCTTGAATTCAGCAGTCGGCGTTCCCCTTATGGCCCCCGCTTCCGTCAGCATCGTCTACCGATCGCTCAATGAAGAAAAGTGGATCGGCGATTCCCTCGCGGCCTGCCGGCGCCAGAGGATCGAGGACGGTCGTTCGGTCGAGATCGTCTTGGTCGATTCGGGCTCGACGGATCGGACGCGGGAGATCGCCGAGCGCGAGGGCGTCCGCATCGTTCATATCAAGAAATCCGACTTCACCTTCGGCCGGTCGTTGAATTACGGCTGTGAAGCGGCGACCGGCGACATTCTGGTCTTCATTTCGGCCCACTGCATTCCCGCGCACGACCAGTGGCTCGAGAACCTCATTCGCCCGCTTGCGCGCGGCGAGGCCGAATATTGCTATGGCAGGCAGATCGGACGCGACGGCGTCACGCGTTTTTCCGAGCATCAGGTGTTCGATCATTATTACGGCGAGGTCGACAAGACTCCGCAAAAGGAGCTGTTCATCAACAACGCCAACGCGGCGATCTTGCGCCGCGTCTGGTCGAAGCATCGCTTTGACGAAGCAGCGACCGGGCTAGAGGATATGATCCTCGGCAAGGCGCTGCAGCGCGAAGGCGGGCGCATCGCTTATGTCTCGTCGGCGCCCGTCATTCACATTCATGAAGAGTCGCTGAACCAGACCAAACGGCGCTATTACCGCGAGGCGCTGACGCTGCGCGAAATTTTCCCTGAAGTGCATTTCCATTTCGGCGATTTCGTCCGCTGCGTCGCCGCAGGGGTCCTACACGATTTTTCCGAAGCGCTGACGCAAAAGAGTTTTCTTGACGAAGCGGGCGGCATTGTCGCCTACCGTTTCATGCAATATTGGGGCGCGCTGCGCGGCCACAATGAACATCGCGTCTTGTCGAGAGCGCAGAAGGAAAGCTATTACTACCCGCGTTCGCGGAGGAAAAGGGCGGACGGCCGCGAGGCGGAGCGGGGAGCGAATGTCTCCGAGCGCGCAATCCGCGCCGAACATTAAGCCGCACAAGAATCCAGGAAGAAAGACCGATCGTGATAAACGGATCAAAGCGGCTGACCGCGCTTCTCCCCATGAAGGCGCACAGCGCGCGGGTGACCTCGAAGAATTTCCGCATGATCGCCGGCAAACCGCTGTTCCGTTGGATTCTCGACACGCTGTGCGCGACCGAGGAAATCGATCTGGTCGTCATCAACACTGATGCGCGGGAGATACTCGCCGCGAACGGCCTCAAGACCGGCGATTACGCCGGCAAGGTCATGATCCGCGACCGGAAGCCGGAAATCTGCGGCGATTTCGTGTCGATGAATCTTGTGCTCGCCGACGACATCATGAATGTGCCGTCGGACTATTATCTGATGACGCACACCACCAATCCGCTCCTCAGCGTCGCGACGATTGGGAAGATGATCGCGGCGTTCTCGGCCAGCGAAGCGAAGCGGACGGCGGACTCGCTCTTCACGGTGACGCGCCGCCAGACGCGATTTTACACGCCGGAGGGCGCGCCCATCAACCACGACCCAAAAAACCTCATCCGCACGCAGGACCTGCCGCCCTATATGGAGGAGAATTCCGTCTGCTATCTGTTCACGCGCGACTCCTTTGCGAAGACCGACGCGCGCATCGGCGACAGGCCGATTCTTTTCGAAACGCCGCGTCTTGAATCGGTCGATATCGATGAAAAGTCTGACTGGTTCATGGCGGAATCGCTGCTGATGCGCGTAGCGGCCGGCGAAACGCTTCCTGAGGATTAGGCGATGTCGAAGCCGACCGTCTTTGTGACCTGCCCGCCGATGCTCGGCCTTATCGACGAATTTGCAGACGATTTCGCCGCTAGAGGCCTCGAGTGCGTCGCCGGCCGGGTGACGCAGGTCAAAACCGTCGCCGAACTCGTCAGCGAGGCGCCGCTTTACGACGCATGGATCATCGGCGACGATCCTGCGACCCGGGAGGTCGTCGCGGCCGGCGTCAAAGGAAAATTGAAGGCGGCGGTCAAATGGGGCGTCGGCGTCGACAATGTTGACTTCGCGGCTTTCAAGGATTTCGGCGTGCCGGTCGAGAATACGCCGGGAGTCTTCGGCGGGGAAGTCGCCGATGTCGCGCTCACCTATGCGCTCGGCCTTGCGCGCGAGACTTATCGCATCGACCGCGAGATCCGTTTGAACAGGGGCTGGCCGAAGCCCGCCGGCATTTCGATGAGCGGTCGGACGGTCGCGATCGTCGGCTTCGGCGACATCGGCCGCCAGACGGCCAAACGAATCCTGGCCTGCGGATCGAAAGTCATCGCCTATGATCCGATGTACAGTCCGGCAGACGATGTCCCGGTCGAAAGCGCGGAATGGCCGGCGCGCATCGGCGAGGCGGACTTCATCATCTTCACCTGCCCTCTCAACGCGGCGACAAGGCACATGTTCAACGATGCGCTGGTCGGCGCGCTGAAAAAAGGCGTGCGCGTCGTCAACGTCTCGCGCGGACCCGTGATTGAAGAGGACGCCCTCATCCGCGCGCTTGAGACCGGCGTCGTTCACTCGGCCGCGCTTGACGTATTCGAGATCGAGCCGTTGCCGGCGACGTCGCCGCTCCGCCGGTTCGACCGCTGCATCTTCGGCTCGCATAACGGCTCGAATTCCGTCGACGCCGTGCGCCGCGTCAGCCGGCTCGCGATCGACAAGATCGACCGCCTGCTGAAAACGGCGGCGCGCCGATGAACGGCGTTCTCATCACCGGCTGCAATGGCGGGATCGGTTCAAGCCTCGTCGACATTTTCGCCGGCGCGGGATGGACCGTCATCGGTGTCGACCGGACCGATGCGCCGCGATCGAGCGTCGCTGCGAAAATATTCAAGGCGGACATCGCCGGTTTCTGCGAGGATGAAAAGCGCCTCGTCGCCTTCGCCGCTGACGTTCGCACCGCGCTCGGCGGCCGCCCGCTCGGCGCGCTCATCAACAATGCGGCGGTGCAGATTCTCGGCCGTGTGGGCGTCCTCTCGCATCAGGACTTCCTGACGACGATCAAGGTGAATGCAATTGCGCCGTTCATGTTGGTGAAGGCGTTTCTCGCCGACCTTGAAGCGGCGGAAGGCGCCGTCATCAACATCGGCTCCGTGCACGCCGAGGCGACAAAGCCGGAGTTCGCCGCCTACGCGACTTCAAAGGCGGCGCTTCACGGCCTCACGCGCGCGCTCGCCGTCGATCTCGGGCCCAAGGTGCGCGTCAACACGCTGGCGCCCGCAGCGACCGCAACCAGGATGCTGAAAGCGGGATTTGAGGGCGACGCCAAAGGCCTCGCGGCGCTGAAAGACGTGCATCCGTTAAGGCGCATCGCGGAGCCGGATGAAATTGCGCGGATCGCGCTCTTCCTCGCATCAAGGGAAGCGTCATTTCTTACGGGCGCAACGATTTACGCCGATGGCGGCATTCTCTCGCGCCTTCACGATCCTGCTTGATGGCGTCGCTCGTCACATCCGTCCGTTGTGTCGCGCCTGTCATGGCCTCGTTAGGAGAGGGGCCGCTCTGGGACCCGCGCTCCCGCCGCCTCCTGTTCCTCGACATCAAGGGCGGAAAACTCTTCGCCTATGATCCGGCGACGGAGGAAACAGCCAGTTATGACGCGCCGTCGATGATGAGCGCGCTCGGGCTGCGGCGGTCGGGCGGGTATGTCTGCGCTTTCAGGAACGGGTTTGCGCGACTCTTACTCGACGAACGGGGGCTCGCGGTCGATCGGATCATCGATCCTGAATCGGATCGCCCCGCCAACCGCTTCAATGACGGCAAGGTTGATCCTGCCGGAGGCTTTTGGGCCGGCACGATGGATGACAGCCAGAAGGACGATCAGGCGGGATCCTGGTGGCGGCTTGCGGCGGACGGCGGCGTTCAGCGACTTGATCAGGGTTTTCACGTGACGAACGGTCCCGCCTTCGATCCATCGCGCGGGCGCGTTTATTTCACCGACAGCGCGCGACGCGTCATTTACATCGCGACGACCGACGGCGCTGGTCTTCGCGGCAAGGAAGTTTTCTTGACGTTCAGCGCTGCTGACGGCTATCCGGACGGCATGGAGGTCGACAAGGAAGGCGATCTTTGGGTCGCGTTCTGGGACGGCGCCGCTGTCCGGCGGTTCTCCCCGCGGGCCGAGCGCTTTGAGGAAGTCCGGCTTCCCGTGCCGCGCCCGACCAGCATCGCCTTCGCCGGCGATCGCGCCTATGTCACCTCAGCGCGGATCGGCCTTTCCGCCGAGGAATTGGCCGCCTCGCCTCAGTCCGGCGGTCTTTTTGAGGTCCGTCTCAGCGAGGAACGGTCCCCCGCCGCGCGATATTTCGAAGGCTAGTCGTTCAGCCCCGCGTCGCGATCTTGCCAATCGTCACGATCTGCCGTTTGACAGCGGGCGAAACGACGTTGCGACGATAATCAAAAAACCCAAAGGCGGATCGGAGAAACATGTGGCGCGGCGGGCGATCCTGCATATCGGCACATACAAGACGGGTTCGACGTCGATTCAGGCGTTTCTCGACCTAAATGCGAAATTGCTTCGCGCGCAAGGCGCCTATTTCCCGAGTTCGCTCGGCCAGCCGAACCAGCACGGCCTTGCGGTCTACGCGCTGAGCGATCGCGAGACGACCGGGCTCATCCGCTATCTCGATTTGCGCGACAAGGAAAAGAGAGAGCTGCGACGCCTGGAAATCGCGGAGGCTCTGACAGCCGAATTGAAATCCCTCGACCGCGGCGTGACGACCGTCATTTTTTCGAATGAGCACTTGTGCGGGTTGAATACGAGCGCGGAGGTCGAGCGCGTCAGGGAGCTCCTGGCGCCGCATTTCGACGAGATCAAAGTCATCGTCTATCTTCGCCGGCAGGATCAGCGCATTATCAGCGACTATACGCAGAAAGTGCGGGACGGCTACACGAAGCCGCTCGACCTGCTCGCCTATGAGCCGGCGGAGCGGCGAAATTACGAGGCGTTTCTCGACAAATGGGCGGCGGTCTTTGGCGCCGGCTCGATCGCGGCCCGCGTTTTTGCGCGATCAAATTTCCTGAACGGCGATTTAATTGACGATTTTCTCTGCGCCGCCGGGCTTGCGGCCGATCCGTCTTTCACCCGGCCGGAAATTGAAAATCTCGGCCTGACCCATGAAGCGATCGAATTCCTGCGCGCATTCAATGAGCATGTTCCTCATTATGTCGACGGCGCGCGCAATCCCGATCGCGCGCGGCTTTTGCCGATCTTGAAGGAGGAATTCGCCGGCGACGGCGTAAAAGTGAGCCGCGCCAAGGCGGCGGCGCTGCTCGATCTCGTTCGGTCGTCGAACGCCGCGATCGGCGCCAAATATTTCGGCGGTGATGATCCGTTTTCGGATGATCTCTCTCGATATGACGCGATGGAGCCGCCGCCTCCTTCTTTTGAGGACGCCGTCAAAGTCGCGGCTCATTTGTGGACGAAACAAGCGCGCATCATTAATGATCTGAAATCGGAAAATGAACGCCGTACGGCGCAGCTCGCCGCCTTGCGAACTCTTGTCGTCGCCGGCAGCGATACGGCCCGGTCGCTGGCTCAAAAATTGCTCGACAACGACCCGAACGCCGCGAGCTATTTTCCGACGCTGCTCGACGCGTTTGTGGCGCTGCACAGCGAGTTGAGGGCCGCGAGGCGCGGGATTTCACCGACGAAAATCGATCCGGCCGCGCCGACGCGCCAAGAGACCAATGAAGACTGAAGCTGGCGCGCGGCGGAAGGCTGAACGGCAGCGCGCGGGGGCGGAAATTGTCGGCCGGACGCCCGCCGCTGGCTCTGACGCTCCATTAGCGAATGGCGATCCTAAAGCGCCGGGCGAAAGAGCGGCTGCCGGTTTTTCGCCAATACGGCGCGCAAGACAAAAGACTAGATCACCGGGCGCGATTCAGAAATCGCGCCCGGTGATCTAGGGGCGTCGTCCCGACGGCGCGGCGCGACATCCGAACGCCCTCGCTTGCTTTCTATCAATAGCGATTAGAATGCTGAAATTTTGACTGATTTCTTGTTGACAAAACATCGCTATAAAGCCGTTCTTCGCTTGCAGCGTGCCCGCCTCCTGGAAGGAATGGACGAATGCCTGTTGTCTCTGATCACACCGCCCTTCAATCGGACTCAGGCTGGTGGTGGGCCGGCGCAGTCGGCCGATCGGTCTTCATCACCTACTCGTTTGAAACATCGCCGCAATCTTACCTTTCGAACTATCAATCGCAAAATTTCGTCAATTCCTTTGAAGCGTTTAACGCCGCGGAGCAGCAGCTCGCGCGCGAAGCGCTCGCCCAATGGGCGACCGCGAGCGGCGTTGTTTTTCTTGAAGTTCCCTCGGGACAGGGGGATATCCGGTTCGGCGTTCACAATTTCAGTTTCGCGCCCGGATTTGAAACGGCCGCTGCGTTCGCGTATTTGCCTGGCACGTATCAGTTCACCTTTGTGAGCGAATCCGACATCGCGGGAGATGTTTTCTTTTCTTCGTCGGTGACGATCGATCGCGGGACCTTGATCCATGAAATCGGACATGCGCTCGGATTCAAGCATCCGCATGAAGGATTGACGACGCTAAGCGCTTCGCTGGACAACCGCGCCAACACCGTCATGAGTTTTAATGGAAGTTACTCGAACCCGCCGGCGCTGGGCGGTCTCGATCGCGACGCAGTCGCCTTCAAATACGGCCAGAACAGCGCAGACGGCTCGCATGTCGCAAGCTGGTCGTGGAACGCCGCGACATTCACGCTGACTCAGACCGGCAGCGGCGGCGCCAACGCGATACGAGGCGTTGGAACGTCGGATGTGATGGACGGACTCGGCGGCGCCGACACGATGTTCGGCGGCGACGGATCCGACACCGTCAATGGCGGCGGCGGCAATGACAATCTGTCGGGCGGCGGCGGCGTTGATCAGGTGCTCGGCGGTGTCGGCAATGACGTGATGGGCGGTGGCGCGGGAAAAGACACGCTGGACGGCGGCGATGGCGATGACGAAATCTGGGGCGAAGCCGGGCATGACGTGATGATTGGCGGCGCGGGCCTTGATTCGCTGTTCAGCTTCGCGGGGAACGACACTGCGGACGGCGGCGCCGCATTCGACGTCATCTACGGCTATGAAGGCGACGACGTTCTGATTGGCGGGGCGGACGGAGATTATGTTTCCGGCGATGCGGGAAATGATGCGCTCTACGCCTTTGTTGTCGATTTCGGCTTGAGCCTGGCGGCAGTCGAAGTCGGCAACACGCTCCTCGGCGGCGACGGCGATGATTCGCTCTTCGGCTCGGGCGGCGGCGACATAATGCTCGGCGAAAGCGGTAATGACACGCTGGAAGGCCGCGGCGGCGCAGACGAAGCCAATGGCGGCGCTGGAGTCGACACGATCGTCATACGCCGCACGACGAATGCGGCGTACAATTTCAATTTCACCGCAAATGCGGGAGACGTCATAGAGCCTGACGGCGCGCAGCTGATCTCGATCGAGCGCATCAGTTTTTACGGCGGCGGCGGCGGCGACAATGTCGTCGGGCGCGACCTCGGCGATTTTCTCAACGGTCGCGCCGGCGCCGATACGCTGAGCGGCGCGGTCGGCAATGATGTTGTTGACGGCGGCGACGCCGACGATCTTTTGATTGGCGGCGCGGGTCGCGACACGATGCTGGGGGGCATTGGCGCTGACTCGATCGACGCATCGGCGGGCAATGATTTTGCGGATGGCGGCGGCGACGCGGACAGCGTCTTCGGCGGGACCGGCGCCGATTCGCTCATCGGCAATAACGGCAACGACACGCTTTCGGGCGGCGCGGAGAGCGACACACTGACCGGCGGCAACGGATTCGACTATCTCCTTGGCGGCGACGGTTCCGACTCCATTGACGGCGGCGCGCTCTCCGACACGCTCGTCGGCGGACTGGGAAACGACGTTTTCGGCGGCGGCGCGGACAATGACCTCATCTTCGGCGAATCCGGACGCGATCAGATCTCCGGCGATGACGGCGACGACATTATCGACGCCGGCGCCGGCGACGATACGGTCAATGGCGCGACCGGCCGGGATTCGATCTTCGGCGGATCCGGCATTGACGTCATCGACGGCGCGGCCGGCAATGACACGCTGCAGGGCGGGACGGAAGGCGATTCGATACTCGGCGGCGCCGGGTTCGACGTTTTGCTGGGCGGCGACGGAAACGACACTCTGATCGGCGGCGATCTTAACGACGTCCTCTTCGGCAACGCGGGCAATGACGTATTCGTTTTCGCCAAGACGGGTGACACGGATACGCTGCGCGACTTTTCGGCGGGAGCAGCGCTCGGCGATGTCATCCGCCTAACTGGCTTTGGCGCCGCTTTCGACACATTTGGCGAGGTGCTGGCGGCGGCTTCCGACAATGGCGTCGACACGACCATCAATTTCGGCAATGGAGACATCATCGTCATTCAGAATGTGCTGGTCAGCCAGCTTGGCGCCAATGACTTCATTTTCGGATAGCGCTCAGGACTTGACCGACATCATTGCCGTCGGGGGCGAACCGGCGGAACATTCGATGAAAATAAGGAGCGGTCCATGCGGCGGAATTTGAAGATTTGTCTGATCGCGATCGTGGCTATTCCGGCCGCCTGCGGCAAAACTTCGCCGCCCGAGCCTGCGGTCATCGAACACGTCGGCGACGCCGCGAAGGGTCGGGCGCTGTTTGTCGAAAAGGGTTGTGTCCTTTGCCATGCGATCAACGGCGTCGGCGGCAAAGCGGCGCCCGCGCTCGATGCGCCGGACCCGTTTGTGAAGCCAGATCCCCTCGAATTCGCCGCCAGAATGTGGCGCGGCGCCCCGGCGATGGTCGAGTTCCAGTCCGTCGAACTTGGCTATGTTATTGATCTTTCAGCGGATGACATCGCCCATCTTGCGACTTTTGCGGCCTCGCGGGAGGAGCAAAAACTGTTGCTCGATTCGGCGATCCCCGGCCCGATGCGCGATTCGTTGCTCGATGAGCGCTACTGGGAGATGGAAGATTGGTCGGATTTCATGGCGAACGGCCAGGAAGGAATGGGCGAGCCCGTCGATGATGGGGAAGGCGAGATCATGCCGGAGGCGGAGATCCGGCCAGAAAAGCCGGACTAGCCTGCCCGACGGCCGACGAAAGGCTTGAACAGCAAGGGATTTTCTGCGTCGGACCGGGCGTGTTTTGGCGTTGCCTTTCGCCAGGCATCTCCTTAGGTTCCGCCGCGAATTTGGCCCTATGGAGCCTTGCATTGGCGACGACCGAGTTTCTTCTCGATTACCTGCCGATCATCGTTTTTCTCGGCATCGCGATCGCGCTCGCGGGCGCCTTTACGCTCGCCCCGATGGTGATCGCGCCGAAGGACCCGGACCCCGAAAAAGTCTCGACCTATGAATGCGGCTTCAACGCCTTTGACGACGCGAGGATGAAATTCGATGTTCAGTTCTATATCGTCGCAATCCTCTTTATTATCGTAGACCTCGACGTCGCCTTTCTCTTTCCCTGGGCGGTGACCCTCTTCAATCCGACGCTCGGCGCAGATCGCGGCTTTCAGATATTCGCATTCTGGTCAATGTTTGTATTCCTCGCCGTGTTCGCGATCGGCTTCCTCTATGAGTGGAAGAAGGGAGCGCTCGAATGGCGTTAGATGAACCGACCTTGGGCCCCTCTAGCATGGTCTACCGCCCGGAAGCGAAGGACCCCTTTTTTTCCGAGCTTTCGGACCAGCTCGCCGACCGGGGCTTCATGACCGCCCCGGCGGATGCGCTCATCAACTGGGCGCGCACCGGATCGCTGATGTGGATGACGTTCGGGCTCGCCTGCTGCGCGGTCGAGATGATGCAGGCTTCGATGCCGCGTTACGACCTTGAGCGCTTCGGTTTCGCCCCGCGCGCCTCGCCCCGCCAGTCCGACGTGATGATCGTCGCCGGCACGCTCACCAACAAAATGGCCCCGGCGCTCCGCAAGGT
>CADEDN010000013.1 GCA_902826095.1 uncultured Alphaproteobacteria bacterium | reverse complement strand
GCCCAGGTAGCTCAGTTGGTAGAGCAGCGGACTGAAAATCCGCGTGTCGGTGGTTCAATTCCGCCCCTGGGCACCATTAAAGCCAATACCATTCTGTTTTTATTGTACTTTTTTGTACTAGGAAAATTCCTACCAACCAGTCTACCAACGCTTCTATTCTCGTCGGCGAAAGTCATGTCGACCGGAATAATTCGGTTGGCAGACCTTTCTCGATTTTCCTCGTCATATCGGCGTGCAAGTCGTGCTTGGCGTTCTCATCGCGACACTGCGCTGACTCGCTGCCGCACGGCGCAAACTCGTGTAGCCCGCTCCGGCGACCGAAAGAGAATGCATATCATCTCTCCAATAGAAAAAACGCCGGCTTTCGCCAGCGTGACAAGTACAGGGAGGATGAATGTTCGGAAAGGCTTGCGCCTCTGCAGCTTCTATGAAGCCATCTTCGCCAAGTTTTGCTTCTGCTCGATCAATTGATCGTCAATCCAAATAGGAGCCGCCGGCGAATCTCCGCCCCGCACGACGAACAAATTCACTCCATTCTCGGAGTTTGACCACCAGCTGCGAACGAGGGTCTTCGGGACCGTGATGGTGTCGCCTTTTTCAAGTTCGAGATATTTGTCGCCCCAGAACAGCGTGACAGCGCCGTCCTGAACGAATACCACTTCTTCCTCGCTTCGGGAATGCGGCGGAATCCGACCGCTCTTTTCAAAAACGATCTTGCGAAAATGGAATCCATGCGGGTTCGACATCTTGCCCGCGTGAATGCGCTCCGCCTCGTTCGCCGGCCCCAGAATCGCAGCTTCTGAGACGCCTTTCGAATGTTGCGCGAGGTCGGTCACGCGGCTAAGTTTGGCGTCGCCCGCCTTGAGCACGCACGCGTTCATTTCGGCGGCGCTCATGCGGCGAAAATTCTTCAGGTCATCATGCGAGGTCGGCCGGCAGGGTTCATCGCCTTCAGGAATCTTCTCACCGGCGCGCGTGTCCACCAGTTGACCGGCGCGTGTGAGAACGAGACCGTAGTCTTTTGCCTCTTCGAAAACATAAGGCGCCCAGGTGACATGACCCGGGTCGTCGCGGCCGAGAATCGCAAATAGGAAACTCTCCTCTTGCGACACACATTCGAAGCCGCGAAACACGTTGATCGGGATCGATATTACGTCGCCCGCACGCAAGACGACTTCGCCGTCTTTGCCGTCATGGCCCCAGCGGAACGCCCATGCGCCTGAATGAACAAGGAATACTTCTTCTGATATATGGCTGTGCTGAGAATTGAGGCAGCCCTTTGGCTGGCGGGCGCCGCCAATATTGAACCCATGAGGAATCTTGACATGGACGTGTTGCCCCGGGCTCTCAGCGACCCCCGGCCCGATAATGCAGAAATTCTCCTTTTGGTCGCTCCCGGGGGTTCGCGCGTCAATGAAGGCGGTCTTGCAGGGCACCAGGTCGCGAAAGCGAACCAGCCGCGCCTTCATATCCTCAACCGTCATTGTCATTTCCGGCCCCCGCAGCGTCCTAGTGGTCATCGAAAAAGTACTTCGAATGCAATTCTAGTGCAAGCAGAACCTCTTGCACGCCCTAGCGGCGATCGTCCAACCCTTTGCCGTCAAGGAGGTCACGGCCCATCTGGCGGAAGGCGTCGACGATATCGAGATGGACCCAGTTCTCAACGCTGACGCCATTCTCATCAAAACGCCAAAAACCGATATATTTCGACTTGATGCGCTTCCCGGTCACAGGCATCCCGAGGAAGTCGCCAGAATGGGTCGCCTCGACGGTTCCGTAAGCGGCGACGAGATCGCCCTCCTCCAGGATCAGGTCGATGGTCGTGATTTGTCCTGAAGGCGTTCAGGAATGAGCGCTGCCGGCAATCCTGGAATTCCTTGAGGCTGTTCTTGGTTCCGGGCGCAGCGCCGCCGCGCCAGACGAAATTCTCGGCAAAATGCGCCCCGATTCCATCGATTACATGCCGGTTGAGCACATCGTTCATGGCGATAATGCGCTCTTTGTAGCACTTCTTTTCCATCGTAGATCTGTTCGCGCTCGGCGTTTCACCCGCCGTCGGCGTCTTCTGTAGACTTTTTTGCATTCGCATGCAATCAGGATTAACGCGCGGACCGCCATTGCGGCGCGGAACATGGACACCTTATGCAGACTTCGACGCCGATCACGACTGTCGCCACGACGGACATCGCCGACTTGCTCGATCCTTCGCCTCTGGGCCGGCGCATGCCGATGGCGGGGTTCGATGAGGAATTCGTCGATATCGCCGACTACATCATCCGCATAACCGATCGCATCTGGCACGAAAAGAAGATCGACCTTTGCCTCCGGTATTATTCAGAAGACAGCGTCATCCACACGCTCACCGGCGATATCGTCGGCGCCAAGACCGTCGAGGCGAATACCCATGCGACGCTCAAGGCGTTTCCAGACAGAACGCTTGACGGCGATAACGTCATCTGGTCGGGCGACGATCGCGAGGGCTATTATTCTTCGCACCTGATCACGAGCCGGATGACCAATCTCGGCCCATCCGACTTCGGGCCGGCGACTGGAAAGCGCGTCCGAATACGAACGATTGCTGATTGCCTGTGCCTCAAGAACAAGATCATTGAGGAGTGGCTCGTCCGCGACAACGCCGCGCTTGTCCTGCAGCTTGGTCAGGACCCTCTGAAAACAGCACGCGTGCAGGCGAATGTGGATCGGGATCTGGGCCGAAACCTCATCGCGGCGCTGGCGCAATGTCGCGATGATTGCGGGCGCAGCGTTGCAAAACCATTCTCAGGCTCGGCGCTGCCATCGCCAGGGCGCGAACCGGCGGCGTTCGCCGAGGCCGTATTCGGTTCGATCTGGAACCGTAGGCGCCTCGATCTTCTTCCTTCAGTGTTCGATTTCCGCATCGGCGCGCACCTGACGGCCGGGCGCGATCTCTATGGGCCGGTTGAGTATCGCGAATATCTCGAACAGTTTTTCACAGCGATTCCTGATCTCGCCACATGCGTCGATCACGTGGCGGATATTCCTTATCTTGGCGCCGCGCGCGACATCGCTGTCCGCTGGACCTTGTCGGGCACGCACCAGGGCGATGGCCTCTTTGGGCCGGCGTCTGGCGCGCCCGTTTGCATTATGGGTGTCTCGCATTGGCGCGTCATGAACGGCCGCATCCGGGAAGAGTGGACGGTTTTTGATGAACTCGCGGTTCTGCGGCAGATCGAAACCCATCGCCTAGGGCGCTGATGACGGAGCAACGAATCTTTGACGCGCACCACCATTTGTGGTCGCTCGACGCCTGTCGTTATCCATGGCTTATGTCGCGAGGGACGCCTCGCTTTTTCGGCGACCCGACGCCGATACAGCGTGATTACCTCATCGACGAATTTCTGAATGATGCCGCCGATTTTGAACTGATCGGCTCGGCGCATATCCAGGTCGGCGCCGACGAGGAAGACGCCGTCAAGGAAACGGGATGGCTGCAGGAAACAAGCGATTTCCATTATGGTTTTCCAAGCGTGATCATCGCCTTTGCCGACCTTCGTCGCTCGGATCTCTACGAGATCATCGGGGCGCACGCGACATCGGCAGCCTTTCGCGGCGTTCGTCAAATCGTCGGTCGACACCCAAGCGAAGACGGCAAGACCGGGACGGCTGCGCTTCTTGATGATCCTCGTTTCTTGCGTGGGCTTAGGCTGCTTGAGCGACGGAAGCTGACGTTTGACCTGCAATTGACCGAGAATCAATATTGGGGCGCCTTGCGCTTGTTTGGCCATTCGCCGGAACTCAAAACCGCGCTTTGCCACTTCGCTTCGCCGTGGGATCTCTCGAGGGACGGTTTCGGGAGATGGCGAGACGCAATGCGCGCATTTTCTGAATTGCCGCAGATGTCGATCAAGTTTTCAGGGTTCGGCATGTTCAAGCCGGACTGGACCGTCGACGACATCAAGCCTTACGTCGACACCGCGCTTGATCTTTTCGGCCCGAAGCGCTGCATGACAGGGTCGAATTTCCCGGTCGACAAGCTATACGGCGGCTACGGACGCATTTGGCGGGCTGTCGATGCGCTCATCAAGGATTCTTTTGCGCGCGATCGCGTTGCGGTCGAAAACGCCGTGGATTTCTACGCGGCCCCGCTCGCTGCGAGCAGGTCAAAGTCCGTCCGCAGCGCCCTCGCGCCTTCAAGAATGAAGGCATGATCCGCCTTCAGGATGAAGAGTGAGGCGCCGGCCTTGCGCCACCGCGGGATTTCGTTGAAGTCGCCGACGAACATGCCGACGGGCCGCTGGTGACTTATCCCCGCCGCGCAGATCAGCTGAACAGCGTCAATAACGACATCGTCCGTCGGCGAAGCGGCGCCAAGAGCGACCGTCAGATCGATGCGGCCGACGAACAGGCAATCGACGCCCTCGACGCCGGCGATCGCATCGATATCGCGCAGCGCTTCAAGATCTTCTATCTGCGCGATCACCGCCGTTTCAGCGTTCGAGCGTTTGAGATGTTCGCTCATCGGCCGGGTCGTGTAGCCAGCCGCGCGCGACGACCCCGCAAACCCGCGCCCGCCGGCGCCATAGCGGCATGCGGCTGACAATCCTTCCGCTTCCTCCCGGCTGCGGATATGCGGCGCAACAATCCCCGCGGCGCCGCAATCAAGCGCGTTGAGAATGTGTTCCGGCGCGGAAGATGGCGGGCGCACCAGCGCCGGCATGTCGCTTGCGCGCAAGGAGGAAAGACAGGCATCGATCGACAGGCGATCGAAGGGCGCGTGTTCGGCGTCGATACAGACGCAATCGAGCCCTGTCAGGCCGAGGACGTCAGCAACGATAGGCGACGGCGTCTTGAGCCATGTGCCGATCAACGGCTCTCTCGCCAACAGCCGAGACCTGAAGGATGATGTGCGTGTCACGTCGCCCTGCCCCATAGTCTGCCGCTAGCGATGGCGGCGCCTTCCGACAAGGCCGCAAGCTTCGCATAGACGATGTCGGGATCGACGGCGCCGAAACCGGCGAAAGTCGAGAATCCGCAATCCGTGCCAGCGATGACGCGTTCGCGCCCGACAATGTCGGCGAACTTTTCAATTCGCTGCGCAATGAGCCGCGGGTGCTCGATGAAATTGGTCGTCGAGTCGATGACGCCGGGAACCAGAATCTTGTCATCCGGGATTTCCGCTGCCGCAAACACTTCCCATTCATGGGCGTGGCGCGGATTGGCCGCCTCAAACAACAGCGCCTGGGGCTTCGCCTTTAGAGCAATCGGGAGAACAGTCTCCATCGGCGCGTCGCAGTGATGCGGTCCTTCGTAATTGCCCCAGCACACATGCAGGCGCATGCGGTCGGCCGGAATGTTTCGCACCGCTTCGTTCAATGCGTGTACATGCTGCTCCGCGAGGCGACGGTATTCCGCTTCGCTCTTGTCTTTGAACATCATGTGCCGGCCAAGGCCGAGATCGGGCGAGTCGAGCTGAAGAACGAACCCGGCTTCGACGATCGCTTCATACTCCGCGCGCATGGCGTCAGCGAGCGCCTGAAGATAGGCCTCACGCGATGGGTAGTATTCGTTCGGCTGGAAGAGCGCGATGACGCCCGGCGAGGCGGCGTTCATGAAGGCGTCAACGGGTCTTGCGATTTGCAATGCTGACCGGAAGTTTTCGATGTCCTCTTCAAGCGGCCCCATATCCTTCACCTGGATTTCGCCGACGCATTTCGGGCGACGGTAACTCGGCGTTCCGCCGCCTTTCGCCTGCCGCTCAAGAAACCCCGGAAAAGCCTCAAGATCCTTGGGCGGGTTGCGGGGGCTGTCGCCTTCAAACCCCGTGATGCGGTCCTTGATATAGGTCGCATAGGAAATCTTGCTCATTTCGCCGTCGCTGACGATATCGACGCCCGCCTTAACCTGGCGTTCGACAACCGCTGTCACCGCCTCCGCAATAGTGCGCCTGAAAGCGGAAGCATCAACCAATTCTCCGCGCTCCTGCGCGAAGACGCCGTCGCTGACAGCTTTTGAACGCGGCAGGCTGCCGACATGGGAAGTGAGGATGCGGTCTGTGCTCGTTTTCATGTGAGATGATCCAGTTCGTCCAGAAAATTGGAAAGCGCCTTCGCAACAATGTCAGGCGCTTCCATGGTTGTCAGATGTCCCGACCGAGGAACGACAAGAAGCTTCGATCCTTGAATGCCGCGATGAATGATTTCGTGCAGCTCGGGCGGGCACACATCATCTTCAGCCCCGGCGATGATGATGGTCGGGCGATTGATCGTCGAAAGAGTATCAATACTGTCCTTGCGCGACATCAGCGCCCGCGACTGCCGGACGAAAACCTCCGGCCCGAGCGAAGCCGCCATAACGTATATTTCGTCGAGCAGGGCCTCGTCGCACTTCGACTGCGACCCAAGATAATTAGGCTTCAATTCTTCCATGACGACGGACTTCAGCTGTCCTCGCTTCACGCGATCAATTTGCGACAGCCTTGTCGCCTGACGCGCCGGCGAATCGGCGAACGGCGTTGTATTGAGAAGCGCAATCCCCGCGATGCGCGCCGGCGCCTGCCGCCATGCTTCAAACGCGACAATGCCGCCCATCGATAGGCCGACGAGGCAAAACCGATCGGGCGCTTCGGCAAGCAGCCGTGCGGCCATCGCTGCGATTGTCGCATCTTTGGAGAGGTCCGCATGACCAACGCTCCGCGCGCCGCCGAGCGCGTTTGCTTGCGCCGCAAACAAGTGGCGGTCGCACATCAGTCCGGGGACAAAGACTACCGGCGTTATCGTCATCCAGCTGGACTGTACTGTACTTCGAAGTCAATTTCATCCGGGATCCTCGGAATATTTTTCAGCGCCTGGATGATCGGGCGATTTATCTGGAACGCCCGATGATCCGGTTTTCATGTGGTTGCGCCGGGTTTCGAAAAACCGGCGATTCCACTTATCTCCCGGCGTTCGAATCTGCCACTTTGGGGGCCGTCAAATTGTCCGCAACGCCAATCGTGATTGGTGGCGCCGCAGTAAAGCAACATTCATCACGGAACCGGGCTCAGTGTCGCGGCAACAAAGTCCGCGGGCGCCGCGAACTTTCCAACACAGCCAACCGTATTGCCGATCGCCCGATGCCTGTTCAAAGCCCGACTTTGAGCGGATCGATCTCACTCGGCGAATTTTGCTGACGACCCGGTCCGAAGAATGCCCGAGAAGACACGCCTTTCCCGCGGCATTTCCGGTTCTTCGATCATCGCGAGGAGCATCGAGACAGCCGCCTCCGTCATGCGCCGCACAGGCTGGCGTATGGTAGTGAGGTCGTAACTCTTCCATGTCGCCGGGCCAACGCCGTCGAAGCCCACGACTGAAATGTCGCGCGGCGCGACAAGACCGTGATTGACGCGAAAGGCGTCGAGTGCGCCGATCGCAACCACGTCATTAGCGCAGATGACCGCGTCAGGCGGCCCGCCGCCCGCCGCCATCAACTCGTTCACCGAATTGAATCCGTTTTCGTAGGAATAGTCCTCGCCGAGGACCGGCGCGTCCTCAATTCCAAGTTCTTCAAGGCGCTCTAGCGCAGCAGTCTTGCGTTCGACGCCGACGACCGAGTCAGGCGGCCCCGCGATAATCGCGAATTTCCGGTGACCTGCCTTGTAGAGACCGTCGATCAATTGACGGACGCCGTCTTCCTGATCGCAGCAGACCGAACTGACGGAGACGCTATTGAGATACCGATTGTAAAATACGAGGGGCACATTGCGCTTCTCGAACTCAGCGACATGCGCCGGCGACAATTGCGCCGAAGCGATGACGCCGTCGACCCGATAGGGCCAGACCAGCTGCAAGACCTCGTCCGCCTCCGCTTCGCGTGAGAGCGTGAAGAGCAGCACCCGTACGCCGGCGGCCGAACAGCGTTGCGTAAGCTCGGCCAGCACTTCCGGGTAGTAAAGATTTGTAAGATTGGAAATCAGGACGGCGATGAGGTTCGAGCGCCGGGTGATAAGACTGCGCGCAATCGCATTCGGCTGATAGCCAAGCTCTTCAGCCGCCGCCATGACGCGGGCGCGCATCTTTTTCGACACGCTTGCGCCAGGCTTGAAACATCTCGAAACTGCGGATTGGGAAACGCCTGCATGGCGCGCGACATCATACGATGTCACCGGCCGGCCGCTTGTGATCGAGACGACCTTATCAGGCCGCGTTCTTCCCGCCATATCGTCTCAGGCGGATGTCCGCCTGCTCCTTGTGGCCCATAAAGCCTTCGAGCGCGCAAAGCCGCGAGCAATATTCGCCGACATAGACCGATGCCTCTTTCGTAACCCGCTGATATGTACAGGTTTTGATGAACTTGCCAACCCAGAGCCCGCCCGTGTAGCGAGCCGCCTTCTTGGTCGGCAGGGTGTGATTTGTGCCGATCACCTTGTCGCCGTAGGAGACGTTCGTCTCCTCGCCCAGGAACAGCGCGCCGTAGTTGGTCATGTTCTTCAGGAAATAATTCGGATCCTTCGTCATGACCTGCACGTGTTCGGACGCGATCTCGTCCGCGACCTTGACCATTTCGTCATAGGTGTCGCACACAATTACTTGACCATAGTCGCGCCAAGCGGCGCCGGCCGTTTCCCCAGTCGGCAGGATCTTCAACTGCCGCTCGACCTCAGCCATGGTTTCGCGGGCGAGTTTTTCTGAATTGGTCAGAAGGATCGCCGGCGAATTCGGGCCGTGCTCCGCCTGCCCCAAAAGGTCTGCGGCGCACAGCTCTCCGTCGACGGTGTCGTCGGCGATGACGAGCGTCTCCGTCGGTCCAGCGAAGAGGTCAATGCCAACCCGTCCGAAGAGTTGGCGCTTCGCTTCGGCGACAAAGGCGTTCCCAGGTCCGACGATCATGTCGACCGGCGCGATCGTCTCTGTGCCGAGCGCCATCGCGCCGACCGCCTGTACGCCGCCTAGAACATAAATTTCGTCAGCGCCCGCCATATCCATGGCGACGATGATCGCCGGCGCCGGTTTGCCATTGAATGGCGGCGCCGCCGCGATCACGCGGGGAACGCCCGCGACCTTGGCCGTGACGACGCTCATATGGGCGCTCGCGACCAGCGGGTATTTTCCACCCGGCACGTAACATCCGACGGAATTCATCGGTATATTCTTGTGGCCTAAAATGACGCCGGGCAGCGTTTCGACCTCGACGTCTTTCAACGCGTTGCGTTGATGCTGCGCAAAATTCCTGACCTGCGCCTGTGCGAAGCGGATGTCCTCGATCGCCTGGTTGCCGAGCTGGTCGTAACTGGATTTGATGTCGTCCTTCGTCAGCCGAAAGGACGCCGGCGACCATTTGTCGAATTTGGCTGAGAGTTCGCGGACGGCGGCGTCGCCGCGCTTCTCGATATCAGCGAGGATGCTCTCGACAGTCGCGCGCACTTTCGCGTCGTCGGTGGCGGCTTTCTCCTCAGAAACGCCTTCCTTCAAATAGCGGATCATGCGCACTTTCCCCTTGCTGACACGGCGCGGCGCGCGGGCTGGCCGCCGCCTGAATTTGCTTGCAATATGACAATCGTCTCATAGATTGCATTCGAATGCAATCAGAAGCGAGACGCAACTTAGGAGGAATGGAGGCCGGTGGACCAACTACTTGATGGCAAGACAGCTCTGGTCACCGGCGCTGGTCGCGGGCTAGGCAAAGCAATTGCAGAGGCGCTTTGCGGCGCCGGCGCCCGGGTCATTGCGGTCGCGCGAACCGCGTCCGATCTCGACGCGATGGCGGCCGAGCGCGACGGGCGGATCGAGCCCTGGGTCGAGGACGTGACGTCCGATGACTTCATCGCGCGCATCGAGCGGCTCCAAGCCCTCGACATTCTCGTCAACAATGCAGGATCGAACCGGCCGGAGCCGTTTGTTGAGGTATCCGACGAAAATCTCGATTTCCTGATCGACCTCAATATCCGCTCAATGTTCAGGACCGCGCGTGCAGCCGCGCGCGTGATGGTCCGGCAAAAGAGCGGCGTAATCATCCATATGTCATCGCAGATGGGACATGTCGGTTCGCCCCGTCGCACCGTCTACTGCATGACAAAACACGCGATTGAGGGACTGACCAAGGCGATGGCGGTCGAACTCGCGCCGATGGGCGTCCGCGTGAACAGCGTCGCCCCGACGTTCATCGAAACGCCGATGACCAAGCCGATGCTCGACAACGCAGAATTCAGGGAGTTTGTTCATCGCATGATCCCGATGGGCCGCACGGGCCAGCCTGAGGATGTCGCAAACGCCGTTTTGTATCTCGCCTCCCCGCTGTCCGGCATGGTGACAGGCCACAGCCTGCTCGTTGATGGCGGCTGGACCGCGCAATAGAGCGTCATTTGCATCCGAAGGCGCTTTTTTTGCTCGGTTTTTGGCCATTTTTCAGGGTTTTCGTACGCCACAGCCGCGACATCGCGCCATTTGGCAAATATTTCTTGCATTCGCAGTACATTCTTGCGACGATTAAGGTTGCCGAATCGGCTTGGTCGTCGGCGATCGATAAAACGCGCGGAACGGATCGCGCAACAACGGGAGGGGTCCTAATGAGAAAAGCGAACTTGAGGGCAGTATTGGCGCTTGGCGCCGGGTCAGCCGCAATGGTGGCCGCCCTTCCGGCGTTGGCGCAGGACGAGATTGTCGTCACGGCGCAGAAGCGCGAACAGAATATTCAGGATGTGCCGCTTTCGGTGACCGCAATCGGCGGCGCAGGGCTTGAATCGAACGGCGTCGTGGACATTTCGCGCTTGGAACTCCTGGTTCCCGGCCTGCAGTTTGGTCAATCAGGCAATGACGCCCGTCCCGCGATACGCGGCGCCAGAACCGAAAACGTGTCAAACCAGCAGGATCCGATTGTCGCCTTCTTTGTTGACGGCGTCTACCGCAGCCGGACGTCGCAGGCGCTCGCGGCGTTTGTCGATGTAAACCGTGTCGAGGTGCTGCGCGGTCCGCAAGGAACGCTTTATGGGCGCAACAGCTTCGGCGGCGCCGTTAACGTGATTTCGAACGCGCCGTCGGCTGAATTCGCGGCGGGCATCAATGTGACGATTGGCAATTACGACCAGCGGCGCGTCGATGGCTTCGTCAACGCCGCCTTGACAGATACGCTCTTCGCACGCGTTTCCGCGTCAATCGACAATCACGACGATTACGTTGAAAACCTCTTCGATGATGACAACGGCGTCAAAGATAAGGACGAAGACTACGTCCGCGTGCAACTCCGCTGGGAGCCGAACGAGCGCTTCGATGCGACGTTGCGCGCCAGCCGGTGGTCGCAAGGCGGGAATGGCGGCGCAGACTTCGGCTATTTCAATGCCGGCCGGCCGGTCGATCCCGATGCAACCGCGCCGTTTACTTTCGCCGAGGTTCTCGTCGCAAGCCTTGAGCCGGTGAATCCGCGCGTCGGCGCCGGTTTCTCGCCTTCCGACCCAGACCCCTACACCATCGCGAGAAATGCGGATTTTTCTCTTGATACGGAGCAAGAGACGCTGGACCTTGAGGCGAATTACGATCTCGGCTTCGCTAACCTCAAGGTCTTGCTGGGGTACGCGGATTTTTCCTCGAACAGAACGGCGGACGCGGACCTGTCGATCTTCAACAGCGGGTTTGAATTCCAGGAAGACCGCGCTCGCACCTATTCGGAAGAAATCCAGCTGACCTCCCAGGGCGATGGCCCGCTTGAGTGGACGCTCGGCGGTTTCTTCCTTCAAGACGATACGGTCGGCATCTTCGCCTTTGACCGTATTTTCGCAACCGATGCGGCGACTAACCTGCCAATTCTGACGACGCCGGCGCCAGCAGGTTCTGACTTCAACTCGCTCGCTGACGTCGATACCCGCTCGATCGCCTTCTACGGGCAGGCGACATACTCCATCACCGACGCTATCCGCATCACCGGCGGCCTCCGGTGGACGCAGGACAAGAAAGACTTCAGCCGGGTCACCAACAGCAACTTCACCATTCCGTTAAACTTCACCGGCTCGACAGTTTTCACCGACAGCGCCACGTTTGACAAACTGACGTGGAAAGCCGGCGTCGACTTCGATCTGACGCCCAATAACCTGCTCTACGCAACCGCTTCGACGGGCTTTCAGGCCGGCGGTTTCAACAACAGCGCCAACTCGGTGACCGGCGGCGCGTCGTTCGACGAGCAGACAATCAAGGCCTATGAGGTCGGCCTCAAGAATACGTTCCTCGACGGCGCGGTCGTGGCGAATGTCGCTCTGTTCTTGAACAAGTTCGACGGCCTGCTTGCGAATGAATTCGTCAATGTCGGCAGTACGGTCCTGACGATTTCTACAAACGCTGGCGAGGCTGAGGCCTATGGCGCTGAAGCGGAGATTAAATGGTCGCCGGTCGACGCCGCTCTGATCAATATCCTCGCAAGCTACAACAAGGCGGAATTCGGCCGCTACAACATCAGCGAACCGATCTCCGGCGCCTCTGTAAACCTCGACGGGCGCCGAGTACCGCTGTCGCCGGAGTTTACCTTCGGCATCGGAGCCCAATACGACTTCCCCGCCTTCGGAGGAACGATTACGCCCGCTGGGAACCTCTATTATTCGAGCAGCTATTCGACGAACGACATCGATTATGCGTTCTCGGAGCAGGATGCTTACGCCAAGCTCGATTTACGGCTCACCTACACGTCCCCCAGCGACAACTGGTACGTCGAGCTTTTTGGTCGCAACGTGACGGACGAGGCGATCTTGAACCGTACCGTGCGTTTTGGACAAAACGCTATCGCGCAGAACTATGGCGATCCAGCGACCTACGGCATCCGTTTCGGCTTCCGCAACTAGGACACTGAAATCCTAGCTGATGGGGATATCCCGGTCTCCGTGAATGTCTAATAATGCGGTCGGCGCGTGCGCCGACCGCTTCTTGTTTGTATCATCTCGCTCCTGACCGTCGCGCAGCGTCGGACCATTTCGGAGGGGCTTCCAAGTGGCGTCCTTCCGGATTTTGAATTGGACGATTGCGCGATATCGATCGTCGCCAATGTCGAGCGCGGCTCTGTGAAGCGCCCTGAGGAAGCAGCCCCATTGACCTGTCTCGCCACGCAAACGCGACATGCGGCCTGTTTTGACGATGCTTTGCATTCGCAGTACAATCCTTGCGGCGGAAGTTTCATATTGCCGCTCGGCTCGGAGATCTGAACGGTTCCAATGACAGTTGAACGGGCAAGAGCGGCGGCGCTTGATTATTTCACTGCGCAAGAAGCGCGAAGCTTTGATCGGTTCCTCAATGCGATCGACAGCGCCGTCAAAGTCGAAGCGTTGTGGCGGGTCTCATATCCGATGGACGAGTTGCAAGGGCGATCACTCCTCAAGGACCGTTTCTGGCGCCCCCTGCTCCATTCGTTTCCGGACTTCGAACGACAGGACGACATCGTCCTCGCCGGAGAATTTCGGGAGAGCGTCTGGGTCGCATCAACGGGCCACTTCATCGGAACGTTCGAGCGCGACTGGCTCGGCATCCCTGCGAACCGACAGGCGATTCATATTCGCTATGGCGAAATTCTGAAGATTGAGGACGACAAAATCGCCAGCGGCCATTTGATTCTCGACATCGTCGGCGTCGCGCGTCAGGCCGGATTTGACCTTGTGCCTCGCGGTCTCGGCGCCGAACTTCTGACGCCGGCGCCAATGACTCATGACGGCGCCCGACATGCGAAAGCACCGGACGCGGAAACCTTGAAGTCCTTGCGGCTCGTCGAGGCGATGATCGCGGGCCTCATGCAATTTGATCGAAAGACGCTCTCCAGCATGGGACAAGAGCGGTTCTGGCACCCGAACATGATGTGGTACGGGCCTTCCGGGATCGGAACGACGCGCGGCCTCAAGGGTTTTCAATCCTATCATCAACAGCCGTTTCTCGACTTCATTCCGGACCGTGTTGGAGGAAATCATGTCGCCCGCATCGGCGACGGAAACTACGTCGCCTCGGGCGGGTGGCCGAGCATCAACGCGACCTCCAGCGGCGCACCGTGGATTTCAACGCCGCTTCCGGCCGGAAGGCGGGTCACCATGCGCGTCATGGATTTCTGGCGTCGTGAAGGCGATCTGCTGAAGGAAAACTGGGTCTTCATCGATATCCCGGATGTCTTCCGGCAATTCGGAATTGACGTGTTCGCGCCGCTACGCCGAGGCGCGAAATAATAACAGCGCGGCGACGAAACCGCCGCTGACGGGAGGGACCAACAATGGAATTCGGCGCGCTCAACTGGGCGATTGTGATCGCTTATCTTGCCGGCAATCTCGCTTTAGGCTTCGCCTTCAGCCGCAAGGTCAAAACGGCGGCGGACTACCAGCTTGGAAACCGGACTTCGCCCTGGTGGGCGATCGGCATTTCGGTGGTCGCGACCTATGTCAGCGCGCTATCTTTTCTCGGCGGACCCGCATGGGCTTACGGCGACGGCATGGCGGCGCTGGCGATCCACCTCAACTATCCGCTTGTCATTTTTGTCGTCGTTGTTGTCTTTCTGCCGTTCTTCTACAATAGCGGCGTCGCCTCGATTTACGATTATCTCGAACGTCGGTTCGGCGCCGCTTCGCGATCCGTCATCGCTCTCTTGTTCCTCATCACCCAGACGATCGCGACGGCTTCGATCCTCACTGCGACCGCCGTCGTTGTGACCTTCGCCACAGGCATTGACGTGCGTGCAAGCATCGTGCTGATGACCGTGATCGTGCTTGCCTACACAATGCTCGGCGGCATGAACGCGGTCATCTGGACGGATGTCTTGCAGTGCGTGGTGCTTTTCGTAGGCGCAGGCGTCATTTTCTATTATGCGCTCGATGCGACAAGCCCGCTGAAGAGCGCACTCGCCGAGCTGGACGCCGTCGGCAAGCTAGACCCAATTAACCTCGCGCCTGATCTATCGATCACGCCGACGATCTGGGCGGGCGTCATCGCCATGACTCTTTTCCATATCACCGTCTATGGTGGCAATCAGATGATGGTGCAGCGGGCGCTCGCGGCGAAAACACTGGGCGACGCCAAGAAGTCATACCTGATGATGGGTTATGCCGCTTTCTTCATCTATTTCCTCTTCTTCTTCATCGGCGCGCTCATGTACGCCTATTATGACGGTAAGCCGTTCGATCAGCCGAACGCGATCATCTTGCTCTTTGCGCAAAGCTTGGCGATTCCAGGATTGCTTGGGTTGCTCGCCGCGGCGATCCTTTCCGCATCGATGTCGAGCCTCTCATCCGCATTCAATTCGCTTGCGACGGTGACGATCACCGATTTTTACCAGCGATACTTCCGCAAGGCCGCCAGCGACGCGCATTTTCTCGTAGTCGCGCGAGGCCTGACGGTGTTTTGGGGCGTTGTGGCGATTCCGATCGCCTTTACCTTCATCAACAGCGGCGGTTCGATCCTTGAGCGGCTGACACAGGTGAGCTCCTATTTCGTCGGCGCCAAGCTCGCAATGTTCGCTCTCGGCTTCTTTTCAAAGCACGCAAACCAGACGGGACTTCTGATCGGGGTCGTCGCGGGCTTTCTCGTCCTCTGGGCCGTCATCAGCGGGGTTCCAGCGGCTGGTATCCCGGCGCTCGATATCGCATGGCCTTGGTATGTCGTCATCGGCGGCGGCGTGAATATCATCGTTGGATGGGTCGCCAGCGTGCTGTTCGGCGGATTCAAAAAGGAATGGCACGAACAGACAGTCGCCGGACAGCTGCGTCGCTTCCGCGATCAGAACATTCCAATGAAGAAAGACGGCTGGTTCGTGGCCCCGGGACGCGTCGATGCCGCGAGCTGGGGTCTTATTGTTTTCTTCTTCCTGTCGATCGCGTTCCTGGTCGCGTTCGCCGCTTACGGCCGCGCCTGATCCGGCGCGCAATAAACGCGTGATCGGGTGAGGAAGCGTCGTTCGCGTCCAGTGTCGAGCGAGAACATGCCGCCCCTCCCCGGCACGACGTCGAGGATCTGTTGCGTATGCTTCCAGGCCTCATACTGGTCGCCGGCGATGTAGACCGGAACGCCAGCGATCTCGCCGAGCAAAACGTCGCCGGCGCCGATCCGAAATCCGGACGCCGGGTAACACACCGGACTCACGCCGGCAGATCAATCGAAGGAGCCATCGAAAATACTGCGTCGAAGATTACTTCAACCAGACCATTGGGTTCGGCATCGATGATTGAGACGGCGATCGAGGACCATTTCACTCGCGCTCGCCGTCGCGACGGCGACCGAAACCAAGCTTGGACATTTCCGGCTTCACAGAAGCTGTCGCATAGGTCGCCACCGTTATCGTCGGGGCGCCGATCAAAGCGAAATGCCGAATTATGCTCGCAGCAGCGATCGTTGGCAGGAAATCCTTCCTAAGCGTTCCGAAGGTCGGCGGGCGCCCGCGAATGACTTTGGTGCAAGTGTTGATACGTTGTATCTATGCGTGATAGAAATACATGGTAATTCAATACTTTAGCATGAATTTGTGATTCCGCCCCTGGGCACCATCCCCCATTTTTCCACAGGTTTCCACAGACGCAGCCCGTCGCGGGCTGTTTCATTTTTCCGCTTTAGGTCAATGAGTTAGACGCCTACATCAACAGGGGTGATTGACCCATTGTCGGTGATTTGACGGCTTTTTGCGCTTTGCGTTCGGAGCCTTGCGTCGATGCGCCGGGGAGCGCGGATGCCGTCGTCGTCGCCGTTCGCTCATGAAAGTTCAGCCGTCGCATGTTGAAGGCGATGTTGGCGAGGCCGATCGTCCTGATCTTCATCCCCATGCGGCATTTCCTGTCGGCGAAGACGTGCGACGGCGTTGGCGCGGACTTTTGACTTTGTCGAGTTTCCCCGGCGGATGGGAGCGGGCATCGGCCGGCCCTTCGGCTTCCTTCGATGGATGCGGCCGACGAGGTCGTTGCGGGTTGTTCCATGTCTCGTCCGCCGATTTGCCTTTCCTGATCGCGGCTTTCTCCCCATCGGTCAGTCGCTGCTTCGGATCTCAGCAATCACAGGACTTCCTGGCGGCTGTGGGACGAATTACTCCGGCTCCTCGAGCTTCACCAAATTTCGTCAGTCGACACTCGCATCGGCCGCCAAGTGAACGACGGCGTCAGGGCGGACGGATTCATCAGACCGCTTGCGGGATGCGAACCAGCGCCTCAGGCGTCCATCACTCTCGTGATCTTCCATCCGTTGATGCGATGCAGGACCTCGATGATGGGGCCGGTCATGATGGTCGTGCCGATCGCCATGACGACCAGCATCGTAAAGACGTCCTGCGGTATGAAACCGAGGCCGAAGCCGATATTGAGAACAATCAGCTCCATCAGCGCGCGCGTATTCATGAGCGCGGCGAGGGTCGCGGATTCGCCCTTGCCGATCCTGGCGAGCCGCGCGGCGACATAGACCGGTGCGATTTTCGATCCGACGGCGGCGATGAAGAAGACGGCGCACCAGCCCCAATCCGCGGCGCCTTCGAGACCAAGAACATTGGTTCGAAGCCCCGTATAGGTGAAGAAGACCGGTAGGAAAAACACCAGAACGAATTGACCTACATGGCGGCGCCACGCCTCGACGAATTCGGTCTCGCGATGGAATGCAAGGCCGGCGAGGAAGCCGCCGAACAACGTGAATACGCCGAGAGACTGCGTCGCGATCCCTGCCGCGAATACGATCGCGATAATGATCGCCATCAACCCGGGCGCAAGCCCCTCGCCGCTTCCTCGAAATTTCGCCACGAGCGCCCGCGCCGCCCGCCCGCCGAAGGCGGCGACAAAAGCGACAAGCGCCAGCAGCGCCGCCAGGCGCGCCGCCGTCGATCCGATCGAGAATTCCGCAGTCGCCGCCGCGACGACGGCGGCGAGCAGGATCCAGCCGACGACATCATTGATCGCCGCCGACGAGATCGCGATGAGGCCCGGATCGGATTTCGTCATCGAATATCCGCGCAAGATGCGCCCGAGGATCGGCACCGCCGTGATCGCGAAAGCGATCGCAATGAACAGGCTGTAGGCGAGCGGGTCGATGCTCGAGGCGAGCGTTCCGGCGCTGAGGCGGCCGAGGGCGAAACCCGTCGCAAGGGGAACAACAAGGCTCGCGACCGAGACATAGACGACGGCGCGACGGATATGCGGTTCGTCAAGCCTTCTGAACTCGAAATCGGCGCCGATCTGGAACATGAGAAGCACAAGTCCGATCTGGCTGATGACATACATCACGTCGCCGGTTCCCTCGGCGAACAGCGCGGCGGACGCGTCTGGGAAAATCGCGCCGAATAGCGAAGGCCCGAGCATCAGGCCGGCGACGATCTCACCGACAGCCCGCGGCTGGCGGAGCGCCGCGGCGATCGACCCGGCGGCGCGCGCGCAAAGCATGACGACGATGATCTGTATCAGAACCGACGCGAGCATCGCCTCTGAGGAATGAACCGCCGGCGGCATGGAAGGTCAGACCTTCATCGCACTTGCGCGACGCGCGTTCGCTTCTATTGCCGCCCAGTCGCCGGCCCTGATCATCGCGCGCGTCGCGATCCACGAGCCGCCGACGCAGGCGACGTTGGGGAGCGCGAGATAGTCGGGCGCCTTGTCCGCGCTGATGCCGCCGGTCGGACAAAAGAGGATGTCGGGGAGCGGTCCGGCGAGAGATTTCAGATAAGCGATCCCGCCGGCGGGTTCGGCGGGGAAGAATTTCATCGCACGGTATCCGGCCTCATAGGACGTCATCGCCTCGCTTGCGGTAGCAACGCCCGGGAGCGCCGGCGCGGCGTGCATTGAAACCAGGAGCGAAGGCGAAGCGCCGGGACTCACCAGAAAATCCGCGCCGGCGGCGAGCGCGCGCTCGACGTCATCGCCAGTGCGGATCGTTCCCATGCCGACGATCAGCGCCGGCGCCGCCTTCTTCATCGCCGCGACAGCGTCGAGCGCGCAAGCCGTGCGCAATGTCAGCTCGACGACGCGAAGGCCGCCGGCGGCGAGCGCCGCGGCGAGCGGGGCGGCGTCCGCCAGACGCTCGACTTCGAGCACCGGAATGACGCTCGCCGCTTTGAGAATTTCGTCAACGCGCATCAAGCCGGTCCTTTAGGCGGCGCGCCGCGCCGACAAGGGCGGCGCCGTCGCGGATGATCAGATGAACGGGAACATCCTCGACATAGAATCGCATGCGGCCCTTGTCGAGAAAGCGGTCAATGAAGGCGCTCTTCAAAAAGAGGTCCCGGATTTTCGGCAGAATGCCGCCGCCGAGGAGGACGCCGCCGCGCGCGCCGGTCGCGAGCACGGCGTCGCCGGCCGCCGAACCGAGCATGGCGCAAAACAACTCGACGGCCCGGACCGCGACCGGATATTCTCTGGTGATCGCCGCGCGCGTGATTTCATCCGCCTGCAGAGAAGCGCGCGGCGTTCCCGATATGGCGCAGAGCGCGCGGTGAATGTTGACGAGCCCGCGCCCCGACAACAGCCGCTCGATCGACACCCGCTTGTGTTCGCGCATGATGAAGCGAAGGACCTCGATCTCCTCCTCGGTCGACGGCGCGAAGGCGACATGCCCGCCTTCCGTGGCGACGACGCGGTCCTTGCCGCCGCTCGGCACGATGAGCGCCTGACCAAGCCCGGTGCCGGGCCCCATCACCAGCATCGGCGCCGAGGGATCGCCGGCGCCTTCCTTCACGCGCAGAAGATCGACCGGTCTGAGATCGCGAGCGCCGGCCGCGAGCGCCTCGAAATCATTGACGACCTCGAAGGTGGAAAGGCCGAGCTGCGTCTTGATCTTCTTGATGTCGAGCGTCCACAGCGAATTGGTGAACTCGACGACATCATCCGTGATCGGACCGGCGACCGCGAAGCAGGCGGCCTTCGGCTTTGCCTGCGCCGCTTCAAGAAACGCGTCGGCGGCGTCGCGCACCGATTCATAGTCCTCCGCGCGAAAGACATGCGCGGCGTCGACGTCAATTGCGCCGTCGATTGCGGCGAGCGCGAAGCGCGCGTTGGTTCCGCCGATATCGGCGACAAGCACCGCTTCAGCCATCGCGCTCCTCCAGCATGAAGGTCATGGCGCCCTCCTCCGCTCCGCCGACGCTAGCGCGCATCGCCGCAAAGAGCTCGCGCCCAGAGCCCCAGCGGTCGGACAAAAGATCAGCCGCCGCCGGCGCGCGCCGTTCAAGCGCCGCGGCATCGATCTTGACTTCAAGCGTTCCAGCTTCCGCGTCTAGGCGGATGATGTCGCCGTCGCGAATTTTGCCGATGGCGCCGCCGTCGAGCGCTTCCGGCGTCACATGAATGGCGGCGGGGACTTTCCCCGAGGCGCCCGACATCCGCCCGTCGGTCACAAGCGCGACCTTGCAGCCCTTGTCCTGCAACACGCTGAGGGGCGGCGTCAGCTTGTGCAGTTCAGGCATCCCGTTGGCCTTCGGCCCCTGGAAAGGAACGACCGCGACAAAATCGCGATTAAGATCGCCCGCCTTGAAACGATCGATCAATTCCTGCTGGCTGTTGAAGACGATGGCCGGCGCCTCGATGCGGCGTCGCTCCGGCTTCACCGCCGACACCTTGATGACGGCGCGGCCGATATTGCCGTCGAGAACGACGAGCCCGCCGGTCGGCTGCGCTGGACGCGACACAGGGGTCACGATCTTCTCATCGCCCGACGCTTTCGGCGCCGCCTTCCAGACAAGCTCGCCGCTTTCAAGCGCCGGCGACGTTGCGTAGCGCGCGAGCCCCATGCCCGCGACGGTCGCGACATCCTCATGCAAGAGGCCGGCGTCGATCAGTTCACGGATGATGAAGGCGAGGCCGCCCGCCGCATGAAACTGGTTCACGTCCGCCGACCCGTTCGGATAAATGCGCGCGAGCAAGGGCGTCGCGGCGGAAAGTTCAGAAAAATCCGCCCAGTCGATGATGATCCCGGCGGCGCGCGCCATCGCGACGAGGTGGATCGTGTGATTGGTGGACCCGCCGGTGGCGTTAAGACCGACAATGGCGTTGACGATCGCGCGCTCGTCGATGACATCGCAGAAGGGAATGTGCTCGCGCCCAAGGGCCGTAATCGCCGCCGCGCGGCGCGCCGTCTCCTCGACCAGCGCATGCCGTAAAGGCGTTCCCGGATTGACGAAGGCCGAGCCAGGAATATGGAGGCCCATCACCTCCATCAGCATCTGATTGGAGTTCGCGGTGCCGTAGAAAGTGCAGGTGCCGGGCGAATGATAGGACGCGCTTTCGGCGGCGAGGAGCTCGTCGCGGCTGGCTTTCCCTTCCGCATGAAGCTGGCGCACGCGCGCCTTTTCCTCGTTCGTGATGCCTGAATTCATCGGTCCGGCGGGCAGGAAAATCACCGGCAGATGGCCGAACCGCGCCGAACCAATGAACATGCCCGGCACGATCTTGTCGCAGACGCCGAGCATGATCGCGCCGTCGAAAACGTTATGCGACAGCGAGACGGCGGTCGCCATGGCGATGACGTCGCGCGAAAAAAGCGACAGATCCATGCCGGGCTGGCCCTGGGTGACGCCGTCGCACATCGCTGGAACGCCGCCGGCGATCTGCGCGGTCGCATTAATCGTTGAGAGCGTCGCCTTGATGATGTCTGGATAGGCGCCAAGCGGCTGATGCGCCGACAGCATGTCGTTATAGGAGGTGACGATCGCGATGTTCGGGCCATCCCCTTTCGCGATTTTCTTCTTGTCCTCAATCGAACAGGACGCGGCGGCGTGAGCGAGATTGCCGCAGGAGACATGCGCGCGATGCGGTCCGTCCGACGCCGCGGCGCGCATTTGCTTCAGATACGCCGCGCGCGTCTTGCGGCTCTTCTCTCTCACCCGGTCAGTGACGCGCATCAAGGCGTCGTTGAGTTTGGCCACGCTTCCTCCTTACGGCGCCCAGCAGGCCCAGAGATCCGGCCGCGCGCTGAGGATCGCGCGCACCGGCATCTCCTCGACCGGCCCGGGCCGCAGCGCTTTATCGAATGTCGCGCGTTTGCCCTCGCCCGTCATCATCAGAATGATAAGCCGCGCGGTGCGAACCGCCGCGAGGCTGAGCGTCAGTCTTTCGAGAATGGGGCCCGTCGCATCGCTCTTTTTCGCGTGCACGGGAGCGACGAGCGCCGCCCCGTCCGCAAGCGCGGCTGCAAGGCCGTCGGCGTTTGGAAACCATGAGGCCGTGTGCCCGTCAGCGCCCATGCCGAGAACAACGACGTCGAACGGCGGCGCCATCGCGAAAACGCGCGCCGTCGCCGCCCGCGCGGCGGCGGAAAGGTCCGGCGCGTCGTTCCAAAGACCGACGAAGCGCAGCGCGGCGGCGCGATTTTTCACCAGCGCCTGGCGAATGAAGCCTTCGTTGGAAGCGGCGTCGGTCGGCGGAACCATGCGCTCGTCCGCGAGCGTTGCGGCGACATTGCTCCAGTCGATGTCCGCGCACGAGAGCGCTCGATAAAGCGCTTCCGGCGTCGAACCGCCGGAGAGAGCAATCGTCGCAAGCCCCTGCGACGCGATCGACCGATCCAGCGTCATCCCAATCAGATCGGCCAGACGCGCCGCCATGTGCGACGCGGACGAAAAGGCGATCAGTTCCGGGCTAGACGCCATCGAACCATGACCGCCCGTCGCGGTCGAGCATCATCGCCGCCTGCGACGGCCCGTCCGTTCCTGCCGCATAGGGATGAACCGGCGTCGCATCCTCGGCCCACGCGCCGAGTATGCCGTCGACCCACTTCCACGCCGCCTCCACTTCGTCGCGGCGCATGAACAGCGCGAGATCGCCGCGCACGACGGCCATAAGAAGGCGCTCATAGGCGTCCGGGTAGCGCGCCTCAAAATGCTCGGCGTAGGAAAGATTGAGCGGCACATAGCGCAGGCGCATGCCGCCAGGCCCAGGGTCCTTGGTGACCAGCAGGAGCTTGACGCCCTCGTCAGGTTGAAGGCGAATGACCATTCGCGTCGGCTGGAGCGCTCGGCGGTCGTCAATCAGCGCGTGGGCGATTTCCTTGAACTGAATGACGATCTCGGAATAGCGCGAGGCCATCCGCTTGCCGGTCCTGAGATAAAACGGCGCGCCTTTCCAGCGCCAATTGTCGATATTGGCCTTGATGGCGACAAATGTCTCGGTTCTGCTCGGCCGGCCGAGTTCCGCTTCATAGCTTTCGGCGACGCCGCCGTCGCTCGCTCCTTTGCCGTACTGACCGCGCACTGTGGCTTTGCGCACATTCTCGGCGGTGATCGGACGAAGCGCGCGCATCACTTTTATCTTCTCGTCGCGCACGGTGTCCGGCTCGAGGTCAAGCGGCGGCTCCATGGCGACGAGGCAAAGGAGCTGCAGCAAATGGTTTTGCACCATGTCCCGCAATGCGCCGGCCGTATCGTAATAGTCCGCCCGGCCGCCGGCGCCGATCGATTCAGCGACCGTTATCTCCACATGGTCGATGGCGTTGGCGTTCCAGACCGGCTCGAACAACGAGTTCATGAACCGCAGCACGATGAGGTTCTGAACGGTCTCCTTGCCGAGATAATGGTCGATCCGGAAAATCGACTCCTCGGCGAACACGCTCCCGACAGCGTCGTTGATCGCGCGCGCGCTTTCGAGATCCTTACCGATCGGCTTTTCAAGGACGATGCGCGCGCCCGGCGACCTCAGCCCAGCCGCCCCGATATTGCGCGAGACGTCGCCGTAGAGAGACGGCGCCAGCGCAAGATAGAAGACACGCTGGCGAGTTTCGCCTGCGAGCGCGGACGCGAGCGGCGACCAGTCGGCGCCTTGTGCGGCGGCGTCGAGCCGGACGTAACGCAGGAGCCTCCCAAAGGCGCTCCATTCGCCTTCATCGATCGCCTCCGCGGGATGGAACTTCCGGAAACTCTCCAGCGCCAGCGCCCGAAAGGCGCCCTCGCTCATCTCGGAGCGCGAAACGCCGATGATCCGCGATTCGTCCGGAATCTGCCCGTCGCGCCAGCGGTGAAAAAGCGAGGGAATGAGCTTGCGCAACGAGAGGTCGCCCGCCGCGCCGAACACCACGAGGTCGAACGCCGAAACCGGGACGAATTGCGACGGTCCCGCGGGCGCGCGAACGCCTGTGTTTTTCATGCGGCCCTACCAGAGGAAAACATAAATCCCGACGAGAATTGCGACCACGATCGCCGCCATAATATTGAAGATCGGCCGGGTCGCAAACGCGATATCGCTCAGCGCGACGGGACGGTCCGCTCGGGGCGGCGCTGCGAGACGCGATGCGATATAGGCCGCCGCGAGGCAGGACAGGAAAACAAGCCAGATGCGAATGATGAACGGGGCGTCGGGCGCATAGAATTTCAGCGCAATATTGACGCCGACGGATGCAAACAGGGCCGCGAACGCGCCAAGAGCGTTCGTCCTTTTTGAGAAGAACCCAAGCAAAAACACCGCGACGACGCCCGGCGCCACGAACCCTGAATATTCCTGCACCGCCTGAAAGCCGCTTTCGAACCCGCCGATAAAGGGCTTTGCGAGAAGGAGCGCGACGCCCAATGCGGCGAACGCGGCGATCCGCCCGACATTCACATAGTGATGATCAGCCCGATCGCGGACGACTGATTTGTAGAGGTCCATCGTAAAGATCGTCGAGATCGAGTTCATCATGGATGCAAGCGAGGAAACGATCGCGGCGATCAGGGCCGCGAAAACGAGCCCTCGCAGCCCGGCGGGCGCAAGTTTCATGAGTTCGCCGTAGGTCCTGTCGGATTTCTCGGCGAGCGCGGCGCCGTCAATCGCGCCCTGGCTCGCCAGAATGACGGCGGCGATCCCCGGAATGACGACGATGAGCGGGATGAGCAGCTTCAAAAAGGCGGCGAAGGCGAGACCCTTCTGCGCCTCGACGAGACTTTCAGCGCCGAGAGCGCGCTGGATGATGTATTGATTGAAGCCCCAATAGGAAAAATGCAGCACCCACAGCCCGCCAAGCAAGGTCCAGACGCCCGGCAGATCGCCATAGGCAAGATGATCCTCTGAAAGGATCATTTTGAAGTGCCCCGGAACTTCCTCGGCCAGACGCACGAAGCCGGCGATAGCGCCGTCGGCGTCGCCGATCCGGTCGAGCGCGAACCAGGTGATCGCAAGACCGCCGATAATGAGAATGACGACCTGGATGATGTCCGTCAAAGCGACCGCCTTGAGACCGCCATAGAGGGAATAGAGCGCCGCAAAACCGCCGAGCGCCGCCATGGAAACCAGCACCGACAGACCGGTCACTGAATTCACCGCAAGGCCCCCAAGCCAGAGCACCGTCGTAAGATTGACCGCCGTGTAAAGAATGATCCAGTAAAGCGACATCAGCGATTTGACGCTGTGGCCGTAACGCTGGTCGAGGAATTGCGGCATCGTGTAGATGCCGCGCTTCAGGAAAATCGGCAGAAACCACTTGGCGACGATGATCAGGACGATCGCCGCCTGCCACTCATAGGCGGCGATCGCAATGCCGACAGCGTAACCCTGCCCCGATTGCCCGATGATCTGTTCCGCGGATATGTTCGACGCAATGAGCGAAGCGCCGATCGCCCACCACGGCAGCGCCCGACCGGCAAGGAAGTAATCCTCCGTATCCCTTACTTCGCCCTTGGGCTCTCGCGACACCCAGATGGCGACCGCCAGGAGCGCGCTGGCGTAAAGGGCGACAATAACCAGGTCAATCGAGGTCAATGACATGTCAGTTCCCGAGTCGGCGTTGCTTGTCGCCGATAGATGAATTGAACTCTTGGTCCCCTGGAATCGCCGAAAGATTGGCGAAGTCGGCTGGAGCTTGCCTCACCGACAGTATTCCGTCGGCCGCGCGTCGATCAATTCGGCGCCCCGAGCAGGAACTTGAGCGGGTGCTCCGCCCGTTGCGCCCAGGACCTTTCATTGTGCTCAGCGCCGTCAAATTTCCGGGTCACCCAATCCCCTCCACGGCGATATCCGCGGCCATGCATCACCGCGTCCATGCGCAACTGGTGCGGTTCATATAGCGAGTCGAGCGTTGCAGTCCCGTAATCGAAATAAAACCGATGGCGGCCGGGCGCCGGAAAGGCGCGGGCGAAATAATCGATCGCCGCGCCGTCATCCGCCGGCCAGTGGGTCGATATGCAGGCGGCTGCGCTGAAAACATCCGGATATTCGCTGACCGCGTAGGCGGAGATGAGTCCTCCCATGCTCGAACCGAACACGAAGGTGTCTTCCGCGCCCGGAAGAGTGCGAAAGCCGGCGTCAATTTCGGGTTTCAGCTCATCGACCAGAAAGGCGAGATAGCGATCGGCGATGAGATCGGCGGTCTTGAAGACCGGATAATTCGCAACGCCCGTCTCGACGGTGTCGCCAATCGCCGCTTTCTTAGGCATGTACTCCTCAAATCGCTTTTGCGAACTGGCGACGCCGACAATGATTGCGGGCCGGATTTCACCCGCCGCAATCAGCCTTTCCATCGTTTCGTCAATTTCCCATTCGACGCCGAAATTGGCCTTCTCCGCGTCGAAGAGATTTTGCCCGTCATGCATATAGATGACCGGATAGCGATCATTCGACTCTTCATAATCGGGCGGCAGCCATACCCAGACATTGCGCGGTTCGACGGCCTTTGCGCCATAGGGCTCATAGGCGACGATGCGCGCGGCGGACGTCTCAGCGGTCTTCGGCGTCGCGCTCAAGCACCCCGACGCGATCAGGGACAAGATGGCGGCGGCCCAGGCGCGGATCGCGGTCATGGCCGCTCCTTCGCCGCAAAGCGGATCGCAGCGCCGCCGCCGGCCGCCAGGCGCACCCTCAGCTTGTCGCCGCGATCGACATTTCTTTTTTCAATCCTGAGATCGTAAGGATTGGACTTCCAGTCAGCCCTGTCGCCGTCCCGGTAGATCTCGGCGACGTAGGATACCTCCTCATCGAGAAAATCGAGATCAATCACGACGTCGCGGGCCTTCTCATCAGAGACAGCGCCCACATACCAATCCTTGCTGTCGCGATCCTTGCGGGCGATCGCGACATAATCGCCAACCTCGCCCGCAAGCCCGACGCTTTCCTCCCAATCGGCCGGAACATCCACGATGAACTGGAAAGCGTCGCGATGCTTTTCGTAATTCTCAGGCAGGTCCGCCGCCATTTGAATCGGCGAATAGAGAACTACATAAAGCGCCAGCTGCTTGGCGAGCGTCGTCTCGACGCGGATTTTGGGGTCCGAGCGCGTCATGTCTTCGCGCACTGGCGCGCGCTTGTTGGGTTCGAGATCGAAAATCCCCGGCGTGAAATCCATCGGCCCCGCGAGCATGCGCGTGAAAGCGAGCATCGCTTCATGCTCAGGCGGGTTGGGCGGCCAGCCCCATGCATTGTACTCCTGTCCGCGAGCGCCTTCGCGCGCAACCCAGTTGGGATAAGTCCGGCGAAGGCCCGTGTCCTTGATCGGCTCGTGCGGGTTGATGGCAATCTTGCGCCTGGCCGCGGCCTTTACGACCTCGAGATGGTGACGAGCCATGAACTGACTGTCATGCCATTCAAAGCGCTCAACGCCCTTTTCATCGATGCGCTGGATGCCGCCGCCGTCGGCGACATAACCGGTCTTGACGACCCGCACGCCGTTTTCTTCGTAGAGTTTGAAGGCGTCTTCCATCTGACGCTCATAATGCGTCGCGGCGCCGCCGGTTTCATGATGGCCGATGAGGCGTACGCCCTTCTCCGCCGCATAGGCGGCGAGCCCCGGCAAATCAAAATCGGGATAGGACCTGGTGAAATCGAACACGTCGCCATTGCCGAACCAATTGTCGTCCCAGCCGACATTCCAGCCTTCGACGAGAACGCCCTTGAACCCGTACTTCGCGGCAAAATCGATATAGCGCTTGACGTTGTCATTCGTCGCGCCATGCAGCGGCTTCATCCCCCAGCTCGAATCGCGGATGTGCATCTCCCACCACACGCCCACATATTTGCCGGGCTCGAACCATGAAACGTCGCCAATCCTGTTCGGCTCGTTGAGATTGAGGATCAGGCTCGAATCGAGAAGGCCCTTCGCGTCGGGCGAAATCTGGATCGTCCGCCACGGGCTCGTCAGCGGGGCGCCGAATTTGACGAGGGCGCCGTCTGACCATGGCGAGAGGTCAGCCTTGAAGCGCCCCGGCCTTATTTGCCGGAGCGCCATGCTCGCGTAATCGACAAGCGCGGCTTCATGGATGCTCAAATGAACGCCGGAAGGCGTTTTCAGCGTCATCGGCGTGTGCGAGGTCAACTCCTCGCTCGCCGCGCTTTCACGATATAGATATTCGTAACGATTCCAGTATCGCGCCGGAATCCACCACACGCGCGTCTTCTCATCGACCGCGAATTCAGTGAGTTCGTTCGTGACCTCGTCCGATTTGAACTTCTTGCCGCGCGGAATTTCATAGCGAAAGCCGACGCCGTCATCGAACGCGCGAAAGCGCACGCCCATGCGTCGATGCGCATTATCAGCGCCGACGAACTCGACAAAGAGCTCATTGTGTTGATCACGAACAAGTCTGCGCTCTCCCCAGGGCTGCTCCCAGGTTTCATCTTTCGACGCCGTCACGCTCGACGCGATCGTCAAGGCTTCATCGAGGCCGGGAGCGTTCCTGAAGCGCATGCCGAGACGCGAGGGCGCAATCACTTGATCGCCGCGAAACGCCACCGAGTAGGAAGGGACGCCGTTATCGTCGCTGACCGACAAGACGATGTCGCCGTTCGGCGACGCGACGCTGAGGGCGGCCGCCGCGTCGGCGTGAAGAAGGATCGCCATGCCTGCGGCGAGCAAAGCGATAGCGGCGGAAAACGTTTTCATGGAGGGGACATCCTTCGAGATCAGAGTCAAAACCGCGGGGACTCGACGGCGCTCGATCCTACCGTCCAATGTAAAATACTGCAACTTGCTCATAACCCGCGCTGGATTTTGTTGCGCCGCAATATGGTCATCAGTCCAGTTATGCAAGAATGCATTGCTTTAATAAGAGTATTTCGCCACGCCGGCGCGGCACCCACTGATCTTCGGCAAGCGCAATTATGTGCAAAATTTTGCAATTGTCGATTGGGCGCGCTAGCCTGCCGGCCAAATGGAGGGAGCCGATGCGCGTCGGTCTTGCCGTCTCAGCCTTGTTCTTCATGGCCGCATGTGCGCCGCGTACGGACGAATCGCCGGAACAAGCCGCAGCGACAGCCGCAATCGCTGATCCTTACGCGCCAGTCCCGTACGTGAAACTCACTCACCCGGAGTGGACGCGGAATGCGGTTCTCTATCAGCTCAACACACGACAGTTCACCCCGGACGGCACGTTCGCAGCGGCGGAGAAAGAGCTTCCGCGTCTGAAAGACCTCGGCGTCGACATCCTCTGGCTGATGCCTGTCCATCCGATTGGCGAGAAGAACCGCAAGGGGACGCTCGGCAGCCCCTATTCGGTGAAAGATTATTTCGCCGTCAATCCTGAATTTGGAACGCTCGACGACTTCAAGTCCTTCGTCGAGACCGCTCATACGCTCGGCATGCATGTCATTCTGGATTGGGTCGCCAATCACACGTCCTGGGACAACGCACTCGTGACGGACCATCCGGACTGGTACGATCGCGACTGGAAAGGCGAGTTTCACCCGACTCCGTGGTGGGACTGGTCCGACATCATCGATCTTGATTATTCAAACCGCGACCTGCGCGAATACATGACGCGCGCGATGAAGTTCTGGGTCGAAGAGGCGGGCGTCGACGGATTTCGATGCGACGTCGCGGGCTATGTCCCGCTTGATTTCTGGGAGAATGCCCGCCGCGAGCTGGACGCGGTGAAGCCTGTTTTCATGCTCGCCGAGTTCGAGCAAAGGGACGCCCATGCGAGCGCCTTCGACGCCACTTACGCCTGGAGCCTGTCAAATTCGCTGCAGGCGATCGCGCAAGGCAAAGCGGATGTCGGCGCGTTGTTCGGCTTTTATTCGGAGAATGAAAGCGCTTGGCCGGAAGACGCCTATCGCATGACATTTACGTCGAACCACGACTTCAATTCCTGGCATGGAACCGATGAAGAGCTCTATGGCGACGCATTCAAGGCGATCACCGTCCTCACTTTCGTCGGCGAGGGCGCCCCCCTTATCTACAATGGGCAGGAAGCGGGGCTCTCAAAGCGTCTCGAATTTTTCGAGAAAGACCCGATCGCCTGGCGCCCGCATGAAAACGCCGTCCTTTACCGGAAACTCATTGCGCTCAAGCATCGGACAAAAGCGCTCGCCAACGGCGCTTCCGCCGCTCGCATGGTTTCCGTCGTCAACTCGGTCCCGCAAAAAGTGTTGAGCTTCGTTCGCATCGGAGCGGAGGACGGCGTTTTCGCGATCATCAATTTCACGCCGCAAGCGCAAGTCGTCGAGTTCAAGGACAAGCTTCACCACGGCGTCTACGCCGATTATTTTTCGGGCGAGTCCGTCGAATTCACGGGCGGAGAATCGCTCGCGCTGCCGCCCTGGGGCTATCGCGTATTCCTCAGGCGATGATGGCCGCCCTGAGCGATGTCCGTTCACACGCCTTCCGCCAAGCAGTTTTCTCGAATGAACTGATCGTGCGCCGGGAGCCCCGCGACGGCGCGATCTATCACCTGGCGGACATTTCCAAGAAACTCATTCAATTGCTCATCGGTTATTTTATCCGCCATCGGATTATAATCCCTGGGGGTCACGCCCTGCCCCAGCATGACCTGGGTCCAGCTTGAATCCTTGAAGAGATCGTCGACATCGCGCCCAAGTCGGCCGGATGATGCGAACAGTTCGATTTTCTCCGTCAGCGTTTCCGGAGGCGGCATGTTCCGGCAGTATCTCCAGAATTCCGTGTCGTCTCGCGTCGTCTGGTTATAGTGGAGTATCAGGAAGTCGCGCACCTGCTCGAATTCGTCCGCCGTCCGCCGATTGTACTCGTCGCGGTCGGCGTCATAGCCGCGCGTCCGCGGAAAAAGGCCGATGAGGCGCCCGACATTCGACTGGATGAGATGAATGCTCGTCGACTCGAGCGGCTCAAGAAACCCGCTTGAAAGACCGATTGCGGCGCAATTATGCGACCAGAATGTCTTTCGACGGCCAGTGCGGAACTGAAGAAGGCGCGGCGCGTCGAGCGCCTTGCCTTCGAGATTGCCGAGCAGCAGCGCCTCGGCCTCGTCTTTCGACATGAAGTCGGCGCAAAACACATGGCCGTTGCCGGTCCTGTGCTGCAAGGGAATGCGCCATTGCCAACCGGCGGGCCTCGCCGTCGCGCGCGTGAAGGGCGGCAGCGGCGAAAGGCGCTCGCTCGGAACCGCCAAAGCGCGATTGCAGGGAAGCCAGCGCGACCAGTCTTCATAGGCGGATAGAAGCGTCTCGCCGATCAGCAAAGCTCTGAATCCGGTGCAGTCGATGAAAAAATCGCCTGCGATCGTTCGCTCGCCGTCGAGCGTGACGGAGAGGATGTCGCCAGTTTCAGAATCGCGCTCGATCGACTGGACGATTCCTTCGCGCCGCGTCACGCCGCGCGCTTCAGCGTAACTTCTAAGATAGGCGGCGTAGAGCGCGGCGTCGAAATGGTAGGCGTAGGCGAGGCCCGTCATGTTCGCCTTGCCGACGCGATCGAGCCGGCCGAATTTCGACTGTCGCGACGCTTGCTCGTGCAGCGAATAGTGCCACAGCGAATTGCGCCCGCCGGCGAGGGCGTATCGCCGCCAGTAATGGTGGAAATGGACGTTTGCGAGGTTGATGCCGGCGTCGCCGAACGTGTGCAGATAACGCTCGCCCGGCGCCCGCCAATCGACGAACTCGATTCCGAGTTTGAACGTCCCGAACGTGCGGCGGACGAAATCGCTCTCATCTAGGCCGAGGATCGCGTTCAGTCGGATGATTTGCGGAATGGTCGCTTCGCCGACGCCGACTGTTCCGATCGCCTCGGATTCAACCAGTTCGATTTCAAGCGGAGGGGACAAAAGCCGCGCAAAGGCGGCCGCCGAAATCCAGCCGGCTGTGCCGCCGCCGACAATGACGAGCTTCTTGATGGGCCGATCATTCATAAGATTTCTTCGCAAATGATGTTGGGTCCGCCAAGGTCATCGTCCTTCGCTCGCCGCGCCGCCCGGTTCAGCGCGCAAAAAGGCGTTGATCGTGTACCGACCAGCGCGTGGGTCGGCCGAAAACGGGCCCGCCGGATCGATGACGCCGCTGTGAAAGACATTGCCGCGGTAGAAAACCGCCGAATTGAATGCGCCGTCGCTCTCATGGATGTGCTCGAAATAGGGTTCGCCGTCGCCGACATAGGCGCTCGGCGGCAGGCCGTTCGCGGCGACCTCGCGCTCAAGGGTCCGCTTGTAGAGTGGGAATGTCTGGGCGGTCAGCGACTCATAGCCGGTCGCCTTGTGTCGGAAAAACGCCGTTCCGCCATGCGCTGTGTCGTTCAGATAGAGCATCATCGCGATCTGACCGGGCTCGACGCCGTCAATATGGGGAAGACGCTGGATCGGCAGAAGTCTGTCGGGAGGCTGCGTCACAATCGAATGCCAGCCATGACCCGTCCACCGAGATCCCGTCATCGCAAATTGCGCATTGAGCATTGGCGCAAGCGCTTCCAGCCAGCCGCCAAGGACATCGTCCGGCAGCGGCGCGCGCAGCCCCGGATATTGCGGCGTCAGTGATGTAAATTTTTGTAAAGAGGCCTGTTCAACAGCTGAATCCGGATTTTTCAGAAACTGCGAAATGAGTACAATCCTTTGTTTTTCTTTGCCAATTTCGTACGCTTCAAAATCCTGGTCAATAAATCGGCGGCTTTGCATGGCCAAAATCCCAGTCGGAAATGCCAGTGATGTCAGCGAAGCGAACGCCCGAAACACTCTGCCGTGTCCACATTGGAGGTCGCCAATTAGCCGAAAATCGCACATTTCCACGAATTCCGCCATTAGCAGCCGATTCGGTCGGTTGGTCAGAAGACCTTGGCGAAACTTCTGCCAGTATTGCGAGACGAACGGCCCAGGCCCGAAAAGAGTGTGGCAACGGAGCCACGCAAATTCGAAATCTGCGTTCGGTCCTGTGCGCCCTGGCGACCCAGAAGGCGACCTATATCATTGATTGAAAATCATATTTTTCTTTCTGCGGCGTGCTGTCGCGGCCGAATGCGGCGGAACCGTTTGGCGAAAATGGGGGATTTCTAGCGGGTGATGTTTGGGTTATGTAAAAGTACGAAAAATCGTCGTTGAACGGCAGCATTGGGAGGGCCAATCATGCTTGTAATCAATACCACGACCAAATCGCGCCTGCTGTGCGGGGCCGCGACCGGCCTTGCGATCCTGGCGGCGACGCCGGCGTTTGCGCAGAACGCGGCGGAGGAAGACAAGACGGACGAAATCGTCGTCACCGGCATTCGCGGTTCGATCGAGAACTCGCTCAATGAAAAGAAGAACGCCGCCGGCATTGTCGAAGCGATTTCCTCGGAAGACATCGGCAAATTGCCGGACCTTTCGATCGCCGACGCGCTGGCGCGCCTCCCCGGCGTCACCGCGCAGCGCGTGCGCGGCCGCTCGCAGCAGGTTTCGATCCGAGGCCTCGGCCCTGACTTCTCGCTCGCTTTGCTCAATGGGCGCGAAGTCGTTTCCGCCGGCAACAACCGCGGCATCGAATTCGACCAGTTCCCGTCGGAACTCATCTCACAGGGCGTCGTTTACAAGACGCCGAATGCGACGCTGTCCGCGACCGGCATTGCAGGCTCTGTCGACCTGCGCACCATCCGCCCACTGAGATTCAAGGACCGCAAGATCAACCTCTCCGCGACCGGCGTCCTTGCCGACAACGGCAAGCTAAACCCGGATGTCAGCGACAAGGGCTATCGCTTCTTTGGTTCCTATATCGACCAGAATGACGACGGTACGCTCGGCTGGGCGCTTGGCGCGACATATCAGTCAAATCCGACTCAATTCTACTCGCGCGAATTGAAGACGAACCAGTTCCAGGTGTCGCGCAATGCGAACGGCCTGATTTATCCTTCCGACAACCCGCGCCAGGGCGTCGTGTCGCGCGAATTCGAGCGCACATCGATCGCCGGCGCACTGCAGTTCGAGCCGAACGACCGATTCCAGGCGAGCCTGGACGCCTTTTACACCGACACCAAGGACTCGGGCATCTTCCGCGGCACCGAAACGCCTATCGCTTCCTGGGCGAACGGCGTCAGTTTCGACGGCGCCGTCGGCGCAGGCCCGTTCGCTGAAGCGGCGCAGTATTCCGGGGTGTGGCCGATCCTCCGTACCGACACCGAAGGAAATACAGCGGAAATCTTCGCCATAGGCGGGAACACGTCATACAAGTTCACCGAGCGCCTGAGCGTCATGCTGGATTATGGTTATTCTACGCTCGATCGGTCGGACATCGATTATGAGTCCTATGCCGGGACCGGATTTGGCATAGGTGCTGGTAACCCTGGGCCAAGAGATACCCTGCTTTTCAGATTTCCTTCAGACGGCCAGTACAGCATCGAGTCGCAGCTTGACTACACCGACCCCTCGACCGTGCTCCTTACCGATCCGGGCGGCTGGGGCCAGGTCGGCTTCATCAAACGCCCGCAGATCGACGATGAGCTTCACCAGCTCCGCGCCGAAACGAATTACGAATTGGATTCAGGCCTGATCTCCAATATCAAACTCGGCTACATCTACACAGAACGCGAGAAGAATTTCGATTCGAATGAGGATTTCATTCGCGCGTCGAGCCTGTTCACGGGCGGCTCGCTTGCGATTCCGGCAGGCTCCATTGTCGGTGCGACCAAATCCGGTTCGATCGGCATGGACATCATTGCTTATGACCCATCGAGCTTCCTGACGGACGGCACCTATACGCTTGAAAAGGCGACGTTCGACACGGAATGGACGGTCGAAGAACAGGTCCACACCGGATATTTGATGCTGGATGTCGACACGCAGGTCGGCGCAATTCCGCTGCGGGGCAATGTCGGCGTCCAGTATGTCGATACGACACAGGACTCGGTCGGCACGATCGCGGGCGCGGTCAACGCCGTGTCGGATAGCTATGACAACTGGCTTCCGAGCGCCAACCTCGCTTTTGAAGTCGCCGAGGATACGTTTATCCGCCTCGCCTTCGCGCAGTCGATCACGCGAGCGCGTCTTGATCAGCTGGCGGCCAATCAGAACATCACCTTCAGCTCGCTGAGCTGCACCGACACCAATGGCGATCAGCGTCCCGACACGCTGGTTGCGTTCAATCCGCCGAGCGTCGTCTGTTTCAGCCTTGGCGGCGGCAACCCCTCCTTGAGGCCTTACAAGTCGACCTCGTACGATATCTCTTTCGAGAAATATTTCTCGCCGACATCGGCGCTCGCGGTCGCCTTTTTCCACAAGGACCTTTCCGACTGGGTCGTCGGCTTCAACGCATTGGTTGACGCCAGCGAGCAGATTCGCGCGTTTGGCGCAGGCGCGTTCCTCGATGCGAACCCGCAAATAGCTACCGCTGTCATCAACGGGCCGGTCAATTTCTCTGACGGAAAGATCACCGGCGTCGAGGCGACGCTGAAAGTCGATCTGCGCGATCTCTCAGATGCGCTTGACGGTTTCGGCTTCAGCTACAGTTACACCTACGCAGACGGTGAAATTACGCATCCGTCCGGCACGGGCACTGTCGACATCCCGGGCTATTCGAAGACGACCTGGGCGGGCGACATCTACTACGAGAAGAACGGCGTGCAGGCGAAGCTGAGCGCGCGTCATCGTGGGCCGTTCTTGTCTGAGATTCAGAACTTCGACGGATCGCTGAGCGGCGCCGATGCGCAATCTGAGACGATCCTCGACGGCCAGATCGGTTATCGCTGGAGCGACGGCGCCCTCAACGGTTTCGGGCTTCAGTTCGAGGTCTTCAATATCACCGATGAACCGTTCGTGACGCAGAACGATCTCTTTGACGCCGCCGGAACGACGGTGGTTGGGACCTTCCCGAGCCGCCATGAACTCTATGGCCGCACATTCAACGTCACACTCAAGAAGGAGTTCTGACCTCCCGAAGAACTCCTCAAGGGAAAGGCCCGCTTTCCGGCGGGCCTTTTTCTTTGTGCCGAGGAATGCGCCGGCGAAGCGCCCTATTGATGCGCGCTCTGGCAATTCTGCATGACGAACGCGTCGTGGCTCGGCATCGCCGCGACGGCCTCGCGCATGGCTAGTTCTATCGCGTCGAACCGCTCCTTGACCGGCGCTTCGCGCCGCAAAGCGAGCGCGGGCGCGCGACGGGGAACGACGTTCTGGCCGAGATACACAGCAATCCAGCTTGGATTGTTGAATAGCTCTCGCTCGTCGGAAACGAGAAGGCCGTAATTCCGGAAGTGATCGATTTTGTACTGAAGGCGGTCGGGAATTTTCATGTTCGCACAATAGCGCCAAAGCTCAGAATCGTCCCGCTCCGTCGCCTTGTAATGCAGGATGATGAAGTCGCGGATTCGCTCATATTCGGCGGCCGTCTGCGTATTGTATTCATCCGCCAGAAGCGGCGACATTTCCTTGTCCGGAAAAAGCGCAATGAGGCGCAAAATGCCGAACTGAATAAGATGGAGGCTCGTCGATTCAAGCGGCTCCATGAACCCGGCCGAAAGGCCGATCGCGACGCAATTCTTCTTCCAGAACGCCTTTCGCTTTCCGGTCGTGAAGCGAAGCACGCGCGGCTCAGCCATCGCCGCGCCGTCAAGCGATCCGAGCAGGACCGCAGCGGCTTCGTCTTCGGAGATATGCTCGCTGCAATGGACATAGCCGTTGCCGGTGCGGTGCTGCAGCGGAATGCGCCACTGCCAGCCGGCGGCTTTGGCGGTCGACCGCGTATAGGGCGTCATGTCGCCAACCTTGGCGCAGGGAACCGCCGTCGCCCGGTCGCAGGGCAGCCAATGCCGCCAGTCGTCATAACCCGCCTCTAGCGCTTCTTCGATCAGCAGGCCGCGAAAACCGCTGCAATCAATGAAGAATTCGCCGTCGATCACGCGCGAATCGTCCAGCTCGACTTCGGCGATTGTCCCGCGTTCAGGATCAAGGCGCACGTCGCGAATGCGGCCTTCGACGCGATGGACGCCGCGCGCTTCGGAATAGCGCCGCAGGAACTGCGCATAAAGGCCCGCGTCAAAATGATAGGCGTAATCGAAGGTCGATTGAATCAGCCGCCGATCCTGCGCCGGATGCGAGAACTTTCCAGCCTTCGCCATCGCCCACGCCATCGCATAGTCATCTATCGGACCGGAAACGCGGCCGGCGAGGTGTTCCCTCATCCAGAAATGGTAGAAGGGCACGACGTCAAATTCGGCGCCATGCTGTCCGAAAGGATGAAAGTACCGGCGGCCAAACTTGCACCAATCGACGAATTCAATGCCCAGCTTGTAGGAGCCGCTCGTTTCGCGGATGAAGGTCGCCTCATCTATCCCGAGGCGATGATTGAAAAACCGGATCGGCGGGATGGTCGCCTCGCCGACGCCCACCGTGCCGATCGCTTCTGACTCAATGAGCGTGATCGAACATGATCGTCCTAGTACGTCCGATATCGCCGCGGCAGCCATCCAACCCGCGCTGCCGCCGCCGACAATGACAATCTTCTCGAGCGGTCCGGGGTTGCTGGCAGACATTTCATCCCTCGCTGGCGTCGCCGGGGTCGGTGTTCCGGGTTGGTCGGTTCCTGCTATTCTGTCGGGGCCGCAGGCGCTGGTCACGCGCTCGTCCTCGCCCGTCGCCAGACGATGTAAGAACCTGCAACCCTTTATAACATGCGCCGTCGCCCGGCGCACGCTTTCGGGGTCATGAGGAGCGCACGGAATTTCGGCACGCGGTTTGAAATATTGACTCCTTGAGCGCCCCAGCGGGGCCAGGCGCTGCGTCGTGATGGCGGCGGCTTCGCTCGGCCATTAATGTAAAATATTGCAAATTGTTGGGCCATTTGGCACTATTCGATAAGCGGGTCGAATCCGGGGCCGGGGAAGGAAACAGCAATGCGAGCCAAACCATCCGTTCGCCATGCGCTATTCGCAAGCGCCTGCGCGTTGTGCCTCAATTTCGCAGCGACGGCGCAGTCGTCGGCCGCAGTCGCAACCGGGCCGGACCGGCGCGGTGTCGAGGATGACATCATCTATTTCCTTCTTCCAGACCGGTTCGAGAATGGCGATCCTTCCAACGATCGCGGCGGTGTCGACGGCGACCGGCTGCAAACGGGCTTTGATCCGACCCATAAGGGCTTTTTTCATGGCGGCGACCTGAAAGGCCTGATTTCGCGGCTCGATTACATTGAGGGCCTTGGCGCAACGGCGATCTGGCTCGGACCGATTTACAAGAACAAGCCGGTGCAAGGCCCTGCGGGCGATGAGTCCGCCGGCTATCATGGCTATTGGATCACCGACTTCACACGCGTCGATCCGCATTACGGCTCGAACGATGACTTGCGCGCCTTTGTCGAGGCGGCGCACAAGCGGGGCATCAAGGTCTATCTCGACATCATCACCAACCACACCGCCGACGTGATCAGGCTCCGCGAATGTCACGACCCTGACTATGCCGGCGCCGACAAGCCCGTCGGAGGTTGCCCTTACCGCAGCAAGGCGGACTATCCCTATTCAACGCGCGGCCCCGTTTCCGGCGCGCGCATCAATGAAGGATTTCTCGGCGACCGCCCGCCGTTCCAGACCGTTGAAAACTTCGAGAAACTGACGCGCGCCGACTACGCTTACACGCCCTTCACGCCGGCTGGCGAAGAAAACGCCAAGACGCCCGCGTGGCTCAATGATCCGCGCTTTTATCACAACCGCGGCGATTCAGACTGGGTGGGCGAAAGCGCGCTTTATGGCGATTTCAGCGGGCTTGACGACCTGCTCACGGAAGATCCGCGCGTGCTTGAGGGTTTCATCGAGATTTACGGCGACTGGATCGAGAAATACCGCATCGACGGCTTTCGCATTGACACCGCAAAGCATGTCGCGCCGGAATTCTGGGCGGCCTTTTCGGCGGCGATGCTTGAACGCGCAAAAGCCGCTGGCGTCGACGACTTCTATATTTTTGGAGAGGCTTACAACCCAACTGCCGCCGGTCTGGCGCGGCACACGCGCGTCGACAAGCTGCCTCATGTTCTCGACTTTGCGTTCCAGTCCGCCGTTCAGGATGTCGTCGTCAACGGCGCCCCGACGCAGCGACTCGCGGAGCTCTTCGAAGCCGATGCGCTTTATGAAGGCGGCGAAGAGGCGGCTCGCCGCATGCCGGTCTTCATCAGCAATCATGACTTGGGCCGCCTTGCGACTTCCATCACCCAGAAGCATCCGGGCGCCGGCGACGCGGAGAAACTCGGGCGGCTTAAGCTCGCACATGCGATGTTGTTTTTCCTGCGCGGCGTGCCTGTGATTTACGCCGGCGACGAACAGGGCTTCAACGGCGACGGCGGCGATCAGGCGGCGCGCGAGGATATGTTCCCGAGCCAAGTCGCCTCCTATAACGACAATGACCTCGTCGGCACTGATGCGACGACCGCCGCGTCGAATTTCGACCGGAAACATCCGCTCTACCGGTTCATCGCGAAGATGTCGGCCATTTACAGAAAACATGAAGCTCTCCGCCGCGGCCCTCAGATCGTGCGAGCGGCGGAAACAGACGGCGGCGTCTTCGCCGTTTCGCGGCTTGTTCCCGAAGGCGGCGAGTTCCTCGTCGCCTTCAACGCCTCCAATATACCGCGAACCCTTGCGATCGCTATTGATCCGCGCTCGGAGTCATGGACGCAGGCGGTCGGTTCTTGCGCGAAGCGATCCGCGGCGCCAGGCAGCGTCGTTGTGACCGTGCCCGCCTTCGGGTTCAGCGCCTGCCAGTCGAACAAGTGGAAAGAGACCGAATGACGCCGGGAGAATCGAGCCATGCCTTAGCCGCCGCGCCGGCGACGTCGGCCAACGCTGAATGGTGGCGCGGGGCGACGATCTATCAGATCTATCCGCGCAGCTTCAAGGATTCGAATGGCGACGGCGTCGGCGACCTCAGAGGCGTCATCGATGGGCTCGACCATGTCGCCAATCTCGGCGCCGACGGCGTGTGGCTGTCGCCCTTCTTCACCTCGCCGATGCGCGACTTCGGCTACGACGTAGCGGATTTTTGCGATGTCGACCCGACTTTCGGAACGCTCGCCGACTTCGACGCGCTCGTTGCGAAGGCGCACGGACTAGGCCTCAAGGTCATTATCGACCAGGTCTATTCGCACACCTCGGATCTGCACGCCTGGTTTGAAGCAAGCCGGCGCGACCGCGCCAACGCGAAAGCCGACTGGTATGTCTGGGCCGACCCGAAGGTCGACGGCTCCCCGCCGAACAACTGGCAGTCCGTCTTCGGCGGCCCGGCCTGGACATGGGACAGTCGACGGCGACAATATTATTTTCACAATTTTCTTTCGAGCCAGCCGGATCTCAATCTGCACAAGCGTGACGTGCAGGAAGCCATTCTCAAGGTGGCCCGTTTCTGGCTCGATCGCGGCGTCGACGGCTTCCGCCTCGACGCGCTCAATTTCTCGATGCACGATCCCGAACTAAGGGACAATCCGCCCGCGCCGCGCGATGGACGAAAACTGACGCGCCCGTTCGATTACCAGCTTCACAAATACAACATGTCGCATCCTGGAATTGCAGCGTTCCTTGAGCGTATGCGCGCCGTATTGAACGAATATCAAAGCGTGTTCACGGTTGCGGAAATCGGAGGGCCCGATCCGCTCGACGAAATGAAGGCCTTCACCGCGAGCGGCAAACGGCTAAATTCCGCCTACAGTTTCGATTTTCTGTATGCGGATAAACTGACCGCCGCGCAGACAGAAAAATCGCTGAACGCCTGGAGCGGCGCGCCTGACGAGGGATGGCCGTCTTGGGCGTTTTCAAATCATGACGCGCCGCGCGCCGTCAGCCGCTGGGCGCGGGAAGAAGATCGCGATCGCGCCGCGCGCCTCTACCTCATGCTGTTGCTTTCCCTGCGCGGCAATGTCTTCATTTATCAGGGCGACGAACTCGGCTTGCCGCAGGCCGAAGTGCCGTTCGACGCTCTGCAAGACCCTGAGGCGATCGCGAACTGGCCCCTGACGCTCGGTCGCGACGGCGCGCGCACGCCCATCCCGTGGCGGCGCGGCGAACTTCACGCAGGCTTCTCGAGCGGCAAGCCCTGGCTGCCGATCGATCCGCGTCATGCCGATCTCGCCGTCGACATGCAGGAAGCCAATCAATGGTCGGTGCTGCATTTTGTCAGGAAGTTGATCGCCGTTCGTCGAAACAGCGCGGCGCTCCGCTATGGATCGATCTCGTTTGAGGAGGCGCCTGACGGCGTCATCGCGTTTTCGCGCCGATTCGATGGGGAACGCGTCTTGTGCGCGTTCAACATCGGTGAAGCGGAAACCTCATGGAAAGCAGAGGGGGGCCCAGGCATGTCGGTTCTCGCCGCGCTCGGCGCCGGCCACGATGGATCGCCGCCGCCGGAAACGCTGCCCGCGCTCACCGGCTATCTCGCGCGGGTCATTCGATAATCGCCGTCATGCGCCGCAAGACCTCCGGACTTTCCGCCAACAACGCGGTCTGCGGCTTCGACCATTTCGATCGGATGAATTAGGCGCTGAGCCGGACACCGCGTCCCATCGACGCGCAAGCATTCGATAGCATGAGCCGCCGCTCATCTTGAATTCGCCGGCCGGGCTCGAACAACAATTGTCGATTGGTCGGCCAAGTCGCTCAGAACGATGAGCGAGAAACGCAAAAATCCTGAATCGACGTTTCGCGCCAGTTTCTTGTTTTATCGCGTGATTCTGCAAAAAACCGGCAACCACTTTTTTGCAACCCGCTCTAATGCTGTCACACCGGCTTCTCGGCGTTCACGCCGAGCCGATCGTCGACAATCAGGCGTTGGCGGCGCGGATCGCATCCGTAACCGAGTTGCCTGCGCTCGCTTCGTCAGTGAATGCGCGAGGAAGCGATGTGTTCGACAGTCATGACGTCCTTGCAGCTGGAATGGAGGACAATCTGTCCAAACCGGTCGACATCGACAGGCTCGGATCGTGCATCGACAAAAGGCTGAAGCAGACAATGAAGTTCCCGAGCGCGCCGCCGGACGCATGCGAAACCGTTCGATGGTGACAATCCGGCGCCAAAAAAAAGTTGGACGACCGGATCGCGGCGAACAAAAGCCGCTGGAGGAGGCCTCCAGCGGCTCTGACAACGTCAATCGGACAAGGCCGGAGGGAGGGACCCGGATCGCGCCCGCTCGACGCAAACTCAAAAATCATACCCGACGCTGAACAAAATCGACCGTCCGAAAATCGGGCGGCCGTTGGGCGCTGTCGGATTGCGCGGATCGCCTTCCGTCAGGCCTTCCGAGTCGTTGAGATTGTCTGCGTGCACCTGGACGAACAGTCCCGATTGATGCAGCGCCTGTATGCCGAGATCCACTTTGGTGTAAGAATCAAGTTCCACGACATTGCCGTTGTCGCCGAAGCGGTCGCCGACGAAACTCACCGCGCCGTACAAGGTCGCCTCAAACGATCCGGCCTCCAGCGTGTAGGCGGGAGAAATCCGCGCCTGGAATTTCGGCTGGCGCAGAACCTGGTTTCCAACATCGCTCGCCGTCGTCGAATCGGTGATTTCAGGGTCCTGGACCGTCGCGATGACGTTCATTGAAAACCCCTCATAGTCGATCGTTCCGTCAAGTTCGACGCCGTAGGACCGCGTCTTGAACGCCGTCGCGGGAATTGTGCTGCCGACCACCGACTGGAACGCGTCGTTCTTGTTGTAGAAAAACGTCGCATAGAGCCGCAGCCATTCGCCGGCGTATTTTAGGCCGCCTTCCCATTGCTTGACGCCGTCGACATTAGGCCTTCCTTCGCGAATGTCGTCGAAATGCGGGAATAGGAAGCCCTTTGTGTAGCGGGCGAAGGCGCCGAAATCGTCCGTGAAGTCGTAATTTCCGGCGAATGTGTAAGCCCATTCGCTGCCCGAAACATTGTTCGATGCGTCCAGCACGCCGTCGGCGAAGCTTGTTCCGCCGGCGCTGAAGTCGACGAGATAATCGATATGGATCCATTCGTGCCGACCGCCGAGATCAAGCCGGAGCCGGTCGGTCACCTGCCAGGAATCGGCGGCGTAGATCGCCTCGGCGCGCGCATCGCCGTCCGAATCGAGGCCGAACAGAAATCCCGCGTCGCCGCCCGCGGCCGCGATATCCGCCGGCGTGATCGCGGCGTCAAGCGCCTCGCCGTTCTGCGTGTTGTGAACCGGTATCGGATTGCCGAGCAGCCAGAAATCTTTCGAGGACCATTTTGCGCGATAATACCCGACCGTCACGTCGTGAGAGTCGAAGAAATTCTTGTTGATGCTGAGGTCGTTGATCAGCGCTTCAAGGTCCTTCTTGACGACCCAGTGTCCATAGGTCTGAACGAAGTCGCCTGCGCCGAGCGTTTGACCGCTCGCAGTCGTCACGGGACCGCCGATGACCGTGCTGAGCGCCGCCGCCGTCACCGCGCCGCCAGACGGCACGAGACCGAACGTGTCGGCGTCGCCGTTCATGTAGGTGAAGCGGTCGCGGATGACGAATCCCCCGCCGAATTCATACTCGCCGCTTCCGCCGGTGACGATTCCCTCCCAGCCGCGGCCGTCGGCGAAGTCGAAATCCTCTGTCGCGCCGGCGGAATCGACCTGCAACGTCCGGAATCGCGTTGCGTTCCCAAGCTGGGCGAACTCGCCGAGATCATTGCCGGAATTGAGCGCCATCGGCAGCACCCATTGCCCATGATCATCGGTGTAACGGCCGAAAACGTTGATCTTTCCCAGTTCGAAACGCTTCGTGAGATTAGCGGTGAGCTGAAACCCCTCCTCCGATCTGAATTCTGTGTCGCGAATGCCGTCCGACCCGCGCCAATAGCCGCCGACCATGCCGTAGAATTCATTGCCCAGCGGCCCGCTGACGACGGCGTCGAAACGATGCGACCCGTAATCGGATGTAGTGTATTTGACGCGGCCTTCAGCCTCATCGCCGCCTTCCTTGAGATTGAAGTTGACGGTCAGGCCGGGCTCGCCCTTACCAAAGACGGAGTTCGGGCCGCCGCGAAGGCCTTCGACGCCGGCGATCGTTTCATCAATCCGGAAGATCGAGCTTTGCTCGAAAAATGACAGCATCTCCGTGCCGTATAGCGGCGAGCCGTTGATCGCGAGCGTGACGAACGGCGCGTCGCCGCCGCCGGGAAGGCCGCGCACGTCGATGTTGGCGCCGGCGACGCCGCCGGAACTCTCGACCCAAACGCCGGGAATGTTCTTGAGCAGATCGGCCGTGCTTTGCGGCGAAAATTGCTCGATCGCTTCCGCATTGATCGTCGTGACCGCGAAGCTCGCGTCCTGACGATCGGCGCCGGCGCCGCCCGGCGTGCCGATCACGACAATTTCGTCGACCGGTTCATCGGCGGCCGCCTGCTGGGCGTTCGCCGCACCCGCAGTCAACGCCGCCGCCGCCGCGCCAAGCATCAAAGCTTGCGCCAACGCCTGATGCGTCGCCAATTTGGTCCAGCCTTTCCGTACCGTGAGCATTTCTACCTCCCTCGCCCGCCGCGGAGACGGCGACGCATTGTTTCCCTCGCCGACTGTGGCGCGCGCTGCGTCGATGCGCAATTGATTGCGCACGCCATTCCGATAGAATCGGCCAAGTTGATGCAAGAGAGCAACGGCGATTGCGCAAGATTGCGCAAGAAGAGGCTATTTTCTTGCGCCGCATGACTGCCGAACGACGAGTTCGGTCGGCAAAGTGACATCCGTCGGCGCTCGACCGCCGAGAACCGAGAGAACGCTCTCGACGAGGGCCCTTCCCCCGGCGGCCGTATCCTGCCTGACGGTCGTCAAACCGGGGGTCACATATTCCGCAAGGGCGATGTCGTCATAGCCGATCACCGCCACATCTTCCGGAACGCGAACGCCGAGATCGGAAAGCGCGCGAATCGCAGCGATCGCCATTAGGTCGCTAGCGGCGAAAATCGCGTCGTGGCGCGCGCCGCCCTCAAACAATCGACGGGTCGTTTCATACGCGGATGCGCTGTCGAACGGCATCGACAGCATCAGTGTTTGATCCGAAGTGACGCCGGTTCCGGTCAGTGACGAAACAAGTCCCAAATGGCGGAGTCCGACTTCGACATGATTGACGTCGCCGAGAAAAACGAGACGGCGCCGTCCGCTCTTGATCAGATGTTTGCCGGCGAGCGCGCCTCCAAGCGCGTTATCGCTGCCGACGACGGCGTAATTTCGACCGGGGATTCGTGCGCCCCAGACGATGACATTGGGATGTCTTTCGGCGTAACGGTTGAGCGCTTCCGGATTTCGCCCTTGTCCGATGACGATGACGCCGTCCGCGCGCTTGACCGCGAGCGTGTCGGCCAGCGCGCCCTCGCCCCATGGATGAGCGCGCGACAGCAATAGATCATAGCCGTTCTCGGCCAGCGAATCGCCGATTGAGGCGATGATCTGGCTGAAGAACGGGTCCGAAAAATGCTGCCGGTTCGTTTCAGAAATCGCGATCACGACTTCGATCGTGCGCGTTTCCTGCGTTCTGAGGCTTCGCGCCCGGCTGTTGATTCGATACCCGCTCTCGTCAATCAGTCGGAGAATTCTCTCTTTGGTTTCCGCCGACACGCGATTGCTGCCGGCAATCGCGCGCGAAACCGTCGACTCGGCGACGCCGGCGATCTCAGCGATTTCAGCCATTGTCCGCGCGCGAAAGACGTCGCTTGTCGCCGGGCGCCCCGTTTTCATGTCCGCCGCCCCAAAATCGCCCCGCCATAGGCCGGCAGGGACAAGACCGCGTCATCAATCGCCGCCGGCAATCCATAGCCGAGCAATTCGCCGACGCCGGCGGGGAGCGCCAGCCGAACGTCGTCCGGCCCGAGATTGAACGCGCAGTACAATGACTGTGTCCCTAAATTGCGCGTGAAGGCGAGAACCGGTTCCGGCGCATCGACAAATCGCATGTCGCCCAGACGCAACGCTTCATGGCGCTGGCGAAATGCGATGAAATTTCGCGTCCTGTTGAGGATCGAGGACGGATCGCGAGACTGCCGGTCGACGGCAAGGCGCGCGTGCCGCCGATCGACGGGGAGCCACGGCTCAACCGAAGAAAAGCCGGCGTTCAGCGCCTCGCTGCGCCAGGGAATCGGCGTCCGGCAGCCGTCCCGACCGAGACTGTCCGGCCAGAATCGAATGCCTTCCGGATCTTTCAGTTTTTCCGGTGGAACGTCAGCCTGCGGAAGACCGAGCTCCTCGCCCTGATAAAGGAAGATCGTGCCCCGAAGACACATCAAGACGCCGAGAAGGAGCAAGGTGAAATCGTCGCCGGCGTCGTCGCCGCCCCAGCGCGTTCTGACCCGCACGACATCATGGTTCGAGAAAGACCAACTCGGCCAGGCCTCGTCGCTCGTCCATGCTTCGAGCGCACCCCGAACAAGCCGCGCGGTCAACGGCCCGTTTTCGAGCAGCATGAAATTATAAGCGGTGTGGAGGCGGCCAGGCGATGAATATTCAATGCTGCGCCGTATATAGGAATCGCTGCCGATCTCGGCGACGGTCATCCGATCTGGATACTCATCGACAAGCGACCGAAGCGTCGCCATGAAGGCTAGATTTTCGGGCTGGGAGCGATCGTAGAGGTGACGCTGGTGCTGATAAGGCCGCGCAAAGCCGCCGCCCTGGCGCTTCGGCGGGTTGTCGCGAAGCAGCCTGTCGCAATAATAGAAATTCGCGACATCAAGGCGAAAACCATCAACACCCCGATCTAGCCAGAATCGCGCGATGTCGAGCATCGCCTTCTGGACCTCCGGATTGTGGAAATTGAGGTCTGGCTGCTCGCCAAGGAAATTGTGCATGTAGTATTGGCGGCGACGCGTGTCCCAGGACCACGCTTGCCCGCCGAACAGCGATATCCAGTTGTTAGGCGGCCCGCCGTCATCTTTGGCGCCCGCCCAAACATACCAGTCCGCCTTCGGATTGTCGCGCGACTTGCGGCTTTCCTTGAACCACTGATGTTGATCGGACGTGTGCGAATAGACCTGATCGATCACGACCTTCAACGAACGAGCGTGCGCGCCGGCGAGCAGCGCGTCGAAATCGGCGAGCGTTCCGAAAACCGGATCGATGTCGCGATAATCCGAAACGTCGTATCCGAAATCCCGCATCGGCGAACGAAAGAAGGGCGAAAGCCAGACGCCGTCGACGCCGAGCGACGCGAGATAGTCAAGCTTGGATGCGACGCCTCTAAGGTCCCCGACGCCGTCGTCATCCGCGTCGCAGAAGCTTCGCGGATAGATCTGGTAGATCACGCCGCCTCGCCACCAATCAGCCATGCCGATTCCCCGTCGTCCATTCACTTCGTTCAGAGCCGCATTACAACAGATTGATTCGGCTTGCGCAATCGGTTGCCATTCCCGATAATCGCGGCCGCGCCGCCGCCGGCTGCCCTGCGGCCGGCCGAGGGAGGGACGCCCATGAATCCGATGCTGGTGCGGTTGTGTCTTTTCTCTGCCTATTTCCTGTTTGCAATACTCCTCAACAGCGTCGGCGCCGTCATCCTCCAGTCCATCGCCACGTTCGGCGCGACAAAGGAAAGCGCGAGCATTCTGGAGGCGTTCAAGGATTTGCCGATTGCGGCCGTTTCCTTCCTTGTCGCATCTTTCCTTGCACGGATCGGCTATCGGCGGGCGATGTTGATGGGGTTCGCGGCGGTCGGACTCGCCTGTCTTGCAATGCCGCTCGCGCCCTCGTTTACGACGGCGAAACTGCTATTCTTCACCTTCGGCGCGAGCTTCGCGCTCGTGAAGATATCCGTTTATTCAACGATCGGACTGCTAACGGACGACAGCGACAGCCATGCAAGCCTGCTGAATTTCATCGAAGGCTTCTTCATGGTCGGAGTCCTTGCGGGATACTGGCTGTTCGCCGCCTTTATCGATCCTTCAGATCCGTCTTCGCTGGGCTGGACGCGCGTCTACTGGCTGCTCGCCGCGCTCGCCGCAATGAACGTCGCGCTCCTGGCGGCGACGAAGTTTCCGCCGGCGCCGCGAAAGGACGGCGATGCGCGATACGGCCGGGATTTCGGCGCGATGCTGGCGTTGCTTTGGCGGCCGGCCGTCATCGTCTTCCTCATTTCCGCGTTCTTGTATGTGTTGATCGAACAGGGAATCGGCACCTGGCTGCCGACGTTCAACAACGAAGTCTTGCATCTGCCGCAGGCGATGAGCGTTCAAGCGACAAGCATATTCGCGGCGGCGCTGGCCGCCGGCCGCATCGGCGCGGGCGTGATCTTGCGGCGAATGAACTGGTACGCGCTTCTCAATGTTTGCGTCATCTCGATGGGCGCGCTCATTATTTTGACGCTCCCCGCGACGCGCGGTTTGGAGCCGCGCGCGGATCTTTCCTGGACGACGGCGCCGCTAGCGGCCTTCATCTTGCCGATGATCGGTCTTTTCCTCGCGCCGATTTATCCGGCGATCAATTCGGTGATCTTGAGTTCGCTCCCGCGCGAGCGCCACGCCGCCATGGCCGGCCTCATCGTCGTATTTTCAGCGCTTGGCGGCACCACCGGATCATTCATCACCGGCCAGACATTCGCCCGCTTCGGCGGCGAGGCGGCCTTCTTCTTGTCGCTTGCGCCGATGGCCGTTCTCCTGGCGACGCTCTGGTTTCTAAGACGACACACCAAAATGCGCGCCGGTCCGGCGGCGCTGCCGACATGAGGACTCCCTTGCGGACAATGGGCGCGGCGGTCCTTGCATGCGTAACGCTTCCGGGATGCGCGCATGATGAGGCGCGTCCGGAATTGCATTTCTCGATTGAGGACGGCGCGGTCCGCAATGAATTTTTGCGCGACGGCCCGGTCGCCGCTCATGTCGTCCTGAAATCAGGCGATGCGCCTCGGCTCATTATCGCGTTTCCAGCCGGCAATAGCGGCGTCGGGCTTTGGTTTGAGAAAGATGCGGGGAAAGCCGAGTGGGCGCCTGTCCAGGACGTGCGTCCGGTCGTCCGAACACTCGATGACGGCTCGAAGCGATACGGCGTCTCCTTCAAGACCGTGATCAATGCGCGATCGCTCCGCATCCGCAGGGCGATCCTCGGCAATATCCGTGTCCTGCGCGACTACAAATATGTCGGGCGGATTCCGCCAAGCGTCGAAACGCCAGCGACGGTCAGGGAGAACGAAATCACCTGGGAGCGACGTCGGCTTGACGGCGCCGCCGGCTATTTCCTCTCGGTCGACGCGATTAACGGACGTGTCGCGACGTCTCCGACCGACGGGCTGATCGATATCGCATCGAATGGCGAGGCGGGACTGGAATTGCGCATCACCGCTCTCAGCGGCGACGCGCCTCTCGTCGGAATTCCCGAGCGGGCGCTGCTTTCAGGCTCGGCGGCGGCGGACGATCGACTTCGCAATGTCCTGACATTTCTGGCCTACGAAGAAAAGTTCCTCGCGGGGTCGTGGCAATACGACACTTATTTCGGCCGCGATACGCTGATGTCGCTCGCGTTGCTCGGCGATTCTCTGCAGCCGCGCGCGATCGGCGCCGGTCTTGCGTCCGTTCTCGAACGCCTGTCGGAGACCGGCGAAGTCGCGCATGAGGAAGACATCGGGGAATATGCCCTGCTGCGTCGCATTGAGAATGGCGAGCCGGCCATCGACGCGCCGATCCTCGACTACAAGATGATCGATGACGACTTCCTGCTGGCGCCGATCCTTGCGCAGCATCTGCTAGATGCGCCCGGCGCCGCCGGCCGCGCGCGACCGTTCCTCGCGCGTCGCCGGGCGGACGGCGCCGATTTTCGCGAACTCGCGCTGCGCAATGCCAGATTCGTCATCGGCGCGGCGCGGCCTTATGGCGAGGCGCCGCATTGGTCGCAGCTCATTCGCGTTCGTCAGGACAGCCCGCCTGTTGGAAATTGGCGCGACAGCGATTTTGGGCTCGGCGGCGGCGTTTACCCCTATGACGTCAATGTCGCGCTCGTTCCCGCCGCGCTTCGGGCAGCGGCGCGTCTTTGTGAAAGCGGGTTGCTGGGAGAAAATGAGGAAACCGCGCAATTATCGCGCGAGGCCCGACGGCTCCATGAACGTTGGTCCGGCGCCGCGACGCATTTCAAAGTGACAATTGAGGCGGAGTCGGCGCGTCGCCATCTCGACAAGGTCTCGCGTCGGGAAGGATTCCCGTCAACCTCCGCTGTGTTTTTGCAAGACCGATCTGTCGCTTTTTCAGCGCTTGCGCTCGACAAGTCCGGTGCGCCGATCGCCGTCATGCACTCGGATGTCGGCTTCGACCTATTCTTCGGGACGCCCCCGACGGAACGCCTGGAGGAAGCGGCGCGTCTGGTCTTGCAGCCATATCCTGCTGGATTGATGACGCCGGCGGGCATGCTGGTCGCCAACGGCGCGCACGCGCCGGACGACGTCGCTGCGGAGTTCGGGCGCGATCAGTATCACGGCGCGGTCGTCTGGTCTTGGCAACAGGCGCTGATGGCCGCAGGGCTTGGCCGTCAGCTCAGCCGCCCGGATCTGGCGCCGTCGACGCGCCAACTCCTTTCAGCCGCGCGTTGCGCGCTTGGGGCGGCGATCGAGCGCGGCAAGCATTATCGCTCAGCCGAACTGTGGACCTGGACATTGACGAATGGAATCTTCGCGCGCGCGCCATTCGGCGAGAGCGACAGCCACGAAGCGGAATCGAACGCGGCGCAGCTATGGAGCGCCGTCTTTCTGCAGACAAAGGACGCTTCGCCCCCGACGAGAGGCTCTGCAAGCTGCCAAGAATTGCCGGCAAAATAAAACAGACGCCAAGCCGCATTACCGCGCGAATGCTCGCACCAGGCATCGCCGATCAACCTTGCGCCGCAAGCGTTTCAGAAGCAGAAACATGCGTTCGCCCGCGACCCAATGCCGCCTCTCAATGCTCGGCTTGATCGACCGCGGCGGAGCTTTCAGAAAGCGAACACTGAAGATTTCGGAACGCATTCGCCGCTCGTAACCGACCCTTTCGAGACAGGCGGCGTCATAGGACGCAACCGTCACATCGAGGCCCATCTCGCCGAATGGATGGGCGCCGTCGCCGCGCGCGCTCGATCCGCGCGCCCATGGACCATCGACGGCGCGCGTCATCCGCCAGCCCAAGGGCGCCAACGGCAATATGGCGTCCTGAAATTTTCCTGTCGAATGCGCGCTCGTATCGGCGAACGACATGCTTGCGGCGGCAACCGACCGTCGATTACGCCAATGGCTTCGCAAACCGGCGTTCTGACAAAGTCGGCGCCGTTTACGCCGAACGCCGGCGTCGGCGTCTATCAGTTTCAGGCTCGGATGCGCAATTTGGCCGGCGGGACGTTCACACGCTGGTCGCCTGTCGCAATGATCACCGTCAACTGATCGCGCGGCTGAATGAAGTCCTCGCCTGCGCCTCGGCTGACGGCCTGGCCCGACGTCCGACCGCTCAAACGATCGGGCGGACGCGCGGCCGAACTGCCGGCGCCTTCAATGCGTCAGCGCCTTGGCCCGCATTCGCGCCGCCTCGACCGCCGCATTGATCAGACTGCGGAGCGCTTTTGAGTCCCCGTCGAGAATGTTGAGAGCCGCCGCGGTTGTGCCGCCCGGCGACGTCACGGCGCGCCGGAGGTCTGCAAGCGGGCGAGCGTCGCTCTTCACAAAGGCGCCGGCGCCGGCAAGCGTCGCGCGCGCGAGCGTCTTCGACGATGCGTCGTCAAGTCCGGCCGCGCGCGCCGCTTCCGCCAGCGCTTCGGCGAGAAGGAAGAAATAGGCGGGGCCGCTTCCAGAGACCGCCGTGACGATGTCGATCTCATGTTCGGCGCCGACCCAAACGACATCGCCGACCGCGCGCATCAGCGCCTCGGCGCAGGCGCGGTCGCCGCTTGAAAGGCCCGGCGGCGCGTAAAGCGCGGTGACGCCGGCGCCGATTGCTGCGGGCAGATTCGGCATGGCGCGGATGATGCGCGTTGATGGCGGGAGCAGCGCAGCAATGCTTGCAACGCTGAAGCCGGCCATCACCGAGACGAGGAGCGCGCTTGTCGCCATCGCAGCGAATGCTGGAAGGACATCGTCCGCCGATTGCGGCTTGATTGCCGCGACCACAGCGTCGACGGCGAGTCCTTCTACCGGCGGATTGAGCCTGACGCCGCTCATGATCGCGGCCTCGCCCGGCGCCGGGTCAAAGACCGCCGAAGCGCGCCGATCAATGACGCCCTTTTCGATCCAGCCGCCGAGCAACGCGCCGCCCATCGAGCCGGCGCCGATCAATCCAACCGAAATCTGCTGCGTCATGAATGCAAATATAGCGCAAATCGCCCGCGCCATCCGCCCAGACGTTCAAGCATCAACGTCAGGCGTTCCCCGCCGTTTCAAAAAGCGACGCTTCCAGCGCCTCCTCCGGCGTCTTCCCGCCCCAGATCAGGTAATTGAACGCCGGCAAAAACCGGTCGATCGCTTCACGGGCGCCCTTGATCAAACACTCGGCCTGAACACGGTCAAGCGCGCCGCTCGCCGGCAGCACCGCCGCATTGCGGAAAACGATTGAATGGTCATCGGACCATAAATCGAAATGGCCGATCCAGAGGCGTTCGTTGACCATCGCGACAAGGCGGGCGACCTCGTTCAGGCGGCCCTTCGGGGCTTTGAGGTCGAGCGGCGCGCCCATTTGCAAGGTCGAGAGTTCGGGACGCCAGGTGAACCAGAAGCCCGCGTCGCGCCACAGCCCCGGTATCGCAAGATGCAGTTCGTCGGCGTCGACCCGTTCGACGTTGAGCGCGAGATCGTCGGCGACATGTTCAAGCGCTTCGAGGGGATCGGCCTCGCGCGTCGGCGATTTCAGCAATTCAATCGACATGGGGCTCCCGACGATGACTGACAGCGCCATTTGCGCGGCGAGTCGGGAACCGCCGCAATGATTCGCTCCTGGGGAAAACTAACTGGTTTTGCCCAGTTTCGCTTCAAGTTCAGCGATTCTTGCGGCAAGCCGCTCATTTTCGGCGCGGGCCTTGATCGCCATGTCCCGCACCGCCTCAAACTCCTCGCGGGCGACGAGATCCATGTCGGATATGAGGCGCTGCAGCTGGCTGCGCGCGACTGTCTGCGCTTCGCGGCGAACGCCGTCGACCGCCCCCGCCGCGTCCGCCATCAGCCTGGCGATCTCGTCAAAAAGCGGGCTTTGCGTCTGCATGAACGGCTCCTGTTTGGCTCTATTATGCGCCGCCGTGCGCCAAGGCGACAGCGGCGAAAAAGCGCGCTAGAGAGGCCGCGATAGACTGAGCGAGCAGAGGCAGAATGACCGTTCCCTACCCCGCGATTGACCCCATTGCGATCCATTTGGGGCCGCTGCCGATCCGGTGGTATTCGCTTGGTTACATTTTCGGCATCGGCCTTGGCTGGTGGTATGCGCTCTCGCTCATCAAGCGCCCCGCCCTGTGGCCGCCAGCGGGCGCGCCGGTCAACAAGACGCAGCTTGACGACGTCATCTTCTGGGTCGCGATCGGCGTCATGGCCGGCGGGCGTCTCGGATACCTCTTTTTCTACGAGCCCTCGCTACTGGTCGGTGCGTGGGAGCCGCTTGGCGCAAACATGGCGGAGGGCCTCATCAAGACGCTGATCGGCTGGCTGCCGATCCCGCCCGCTCTGATGCTCTGGAAGGGCGGCATGTCGTTTCATGGCGGTCTCATCGGCGTCGCCATCGCCGGGCTCTGGTACGCGTATCGGCACAAGGTGAACGCCCTTTCGCTGGGCGATCTCTTCGCCTGCGGCGCGCCGATCGGCATCTTCCTGGTGCGGATCGCCAATTTCATCAACGGGGAGCTCTATGGCCGTCCCTGGGACGGGAAATGGGCGATGGTGTTTCCCTCTGACCCGCTCGGCGCGCCGCGCCATCCAAGCCAGCTTTACGAAGCTGCCCTTGAAGGCCTCGCGCTCTTTGCGGTCATCTTCGTCCTGACGCGGAAATTCGGCCTGTTGAAGCGGCCGGGCGCGACGATGGGCGTCTTTCTTTCCGGCTACGCGCTGTCGCGCATTTTCGTCGAGAACTTCCGGGAGCCGGACGCCTTCCTGCCGGACTTCCCCGTCGGCCTGACCATGGGCATGATGCTGTCGCTGCCGATGCTGATGCTCGGAATCTGGCTCGTCTGGCGTTCTTTTCGCTCTCCCAAAACATCGGCGGCCCCTGCGTCATGACGGGAAGCGCCTCTCCGCGCGAAACGACGCCGCTCGAAGAACGCCTGATCGCCCTCATCAAATCGCGAGGGCCGATTTCGATCGCCGACTATATGGCTGACGCCCTCTTTCACCCGCATGACGGCTATTACACATCGCAAACGCCGATCGGCGCCAAAGGCGATTTCACGACCTCGCCGGAGATCAGCCAGATCTTCGGCGAGCTGATCGGCCTGTGGCTTGTGCAGTCTTGGGAAGACATCGGCGCGCCGAAGGCGTTCAACCTCGTCGAACTCGGCCCGGGCCGCGGCGCGCTGATGCAGGACATCTTGCGCGCCGCAAGGCTGCGTCCCGCATTCCTCGATGCGGCGCGGATTTGGCTGGTCGAGACATCCGGGCGTCTTCGCCATGAACAGCAGCGGCGCCTGCGCGACGCCGGCATCGCGCCTGAATGGGCGGACCGGTTCGCCGACGTGCCGGCGGCGCCGACGCTTCTTGTGGCGAATGAATTCTTCGACTGTCTCCCGATCCGGCAATTCATGCGTGTCGAAACCGGCTGGCGCGAGCGCCTTGTCGGCGTCGACGAGAAAGGGCTCGCCTTCACGCTTGCAGAAACGCCGCCATTGCCGACGATCGATATTCCGGAAATGCACGCCGCCGCCATTGGCGATATTTTCGAGGTTAATGAACCGGGCGAAGCATTGATCGATGAAATCGCGCGGGCGCTGATCGAACGGAGCGGGCGCGCGCTCATCATCGATTACGGCCATATGCAGTCCGGCTATGGCGACACATTGCAGTCAATTCGACGTCACGCCCATTGGCCTGTCTTAAACGCGCCGGGCAGCGCCGACATCACAGCCCATGTGAATTTTGAGCGGCTCTTCACGCGCGCATTCGCGGCCGGCGCCGCCGCGTTCGGTCCGGTCAGTCAAGGCGAATTCTTGGAACGGCTCGGCCTCGTGATTCGTCTTGAACGCTTGAGCGCGGGAAAATCGGCGGCGGAAGCGGCGGATCTCTTCGCCGGCGCGCACCGCATTTCGTCGTCGAGCCAGATGGGGGAGCTGTTCAAGGCGCTTTGCATTTCCTCGCCGTCCTTGCCGGAACCCGCCGGTTTTCGCCCGTGACGCCGCCGCATCTGACATCGTCACTCTTGCGTGAAGCGGCCGTCCGCCACGGATTTTTCGGCCGCGCCGGCGGCGTATCGACGGGGATGTTCTCATCGCTGAATGTCGGGCTTGGATCGAGCGATGCGCCGTCGAACGCCGCCGAGAACCGAAATCGCTGCCGCGCCGCTCTTGGCGCGGGCGAATTGCTGACCCTTTACCAGATCCACTCAGCGGACGCCGTCGTCGTAACCGATCCCTGGACCGGCCAGGGGCCAAGAGCTGACGGCATGGCGACGAGGCTCAAGGGAGCAGCGCTCGGCGTCCTTGCCGCCGACTGCATGCCGTTCTTGTTCGTCGACGCCGAAGCGGAAATCATCGGCGCCGCTCATGCCGGCTGGCGGGGCGCGCTCGCGGGCGTCCTCGAATCGACGATCAAGGCGATGACCTCGATCGGCGCGCGCGCGGATCGCATCGTCGCCGCGGTCGGCCCTTGCATGCGGCAGCGCAATTTCGAGGTCGGCCTCGACGTTCTCGCCGCGTTCGCGACTAAATATCCGGCTGCGGAGCAATTCTTCGCGGCGGGCGCGTCGTCGGAGAAACGTCAGCTCGATCTGGTCGGGTTCGGCCGTTCCCGACTGGCTTCAGCGGGCGTCAATCTGATTGACGACGTCGATGTCTGCACGGTCGAGCAGGCGGGCCGCTATTTCAGCTATCGGGCGAGCCGGCGCGCCGGCGAATCCGACTATGGGCGCAACCTGTCCGCGATCAGCATGGCGCCGTCCGCCGGGGCTTGATCCCGTGTCGCGAACCCGTCACAACCCTGCCGGAATTCAGGGGCCGAAACATGAAGCTGATTTCTGGCAATTCGAACCGCAAGCTCAGCGAAAACATCGCCGCAAGGCTGGCGAACCCGCTCGCCGAAGCCGAGATCAGGACCTTCAAGGACGGCGAGGTTTTCGTCGAGATCAAGGAAAACGTCCGCGGCGAGGACGTGTTCGTCATCCAGTCGACGTCGAACCCGGCGAACGACAATCTGATGGAGCTTTTGATCACGATCGACGCGCTGACGCGCGCGTCGGCGAGCCGCATCACCGCCGTCATTCCTTATTTCGGTTATGCGCGCCAGGATCGAAAGGCCGGGCCCCGCACGCCGATTTCAGCCAAGCTTGTCGCCAATCTCATCACCACCGCCGGCGCCGACCGCGTGCTGACGGTCGATCTGCACGCCGGGCAGATCCAGGGCTTCTTCGACATTCCGACCGACAATCTTTTCGCGGTCAATGTCTTCGCCGAAAAAATCCGCGCCATGCACAAGGGCGACATCGATGACGTGACGGTCGTCTCACCGGACACCGGCGGCGTCGTCCGCGCCCGCTCGCTCTCAAAGCGGCTCGGCAACCGGCCGCTCGCGATTGTCGACAAACGCCGCGAACAGGCGGGCGTTTCGGAAGTCATGCACATCATCGGCGACGTCAAGGATCGCCATTGCATTCTCTTCGACGACATCGTCGATAGCGGCGGCACGCTCTGCAACGCGGCGCAGGCGATCATGGAAAAGGGCGCGAAAAGCGTTTCCGCCTATGTGACGCATGGCGTCTTGTCGGACGGCGCGCATGAGCGCATCGCCAAGGCGAAAGCGCTGACCAGAATCGTCACCTCCGACTCGATCCTGTCAACGCCCGAAGTAGAGGCCTGCAAGAAGATCGAGAAAGTCGAGATCGGCGGCCTCCTCGCCGAAGCGATCCGGCGAATCGCGAATGAAGAATCGGTGTCGAGCCTTTTCGATTAGCGCGCCGGGCGCGAAAGTGGAGACCGGTTTCGCGCGCCAAGGCGCGCCAACTCAATAGGCTAGAACATCGGTCGCGATTCCCATATCGCGCCCGGTGTTCTAGACCGCGATCTTCGCCGCCAGCTCCTTCACCAACCGCACGACGACGCGCGCGGTCGTCATCTGCCAATCGCGTTCCGGATTTAGCTCAACGACATCGGCGCCGATGAGCGGGCCCTTGATGCGGCCGATCATTTTCAGCACATCGAGCGTCGAGAGCCCGCCGGGCTCCGGGTGCGAAACGCCCGGCGCGAAGGCGGGATCGAGCCCGTCGAGATCGATCGACATGTAGAGAGGCCCGGAGAAAATCGCCGGCGGAATCTCTTCGACCTGATCGGCGCGCAGGATCGTCACCCCGTATTTTTTCGCCTGATCAAGCTGGGTCCGGTCCCAGCAACGGATGCCGACCTGAACGAGCGTCCTGACAAGACCGTCCGCAAGCGCGCGCGCGAACGGGCAGGCATGGCTGTAGCGGTCGCCTTCAAATTCGTCGTGCAGGTCGGGATGCGCATCGACATGCAAAACATTGACCGGGCCGTGCTTTGCGTGAATCGCCTTCAAGATCGGATAGGTGACCGAATGATCGCCGCCGATCGACAGCGGCGCGAGTCCCTCGCGGATGCAGTCCGCGACAGTCCGCGTTATGATGTCGCGCGCTTTGGCGGCGTCTTCCGGCAAGTCTGGAATGACATAGCCGTCAATCGCGTCGCGCATGTCGACAAGGTCTGTCGAATAGCGGCTCGACGCTTCGCTGGTCAGCAGCCTTTTGACGACGCTCGGCCCGAGCGCCGGCCCGCGCGAATGCGAAGAGCTCGCGTCCCATTCAAAACCGAGAATGCGGGTTTTCAACGCTCTACCCCTTCCCTTTCGTCTTCGTCTTGTTCGGCTCGGCGCTCTTTTCAACAAACTCGATGATGAGCCCCGCGACATCGACGCCGGTCGCGGTTTCAACGCCTTCAAGGCCGGGCGACGAATTCACTTCCATGACGACCGGCCCATGGTTCGAGCGCAACATGTCGACGCCGCAGACATTAAGACCCATCGCCTTCGCCGCCGAGATCGCCGTCGCGCGCTCGGCGGTGGTGATCTTCACGTTTTCCGCCGATCCGCCGCGATGAAGGTTCGAGCGGAACTCGCCTTCTTTCCCTTTGCGCTTCATGGCGGCGACGACGCGGCCGCCGACGACGAGGCAGCGGATGTCTTCGCCGCCAGCCTCCTTGATGAATTCCTGGACGAGAATGTCGGCGTCGACGCGGCTGAACGCCTGGATGATCGACTCGGCGGCGCGCTGCGTTTCGCCGAGAATGACGCCAAGGCCCTGCGCGCCTTCGAGCAGCTTGATGATCACCGGCGGCCCGCCGACGAGGCGGATGACTTCTTCGGAGTTGCTCGTCTTGTGCGCGAACACGGTGACGGGAAGCCCGACGCCTTTTCTCGCGAGCAATTGCAGGCTTCGAAGTTTGTCGCGCGAGCGGGTGATCGCGACGGATTCGTTCACGGGGTAAACGCCCATCACCTCGAATTGGCGCAGCACCGCCGTTCCATAAAAGGTGACAGAGGCGCCGATACGCGGAATCACCGCGTCATATTTCGGCAGCTCCTTGCCCTGATAAAAAACCGACGGGCGGTTCGATGTGATGTTGATGTAGCATTTGACGTGGTTGACGACGTCGATGTCGTGACCGCGGCTCTTTGCGGCCTCGATCAGCCGCCGGTGCGAATAGAGCCCCGCGTTCTGGCACATGAGGGCGAGCTTCATCGAGGACCCCGGCTTCTATGGCCGGCCAAGCATATACGACCGCGCGGGATGAATGACGACATTTTTTCCCAATGCGTCGCGGCCGATGAGGAGGCGGAATCCCATGTCGTCGCGGTTGGCCAATGTCATTTCGATCGACCATCGCCGCTTGCCGAGACGCAAGGGAACGACAATGACGATGCGCTCTTGCGTCGCCCCGTTCGAACTTCGAACGATCCGGCGATCATGGATCGGCGCGATGCAATAGACCTCCGGCCAGCGCCGCTTTTGCAGCGGTTGGAGATAGAACTCCGCATAGGCCTTGCCGCCTTTCGCAAATTCCCGAACGCGGTAGGCGTGGATGGCCGACGTCTTCGCGCCAGTGTCGATCTTCGCGAGGATCGGCTCGTCACAGAGCGTCGGCAACATCGCCCATTCGCGCCAGCCGATCTTCAGCGGCGGTTTTTTCGCGGTCCCGATCTTAGATGTGGAGCGCATGACCGAGCGTGCGGAGCGCGGCTTCCTGCAGCGCCTCGCCCTGCGTCGGGTGCGCGTGGATCGTGCCGGCGACGTCTTCGAGGCGCGCGCCCATCTCAAGCGCGAGACCGAAGGCGGCGGAGAGCTCCGAAGCGCCGCGCCCGACCGCCTGAAGGCCGAGCAGCAGATGATTATCCTCGCGCGCGACGACGCGCACGAATCCTTCTTCGGCCTCCATCGTCATCGCGCGGCCGTTCGCGGAGAACGGGAAATTCGCCGTCTTGATCTTGTGGCCGGCGGCTTTCGCTTCGTCGGGCGAGAGGCCGCAGGAAATGATTTCGGGATCGGTGAAACAGATCGCAGCGATCGCCGCTTTGTCCCAGCGGCGATTATGACCCGCGATGATTTCAGCGACCATTTCGCCCTGCGCCATCGCGCGGTGCGCCAGCATCGGCTCGCCAGTGACATCGCCGATCGCATAAATCCCGCGCATCGAGGTCTCGCAGCGATCATTGATCTTCAAATGCCGCCCGTCCATGTCGAGCGCGAGTTTGTCGTGTCCCCAGCCTTCGGTCAGCGGCTTTCTTCCGACCGTCACAAGCACCTTGTCGGCGGCGATCGCTTCGGTCTTGCCGTTCTGTTCGATCTCGAGCGCCTTGCCGTCCTTCGAAAGGCCCTTCGCCTTGGCGCCGAGGATGACGGTGACGCCCAAATCCTTGAGGCGCTTGGCGACCGGCTTCGTCAGTTCCGCGTCGTAGGTCGGCAGGATTCGGTCCATCGCCTCGACGACCGTCACTTTCGACCCGAACTTGGCGAAGGCGATCCCGAGTTCAAGCCCGATATAGCCGGCGCCGACGATGGCGAAATTCTTCGGCGGCGCATTGAGCGCCAAGGCGCCGGTCGATGAAATGACATTGCCGCCGAATTTCATAAAGGGAAGCTCGACCGGGACGGACCCTGTCGCGATCACGACGTTCTCAGCGCGGATGCGCGTGGCGCCTTCCGCGGTCTTCACATCGACCGTCTTGCCGTCGACGAAGCTCGCCCAGCCCTTGATCGTCTTGACCTTGCTCTTCTTGAGGAGCCCGCCGACGCCGGTCGTCAAGCGTTTGACGATGCCGTCCTTCCACGCGACTGTCTTCGAAAGATCAAGGGACGGCTTCCCTGCCGAAATGCCGAGCACAGAGGAGTTGGCGAAATGCGTCGATTTCTCGAACTCGTCGGCCGCGTGAATGATCGCCTTCGACGGAATGCACCCGACGTTAAGGCACGTTCCGCCGAGCGCTTCGGCGTCGACGACGATCGTATCGATTCCCAATTGCCCTGCGCGGATGCCGCAGACATAGCCGCCCGGCCCGCCGCCGATGATGAGGAGTTTGGTGGTGAGGTCGGTCATAATTGCGCGCCGAATAGGCAATGGGCAATGGGCAATGGGCAATAATGAGTCATCGGCGTCTAGCCTCAATTGCGCGGATCAAAGATCGCAACATTTTCGATATTCGTTGGGACTGCGCAGCCAACGCGGTTGCGTCATCGGCCTTCAGGAATCCCAATCGCCTGGAAAGCTCGACCAGCGTTTCGATTTCCCTGGCTGACCCCAGCGATATCTTAAGAAAATGGATGTAGTTGCCGCTTGAGTTGCGCCCATAGCCCTCGGAAATATTCGCCGGAACTGAGACGGATGCGCGACGAAGTTGGGACGTCAGGCCATAGAGTTCTTCGCGAGGAAAATCGCTTGTCCTGTCATAGATTGCGGTCGCGAGCTGCATTCCTTCTTTCCATACATCAAGATCGCGAAAATCCGTGATCGAGCTTCCACCCTCGCTGAATCCACCCGCGTCCGCCTCCCGCTCATCGACTATCCAAGGGGACTCGCCGTCCATTGCCGATTGCCCATTGCCCATTGCCGCCTCATTCTTGAATAAAAATCATCGCCGGATTTTCGAGCAGCGTCTTCACCCGCTGCACGAAGACTGCGGCGTTCCAGCCGTCGACGATGCGGTGATCGAAGGCGCAGGAGAGGTTCATCATCCGGCGCGGCACGAAAGCGGAGCCGTCCCAGTGCGGCCGGACCTGCATCTTGTTGACGCCGACGATCGCGACCTCGGGGTGATTGATGACCGGCGTCGTCACGATGCCGCCGAGCGCGCCTAATGAGGTGATGGTGATCGTCGAGCCGGACAGTTCCTCGCGCGTCGCGGTTCCTTTTTTCGCGGACTCGGCGAGACGCGAGACTTCCGCCGCACAGTCCCACAATCCCCGCGCCTCGACATGGCGGACGACCGGCACGACAAGGCCGCCGTCGGTCTGCGCGGCGACGCCGATATGGACGCCGCCATATTGGCGTACGATTCCCGCCTCATCGTCGAAGAGCGAGTTGACCTGCGGCTGATCCTCGATCGCCTTCGCCATCGCGCGCATCAGGAAGGGAAGAACCGTCAACTTCGCCTGGTCCGGCTTTTTCCCTGTGTTGAGTTTGGCGCGCAGATCTTCGAGCGCCGTCATGTCGACCTCGTCGACATAGACGATGTCCGGAATGCGGCTGCGCGAGATCGTCATTTTCTCGGCGATCTTTCGGCGAAGGCCGATAATCGGGATCTCCTTGATGCTGGCATCCGCACGGCGTCCGCGCGGCGCGACCGGGCTTGATCCGTGCTCGAAGTAAGCGTCGAGATCCTCGTGTCCGATACGTCCCGCTGGGCCCGTGCCGGCGACGCGGCGCAGATCGACGCCGGCGTCGGCGGCGCGTTTCCTGACCGCCGGCGAAGCGAGCGGCTTTTCGCCTTCCTTGCGCGGCGCGGCTGTGGGCATGGCGGGCGCAACGCGCTTCTGCTCCCCCGCGGGCGGGGGAGCTGTCGCGCGAAGCGCGACTGAGGGGGCGCGCTCCATCCGCGAGGACGACCTGCTCGAGTCCCCCCCTCCGTCCGCTTCGCGGACACCTCCCCCGCGAGCGGGGGAGGAAAGCGCAGCTGCTTTCTTTTCCGCCTTCGGCGCCTCTTTCACGGTCGCTGCGTCTTCTTTGGCGTTGCCGGCGCCGTCGACTTCGAGCTTCACGATCGGCGAGCCGACCGCGACGGTGTCGCCCGCCTTCGCGCCGACCCAGATGACCTTGCCGATCACCGGCGACGGGATCTCCACCGTCGCCTTGTCAGTCATCACGGCGGCGAGAACCTGATCCTCCATCACATTGTCGCCGGGCTTCACCATCCACTCGACGAGTTCGGCTTCCGCGACGCCTTCGCCGACATCCGGCAGTTTAATGACGTGAACGCCCATCAATTGTTCTCCATCACTTTCTTCAACGCTGCGCCGACGCGCTTTGGACCCGGGAAATACGCCCATTCATGCGCATGCGGATAGGGCGTGTCGTACCCCGTGACGCGAATGACCGGCGCTTCGAGATGATGGAAGCACCCTTCCATGACCACCGACATCAGCTCCGCCGAGAAGCCGCAGGTTTTCGTCGCCTCAACGACGATGACGCAGCGTCCGGTCTTGCGCACCGACGCTTCGATCGCTTCGAGATCAAGCGGAAGGATGGTGCGAAGGTCAATCACTTCGGCGTCGATTCCGGTTTCCGCCGCCGCCGCAAGCGCAACATGAACCATCGTTCCATAAGCGAGCACGGTGACGTCGCTTCCTTCGCGGCGCGTTGCGGCTTTGCCGAGCGGAATTGTGTAATGGCCGTCGGGCGCCTCGCCGAGCTCGTGCTTTTTCCACGGCGTCACCGGCTGGTCGTGATGGCCGTCGAAGGGGCCGTTATAGAGGCGCTTGGGCTCAAGGAACATCACGGGGTCGTCGTCTTCGATCGCGGCGATCAACAGGCCCTTGGCGTCATAGGGGTTTGACGGGATGACGGTTTTCAATCCGCAGACATGCGCGAACAGCGCCTCGGGGCTCTGGCTGTGCGTCTGGCCGCCGAAAATGCCGCCGCCGGTCGGCATCCTGACCGTCATCGGCACGGTGAAGTCGCCGGCCGAACGATAGCGGATGCGCGCGGCTTCCGACGCAAGCTGGTCGTAGCCGGGGTAGACATAGTCCGCAAACTGAATTTCAACGCAGGGACGAAGGCCGTAGGCGGCCATGCCGATCGCCGCGCCGACAATGCCGCTTTCCGAAATCGGCGCGTCGAAGCAGCGCTGGCTGCCGTATTTTTTCTGAAGCCCGTGCGTGCAGCGGAAGACGCCGCCGAAATAGCCGACATCCTCGCCGAAGACGACGACGTTCGGATTTTTTTCCATGGCGACATCCATGGCGCTGCGAATGGCTTCGATCATCGTCATGCGTGTCATGATCTAAAGCCCCGCTTCCTGACGCTGCCGGATCAGGTGGATGGGCGCCTCCGCGTAGACATCTTCGAACATGGTGCCGGCCGGGACATGCGGCCCGTTATGCAAGGTGCCGTGTTCTTCGGCCTGTTTTTGCGCCTGCAGGATTTCACTTTCGATCTGGGCTTTGGCTTGCGCGTGTCGTTCTTCCGACCATTTCTTGTGGCGGATCAAATGCTTCTTCAGCCGTTCGATCGGATCGCCGAGCGGCCATGTCGAGGATTCGTCCTTAGGGCGATAGCCGGACGGATCGTCGGATGTCGAATGCGCGCCCGCCCGATAGGTGACGAATTCGATCAGCGTCGGCCCCAGATTCCGCCGCGCGCGGTCGACCGCCCATTTCGCGACGGCGTAAACGGCGAGATAGTCATTGCCGTCGACGCGCAGCGACGGAATGCCGAAACCGAGCCCGCGCGAGGCGAATGTCGCCGCGTTGCCGCGCGCGATGCCTTGAAAAGTCGATATCGCCCACTGATTGTTGACGACATTGAGGACGACCGGCGCCTTGTAGGTCGAGGCGAAGACGAGCGCCGAGTGAAAATCATTCTCCGCCGTCGAGCCCTCGCCGATCCAGCCGGCAGCGATCTTGTCGTCGCCCTTGATCGCCGACGCCATCGCCCAGCCGACGGCCTGGATGAATTGCGTCGCGAGATTGCCGGAGATGGTGAAATACCCGTCCTCCTTCGAGGAATACATCACCGGGAGCTGCCGGCCCTTCACCGGGTCGAGCTCATTGGAATAAATCTGATTCATCATGGTGTAGATCGAATAGCCGCCGGCGATCAGCAGGCCCTGCTGCCGATAGGTCGGAAAGTTCATGTCGCCCTTGCGCATCGCCCTGCGAAAGGCGCAGGCGACCGCTTCCTCGCCGAGCGCCTGCATGTAGAACGACGTCTTGCCCTGACGCTGCGCCATGAACATGCGCGCGTCGAACGCCCTCACCGTCATCATGTGGCGAAGCCCTTCGAGGAGGTCTTCGTCCGAAAGCTGGCCTGCCCATGGCCCGACGGCCTCGCCGCCATCGTTCAGGACACGGATGACAGAATAAGCGAGATCATGAATGTGCAGCGGTTCGACATCGACCGGCGGCATTCTGACCGCGCCCGCTTCCGGGATCAGCATTTCGTTGAAATCGGGATGATCGCCAGGACGACACTCCGGCTCCGGCACAAAAAGGCTGAGCGGGCTGGTTGCGCCCTTCGGTTTGCTCATGTCTCACTCCCGGACGGCGCGTTCGATGTCGCGCCTGATGGCTGGTCTTTGGCCACGGCTCTAGGCCATTGCCGGCGCCATAGGCAATGCCGGAAAAAACCAAGACGGATCATCCTTCCAGCAGGCGGGCTGTGACCGCGCCCCGCCGGCGATGTCGGCCAATGGCCCGACCGCCGCGCGCCGGAAAATTGCGCGAGAAATGCCGACCTTGGCCTGATATCGCGGCCTAGCCGCTTTTCAGGCGATATTGGCCCCTCGCGGCGCTCTCGCTGACGAAGCCCGCGCGGATGTCGCGCTCAAGCAAATTGCGGTCGCGCGCCGCCGGATCGCCGATGCCGCCGCCGCCCGGCGTTTCAACGACAAGGCGGCGGCCTGCCGGAATCAGGTCGCGACCCATGCCGCGCAATTGCGCGCCGTCGTCGAGACTGGCGCCGCCTTTCCCGCCGTCGCCGCCGCCGTCGCGGCCGCGCGCCGGATGGCGGATCCGGTCGAACATTTTCGAAACGGCGAACGCGGCGCCGTCCGCATGGCCGAACACCAGAGTCTGCCCCAGTCCGCCGCGCAGCCTTCCTGCGCCGGCTGAATCCGTCCGGTATTCTTTCTTCCAGATGACGATCGGCGCCGACGCCTCGTTGATCTCGACCGGCGTGTTGCGCACGCCCGACGGAAACGCCGTGCATGATAATCCGTCCTTGCCCGGGCGCGCGCCGGCGCCGCCCGTGTAAAACGGATTGACGATGAACTCTTCGCCGCCGCCGACGCCGCGCCCGCCAAGCAGCACCGGAAGATAGAGACAGGAAGCGCCTTCGGCCGGCGTCCGCTCCGGGATCGCTTTTGACAAGGCGCCGAGCACGACGTCGGGAAGCATCTGCCCGACCGTATGACGCGCCGACACCGCGCAGGGACGCGGCGCGTTCAAGATCGACCCCTCCGGCGCCGTCACGCGGACGACGCCGAGCGAACCCGCATTGTTCGGAACCATATTTCCGATGACGCAGCGTGCGCCGAAAGAGGCGTAGGCCTGCGTATAAGTGAGCGGCACATTGATTCCATAATCCGACGCCGGCGACGTTCCGGAAAAATCGATGTCGACGCCCGTTGCGCCAATCGTCACCGACGCGACGAGATCGACGGGCTTGTCATAGCCGTCGATGCGAATCGAATAATCATATGTTCCGAAGGCGACGCGGCGCGCCTCTTCGAGCATCGCATTGCGTGAATTTTCGATGATCAATGCGCCGACATCATCGAGACGATCGAGATCGAATTCATCGAGCGTTTCAAGAAGGCGCGCGCGGCCGGCTTCATTGCAGGCGGCGAGCGAATAGAGATCGCCTTCCGCGGCTTGCGGGTCGCGCACATTGGCGCGGATCATTTCGATCAGCGTCGCGTTCGCTTCGCCCTTTCGAAACAGATGGGAGATCGGGACCAGCAAGCCCTCTTCATAAACCTGGCGCGCGTCCGGCCCGAAGCCGAGGCCGCCGACATCAGCGATGTGCGACGTCGCGGCGAAGAGCGCGATCGCGGTCCCATTCTTGAAGACCGGGGTCACGACGGTGAAGTCGTTGAGGTGGCCGGTGCCCTCCCAGGGATCGTTCGTCACCAATATGTCGCCGGGCTCCATCGACCGGATCGGAAACTTTTTCAGGAAAAAGCCGACGCTCGCCGCCATGGCGTTGACGTGGCCGGGCGTCCCTGTCACCGCCTGCGCCAGCATTCGTCCTGTCGTGTCGAATACGCCGGCCGAAAGATCGCCCGCCTCACGGACAGTTGCGGAGAAGGCGGTCCGCATCAGCGTCTGCGCCTGTTCTTCCACAATCGCGATTAGGCGCGACCACAGAAGCTGAAGCCGGATCTGATCGACGGCGCTCATGCGTCGGCCTTTCGAAGCAGAATGATATTGCGCGCGTGATCGATCAATGCGTCAAATCCGGACGTTACGACGGTCGTCGTCTGCGCTTCAACAATGAGCGCCGGGCCGGGGATCTTGTCGCCGGGAGCCAGCAATGATCTGTCGTGGACGCCATAGCGCCGCCAATCTGCGGTCGACGCCTCGAATACTTCGAGCGACGCGCCGGCGGCGACTTCGCGCAAATCGCTGACAGCGCTCACCCGCGCCGCCTCCGGCGATGGCGCGGAAATTCGCATCGACCAGCTCAGGATTTCAACCGCCATGCCGGGAATGATCCGCCCATAGAGCACGCGATAGGCGCGCTCGAAATTTTCATTCAGCTTCTTTGGCGCGACCGCGCCGTCAAGGTCGATCGGGACCGGAATTTCATAGCCTTGCCCGACATAGCGCATGTACGCCGTTCGCGTCTCGGCAAGGCGCGCGCCCGGCGCCGCCGCGCGCACGACGTCGCTCGCCTCATCCCTCAGCGATAGAAACAAGGCGCCGACGCGCGCTTCATCAAGCGCGTCAAGCCGCATCGGCAGGCTGCGGACGATTTCATAGGACGCGGGCGCAAGCAGGAAGCCGATCGCCGACCCGACGCCGGCGCCTTCCGGAATGATGACCCGCGACAGGCCGAGCTTTTCAGCGAGGCGCGCCGCGTGCAGCGGCGCCGCGCCGCCAAAGGCGATCATCGCGCGTTTTCGAATGTCCTTGCCCTGCTCAACCGCATGAGCGCGCGCCGCGGCCGCCATGCTCTCATCGACCATTTCGCTGACGCCAAACGCCGCCGCCGCCGCGTCAAGGCCGAGCGGCGCTCCGACCGCCCTCGTCATCGCCGCGTCGGCCGCGCGCGCGTCAAGGGCGATTGATCCGCCAGCGAACTTCTCAGGGATGATGCGTCCCGCGATCAAATCGGCGTCCGTGACCGTCGGATTTTCGCCGCCGCGCCCGTAGCATGCGGGGCCAGGCTCCGCGCCGGCGCTGTCAGGACCCACTTCAATGCGCTTTAGCGCATCGACATGCGCGATTGATCCGCCGCCCGCGCCGATCTCGACGAGTTCGATCACCGGAATGCGCACCGGCATGCCGGAGCCCTTCTTAAACCGATAGGACCGGTCGACTTCGAAGACGCGCGCCGTCGAGCATTCGAACTTGTCGATGAGGCACATCTTCGCGGTCGTGCCGCCCATGTCGAAAGACAAGAGTTCCGGGATGTCGAGGCGACGGGCGATCGACGCCGCCAGAACGGCGCCGCCGGCCGGGCCGGATTCGACAAGGCGGATTGGGAATCGCGCAGCGGTCTCGACCGTGCACAATCCGCCGCCCGAGGTGACAAGGAGGAAAGGACAGGAAAAGCCGCGCGACTGGAATCCGGCCGCCAATGAACGCAGATACCGCTCCATCAGCGGACGAACATAAGCGTTCGCGACGGTCGTCGTCTGGCGCTCATATTCCCGAATTTCCGGCGCGACGTCCGAACTTAGGGAAATAGAAAGGCGCGGCATCGCCCTTGATATGATCTCCGCCGCCCGCAGTTCATGTTCGGGATTGGCGTAGGAATGAAGAAATCCGATCGCGAGGCTCTCAATTTGCTCCGCTTCAAGCGCGGGAAGACTTGCGATGACGCTCGCCTCGTCGAGCGCAACCAGCGTTTCGCCCCGCGCGTTCAGCCGTTCCTTCACTGGCAGCCGCAACCAGCGGGGAACCAGCGGCGGCGGCCGGTCGATCATCACATCATATTGTTCAAAGCGATTCTCATAAGCCATCTCGAGCGTGTCGCGGTGACCTTCGGTCGTCAAAAGCGCCGTCTTCGCCCCGCGCTTTTCGATGAGCGCGTTGGTCGCGAGCGTCGTGCCGTGAATGATGACGCCGACATCGGCGGGATTGAGGCCGGCGAGAAAAAGCGCCTCCGCTGCGCCGATCAGGACGCCCTCTTCGGGCGCGTTCGGCGTCGTCAGCGTCTTGACGGTGACCAGCGATTTGTCGCGACGCTCAAGCACGACATCGGTGAACGTGCCGCCGATGTCGACGGCGAGGCGCGCCTCAAACTTCATCGACCGGCACGGTGTAATTCAGCGCCATGCGGCCGCCGTCCGGGTAAATCGTCTGACCGGTGATGTAGCTCGCCATGCCGCTTGCGAGGAATAAAGCGACGCTCGCGACTTCCGAGGGATCGCCGACCCGTCCGAGCGGCGTCCTTGAAAGGATTTTCCGACGGCCGTCCTCATCCGTCATCACAGTCTTCAGCAATTCCGTCATGATCGATCCTGGCCCGATCGCATTGACGCGTATGCCATGGGGCGCAAGTCCGAGCGCCGCCGCTTTTGTGAGCTGCTGGACGCCGCCCTTCGACGCGACATAGGCGACCTGGCCTGGAATCGCCAGCTCCGCGTTGACCGACGACATGTTGATGATTGATCCGCGGACGCCGCGATCGATCATCGCCCTTGCGGCAAGCTGGGTCAGCACGAAATAGGAACGCAAATTGACGTCCATGACGCGGTCCCACTCGGACGGCGCGAGATCAAGAATGGTCCCGGAGGAGACAATTCCCGCGTTGTTCACCAGCACGTCAATGCGGCCGAATTCATCCAGCGCGCGGATGACGAGATTCTCGCAGTCCTCCTCGCTCGCCACATTGCAGGCGTGAGGAATGCAACGCACGTCATTGTCGATCATGATCAGATCGGCGGCGTTGCGGTTTTTTTCCTCGTTGAGATCAGCGAGAACGACGCCGGCGCCCGCCTCCGCAAAGGCGCGCGCGCAGGCGGCGCCGATCCCGGATGCGGCGCCCGTCACGACGACCGCCTTGCCCGAAAAGTCGAGCGGATTTGCAATGTCTCTCGCCATGCGCCGCTTCTAGCATTGGAAGTAGCGGAAATGAACTCCGCCCCGAAGCCCCGCGAACCATCCAATGAGACCGAAGGTCGGCCGCGCCGAGGGCGAGCGCCCCAGCCGCGCCCCGCATTGGACATTCGCTCTGCTTTGCGCTTCAAACGGGCCCAGGCGAAGCCGGCCCTTGCGCAGCGATTGACCGGCGCACGTCCAAATGGCGGCAGATCAGGCGAGGGCGTATGGCGGATGTTCTAAAAACCGAAATTGAAAATGACATCGGGATTGTCACCATCGATTCGCCGCCGGTCAACGCGCTCGGCCATCTCGTTCGAACCAGCATCGTCGAAGGCGCAACCATGCTCGCGAGCGACGGCCGGGTCGGCGCAATCGTCCTGATCTGCGGCGGTAAAACGTTTTTCGCCGGCGCGGACATTTCCGAATTCGGCAAGCCGATGAAGGATCCAGGCCTCGGCGACGTCCTCGCGACGCTTGAAAGCCTGCCAAAGCCGGTCGTCGCGGCGTTGCACGGGACGGCGCTCGGCGGCGGCCTTGAACTCGCGCTATGCTGCCATTACCGCGTCGCTGTCCCCTCGGCGAAGGTCGGACTGCCGGAAGTCAATCTCGGGCTGTTGCCGGGCGCCGGCGGTACGCAGCGTCTCCCGCGCATTGTCGCCGCGGAGATTGCGCTTGACCTCATCACGTCGGGCCGGCCGATCGGCGCCAAACTGGCGCTCGACTATGGGATCATCGACAAGCTCGCCGGCGAGACGTCGCTCCGCGCCGACGCGATCGCTTACGCCCGCAAGCTCCTCGGCGAAAAAGCGCCGCTCCGGCGCGTCCGCGATCAGACCGACAAGATTGCGGCCGCGCGAGGCCGGCCGGAAATTTTCGCGGAATTCCGAAAAAAAAATGCGAAGGCGTTTCGCGGCTTCAAGGCGCCCGAGAATATCATCAAATGCGTCGAAGGCGCGGTCAACCTTCCTTTCGAAGACGGCATGAAGCGCGAGCGTGAACTCTTCATGGAATTGCTGGCGAGCGTTGAATCGGCGGCCCAGCGTTACGTTTTTTTCGCCGAACGACAAACGACGAAAGCGCCGGACATCCCCGCCGACACGCCGACGCGCAAAATTGAAGAGGTCGGGGTCATCGGCGCGGGGACGATGGGCGGCGGCATCACCATGAATTTTCTGAATGTCGGCATGCCGGTGACGCTTGTCGAGCAGACGAAGGAAGCGCTTGATCGCGGCGTCGGCGTCATCCGCCGGAATTATGAGGCGACCGCCAAAAAAGGGCGCATGAGCGCCGCGGACGTCGAGCACCGAATGAGCCTGATCACGCCGACGACCGACTATGCGGCTCTCGCGCGCGCCGACCTCATCATCGAAGCGGTCTTCGAGACCATGCCGATCAAACGCGACGTCTTCGGCAAGATCGACAAGATCGCAAAGAACGGCGCGATTCTCGCTTCAAACACCTCTTACCTCAATATCGACGAGATCGCCGCCGCGACCGGGCGGGCGCACGACGTCATCGGCATGCATTTCTTTTCTCCGGCGAATGTGATGCCTTTGCTGGAAGTCGTCCGCGGCGCGGCGAGCGCGAAGGACGCCATTCACACCGCGATGACTCTCGCCAAAAAAATCGGGAAGACTCCTGTTCTTTCCCGCGTCGGACACGGATTCATCGCAAATCGCGTGATGACGGTTCGCGGGCGCGAAGCGAACCAGATGGCCCTCCAGGGGGTGAGCCCGACCGATATCGACCGCGTCATCTATGATTACGGTTTCGCGATGGGGCCGTTCCAGATGATGGACCTTGTCGGGCTTGACGTCATCGGCCGCGACTCAAACGTCAAGACCGTCGCCGGCGAGCTCGTCCGGCGCGATCGCCTCGGTCAAAAGAAGAATGGCGGCTTTTACGATTATGACGCCGAGAGGAACGCGTCGCTCTCGCCAGTCGCGATCGAGATCATCAGGGAAGTCGCCGCCGAACGAGGCGTCGCGCCGGTCGCGGCGAGCGACGACGAAATTCTCGAGCGGCTGCTTTACCCGATCGTCAATGAAGGCGCGAAGGTCCTCGCCGAGGGGATCGCCATTCGCGCCTCCGACATCGATATCGCCTGCATCAAGGGCTATAATTGGCCGGTCTACCGCGGCGGTCCGATGTTCTGGGCCGACACGGTCGGTCCGGCCAGGATCGTCGCGACGCTAAAGACGTTCGAACGCCGTTTTGGCGACGCCTTCGCGCCTTCGCCATTCCTCGAAAAAATTGCGAGCGAGGGCAAGCGGCTTAGCGACGCCTAGCGCGCCGGGCGCGAAAGTGGAAACCGGTTTCGCGCGCAAAGGCGCGCCAAATCAATAGGCTAGAACATCGGGCGCGATTCCCATATCGCGCTCGATGTTCTAGAGTCTTTTGATTTGTCGCGCATTCTTGTCCGAAAACCGTTTACGTTTTTCGGGAACGCCCTCAAAATCTCAATCACGCGACGACGCCGCGCGCGCGAAGATCGGCGATTTCGGCGGCGCTTTTGCCGAGTATCGTCAGCAATCGATCCGTATCGGCGCCGATCGCCAGCGGCGGCCTTGGCGCTTCGGTCTTCGTAACGGAATAGCGCGGCGCCGGCGCCGGCTGGATTGCGCCGCCGACGCTCACAAAGGTGTTGCGTCCGGCGTTGTGGGGATGTCGCGGCGCCTCTTCGAGCGACAACACCGGCGCAAAGCAGGCATCGCTTCCTTCCAGAAGCGCGCACCATTCGTCTCTGGTCTTCGTCCTGAACAAACTCGCCAGCCTGTCCTTCAGCGCGGGCCATCTGTCCTGATCATATTGGGCGTCGAACTCACGGTCGCCGGCGAGACTCGCCTTTTCCCGGAGCAGCGCGTAAAATTGCGGCTCGATCGCGCCGACCGAGACCCATTTGCCATCGCTCGTCTCGTAAGTGTCGTAAAAATGCGCGCCGGTGTCGAGCATATTGACGCCGCGGCGATCTTTCCACGCACCCGCCGAATAAAACCCCCAGGTCATCGCCGCCAGAAGGGCCGAACCGTCGGTCATCGCGCAATCAATGACCTGTCCCGGCGCGCCGTTTCGGACCGCGAGCAACGAAGCGACCATGCCGAAGGCGAGCATCATGCCGCCGCCGCCGAAATCGCCAAGATAGTTCACGGGAGGCGTCGGCTTCTCGCCCGCCCTGCCGCAAGTCGAGAGCGTTCCGGAAAGGGCGATGTAATTGATGTCGTGCCCGGCGGCGTGCGCATAGGTCCCCGACTGGCCCCAGCCGGTCATGCGGCCGTAGACGAGTTTTGGATTGTCCTTCAGCAGAACATCAGGGCCAAGACCGAGGCGCTCCATGACGCCGGGCCGAAAGCCCTCGATCAGCCCGTCGGCGCGAGACGCAAATTCGCGAACGATGGCGACCGAGTCGGGTTTCTTCAAATCAAGCGCGATCGACTGTTTTGACCGCGACAGCGGATCGTTCGCCGGCAGAAGAGCGCCGCCGATCTTGTCGATCCGGATGACATCCGCGCCGTGGTCGGCAAGCATCATGCCGCAAAACGGGCCAGGCCCTATCCCGGCGATTTCGATTATTCCAACCCCGTCCAGCGGACCGTTCATTTCGCCACCGCACCTGCATCGCCATCGCGCGCGTCAATACGCGAGCCAAGCATGCATCGCCGGCGCCTTCAATGCGACGCGGGGGCCGGCTTTGAGCGGCCTCAAACTCGAATTTTCCGGTCGCAGCGGGCGCTCAGCACGGCCGGTCGCTGCGATCCGTCTTCATCGCTCGAATGTCGGGAACGGCCTCATGCCGCCCCAGCGGGTCTTCCAGAGCAGCGGACAATGTCGGCCTGAGGAGCCAGCCGCCATCCGGACGACGCCGCTGCAGCACAATGCAATCCATTCGGGGCATTCCATTCGGGAGAAAGTTGGGTGCGGGGGCTGGATTTGAACCAACGACCTTCAGGTCACGAGAAAGTGGAAGAACAGTTCTGCATAGTCGTAGCATTTTCGACGTATTGGCATATAATATTTATTACACAGTCTTTAGTGTCTTCTATTATTCCTTCGCTTCTTTCTGTATTCGGCCCGGCTCCTGTCGTAACGAAACCCCAGTGTAGCCCCAGGCTGACTTTCAGGTCGTGGAAAAGCGACGTTCAACTTGTCCTCATGGTGCACGCAATGCGCTTGACCAAGAGAATCGTCGTTCAACTGAGCGCGATCGGCGCCAATCGCGACTACTTCGATGATGCGTTGCGAGGACTTTGCGTTCAGATTCGAAAATCAGGGTACAAATCTTATTTCGTCATGACACAGATCATGGTGCCGGCTGCAGCGCTCCACAATCGGCGCGAATGACAGAATGACTATCGCAGAGGCGCAGCCGCTCGCGTGCGCCGCTCGGCGACCTGGCGGCTGGGCGCACGCCCGAGCAAACGACCGCCCACGCGTCGGAGCAAGAAGGCGCGACGATGGCGACGCTCGGGGAGCCCTTGATCGAAGAACATATGCGGGTTCGACTCAAGGCGACGGCAGCTCGGGAGTATGTTCGGTCGGTCCGGCTCTTCGTAACCTCTAAACTTGGAAAGGTGAAAGCCTCGGAGCTGGCTCGGCTGGCGGTCGTTGCCTTTCATCACGGTCTCCGAGCAGCGCCCTATCAGGCCAAAAGGACGCTCGGCATCCTCTCGGACATGATGAGCCAGGCCGAACTATGGGGCTTGCTCGACAAAGGCACGAATCGCCGTCGCGGCGTTCGCAAGTGCCGTGAGACCAGGCGGGAACGGCTCTTGTCCGACGAAGAGATCAGGCGGCTTGGCGTCGCGCTTGACGCGGAAGAGCAGGCTGCTCCGTCGGCCGTCCATTGCGTTCGCCTGCTCTTGCTGACCGGCTGCCGCCAGAACGAAATCGTGACGCTCCCATGGCCGCTCATCGATTTCGGCTGACGAGCTTGCGCGAACCGGCAAGGCGATCAGAAGGCGCGCGACAAACCGCCGTTCCGGCGGGTTTCGCCGGCATCATCGCGTATCTGATGCAACGGAAGGGTGAATATACGCCGACATTCTCCGCCATGCTTTTGGCGCAGATGACGGTATGCGCCGTCGCCGGTGACCTGCCGCTGAAGTTTCATCCGGCGGCGATTAGAGCTTCGGCGTTGATTTTTCCCAAGGCTCTGTCATCCTTCAATCGCCGTCAGGGCCGCCAGTCGTAGAGAACAGAAATATGACATGTGAAATTGGTTGGCCAACTAGTCGCCTTCGTGCGGCAGCGCCGATGATCGCAGCCGCTATTCTCACGGTTTCTTGCAACAAGCCCAGCAGCGCGAATAGCGAATCGGACGGCCTGTCGCCCACCGCCGCACATCTTGAAGGCACGCGCATCAAATCCACCGACGAGTTTGTTGCCCGGACGGGCGACGCCATTGATCCGGCGACGCATCCGGGAAACAAATTATTCGCTGAAAACTGCGCGACCTGCCATTCGGGTCGCGTTCCCAAAGCCCCGGCGATCGTATGGCTCGAAATGATGGCGCCGGATGCAATCCTCGCCGCGATGAATGACGGCGTAATGAGCGGCCAGTCAGCGCATCTCAAGGAAGAGCAGCGCGTCGCCATTGCGGAATATCTCACGCGAACCTCGCTCGCGAATTACGCGCCGCCGCCGCCGCCCGCTTTGTGCAAGGGCGCTGCGTCGACATTCACCGGCGAACCGCCAGCCCAGGTCGGCTGGGGGCATGACAACTCGCGATACATTCCACCGGCTGTTGCGGGCTTGTCACGCGACGACCTCCCGACGTTGAAATTGAAATGGGCGTTCGCCTATCCGAACGCCGTGCGCGCGCGATCGCAGCCGACGATCGGATGGAACTCCATTTTCGTCGGCAGCCAGGACGGCGCGGTCTACGCCTTTGATCTTGAGACTGGATGCGTCAAATGGACTTATCGCGCCTCCGCCGAAGTGCGCACCGCAATTGTCGCCGACGCGCAATCGAAACGCCTCTATTTCGGCGATGTGCTAGGCCGGACTTACGCAATCGACGCATTCACCGGCGACGAAATCTGGCGGCGGAAAGTCGACGACCACCCAAACGCAACGGTTACCGGCTCGCCGACACTCGGCGGTGACAAATTGTTCGTGCCGATATCCTCGCTTGAAGTGACCTCTGCGGCGAGTCCTGACTACGCCTGTTGCACTTTCCGCGGCGCAGTCGCCGCGCTCGATCCGTCGACCGGCGCGCCGCTCTGGAAGACTTATGTTATTCCCGAACCGCCCTCTGAACACGGAAAGACGTCGACCGGCACGTTGATCCTCGGCCCCTCCGGCGCGCCAGTCTGGACATCGCCGACCTATGACGCGAAGCGCAACCGCATCTATGTCGGCACCGGCGAGAACTACTCATCCCCCGCTGACGGCAACTCGGACGCGGTCTTTGCGATCAACGCCAGTAACGGCGCGATCATCTGGCGTCGTCAGCTCACAAGCGGCGATGCATGGAATGTCGGCTGCATGATGGGTAATGAAAATTGCCCTGTCGAGAATGGACCCGATGTCGACCTGTCGGCCTCACCGTTGCTTGTGTCGACGGGACCAGATCGCGATGTCGTCGTCGTCGGGCAGAAATCGTCGTTCGCTTACGGCGTCAATGTCGATAACGGCGAAATCCTATGGTCGCAGCGTCTCGGGCATGGCGGCACCCAAGGCGGCGTCCATTTCGGCATGACCGCGCATAAAGGCGTCATTTACGCCCCGATTGCCGATATGGCGGACACCCATGACGCGCGCCACTATGATCCGAAACAGAACGGCGCCGGGCTTCATGCGCTCGACGCTGCGACTGGCAAATTCCTGTGGCGCCGAAAAGCCGACAACATCTGCGGCGACCGCCAATTTTGCGATCCGGGCGTTTCCGCCGCCGCGACTTCGATCGACGGCGCCGTCATCGCGGGCCATCTCGACGGGCGCCTGCAAGGCTATGACGCAAATACCGGCGACATCATATGGTCGTATGATACGACAAAGCCTGTGAAGACGATCTCAGGCGCGCAGGCTGCTGGCGGCTCGATGAGCGGGCCCGGCGCGGCGATTGCGAACGGATATCTTGTCGTCAATTCCGGCTACGGCATTTACTATCACATGCCGGGCAATCTGCTGCTGGCATTCGCCAAAGAGTGAGGTCAGCTCGCCGCGCCGACAGCCCAGCGGAGGGAGCGCCGCAGGATTTCAACATAGGGCGCATCGTCCCAAGCGCCGCGTTCCAAACTCGGATAATAATCGAGCAGCGGCGCCATGTCGTAATGTCCGCGGCGGTGCCCCAGCGTGAAATAAACGATTTCGCCGGCGCCGACGCGCTTTCGATAGAGCACGGGGTGACGGCCGTCCACAGGCCAATCGCGCTCGACAAAACCGCGCGCGGCCCCTTGCGATGGGGCGTCTAGGATCACGTCAATCTCGCCGAACAACCGCATATAATAGAGTTCGTCGCCGCCCGTGACAGTAAAATCGCCGAGCCCCGCCACCAGCGGATCGTCTGGCTTGCGGGCCGTGACTTGGTAGGGCGCAATCGGCGGATGGGCGACGAACTGGCTGCCGACGAGGCGCATGAAGCCGGCCCTATCCTCGGGCGCGAACCAGCGCCCATGATCGTTCTGCGCGAGAATCGAGTTCGTCCCGTGTAACGCCAGCCAGCGCCCGCCCCGCCTCAGGAATTTCTCAATCGCATTCACCCCGGGCGATGAAGCGATGACATTGCAGGTGTAGGTGATCAGGCAGTTGGCGGTTTCAAGCGCCTGCAGCGACTCGTAATCGCTAGCGACAGTTGTGCGGACATTCTCGAATCCGGCGAGCAGCGTGAGGATCGAAAGCCGCGCATGGTCGATATCGTGATACTGGCCGCCGGCGACCAGATGCGCTCTGGAGGCCGTCGCCTGCTTTTTTTCATCGTTCATGCGCGTGATCCGTGCTGAAACGCTGCGGGGCTGGACCTACTGGATCGAAATCTGAACAGCGTCGCCGAAGGCGTCCTTGGCGCTCCAGGTTTCGCCCGATTTCCTTTCGGGATCGAGGATGGCGCAACCCGACTGCCCGGCTTGCGTTTCGATGCAAAGTCTGTCCCCTTCCATCGTCCATTTGCCGCCGGCACTGTCCGTCGCATAGGTTCCGTCCGCCGCATAATGCGCCGTCACCGCGGCGCCCTCCGGATAGGTGTAAACGACGGATCGACCTATCATCGCATTCATGGTGTCATTCGCGAATGCGGGCGAAGAAAAAATAGCGGACGCCAACATGATTGACAAAACTGCATGCTTCATTTTCGTCTCCTGTTTGGCGCTCGCGCCGGCTTATCCGCGACGCAGCAAAGTGACATAAACGTTGCGACTTGAGCCTATGAAGACTCCGCCATCGGCGGACAAGGACAGTCGGCGCCGTTTGCTGTCGAGGCGGATGATATCATCGCCTTTGCACGGGACTATGACCAGCAATGGTTTCACGCGGCCCCCGAGCGGGCGCCGGATTCGCCCTTTGGCGAAGCGATCGCCGGCGGCGTCTAAACGACGGCGCTGCGGCGAAAACTCGACCAAACGATCAATGGCGACGTCGACTTCATTTGCGACGTCGGGTAGGGGCAAGTCCGCTGGCCTGTCGCGATCCGCGCCGAGAATTAGTTGTGCGCGCGATCTGAGATCGTCGAAAAGCGACTCGCGCGCGATCCCTTGCGTGATGTCGCCGCCTATCATTTTTCGCTTCTCAATCAGCATGACATTGCGGATTTCACTTGCCGAAGCATCAGTCTGGCGCGCCACGCGGCGAAGGATTGACGCAAATTTCGCCTTCCGACACTCTGACATCGAAGACGCGCAGCGGCCGGTCCGTCAGCTGACCCTTGGGGGCGCCGTCCTTCAGGCTAAATCGCTGCCCATGCAACGGACAGAAAATGAAACAGCCGCGAATTTTTCCTCCCTCAAGCGCCTGTAATTGATGTGAGCAGGCATTTTCAACGGCGAAAAATCCTTCCCTTGTATTGCACACCAGCACGCTGATGTCGCCGATCTGAAACGCCTTGCCATTATTTTCGGGAATATCGGTCGTCCCGGCGACCCTGACATAATCCGCATTCATCTTGTCACCGCCGCTGGTCGAAACGACGCCCGACCATCGCCGCAGCGATGTTGACCTTTTGAATGTCGATTGCGCCCCCGGCGATGCCCCAACCCCAGGCGTCGCGAAGTCGCCGTTCCATTCCAAATTCGCGAGCATAGCCGTATGCGCCCATCATCTGAACTGCGGAGCCCGTGACTTCGCGCGCGATTTCGTTCGCAAAGCATTTGGCGACGGATGAATCGAGAATGCTCGGCAGCCCTTGCTCCGCATTGCACGCGGCGCGATGAATTAGAAGCCGCGCTGCGTCAACTTTCATCTGCATTTCCGCAAGACGCAGCTGGACCGCCTGAAATTCGATGATCGGCTTGCCGAATTGAATGCGTTCCTGCACATAATCGAGCACCTGTTCGAGCGCGCCCGCAGCTTGGGCAAGCGCCATCGTCGCATTGCCGCAGCGTTCGAGGTCAAACGCTTCCATAAGTTTCTTGAACCCGCCGGCCGGCAAGACAATATTGTCCGCTGGGATTTCCGCATTGTCGAAAAAAATATCGCTCGACGGCACGCCGCGAAAGCCCATCAGGTTTTCACGCGGTCCAAATGAAACGCCCGGCGTATCCTTCTCGACATAGACCGCGCCGATGCCGCGCGGACCCGGATCGTCAGACATGCGGCAATAGACGACATAACCATCCGCATGACCGCCGCCGGAACACCAGCGCTTCATGCCGTTTATGATAACCTTGTCGCCATTCAGCGTCGCTTTCGTTTTCAGGTCAGTTAGCGCCGAGCCCGCCTCCGGCTCCGACATTGCGATGGCGACCACAAGATCGCCTGAACAGACAGCGGGGACGACCTTGCGCTTAAGCGACTCCGAAGCAAAATGTTCGATCGCGCGCACCGGCCCGACCGAAGACTCAAAAACCGGAAAGGCGACCGCAGAGGAAACTCTTGCGAATTCCTCTAGGATCAACAGCGCCTCGATGTTGCCGAGTCCCAGCCCGCCCAGCGATTCAGGCACGTTGACTCCGAGAAAGCCAAGATCGGCGTAGCGCTTGACGAGGTCATGCGACGGCGGCTCGCCGGTTTCTTCGCATTGTCGCGCAATTTCGGGAAGTTCGCCGCGCGCAAACGAGCGCGCAGCTTCGCGCAATTCCTGTTGCTGAACTGACAGTCGGAAATCCATATTTCCAGCGCTCGGCCCCTTCTCGATTCCGCTTGCAAAGAAGCCTAGCTTCCGGGAGCGCGCTTGCCAATATAAAAACAATCATGACTGTTTTTATTCGAGTTGGACGGCGGGGCGCGCCATGAAGAGACGGAGGCACCTCTGGAGAGGCTTCTTAACGGCGTGATCGTCGTCGATATTGGCCGGTATGTCGCCGGTCCTTATTGCGCAACCTTGCTCGGCTATCTCGGCGCCGAAGTCATTCGCGTCGAGCGGCGCGAGGGCGGCGAGGATCGGTTCATCGCCCCGCTATTCAAGCATCTGGACGGCTCACCTGGCGAAGGCGGCCTCTTCATGCAGACCGCCTGCGGGAAGAAATCGCTCGCGATCGACCTGTCAAAGGAGGAAGGCCGAAACATTCTCATAAAGGTCGCCGCCAAAGCCGATCTGCTGATCGCCAACTTGCCGCTGGACGCGCTCACAAAGCTCGGCCTCGACTGGGAGAATTTTTCCCGGATCAATCCACGCGGCGTTCTCGTGACGCAGACCGGGTTTGGCGCCGAAGGCCCCGATCGGCGCAAGGGCGGATTTGACGGCGTCGCACAGGCGATGTCGGGCGCAATGCGGCTGAGCGGCACGCCCGATCATCCGGTCAAGGCCGGCGCCCCGTATGTCGATTTTTCAACCGCCGCCTTTTCGGCGATTGGCGCGCTGGCGGCGCTTATGGCGCGCGACAAGATTGGGCGCGGCCAGCATGTCGAGACGAGCCTTCTCGGCACAGCGCTCGCGGTGATGAATTCGCACCTAGCCGAGCAATCAGTCTTGCAATTGAACCGTCAGGGTACCGGCAACCGGGTGCAGACTTCTGCGCCGTCCGATGTATTCCCAACGCGCGACGGGCACATCCTCGTTCACACTGTTGGCGACAACCTCTTCCGGCGTTGGGCGCAGATGGTCGAACGCCCGGAGCTTGCCGATATGGCCTGCTACCAAGGCGACCAGGCGCGCGGGGATCGCCGCGACGGACTTTGCGAGATCATGGCGCAGTGGTGCGCCTGCCGCACGAACGCCGAAGCGCTCGCCGCGCTTGAGAAAGCGGGCGTGCCGGCAGGCCCCGTGCTCTCGTTGCAGGAAGCGCTAGACAATCCGCAGGCGCAGGCAATGTCGTTTTTCCGACACGTCGCGTTTCCGGGGCTGCCGCGCGCCGCCGCGGTTGTCGATCTCCCGATCCGTTTTTCTGCGCTTGACGCCGGCCTTTCCGGCGCGCCGCCAAAAATCGGCGAGCATAACGAAGAGATCCTCACCCGGCTCGGCTATGACACGGCGGAGATCAATGCGCTACGCGCCGATGGCGTTATCTGACCGCCGGGAGGCTGCTGATTTTGCAGCCAAGGCGCGGAAAATGAACGAACAAGCCTTCAATCGCTGCGTCTTCAGGCCGGATCGCAACCTCATTCGCCACGAGTCTGGCGAGATGGCCCACCGTCTCGCCGCGCGACAATGAAGTCGCCGCCACGTTGATGCGGTCGCCCACACTCAGGCCCAGCGGATCAGCCGGATCAACAAATTTCCTCGCGAGACTCTTTGCTTGGCGCGCAATCTTGTGCGCTTCGTCGGCGCTGATTTCCGTTCGGATTCCCACTCCGAGCGCGGCCATCCGCGCTTTCCATGCAGGCAGTCGCTGAAACGCCGCGAACATCGGCGTCAAGAAAGGGAACGCAGCGCGCGTGAACCAGTTGACGACATGCATTGAATATCCGCAAGGCCAGGAGCCGCGCCCGCGAAAAAGGCGCGGCCGTCAGCAAGCTGAACATCTATCATGCTGGCGCCGGCCCTCAGGCGCGCAAGCGTCGGGAATACGCGAGTCTTTGTTGCTGAAATCGATATCGGGAAAAACGGCGTCGCGATCCTTGTAGAAATCCGAATCCCATGTGGGCGAAAGCTCCTTGATTGAAATATCTAGGCCTGAGCAGAAATAAGAATCGCCGAAATCAGCGAGCACATGCGCCAGACCGTTGCCGCCTGGATAAAGCGTCGGCGCCGGCGAACCCCGCTCCAGCTCGGCCGCGATGACCTGGGAATCGACTTAGATGTCGGCGCCGATCTGCATGACAGGCGCGCCGCGATAGCCGCCGGTAAGCGTAGAGAGCGGCCCCGGATTCAGAGCGGCTGAGCGGCCCGCCTCGCGCGTCTTCATCCACCATTGCCAGGATCTTGTTGTTGGGGCTAACCGCGAGAAATGACGCTGGAACTGTTCGCCGGTCAGGATATCGACCTGGTGCATGTCGCATTCAATGCCGCACTCAGCCGCCATCATCGCAACCTTGAGACCCTTCGGTGACGGAAACGAGTAAATATGTACCATTTTCAATGACTTATATTTGAAAGCGCGAATTGGCCGATGGCGATTGGCGACGCGAGCCGGAGAACAAGATAAAAACAATCATGACTGTTTTTGTTTTCGCTTGGGATAGGCCGTGCTAGGGTTTCATTGGTCACAGATTAGGGCAACCGGGGCCACGCCATGGATGAGTTTTCGGCGAAGCGGATCAAGGACGGGATCGAGTATGAGCGGGCGCGGAACGGTCCGCCAAATGGCTTTCCCGCGCTGCCGCCGATCCCAAGCGCGCGGTATGTCGATACCTCGTTCAACGACCTCGAGCGCGAACGGCTCTGGAAGAAGTCATGGCTCTACGCAGCGCACATGGACGAAATTCCGGAGGCCGGCAGCTATCTGCTTTGGAAGCGCCTCGGGTCGCCAATTCTGATCATTCGCGGAAAAGATGATCGACCGCGCGCCTTTTATAATACCTGCAGGCATCGCGGCGGACCGCTCGTCAAGGACGAGAAAGGGCGCAAGACTCTATTCACCTGCGGCTACCACGGCTGGAGCTACGATCACCAAGGAAATCTGGTCGGCGTCCGCGATCCGCGTGACTTCCCGGATTTCGACAAAACCTGCCTCGGCCTGATCCCTGTCGCCTGCGACACATTCGGAAAATGGATCTTCATCAACATCAACTTGAAAGCGGAGCCGCTCAGGGAATACCTCGGCCCAGTCGCAGAACAGATGGCGGAGTTCCAGCCGGACAGGCTGCGTCTCGCCCATAAGGCCGAATATGCCGTGAAATCCAACGTCAAGGTTTTGCTCGATGCCTTCCTCGAAACATACCACTTGAAGTCAATTCATCTGCAGACGGTCGATCGTTTCCTTGACCATCTCGGCACGACGATCGAGCTCTGGCCGAACGGCCATTCGCGCATGACGACGCCGAACCGGCGCCCGGAATGGAAAGACCCAGGCATAGCCGGCCTTCCCGAATTGGATTCCGTCGGCGAAATCGCACGGGAAAATAACGTGTCCTACAATATCTACCCGAATATCGTCTGTCCGCCGGCGCCGACTGGACTGCCTTTCATCGTTTTCTGGCCAAAGACGATGAACACGATGACTCTTGAATGCGTCTGGTTCTCGCCGGACTGGGGGCCTGGTCCGCTGCCGGGAGTCTGGAACACGCGCATCGCGAATTTCGAGCGGATCATCTACGAGGACACTCAATTCGCGCCGCAAATTCAGGAGTCTGTCGAATCCGACGGATTCAAAGGGATTGTGCTCTCTTACCAGGAGCGACGCATCTACCATTGGCACGAGGAACTTGATCGCCGGATAGGGATCGATGATGTGCCGCCCGAAGCACGCGTTGTGCCAATGCTCTCCCCGTTCATTGAGCGCCCGAGGTTCGGGCGCGCAGCGGAGTAGCGCCGATTATGGCTGCGATCGGCATTCTTGGTTACGGCGCCTACATCCCAAGACGGCGAATGAGCCGCGACGCAATTTACCACGCGGTCGGATGGGCGCAGCCTTCGTTGAGGACCCTCGCCAGCGGCAGGCGAGCCTTCGCCGCATGGGACGAAGACGCAATCACCATGGGGGTCGAAGCCGCGCGGCGGGCGTTACGCGATCTCCAGATTTCGCCCGACGCGCTGTGTCTTGCGTCTACGACGGCGCCATTTCTCGACCGGCAAAACGCCGGAGTCATCGCCGCTGCGCTAGACCTTTCTGAGCGAATCCGCACATTTGACATGGCCGGTTCGCAGCGCGCGGCCGTTTCCGCCCTCATCGCCGCCTGCAACTCGGCTACAGAAACGACGATCATCGCCGCCGCCGAGAAACGGCCTGTAAAAGCGGCCAGCGTGCTGGAAATGGCGTCAGCCGATGCGGGCGCGGCGGTTGTCGTCGGATGCGGCGAACCCATTGCGGAATTTCTCGGATCAGCGTCAGTGCGCGCCGATTTTGTCGATCACTACCGGACCGCGCAAAGCGGCGCTGACTACGCCTATGAAGAGCGATGGGTCCGAGAGGCCGGCGTGCTGCCGCTGACCTCCAAAGCGATCGGCGCCGTCCTCGCCGACACCGGCGTCGGGGTGAAGGCAATTTCAACGCTCATTGCGCCGATGGCGAATTTTCGCCTAGCGCGCAGCATCGCAATCGCCGCGGGCCTTTCGCCGGGCGCCGTGCAGGATGTGCTGACAGAAAATTGCGGCGTCGCCGGGGCGGCGCATCCGCTCCTGATGTTGTCAGCCGCACTTGACAAGGCGCGCGCCGGCGATCTGTTGCTGCTGATCGGCTTTGGCCAGGGATGCGACGCGGCGCTCCTTCGCGTCACGGCGAAGATCGCGCCTGAACGCGCGTTGGTCGCACGCATGCTGGAGGGCGGCGCGACAGAAACAAATTATTTGAAGTTCCTCGCCGCATCTGGGCGGCTCGACATTGAATGGGGCATGCGCGCTGAACGGGACAATCGAACCGCGCAGACCGTCGCCTTCAACAAATCGCGCGACATTTACGGCTTTGTCGGCGGCCTCTGCACGCAGTGTCAGACGCCGCAATTCCCGAAATCACGGCGTTGCGTCAATCCGGAATGCGCCGCGCTCGACAAACAGGAAGACTATCGTTTCGCCGACCGTAATGGCGTCATCAAGACATTCACCGAAGATCATCTCGCCTTCACGCGCGAACCGCCTCTCGTTTATGGCAATATTTCCTTCGACGGCGGCGGCAACGTCTTCATGGAGATGGCCGACTTCGCATCCGGCGAAGCGCGCATCGGCGGCGCAGTCGAGATGCGCTTTCGCATTAAAGATGTCGACGAGACCCGCGGCTTTCACCGCTATTTCTGGAAAGCTGCGCCTGCAGCAGGAGGCGCTGGTGGCTGAGGGCATTCGCGACAAGGTCGCCGTCATCGGCATGGGCTGCACGAAATTCGGCGAACGCTGGGACGCGAGCCCGGAAGACCTCGTGACAGAAGCCTTTGAAGAAGCGCTTGCCGATGCGCGTGTCGACCGCGCCGACATTGAAGCCGGCTGGTTCGGCGTTTTTTATGACGAGCAGAATGTCGGCAAATCAGCATACCCGCTTTCTCAATATCTTCGCCTACCAAACATTCCGATGACACGTGTCGAAAACCTTTGCGCGACGGGAACGGAAGCGCTGCGCGGCGCGGTCTACGCCGTCGCCGCCGGCGCCTGTGACATCGCTGTCGCGGTCGGTTGCGAAAAGCTGAAAGACACGGGTTTCGCCGGCCTTCCCGAGAGGACGAAGGGCACGTTTGAAGATCTTTACCAGCCGAATTTCACACCGCCCGGCGCCTTCGCCCAGCTCGCCGCCGCCTACACAGCTAAACATCGGCTCGACATGGGCGACCTAAAGCGTGCGATGGCGCATGTTTCGTGGAAGAGCCATGAGAACGGCGCTGTCAATCCCAAGGCGCACCTGCGCCGCAAGATCAGCATCGATCAGGCGCTCAACGCGCCGATGGTCGCATATCCGCTTGGCGTTCTGGATTGCTGCGGCGTCTCGGATGGCGCTGCTTGTGCGATCGTCGCGCGGCCCGAAATCGCGCGTCAAATGGGATGTGACCGTTTTGTCGCCGTGAAAGCCTTGCAGCTTGCGCCATCGAACGGCATCGAGATGGGGCATCGATCATGGGACGGCGCGCATACGCTGACGACGCGGAAAGCCGTCGCCCGAGCTTACGCCGAGGCCGGCATTAGCAATCCGCTTGCGGACATTTCCCTGACCGAAGTGCACGATTGCTTCTCGATCACCGAGCTTGTCTTGATGGAGGACCTCGGCCTTAGTCGCGAAGGCGGCGCGGTCGCGGACATTCTCGACGGGCGGTATGATGCGGCGGGCGATATTCCCTGCCAGATCGATGGCGGCCTGAAATGTTTCGGCCATCCGATCGGCGCGTCGGGCCTTCGCATGACCTACGAAATCTATCAACAGCTGCTCGGCCGCGCTGGAGAGCGGCAATTGCAATCGCCGAAATTCGGACTGGCTCATAATCTCGGCGGCATTCCCAACCGCAATATCGCCGCCGTTTCCATCTTCGGGTTGAGCGGCTAGGGGAAATGAACCCGCCATGGATGGCGATTTGAGAAAAGGCAAGCCAATGCAAAAGCCGCGAATCATCGAGGAAGTCGACCCGCCGCTGGTTGACTATTCCGGCATGACCCCGGAAGAACTCGCCGCGGCGCCGACCGTCTTTCGCGACGGCCTCCTCGACGGGCGGACCGCCATCATTTCCGGCGCCGGCAGCGGCATGGGCCGCGCAATGGCGTTCCTTTTCTCGCGCCTCGGCGCAAAGGTCGTCATCTGCGGCCGGCGCGAGGAAAAACTCACGGAAACGCGCAACGCAATCCGGGATCTCTGCGGCAAGGAGATTTCCTTTACGCCGCTTTCAATCCGCGATCCCGAACAGGTTGAAGCCTTTGTCGACGACGTGTTTGCACGCTTTGGCGCGCCAGACGTCCTCATCAACAGCGCCGGCGGCCAGTTTTCACAGGCCGCCGTCGACTTTTCCCGAAAGGGCTGGAACGCCGTCATCGACACCAATCTCAACGGCACCTGGTGGATGATGCAGGAGACGGCCAAAAGATGGCGCGATCTGAATAAGCCAGGCAACATTGTCAACATCACGGCGACGGTCGAGCGCGGCATGCCGCAATCTGCGCATTCCTGCGCAGCGCGGGCCGGCATTATCTATCTGTCGAAGACTGTTTCGACGGAATGGGCGCCGCTGAATATCCGCGTCAACTGTATCGCGCCCGGCGCGGTTGAGACCGAAGGCGTCACGCAATATCCGGACGGCACCTTGTCAAAATTCGCGCAGGCCAATCCGATGAAGAAATTCGGTGATGTCTGGGATATCGCCGAAGGCGCCGTCTATCTGTCGGCGCCTTCCTCGAAATTTATTACGGGAACCGTCCTCACCATCGACGGCGGGATGTCGCAACATGGCTGGGTCTGGCCCCTCGGTAAGCCTGAATGGTTCAAGGAATAGATCAGGGAGGCTTTCATGGCCTGCACGCCTTTGCAGCGTATTGCGCGCGACAAACTGGACAGCGAATTCGGCGCCGCCTGGGACGCGCTGAACGCACTCACTGGCGAACCGGCATTTGTCGAGGCGTTCGCCAATGCGCCGGAGCTTTTGCGTTTCGTGATGGCCGAGTTCTACGGCAAGATTTTTTTTGCAGGCCGGGTCGACAACAAGTATAAGCAGCTCGCGCGCCTTTACCTGTCGATGACGCATGGCTGCCGGACCTGCAACAAGCAGAATGGTCCAGGCAGCCTCGAGGCGGGCCTCACTAGGAAGCAAGTTGATTCAATCGTCGATTTTGAGAACGGTCCGTTCGACGGCGCCGAGAAATCCGTACTGCGCTATGCTGCGCAGATGGTCATGACCAATCCCGACGGTCATATGACGACGGCGCTTTATGGCGACCTGAAACGCAATTTCGATGACGCGCAGATTTGCGAGCTAGAGCATCGGGCGATTAATCTGCGACATAGTTTTGGGCTTTGAAGAAGTTCC
>CADEDN010000012.1 GCA_902826095.1 uncultured Alphaproteobacteria bacterium | reverse complement strand
TCATCCTGAGGAGCCTCGCGACAGCGAGGCGTCGCGAAGGATGGCCGCGGGCGACTGCGTCATCCTCGGGCGGAACATCGTAGCGTTGGAATGCGCGGACCGGCGCTTGCTTGACGTGTGCGACGCCGAGAGGTCAAACGCACTGATGATTCCGCGTCTCCATCATGATGGACCGCTCGCCGCCGGCGCCGCCGTCGCGCTTTCCGCCGAGCAGGCGCATTATCTGCGCAACGTCTTGCGCCGCGAGGCTGGCGCCGCGGTGCGATTGTTCAACGCGCGCGACGGCGAATTCGCGGCGGTCTTGTCCGGGCTTGACAAGAAGTGCGCGCGCGCCGCGATCGGCGTGCAAAGGAGGGCGCCGCAGGCAGAGCCCGACATCCGCCTCCATTTCGCGCCGGTCAAACGCGCCGCGATCGAATTGATCGTCCAGAAGGGTACAGAACTCGGCGCGGCCGCCTTCGCGCCGGTTCTGACCGACCGAACCAACGCCGAACGCGTCCGCACCGATCGATTGCAGGCGATCGCGCTCGAAGCCGCCGAACAATGCGGGCGATTGTCCGTGCCATGCGTGGAGGAGCCGCGTTCGCTCGCCGACATGCTGGCGAATTGGGAAGCGGGCCGGACGCTGATCTATTGCGACGAGGCGGGCGACGATCCGACGGTGGAATGGGGCGGGCTCGCCGGACGCGCCGATCCGATGCAGGGCGCGGTCCGCGCCACGGGCGCCGGACCCTGCTCAATTCTTGTCGGCCCGGAGGGCGGATTTTCGCCGCAGGAACGCGCTTTGCTCCGATCAAAGCCTTTTGTCCTGCCGGTGACGCTCGGCCCGCGCATTCTTCGCGCCGATACGGCGGCGATTGTTTCGCTGGCGTTGTGGCAGGCGGCCGCCGGCGATCTGGCGCGCCGTTGATCAGCGCCGCTCACCTTGACGTGAGCGCGCCTCTATTGGCGCGCGGCGACAAGATCGATAAAGCCGACAGAAACGTTGCGGGGAATAGGTGAGAAGCAGTCGGAGAATGGCGTGAGCGTTGAGCGACAGGCGTCCGGCGATCTTCCGCCGATTGAACATCTCGATGAGCTGACCGCCTACCTCGCATCCGGCGCCAAGCCGAAAGCGCAGTGGCGCATCGGCACCGAGCACGAGAAGTTCATCTATTGCCGCACCACCTTGAAGCCGGTCGGCTATGACGGCCTGAACGGCATCAGGGCGATCCTCGAAAAACTGAGCGAAACGACGGGATGGGAGATCCTGCGCGACGGCGATCTGCCGATCGGCCTCAAGGGAGAGGGCGCCGCGGTGTCGCTTGAGCCCGGCGGGCAGGTCGAACTTTCCGGCGCGCCGCTTGAAAATCTGCATCAGACCTGCGCCGAAACCGGCCGCCATCTTGAAGCCGTCAAGGCGGTCGCCGATCCGATGAACATCGCCTTTTTCGGCCTCGGCTTTGCGCCCACCTGGACGCGGGCCGAGATGCCGCAAATGCCGAAATCGCGCTACGCGATCATGCGGCGCTACATGCCGAAAGTCGGCGATCTCGGTCTCGACATGATGCATCGGACCTGCACCGTTCAGGTCAATCTCGATTTTTCGAGCGAGCGCGACATGGTCGCGAAGTTCCGCGCCTCGCTCGCGCTGCAGCCGATCGCGACGGCGCTCTTTGCCAATTCCGCGCTCGTTGAGGGAAAGGATTCCGGCTGGGCGTCCTGGCGCGCGCATATCTGGACCGACACGGACCCGGATCGCACCGGCCTCCTTAAATTCGTGTTCGAGGACGGCTTCGGCTTTGAGCGCTATCGCGATTACATGCTCGACGTGCCGATGTATTTCGCAAGGCGCGGCGGCAAATATGTCGATGCGGCCGGCCTGTCGTTTCGCGATTTCCTCGCGGGAAAACTGCCCGTCCTGCCGGGCGAGCGGGCGCATATTCTCGACTGGGAGGATCATCTCTCGACGGCGTTTCCGGAAGTGCGCCTCAAGAAGTTTCTCGAAATGCGCGGCGCGGATTCGGGGCCGTGGTCGCGCATTTGCGCGTTGCCGGCGTTCTGGGTCGGGCTGCTCTATGACGAGGAAGCGCTCGGCGCCGCCTGGGACGTCGCGAAGGAATGGACGGCGGAAATGCGCGACGCCTTGCGCGTCGACGCCGCGCGCCTCGGGCTCAAGGCGAAGATCGGCAAGCGAAGCGTCCAGGATGTGGCGCGCGAGGTCGTGGCGATTTCGCGCGGCGGATTGTTGCGCCGCGCGCGCGCCGGCGCGATGGCGGCCGATGAAACGCATTTTATCGATCCTTTGCAGGCCGTCGCCGACAGCGGCGTCACCATGGGCGAATATGTGGCGCGCCATTTCCTTGAGGATTTGAAAGGCGACGCGCGCCGCCTGCTCGACGAAGTTTCGTATTGATGTCGGCGCCTTCGGCGACGATCGACGTTTTCACCGATGTCAGCGCGCCGGCGCGCGCGCTCGCCCGCAAGAACGCCGCGCTCCGCCTTGCGCACAAGGCGATCGGACGCCCGCATATCCGGCGACGGGAGGGCGGCTTTGCCGGCCTCTTTCGCATCATCGTCGAGCAGCAGGTCTCGGTGGCGAGCGCGCAGGCGATCTGGAAGCGATGCCAAAACGGCGTCGACTGCCTGTCGCCGGCGGCGGTCGCGTCGCTTGGCGTTGACGGGTTGAGACGCCTCGGGCTGTCGACGCCGAAGGCCCGCTACATCGCCCTCCTCGCCGAGGCGGCGGCCAAGGACGGTGTCGATTTCGAAGGATTGGCGCGCCTCACCGACGATGAAGCGATGGCCGCGCTCATCCGGCTGAAGGGCGTTGGTCCGTGGACGGCGTCGATCTACCTGCTGTTTTGCGAAGGCCGCGTCGACATCTGGCCGCCCAATGACGTCGCGCTGAAGCACGCCTATAATTCGGCGGCGGGCGAGGAGATCGGACAAAAAGACCTTGATCGCGCCGCGGCGGCGTGGTCCCCGTGGCGGGGCGTCGCCGCCCATATTCTGTGGACCTATTACGCGCATCTGCGCGGGCGAACGCCCATCTGAAGCCCTACAAAGTGTGGCTTCCCCGCAATTTTCGGGAAAATTGTCAAATTATGGTCATCGGGAATCAGCTAAACTTTTCCCCTTGGCGGCAAAACTCATGGTAGGCTGCCGGTGTTGGCGATGGAGGTTGCGTCTTCTGTAGGTTTGGCGCTGATCAGGTCCGGGATCGAAGGCCTGTCGCCTTTTTCAAGGGCGAGCCGATATGCATGTGACCAGGCACGCGCCCGACGGTTGCCCGGCGCTCGTACTCAACGCCGATTTCCGGCCGCTTTCCTATTTCCCGCTGTCGCTCTGGTCATGGCAGGATGCGCTAAAGGCGGTGTTTCTCGAGCGCGTCGATGTCGTCGCCCAGTATGACACGGTGGTGCGCTCGTCGAATTTCCAGATGCGCTTGCCGTCGGTCGTGTCGCTGAAGACTTATGTCAATCACATGCGGACGCCCGCCTTCACGCGGTTCAACGTGTTCCTGCGCGACAGCTTCAGCTGCCAATATTGCGGCGCGAACGAGCGCGACGCCCTGACATTCGATCATGTGGTGCCGCGCTCGAAAGGCGGCCGCACGACCTGGGACAATATCGTCGCGGCCTGTTCCTGCTGCAATCTGAAGAAGGGCGGGCGGCTGCCGGCGCAGGCGAAGATGTTTCCGGCGAGAAAGCCGGTGAAGCCGACCATGTTCGAACTCAACGAACGCGGGAGGGCCTTCCCGCCGAATTACCTGCATGAAAGCTGGCAGGATTTTCTATACTGGGACAGCGTGCTCGAGCCGTAAGCGGCGCCTGTTGTCGCGCGGCCCCTCCCGCCCTACATTCCGGCCGAACGGGTTGGAGGATTTCCATGAACAGACCATCTATGGCGGGCGCGCTTTTTCGCGGCCTCGCCGCGCTCAGCGCCATCTTCGCCGCGGCGAGCTGCGCCTACAATGAAGAGCTTGGCCGCAATCAGCTAGCCTTCGTTCCGGCCGGCCAGATGGCCTCGTTAGGCTCGACGGCGTGGAACGATGTGACGAAGAAAGAAAAGCTGTCGACCGATCCGAAATATGTCGATCGCCTAAACCGCGTCGCGCCCAAAGTGCTGCGCGCGGCGGGCGAGGACCCGTCGAAATGGGATTACAAAGTGTTCGACTCAAAGGCGCTGAACGCCTTCGCGCTGCCCGGCAATCATTTCGCTGTCTACACTGGCATCATGGACATCATGGCGAATGACGATCAGCTGGCGACCGTCGTCGGCCACGAGATCGCGCATGTCCGCGCCAATCATTCCGGCGAGCGCTATTCGCAGCAGGTCGGCGCCAGCGTCGCCATGCAGACGGCGCAGGCGGCGATCGGCGCCGGCAGCCAGACCGGACAGCTCGCGCTCGGCGCGCTCGGGATCGGCGCCCAATATGGCGTCCTCCTCCCCTTCTCGCGGAAACACGAACTCGAAGCCGACAAGCTGGGCATCGTCTACATGAACCGCGCCGGCTATGACGCGAACGAGGCGCTGAAATTCTGGACGAAAATGGGCGCGCAAGGCGGCGGCAAGCCGCCGGAATTCATGTCGACCCACCCTTCCGACACGACGCGGATCGCGCAGATCAAGGAGATCATCGCAACCCTCCCGCCGCGCGGCCAATAGGATTGTTTCGCTGTCCCGGGGCGGTTGAATTCCACCTGCGTCCCGATTAGGTTCCAGCCCTCGCGCGGCTTCCCCGCAACGGACCCAAGTGCGTCAGAGCGCCGCCTTAGCTCAGTTGGTTAGAGCGCTAGATTGTGGATCTAGAGGTCGCTGGTTCGAGACCAGCAGGCGGTACCACTAAAGGGCTGATTTAGTTAGATAAATTTTCTACAGCCCTTCGGCAAATTGACGAAAGACCCGAATTAGGTTCATATCTAGGTTCATTTTGAGATGAACCATGCCGCAGGTGACCTTTTCGGATCGCTGGCTTCAGAGCCTCAAGGCCGACGCTGCGGCCGAGTTTTCGGATTCGGTCTGCCCCAATCTACGCCTCCGGGTCGGTCCCCGGTCGAAGACGTTCTCCGTCATGATCGGGCCCGCCGGCGCCCGCCGCCGGGTGACGCTGGGCAGGTATCCGGGTCTTTCACTCGCTGAGGCCCGCCGCAAGGCGGCGGCGACCTCCGACGACCCGATGTCGATCCCGGTCGCCCGGAAGGAAAGTCGCTACGGCACGGTCAAGGAGCTCTTCGATTACGTCCTTGAGGCGATGAAGGCCGAGGGCAAGGGCTGCGAGCCGAACCGGCTCTATCTCCGCGATGGTCCGCTTGCGGCGATGACCCATCTGGGCCCCGCAACGCTCGCGCGAAATGTCCGCCCGTCGGACGTGACCGCCTGGCTTAGGGAGGTCCACAAGGCTGGCGTGAAGCTGCAACACCCGCGCGCCTATCTATCGGCCGCGTTCAGCCGGGCGATGAAGGCGGACAATGATCCGACCGCCGAAGTCGGTTCCATCCAGTTCGCGATCGACGCCAATCCCGTCCTCAATGTCGGCGGGCGCTCCGGCGTCGTCCCGCGTGACCGCAAACTCAGCCTCGACGAACTCAAGATCTTCTGGCGCGAATTTCCAAAGCACACGCAGCCGCAGACGGCGTCCGCCGCACGTATGATCATCGCCATGGGCGGCGTGCGGGTGCTCGAAATTCTCGGCAGCCGGAAATCATGGTGGTCCGGCGGCGCCAATCCGCAACTCGCGCTGCCGAAAACCAAGAACGCGACCGCGCATGTGCTGCCGCTGACGCGCGCTGCGCAAATGGAACTGAAAGTTGCGCTCGAGAGCGCCGACCCGGAATCGGAATTTCTCTACCAGAATTACGCAAGGCCGACTGAGCCGATGCCCGCAAACGCGCTCGCGCAAGCCGTCAGGCGCTATTGCGAAGCGACTAAGACGGAACCGTTCCAGCCGCGTGATCTCCGCCGCACCATGAAATCCCACCTCCTCGATTCAGACGCCGACCTCCGCGAAGAATGGGTCGACATCTGGCACAATCACGGCCGCCATGCCGACGTCGCCCGCAAGCACTATGACCGCGCGGAATACACTCGTGCGAAGCAGAAAGTGGCGGACGCGATTGACCAAATTCTCGGACGAACCGCCTGCTAAGCGCTCCTTTCTCTAGAATTGCGTTGCCGATTGCGGCAACAATTGCGTCGTGGGCGACGTGAACGATCCAACGGGTACAGACTGGTCCGATCGCGAGATCGATCTGATCGTCGCCGACTATTTTGACATGCTGGCAATGGAACTCGCGGGCAAGGAGTTCGTGAAGGCGCATCGGAACGCTGCGCTTCAGGCGGCGACTGGGCGGTCCAAAGGATCGATCGAGTTCAAGCACCAGAACATCAGCGCAGTTCTCCTGAAGCTCGGGCTCCCATGGATCATTGGTTATAAGCCGAAGGCGAATTTTCAGCGTGCGCTTGTCGATGGCGTCGAGCGACGGCTGTCGCAGGATGGCGCGGCGGCCAACCTTTCATCGTCCATGCCGACACCGACATTGATCGGGTTTGAAGAGCGCCCCGAGCTCTTTGTTGACGCAGCACCGCAGTTATCGAAGGTAGACCTTGAGGTCCCCGAAGCGCTCGCTCGCCTTGTGCGGAAGTTCGACCCGGCCGCCCGCGACGCACGGAACCGTACGCTCGGCCGCAATGGTGAGGAGCTCGTCGTTACCCACGAGCGCGTACGCCTCGGGCGCTGCGGCCGCGACGACCTCGCGCGCAAAGTCCGCTGGGTCTCCGAGGAGGATGGCGACGGCGCCGGCTACGACATAGCGTCCTTCGACGCGAACGGCCGCGAGCGACTGATCGACGTAAAGACGACGGTCGGCCACATGACGACGCCCTTTTTTCTCACCGAAAACGAACGCGCCTTCTCCGCCGAACGCCCCGACGCTTTCCGGCTCATGCGCGTCTACGATTTCGTCCGTACACCGCGCGCCTTTGAACTCGCGCCACCGCTGGACGCCTGTTTGCTGCTACAGCCGGCCGTTTATCGAGCGTCGTTCGGCGAATAGGCCTACTTCGCGGCGCATTTCTCGGCGCCGTTCTACAGCGGTTACGTCGGCAGCCGGTCCCTCCGCAAATCGGCATGCCGGCTCGGCCGCGCAAAGAGTTCGAGTGTTGGGAAGTCAGCCGTGATGGGTTCGGAGGCCGAAGAGAGAGTCTCGCGGCCGCCCGTCACGGAGAATTCCCATGTCCCTTCAGGCTCTGGATGCCCGTCCCGATGCGTCGGGCGGTTACAAGGTCGATGTTTCGCGCGGGTCGCGGGTCGGGCGCGTCTCATCCGAATGGTTCTCGCGGCCCGATGACGAGCGGTTTTTGTCGCTCACCGATCTTCATGCTGCGGCGAAGGGGCGCGCGGCGAGAAGCCGGACGCGCACGGTTGAGAGCGCAGCGATCCGAGTCGAGGCCGCGCGCGATAACGCTGAGCGGCTCGAACTCCTCCTGCCGGAGAGCGACGCGCCCGTTGCGCCGACGCACTGGTCCTTCGGCCAGCTGAGCTCGCTGGTCGGCGCGCCGGCGGCTTATCTGCGCCAACTGCCGGCGCCGCTCGCGGCGATCAATTTGCAATATGGGCTGACGACCCATCGCGCCGAGCAGGTGAAGACGCTGGAGACGGAAGACGGCCGCACAGAGCTCCGCGCCGTCACCGGCCCCGACTATGGCCGCATCTATGACCACGAGCTTGTCTCGGCGGTGATGAAGATCGCCGGCGACGGCGTCGGCGACACGCGCTGGAAAATCCCCGGCGTCCTCGACTGGTCGACCGGCGTCTACAACCCGAACGCCGAAGTCAGCCGCGAGTCGACGACGCTCTACGCCTCCGATCGCGACGTCTTTCTGTTCCTGGTAGATGATTTGAACCCGATTGAAGCGGGCAAGCTCTCCGACGGTTCGCCGGACTTGTTCTTCCGCGGCTTTTATTGCTGGAACTCGGAAGTCGGCGCCAAGACGTTGGGCCTCGCCTCCTTCTATCTCCGCGCCGTTTGCCAGAACCGCAATCTCTGGGGCGTCGAGGATTTTCAGGAGATCGTCATCCGCCACTCGAAATACGCGTCGGACCGCTTCGCGCGGGAAGCCGCGCCCGCGCTGACGCGCTTCGCCGAGTCATCGCCCATGCCCTTCATCAACGGCGTCAAGGCGGCGCGCGAGAAGATCGCCGCCCGCAATGACGACGACCGCAGCGATTTCCTGAGGAAGCGCGGATTCTCCAAGGCCGAAACCGCGACCATCATCGAGACCGTCCTCGCCGAGGAAGGCCGCCCGCCCGCCAGCGTCTTCGACTTTGTGCAAGGCATCACCGCTGTCGCCCGCGGCAAGGCGCATCAGGACGCGCGGTTGGAGATGGAAGGGCGAGCGAAGCAACTCCTCAGTCGCGCATAGAAGCGGGTTACGCAACCATACTTGATTTGCCGGTCTCGGCACGGATAATCACTCAAAAGAGCTGCGGGGGCGGGACATGGACCAGACATTTCCTTTTTTGGACTCTCTCTCCGCGATTGATTACCTGCAAGCAGCGGCTTGTTTTTTGCTGCTCCTCCTATCAGCAGCGTCAATTGTCTGGTTCGCTCCGTTCCGAAGCAACCTTGAACAGGCCCAGCGCACAGCACTCGAAAGACTCAAGGGTGCCGGCGATCTCGAACTTTCCATCAATCTCGATGGGTCGTTGCGGAAAATTCCATTGCCAACGGATAGAAATTTCAACCTTGATAATTTTCGAACAGCAGCAAAAAAATATATCTTATTTATAGATTCATTAAACGGCCAACTCAAATCGCTCCTTGCGCGAGATGCGTTTCTTTTTCTGGTGCTCACATGGATTGCGTCCACAGCCTTCGCTATTATCTTCTTAAATCTCCTTACACGGATTTTAGGAGAGCAGCCTGTGAATTTTATATGCTTTGTGAGCGATATGAATGAAAATGCGGTCCGGGCCTATCTACAGAGCCCACCTATTGCCGTTGATCCCGTCCCGGGAAGTGACGTTGATCGCTTGGCAGTCGTCCCGTACTCAATCATCACAAAATTCTTGCTCTCCGGTTTGGGGATGTTCTTATTCAAGTTAGCTTTTTTGCTTCGCCCAAAGTTCGCACGAACAAGACGCATGCTTCGGGCCCTGATGCTCAAGGCCGACGAGGATTTGACGACGCAGCTCGAAAAGATGCGACAGGCGCGCGATGACAAGACCGAACCGCCTTGGTTTAGGAACGCTTGATCAGGTTTGAAGTGAGAGGTCGGCGAAGTTTTCGCGACGAGGTTCGAGGTCGAGAGAGCGTCTTTCGGCCGGCCCGTCGCGGAGACTGACCATGGCCAAACCGAAACCGAAGACGAAATCCGTCGCGACGCTCAGCTTAAGCGCCTCGCGAGACATCCCTCTCAACAAGCTCGTGCTTTCCCAATCGAATGTCCGCCAGGTAAAGGCGGGCGTCTCGATCGAGGAGCTTGCCGAGGATATCGCGCGGCGAACGCTCCTGCAGGGCCTAACCGTCCGCGCCGTTCTAGACGAGACGGGCGCCGAGACTGGCATCTACGACGTGCCCGCGGGTGGACGGCGTCTCCGCGCGCTGCAATTGCTAGTGAGCCAGAAGCGACTCGCGTCCGATGCGCCAATTCCTTGCGTCATCCGAACGGACGGCCTCGCCGAGGAGGACAGCCTCGCGGAGAACATTCAGCGCGCGCCCTTGCACCCGCTCGACCAGTTCCGAGCCTTCAAGACTTTGCGGGAGAAAGGCAAAAGCGAGGAGGAGATCGCCGCCGCCTTCTTCGTGACGCCGGCGGTCGTCAAGCAGCGGCTGAAGCTCGCCGCCGTCGCGCCGGCGCTTCTCGATCTTTACGCCGACCACGCCATGACGCTCGAGCAGCTGATGGCGTTCACCGTCAATCCCGATCAGCAGCGCCAGGTCGAAGTCTGGGCGGCGCTGAAGAACGGCTACAATCGCGAGCCCTATCATATCCGCCGTATGCTGACCGAAGGCGCCGTCCGCGCTGGCGATAAGCGCGCACGGTTTGTCGGCCTCGACGCCTATGAGGCGGCGGGCGGCGCCGTGCTCCGCGATCTCTTTTCGGACGCCGATGACTTCTGGCTACAGGACGCGGGTCTCCTGAACCGTCTCGTCGCCGAGAAGCTCGAATCCACTGCCGCCGAGATTCGCGGCGAAGGCTGGAAATGGGTCGAGGCCGCGGTCGATCTTCCCTATGGCCACGCCTTCGATCTCCGTCGCATTGAGGGCAATCGGGCGACGCTCACAGACGACGAGAAGCAAGCCTATGACGCCGCCAAGGCGGAGCATGAAGCGCTGGAAGACCAATATGACGGCGCCGACGAACTCCCTGAGGACATCGATCAAAGGCTCGGCGAGCTTGAAGCTATTATCGAGACGATCGACGAGCGTCCCTTCGACTACCCGCCGGCGGAGATCGCCCGCGCGGGCGTTTTCATCAGCCTTGATCTGTCGGGAACCCTGAGGATCGAGCGCGGTTTCGTCCGGTCCGAAGATGAGCCGCCTGTTGATGTGGAAGCGCCGATGGGCGCCGACACTCCGTCAAATGCCTCCGACGCTCATGATGACGAGGACGGTATCAGCGAGTCGCCGGTCTACGACGAAGAGGCCGAAGATGACGGCGCAACCCGTCCGCTGCCCGATCGGCTGATGGTCGAATTGACCGAATGGCGTACGCTCGCCTTGCGTGACGCCATGGCCGGCAAGCCCGAGATCGCGTTCCTTGCGGCGCTTCATGCGCTCTGTCTCGATCTCTTCTATGCGCCGGGCGCGGCCCGCTACGTCTCCATCACTGCGCGCCAAACGCCCTTGCGCAGCGGGGCGTCTGGGCTCGCCGACAGCGCCGCGGCCCAATCGATCGAGGCGCGTCATGCCGCCTTGGGCGAGAAACTCCCCGGCCGTCCGGAGGACCTCTGGAAGGGCCTCACGGCGATGAGCAACGCTGAACGGCAGACGCTCTTCGCCCATTGCGTCGGCCTCTCCATCGACGCCGTCTACAAGCCCTATGACCGACGCAGCGATGCGCTTGTCCACGCGGATGCGCTTGGCTACTCGCTCGCGCTCGATATTCGCGCCGCCGGCTGGGCGCCGACCGCGGAAGGGTATTTCACCCGGATCAGCAAAGCGCAGATCCTCGACGCCGTGCGCGAAGCGAAAGGCGAAGACGCCGCCCGCCGGCTCGAAGGCCTCAAGAAGCCTGACATGGCCGCGGCGGCGGAGGAGCTGCTGGCGCCGTCGGAATGGTTACCGGCGGTCTTGCGGACACGAGCGGCTGCCGAAGCGTCCGACGAAGAGCACGGCGATTCCGAGACTGTCTCGATGAGCGAAGGGCCAGTCGCCGCGAACGAGGTCCCGGACGATAGGCCCGCCGCCGGCATCGCAGCGGAGTAAAGCGCCACCCGATCACCTTGTGAGGCCCGCCATCCCGGCGGGCCTTTTTCGTTGGAGACCAAGATGCGCGAAAAGAGCAGAGAAATCGTGTGTCGGCTCGCCGAACGCGCCATTGACGTGTGCCGGCGTTACCTGCCGAACGGAAAACGGGTCGGCGATTAATGGGTGGTCGGCGATGTGCGCGGCGCAAAGGGGCGGAGCCTTTTCGTGCGCCTCGTCGGTCCGCCTTGCGGAAAAGGCGCAGCCGGAAAATGGAGCGATGCATCGACTGGCGAGCATGGCGATCTTCTCGATCTCATCGCCGCCTCCTGTCGGCTCACTAGTCATCGCGACGTTTTCGACTAAGCGCGGCGTTTTCTCAGCATTCCTTCGTATGATGCGCCGGTTCGTCCATGGCGTACGGGTCGAGATTCGAGGCTGGCAGCCCAACGGCTGTTCGCCGTTTCCATGCCGGTCGCAGGAACGCTGGCCGAGAATTACCTTAGATCGCGCGGCCTATCTGACTTGAGCGGGCTCGGCGCGCTACGCTTTCAGCCGCACTGCTTTTATCGCGCTGACGTGCAATCGCCAGCCGAACGCTGGCCTGCGCTGATCGCTGCCGTCAATGACCCTTTGGGACGCATCACGGGCGTTCAACGCACTTATCTCGCCCGCTACGGTTCCTCGAAAGCCCCGGTCGCTGCGCCGCGCAAGGCGTTGGGACAGATCGCTGGAAACGCTGTGCGCTTCGGCAATCCGGGCGAAATCATGATTATCGGCGAGGGCGTCGAGACCGTGCTCTCGCTCCGGGCCCTCCTGCCGGCCATGCCGACGGCCGCCGCTCTGTCGGCGCAGAATCTTGACGGCGTTAGACTGCCGTCGTCGCTGAAGCGGCTCTATATCGCCGCCGATCGCGACGAGGCTGGCATCAACGCCGCCGAGCGCCTCCGCCACCGCTCGACCGCCGAAGGCGTGGACACCGTCATCATTTTGCCTACGTTCAGCGACTTCAACGACGACCTCATGCGCATCGGCCGCGATGCGATGGCGGCGTCAGTCGCCGCGCAACTCCTCCCGCAGGATCGCGCAGTGCTGTGCATGGGTCGCTGACTGGCGATTCGTATCGGTTGAGAATCGTCGCCATTCTGCATTCGGCAGGCGCTGGACTCTCCTCGTCTTTGTTCAGGGTGCCGCGCGCGCCTCGATCCTGGGCGAGGGGGCCGGAAGCGCCGCGCCGCCGCAAGGCGGGGCCCCGGGTTTCTTCCCCTGGCGGAGCATCGCCGGCGACGCCGCTGCGCTTGTCGTTACATGCGGCCCGCCATTCCTCGCGAAGCAACAAACCCGAAGCCCGTCCTCCTCCGCTACGCTGCGGCCCGATCTCCAATCTCGAGCGAAAGGCTCGAGCAGGCATTGGCGACCTTTAGGAACGTGTGCGCCGGCGCGGCGCTTCCGGCGGGTCCCGCCCCATCAAAGGCCGCGCGGCGTGCGCGGCTTCCAGAGGACGAGGATCATCGCCATGCAAACCGATATCGACTGCGACGCCGACTTCGCCGACGCTTCCCCCGCTTTATCCCCGACCGCCCATCTTCTCGACGAACTCCAGCTCTTCGGTTGGCGCCCGAACGGCGGGGAGCCCGATCCGCGGCCCTTGCCGGACCCCGCGCGCGCCGAGGGCGCCGTCATCGACATGGTCGATGCGCTCGTGGCGACCCTGTTCGACACGCGGCTCGAGGCCGATCTTGAAAGCCTCCTCTGGTCGCTCGTCTATCTCTTCCATCGCCATCTTGGCGTCATCGACCGCGCGCTTGACCGCAATGAACAGCGCCAGCGCGACAGCCAGCGCGATCAGGACGGCTCCGAAATCCGCTCGGTCGAGCTTGAACGCCTGATCGCCGAGGGCGTGACGCTCGTCGAACGGCGAAACGCCTTCGAGTTCATGCGCGACGTCGCCGCCCATCGCTTCGAGGCCGAGACCGGTCACGCCTGGAAGCCGCGCGCCGGATCACTCATTCGCCGTAACGGCTCATCGCAAGCGCTCACCGCCGCCGTCATCGACAGCCGCGACTTCATCGCCGCCAAGCGCCGCGCCGAGATCGAACCGCTGACGCCGGCCGGAGCGAAGATCGCCTTCGCCGGCGGACCCGACTGCAACGACGTCACCGCGATCTGGGCTGCGCTCGACCGCGTCCGCGCCAAGCACCCCGACATGGTGCTCCTCCATGGCGGCACGCCGCGCGGCGCCGAGAAGATCGCCGCCAGCTGGGCAAATGCGCGAAACGCCGCCCAAATCGTCTTCAAGCCTGACTGGACGCGTCACGCCAAGGCCGCGCCCTTCAAGCGTAACGACGCGCTGCTCGAAGCGCTCCCCATCGGCCTCGTCGTCTTCCCTGGCTCCGGCGTCACCGACAATCTCGCCGACAAGGCCAAGCGCCTCGGCATACCGCTAATGGATCACCGACGGTGATCTGTGAAAGTCTCGTCGCGCTCTGAAAGCTCAATCAGTATGTTCGGCTCACGCTTACCGCTGAAATATTGCACCTTGATGTGGGCGCCGCGCCCAACTCTTGTGAATTGTACAGAATTCACGATGACGTCTTCCGTTCTCGAGCACAGCGTGTTCGGACCGGGCAGGCTCGGGAATCACACCAAATGTGAGCTGAGTTTGCGATGATTCACGACTTGAATAGCTTGCAAGTTACGGTGGCGATGGGCGCGATGAGGCTCCCGAACAAGAGGAATGCATTACTCGCCTTCCGTCGCGCGATCTGCCGGTACGCCACGACGTCCATAAACAGCGAAATAGTCTACCATGACTTGGAGAGGATCGAGAACAACAAGAGGGCTTGGAGCAAGAAAGCTACTACAGCGTATGTCGTGCAAAATTTTCAAAAAGCAATGGAAAATCGCAAAGAAGGACGCAGACAGCAGCGCTTGTCTCGATCACCAAGTGCGTCGAGCGGGATCCAACACTATTTCGGTAAAAAACTCATTCACTCGCATAACGCATTACTGAGTGTTCCGAACCTCGCATTTCCCGACGCAAATGGGATGCAATTTTCTTTCCGACGAACTGTTCCAGGCCCTGCATATAGGCGTCGTCGCCAAGCGCTGTTCTTTGCGCAGCGATCCAATCGCTCAAAGCAGCGACGGCGCGAGTCATCGCCGCTCCCTTCTGCTTCATCAAGATATCGACGTTGATTAGATCGTTCGCCGCTGCGACACTAAGATAGTGATAATAGCTCAACAACGAACGAAAATGAAAATCATGGTCGGACCCGAGGACCGGCGGTTTAGCTCCGGCCTTCGAGATGTCGTAAACAAGACTGGCCGCTTCTTGAAGCACCTTATCCGAAAAGGAGACGGATAGGAGATTTAACGTGTGGATTTCGCGCTGCTGACGACGAGACGCCCGCGCCGCTGAAACGCCAAACCCGATCGCCACGAGCACCGAAGCAGCTGTCGCGGCTGCTTCGATAACGCCAACCCATTCTCCCGCCATGACTCCCTCCCCAAATCTCGCGCCAGAACAGGTTCAAATAGTTCGGCATCCTAATTGTGACGATATTGGGGGAGCGTTAAACAGTCAATCAGCGGTTTTTGAAGCACGCCGCAAGGCGGCCGCGCCCTTGCTCTCCAAGAGTTCAGATACGATCTGCAAGAGTCGGTCATGAAGCGACCTCATGGTTTCCCCATGCATGTCGGTCCCGTCTGGTTCCGGCTCGTTGCCATAAACCTGCCGAGCTATCAGGCTTGCGACATCGCCATACTCGCCGACGAGTCGGGTCTCAAGCGTTGAGAAGCCCGCTCGCCAATCATCCGAGCGGTTCCGCCGATCGGTGCAAGCATTCCAGCGCGACGGTGATGGCGCGCCGACAAGACCGAAATACAGATCAGACAGAGAGATGAAGTCGCTAAAGAGCGCGAATTTACGCATGAGCGCGTAGTCGGCCGAGCGAACGCCGAACGTGCCGGCGCGTTGACGCGCGCCGTTGACTGCCGTGCTTTCGTCGAGAAGAACGCCAGCGAGATGATACGCCATTTCGCCACGAGCCAGCCACGCAATCCGATCATCGGAGAGGCAATCCTTGTCGGCGTAACGCACAAATCTGTAAAAATTCGCGCGCTTCGGCAATTCGAATTCCTTCGGCCACAACAGGTTTCCAAGAACGCTTCTGGTTTCTTCGTAAAGCTTTTCGCCTCTGACGCTCGCGATGACGTTGCGACGCGCGCCAGGCAGAGCGGTGAACAGCCATGTGTATCGGAAGGCGCGGGGCGCATCCGATCTAAGCCGGCAGGCGAGTTCGCCAATAAGAATTCTTCGAGCAAAGTCGTTCTCGAGCTGTTCCGCAACATAATATGAACGCCGTAACAACGACCATGACGGCAAGATCTGGTGCTGAAAACTACCAGCGCCATGCAATAAGGAATGCACACGAACGAGATCCGCGTAAATCTCAAGACTGTCATGACGGAGCCCCGCGGATCGGGCGAGGTAGGACAGAAGCGCCGCAAGCAACTCAGACAGCCGCCTCGCGCGCGATCTCCAGAAGCTGGTCAAGAGCCGGCTTGCGGACGCCCAAGGCGCAACGGCGCCGTAAAAGCGCGGCGCGCGCGCGCCATCGCGACCTCCTCCGTCAGGATCGTCGACGCCCATGCGGACGACAATTGAGGCGACGGCTTCCCGGCGCCTCGATTGCGCGCTGTAGACAGTCGCGGCGTGACGCGCCGCGATGTCCTCGACCACCGGCGGGTCTTGGTTAATCCAGATCACGCGAGGACCCCTGCGCGGATTATCGACGTCTTCGACGGTTTTTCCGCCGCCGCCGCCCGCGAGATCGAAGTCTAAAAATACATATTTGCGCTGTGTGTCTGAATAATAGTAATGAACCACGCCTTCGATATCGGGGAAGGCCTGCAGGTCCCGTGGCAGCGGCGAGTTCTCGACCGCGCGGGCGATGTCGAGCCCCGCCCGGAACAAATTCAATTCAAGGCGGGTAAGACAGGCCTGTCGAGCGACGCAGTCGATGCTGTCTCGCTTCTTGAGATATAGCGATGAGCGGATGACATTCGCCGAACAGGGCCGCGCGATTGTTCCTAAAGACAGTACGTTGCTCATCGCGAGCTTCCTTTCCCATCACGGGGAGATATTCAACAACTCCGGCTCGAACCAACCCATCCTTATCGCGACTTGTTCGTTTTCCTTCGGCGTCGAAAACATGGCGTTCCCTAAATGAAGGCGCCTCAAGGATAAAAACGCCAACTCCCGCGCTTCGCGTTCTGCGGCGATCGCATATTTCTCTTGAGTGAACGGGACGCCGCGGCCGTCCCTCATGTATCGTAGCGCAATCGGCGGCTCCCATCTCGTCATTTTCACCTTGTTGACAAGATTGTGTTCCGACGCCGTGCCCGGTTCGACGATGGCGAAAATGCTGTTTTCCTCAGCACAGTATTCCTCAAGATAGATCTGCATGATGTGAAGACGCGCCACGAACGACTGAAGGTCATAACCGTTGGCAATGATCCGCATGGTGCCGATTTCAGAATAGACTACTTTCCGGTCAGGTGCCTCGTACTTATAAATAAGACTGCAGCCGCAGATCCTGCCGTCTTTTTCGATGCGGATGCCGAGGCCGGCGGCGATCGCTTTGTCAAGTTCGTCCCTAGGCCTCAAACGGACGCCCTGATCCTGATTCTCTGCGATAAATCCGACGACTCGGTCGATCACCCGATTGTCGTCAGACCTTATGTTTAGCAGTTCAAACACCCGCGACTTGCGCCTCTTGTTGGACTCCGCGCCTCACTTTTGCCCTTGGCCATCCCTTATGCGACAATGTACCACTTCGGGAAATTCTCCACAAGAGCGATTTTCGTCGCATTTTGAGCCGATTTCGCCCGTTGCGAGAATATTAACGCCTTGCGACTAATGATGCAATATGCAATACCTCCCTAGTTAATTTTGGGCCGCAAGCCCGCCGAAGAAGAAAAAGGAGGCGAAATGTCCGCCCGTATGCCCTTCACCGAGCTTATGGTGAGCAAAGAAATTCATGTTCTCCGCTGCCTGCATGGGATGCTGGAGAACGATCCCATTGAATCGCGAGAGCAATTCAATGATTTGATGAAAGCGGCTTTTGTGTACGGCAAACTCGATCCGAAACTTTTGTCGGACGATCTCGGTTATAGTGCGTCTACGGTCTATCGCTGGATAGACGGGCATAGCGCCCCGCATCCGAGTTTGTGGCCGCGCATTAGCGGATGGGTCGAATTGGCGATCGAACGAAAAATCGTAACCTTCGAGACGCAGAACGAGCGAATTGCGGAAGACGCTTGAGCGTATTCTATTGCAGCTTGGTATCCCGCTCGCACTTCCAACTATGTCTGATATCTCATTCGACGAGCGCGCGTTTACTCTGAGCACGTGTGTGAACGCAGTCACGCGCTGAGTGCCGGCAATCACTTGCTTCTGGCCGAAGCCAGCAACCTCGAAGCAGTTCAGGCCCAATGCACAGATATATCCTTTCGTGTTGGCGAACATATTTAGCCGCCGAGTGAAATCTCCATTTTGTCGATCAACCGCCCATCGCGGCTCTGATCGCTTGATCTCGCCGCGGGCCGGCTACGCCTCGATCGCCTGAAGCGCAACGGCGGCGCGGAGACTTTTTTCCCCTGGCGGCCCTAAAAGAAGAGCGGGGGCCGCCATTCCTCGCGGGAAGTCAAAAAAGTTCCGCGCCGCCGTCCTCCGCTTCGCTTCAGGTCGTTCGACTGCGCCGGCGATCGCCCGCGGCCTGACGATCGCCATCGAGGCCGCGACAGGCGCGGGCTCAGAAACAATGGAGACTTCATCATGGCGACCATCGGCACCTTCACCAAATCCGGCGACGGCTACTCAGGGAACGTCGCGACCTTGACCCTCGACGCCAACGTCCAGGTGAGACCCGCGGAAAAAACGAGCGAGAAAGCGCCCGACTTCCGCATCTTCGCCGGCCGCGCCGAAATCGGCGCCGCCTGGAAGAAAACCTCGAACGAGAAGCGCGACTATCTCTCGGTCCGCCTCGACGATCCCTCGCTCGCGGCCCCGATCCTTGCCAATCTCTGCGAGATGGAGAATGGCGAATACGACCTTATCTGGTCGCGTCCGAACCGCCGCCGCAGCGGCGAGTGATCGACGCATGGGCGAGGACGCCCCGCGGGAAACCGCGGGGCGTTTTCGCATGCTTCTCCTATTTCCGCGCGGCGGCAGAAATGGTGCCACGGACGCTTGGCGGCCGCTGCGCGCCTTTGATTATTGGATGCGCCGGAAATCCAGGCGTTCACACTGACGCCGGATCGGGTGATGCCGCGCTGATGGTTACTGGCGCGAAAGCTGCATCGCGGACCGGCGGGGAAACGCGCCGGGGGGATCGATGCAGTGCATTTTTGAGTATTGCAAAGCGGACCTGTCCGGCGATCTTTTCGTCGTCGGCTTCTACGCGACCCTGGTCCTGATCACGCTTGTTGCAGCGTTCCTCTCGCAATCGCGCGTCATTGTCATCGCCGCCGTGCTCATCGCAGGTGCCTGGGTCATGAGCACTTTCTCGTTCTTTTATCTGAGACCGCCATCCCATTATCTCATCGCCATCGCTCTGGATGCGACGCTCGCCTTCTGCTTCTGGCGCATGGCGCGGCGTCGGATATTGGCGGCCGCCCTGTGCATCGTTCACCTCGCCGAATTCGCCTTCATCGTCGCCGCGGTTTCTTCCAGTTTGTCGACCTGGTGGACGCTGTTCACGCTCAACCGGCTGTTCGAACTGACGCTCCTCTATCTGATCGGCGTGACGCTGTTCCGCCTGCATCTGCGCCGCCGCCACGCAAAATCAGGCGTGCCGTTCACCGGCTGGCGCGCGAATTTCATGGCGGGATAACTCTTGGGGCGGCGCGCTTCGGGAGCGCCGATGGACGGGTCCGTTGGCGCTCCGAGACGGCTAATTGAGCAGCGGGTCGTCTTCGGCGAGCTCCTCGGCGAGGATCCGCAGGAAAGCCAGGAATTGCGAATTGACCGTAACGGTTTTGCCCGTCGACAGCGTTACGGTGACAGACCCGTCAGCCGCCGGCGCGGACATCTTTCGTCGCCATTTTGCATCTTCGAAGAGGTCGAACTTCATGGGCGATCGGTCGCGTGATTTGAGCGCGCCGATGGAAATAAAGTCGATCCGGGGTTTTGTCACGTCGCTCATGCGCTTTCGTCCGTTGTGACCTTGAGAGGCGGCGTCGCGCCGATGAGAACCCCGAGCGCGGCGCTGTCCCTGATGCCCGGCGGACACCGGCGCCGATATTCCGCGGCGATCGCCAGCAGCGCTTCGGCGGCGCCGTCGCGCGGGCCATTCTCGATCGACTCGAGATTTTCGTCGAGCAGGAGATGCGCGAGGACGAGCGTCTCGATCCGATAGCCAGCCCGGTCGGCGACGCGCTGCAGCATCCTCATCGAGATCGCTTTTTTGCCCGCTTCCATCCGCGAATAGACGGGCTGGCTGACGAACAAGAGCTCCGCCATTTCGTCCTGGCTGAGATGGCGAAGGGCCCGGTAGACCCGCAACAGCGCCCCGAATTCGAGCATCGAAAATCGCTCCCGATGACGCCATTACTCTGATCCTCAATACGCGTCGGAGCAAGCAAAACCGGTGCGGAGCGGCACACCTGATACGCGACTTTTTCTCCTTTTAGGCGAATTATTCGACAGGCGAATAATTTATTCGCAGGCTGAATAAGACCGCCCGAATTTAGAATAACGTCCCCCCTGTTTTTGAATAGCCGTCTGATTTTGGGGGACGGTTTGTTGGACGATACTGCGTCGTCAGTTGGGCGCCGTACAATGGTCAATCTGGCAAGGGCGGCGCGGAGAAGCGATCGCCGCCATGAGCGCCAGAAAGCAGTCTGAAGACAACAAGCGCGTGAGGCCCCCCGCCGTCGACAGCCCATTTTTCTGGGCAGCGGAGGCGGCCACCTATCTCCGGATCAGCTTGCGCGCGCTCGAGAATTTCCGCGAGAGCGGCGAAGGCCCTGTCTACCGCAAACATGGCGCGCGCATCGTCTACCGCCTCGACGACCTCGAACGCTGGTCGTCCCGCCGGCGCTATCGCTCCACGTCAAAGCGCGAGGGCGACGAATGAAATCACGGCGCATACTTGTCCTCGCTCTCGTCGCGGTTTCCATCGCAGTTCTCGGCGTCGCGAGCCGCTTCGACTTCGCCCCACGCCTCGTCTGGAACGCCTCCGCAAGTGCGTCCATTGGCCTCTACAGAATCGAAAATCGTCCGCCGCAGGAAGGCGATTTCGTGCTCGTCAAACCCGATGCGCGCCTTGAAGCGTTCATCGTCGCGCGCGGCTATCTGCCGGAAAATACCCCTCTCCTGAAAAGCGTCGCAGCGCTTGCTGGCGCCGAGATTTGTCGTGAAGGCGACACGATTCTCATCGACCGGTCGCCTGTCGCGGAGGCGCTACGCGTCGATTCCGTTGGCCGTGAAATGACCGTCTGGCAGGGATGTTTTTCCCTGCGGGACGACGAGATTTTTCTCCTGAATGCGCCCCGGAACTCTCTCGACGGCCGCTATTTCGGCGCGACGAAAATCACACAGGTCATCGGCGTCGCGATTCCGGTTTTGACCTGGGAAGGACATCGATGAGGCGGGTACGGAAGAAGAAAGCCGGGAGGGCAAGATGAAAGCATTGGTGCAACGAGCGCCCCAAAGCCAGTCTGCACGTCGTTTTGTCCTGCACCATGCCGCTGCTCGATGGTGCAGATCTGGGCAGGGGCAATGACCGACGATAGCGACGAGTTTCGCCCCAGGCTTGGGCGCATGCGAACCATCGGCGGGCGCGCCTCGAAGCGCTATGTCGCGCGGCTCTATGCGACCGTCGAGAAAATGAAGCCCGGCGCCTTTGCGAAGAGCGCGGGCGGGCGCTTCACCGGCGCGCGGCTGGGGCGCGGGGCGGGCGCTGGCGCGGCCGCCGCGATGGGTGCGCACCCATTCGCGAAATTCCGCACCCGCCGCGTCGCCGTCAAAATCCGGTCCGTGCGCCTTGGCGCCGCCGGGCTCGCCAAGGCGCGCGCGCATCTCAATTATATCCAGCGCGACAGCGCTTCCCGTGGTGAAGGGCGCGGCGAGCTTTATGGCCCTGAGGGGTCTGCCTTCGACGGCGCTCGGTTTCTGGAGGAGGGCTCTGGGGACCGGCACCAGTTTCGCATCATCCTGTCGCCCGAGGACGGCGACGCGCTTGAAGACCTCACCCGGTTCACCCGTGATCTGATGGCGGCGGCCTCGCGCGATCTCGAGACCCGGCTCGACTGGGTCGCGGTCAATCATTTTCATACCGACCATCCGCATGTGCATGTCGTCCTGCGCGGCCGCAGCGAGGACGGCGGCGATCTCGTCATCGCAAGGAGCTACATCACCCATGGCTTTCGCCGGCGCGCCGAGGAACTCGCGACGCTCGAACTCGGGCCCCGCCGCGATCTCGACATCGCGCGTTCGCGCGCCGCGGAAGTCTCGCGCGAGGCCTTCACCACGCTCGATCGGGACCTTCTCAAGCGCGCCGCCAGCGGGCCGATCCGCTTCGACGCGCCCGAGACGCCCTATGACCGCTTCCAGGCGAAGCTTCTGAAAGTCCGTCTGCAAACGCTGCAGGCGATGGCGCTCGCCGAGCGTCAGCCGGAAGGGTGGCGTGTCGCGCCGGATATAGAACGCCGGCTCAGGGAAGCGGGCCGGCGCGGCGACATCATCCGCTCCATGGGCGCCGAGCTCGGGGCTGACCTTGCACCGCATCGTCTTCGCGATTTCGCGGAGGAAAAAGGAGCGAGCCGCATCGTCGGCCGCGTCGCCGGCATCGGCGCGGCGGATGACGCCCATGACCGGCGCTTCGTCGCCCTCGAAGGCGCCGACGGCGCGCAATGGCACGCGCCGATCGACGGGGCGCCGGGTGCGGCGCCGCCCATCGGCGCCATTGTCGAGGTCACGCGCGCCGGCGCTGCCCCGCGCGCCGCCGACCGCACGATCGCCGCCATCGCGGACCGTCATGGCGGGGTCTATACCGACGCGCTGCACGCCGCCGCCGACCCGTCAGCGAGCGCGGAACTTCGTCTTGCGCACAAGCGCCGGCTTGAAGCGCTGCGACGCGCGGGGCTTGTCGAACGAAGCGAGGAAGGCGTCTGGCGCATCCCGGAGGATTTTCTCGAGCGTGCGGCGGCGCATGAGGGTGAGCGCTCAATGGCGCGCGTCCGTGTGCTCTCTTGGGCGGCGCTCGATCAATTGCCGGGCGCCTGCGCCGTCACCTGTCTCGACGATGCTCTGGAGAAGCGCCTCGCCATCGAGCGCGTCCCGCACGGCTTCGGCGCCGAGCTCGATCACGCCCTCGCGGCGCGCCGGCGCTGGCTCCTTAGCCAGAGGATCGGTCGGGAAGGAGCGGACGGCTTCGTCATTGATCGCGCGCGTCTGCGCGCGCTCGCGCGCATCTCACTGGAGGAAGCAGCGACGCGCCTTGCCCGCGATCTGGGCAAGAGCCATGCGCCGCCACGCATTGGCGACCATGTCGCCGGCGTCTACCGTCGGCCGATCGACCTCCCCGCCGGGCGCTTCGCCCTCATCGAGCGGTCGCAAGAGTTCACGCTCGTTCCCTGGCGCGAGGTGCTCGAACAGCGCCGCGGCATGGAAATCGCCGGGCACGTCCGCAGCGCCGGGATCAATTGGGAGCTCGGCAGGACAAGGGGCATGAGTCGATGAGGATGCGTAGGAGCTCCCGAGCGACCGATAGTGGACAGTGCGCCAGTTTGATCCGCTGAGGCGCGTGGCCGGAGACGGTCAGAGCGTCGGCATTCTTGCTCAGACGCGCGTCAGGTTGGCATTCTCCGAGAGTGGGTTTTGGCCGGACAATTCTTCAAGGTCTGGAAAGGGGCAGAATCGGACGAAAGAATTGTAGACTAGGTTTTTCCCGCCAAGAAGTTTTGGAGGGCTAAGGCCCACCCTACGAGGCGCGAATAGAACCTCCGTCCCTAATACACAGGACTGAGAATATTCGACGCGCTACAAAACGTGACTGATTTCGCGCCGCGAGTCATGGCGACATAAAGATTGCGCGCATTGAGTTCACCGGCGTTCAAAACGACAACATGGTCGGCCTCAAGACCTTTCAGTAAAAGCGTCGATCCAATGGCGCTTTTGGGGAGCTGGCGGCCGATGGCGCGATTTTCTTCACGGACGCGGATCGCCGCCTCTTCGAAAGACACGCCGCGATCGAACTCACATATCGTGAGCGCGCGCAAAGCCGCGCGCAGGACGCCTGGACGATAGGTTCTGCACCCTGTCTGGCGGGAGCATTCGGAGAGAAGCGCGGCAATCCCTTTGAATGACGGATTCTCTTCAAGAGATAAGGCGGCTTGTTCGAGATTAGTTGCCGGCGTTCGCGCCGTTCTAGCGGTCAGAGATCTGAGGCGAGCGAGCGTGTATTTCGCGCCGACGTTAGTAATCAGGCTCTCGGCAAATTCCAAAGTTTCGGAGACGACATAGCCGTCTCCAAGATCGAGATTGCGTGCAAAAGAGGTCAAGTCTTTCAGATCGACAGGTTCAACGGTAATGATGCCGGGCACATTCTTCGCAATTTTGTAACGGCTTGCCGCTGACCGGCTATCACCGATGACGAGCGACGTTTCTCCCGCCGCCTTGTGATTGCATCGGGCCGCAGTGACTAGTTTCGTATGATCGTTTGCATCGCCGTCCAGCTTTACCCATCGCACCGAGCCTGGCGCGTCCTTGACGTCGATTGCCTCACCGGCCAGCAGGGCCTTGCGCTTTTCCAGGAGCCATTCGCCGAGTTCTTCATTATCAGCGTTTTTCCAGCGCCAAGGCGTATCCAATTCGGCAGCTATTGGGAAGTGCTTGCAGACGTGTTCCTCCCATTTCGCCAAGCCGTCGGCGCCGAACCCGAAAATGGCCTGCATCGGATCGCCGAGAACGCAAGTGGGGAGATGACGCGCCGCGAAAAAGACAATGGCGTGCTGGTGCGCCGAGCAATCCTGATATTCGTCCACCAACAGTCGCGAATAGTTTGCCTTTAAAATATCCGTAAGGTGATTATTTTTCAGGAGCGTCCACGCGGCTCTTCTGATTGCAGGGTAGTTCGGGTTTTTGGGGTTTGGTCCTTCGTCATAGTCCGCCCGCATTGGAAATGTCGATGCAAGACGCATTGCCCAGCCGTCAATCGTCGCCAGTCGATATGATCTTCGCTCGATTTGCAGTTTTGACAGGCGTTGTCTTAGCGCGGCGACGCCGGCGTTGGTGTGTGTCAATACGAGAATGGGCTTTTCATCAGTGGTCGCTTTCAGCGAATCTGTAATCAGGTGGGTTTTGCCGCAACCAGCAGGAGCGACAATCAAGCCGCGATCGATTTCAAGAAGATTAGGGCCGCTCACGCAACGCCCGCCCAATCGTAAATCCCCTCAATGACCGATCGTAGATCTTCATGTGCATTCTGCAAGTCGGGCGCAACAATTTCGTGGGCGGCGCGCTCCATATAGGAAATCCGTTTAAACCATCCCCCTTTCTTTGCGGCTTCCGCAAGGTTACCTCGTTTATCGGAGTCGATGTTTTCGAGCCATTCGTCGAGGTCGAGCGCCGCGCCGCAGGCTGTCGTCAGATGCGCTTCCACCTTATCTTGACCGTGAATTTCGGCGGCTAAATTCCACAGGGCGTGCACCGCGTCTTCGCTTAGACAGGCGAACAATTCGTCTTCAAACGCCCAATCGTCCGTCCATTTGAACAAAGCGCCGCCCTGATTCTCGAAATTCTCTTCATCAGCGGCTTCTGGCTCTCGGTCATCATCGCGCAACACGGCGCTGTGATAGCCAAGCTGGGCGAACGGGTTGGCGTTTCTGTAGATTTTCGACACGCCGCCCGCATCGACACAAACGCCGCCCGCGGCTGCGAATGTCGGCATACCGTTTTCATCGCGGTATAGATCAATGCCACGAATGAGGCCGACTTCCGTCGCGCCTTCGCAAATGAGGACATGGTTGCCCAAGAAAGCCTCCGGCGCCGACCGGAGCGTGCCTTGTACGTCGTCTTTGTCGCCGGCATGGGTGATGGTGTGTCCATCGCTGCCGCGGATGATGTGGAGCTGGGTAGAGGCAAGTTCTCGGAGAACAATAGGCGAATGGGTGGTCATGAAGACCTGAAAATCTTGATTCGGTGATCTCGAGCCGAGCGCCGTTAAAAACTTAGCAATGCGATGAGGCTCAAGACCGATCTCGACTTCGTCGACAAGAGCGATGGACGCTGCTTCGGCGGCTTTATTCTGCAAACCGGCGACCAGAAGGCGGCTCGACCCGAGGCCGAGTTTTCGCAAGGGAACGCCATCGCTGTTGTGCAGCGAAATCGTGCCGCCGGAGAAAGAGACCGAATGTGCGTCCAGCATGGCGCGGACTTCATCTCCGACCGGAACGCCTAACGCGTGGGCGGCTGCCGCGACGAGCGACAGAGTTTCTTCAAGCTGTTCTCCAGCAGAGTCGCCGAAACTATTGCGCGCCTCGCGTGCGGCTTGGGCGAGTTGGGCCGAGGCGTCGGCCTTTTCCTCTGAAAGAAGATTGAGAATGGACCCCTTTTGCCAACTCAAGTGATGGTTGGCGAAAGCGCCGATTCGCGAAGGCGCTATTTTCAGGCGGTCAGACCAGGAAAGGTTGCGCGACAGACCTTGCGCTTCGGTGCGCTCGGAGACGAGGGTCCATTGCGGTTCAAGATCGTCGCCGATGGTGAGGCGAACCGACAATATGGTTTCGAGGCCTTCGCCAGGCTCGTCTTCGATTTCGCCATCCTCATTGAACCCCCGAAGATAAGGACCGTAAGCGTCGAGGCTTTTGAGACTGTCATGGAGATCGCCGATGGTGACATCAATGACGATTTCATCCTCAATGTTCATTTGGTGGAAGTCGGCATCCGTAACGGGAACGCTGCGCCTAGCGCCGAGACACCAGTCTATGGCATCGAGCACTGTCGATTTTCCACTGTCGCCGGGCCCGATAAGGCAATTTATGCCGGGCTGCGGCAGCCAATGGAGTTCTTTGATGCTGCGAAAATTCCGAATTTCGATTTTCCGTATGCGGGCCATGTGATCGTCGCTTAATTCTTGTGTTCAATTTGCGTTTCACTGCATCGAATGCAGAGTGGAACAAAATATAATATCTGACAAGTGAGCAGTAGTTTTAACTATCAAAGACTTTTTGTCTCGAAATATTATGTCCGCCTTGCGGATTAACTTGCCCTTTGTCGCGAGCAGGACGAAAGTCAGTTTAGCGCGTGGTCCCACGGCCTGGCCATATTCCCCGACGGGTTGCTCGATTCGATCCGGTCAGTGACTTAGGCTCCACCTGATCTTTGCGCTCTCAGCGACTTAAAGCCGAAATGCGGCCGTATAACGCGCCATATATTGCGCAATATATGACTTTCGTGCAGCTTTCGCATATAATGTGGCGCGATAAAGCGTCAATCATTGATTCTTAATCGTTGCGCCGTATGTTACGCAAAAGCCATTTGATACCGTCTTATGGAGAATTATATGGCGCAAAAATTTGAATTCGAGACCGCCTCGCCGGGTGACATCGAGAAAATGCTCGGCCAACGTTTGCTGGAAATCCGGCTCGCGCGGAACATCAACCAGACCGATCTCGCGGAGGAAGCCGGAATTTCGCGGCGCACGATGACCCGCCTCGAAAACGGCGAAGGCGTGTCGCTCGACACGCTGATCCGCGTCATGCGCGCATTGGGGCTCGCCGATCGTTTCGCCGTCCTGCTCCCGGACCCTGCAATCCGGCCGATCGAGCGCGTTCGTCAGGGCAAGGAGCGACAGCGCGCGCGCCGGACATCGAAGCCGGCCGCACGGCCCTGGCGTTGGGATGACAAGGGCGACGACCGATGACCGACGCGCGGGTCATCCTCTGGGGCAGCGAGATCGGCGCCGTATCATGGGTCGAGGATCGCGAGATCGGCGTCTTCCAGTACGCGCCGGAATTCGTCGGCAGCGGCATCGAGGTCGCGCCCCTCATGATGCCGCTGCGCGAAGCGCCTTACGAATTTCTCGGCCTGCCGCGCGACGCCTTCAAGGGACTTCCCGGACTGCTCGCCGATTCCCTGCCAGACAAATTCGGCAATGCGGTGATCGACGCCTGGCTCGCCGCGCAAGGGCGTAGCCCTGAGAGTTTCAATCCGGTCGAACGGCTCTGTTACATCGGCGCGCGCGGCATGGGCGCCCTCGAATTCGAACCGGCGATTCTCGGCAGCCCGACGCGGGGACGGACGCTCGAAGTCGCGGCGCTCGTCGATCTCGCAAATAGAGTGCTCAATGAGCGTAAGGCGCTCGCCGGAACGCTTGGCGGAACGCAGGACGCGAAAGCGATTGAAGACATCATCCGCGTCGGAACCTCGGCTGGCGGTGCGCGCGCCAAAGCGATCCTCGCCTGGAACGAGACGACGGGGGAGTTCCGGTCAGGTCAGGTGAAGGCAGGTGAAGGCTTCACCTACTGGCTCATGAAATTCGACAGTGTTTCCGGCAATCGCGACCGCGAGCTCGCCGACCCGCAAGGCTTCGGCCTCATCGAATACGCCTATCATCTGATGGCGTTGGACGCCGGCGTCGATATGGCGCCCTGCCGCCTCCATCGCGAAGGCGGGAGGGCGCATTTCATGACGAAACGGTTCGACCGCACCGATGCGGGCGAGAAGCTGCACATGCAGTCGCTCGCCGCCATGATGCATTTCGATTTCAATCAGCCGGACGCCTATTCCTATGAACAGGCGCTGCAGACCATCCGGCGCCTGCGCCTGCCGATGGCGGATGTCGAACAGCAATTCCGCCGCGCCGTCTTCAACGTGACCGCCCGCAATCACGACGACCACGTGAAGAACATCGCCTTCCTGATGAACAAGGCGGGCGACTGGCGGCTGTCGCCGGCGTTCGACGTCGCCTATTCCTACAACCCCTCAGGCGCGTGGACGAGCCGCCACCAGATGAGCCTCAACGGCAAGCGCGACGGCTTCGGTGTCGATGATTTGATCGCGCTCGCCGAGACAGGCGGGACCAAACCCGCAAAGGCGCGCCGCATCATCGAAGAAGTGGACGACTCTGTCGGCAAATGGAACGACTTTGCCGCTACCGCGGGCGTTGATGACGAAACCCGCGATCGGATCGGCGCTGCGCATCGGAGGCTTGGCGACATGAAGGCGTGATTTTTAATAAAGCAGAGCGGGCCTGTTGGTCGTGTAAAAAATCCCGCATGATTGAAACGCACTGGATTTCGAATGAAGTGACGGCATTATAGTGGCGTAATTCCGCTCTCATTGAAGTCTTGAAAACAGTCGAAACTCGTTTGTACAATTGCTGATTGGCGGCCCCCGCGCTAAGAGCAGAGAATCGTTCCAAGGCTTATCGACTCGCGGCGCCGGAAGGCCGCGCGCTAACCGGATAGAGGGGCATGTCCGAGCACGACTTTTTCAAGCGGCCAATCCTGAACTCGCCATATGAGGAGCCGCAGCTCCATCATGTGCTCGACAATAACGGGCAACCGACTAATGCGCCCCCGAAGCCAGAGCGGCGAAAGTCTGACCGTCATGTAACGCCAGTACCGAAAGCCAAGCGGGGGCCCGCCGCGGCGGCCCAGCCAAGCCTCCTGGACGAAGAGGATCACAAATACGACCCCGCCTGGATGATCAACGACATCCGCCAGCATGTGAAAAGCTGGCGCGAACTCCCGGCGACGGCGGATTGGGGCGTAACGCCCGCGACGCGCCGGCTGCTCGACCACTGGCGCAATCACCAATTCGCGTCGATCCGCCCGTTCTTCTGTCAGCGCGAGGCGGCCGAAACGATCATCTGGCTGACCGAAGTCGCGCGCGGTCAAGGTCAATACAAGCGTATCTGGGATCACCTGGAAGGCGGCAACAAGGAAGCCAACCCCAAAATCTTTCGGCTCGCCATGAAGATGGCGACGGGCGCCGGCAAGACGACCGTCATGGCGATGCTCATCGCCTGGCAAACGGTGAACGCCGTGCGCGCGCCATCCTCAAAAAATTTCTCCAAGGGCTTTCTCATCATCTCGCCGGGCATCACCATCCGCGATCGATTGCGCGTGCTCGATCCGACCGATCCTGACAGCTACTACGAGAAGCGCGAGCTCGTGCCGATGGACATGCTCGCCGACGTCACCCAGGCGAAGGTCGTCGTCACAAATTACCACGCATTCCAGCAGCGCGAGAAAATGAAAGTCGCCAAGGGAACGCGCGGCGCGATCGAAGGCTGGCGCGGCGAGAAGATTGCGACGCTTGAAACAGAGGGCGAAATGCTTCGCCGCGCCGTCGGCGATCTCTTCAACATGAAGAACGTCGTCGTCATCAACGACGAGGCGCACCATTGCTACCGGGAAAAGCCCGGAACGGATGAGGTCGCCGAAGCGAAGGGCGATGAAAAAGAAGAGGCGAAACAAAACAATGCCGCCGCGCGCCTCTGGATCAGCGGCATCGAAAAGCTAAAAGAGAAAATCGGTGTCCGCGCGATCTACGATCTTTCGGCTACGCCGTTTTTCCTGCGCGGATCGGGCTATCGCGAAGGCACCCTGTTCCCCTGGACGGTCTCCGACTTCTCGCTGATGGACGCGATCGAATGCGGCATCGTCAAACTCCCGCGTGTCCCGATCCTCGACAACTACATCTCATCCGGCAACCCGATCTATCGCGACCTCTGGGAGCACATCGGCAAGAAACTGCCGAAGAAGGGCCGCGCCAAATCCGGCGGCGGCAACCCGGACGCGCTGGCCGAAGTGACGCCGCTCATCACGGCATTGCGCTCGCTCTACGCCCACTACGTCGAGACCGATGCCGAATGGCGCGCGAAGGGTCATGACGTGCCGCCGGTCTTCATCGTCGTCTGCAACAACACGACGACGTCGCAAATCGTCCATGACTGGATCGCCGGATACGAAACGCCGGAAACAGATGACAGCCCCGCCGCCGTGCACCCTGGACATCTGGCGCTCTTCAGCAATTACGACCCGGTGACGCAAGAGCGCCTCGCCAAGCCGAATACGCTCCTCATCGATTCCGTGCAGATCGACTCCGGCGAGGCGCTCAACGACACGTTCAAACATGTCATGGGCCCTGAGATCGAAGCCTTCCGCCGTGAGAAAGCCCTGCGCGAGGGCGCCGGCGGCGACGTGAAGATCAGCGACGAGGATTTGCTCCGGGAAGTGATGAACACGGTCGGGCAGAAGGGCCGTTTAGGGGAATCCGTGCGGTGCGTCGTTTCGGTCGCCATGCTGACCGAAGGCTGGGACGCCAACACGGTCACGCACATCCTCGGTGTGCGCGCCTTCGGCACGCAACTTCTCTGTGAACAGGTCGTCGGCCGTGCGCTGCGGCGCAAGAGTTATGAGTTGAACGCCGAGGGCCTCTTCGATGTCGAATATGCCGACATCATGGGCATTCCGTTCAACTTCACCGCAAAGCCGACCGTCGCCCCGCCCTCGGCGCCAAAGCCAGTCACGCGCGTTCATGCAAGGCGAGAACGCGCTGCGCTCGCCATCCGTTTCCCGCGCGTCGCCGGTTATCGCACTGAACTTCCCGACGAGAAAATCACGGCGACGTTCACGAAGGATTCGGAGCTTCGCCTGACGCCAATGCTGTTCGGCGCCACCAAGACCTACATGTCCGGCGTCGTCGGCGAGCAGGAGATCATGTCGCCGGAGGAGCCGCTCGACGAGCACGCCCGGCCGATGTCGATCGCCTATCGGTTCACCAAGCATCTCCTGTCGACGAAGTTTCAGGCGGACGGCGGCGGCATGAACAACGCGCTCTTCCCGCAGGTGAAGCGCATCGTCACGCAATGGCTCGATGGCGGCTATCTCATCTGCGAGGCGGAAGGCACATATCCCGCGATGGTCACATGGCCGGGCGTCATCGACCAGGCGACCGAGCGCATCTTTCTCGCCAGCCAGCGCGCGCCGGACGGCGAGAACCGCGTCACCGCCGTCATCGACTCCTTCAATCCGGAAGGCGATACGCGCTTTGTAAATTTCACGACCTCGAAGCCGTGCTTCACCACGGACCCGCGCAAATGCCACGTCAGCCATGTCGTCGAGGATTCGAACTGGGAAGCCGAAATGGCGCGCATCTGCGAGGAGCATCCGCGCGTTCTCGCTTACGTCAAGAACCAGGGTCTCGGCTTCGAAGTCCCATACCGCAATGGTCCGGTCACCCGGCGTTACGTGCCGGATTTCATCGTCCGGCTTGATGACGGGCGGGGCCCCGCGGATCCCTTGAACCTCATCCTCGAAGTCAAAGGCTATCGCGACGAAGACGCCGCCATGAAAGCGCAGACGATGAAGGAAATGTGGGTCCCTGGCGTCAACAATCTGAAGCGTTTTGGCCGCTGGGCCTTTGCGGAATTCACCGAGGTGTTCGGTATGGAAAAGGCGTTGAAGGCGCTGATCGAAAAAAAATATGTCAACGGCGTAGATCGTGACGCCTGAGATCTTCATGCAAGAAATTGTTTCAGCTTATCGTCGCTCTCGCCGAAGCGAAGCGAAAGAACCACGCATTAGAGGCCGGATGAAGCGCGGGCGTTCTCGTTCGATTTCTGCAGAGGCGGAAGACATCCTCTCAGCTTATCTGCTGGCATCCTGTCCTTGCATTGACATGATACGTATCGATCAGCCGACTTCGCTAAAGAAAGCGCCGCCGGATTATGATAAGACGCGCACATTCTATCCTGACTTGATGCTCATTCGGGGCGGCAGCATCGATCATCTGATCGACGTAAAAACAGATATCGGTTGGGGCCGCGAAACCCTACCTAATAGCGCCGAGAGGCATCGCAAGGATGTAATGCGCGCGCGTGGTTCAACAGTTCAATTGAGGGACGGCGAAGACAAAAGCTCGCACCCGTATCGTTTCTCCGAAGAGCTTACCTATGACATCATTCTCATTTCAGCCGGCAATGTGAATGGCGAAACCCTGAATGCAGGTATCGAGGGAGTCAGGCGGCTTAATCCCATTGTTGATATTTTTGTTCTCAGCAGAGGCGAACACCCAAACAGCTATCGATATTCGGAACGCGAAACCGTCAGCAAAGCAGAGATTGACCATGGCGAGTTTGTCCGCCTGAGGGAGCGCGTTTGCAAGCCGAAACGAGGAATTGTGGGTTCGCTGTTTGGACGACGGGGGTAAGGCGGACGAGTTATGGCCAGAAAAGTGCCGCAAAAGGCAAAAACCAAACAGGTCGAAACCCTGACGCATGAGCAGGCGCGGCGGCGGAATATTCCGACGGCGGAGTTGCAAGCGATTTCCGAGCGCATCGAGGAGATGACGCCCGCAAAGCCCGTGCGCTATCCCCGCGCGACGCCGTTGCCGAAAGGCGCCGTTCGCGATCGCGATCAGGACCTTGATCCGCAGATCATCTGGAAGGGCATGACGATCACGCTGACAAAAGAGCAGCGGGAGCGGCTGGTTGAGACCGGCAAGGTCGAACTTGGCGAGGCGCAGCTCGTCTGGCGCGGCAAGGACCGGCAGGACTGGACCGACCTCGTCGTCAATGTGCCCCCGATCTATGTGCAGGAGAAAGTGCACCCGAAGGCGCTGATCGACGATCTCGTGCGCCGGTCGAAAGCGGCGAAGGATGACGGGCCCGACCTCTTCGCCGATTTCAACGGCCTCGACGCCGAGGCGAAGACCGAATTCTACGAGCACGACCAGCACTGGTCGAACCGCATGATCCTCGGTGATAGCTTGCAGGTGATGGCCTCGCTCGCCGAGCGCGAGAAACTGCGCGGCAAGGTGCAAGCGATCTATTTCGACCCGCCCTACGGCATCCGCTTCAATTCGAACTGGCAGGTCTCGACCCGCTCGCGCGACGTGAAGGACGGATCGCTCGAAAGCCTGACGCGCGAGCCGGAGCAAGTGAAGGCCTTTCGCGATACCTGGAAGGACGGCGTCCACTCCTATCTTACATACTTGCGCGACCGACTCACGGTGATGCGCGATCTCCTCACCGAGTCGGGTTCGATCTTTGTGCAGATCGGCGATGAGAACGTCCATCGCGTACGTGCGGTGATGGACGAGGTGTTCGGGGAGGAGAGCGCGGTTTCGCTGATCACCTATCGTACTACTACCGGCCTCGGGGAGGCGATGCTGGATAACTCTTGCGCTTACATTCTTTGGTACTCCCGGGATAAGGCAAGTTCGAAATATCGGGAACTCTACAAATCCAAGGGCCTGTCGGATGATGTCGGCGGTAGATACCGGCTTGTCGAAATTGCTGCGTTCCAGCGTCGCGTATTAAGCGCAGTTGAGAGATCTGATCCTTCTAAGCTGCCTGACGGCAGTCGGATCTACAGCAACGACAACCTGACTTCGCAAAGCGGCAGCGCCGTATCGGCGTTCTCGGTCACTTACAATGGAATGCACTTCAAACCGGGAAAGGGCTATTGGAAAACCAACCAGACCGGAATGGCTCGCCTATCTAAGGCAGGGCGTCTCGGGAGTCCTACTCCGAACTCTGTTCGCTACGTTCGCTTTCTCGAAGACTTTCCCGTTGCGCGATTTGGAAACGTCTGGACGGACACACAAACTGGCGCCTTCACTGAGAGCAAAGTATATGTGGTGCAAACTAATGTTAAGGTCATCGAACGCTGCCTGTTGATGGCCACCGATCCAGGCGATCTCGTGCTCGATCCAACTTGCGGGTCAGGCACGACGGCGTTTGTCGCCGAGCAGTGGGGGCGACGCTGGATCACGATCGACACGTCGCGCGTCGCGTTGGCGCTCGCGCGGCAGCGGCTGATGAGCGCGAAATATCCGTATTATCATCTGAAGGACTCCGCCGACGGCGCGCGCGTCGAAAGCGAAATCACCAAGAAGCTCCCCACGCAAGGGCCGTTCATGGGCGACCTGCGACAAGGCTTCGTCTATGAACGCGCGCCGCATATCACGCTTAAGTCGATCGCCAACAACGCCGAAATCGACGTCATCTGGGAGCAGTATCAGGAGAAGCTCGAACCTCTCCGCGCTGCGCTCAACGAGGCGCTGAACCAGAAATGGGAGGAATGGGAAATCCCGCGCGAGGCGGACGCCAAGTGGCCCAAGGAAGCGAAGGAGGCGCATGCGAAATGGTGGGAGAACCGCATCGCCCGCCAGAAGGAAATCGACGCCTCCATCGCCCGCGCCGCTGATGTCGAATATCTCTACGACCGTCCCTATGAGGACAAATCGCGCGTGCGCGTCGCGGGGCCCTTCACGGTCGAAAGCCTTTCCCCGCACCGCGTCGTGCCGATGGACGACGATGAACTGCTCGATGAGCCGGCGAAGGCGGACAAGAAGCGGCAGAGGAAGAGAAAGAGCGCGCTAAGCAACGAAGTCGACTTCGTTCAGGTCATACTCGAAAACCTGCGCACCGCCGGCGTGCAGCAGACGGTGAAGGCAGATCGCATCGTCTTTACCCACATCACGCCCTGGGCGGGCTCCATGATCTGCGCCGAGGGGCACTTCATGGAGGGCGCGCGCGAGCGCCGCGCCGCCATCATGATCGGCCCGGAATACGGCACGCTCCACCGCACCGACCTGATGGCCGCCGCGCGCGAGGCGACGGAGGCGCGCTTCGACATCCTGATCGCCTGCGCCTTCGGCTATGACGCGCACGCAAGCGAGGTGACGAAGCTTGGGCCTTTGCCGATCATCAAGGCGAAGATGAACCCCGACCTCCACATGGCGCCGGACCTGAAACGCGACAAGAACGCCAACCTCTTCATGGTCATCGGCGAGCCCGACATCGCCATTGCCGAGAAAGGCGAGGAACTCACCGTCACCATTCGCGGCATGGACGTCTTCGTCCCCGCCACCGGCGAAATCCGCCACGGCGACACCAAGGACATCGCCGCCTGGTTCATCGACACCGACTACGACGAAGAAAGCTTCTTCGTCCGCCACGCTTATTTTTTGGGCGCGGGCGACCCGTACTCATCTCTCAAGACCGCCCTCCGCGCCGAGATCGACGAAGACGCCTGGTCGACCCTCTACCGCGACACCTCCCGCCCCTTCCCGCGGCCGAAGTCAGGACGGATCGCGGTGAAGGTCATCAACCACTACGGGGATGAAGTGATGAAGGTGTTTTCGGTTTAGCGGCATGCCCGAGCAAATCGCCTTCTTCATCCGAGGAAAACCCCAAGACGCAGATGCGTTTCCGATATTTGAGCGGGCGAAACGCGTGTTCATTGGCTATCCGATGGTTAAGCGAAACCACTCGTACGATCCTCGAAACTTAAGGAAATGCTTGGTCCACTACGGATGCCCAGACGAAGAGTGGGCGTGGGAGATCCAGGCGATCGCTAGGACGAACATTTATAGCCAGAACAGAAACTTCGTCCGCGCCATTACTCCGAACTCGATCGTTATTGTCCCCCGCCCGCATCGCGGGCTCGTGTATGCAGGCTACGTGACGGGCGATTTTGATGTCGTCGATGACCCGCCGTGGGCAGACGAATACCTGTCATTGCGCAAGGCCGCGAAATTAAATGTCAACGATGCAGAACGCCAGCATGTCGCTGACGTTGCGCTCGGATGGCCAATCGACGAATTCCGGCCGATTGAAATAAGTCGACTCCCAGCCTGGATGCGGTACCACATGTTTGGCCGCTCTACGTATGGGCGCTTCGGGCATCATCCTCTTGACCATTCGATAACATCATATTCCGTCCTCGATCGCCTGATACGGGGCGAGAAATTCCCGCCTATTGAATGGACACTGGACCACGAACAAGCAGCACAAAGGCTCGTAGAGACTCTCTCTCCTTCGGCGTTCGAGCACTTAGCGGTTTCCCTGTTGCAGCTAGAATTTCCGAGCGAAATTTGGACCCAGACTGGTGGCTCTGGTGACGGCGGCATCGATGGGCTTGGCAGCACGCCGGACGGATCGTGCGCCGGATTGTTGCAGTGTAAATGGTATGCCGAGACCGCGCCCAGTCTTGGAGGCTTAGGGCCGTCAGCAAACATCCGCCGATATGCGGCGGTCTTGCTACCAAGGACACCGGAGGCACCAGAAGATGGCACGACACTGCTGGACCTGCGTTGGGTTACCGACCACGTTGTAAAACACCGCCACCGTCTTCCGCAGGCTCTAAGCATGCGCATCGGCGAGCCATGAAATTCCTGATCGCTCATACCTTCCAGTCCGCGCTCGCCCGGCTCGATAACGAGTCGCAGAAGGCGGCGAAGATGGCTGCGTTCGAATTACAGATAGACCCCGCCGGTAACAGCAAACAGTTCCACCGGATCGACAAGTCGCGCGATAACAATTTCTGGTCGGTGCGCGCCAGTCGCGACATTAGGCTTATCGTGCACAAGACAGGCGAACGCCTCGTTCTTTGCTATGTCGATCACCATGACGCCGCGTACGCTTGGGCTGAGCGACGCGTCTTTGAGGTGCACCCTCGCACCCAGGCGCTGCAGATCGTTGAAATCGAAGAAATCGTCCGTCGCGAGCAGATTACAGCGTCGCCCTCCATCGCCGCCGATAAGCCTGCTAGGCCTAGGCCGCTCGCGGGCAAGGCGGATACCGAACTCTTGCTCTACGGCGTTCCATTGCAATGGATCGAGCGCCTAAAAGGCGCTGATACAGACGAACTCCTCGATCTTGCGGTGCATTTGCCCGAGGAAGCGCAAGAGGCTGTGCTGGCGCTCGCCGTTGGCGAAACACCGCCGCCGCCGATCATCGTCAAAGGCGAACTTGACGCCGCCACACACCCTGACGCGCAGCGCCGCTTCCGCATCGTTGACGGCCGCGAGGCGCTGGAAGCCGCGCTCGACTATCCTTGGGACAAGTGGACGGTTTTCCTGCATCCCAGCCAGCAACATCTCGTCATAAAGCCGTTCAACGGACCTGCGCGCGTCGGCGGCTCCGCCGGCACCGGCAAGACGGTCGTCGCGCTCCATCGCGCCAAGCGTCTGTCGGAAACGCCGGGCGCAAGGGTGCTGCTAACGACGTTTTCCCGTCCGCTTGCTGCGGCGCTGAAGCGCAAGCTCTTGATCTTGAATGGAGGCGATCGGGGCATCGTGCCCAGCATCAACGTCGCCTCATTCGTCGACGCCGCGGCCGAACTCCATACGCTTACGCGCGGGCGCGAACCCTACATCGCCAAGGAGGTCGATGTGCGCGCAATTTTGCACCGCGAATCGGCAGGGCTCGACGGCTTCACCGAGCGCTTCGTCTTCAGCGAGTGGCGCGACATCGTCGATGGCTGGAACATCGGCACGCTCGCCGATTATCTTGACCTCACGCGCAAGGGCAAGCGAAGCCGTGTCGGCAAAAAGCAACGCGAACTGCTTTGGCCGGTCTTCGAGCGGACACGCGCCGGGCTCGCGAAGAAAGGCATGATGACGGCGTCCATGCTTTTTGCGGAGATGGCCGCGCATTTTTCCTCTCGGGCAGACAAGCCGTATACGAACATAGTTGTCGATGAGGCGCAGGACTTGGGGCCGGCGGAGTTGCAGTTCCTCGCTGCGATCGCACCCACGGCGCCGAACGCATTGTTCTTCACGGGCGATATCGGTCAGCGAATCTTCCAGCATCCGTTCTCGTGGAACGCGCTCGGCGTCGATATTCGGGGCCGTTCATCGACCTTGAAAGTTTGCTACCGAACCAGCCACCAGATTCGAGAAGCGGCAGACCGCCTGCTGCCGCGCGCCGTCCGCGACCTGGACGGCGTTGAGGATCGCCGGGCGGGCACGGTTTCGCTCTTCAACGGACCCCCGCCTGAGGTTGTGAAATTCGCTTCTGTTGAAGACGAGGCGACTGCAGTCGCGTCCTGGATCGCGAAGCAGATCGACGCGGGCGTTCGGCCCAACGAGATCGGCGTCTTCGTTCGCGATAGGTCGTATCTGCCGCGCGCCCGCGCCATGATCGCCGAGCTGGGTCGGGAGGGCGAAACCCTGAGCGGGGTCGAGGAGCATGTGACGGATCGCATCGCCCTCGGAACAATGCATCTCGCCAAAGGCCTCGAATACCGGGCGGTCGCCGTCATGGCATGCGACGACGAGGCCTTGCCGCTGCAGTCGCGCATCGAAGACGCGGCCGACGAAAGCGAGCTCGACGAGGTCTACGCCACCGAACGTCATCTCCTCTACGTCGCCTGCACAAGAGCGCGCGAGCATCTGTTGGTTACGGGCGTGCGGCCGGCATCCGAGTTTCTGGAAGGGCTTGAATTTAATTGACTGCCTTAGGCAAAAGCGTAGCCCAGACTCCCCACAGGTAGTATACGCGACGCCAGAACGCAGCCTGAAAGAATCGGAACGGTCTGCAAAGTAAGTAAGAAAAGTACAGCCATTTGGAAAAGTATATGTGAAGCGCCGAAAGTACAGCAGAATCCATAAGGCAATAGGGTAAATTAATGCGGCTTAATTTAATTGATTTTCACTCGGATTCCAGAGCTAGGGTCAACGAAGATTGTGTTGGGGCAACGGACTCTGCGGCTTGGGTATTAGATGGCGCAACGGGACTAGGTCAAAGTTACCTCCCCGGCAATAGCGACGCAGTCTGGTTTGTTACGTCATTAGACGAAGCTTTTCGGAAGGAATTCACATCATCAGCTAAGTCCCCTACGGGTCAAGCTCTGAAGCTAGCTTTGCAGAGAATAACAGAGGCGTTCAAAAAAAGTTCAAATGGCGAGCCAATCGTACCATACGAAGCCCCGTCAGCGAGCTTCGCAATGGTTAGACTAGTCGAAAAAAATCTGGAGCTTCATACACTGGGAGATTGCAAGATAATATATCAGATCGATACTGGGCCAATCACTGTGTTTGGAAAGAGTAAGGTCGAGGAACTCGATGAAGGTGCTCGTAAGGAATTGATGGGAGTCAAAGATGGGACGCCAGGAATCTCTCATGGCGACGCCCTGCTTAGGATCCGATCGACTCTTAGGGCTAATCGGTCTCGGATGAACACACCGGACGGATATTGGGTATTGGGTCTTGACGATTCTGCGGTCGATCATTTGCAGTCGCAGATCATTGATTTATCGAACATTTATAAAATTGCAGTATTGTTAATGTCTGATGGCTTCACTCGGATATACGATACTTTCAAAAAGTATGATTTGGAATCTGTTCTCTTTAAAGCTCTTAAGGGCGATGGAAGAAAAATGATAGAAGAGATTAGGCGCCTCGAATCGGCCGACCCCGCATGCAGCTCATTCGTGCGCTTCAAGGCTCATGATGACGCCACATTTTTGGTGGCATCAATCAATTCACGTTGAGCGTTTGAAGCCAGAAAGGCACCAAACCCTTTGCTTAGGTGTGAGGCTTGAGCCCTCGGCAGTGCGATTCTAAGGCGCTATAGTGTATTTTGAGGAGTAGCATGTTCGCCGCACAGGGAGGGGCAGTGCTATGGACACTTTCTTCGCTATCGTCTTGGACATCATTCGTAAGAGCATCTGGCCAGGCAACGCGTTCGGCCTGCTCGGTCGAATCTCTGGCGCGATGTCGATGGCGGCGCTCCTTGTTTTCGGATTCAATTACGGCTTTGAGCCGGCCCTCCTCCGTATTTTCGAGTGGTGGGACTGGTTTCTCGGGCAAGTCGCATCATGGATTGGGCTTGAAGCACTAGCGAGCTTCTTACTTACATGGATAGACTCTTTTCTGGCTTTGCAAGTCGAACTACACTCCCATTGGAGGCACGTTTTCTTTCTTCTGGGCGTATTTATATTTCGCGATTCCTACGCCGCCTATGAAGCTCGCCTCCCGGTGAGTGGTACCTTTTACCTCGTCATAGGGCTCGCTGCGGCATTCGTATCGAGCATCGGGGCCGGCGCTATCGCGCTCATGCAAGGCGATCTCCCATCGAACTTCTTGATCGCCGTCATCCCGCTGACTGGCCTCCTCGCTTTTCAATTAATTCACGATTTATGGCGCGCAACTTTCTTACGCGCTCACTTTGCGAAGCTATCGCGCACATCGACGCCAACTTGGTTGGCAGATTTCGGTGGACGAGCTCGATGGGCACTTAGGCAAGCACTCATTGGCCTTGTCCTCATTGCCATCTTCCTTCCGCTGGCGGGGGAACTCGAAAGTCCCGGCTTGGCTCTGCTTATACTTCTCCTAGGCCTCTTAGCGATCTACCAGCTATTGGATGGTGTGGCCGCGGCGCGCGAACGGCGGGAGCCTGGGGAGACCTTCCGCGCCGCTTATTGGCGTACAGGGCGAGCCAACATCGGAGCCGGCATTCTGGGCACCTTCTTATGGACCATTGTCTTTGTCACAATGAATGCCGGCCTCGACATACTTCGTTGAGTGAGGAAAAATATGCGTTGGCGAGGGGCGCGAAATCCTCAATCGAAGCTATCCGACATTAGCCCGATTCCCTCGATTACTTGACGCGCCTTTGGAGTTGGGCGGCAACACGAGATTTGTACCCCGCAACCTAGCGGATGTCGTGCAGGTCCAACATTCCCAGATCCGCAGCGGTCTGCAAAGTGGTCCCAAAGACTCCCATATGGCCGCAAATAACCGCACGCGGCCGCACCCAGCCGCAACGCGCCGCTATGCCCTACAACGCGCCGCAAATCGCCGCGAGAAATCCCCAATTTTCCCTGGTGACTGTTTTTGGTCCGTGAGCCGATGATCGCGTCCGAGGGAGCGAGCGCGCTCCTGACGGACGAGCACCATGACGCCGACCAAAATTCTCATCGGACAGGCGATCCTTGTCATCCTGATCATCATGGCGGCGATGGCCGCGGCGACGCAGTTCGTCGCGGCCTCGTTCGGTTTTGATCGCGCGCTCGGGGAACCCTGTTTCGTGCTCGGCGCGGGGCCCGTCTATTACCCGTGGCGGCTCTTCGAATGGTGGTTCGCCTATGAAGCCTATGCGCCGGACATCTTTATGCGCGGGGGCGCGATCGCGGCCTCAGGCGGGATGCTCGGCGCGGCGGCGGCGATTGCCGGCTCCTTGTGGCGCGCGAGGGCGAGCCGCAATGTCACGACCTATGGCTCGGCGCGCTGGGCGCGGGCGCGCGACATCGCGGCGGCCGGCCTCTTCCGCGAGGACGGCGTCTTCCTCGGGCGCTGGCGCGGGCGGTATCTCCGTCATGACGGGCCCGACCATGTGATGGCCTTCGCGCCGACGCGCTCTGGCAAGGGCGTCGGGCTCGTCGTACCGACGCTTCTCTCCTGGACGGAGAGCGCCGTCATTCACGACATCAAGGGCGAGAACTGGCGCCTCACCTCGGGCTGGCGCTCGAAGTTTTCGCATTGCCTCCTGTTCGATCCGACGGATCTTGCGTCCGCGCGCTACAACCCGCTGCTCGAAGTCCGGAAAGGCGCGCGCGAGGTTCGCGACGTTCAGAATATCGCCGACATCCTCGTCGATCCCGAAGGCTCGCTCGAACGGCGCAATCACTGGGAAAAGACCGGCCACGCGCTCCTCGTCGGCGTCATCCTCCATGTCCTCTACGCCGAGAAGGAGAAGACGCTGGCGCGGGTCGCGGCGTTCCTGTCCGATCCCTCGCGGACCTTCGAGCGCTCCCTCTCGATCATGATGTCGACCAATCATCTGGGAACGGACGATGCGCCGAAGGTCCATCCCGTCGTTGCGCAGGCCGCGCGCGAGCTGCTCAACAAATCCGACAATGAACGCTCGGGCGTCCTCTCGACCGCGATGAGCTTCCTCGGGCTCTATCGCGACCCGACCATCGCGCAGGTCACCAGCGCCTGCGACTGGCGGATCGACGATCTCGTCCATGCGGCGAGCCCCGTTTCGCTCTATCTCGTGGTGCCGCCGTCCGACATCTCGCGGACGAAGCCGCTCGTGCGCCTGATCCTCAACCAGATCGGGCGGCGGCTGACCGAGGAGCTTGAGAGCGCCGCGTCGCCCAAGCGCCACAAGCTCCTGATGATGCTCGACGAGTTCCCGGCGCTCGGCCGCCTCGATTTCTTCGAGTCGGCGCTCGCCTTCATGGCCGGCTATGGCGTCCGCGCCTATCTGATCGCTCAATCCTTGAACCAGATCGAAAAGGCCTATGGCCCCAACAATTCGATCCTCGACAATTGCCATGTCCGCGTCGCCTTCGCGGCCAATGACGAGCGCACCGCCAAACGGATTTCCGACGCGCTCGGCACCGCGACGGAGCTCCGTGCACAGAGGAATTATGCCGGCCATCGCCTCGCGCCCTGGCTCGCCCATGTCATGGTCTCGCGGCAGGAGACCGCGCGCCCGCTGCTGACGCCCGGCGAGGTCATGCAGCTCCCGGGCGACGAGGCGATCGCGCTCATCGCCGGCCTCGCCCCGATCCGCGCGAAGAAGCTTCGCTATTATCGCGACCGGAATTTCACCGCGCGGCGGCTGCCGCCGGTGGCGCTTGATGGGCGCGGCGTCATCTATCCGGACGCCCCGCCGGCGCGCGCCGATGACTGGTCGGGCCGCGTCGCGTCTCCCGACAGACGCCTCGATCAGCCCTGGTTCGATCTCGTCGCGGCGCCGGAAGCCGCGAGCGAGGGCGGCCTCACGCAGGCGCCCGGCTTCGAGACGGTGATGCCGGCGCGCGCTTCGGTCGAGGACGAGGTGACGCCGCAAAGCGATGACCCGGATGACCTCGCCGGTGCGCGGCGCATGAAGGCGCTTGCGCGCGAGGCGGCGCGCCGCGCCGTCGCCATCGACCTGAGCCTCAAAAGCTTTCTCCCGGGGATTTGACATCATGGCGAAACCGCGCATCAACATCCATGTCACCCCGGAAGCGGGCGCGCTCTTGACGCGCGCCGTCGCCGGCGGCGCCGCCAGCAAGGCGGCGATCGTCGATGCGGCGCTGAAGCAGTTTCTCGATGCGAAAACCGACGAGCGTGTGCTGACGCGGATGGCGGAGCGTCTCGACAAACTGACGCGCGCGATGGAGCGGATGGCGGACGAAGGGATCGCGCAATCGGAAACCCTCGCGCTCTTCGTTCTCTATTATCTCTCGGTGACGCCGCCGGTCCCGGAGTCTTCGCGCGCCGGCGCCGAGCTCGTCGGTCGCAAACGCTTTGAGCATTTCACGCGCGAAGTCGGCGCAAGGCTCGCCGGCAAGGCGCGCTATTCCGACGCGCTCCTCGCCGCGATCGATCTCGTTCGTCCCGGCGCCGACGACAACGACAACGAGGAGCGCGCGGCATGAAGCGGACAGTCGCCTCCGAAACCGCGCTCCGGCGCAGCGCCATGCTGATGACGGCTTTCGGTCCCATCATCGGCGCGGCGCTCGCCGACGATGAGGTCATCGAAATCCTCGGCAATCCCGATGGCGGGCTCTGGATCGAACGCCAGGGATCCGGCCTTGCCGCGGAATCGGCGCGCCTCAGGCCCGCCGATGTCGAACGCATCATCCGTCTCATCGCGAGCGAGGCGAATCTGACTTGCGACCGCAATCATCCGATCGTCTCAGCCGAACTCCCGACGGGCGAACGCTTTGAAGGCCTCCTCCCGCCGGTCGCGCCAGCGCCCTGTTTCGCAATCCGCAAACCCGCCGCGCGCATTTTCAGTCTTGCCGATTATGTCGATACGGGCGCGATGACCGGCGCCGATTCGCTGGTCCTTAAATCCGCGATCGCGCGCCGACAGAACATTTTGATCGCCGGCGGGGCGTCGTCGGGCAAGACGACGCTCGCGAATGCGCTTCTCGCCGAGATCGCCGCGACCGGCGATCGCCTCGTCATCCTCGAAGACACGCGGGAACTGCGCGCCGACGCCCCCGATATGGTGGCGCTGCGCACCGCGCCGAATGTTCCGCTCGAACGCCTTGTGCGGTCGACCCTGCGCCTTCGGCCCGATCGCATCATCATCGGCGAAGTGCGGGGCGGCGAGGCCTTGGATCTCCTCAAGGCCTGGAACACCGGCCATCCGGGCGGCGTCGCGACGGTGCATGCGAACTCCGCAAGCTCGGCGCTGACGCGGCTCGAACAGCTGATCGCGGAGCGCACCCGAGAGATTCCCCAGGAGCTGATCGCCGAGGCGATCGATCTCGTCGTCTTCATGAAACGTGGGCCCTCGGGCCGGCGCGTTGAGGACATCCTCCGCGTCGAGGGCCTCGGCCCCGACGGCTACCGGCTCGCCAAACCCGCATCCCCCGATCTCGTCATCGTCAAGGAAGGAACCACGCCATGACCCTCGCCGGACTCCAGCGTCATCTCATCATCATCGGGCTTCTCGCCCTCGGCGCATTTGTCTTTGCCTCGCCCGCTCATGCCGCGGGCTCAGGGATGCCCTGGGAGGCGCCCTTGACCGCGATCCTCGCCTCGATCGAGGGGCCGGTCGCGCGCATCGTCGCCGTCATCATCATTATCATCACGGGGCTTTCGCTCGCCTTCGGCGACACGTCGGGCGGGTTCCGCCGCCTCATCCAGATCGTCTTCGGCCTCTCGGTCGCTTTCGCCGCGACGAGCTTCTTCCTCGCCTTCTTCTCCTTCGGCGGCGGCGCCTTGATCTGAGGACGGACGAATATGACCGACGGCTATCGCATCCCCATCCACCGGAGCCTCACCGAGCCGATCCTCCTCGCCGGCGCGCCGCGCGGGATCGCCATCCTCAACGGCACGATCGCCGCGGCCGTCGGGCTCGGGCTCCGGCTCTGGGTCGCCGGAATCCTCCTCTTTCTCCTCGGCCATGCGCTGGCGTCCTTCGCCGCGAGGAAAGACCCGCGTTTTCTCGAGGCGGGCGTCCGGCACCTGAAACACAGGGCCTATCTCTCATGCTGAACCTCCGCGAATATCAGACGCGCCCCAGACGCCTCGCAGATTATCTCCCCTGGGCGATGCTGGCCGCGCCGGGCATTGTCCTCAACAAGGACGCCAGTTTCCAGCGCACCATAAGCTATCGCGGACCGGACCAGATGAGCGCCGGCGCCGAAGAGCTCGTCGCCTTCACCGCGCGCGTCAACAATGTGCTGAAGCGCTTCGGCTCGGGCTGGGCGCTCTTCTTCGACAGCGCGCGGGTGTCCGCGTCTGAGTATCCGGCCTCGGATTTTTCGAACGCCGCTGCCTTTCTCGTCGATGAGGAGCGCCGCGCCGATTTCGAGGCGAAGGGCAAGCGCTTTGAAAGCCTCTATCATCTGACTTTCGCCTGGCTGCCGCCGAGCGATCGCGCGTCCAAAGGCGAAGCGCTGTTTCTCCAGCGCGAGACAGGCGCGCGCGCGCCGGCCTGGCGCGATCATCTCGACCGCTTCCGCCTCGAGACTGACCGCGCGATCGGGCTTCTCGCTGCGCTCCTCCCGCACTGCGCGGCGCTCAATGACGCGGAGACGCTCACCTTCCTCCATGCCTCTATCTCGACGAAGCGCCATGCCGTTTCGGTTCCGGCGACGCCAATCTTTCTCGACGCGCTCCTCGCCGATTCCCCGCTCTCGGGCGGGCTCGAACCGATGCTCGGCGACCAGCATCTCCGCATCGTCAGCGTCAACGGCCTGCCGCCGGCGAGCGAGCCGGGGTTTCTCGATGAGCTCAATCGCCTCGGCTTTGCCTATCGCTGGACCTCGCGCTTCATCGCCCTCGACAAACAGGCGGCGACCCGCGAGCTCACGAAACTCCGCCGGCAATGGTTCGCGAAACGCAAATCCATCGCCGCGATCCTGAAAGAAACGCTCTTCAACGAACAGAGCGTCCTGCTCGACGCCGACGCCGACAACAAGGCCGCCGACGCCGACGCCGCGCTGCAGGAGCTCGGCAGCGATGATGTCGCGTTCGGGTATTTCACCGCGAGCGTCGTCGTCGCGGATGAAGAAGCGGCGACCGCCGACGCCATGGCGAAGGAGATCGAGCGTGTCATTTCAGGGCGCGGCTTCGTCACCATCCGCGAAAGCGTCAACGCCGTCGACGCCTGGCTCGGAAGTCTACCCGGCCAGCTCTACGCCAATATCCGCCAGCCGCTGATCCACACGCTGAATCTTGCCCATCTCGCGCCGCTGTCCTCGGTCTGGGCGGGTCCTTCGTGGAACGATCATCTCGGCGGGCCGCCGCTACTGGTCGCGACCACGGAAGAGACGACGCCTTTCCGCCTGTCGACCCATGTCGGCGATGTCGGCCATGCGATCATCGTCGGCCCGACCGGCGCCGGCAAATCCGTCCTCCTCGCGCTGATGGCGCTGCAGTTCCAGCGCTATGCGGGCGCGCAGATCTTCGCCTTCGACAAGGGGCGGTCGCTGCGCGCCGCGATCCTCGCGCAAGGCGGCGCCTTCCATGATCTCGGCGACGCCGGCGGTCCCGTCTTCCAGCCGCTCGCGCATATTGATGAAGAGGGGGCCCGCGCCCGCGGCGCGTTCTGGCTCCTCGGCGTTCTCGCGCAGGAAGGCGTTACGCCGGACCCGTCGATCCGCGACGCGCTGTGGTCGGCGCTCGGCAATCTCGCCGAGGCGCCGCCACGCGAGCGCACGCTGACGGGACTGACGCTCCTCCTGCAGCGCGCGGATCTTCGCGACGCCTTGAAACCCTTCACGCTCGACGGCGCGCATGGGCGCCTCTTCGACGCGGACGAGGAGACGCTGGCGCTCGCCGATCTCTGCGGCTTCGAGATGGAGACCCTGATGCGGCGCGAGGCGGCGATCGCGCCGGCGCTCCGGTATCTCTTCGACCGGCTCGAAAGCCGCTTCGACGGCCGACCGACCCTGCTCCTGATCGACGAGGCCTGGGTCTTTCTCGATCATCCGCTGTTCTCGGCGCAATTGCGCGACTGGCTGAAGACCCTGCGCAAGAAGAACGTCTCGGTCGTCTTCGCGACCCAGTCGCTCGCCGATATCACGCAGTCGGCGATCGCGCCGGCGATCATTGAAAGCTGCCCGTCGCGCATCTTCCTCGCCAATGATCGTGCGTTTGAGGCCGGCATTCGCCCCGCCTATGAGGCCTTCGGGCTCAGCGCGCGCCAGATCGAGCTCATCGCGACCGCGACCGCCAAACGCCATTATTATTATCAGTCCGCCGCCGGGAACCGGCTCTTCGACCTGACCCTCGGGCCGATCGCGCGCGCCTTGTGCGGCGCCTCTGATCCCGAGACCCAGAAGCTCATCGACCGGATTCTGATCGAGGCGACCGACGCCTTCGCGGCGGCGTTCCTCGACGCGAAGGGCCTCGCTTGGGCTGGCGATCTTTTGCGCGCGCGCCGCGCGCCTTTCCCTGCAACAGAAGGAGATTTCCGATGCGCCGCCGAATGAAGACCAGGATTCTCGCGCTTGCTTCCTCTCTTGCGCTCGCCTTTGGCGCGCCCGGCGCCAAAGCGCAGTTCTTCGGCGGCATCGTCTACGACCCCTCGAATTACGCGCAGAACCTGCTGACCGCGGTGCGCACGCTGCAGATGATCAACAATCAGGTGAAGCAGCTGACGAATGAAGCGCAGATGATCGTCAACCAGGTGAAGGATCTGACCAGCCTTCCTTATACCGCGCGCGCGGCCTTGAATGCCCGCCTTTCCGAAATCGACGACCTCGTCAAATCCGCGAAAAGCCTCGCCTATGACGTCGCCGCCATCGATGCGGCGTTCAAATCGCTCTACCCCGAAGACTACGCCGCATTCTCGAACGCTGCGATGGCGACGGACGCGCGCAAACACTGGCAGGAAGCCTCGCGCGCCCTCCATGACGCCGTCCTCATGCAGGCGAAAATCACCGAGACGATCGCCGCCGATCTCGGCACGCTCGACGAGATCGTCACCCAAAGCGAAAACGCCATCGGCGATCTGCAGGTCAGCCAGGCCGCGAACCAGCTTCTCGCCCTGCAGGCCAAGCAATCGATGCAGACGGCGCACCTTCTCGCCGTCAACGCCCGCGCCGACGCGCTCGACCGCGCGCGCCAATTGCAGATGGAAGAACGCGCGCGGGTCCTCCGCGCCCGCTTCCTCGGCGACGGGGTCATCTATCCATGAGCGGCGCGACGATTGGCTTTACCGGAAAGGGAAGGAGCCTGGCGCATGGGTAGCCTCGGCGTCATCGACAGCTTCACCGCGACCTTCGTCAGTTACATTGATAGCGGCTTCGGGCTGCTCGCCGGCGATGTCGGGTTCCTCACCGCCATCCTGATCGGCATCGACATCGTCCTCGCCGGTCTCTTCTGGTCGATGAACGGCGTCGACAATGTCATCGGCCAGTTCGTCAAGAAGGTGCTCTATGTCGGGGCCTTCGCCTTCATCCTCAACAATTTTGCGCTGCTCGCCAACATCATCTTTGCGAGCTTCGCCGGGCTCGGCCTCGTTGCGACGGGAACGACGCTGACGGCCGCCGACCTGATGAAGCCGGGGTTCGTCGCCAATGCCGGCTATACGGCTGCTTATCCGCTCCTTGAAGAGGCGAACGGGCTCCTCGGCTTCCCGAGCTTCTTCGATAATTTCGTGACCATCGCGATCATCATTCTCGCCTGGCTGATCGTCCTCTTCGCCTTCTTCATCCTCGCGATCCAGCTCTTCGTCACCATCATCGAGTTCAAGCTGACGACGCTCGCGGGCTTCGTGCTCGTCCCCTTCGCGCTCTGGAACAAGACCTCGTTTCTCGCCGAGCGCGTTCTCGGCAATGTCGTCTCGTCGGGAATCAAGCTGATGGTCCTCGCGATCATCGTCGGCATCGGTTCGACGATCTTCTCGACGATCACCGCCGCCTTCACACCGGGCGCGATCACGCTCGAGGATGCCGCGGCGACGATGCTCGCCGCGCTCTCCATGCTCGCGCTCGGCGTCTTCGGCCCCGGCATCGCCGCGGGGCTCGTCTCCGGCGCGCCGCAACTGGGCGCCGGGGCTGCGGTCGCCACCGTCGCCGGAACCGGCGCGGTGCTTGCGGGCGGCGCGATGCTGGCGAGCGGCGGCGCACGCGCAGCAGCGTCGGCCGGCGCCTCGGCGGTGCGGTCGGGCGCCGCGATGGCGGGCGCGGCGAACGCCGCCTTCACGCTTGCCCGCGCGGCTTCGGGCACCACGGGATGGCGCGGCGCTGCGGCGGGCGCCGGCGGCGTCGCCGAGGCAGGGATCGCGGGCGCCGCGCAAGGCATCCGTTCCTCCGTCTCAAGAGCATTCGGAAATCCGGGGGAAGCCTTCCGCGCCGGCGAACGCGCCGCCTTCACCGCGACCGGCGGCAAGCTTTCGTCCGGGGCGTCATCCGCCACGAGCGGCGGGCTCGCTGCAGCGGCGCCTGACTGGGCGCAACGGCTCCGCCGCGACCAGGCGCTCCATGGCGCCGGGCTCACCGCAACGCATGTGATCGCCTCCGGCGATCGCGGCGGCGCCGGCGAGGGGCCGCGGCTTCACCAGAGTGAGGAGTAGACAATGTTCCGTCGCGCAAGCGTTCATTATGGCGAGGCCCCGATCCCCGAAACCCCTTACGCGCGCGCGGGCGCCGAATGGGACGCGCGCATCGGCTCGGCGCGCATACAGGCCGCGAACTGGCGGATCGCCGCCTTCGGCGCGCTCATGGTGGCCGGCGCCGCTGTCGGCGGTCTCCTCTGGCGATCGACGCAGTCAATAGTCACGCCCTATGTCGTCGAGATCGACGGAACGGGCGCCGCACGCGCGATCGGCCCGGCGACCGCCTCCTGGACGCCCTCCGACGCGATCATCGCGCAGGCGCTGGGGCAGTTCATCCGCGACGTGCGCTCGGTCTCGATCGACCCCGTCATCGTCCGCCAGAACTGGCTGCGCGCCTACGACCACGCGACAGACAAGGGCGCGATGGCGCTCAACGATTATGCGCGCGACCAGGATCCATTTGCCGAGATCGGGCGGCGCAGCGTCGCCGTCGAGATCGCGAGCGTCGTGCGCGCCTCCGCCGATTCCTTCGACCTGCGCTGGACCGAGAAGACCTATGAGAACGGCCAGTTCGACAAGGCGGAGCGCTACACCGCCCATCTCACCATCGTGCTCTCGCCGCCGAAGACGGCCGAGGCGCTGCACAAGAATCCGCTCGGCCTCTACGTGCACGGCGTCAACTGGTCGAAGGACCTTTCACCCGGGGAACGCTCATGAAGAAAATCTTCGCGTCCCTGGCGGCGCTCGCCGCCCCGGCCTGCGCGACGCCAGCGCCGGAGATCGCGCCTGAAAATGCCCGCGCCGCAACGCCGGCAAAAATCGTCGCCTTCGATGCGCCACCGTTGCGCGAGATTGTCGAAACGCCGACGCCCTGGCCCTTGCCCGGACAGTTGCAAAAGCTCGAGGGTGCGGCGCCGGCGCCGTCCCTGAAGCCCTTCGAGCGGATCGATCGGGCGAATGAGCGCGCGAAGATCGAACCCGACGCCGACCGGTTTTTGAACGCCGTGCAAATCTATCCCTTCATGGAAGGCGCGCTCTATCAGCTCTACGCCGCGCCCGAACAGGTGACCGACATCGCGCTCGAACCCGGCGAGCGGCTTCATTCCGTCTCCGCCGGCGACACCGTGCGCTGGATCGTCGGCGACACCTCAAGCGGCACGAAAACGGGCGAGCGCACGCATATTCTGGTCAAGCCCATTGCGCCCAACCTCAAAACCAATCTCGTCATCGCGACCGACCGGCGCGCCTATCACCTCGACATGCGCTCCTTCCGCGACACCTATATGGCGGCGATCTCCTGGACCTATCCGCAGGACGCGCTCGTCAAGCGCCGCGCCGACAATGCGGAGAGCGCGTCGCGCGCCGAAGCGACCATCGCCGCCGGGCTCGATCTCGGCGATCTGAAGTTCCGGTATCGTGTAGAGGGCGACCGGCCGGACTGGCGCCCCATCCGCGCCTTCGATGACGGACGGCAGGTGTTCATCCAGTTTCCCGAAACGATCGCGCAGGGCGAAGCGCCGCCGCTCTTTATCACTGGCGCGGACGGCGCGCCGGAACTCGTCAATTACCGGATGCGCGGGAATTACTATGTCGTCGACCGGCTCTTCGCGGCGGCCGAACTCCGGCTCGGCGGCAAGAAGCAGGCGATCGTCCGCATCTCGCGCATCGACTCTAACAGACGGCGCTGAGATGGACGCGCGCAAGGATCCTCCAGACGCATTGAGGCTGCGCGGCCGACCGCGCGGCGTGACGCGCCTCAACCGCACGGCTTTGATGATCGCCGCCGGCGGAGCCGGGCTCCTTCTCTTCGGCGCGATGAGCGTCGCCTTGAGGCCCCCGCGCGTCGCCGGCGAAGCGGAGCGGAAAGAGCTCTACAACACCGAGACCAAGCCGGTCGCCGAAGGTCTCGACGCCCTCCCGAAATCCTACGCCGACGCGGCCCCGAAATTGGGCGCGCCGCTCCCCGGCGATCTCGGCGCCGCGATCCTTCGCGCCGAAGAGGCGCAGGACGCGCTCGGCTATCTCGACACGGAGGATTTTGCGGCGCTGTCGCCGACGCCTTTCAGGAATTCCCCCGAAGCCGACGCCGCGCGCGAGGCCGCGCTGAAAGAGGCGCAGACCGCCGCCGCGGCGCGCGAAGGCGGCGTGTTCTTTCAGCTGCGGTCGAATGCCGCCGCGAGACCAGTCGAACCTGTGAATGAAATCGCTGCCTCCGCAAATACTCCTTTCGATCCCGGCCTTTCGCCCGCCCGCACGCCCTTCGGCGCCGAACGCGAAGACGACCCGGGCCGTCAGATCCGCAAGCTCGACTTTCTGGAGGAACGCGGCACCAGCGCGACCGACAATCCGCACCGGCTCGAGGATCCGGTTACGCCCTTCGAAGTGATGGCGGGGACGGTCATTCCGGCGAGCCTCATCACGGGCGTGAATTCTGATCTGCCGGGAACCGTGATCGCGCAGGTGACGCAGAACGTCTACGACACCGTCACCGGCCATTATGTGCTGATCCCGCAAGGCGCCAGGCTCATCGGACGCTATGACAGCGTCATCGCCTTCGGCCAGTCCCGCGCTTTGCTGGTCTGGTCACGGATCATCTATCCCGACGGCGCGTCAATCTCGATCGACAACATGCCGGCAAGCGATGTCGCCGGCTATGCAGGCCTCGCCGACAAGGTCGACTTCCACACCTTCCGGCTCCTGAAAGGCGTCGTGCTCTCGACCCTGCTCGGGGTCGGGACCGAGCTTTCCTTCGACGACAGCGAAAGCGATCTCGTCGAAGCCTTGCGCGAAAGCGCGCAATCCGCCGCCAACCAGGCCGGCCAGCGCATCGTCCAGCGCAATCTCGACATCCAGCCGACGATCCGCATCCGCCCTGGCTGGCCTCTCCGAGTCCTCGTGCACAAGGATCTGGTCCTGCGCCCCTTCAAAGCAAAGGAGGCGCACCCATGAGCCTCAAGATCGGCCCTGTCGCAAGCCGCGCGCCCCAAAAGTTCACGATCGCGCTCGCGCCTGACATTCATGACGCGCTCGCCGATTATGCGCGCCTCCATGCGAGAGAATTCGGACGCGACATCGCGCTCGCCGAGCTCGCGGCGCTGATGATCGAGCGGTTCCTCCGATCCGACGCCGGCTTCCGGCGCGCCCGCAAGACATTGACCAGCTCCAGCAGCAACAAGGGAGAGACCCCATGACCATTATCGGCGCCTTCTCGAAAACCGCGGACGGCTATGCCGGAACCATCCGCACCATGACGATCAACGTCAAAGCCGCGCTGGTCGCGCATGACAAGAACGGCAGCGACAAGGCGCCGGACTTCAAACTGATGATTGGCGACAAGGAATTCGGCGCGGCCTGGCGCGCCAGAGCGAAAGGCGAAAACGGCAAGCCATTCCTGCGTGTCGAGCTGGACGATCCGAGCTTCGCCGCGCCGATCCGCGCGGCGCTGTTCGAGAACGGCGAAGAAGGAAAAGCGGCGCTCGTCTGGAGCCGGAAGGGTTGATCAGGTTTGGTGGAATTCGAAGTGGGTGTTCGCTATGAGTATGACCGTAATCCAGGACACGGAAACAGGCCGCGTCGATCGACGGCCAGTCTCCGAGTCTGCGCAGATGCTTGATCCCTATGGGAGATTTCTGAAGCTGGCCGACGTAATGCAGTCAATCGGCGTCAGCCAGGCGATGGTCTACAAGCTGATGCACGACGAACGCCTGCCGTTTCCGCGGCCGATCAAGATCGGAAGAGTCTCCGTCTGGATCGAGCGAGATGTCGTAAGGTGGAAAGCGATGGTCGCTGGGGAAACTGGCGTCGATCACCTCCGAGAGCATGCACGATATTAGCACCTCACGCTGTGGGTTTCTTAGTGACGCCATTTGCCGAATTCCTTGAGGGAATTCGGTCGGTAGCCGAACTTGGATTCTCTGAGGAGCTTGGGACCCGACTGGTTTTGGCACCGACCACGAGTTGCGGCTGGGGGCGATTTGAATCGGTCGTTGCTTTGGGGTGCCGCATGCCGATTGACGTGGCGGCGCAATGGAGTCCGGTTTCGTCACGAAAACTGGAGAATTGCCAGACGCCCGCAATTCGCATCAGTTGCCGGCGGCGATCAGGCCTTTTCGAACTCCGCATGCCAAATAACTAACCCGCCTTCTTTATCCAAAAATTTGCGCAGGTATTTCAGATTTCTTATACTATCCTTTATTTTCTTGCCGTCCTCGCCGGCCACCGGGTTAACATCGAATGCTTGTCCGCTAAAATGGCGGGACAACTTTTTCCGTTGATCGTCAGTCCAATTCTTCATAATGGAGCTCAATCCGGTCGAAACTTGATCCTTGGTTCTCGCGTTAGGGTGCTCGTCTACCCATTTTTGTAGCGAGTCGCGTTCCGCGCTCTGCTCATAGGTTTGTTCAATCCATTTTCTATTATTCACGACATTTCCCGCCATAGCGCTCGCCTGCTCACTCACCGTGCGGCGTCCCGAGGTGAATACGACCGCAGCGTGCTTCTCTGCCAATGTACGGGCTGCTTCTTCTACATAGTCAACCAGATCAAGATCATCGATTTTATCGTTGTAACGAAAAACGTGGATGTCACAGGCGCAATAATTGGACCGTCGGTGATTTCGCGGCGTAGCCCTCGCTTTCAATCCTTTCCGAGATCTTGCTTTCTTTTTCATGTTTCTTTCCTTGATCATTTATTCACTCGTGCAACGACGTCGAAAGCCCGGCGCATTCCGCGAAATGCCGGTCAGGTGGCGGTCGCTTACCGGTGCAACAGCGCCAAATCCGTGTTGAGATCCAGTTCGCCGTCGTAGTCGCGCCGCTCATCATATTTCGGGTCGCCACAACATTGCAGCGCGCGGTTGACATTGAAGACCTGGTACGACTTGATTTTGCGCTCCTTCAAATTCTTTTTCGCGATTTCCTCGCCTTCTGACGTCCACGCGAGCGCTCTTCGGGAAGGGTCCAGTTCGACGACCTGCAAGGTGAAACCGTCGGGCGCTTGTTCGACTGCCGCTAGGCATGGGCTCGCCCGATCGAGAAGCGCGACAAGGCGATCCGGGTAGCTGTCCGCCCTCAATGCCGCCTTTTTGCGTGTGAGCGCAGGGGCATAGCGAGGATCGCCGCGACAGTAATCCGGGCCGCATTCGCAAAGCGGCTTCACGGCGGCCGGCGACGAGGCCGCCGGCGTTTCGACGCCGCAGGCCGTCAGCGTGGATGCGCATGCAAGCGCGAAGACGATCGATCGCAAGTTCCTACTCCCCATTCCCGCGATGCTTCGCCCCCCGACTTCGTCGTCGGCCGCTCAGGTCAATGCTGTCACGCAACAACGCCAAGTTTCCGCGCCGCGCATTGACAGATTAAAACAGTTGAGAGAGGCTAAGTAAAGGCGAAGTCCTCGCGCCGGGCTCCCAGAGCCTGGCACTCCGAAGCGAAGGGTTCGCTAAGTTTGCGTTCATGATGCCGCTTGGGGGGAGCGCGATGGGCGCAGCATTTACGGCGTTCCGGCTGTTTGGCGACTTCATCTGGCCGCCGGTCCCGCATACTGATAACGAAACTATTGGCGAAACCAAACGAGGTGTCGTCGAGATTTGCTTCTTTCGGGAGAATGGCAAGCTCATCGCTTGCTTGAGGTGGGTGCCGAAGAAGTCGATCACGACAGACCCGCCGGTTTCTGTCCCGCTGCCCGATGATATAGCTGAGATCAACGACTGGTCCCGTCTCTTCGAGCTTACTGACGCCGAGATCAGGGAACACCTTGACGACGGCGAAAGCGAAGTCGGATTTCAGCTCCGCGGCGCGTGGAATGGCTCCGGTGAGCGGCTTCGTTTTCGCGGCGCCTTTCTCCTCGATCAATTCGTTCTCGACGAAGAGCAGTCCACGGACCCGCCCCAACAGTCGCCGGATTTGCGCATACCCTTGCTCCGGCGCTTTACCGAGGACGAGGTTTTGTTCAGCGAGTTGGCCGTCGGTCGCGAAAAAATCGACGGGTCCAAGCGTGAACCCTACTATAGGCTTTACGTCGCTGCGCCGTCCCTATGGCGACACAGACCAACGCAGCAGGGCAATTACGTCGCCTTCTTCGCCACCTACCGAACCATCCTCGATGCAACCGCATTGGGAAAACAGCCGAAATGCGCCGCGTTCAAGCTAGGGTCGAGGAAAAACCATCATAACGGCAAAGGCAACCCGCCAGAACTCGAAAACTTCTATCTTGGCGGTTTTGATATTTGCCGCAAGGCCGATTCGGAAGCGAAGACGTTCTTCCAAACCGGGCCGTCTCTTCCGGACGAGGCAGGTGTTTGGGCCGACAGCACCACGCTCTTGTCATTGTTGTCGGACCTAGGGTTCAGGATCAGGACTCGGCCCGTGGAGGCTATTAAGCCCTACCAATCCAAGTCATCCTTACAGCAGATTTACTTCCGGGACTTGCAGAAACAACTGTTGCGGCTCCGGATCGGGGTGCAGGAGCCTACCGCCGGCTTTGACGCCGGAGACCTTAGTGGGCGAAACGAGAGATTTGAACTTCAATGCGGTCCCGGCATTGGGCAGCTCCGACTGGGGAGCGAATTCTTTATCGATCTCACTCTGTCGAGGCGCAAGCCGATCGAATCTGGCGAGATTTGGGGGCTTGGCGATTTCAAACATGAGCTGCACGGCCAAGTCGCCCTGACATTCAACTCTAAGGCGGCGCTGGTCGAGCGGCTCCTTAAGAGGGCGACGAGTTTTCAGGAGGCGCGAAGAGCCCTTAAGGTCCTGACGCCGGCCGATCCGCAGTCTGCTCTGCCAAATTTCGAACACGCCAGATTTTCCCACGGCGGGAGCAGCGAAGAACGCGCGTTCGCCCTGCACCTTGAGGTGACCGCGGACCTTGAGCCGAAATCCGGTCTGATCAAATGGTCTACGCGGGAAAATCGCTTCGCTCTAAGCCTCGCCGAGAACGAAAGACTCATCAGCGCAAACAACGTAAAATTGCCGGCGTTATTCGGCGATCGCGGCTTCGATGTCAGGTTGGAACACGATCCTGGCGCCTGGTCATGCGTCGAGGGCGAATCGCGCATCAGGTTTCTTATCTCTTCAGCAGGCCACGGTCCGGCGGCGGAAGCCAGCCTCGGCGGCTTCCACTTTACGCGGTCCGCAACGAGCCCGTTGCTTGTAAGCGGCGCCAAAAACTTTCTTCGCGTCTCGGCCGCTCTCGACGAAGAAAAGCGCCCGACCGCCGGCGAGTCCGCCGACATTAATCTGTCGTTCGCTTTCGACTCTGTCGAGGTCGTCGCACCCGACATGCCGCGCGGCGATCGTTCGAGACGACGCCGGCCGCTGCTGATTCGCAGTCCACATGATCCGCATAATCGGGCGACAGACGGGCGGTATTTGCTCAACGTCAGGGAATGGCTCGGAAATTCGGAGGATTGGCGTCTTACGGCGGATCTTGGTGAACGCGTCGATGAAAATGAAGAGCCGCAGTCATCCGTTCTTCTTTCGACCGAGCCCTTTTCCATCGCCCGCATCGTCACGCAGCCGATAGACGCGCGCGGAGATTCAGGAACGATCAAGGTCGCGACCTACGACAGCGATACGCGGCAGTGGCTGCTGAAACAGGTTTCTCCGACGTATCGCTACGTGCTTCCGCCGCAGGCAATCGGCGAAAGCATGGACAAGCCGGGGCGCCTTGAGATCCACGATGCGGCGGATATTGGCGAGGTCATTGCTCCCATGCCCGCCGAAAACGACGACGGGCGAAAACGCCATGTCGTCGACTATCGACTTACGCCGCCCACAGACTTGTGGATCCGGCCGAGCGACGTCGAACGTGCGTATTTCGCGCCCGAATGGGCGATGCACGAAATCTTCCGGCAGCGCGGCGAACTGGGACTCGGCGCGGCGCTTGACGCGTTGCGAAGCGAGTTTCTTTATGGCCTTGCCGTCAGCGTGACGCCGGCGAGGGAGCAGGGGCCCGCGCGTCGAGCCCGTGTCGCCGAAATTGAGGCGCTTACCGGCAAGCCTGTGGGTAAGGGACGCGATGAGCCTAATCAGGAACATGTACACGCTCTTGCCCTGCGGGATCGGTGGACGAAGATCTCATATGCCATCGCGCGTCGGCCTGAGCGCCTTGAAATCTGGGCGGACGATCCTGACAGCGACGTCGCCTTCGCGCCTGCGCGCTTCAAGAAAAGCGCGCGATTTGCACTGCGCAAGACCGCGCTTCACAGACGGCCAACCGATGACGCCGCCCCAAATCAGGATGATCAGATACGCACGAGCGAGCATGGCCTCAGCGGTGGAGCGTTGTGGCCGATTGAATCGGCTAACATTCTGAATTCCTTGCTCAAGGCGCCCGCGTCGTCGGGCGGCGAAATCGAGAAGATCGCCTTGTCGCCGCTGGGCGGAGACGCAGATCAGAAGTCGGAGTTCTTGAACGGCAAAGTCGCCATCGTCAGCGAAACACGCGGCGGCCGCATACAGCGTCAGAAATTCGAAGTGATAGGACGCATTGCTGTATTTTGGCACCGGGCCAAGCACGTCGTTCTCTATGAGCGTTCCGTCAGCCCTTCAGCGCAGTTCGCGGGAGCGGGTGGCGAGACAAGGCGTCCCGTGCTGCGCAAAATCTCTGAATACATCGAGATTCTTGAGACGGAACGTTTCTATCCGGACTTTCCGACAAGCGCGAGATCGACCGGCTTCCTGAAGTCGGTCCGCTTCAACAGTCGCATCATTCCTGTCGATAGTTCGTGGGGTGAGGAGGTCGGCGCCTTCGGCTGGAAGGTGCCGCTTTGGAACCGTCACGCGGCCGTCGAGCGGCCGCAGGTCTATCGTCGCCCGGACATCGCCTTCGTGACCGCCGCCGAAGGCGACGGCGATGAACCGCTCACGGCGCAAGAGTGCCTCAATCCGGACAACATCTACTTTTTCGCCGACGCGCAAGCCGCGGACGGCGACACCGACCGCTGGCCGCCGCGACTTACGATCGATTGCGCGAATCTGCCGGCGCCTAGCCATGCGTGGCAGCGCGGGAGAAACGAGGCCTATGGCGACGGCGACACGCCGCAGGCGAGCGCGCCACGCATTCCGCGCGGTCACTCTCGCTTCACCTGGCGACTCGCGCCGCCATCGCAGCGGAGCGCCGTGAACGCGCAGCGCGGCGAGAGTCCGCTCTACGCCGGACTGGACTCGATCACCTTCATGCGGGCGGAGACGGGACGCGAAATTCCCTCCGCGAAAGACCTCCTGGATTTTGTATCAGAGCCAGATAACGCGAGTGAGCCCCACTTCAATGAATATTGGAAGTTCGGTCACATCCCCGATCAATCCACGGACGTCAAAACGGTCGCGGACGCGCTGAACCAACTCTTTTTAGAGCTCCCAGAAGATCAACTTCCACGGCAAAACGAGCTCGGAGCGCTTCGTGACGCCCTCGTAACAGCCATTCGAGCTCTAAAGGACGGGGACTCCGCTGATGGTGCAGGTTCGTTCAAGAGCCAGCTGAAGCGCGCGAAGGATAACGGCGAGCGCATTAGAAAACTAAAGCCCGGCGCCTTGAAAGACGAAATCCTCGCGGCGCCGAAGCAGTGCGAGCGGTGGGCCGCGAACGCCGCCGCCTTTCTGCGGCGGAAGAAACTGCTCCTTCTGCATGAGGTACAGCGCTTCGAATCGAGCGCAAGCACATTTGTCACTGACGATTTGGTGCAGAAAACAAAAGAAAAAATCACGGAGGAGCTAGCAAACGAAATAGAGCGTTATATCAACCCAGCCTTCGCCGAAGCCGAAGAACTGGTGGGGGACGTCGCCGTCAACATCCAGAAGGCACGCGCCGCGCTTTATGATCTTAAGGCGCAGGTTGACGTCGATCTTGACGCCGCGGTGCGCGACATCGGCGCTGTCCTCGCCTCCTACGACCGCGAGAAACCTTGGTCTGAAGGGCGCGCGAAGGAACTGGAATCGCAATTGAGCGGCGTTGTCCGCCGCCTGCAGGCAGATGGCGAGTCTGCGATTGGCGAAGCGCGATATCGTTTGAATACCGAGCTCGATGATGCTGGCCAGGAGATCGCGTCTTTTGTGGCGAAGGCGCTCCCGATGGGTCTTGGGGCTATCGATGCGGCGAAGATAAGCCTGAATGCCTATGGGTCCGCCTGGGCGGCTGCTCTTGAAAAGGCTGACGCAATATTCACGCAATTAAGAACGAAGCTCGAGGCGGTAAGCCAGGAGCATCAGGAAAAAATCAAGCCCGTAGTAGATTTGGTGAAATCCGCGGCCGACGCCGCAGCGGCGGCGAAAAATGTCGCCGGAGTGTTGGAAATAACTGAAGTGCCCGACGATCAACTTCTGGCCCATTTCGCTGCCAAGCTGGATGCGGTCAGCGCCGTCGTCGCGCGGTGGATCCGAGAAATCAGGGATCTGACCGACCGCCTTGCGGCGGAGCTAGGCGACGAGCTCGCCTCCAGTCTAAACGCCGCCGCCGGTTCCCTCAACGAACTTCTTGTCGAAACCGCCAAGTACGGCGCGCGCCTCGACAACTTGGCCAGTCTTCTGGCCAGCCGCCTCCGAGGCGTCGTTAAGGCTTTCCATGAGGCGTTGGGCGACGCCTTCAAGATGATCGATGTGGTTGGCGAGGATTTGCAGACTTCCTTCGAGGAGATTCGCGAACAGTTATCGTCGACCACGCTGCTGGCGACCGTGCTCCGTCCAAAGGTCATCAAGCCCGCCGCAGCAAGCATCGTCCGATTGCTACCCGAAAACTTCGACAGTCGCGGCGCGGAAGACAAAAAAGCCCTACTGCGAGATGTCCTGCTGAATACAAGCGATACTCTCGAGCCGCTGTTCAACGCCCTCGACGCCGGCACCGTTCCATCAGAGCGCCTAAAGGCCGTCTGCAAACGGATTTCCGGCGATATCGCGCGGGTTCATGACTATTTCAACAACGCGCTCGATGCCATTGATCAGGAAATAGATCGGATCGCCGGCGCGATCGGGGCGAAAGTTCAGCAGATCATAGACGAGGGAGACCTGACGCTCGACAAGTACCGCGCGCTCTACAAATCCGTCCGCGGACTCGATCACGAAATACGCAAGCTCGGCAATGACCTAGCGCGCAGCAAGGAAGTTGCTGAAGCCTATGGCGATCGTGTGCTTGAAGGCGTCGCCAATCTCAGCAAGGGCGGTGCGCTCGGTGTTCCGAACAACATTCTGAAGCTCTATGCGGCGGTCGGGTCGGCGCCGGAGCTTCCCAATCTCGACTATACGCGCAAGAAGATCGCCTATTATTACGACGCCCTCAACGACGTCATCGACACGACGCCGGTAGAGGCGTGGTTCGGGCGGCTCGGAGACGAATTGAAGGCGCTCGGCCTCAGTCTCCCATTCAACAAAATCGGCGACCGTCTGATTCCTGACGACCTTTCCAATTTTGACATCGGCCGCATCTTCAAGAATCTTGGCGGCGCCAAGCTGGCCAATCTCTTTGAGGGACACAAGCTCCCGAAATCAGCCAAGGATGCTATCCGCGTCACGCATGATTTCGACAAGAAGCAGGCTCGCGCCTGGGTCCAAATTGACATTGATCTGTTCATGGCGAGCCGAAAAGCGCTGTTCAAAGTCGGCCCCTTCAAGATGGACCTCGTCAACAGCCGGCTTAAAGCTTTCGTGCGCCTTGAAGCGTCGAAGGACACGGACAAGGTCGAACAAAGCGGCGATTCGAGCATAACGACCGACCTTGAAGCGGTCGTCTCCGGCCAGAAGATGGTCGGCTTCCGGCAAGTCGCCGTGCGTTTCGACAAGGGTTCTGGTCTCAAGGTCGACTTCGATCCGAAGAAAATCGAACTCAACAAGGTGATGCAATTCGTCCAGAATACGCTCGGTACTCTGTTCCCGGACGAAGTCGGCGGCCAGCGAGTGATCAAGTCGAACGGCGTCCCAGTCGGACTCGCCCACGACTTCAGCATGCCGCCGATCAGCCTCATGTTCGGAACGAGCGGCGTTTCGAACATCCAGATTGCAAATACCTTCGAGCTTGTCGCGTTTCCCGACTTCGTCATCTCGGACCGCTTTTCGCTGGCGAAGCCGGAGCTGCCCTTCCTGTTCACGGTATTTATAATCGGCGGAACGGGCTGGCTCGCTCTCGAAGCGCAATACCGACCTTTCGACAAAGAACTGACGGTGATCGTCGATGGAGCCGCTGGCGGCTCGGCGAGCATCGGGTTCGCATTTTCCGGAGTAACCGGATCGGTGATGTTCACCGTCAGCCTTGCCCTGAACTATCGCAAAGTGAGGGGCAGAAGTGGCGCGCTCACCGTGTCGCTCGTGGTGCTCGTCGCCGGCAACGTCGATGTTCTCGGGATTGTGCACGTCTATATCGGCGTGCTGCTTCGACTTTCCTATCTTGAAAGCGGCGATATCAACGCAGACGGTACGTTGCAATTGCGGATTCGCATTTCCCGCTTTTTCAAACTGAAGGTCCGTCGCAACGTGAGATACAAGTTGAAAGGAAAGGGCAAGTCCTCAAGCCAGCCGCCGCCTGCGCCGCCTGCGCCGCCTGCGCCGGCGCTCGGTGATCTGCATGCCGCAGCGCGTATTCCTGCCTCGACGGCGCAATCCGTCACGGACGCACGGATCGCCCGTTTCCTCGGATCGTTGAGATAACACTATGCCAGACATCCTTCATTGCGCCGTAGAGCTCGAGCCTGAGGAGTTCCACGAAAACCGAACCGGGCTATCGGCGCGACTCGCGTTCGAACCGCCGCTGTGTGAACTCGGATCGGAGAAGTGTGAACTCGACGCGAGAACCGCGCTTCACGGATTTCTGGATCAGCTGAAGGACGTACGATTCTTTCGATACCGGCTTGGCGAATGGGGCAATCCGCCGAAACCAGCATTGGTCGACCCCGTGAAGCTCGAACGGGTGCAGTTTGCGTCAGATAACGCCGGCCGCTTCAAATCATGGCTGGATGACCTAAAGGACAAAAAGAACAAGGATTCTAAGAGTCCTGATCCATTTTTCTCCGTTCGTACGGAGGAAATGGACGAAGATGTTTCTGCACGTCGCGTGGGCGCGGTGCATGTTCTAATGGGCGCGGGAACGTGGCCGGCGCCCATTCCACAAGGGCTTGGCCTGACGAATGTGCTGCGCACTGAAGAAGCATTCCATGCTGAGCATCATTATGTCGTCATACCCCTGTTCATAGATGAACGACCAGATTTTTTCTTGCTTGATGAACCGCCTTCAAAAGAACAGGTAGCTGGTAAACTTCCCATTGAGTTTACCATCGAGCAAGGCGGCAGCGGGCAAACGATCCGCCGCTGTAGGACGAATTTCATTGTCCGCGCCGCCGCCGACGCGAGCAGCCTTGTCGATCCGAAAAACGGCTTCCTCTACAGCGATGACAACGCGCGAGCACTATACGCTGCCGCCGAGCGCCTCAAGCGACACGCAGGCGGCGCCTTGTGGACATTTCATGCGCTGCAGAATTTGAAGCTCATCGATGGCCCCCCTCTCACGGAGGACCAGCTTTTCCGGGAATTGGTCTGGCGATGCGTTTCAAGTCTCGCGTCTTCGCTTGACCTCATCCTCATCTCCCTCTTCATGCCGAAGCCCGATGTTGAGGCCGGAAAGCCTCCCGCCGCCGAGGTCGAGGGGCCGCTGCTCGCCCCGTTGATCGATCTTCTCGCGGAGCCGCGAGATGACGAACCCATGCCCGAGCCCGAGCCCGAGCCCGAGGATCATCTTCGCGCGATACGAGAGGCGCTGAACAAGCTCGACATTCTCAGCGACGACCGCCAAAGATACGCAAAGGCGCTGGCGCGTGCGCTCGGCCTCGCTGTTCCGCTAGAGCCAAAATTAGCAGACAGTCAAACCCCGCTGATCGACTTCCTGCTTTCCGTTTTTGCGAACGTAGATCCCGAGAAATTGGACGACGTGGCGGCGGCGTTCGAGGCCTTCAAGGTGTTCGTCCTAGGCCTCGAGAAAGAGCTCGGAAGGAGCCCGTCTGAGGTTGAGATCGTGGCCGCCGCGAGCAGACGGCTTGAAACGGAGCTGTTCGGAATCGGCGACATCGCCAATGGCGAGACGGGCGTTGAAGACACCGTGCTGCGCATCTTCCACACCCTCAACTTCGACCAGGCATACGCTGGGGCGCTCGACCCGGAACGCAAGAAGGAATGGGCTGAGGCGTTCAGAGAAGCACGCGAGGAACTGGCTCGCTTTTTTGCCGGACCTTTCAACGGCGCCGAGGCGGCGCGCCAAGGCGCCGCGACGCAAATCGTCCGGCTACTTATGAATGAGAAAGCGGCAAACGTCGGCGAGCTGAGGAAGCGGCTAGAGGACTCGAATTTCTTCTACTCCCGGCTTTGTGATCCGAAGGATTGCGAGCTTACGCCGATCCTAAGCATACTGCGCCCGCCAGCGGCCGCCTGGTTTGATCTCGCGTGGCATGGCGAGAACCCGGAAGAGTCCGGGAATTTACATTTCGAATTTAAACAGGTTGTCGAGGACCTATTTCCTGACGCGGCGAAGAAAAAGCGATTTGTTCCTCTGACCTCTCCGCCGAACATCCCGGTGCTGATTTCGGTCGATCACGACACTAACAACCTCGACGAGTTCAACAAATCCTACAACGGCCTCGCCATCCTGGCGCGTCGGCGGGAGAAAACTGAAGCGCAAGATGAGCCATGGGCGTATGTCAATCTCTCCGACCTGATGGAGCCTTCACCCGATCCAAATCCACCTGTCATAGCCGCCAATGCCATCGCGCCGATGCAGACCGTCGAGACCGACGGCCGTCGCGAACTTGCCTTTGAGCATTCGGGAGCGGGGTTCAGTACGCGCGTTTTTGACAAAGTGGGGCCCGAGGGCGTCGAGGTCGACATCGAACGGAGAGGCTATTTCGAGCCAGGCGACGCTGCCTACAAAGAGAGCGACTACAGCAGGATTTACGCCCTCGCCTACGGAACGCAACTCGACCTCGCCTGCCATGTCGTGAGCAAGGGTGGCGTCCTGCCGAAGCCTATTCAAACGAGTGATGGCAATCCCTGTCTGCCGAAGTCTTCTCCTTCGAACATTCCTGACAAAGCCATCCAAAGGCATTTCTACAGCCGTCAAACCGCGATCGGTCGCACAACGCTGACCGAGCCCCCGCGGAACAACCGTATTGGCGCGCGAATTGCGGTCGTCCAGCCGCTTTCGACAGATTACCCTAGGCTGACGCTTTCCGCGCCCGGCTTTGCCAGGTCCGGAGTCGTGACAGATGTCTTTGTCGATGTGTTCCGGGATGGCGCCGGTAATGGGACCATAAACTTGCCGGACAAGGACGGCGAGATCACGCTTGATCTTGCTGAACTCTGGGCGTGGCGCGGCGGAGGAACGCTCACTGTCGAGGCTCTGCAAGATCCGAGGACGAAACCCGAAGAGAAACAGGCTCCGTTGATCGAACTCAGGATACCCGAGGGACGCCACGCGTGGTTGCGGGTTACTTTTACGCGCAAAACTGAAGGCGAGCACCCGCGCCTGAGCTTTGCGATGCGGCTTAAGGATGGAGAGCCTTCCGCCGCAGCGGATTTTGATGACCTGAAGACATCCCCTTGGCTGCGGCTGCGCATCAAAGAACAGGGAGACGCATCTTTAAGCTTCGCCGAGCCCGCTGCCGATCTGCCCAAGGCCAACGTAGCGACGGACGATCCGTTCGTCGGCGCCGGGCGCGCCTTGATTCCGCATGTTCTGGTTGCGGAGAATTCGGCGCTGTGGCGCGAAAACTTCCGTGAGGCAGTTTCCGCCCGGATCGGCTTTCCGCGGGTCGGATACGAGGATTTCGACCGCTGGCTGAACAATGGGCGGCTCTATCGGGCCGCGGGGATGGATTTGAGCGCTAATCCCGCAAATCCTGATTTCGTGTCGCAGCTGTTCGCCGCTTTTATGCGTCGTTCCGAAATTGACCCTCATGACGAGGTGCCGCTCCGGATCGCCAAGCTCGTTGATCGTCTTCCGGACCCGGCGGTCGATGGCTTGCTGCTTTCGCTCGAGCCCGTCGACGGATTGCGCGACGCGCCTGGTGACTTGGTAAAGAAAGTCAACCGTCAGCGCGACCTTCCCCTGATGTTCCCTTCGCTTGGAGAGCGCGTCAAAGCCGCCGGGTGGAAAACCGGGATGCCGTTAGAGGATTGCAGGACGGTATTGCGAGCGCTGGATTTACAGTCCGCCGTCGATCTCTCAATACATTGCACGGAAGGTGATGAGCTGGGGCTCGATAAAGAGCAGCAGGGCGAACAACCCGCCGAAGTCAAGATTTCTGTCCCGGCGGGCCTTTGCGCCCGCTTCACCGCACGCCCGCTTGTGGCGCAAGCTCACTTCAAAAAGTTTGAAGACGGAGAGCTGCAAGAGCCTGCGCCGGTCATAGACGAACGCATGCAGGAGCTTGTCTGCGGCGAATTCACTGACGAGAACGGCAAGGAGTACTTCGTCTTTGAAGGAGCTGCGCTGACAATCGAAGGAATGCTAGGACCCATAGCCGTCGAGCCGAAGGATGAGTTGCAGGGACGGCCATGGCAAATGAAGGTCAAGACGAAGTACGACGAGACGACGCCCGAGCCGGTGAACGGGTGGGCCGCTCTTGTCTCAAGACTGCTGAAATCCTCGTCCGCCGGCGGCGCTCGTCGGTACGACGTCGAAGTGAAGCCTGACGAGAGTGTCGCCGATCTTTGGAAGTGGCGGCAGGTTGGCTCCGTCGACGTCTACACACAACGATGGCGTCACACCGGAAGGCCGATTTACAAGTGGTTTTCACCTGAACGATCAAATGAAGGCGGTTCGTCCCTCAAAGTCGACGGCGCGCCTGCGGGCTTTGACGCATTCGAACAACAGGCGTTCTTCGATCGCGACGATCTCGACGCGGATCTCAGAACCTCTCGACTGGACCCCCTGCCGGCGGCGTCGAAAGTTCTGACGGTCGACTGGGAAAAGCCTTCCGCGATGATGTTCCGCCATCGGATCGCCGTCCGCTCGCGCTACGCTGGCGCGATGGCGCGGCCGGCGGATGGCGTGGCGCAAGCGTGGACCGAGGAGAATCCCTGGCTGCTGCGGGTCGTCATGTTGGCGGAACGCTCGCGCCTGCAGCTGACGCGACCTCAGCTTCGCGCGCTGATCCCGCTGACCGCCTCGCCAGGCGAGCGGGCCTCTCCGCCCGTTCTGGCGATCGTGCAGGAACGTCCCTTTGCTCATGGCGGCCTCGCCGATCGAGTCGCCGCCGGCGTGCGAACGAGCCTTGGGTATGAACTGGATGAAGAGAAGCTTTCGTTGACAGACGCGCGAAAGGAAGCTGGACCCGATCCGCAGTTGAGCTATGGCGCATTCGACGAGGAAAAGGCGAACCGCATCGTCCTTCGCACCGAAGGGCCAATGGGCCTTACATTCGATGTCGACAATGCGCCGGCCCCCGCATTCCCGAATTCTGCTTATCTGCTGCAGCCGCAGCTTGCGACCGGCGACCGCGCGCCGTCGCTCCAGGAACACTTCTTCAGCGTGGCCCTCATCCGCTTCCTCGATCCTCATTGGCTCGTGCGCGAAGCCGACAAGGCCCCGGTGGCATCGGAAACGTGGTGGATCGAGTGCGAGCTCAATTCAGAACACGAAGCGACCCTTAAGGTCGGCTCCTTTGAGCTTTGCCAGATGACGAGTGGACACGATGCACCGTTCCTTGCGAAGTTCAATCGGCGGGCGGTCGATCATGGTTCTGACAACGGCTTTTTACCTCTTTGTCTGGCTCCGTGGCCCAAGACCAATAAGGCGTACATTCTTTATGCGCCGCTGGAGAATGGGCGCATATCGCTTTCCATCTTCGTTGATCTCGACGAATCCGGGGCGTCGGCGGAGGGTGATGCGCCCACCTTCCTTGCCTCGATCGAGATGGACCCGTCGAACGGCGTTGATGGAACGCCGCTTGCGTCGCAACTGCTTACGCTGACGAACTGGAAGTCCAAGTTTCTACCAACCTCAGCCAGTCCATCGACGCCGCTTAATTGGGTGCGGACGAACAAGGACTTCGACCAGGTTCACGCGACGACTGATAAAGAGCCGAGGTTCATCCCAGTCACCGAGTTTCGCGCGCTGCCAAACAATGGAAACATCTCGTTCAGGACGAATTTCGGCAAAGCGTGGATCCACCCATCGGAATGGACGCGGAAATATCCCTTGAACGTGCAACGCCACTACGCCGTTCTCTTTACGAAATGGAGCGTAGGGCCTGGCAAGGGTAAGGAGGAAGCAGTCCCGGAACTGCGCCGCCTTTTGGGCCTTGAGGCGCCAAAGCCCGTACAGGCAGATCACGTCCGCCTACTCGAATTTGAGACGCGATCTGCGATCTGCGGCAACAAGGCGATGGCGCCCAAAGAGTACAAGACGGCGATCTTTGATCTCAAGTCAATCGGCGTCGCCGCTAAAGAAGCGCAGCGTCTTCGCTTTTTCGCGCGAATCATAGCGGGCGATTCCTTCCACAACGCGCAGAACCGGTCGATTGAGCTGCACTGGAAATGCGGAGAACAGCAAGCAGGCTCTTGGCGGATATCGATTGCGAACAATCAAAAACGAGCTGTCGGAATATACTTTTCCCTCCTGTTTGGCCAAAAAGCAAAAGCGGCAGAAACGAAGATCTTGTACGCTGACGGCGAGTTAGATAATTTAGGAGGCAACGCTGCGGAAATCGATTTGACGCATCCCGAACCTGGACCGGACGATCTTAAGCTCGAAGTCAGCGCCGGCAATCACGAAATTTGGCTCGAGACCTCCATGTTGGCGACTACCAAAGGCGACGCTGATTCATTCGATTTCGACTGGCTATTTGGATCTTCCGGCGACCTTTCCCCCAGCGGAGCGGCGCTGTCCGAGAATTTAAGTCGGATGAATGAATCACAGGCGCGGCTGATCGCGGTGTCGCCGCCGATCCGACTCGAATAGGTGGAGAGGCGCGAGTGGAAACTGAAGCAATCAGCGGCGTGAGGAGACTTGATATCAGCAGAGAGCAATCCGAACACTCGAGCGACGACGCTTGGAAAAAGTTATTTTACAGCGAAACATTGAGCTTAGTTAATCACATTGACGGGATGATGATGGCGACCTTTTCATTTTCCTTTGCAGCACTCTCTGCGCATTTTGTCATTTATTCGAACATAGGGGCTGGCGACATTACAAAGAATAATCTAGCGTTAATTTTGCACTTTTCTGCGGTTTTTATTGGCATGATGTGCGTATTGCTGATTCGGCGGCTCACTCAAAATCACAGCGCGCTCGTATTTTTCGGCCAAAAAATAGAAAATGATTCGCGCCTTGCTGATTTGGGGCCGATCGCGTGGCTTGTTCGCGAAGTCGCCGAGAAGAAAACAAAGGCGCTTAAAACCTACCGGCTTTACATTTTGATACTCGCGACAGTGACCTCGGCTCATGTGGCGCTCTTGTGGCTTGTGTGGGACGCCAATCCGTCATCCGGCTAATGCTTCTCCATCGCTACACGGATTAAAAATAGAGCTGGACGCTGCGCATGCTTAAACTTCGAACCCAGTCAGCACGCCGCGTGCCTCGAAGTCCGCGATAGCGTTTGCAATGGTCGAGATCCGGTGCTTGGTCGTCTTTTTGAGACCGACTGACTTCAACGCAGCTTCCGGGGCCGAGGAAGACAGCGCCTTGGAGATCTCGTCATATCGGCCGCGACCTTGGTGAAGGATGTCGAGGATCCATAGCGCGAGACGCCAGTTGCTCGCCGGGAAGTTCTGGACCTTCTGTTTGGCCGCGGCGAACTTCAGCTTGGTGTGGTCGATGAATACGACGATTTGAAGCGCCCGAGCGACTTCCTCAAGCCTGATCCAGTTGATCAGACGCGCGGCCGCAAGCAATTCCCTCGAGTCTACCTGGTCCGGTCTTTCATTGAGATAGGCCATGAAGTCGAGGAGCTGCTTTTCGACTTTCCCGCCGGGGCGCGGGACGTCATACTCCTTCTCCAAGTTACGTATCGTCGCGCCTTCCGATACATGAATCGCGCGTCGGCCGGCGCCGTCAGCTCGCAATGAGAGCTCGGAGAAGTGGTGCTTCGCCGAAGGCAATTCGAGGAGGCGCCGCAAGTAAACGACAAAGTTCCACTTTGGCGTATGAGCGGCGAATTGCGGCGCGCCGAAGGTGAAGGCGGCGCGATCGTAGGCGTTGACAGCCGCGAACGCCGCCGCGCTTTCGGCCCTAAGCGTCGGCTCGATGAAGTAAGCCCATTTTCCGAGCGTTGCTACGAAGTCCGCGGCCTTGTATGCGCCAAAACTTACTGCATCCGCCGTTGATTGGACGCCTACGCGGCCGCCCTTGTAAGAAACTCGTGCGCCTATGACGAACGTTAGGCCGCTTTTTGTCTTAGCACTGAATAGGTCGCCTTTCTGAAAGACCCTGACTACATTATCGATGTTATCGGATGGAGGAATTTCAATTTCGATCGGCGAGGAGTCGTTTGACTTGATGAATTGTTTGTTGTCCGCCGCCGTCGGTGTCACCGGAAAAGTCAGATTTAGCGCGCTTGCAGCCTCGCGCCCGAATACGCCGTCGACGTCAATCCCCTTGTGCTCTTGAAAAGCCAGTAGGGCGGCGTTCACGAACGGACCGAACACGCCATCAACCGGTCCGGGATCAAAGCCGGCGCTCGACAACGCGCGCTGCAGCGCGACAATTTCTGGTCCCTTGAAGTTTGGGCGCTTCAGCCAGAAGTGTCCCTTCGGGAGCCTCGCCGGCTTTCTGGCTATCGGCATCTCTGCGTAGGCGACGTCAGGCAACAAGCATCCAATTGTCCACGCGCGTGTTTTGGCGTCGCTGAACTCGCCGACACCGTATTTCGCGCCGCGCGCTTCGAGCGTGCTTTCGCCGTCGCCCACCGCGAAGGCGACATGGCCGATGACGCCAGCGTGCGGCGCTCTAATAAGCGCAGCGCCAGGAATTTTCAGCGCATCTCGCCAAGAAATCATCCGCCCGCGAGTTTTTGCCTCTTTAAGCCAATATCCTGAGTAAGGATTCGCGCGGGCAAATTCCGTCGCGCCGGCGCCGAAAATCAGGCCGTAGCATTGATACGCACACCACGACGCAAATTCGGCGCAATCCCACGGCCCCTTCCAATCCGGGTTGTCCAATGGGACAGTCACTCCGAACACATATTTCTGCCCGATGCGCGTGCGGCCCAGGTCGATTATTGCTTGCCCATTTGACGCCATTTCCAATCCGATGCCCCGATGTCGGCGCTTAAGCGTGCGTATTCGCACAACCTTCGCCGTCTTGTGAAATCAAGACTGACTATCGCCCACGCAGTCATTACATTAGGCTACAAAGGCGCAGTCCACAACAAAATGACCTCATGAGGACACAGTATGGCTGGAGAGAACTGGCTGTCCAAGCTTCTGACGCGCCGGTCTGAGAAGCACGAACTTCGAAACCACGAGTGGACGGTGCTTCGAACTCTATTCGATCGGCTCAAAAGCGATCGGAGCGCGCAGAACGGAGCAGGCTCAATTGATGCCGCAGAAACTTATCTGTCAAAACATTCAGGCAAAGACTGGGCCGAGCTGAATGAAGGAGAGCTCCGCGTTGGAGCAACCCTGACGGAGCCTGCGCTAAATCAAGAATTTGCAACACTGCTTCGATTGGCAAAGCTGCGCGACAATGATCTTTACAGGGAATTTGTACAATACCAGGATTTATTCCGTGGCGTCAACCAAGAAAAAAAGATGGAGAAAAGGGAAATCTATCTTTCTTTGCTCTACGCATTGCAATCCGGATTTGTCGAAATGCGATTTCAGCGTCGATTGATGAAAGAGACTTCGTGGCGACTTATTTTTTTGTCATTTGTCTTGTTTGCGCTGTTTATACCTCTGTATTTATCAATTTTTTCGTCTTGCACAAGCGGTGTTTGTTGGCATTGGCGGTTGCCGGCCGTCATTGCGTCAGCGGGGGCCACGGGAGCGCTGTTCAGCCGCATTCTCGCGTTCCAGCGTGTGCAGACTGTCTTAACTTACGATCAGACAGTTGCCGCTTACGAGACTGGGCCTCTGCTCCTGCGAATGGTCTTCGGAATAATCGGCGCCCTGTTGTTAACGCTGCTCCTGGCGGGCGGCCTATTGCAGGGGCCGCTGTTTCCAAGTTTCGACGTTTGGTCCCTACTCCCCGAAGCACAATGCACAAAACAAGAAGGATCTGAGGAGGTGACCTGTATTGGTTCGGAATTCGCAAAGTTGTTCGCTTGGTCGTTTATAGCGGGCTTTTCGGAGCGCTTGGTGCCCGAGTATGTATCGGGGGTTGAGCGCGGTAAGGCCGCCGAAAAATAGCACCCTATCTTGCTGCGTCCAAGGGCCTTAGCCAAAATACGTTCAGCAGCGCAAGCGCAAGTCGATCCAGCGGTCGTCCTCGTCGCGCTCAAATCCCTTCGGAAGCTCCGCTGATGTGTCGCTGCGGGCGTACGCGACCTGCTTTTCAAGCAACGCATCAAGAAGCTCTTCAAGCGGAATATTGTTCCGGTACCTGCCGTGTCCCTGCTGGGTCGAGATCATCGCGCGCATGCCGGTCGAAAAGCACTCCTCGACCAGCGATTTCGGCGTTGCGTTGTGGCTCCCATGATGGCCGAGCTTCGCAAACGTCGCGCCGCGAAGCAGGTCGACCGCCTCTTCATTCTGAAGGATTCGCTTCCAGGTTCCCCATTCCGCATCGCCCGGCATCAAGAGCCGGGCCTTGCCGTATTCGAGGACGAGGACGAGGCTTGTGGAATTGATCATCCCGTCAAGCTTTTCCGCAGCAAACAGCGCATCGACGCCGCGCGCTAGATCAGCAATTCGAATCCGCTCATCTTGTGACAGGATCGGCGATTGAAGCGGAAGTTCGTCGTTCCGAACCTCCCAGATTGCGTCAAAAGGCGAGTTTTGCGTCACGCCGAAGCCAGGACCCGTAGCTTCCGCCGCGAGCAGCGCCAGCGCGCGATAGGTCTCTCCATCCTTTTCGGGGTCGAGTTCTTCGATCAGTTCGGGATCGCGCGCCGGACCAAGGACGTGAACCTTCAGCCCTGGAATGGCGGCGCACTCAAAGGTTTCGGGAAAACGTTTCTTGGTCGGAAGAAAGCGAGGTCGAGCGCGGTCTCGCTTCCTAAAGCCGCTCAGCAGGCGCTCGAGCGCACTCTTGTTGCTCCACGCGCTCATTACGCCCCTCAGATCTGCGGAGGCGAGCTCAGCTCCCGCGTTCCAGAGGATGAACTCAATTTCGCTCCGCTCATCCGCTCCCAGCGCCAATCCCGGCAATGCGGTCGCGAACTGCGCCGCGAACCCTGACTGCTTCTTCCAGAGTGAAGCGGCCTCTGCATTGGCCGGGTCCTCGACCCACGGCAGCCAAACCTCCCCGACTTCGACGGTGTCCCAGACTTTGGAATTGAATGCAAAGACATGGTCTTGGTGCCGGTGCGTCGCGACAATGACGTCGATGCGCCTCTCCCCCGAGACATCCTCGACGTCTTCGGCGATCTGCTGCGCGAGTTCGTTTCCGCCAAAAGCGCCTTTGCCTTGTGAATGAAAGCCCGCGTCGACGAGCATCGTCTTCATACCGGGGAATTCAATTAAGAAGCTGTCGCCAAATCCGACATTGTACATCCGGATGCGTAACTTCTTGCTCATCGCCAGCGCCTTTCATCCATAGCGCGCGCCGAAAAGGCTTCGACGATACGATTTGGACCACGACGCCTTGAAACCGAGGACCATCCACCGCCAGCGCTCGAGTCAAAAGTTTGGACCCACTCCTTGATCTCGCCTTCCCGGACCTCGTGAAACGGTTTGCGGATCAAGTACCGGATAAACCCGTCAATGTTGGCGATCATAGTGATGCCAGCCCGATATCTCAGGCCGCCGAGATCCTCTTCGGCATTCCGCGATTGCACAAAATGTACAGCCATCTCAATGACGAATTCGCCCGACGCCGCAACGCGCTGCGATGTCCTAAAACTTCGAAGGGCGAACTTCTGGTCACCATTTAGACCTACACGGTCGCTATTTTGGTTGGCCCAGTTCCATAAATCTTCAGCAATCTGCCTTAACTCGGATTCTGGTTCGTCGTTGACTCTGTGTGACTCAATGCCCATCCCCTCAGTCATCAGTGAGCTATTCTGGTGAGCGCCCCATTCCTTTCGAGAGGTCTTTCTTATCTCATGTGATCGCTCCCGTCCTGCCGTTGACTTTGGCTTTGGCCCGCGTGCGAGATGCCGTGCGTTGTAGATTGCAAGTCTCCCGACGATACCCGCTAGCGCCACGTCCGGTGGAGGGTCCTTTCCGTCCTCTGATTCGAGAAGCACTGACTGAACGGCCAGAGAACCGACCGCTATTGGATGAATGCCACGCAGCCTGAACGCCTCGATCATTGCTGCGCGTAGTCCTGTGTCGTCGGCCCGGTTGAGCTCGAAATCCGCGGTGACCATGGCCCGAAGGAAATCGCTGAAATTCGGATCGACCGGCGGCATGTAATCGATAGCGCGAATGCACATGGACAGCGTTGCCTGTGCGACCCGCACGCACTCCATTGTCAATCGGCTCACAAGATCGGGCGCTAACTCGCCTTCTGGAAGGCGGCCGCTCCCGCCCGTAGCAATGCGCACTAGATCGCGAGTTCTCTTCACGAAACCCGCCACGAACCCTTCGTAGACGGCGGAGACTAAGATCCACCCAAGCTCGTGCGGCTCGATCGTGTTAAAGTAGTGCTCCGGATCGGGCTTGCCGGCGAGCCGGCGCAGCGCGCCCCCTTTGCCCGCCGCCGTTCCGAATTGGGCACCAAGGTCGAGCAGCCGATTATTCGGGTCTAATAGATCACCGCGCGTTTCGCGAATTGCGGGAGCGACGACCTCTGGAAGCGTAAGGCGCTGAAATATGGCCACGATGTCGGCGAACGCCTCGTGCAGCGCGGGAACCTCGGGGTTGGTTGGCTCCTTGTAGTATTCTTGGAGCCGGTCCAACGCCGCATGCGCCACTTCATGGGCGATGATGTCATGCGACAGGCATGTGAAAACAAGTTGGCCCGGCAAATTCGGGCCCGGATCATCTACGTCCGCCGTAAAGTAGCCGAACAGCACGGCGTTCAAGTCGTCGTCGAAATAGGCGTTTCTTCCCTGAAAAGCATGGGGAAATAGGCGCAGTCGTTCGCCACCGCGGAAACGAATACGTCGGCCAAGTGCACGATCAAAGTTCTCCAGCACTTTCGAGGCGACTGCATAGACCATTTGCTGGTGAAACTGAGGATCTTGCTCGACCGGTTCGAGACCCTGCGTCATCGCGATGTTGGGATCATCAAGATTGACCGCGCGAAGGTGCTTCCCTGTCGCGCCGTCGAAATCAACGATTTCGAGGCGATCGTCGCAAAAGGAACCTTCATTGCGAATGATCGTCCGATAAGGAATTTCCATCGTGATCCGATGGTCGCCGGCACGCGACAACATAGGGTCGAACGCGAAAATTCGCAGCGCGCGGCGCTCCGGGCGCGTATCTGTCGGCGACTTGCGCATGGCTACGCCCTCCCCGAAACTGCGCTTGTTACTTGATAACGCCAAGTAATAATCTCGTACTCTAGATTAAGACGCTAAAGAGGTCCAGTTTGTCGCCGAGCGCTTCGCTCGCGCGCTACGGTCGCGTCGTCGGCGTCGAGTCGGAGGCAGGGCGTCAAGACGGGAGGCGCAGCCATGGACCCAATAGAAACCGTGGGGAGATTATCGGGTGAGATTTCCGATCCGCTAGACGCCGAAACTTTGGAGGACGCCCCCGCGCTGGCGCTGTCGGGGGGCGGATTTAAAGCAGCGATGTATCACGTCGGCGGGCTGATCCGCCTGAACGAGCTCGGCGTGCTTGCGGACATCAAGCGCGTTTCAAGCGTGTCCGGTGGATCGATCGTAGCTGGCGTGCTGGCTATCCAATGGGGTCGCCTTGCATGGCCGTCTGGTGGGCGCCGAACAGCGCCGGACTTCTTCGAAAAGGTGGCGGCGCCGCTCATTCGATTCTGCAGCGAAGAGGGAATTGATATTCCTGCGGGTTTCGGCGGAGTTTTTTCGCCGTTCCGCTCGGCGGCGGAGGAACTCGAAGAGGCCTATGACGAGCGACTGTTCCGCGGAAAGACGTTGCAAGATCTTCCCGACGAGACGAGTGCGCCGCGTTTCGTATTCAACGCCACAAATCTGCAATTGAACTCGTTGTGGCGATTTTCAAAACCGTATGCGGCGGATCACCGTATAGGCGTCATTCGGTCGCCGAATTTTGGACTGGCGCATGTTGTGGCGGCGTCCTCCGGATTCCCGCCATTTTTCTCACCCGTCATTTTGGATATTTCCAGCCAGCAAATTGAACCGCTTGAAGGCGCCGATCGCAACCTCCCACCATATAACAGTCGCGTCGAACTTGGTGACGGTGGCATCTACGACAATGTCGGGCTCGAGGCGATCTGGAAGCGCTATCGCACGCTGCTCGTTTCCAATGCCGGTGACCCCACAAAGGAAAATCCGGACCCGCCAGACGATTGGTATCACCAATTTCGCAGAACCATCAGCTTCATTCATCGCCAAGCGGAAAACAATCGGATTCGATGGCTCATGTCGCTAGCAAGGAACAACGAACGCCGAGTAGCGTATTTCGCACTGCGTGGCTCGCCGCACGCGTTTGTAGCTCCAGATTTCGACGTCATTTCGCTCCCTGAAGCGGAGGCGGAGGCGGCGCGCAGAGAGGATGTACGTTTATGGCGCCTGAAGCCGGAAGCGCTCCGGCGCCTCGTCCATCACGGTTATGCGATGGCGGATGCGAGCGTCCGACGCTGGTCTTTGGGTTCGGGCAAAGCGATGCCGAACGATCCGCCTGCACGGTTTCCCGCGGTTGAGGTTTAACACACTCCGATAAGCTACGGACGCGGTTTCGCGCCAAAGGCCCTGAGGTGATAGATGCTGACGAAGTCGGTGATGATGACGATGCAGAAGAGAACGAGGTCAGCGAAGATTTCATGATGTACGGGAGTTCGTTTTTTGACTTTGTACGCGAACCGCCGCCGGAGCGCGAACTGCCAAGGCGGGTCTACGCGAGCCTTGATAGCATCGAGCCGGAGTTTCGCCCGAACAAGCCGTTCAGGGCCTATTTCGAATCCGTTGACGCTGATTGGATCGACAATGGTGATTTGCAGCGCGGTAACTTCAGTTTGGATACGTGGGGGAGCCGGGTTTCAATTATCGAAGTACCTGTGCATCCGACCGATCCCTTGGGCCGCTTTGGTCTCCACGGACTGCTAAGCGAAGATCAGGAGCGACAGTGGTTCGAATTCGAATTCGATTCGCAAACAGGAACGCCAATTAATCATTTCTTGAATCTGTTTCTCCCGTCAATTCTCAGAAATGCAAATATCAAGACAATCGGTGGTTCAGAAGGTAGAAAAATCGACGCGCTGATCACAATGGATGATTATCAAGATACGGCCATAAACACAATAAAGGAATCTTTGGAGACAGTTCGTGGCGACACCGCGATGGTCTACGATGTTGGACAGGGAAATTGCAATGCGATATGCGAACGAGGTGGCGCGCCGACGCTCTACTTCGATTTTGGCGGCGGTGTTTTGCAAAACGCTCGAACTTATCCACTAGGAAATTCACGATTTTGCTTTACCAATAGGCCCCCAATCATCTTGTCCCATTGGGACTGGGATCATTGGTCTACCTCGATGCGGACAGCGGCTGCAATTCCATCGAAAGAGGCTACTACTGCAACATGGATCGTACCGCGACAACGCATCGGAGCTGTCCACCGGACTTTTCTGGGTCACCTAAATAACGTGCATGTTTGGCCGTCGACTGCATCTCACATCTCCCTCGGTTCTTTGTCGATTTATAAATGCGCAGGCCCAGGGAGAAACCACTCCGGCCTAGTGGCGACCTACAAGCCAGAATGGGCTCGCGGCGAAGGGATTCTCCTGCCAGGGGACTGCGACTACAGCTACTTACCTGAAGAGATAGGGACACCCTGCAAGTTCGATGCGATAGTTGTTCCCCATCATGGCGGCGCCGCTCGTCGCCGACACGAACCCCCAAGGCCGGCCGCCTCCAGCAAGGCACGCTTATGCCTTTCTTATGGTGAAGGAAATTCGTTCAGGCATCCCAACAAGGCGACGCTCAATACTCATGAGGAGGCGGGCTGGGCGGGAAAATCGATACGAGAAACAGCCGCGAGAAGGCTCACCAGCAGCGGCCCCAGGGGACACATAATCTTGAATCCAACACTAAGTCTGCGATCGAACAGTCACTTCCTACCGTGCGGCGGCGATTCGTGCGATCTGTGGCCCACCCAGTCCTAAACAGGTGGCCATAGCCCAAAAAGGCGAGTTCACCGACAATTCTCTCGATCCGGTGCACCGTGCCGAGGTCGGACATCAGTTCCTGTGGAATTCTCAAGAAGGGCCGAATTTGTCCCAAAAATATAGAAAAATCAAACTACTCGGCCGTATCCGGCCGCCGTTGGAGCCGGTTCGCTTGCCTCTCCTAGGGCGTAACGACAGCGATAGTCGAGGCGAGCCGCTGGCCGGAGACCTTATGATACTTAGCCTCTGGAGCGCAAAAGCCGGTGCTCGGAACTTGGATCATTTGGTTCATAAAATTCTTGAACTGTCGAGCAATCAACCACGGCGGCATGACGTAAAGTCCGTACACTGATAAAAAGAGAGATGGCCAATGAAATCGGGTAATACGTGAGACATTAGGTGCGGCCGCTTCGGAGCTAACGCGCATCCGCAATGTCGGTTTTCACCGGCCGCGCCTTCATTGCATTCGCCGCCCAAGGGGTGTCCATCACGACGATCGGCAGCCCTCGCGCCAGTCGCTGACTTAAAATCCGCAGCCACAGCCCTCGCCAGGCAATGGAACCGAGAACCGTGCGTCAAGAAGTCTGCGTGAGCGAAGGGGCCGTCGCCGGACGCTCACGCATAAAATCCCATCGCTGCTCTCCACTTTTCATCAGTAATGGCGATGGTCACCATCGCCTAAGGGGAGCAACAACCTCATGTTTGGGATGTATAACTCGCCGCGCCAGGACGAGTTTCTTAGTCTGCTGGCCGCTTGAGTTTTGAAGCGCTTGATCGCGTATCAAGAATATGACCGAGGCCTCGTGCCCATCAAAATTCGGTTCATTTTCGGTACATACTTGGTTCATTTTCGGTTCATTTTCTGGTGGAAATCCATGGTTTCTGGTGGTCCTCCATGGAATCAAGATTTCAACTAAGCCATTGAATAGCATGAGAAAAAATGTTTATAATCAAGGTCTTATAATCGTCCGTATCCGGATTGTGGATCTAGAGGCCGCTGGTTCAAATCCAGCAGGCGGTACCATAAATAATAGTAAAATATAGGCCACACTATTATTTTATATTTATTGAGAATAAGCTTTCACGAATACAAGATCGTCTATTGAGCGCGCAGGCTTGGGCATGAGCGCCCGCCATTCGCTGGAGAGTCCCTATGGCAAGACTGCAGACAATGCGTATACAGAGGAAATAGATTGTTGAATAACAAGCCATTGGGATGGCGAGCAGCCAGATTTCAGAAGCATCGACGGATTGATACCAACTCGCGCTGGTTGTGACTCATTGGGGATTCACAGCGCTTGCGAATGCTGATTCAAAATGGCGAACGAGGGAGGTTCGCGATGGGACGGCATGCAGTTGGTCTTCGGAGTGATTTTGACGGGAAGGCGCTGCGGCGTTTGGCGAGGGTGTCGAAGGACGCATCTCAGGCCCGGCGGTTGCTGGCGCTGGCGGCGGTTTATGACGGCGCGTCGCGGAGCGAGGCGGCGCGGATTGGCGATGTTTCCTTGCAGACGGTTCGGGACTGGGCGCTTCGGTTCAACCAGCGCGGTCCAGACGGGCTTATCGACGGCAAGGCGCCGGGCAACGCCTCGAAGCTCAACGACGCCCAGCGCCGCGCGTTGAAGGCGGTCGTCGAGGCTGGCCCGATCCCGGCGATCCACGGCGTCGTGCGCTGGCGGCTCATCGATCTGGCGCAATGGCTGAGCGACGAGTTCGGCGTGTCATTAAGCGAAACGACGATGAGCCGGGAGATGCGCGCGCTCGGGCTTCGCAAATTGTCGGCGCGCCCGCGCCATCATGCGCAGAACGAGTTCGCCGTCGAGGCGTTTAAAAAAACTTCGCCGCCGAGATGGCGGCTGTCCGCGAGGAAGTCGGCGACGGCGTGAGCGTCGAGATCTGGTGGCAGGACGAAGCAAGGATCGGCCAGAAGAACAAGATCACCCGCCGCTGGGCGAAGAAGGGAACGCGGCCGCGCGCGCCGCATGATCAGCGCACCAAATGGGCCTATCTCTTCGGCGCGATCTGTCCGGCGGAAGGCAAAGGCGCGGGGCTCGTCCTGCCCTGGTGCAACACGCACGCGATGGATTTGCACCTTCAGGAAATCAGCGCCGCCGTCGCGCCCGGCGCCCACGCCGTCCTCATTGTCGATCAGGCCGGCTGGCACATGACGCCAAAGCTGAAGACGCCTGCAAACATCACCATCCTGCCGCTCCCCGCCAGAGCGCCCGAACTCAATCCCGTCGAAAACGTCTGGCAGTTCATGCGCAACAACTGGCTCTCAAACCGCATCTTCAAAAACTACGACGAAATCGTCGCGCTGTGCTGCGCGGCATGGACAAAACTCGTCGATCGTAAGCATCCGCCGGAGGCCGCCTTGCGGCGCGGGCCGGCGCCGGCAGGATGATGCGCTTGCGACTAGTTTAGCGACGGCTCTCTAAACCAGTCGCTGCAGCGCGGAGCGGCGATGGAGATCATTCTTGGGAAGGAGCGTCGCCGGTGGTCGGCGGCGGAGAAGCGAGCGATTGTCGCGGAGACGATCGCTTCGGGGTCTGTGACGCGGGTGGCGCGCCGGCACGGGGCCAATCCGGCGATGGTGTTCGCGTGGCGCAAGAAGTTCGGGGCTACGGCGGTCGAGGCGACGCCAAGGCTTGAGGCTCCGCCGCGATTTGCGCCGGTCGAACTGATCGCGCCGGCGGCTCGAACGGAGCCGCAGCCGACGCCGATAGCCAAGCATTCGGCCTCGTCGGCGATTGCGGCGGCGCCCTCGGCGCTGATCGATGTCGAGATCGGCGCGGACATCCGTTTGCGGATCAACGCCGGCGCCGACGCGGAGGTTGCGGCGGCGGTGGCGAAAGCGTTGACGCAAGGACCGGCGCGCCGATGATTCCGCTTCCAACCGGCGCGCGCGTCTTCATCGCGACAGGCTGCACGGACATGAGAAAGGGATTTGACGGCCTCGCTCTCGCCGTGCAGGAGCGCCTGAAGATGGACCCGCACGCCGGACAGGTCTTCATCTTTCGCGGGCGTCGAGGCGATTTGATCAAAGTTCTCTGGCATGACGGCCAGGGGATATGTCTTTTTGCAAAAAGATTGGAGCGCGGGCGTTTTATCTGGCCGCAGACGACCGCCGGCGCCGGCGACGACGCCATTCGACTGACGCCGGCCCAGATGGGTTACCTTCTCGAAGGAATCGACTGGCGATCGCCGCAATATAGCTGGAGGCCGCAAGCCGCCGGCTGACGTGCAATTTGAGATGCATCGACGCGCGAAGCGTGATTCTCTTCGCCCATGACGGCGATCGACGCTCTCCCTAATGATGCGGCTGCGCTGAAGGCCATGGTGATCGCCATTGAAGCCCGCGCGCTTGCGGCGGAAGCGGATCTTGTTTCGGCGCAAGCTGACGCCGCCGCCGCAAAGTCTGAGCTGACCACGGCGCGCGTCGTCGTCGAAAGCCTGAAGCTGGAGATCGCGCGCCTGAAGCGCGAGGCGCACGGCGAGAAGTCGGAGCGGCTGAGCCGTCTCATCGACCAGATGGAGTTCGAACTCGGCGAGCTTGAAGCCGACGCGCGCGAAGACGAGATCGCCGCCGAACGCGCCGCCGCGAAAGCAAACCGAGCGCCGCGCGAAGGCCGTCGGCATCCGGTGAAGAAGCCGTTCCCGCCGCATCTGCCGCGCGAGCGCGTTGTCGTCCCGCCGCCGACGACTTGCGCCTGCTGCGGCGGCGCTGATCTGAGAAAGCTCGGCGAGGACGTGACCGAGACGCTGGAAGCGATCCCGCGCCAGTTCAAGGTGGTCCAAACCGTGCGCGAGAAGTTCTCGTGCCGGGACTGCGAGAAGATCAGCCAGCCGCCGGCGCCGTTCCATGCGATCGCGCGCGGCCATGTCGGGGCGTCGCTGCTCGCCATGATCCTCTACGACAAATACGCCCTGCATCAGCCGCTCAATCGTCAGAGCAGCGAGTTCGCCCGCGCCGGAATCGACCTCTGCGTCTCGACGCTCGCCGATCACGTCGGCTCCGCCGCAGCCGCGCTCGAGCCGCTGTACCGTCTTATCGAGGCGCATGTCTTCGCCGCCGCGCGCGTGCATGGCGACGACACCAGCGTGCCGCTGCTCGCGCGCACCAAGACGATCACGGCGCGCCTTTGGACCTATGTGCGCGATGATCAGCCCTTCGGCGGCGCCGATCCGCCCGCGGCGGTCTTCTACTTCTCGCAAAGCCGCCAGGGCGAACATCCCGAGCGGCATCTGCAGAATTGGCGCGGCGTCCTGCAGGCCGACGCCTATGGCGGCTACCAGGCGCTGTATGCGCAAGATCGAAAGCCGGGCCCCATTATCGAGGCTGCGTGCTGGGCGCATGGAAGGAGGAAGTTCTTCGTTCTCGCCGATCTCGCCTCGAAGATGCGCGACGCGCGCGTCACGATCGCGCCGATCGCGCTCGAGGCGGTCAAGCGCATCGACGAACTCTTCGACATCGAGCGCAGCATCAACGGCCTTCCCCAGAACGTGCGCCGCGATGTCCGAAAGGCGCAGTCAAAACCGCTGGTCGACAAGCTCCATGCCTGGATGAAAGAAGAACGCGCGCGCCTCTCCGCCAAGGCGCCGGTCGCCAAGGCCTTCAACTACATGCTCAAACGCTGGGACGCCTTCACGCGCTTCACGGGCGACGGCCGCATCTGCATGACGAACAACGCAGCTGAACGCGCGCTCCGCTGCGTCGCTCTCGGACGAAAGTCATGGCTCTTCGCCGGATCGCCGCGCGGCGGCGAACGCGCCGCCATGATCTATAGCCTCATCGCCACCTGCAAACTCAACCACATCGACCCGCAGGCCTGGCTCGCCGACGTCCTCGATCGCATCGCCGATCAGCCGGCCCCGAAGCTCCACGAACTCCTGCCCTGGAACTGGCGCGCAACAGCGCCGGAGCAGGCCGCAGCCTGATTTGCGCTCGCCATACAGGCGGCCTCCGGCGTAGCGTTACCGTCGATCAGCCGTGGCGCATCATGTCCATCGGAAATCGCGAATGGGCCAATGCGTGATACTCAGCGAAAGTGGGTATGAGCGGTTGGCGCGCATCGCCGATACTCGGTTCATTTTTGGTTCATATTTCCGGAGGCAACAAAAAATCCGCGTGGCGCCTCAGAATTCGGAATTCGCGTGATGGGCGATGCCTGAACCGGCGGCTTCTCCAGATTGGCTTATCGAGTCGCTCTTTGCGCCGCCGCGCGTTCCTTATGCTCGAAGGCTTCCGTGAATGCGTCGAGGTCTTCGGCGGTCATGCCGAGCGCGCGAGCCTCGTTTCGCCAAGCGCTGACGGCGGCCTCTACGTCCGCCAGAATGGCTTTTGCACGGGTCTGACTGATCCGGAAATAGGCCGTCACCGACATCAGCGCCTCAATTGTCGCTTCAGGGCCGGTTTCCGGCGAAATCCAGGTCTTGAGCTCGCGCATGCGGTCCGGGAACGGATTGACGTCGAAGGCCGGTGACAACCGCCATTGCCCTCGGTCGACATGCAAGAAGCCGTGATTGCGCAGATGGTCGTCGACATTGGTGATGAGAATGGAGAAGGCGATGCGACGCCACAATTCCTCGATATCGGCGGCCGGCTGACTGCCATACTGACGGAGCGCGTCGACGAGGTCGGTGTAACTGCGCTCGCTGGTCTCTTCCGCGCCAAGCATGGTCGCCGCCGAAACATAAATCAGCCGTCCGCCGTCTTCGGTCCGATCGAATCGACGGATCACGGCGACCGGGGCGCCGTCGCTTTCGACAAGACGCGCGTCCGCCGCGTCAATCCCGGCCTTGCGCGCGAGGCGCAAGGCGAGAACTTCGCCCCTTGTCACCGCCCGTTCATCGGAAACGCTAGGGAATTTTCCGATCGCAAGCGAGCCGTCGCTGTCGATGATGGAACATTTCGGACGCAATCCGCCAAGCGACGTGCCGCGGCCGCGCAGGAATTCGAGATCGGCCGCCGTCTCCGAATTCGTCTCAACAGCGCGGGTGGCGGAAAGGAGCTGCGCCAGCTCCACAAGCGGCGGCGTTCTCCTTGCGTCCTCCTCAATGGCGCGTTGATACCGTCCCTCCTCATCCTTCAGTCGAAGCGCGCCGACGCGGGCGAAGTCATCGACGGCAAGGAGATAATCGAGCGAATTGAGCGGACGCGCCTCGACGCTGGTTCCAGCGCGCCGCGCTTGCTGACGGCGTTTTGCGTGGTCGCGCTGAATGACACGCCGCCCCCAGCCGTCAGGTTCCGTGTCGGCTAGCGCTGCATGGAATACCGAGCCATCGCGCGTCTTTCGGTGGAACTGCGGACCCGCAACCAGTGGAAGTCCCGGCTCGATGGCGAACCTGCCTGCCGAGGCGAGCCATTCTGCGCCGTATTCGAAAGCGGCGCTCTCGCGGGCGCCTTGCTGGTCATAGAAAAGCGTGCCGAGCGGCGTTTCTTCCTTGCCGAGATGGACGGCGATGGTGCGTCTCATAAGGGCTGCGGCGTCCTCTTCGGCCGGACGCGTTTTGGCAACCGCGCTGCGTCGAGGAGGAGGCCTTGATCATCGCGTTTGGCGTCGAGAATTTCGTCCAATGCATCGTCAAACCCGAGCGCAAAAAACGCCATCGCATAGGCGCCCATCGAAACGCTTGGGTCTCCTTTTTCGATCTTGAGATAGGTGCTCTTCGCGACGCCGAGCCGCTCGGCCATCATCGAAGTCGTTAGGCTCCGCCGCTTGCGCGCGACCGCGATATCCGCGCCGAGCTTTGTGAGCGCGCGCTTGATTTTTGGCGGTAGGGTGTCAGGGACGGTGGAGCGCATAAAGTATCATGTAACGTCGCTTATAATATTTAAGAGCCGTTTTATAATACCTTAAGACGCATGAGGTCAATCCGACGCCTTGTGCGCCCTTTTTGGGGCCTCACCTTCGCCTCGGCAATCACGTCGCCGCCGGTCGAACCCCGAGGGTTAAAAAATTTGGCAGGTGAATCAATTGGTTCTGCGGATACGGGCACCGATGCCGCCTCAGGAAATGACGCGTTGGACCGCCATCGAGCAAATCCAGCCGGCTGCCTACCGCCAATCCCCGACACGCCGATCGCGGCGCGCTCGGTCGACCGGGAGCGCATCTCCGCTTTGACCGAACGGTAAAACGCCCCTTGCCTGAAGCGCAGCAAACAGGGAACCAGAATGACCAACGATCAGACGTACTCGCTCCGCACATGACGGCCCGCTTCGATATTGACGCCGTGAAGGCGTTCGTCGGCGACAAGGCGTTCGCAAAGGGGGAGGCCTATTGGCGCGACGGCCTCGTGACCATCATTGACATGAACGCGGCGCGGGTGCGGGCGCAGGTTTCGGGGACGGAGAATTATCGCACGACCGTCACCGGCAGCGGCGCCGATATTGGCGGCGACTGTTCCTGTCCCGCCTTTTTAGATTTCGGGCCATGCAAACACATCGCGGCGACGGCGCTCGCCGCCAATGACGGCGCGGCGAAAGGCGGCGGCGGCGCGCTGACGCAAATTCGAGCGCATCTTGAAACGAAGGACGTTGCGGCGCTCGTCGATATTCTTGTCGATTTCGCCGAGCGCGACCCCGTGATTTTCCAGCGTCTCGACCTCGCGGCCGCCGCTTCAACCGGCGACGCCGCAACGCTCGAAGCACGCCTGAAAAAAGCGATTGAGTCGGCGCCCCGGACCGGGCGGTTCATCGACTATCGCGCGGCGGGCGGCTGGGCGGCGGAGGTCGACGGCGCGCTTGACGCACTCGAAGCGATCGCCAGCGGGCGAACCGCGCCGATCGTGATGCACCTTGCGCTCCATGCGATCGGGCGCATCGAGAAGGCGATCGGCCATATGGACGATTCCGACGGCCATTGCACCCATCTGATGGCGCGCGCCGCGGAGATTCATCTCCGCGCCTGCCGCGACGCACAGCCGGATGGCGTTGGCCTCGCGCGGACGCTTTACGCCCGCGAGATGGAAGAAGAATACGATGTCTTCAGCGGCGCCGCGGCGACCTATGCGGACATTCTCGGAAGAAAGGGGCTTGCGGAGTATCGCCGCCTCGCTGAGGCCGCGTTCCGAAGGCTTCCGCCGCGCGGCCGGAAAAAAGGCTACGACCCAGAACGATCGCGTCTCTCGCGGATGATGGACTATTTCGCCGAGCGCGACGGCGACCTTGAAGCGCGCATCGCCATTCGCGAAGCGGACCAGTCGTCGTCCTGGGATGTGCTAAAGCTTGCGGAGTTCTGCCTCGAGCACGGGCGCGAAGAAGAAGCGCTGCGTCGCGCCGAGGAAGGCCTCTGGCTGTTCGAGGACGATCGGCCCGACGAACGCCTTTACGTCTTCGTTGCGCGCCTTCTTGGAAAGAAGGGCCGCAAGGAGGAGGCTGTCGCGCACCTGATGCGGGCCTTCGACAAGGCGCCGTCGCTCACGCTGCATGAAAGCCTGAAGTCAGCAGGCAGAGCGAAAGCGAGCGAAGCGGCGATCGCAAAACTGCGGTCGATCATCGCCGCGAGAGGGCCAACCGCGCGCGAGGCGCGTTCCGACCTGCTGATCGAGATCCTCATGGCGGAGGGTCAGTACGAAGACGCCTGGGTCGTCCTGCGGGAGCGCGAGGCAGGCGAAAAGCTGACGCTGAGGCTTGCGGAGAAATCGGAGAAGACCCGCCAAACCGAAGTCATCGCCGTTTACCGGCAACACGTCGAAAGCCTCGTGCGCATGGGCGGCAATAGAAGCTATGACGAAGCGGCGAAATACATCGCGCGACTGGCAAATCTGCAAACGGTCGCCGCGCACGCCGCCTATCTCGACGACCTCCGCACCCGCTACAAGGCCAGGCGAAACTTCATCAAGCTGCTCGGCTGAGCATCGACCTCTGGCAGGCTGCGAAGGTGAATCCAATCGACGTGATCGCGGAAGCCGGATCGTCGGTCAGTTGAGGTCGTCCATGCGCGTCCGGCAGATGTCGAGGACTTCCCTCACGACCTTGTTCGCGTCATCGGCGAGCGTCAACGCCTTCGGCGCTGATATTCTATCAACCGCATTGCTCAATCGCGCCAGCATTTCATCCATCGCTGCGTCAGCATCGAGGGCGCGCAAGCTCGCCGTCGTCGCAAGCGCCCGAAAATCCGCGCGCCGCAATTTGTCATCCTTGCCGTTGATCTTGAGCGCCAGGCGATCATGCTTGAGCTTCGGAAAAACGCGCGTCGTGACGGCGTCGTAGAGCGGCGCCAGGCGCACGCTTCGGAATTGTTTGTCGCGCGGTTCTGCGATCTTCAGCAGCGCTATGTTTTTCAGGTGCATGTCGCCGTCGGCGATTAGCCATGCAAACAGCGCTCGCCTGACGATCATAAGCAGATCGTCATTCGGTTCTGTTGAAAGCGGGCGAACGGCGCGCGCCACGCGCTCCATTGTGCCGTCGTATTTCGCGGAGGGCAGCAGATCCAGGACGGAACACATGTCTTCGAGCGCCAGCATCCGCGTATCGTCCGGGCGCTCCCGAATGTCGAATCGTTCGACGATGAGCGCGGGCGGCATCTGGTCAGGCATCGCCATCAGCGCGGTCGCCGGCGTCTTGAAACCGGCCGCGCGGCCGAGTTCCATCGCGACCCATTCGACGACTGGCAACGTCTCGAAGCCGCTGGTCCCGGCTGGTTTCATAATGTGCGTGAAGGGCTTGCCGATAGCGGGCGCCAACACGCCGTTCGCATCGAGATACATTGGCGCCTTGATCTGGACGCCCGAGAGACGCGGCGTATTCGCACTCTCATAAATCCGCGCCAGATTGCGTTCGAAGCTTTCTTCAAGTGCGCTGCGGCCCGGCCCCGCGTACTGGCCGGCGAAGACACCGTTCTTCGCGTAGGCAGCCAGCCGGGTCAGTAGGACGTCCGCCGGCAGATCAGCAAGGTCGGCTTTCTGTTCGGCGATTGTGATGTTCGACATGTAACGCTTGCCAGATCGCAATTGCGCGCGCTCGTCTTTGTCCTTGAGGACCTGCTCCAGCCACCCTTCCGGCAGCAGCGAGACGATGAAGGGGGGCAGCCTTCCGGGCGCGGTCTGGCGAATGAGCGGCGGCCCGTCCCTTGTCGCCGTCCACCGCCATTCGAATCCGTCATGGGTCAAATGCCCCAAGGGCTGACCGTGCCACGCAACGATCAAATCCACCGCCGCTTCGTTCTTTATCGTAACGGCAGTCAGCCCGCGGAGGAGATAGCGCTCCGCAGCCTCTGCTTCGCGCAGCCAACCGTTCTCGCGGCCAAGAGCCCAGACGGCGTCTGCCGCATGTTTTGCGCTCCCGTATTCCTCGATGAGGCGCGCGGCGATGTCCGCGCGCATCTGGTCATTGATGGAGGCCGCATGCTCGCTGCGCAGACGGAATGCCTCAAGGAAGCGCTGCCGGATCGAGGACACCGCAATCTGGAACTCACCCATCCCATCATCGACGACCGCGTCAGCGACGGAAGGATGTTCGGGCGCTTCGTTCTGAATGATCTCCAGTCCCCGAATGCGCGTGCGCTGCTTGCGCCTGGCGCTGAGGAACAGTCGCCCGTCTTGCGTCGGTCCAAGCAAGACCGCGCTTGCGCCGGATAGATAAGCAGACTTGTAGAGGTATCGCGCGATGCGAATGGCATGCTTCATGACGGTGGCGTCAATGTCGTCGCCAGCGTCCGCGTAGATGCCGCGCATGAGCTGGACGAGTTTGCCCGTCTCGGCGAGGTAGTGGCTCCTCGCCCGGTCCAGGGTCTCACCGACAAGATGCAGCGGCATTATGATTTATCCGTACTTCAGGTACGGAATAGTTAGCCTATCCTTAGGGCGGCTATCAAGCGAAAATTTTAACTTTCTCGTACCTATGGTACGGAAAAATTGAAAAATGGGTTATTCTCGGCAGATGAGCCAAATGACCAGATTCTTGCCGGAAGTTCTGGTTCGGCCACCGTTAGATCGTTTATCGAGGGTAAGCTAGACCTCGCCCGCCGCTCCAAACTTGGTTCATTTTCGGTACATTCTCGGTTCACTTTAGGTTCATTTTCCGGTGGAAATCGGTGGTTTTTGGTGGTCCCCCATGGAATCAAAAAGTTAGCTAAGACGCTGAATTAATTTAAGGAAATTCGTTTAAACACAATCACTTAAAATCGTCCGTATTCGGATTGTGGATCTAGAGGTCCCCGGTTCGAGCCCGGGAGGCGGTACCACTAAATGGCTGAAATGCTTTAGTCTTACTGAGTCAGAAAGTCGCGAGTCAAATTTGGCGAAGCGGCTGAAGGTG
>CADEDN010000011.1 GCA_902826095.1 uncultured Alphaproteobacteria bacterium | reverse complement strand
GGAGCCGCCGTCAGGCGGCGTCTCGAAGGACGCGCTGCAGCGCATCCGGGATGACAGGGCGGGATGACGCTGAGCAGCCTCACGCCACCTTCCTACCCTTACCCTTCACGCCGCCACCCCGCCCCAACACCCCCTTCAAGAACCGCCCCGTATGCGACGCCGCTACCCGCGCCACATCCTCCGGCGTTCCGGCCGCGACGATTTCGCCGCCGCCGTCGCCGCCTTCGGGGCCGAGATCGATGATCCAGTCCGCCTGTTTGATGACGTCGAGATTGTGCTCGATGATGACGACGGTGTTGCCGGCGCCGGAGAGTTCCTGGATGACTTCCATGAGCTTCCTCACATCTTCAAAGTGCAGGCCCGTCGTCGGCTCGTCCAGGATGTAAAGAGTGCGGCCCGTCGCTCGTTTTGAAAGTTCCTTGGCGAGTTTCACGCGCTGCGCCTCGCCGCCGGAGAGGGTCGTCGCCTGCTGGCCGATATGGATGTAGGAGAGGCCGACGCGGTTCAGCGTGTCGAGTTTTTCGCGGATCGACGGCACCGCCCTGAAGAAGTCGGCGCCTTCCTCGACCGTCATGGCGAGGACGTCGGCGATCGACTTGTCCTTGAATTTGACTTCGAGCGTTTCGCGATTGTAGCGCGCGCCCTTGCAGACGTCGCAGGTGACGTAAACGTCAGGGAGGAAGTGCATCTCGATCTTGATGACGCCGTCGCCCTGGCAAGCTTCGCAGCGCCCGCCTTTCACGTTGAACGAGAAGCGCCCCGGCTCGTAGCCGCGGGCCTTGGCTTCGGGGAGGCCCGCGAACCAGTCGCGGATCGGCGTGAAGGCGCCGGTATAGGTCGCGGGGTTCGAACGCGGCGTCCTTCCGATCGGCGATTGGTCGATGTCGATGACCTTGTCGAATTCGTCGAGGCCGTCGATGCGGTCATGCGCGCCCGGCGCGTCCTTCGCATTATAGAGCTTCCGCGAAGCGGCCTTGTAGAGCGTCTCGATGACGAGGGTCGACTTGCCGCCGCCGGAAACGCCGGTGACGCAGGTCAAGAGCCCGACAGGGATGTCGGCGGCGACGTTTTTGAGGTTGTTCTCACGCGCGCCGACGATGCGGATGAGTTTCTTCCTGTTATAGGGCCGTCGCTCGGCGGGGACGGGCACTTCCCGGCGCCCGGCGAGATAATCGCCGGTGATCGAGCGCTTGGTCGCCATGATGTCGGCGACATCGCCCGAGGCGATGATCTCCCCGCCGTGAATGCCGGCGCCGGGGCCGATGTCGACGACGTGGTCGGCGGTCCGGATCGCCTCCTCGTCATGCTCGACGACCAGCACCGAATTGCCGAGATCGCGGAGCCGTTTCAGCGTTTCGAGAAGGCGCGCGTTGTCGCGCTGGTGTAGGCCGATCGACGGCTCGTCGAGCACATAGAGAACGCCGGTCAATCCCGAGCCGATCTGCGAGGCGAGGCGGATGCGCTGGCTTTCGCCGCCGGAGAGCGTGCCCGACGCGCGCGCCAGCGTCAGATAATCGAGGCCGACATTGTTGAGGAAGTGGAGGCGCTCGCGGATCTCCTTCAGAACGCGCGCGGCGATCTCCATCTCCTTTTTCGACAGGACTTTCTCAAGCTCGGTGAACCAGCGGTTCGCGGCGCGGATTGAAAGGCTGGTCGCTTCGGAAATGTTCTTGCCGCCGATCTTCACGGCGAGCGCCTCGGGTTTGAGGCGCAGGCCGCAGCAGGCCTCACAATTCGTGACCGCCTGGAAGCGGGACATCTCCTCGCGGACCCAGCTTGAGTCCGTCTCGCGGAAACGCCGCTCAAGATTCGGGATGACGCCTTCGAAGGGCTTTGTCGTCTCGAATTTCCGGGCGCCGTCCTGGTAGATGAAGGAGACCTCATCCTCACCCGTGCCGAAGAGGATGATCGCGCGCTGCCTGGCTGTCAGCTCCGACCATTTCGCGGTCGTCTTGAATTTGTATTTCCGGCCGAGCGCCTCAAGCGTCTGCATGTAATAAGGAGACTGTCCCTTCGCCCACGGCCCGATCGCGCCCTTGTTGAGCGCAAGGCTTTCGTCCGGGATCACCAGTTCCTCGGCGAAGACCATTTGCGTGCCGAGCCCGTCGCATTTCGGGCAGGCGCCGGCGGGGGCGTTAAAGGAGAATAAACGCGGCTCGATTTCGTCAATGGTGAAGCCCGAGACCGGGCAGGCGAATTTGGCGGAGAAGATGATGCGATGGGGGGCGGCTTCTGCTCCCCCGTTTACGGGGGAGCTGTCATGCGCAGCATGACTGAGGGGGTTTGTCTCGGCGACTCCCCCCCTCCGGCCCTTCGGGCCACCTCCCCCGCTTTGCGGGGGAGGAGGAGAAGCGCTTTCGGCGATCGCGATCCCGTCTGCGAGGGCGAGCGCCGTCTCGAACGACTCGGCAAGGCGGCTTTCAATCCCCTTCTTGATGATGATGCGATCGACGACGACGTCGATGTCGTGTTTCAGCTTTTTATTGAGCGCCGGGACGTCGGCGATTTCATAATAGGCGCCGTCGACCCTGACGCGCTGGAAGCCCTTCTTTTGCAACTCGGCGAATTCCTTCCGGTATTCGCCTTTGCGGGCGCGGATCATCGGCGCGAGGAGGTGGAAACGCGCGCCTTCCGCTTCCGTCATCAGCCGGTCGACCATTTCCGAAACAGTCTGCGCGGTGATCGGCAGTCCGGTCGCCGGTGAATAGGGAACGCCGATCCGCGCCCACAGGAGGCGCATGTAGTCGTAGATCTCGGTCACCGTGCCGACGGTCGAGCGGGGGTTGCGCGAGGTCGTCTTCTGCTCGATCGAAATCGCCGGCGAGAGCCCCTCGATCTGGTCGACATCGGGCTTTTGCATCATCTCGAGGAACTGGCGCGCATAGGCCGAAAGACTCTCGACATAGCGGCGCTGGCCTTCGGCGTAGATCGTGTCGAAGGCGAGCGAGGATTTCCCCGAGCCTGACAATCCGGTCATGACGACGAGCTTGTCGCGCGGGATCTCCAGCGTGACGTTCTTCAGATTGTGTTCGCGGGCGCCGACGACGCGGATCGATTTTGAGGACATGCGGCCTGTTACGAAGTTTCGAATCGGACGGATGAAACGCGCGGCGACTTAATCGCAAAAGCCGATTGACGGCAAGAACAAGATGTGAACATTTTGCGGCGTCCGTCCGCGAAAACCCCCGGCAAACGGCGGTTTCCGCCTTTGGGGAAAAGCTCTGGAAAAAGATTCGGGCTGCGCGCGCCGAATCCCCCTTCAGTCGTCCGCGCGCATTCTTTTCGGGAGATTTTCACATGGCAGGCAGCGTCAACAAAGTCATTCTGGTCGGCAATCTCGGCAAGGATCCGGAAGTGCGCGCGTTTCAGAACGGCGGCTCGGTCTGCCATTTCAGCGTCGCGACGTCGGAGAACTGGAAGGACCGCAACACCGGGGAACGCCGCGAGAAAACCGAATGGCACAATGTCGCGATCTTCTCCGAAGGCCTCGTCAAGGTCGCGCAGCAATATCTGAAGAAGGGGTCGATGGTGTATCTCGAAGGCCAGCTTGAGACCCGCAAATGGCAGGACAAGGAAGGCAAGGACCGCTACACGACCGAGGTCGTGCTGCGGCAGTTCAATTCGACTCTGGTGCTGCTCGATCGCCGTGAAGGCGCCGGCGGCGGCGATTATGGCGGTCGCGACGCCATTCCGGCGAGCGGCGGGTCGGGCGGCGGGGCTGGCGGCGGGCAATCTTTCGAACTCGACGATGAAATTCCGTTCTGACGGACGCCGCGCGCGAAAATTCGAGTCGAAAAACCGAATCACGTCGCGCTTCGACTCGAATTTCGACTCAAAAATTCGCGCGCAACATCGATTCGTGATGCAATTTTGAAGCACTCGACTCAAAAAAATGCGGAAAAAATGCGAAATTGCGCTTGCACGGACGATTTCCGCGCGCGCGATTGAATACTTTTTTAGCAAATTGAGTTAACGTCGCCTCTCCGTTAGCTACTCGGAGGTAAGACCATGGCGGTCAAACGTAAGAAGAGAAAAGCGGCCAAGAAGACGGCTGCGAAGAAGACGGCCCGCAAATCGACGAAGCGCAAAGCCAAGCGCAAGGGCGGCCGTAAGAAGAAAGCCGCGGGCGCTGCCGCGCCGGCCAAGAAGAAGCGCCGGAAGGCTCGCCGCAAGAAGAAGGCCTAAGGCCCTCTTCAGGCGTTATGTTGCGTCCCTGAACGCCGAAATGCTGCCGAACTCCGGTTCCGCAGCGTTCACTTGAAGGGGCGATCGCCGGAGCGCCGAATCGGCCTTGCTGGATTCGTTGGTGCGGCGGTCACGGGAAGAAATTCCCGCCCGTTTCGCTCTTCAAGGGCGCAAATTCAGAAAACCCGGCGCGAACGCGCCGGGTTTTTTTATGGTCGGTGGGCAAGGCGTCAAGAATGGGCGCAATTGCGCCGCTCCCCGGGAAACGCCGCAAAAGCACCCCTTATGTCGCCAGCCGCCATTGATGTTCGCATTTGCGAAAGGAAATTGCGCGCGCAGATCGGCGGATTGAGCGATTCTCGCCATCATTATAGCGTTGGGTCGCCCGTCCAAGGTGAAGTGGAGACGTCGATGAAGCTCGTGAATTGGTTGCTCGCGGTTGCGTTGTTGGCCTGCGCCGCCGCCTGCGCGACGCAAGGGCCGGCGGCGGAAACGGCGCTCAACTGGACCGCCCATGGCTATCTCACCCCGGGCGCAAACAGCGAACCGGAGATCATCGGCGTCTATGCGACCGAATCCGAATGCCGCGAGGCGGTCGACTGGTGGATGTCGCGCCAGGTTGTCGGCAATCCGGTGAGCGGAGAGTGTCTGCCGGTCGACCGGCGGTGACAGAGGCGACGGTCATTCCGATCGCTGCCGACGATCAGCGCCTCGCCATACTGGCGACGGCGGCGCGCGGCGAGTCGTCGTGCGGGTGCGCGCCGCCAATGGGGATGCGCCGCGCTTTTGCGATGCGATCAGTTTTCGGCGGGTTGACGACGCCGATGCGAGCCACATGATCCGAATTTGAGGCGCAACTCCGATCCATAACCCGCTCATTCCGGCGAAAGCCGGGATCCGGAAAACCTTGCGATGCTTGCAGCCATCCACCTGTTCACACTGGGCGCCAACGCGCTGAAATGTCGGGAGTCTGTCAAGAAAAAGCTGGGTCCCGGCCTTCGCCGGGATGGGCGGAGCGGGGGCGGCGAGTCACCTTAAGCTCGCGGCAAGGAAACGATTGATGCGCGTCCTCATTCTCGGCGGTTATGGCTTTATCGGCGCGGAGATCATGCGCGCCTGCGCCAAGGCCGGCTTTGCGTGTGTTGGTCTTGGACGACACGCCGCGACGGGAAAGCGGCTGGTTCCAGACTCGGAATGGATCGGCGCCGACATGGCGCGGCTCGACAGCGCGGAGAAATGGGCGCCGCACCTCTCCGGCGTCGACGCCATCGTCAACGCCGCGGGCGCGCTGCAGGACGGCGCGCGTGACAATCTTGACGCGATCCATCATCGCTCGATCGCCGCATTGATCCAAGCGGCCGAAAGAGCAAACGTTAAAATGTTCATTCAGATTTCAGCGCCGGGGGCGTCCGCGTCGGCGTCGACCGCGTTCTTGCGGACGAAAGCGGCTGGCGATTCCTGCGTTCGCGCCGCCAATCTTGACTGGATTGTCTTCAAGCCCGGTCTCGTCATCGGCCGCGGCGCCTATGGCGGGACGGCGCTCTTGCGGTTGCTCGCCGGCTTGCCGTTGATGACGCCGCTCGTTTACGCCTCGGCGCGCGTGCAGACGGCGGCGCTCGACGATGTTTCGGCCGCGGTTGTTTCCGGGTTGAGGGGCGAGATCCCGATGCGCCGCGACTACGATCTGGTCGAGGACGCGCCGCGCCCTTTGCGCGATATCGTGCGGGATTTTCGACGTCAGCTCGGCTTTGCGCCGGCGCGGTTTGAGCCTGACCTTCCGCCTTTTGCGGCGGCGCCCGTTAGCGCGCTCGCCGATATCGCCGGCCTCTTCGGCTGGCGCTCGGCGCTGCGGTCGACGGCGATGCGCGTGATGTCCGCGAATGTGCTCGGCGATCCGACGCCTTGGAAAACCGTGACAGGACGCCCGCTCAAATCCCTTGACGAAACATTGCAAGGCCTGCCGTCGACCGCCCAGGAGCGCCTTTACGCGCGCGCCCAGCTCGCCTTGCCGATCCTCATCGTGATGCTCGGCCTGTTCTGGATCGCATCCGGCCTGATCGGACTTGTCTCGCGCGAGGCGGCGGCGGCGCATCTGCAGCCGGTTGTCGGCGCGACAAGCGCGCTGGCGTTCGTTGTTCTGGGTTCGATTGTCGATATCGCGATCGGCGCGGGGTTGCTGTTGCGCACAACCGCGCGCCCCGCCGCCGTCGCGTCGATCGCCGTCGCCGTTTTTTACCTGGCGGCGGGGACATTGACGGCGCCGGCGCTCTGGCTTGATCCCTTCGGCGTCCTGACGAAAGTCTTTCCCGTGATCGCTGGCGGCGCCGCCGTCGCCTTGTTGCTTGAGGAGCGATGATGGAACTCTACCATCTCCTCAAATGGCTGCATGTTATCGGCGCGGCCGTGCTGCTCGGCACGGGCGCCGGCATCGCCTTTTTCATGCTGATGGCGCATCGGACGCGCGACGCGAAGACCGTCGCCGAGGTCGCGTCCATCGTGGTGCTCGCCGACTATGCATTCACGCTGTCGGCGGTCGTCGCGCAGCCGATCACCGGCGTCGGCCTCGCCTATGTCGCCGGATATCCGCTCACTTCGGGTTGGATCTTCGCGTCGATCGCGCTTTATTTCTTCACCGGCGCTTTCTGGGTTCCAGTCGTCTTCATGCAAAGGCGCATGCGCGACCTTGCGCGCGTCGCAGCGCGGGATGGCGCGCCGCTGCCCGACGAGTACCACCGCCTCTATCGCCGCTGGTTCGCGTTCGGCTTTCCGGCGTTCTTCGCGGTGCTGGCGATCTTCTGGCTGATGATCGCGAGGCCGGCGGTCAACCTTTGAATGCCGCGCAGGCGACGCGATCGCCAGAGCCGCCGATCGGCTGCGTCGCGTGGTCGTCCGGATTTGCATGAACGACGACGGCGAAGCCGTCATCATCGAGCAGCGGGTAGGGGCCGTTGATCGCCGCGCCTTCCTCGCTCGGTTTGAGGTTGATGTCCGCGCGGAAGATTTCCATCTCCGCATTGCCGGCCCCATCCGCGAAGAGGTTTGGAATATCGGCCCGGTGGGCGCCGTTGGGATTCAACAATCCGTGTTCGACATTGTCCGGATTGATATGGCCGCCGGACGCCTTGAAGCCTTGCGCGCCGTCCGAGCAGTCTCCGACCATGTGAAGGTGGATGCCGTGCCAGCCAGGAGCGAGGGCGGACAATTCAACTCGCATCAGCACGCCGCCGAGGCCGTCACGGAATTCGACCCGGCCGATCGTCTCGCCCGTCGGGCTGAGAAAGTCGGCGCGCGCGTCGGTCCATTGTGACGCGCTGAGGGTCGCCGCAGGCGGCGTTTCCTTGACGGTCGCGGGCGGTTCAGCCGGCGCACTCGGCGCCTCCTTTTTTCCACACCCCGAAACGCCCAGGGCGAGGCAAGAAAGTATGGCCATCGAAACGGCCGGACGGAGCGCGGCGGGGCTCATCGGAGGTCCTTTCAGCGAGCGGCGAATTTTCCTTTTATATGAAGGATTTGCGCGGCGAAACCCGGCGCCGCGGGCGCTTGCGGCTGGTGCGCCACAAATGCTAGGCAGAGGCCGCATTTCATGCCCCGATTCCCGAAGGATTTTCGTGACAGCAGAAGACGACGATAACGCGCCGGAAAACGGCGGCGAGCGCCCTAGCGCTGGCAATCCGACCGGCGGCGCGATCGAGCAGATCTCGATCGAAGAGGAGATGCGCCGGTCCTATCTCGACTATGCGATGAGCGTCATCGTCAGCCGCGCCATTCCCGACGCGCGCGACGGCCTCAAACCCGTCCATCGCCGCATCCTCTGGTCGATGCACGAGAACGGCTACGCCTGGAACAAGCCGTACCGGAAATCGGCGCGCGTCGTCGGCGATGTCATCGGCAAATACCACCCGCATGGCGATCAGGCGGTCTATGACGCGCTGGCGCGGATGGCGCAGGATTTCGCCATGCGCCTGCCCCTGCTCGACGGGCAGGGCAATTTCGGATCGATCGACGGCGATCCGCCGGCGGCGATGCGATACACCGAAGTGCGGATGGCCAAGCCCGCGCATGCGCTGCTTGAAGACATCGAAAAGGACACCGTCTCCTACCAGCCGAATTATGACGGGTCGGAGAGAGAGCCGACAGTCCTGCCGGCGCGCTACCCGAATCTTCTCGTCAACGGCGCCGGCGGCATCGCGGTCGGCATGGCGACCAACATTCCGCCGCACAATCTCGGCGAGATCGTCGACGCGACGATCGCCATGATCGACAATCCGGAGATTTCCGATTCCGAATTGATCGAGATCGTGCCGGGCCCCGATTTCCCGACTGGCGGGATCATCCTCGGCCGCGCCGGGTCGAAGGCCGCCCTCTTGCTCGGCCGCGGATCGGTGGTGATGCGCGGGCGCGCGACCATCGACGAAATCCGCAAGGACCGGACGGCGATCATCGTCACCGAGATCCCCTACCAGGTGAACAAGTCGGTGATGATCGAGCGCATCGCCGACCTCGTTCGCGAGAAGAAGCTGGAGGGCATCGCCGACATTCGCGATGAATCAAATCGCGAAGGCATCCGCGTCGTGATCGAGCTGAAGCGCGATGCGGCGCCGGACGTCGTCTTGAACCAGCTCTATCGCCATTCCCAATTGCAGACGAGCTTCGGCGTCAACCTCCTCGCCCTGAACGGCGGGCGACCCCAGCAGATGACGTTGCGCGACGTGCTCGCGACGTTCATCGACTTCCGCGAGGAAGTGATCACGCGCCGGACGAAATTCGAGCTCAACAAGGCGCGCGACCGCGCCCACATCCTGGTCGGTCTCGCGATCGCCGTCGCCAATATCGACGAGATCGTCGCGCTCATCCGCCGCGCGCCGGATCCGCAGACCGCCAAAGAGCAATTGATGGCGCGCGACTGGCCGGCGAAGGATCTGGCGCCGCTCGTCCTCCTCGTCGCCGATCCGCGCCATTTGATGCGCGACGGCGACCGGCTGCGCCTCTCGGAAGAGCAGGCGAAGGCGATCCTCGATCTCCGCCTCCAGCGCCTCACTGCGCTCGGCCGGGACGAAATCGGCGACGAGTTGAAGGGCCTTGCCGAGAGCATCGCCGACTATCTGGGCATTCTGCGCAATCGCGGCCGCGTGATGACGATCATCAAGGATGAACTCGCCGTCGCAAGGGCGGAGTTCGCGACGCCGCGCCGGACCGAGATCGTCGACTCGGAAGGCGAGGTCGAAGACGAGGACCTCATCGCGCGCGAGGACATGGTCGTCACCGTCACCCATGGCGGCTATGTGAAGCGCACGCCGCTTTCGACCTATCGCGCGCAAAAGCGCGGCGGCAAGGGCCGCGCCGGGATGAAATTCAAGGAAGAGGATTTCGTCTCCCAACTCTTCGTCGGCGTCACGCACACGCCGCTGCTGTTCTTCACCTCGACCGGGATGGCCTACAAGCTGAAGCTCTGGCGCATTCCGGAAGGGCCGCCGACAGCCCGCGGCAAGGCGTTTGTGAACCTTCTGCCGCTGGCGCAGGGCGAGCGCGTCACCTCGATCCTGCCGCTTCCCGAGGATGAAGAAGCCTGGGACCAGCTGCAGATCATGTTCGCGACGCGCTCCGGCACCGTCCGCCGCAACAAGCTGTCGGATTTTCAGCGCATCAACCGCAACGGCAAGATCGCCATGAAACTCGAAGAGGAGTGGCGGAACGGCGAGGACGCGATCGTCGGCGTTTCAATCTGCCGACCCGACGACAACGTCCTGCTGACGACAGCGCGGGGGATGTGCATCCGATTTCCGGTCGAAGACATCCGCGTATTCGCGGGGCGCACCTCGACCGGCGTTCGCGGCATCAGGCTGGAAGACAATGACGAAGTGATTTCGATGGCGATCCTCCACGGCGTCGATGTGACGCCCGAAGAGGCGCGCGCTTATCTCAAGCACGCGGCCGCCATGCGCCGCGCGGCGGGCGAAGACGGCGAAGAAGACGCGGACGAGGAACCAACGCCAGCCTCAGCGCTGTCGCCCGCGCGCATCGCAGCGCTCGGCGCGGCCGAGCAATTCGTCCTCACCGTGACAAACCGCGGCTTCGGCAAGCGGTCCTCGTCTTTTGAGTACAGAACCTCCGGCCGCGGCGGCAAAGGCATTATCGCCATTGTCGTCAATGATCGGAACGGCCCGGTCTGCGCGTCGTTCCCGGTCGATGAATCCGACCAGATCATGCTGGTGACCGACGGCGGACAATTGATCAGGACGCCGGTCGGCGGCATTCGCGTCGCCGGCCGCAACACCCAGGGCGTCACGATCTTCCGGACCGGCGACGCTGAAAAGGTCGTATCGGTCGAACGCATCGGCGATATCGGGGAAGGCGAAGGCGAGGGCGAAGCATGACGGTGAAAAAACGCATCGGCCTCTACCCCGGAACGTTCGATCCCATCACTCTTGGACATGTCGACATCATCGAACGCGCCGTCAAAATGGTTGACGAACTCGTCGTCGGCGTCGCCATTAACCGCGACAAGGCTCCGCTGTTTTCCCTCGACGAACGCGTCCGGATGACCAGCGCCGAAATGGCGACCATTTCAAAGAAGTCGGGAGTCCCGATTCGCGTCGTGCCGTTCGAGACGTTGCTGATGAAATTCGCGGAAGAAGTGAACGCCAATTTCATCGTTCGCGGCCTGCGCGCGGTTTCCGACTTCGAGTACGAATTCCAGATGGTCGGGATGAACCAGAAACTCAATGACGACATCGAAACCGTGTTCCTGATGGCGGATGTGCGCTACCAGTTCATCGCCTCGCGCCTCGTGAAGGAGATCGCGCGTCTCGGCGGCGCGATCGACAGCTTCGTGCCGCCGGCGGTCGCCAAGGCGCTGAAGGCGAAGTTTCAGAAATGATCAGTCCCGGCTGATCGCCGCCGCCTCCAGCCCACGGTCGACCGCCGTCTTCCATGCGCGCCCGCGCGCCCGCGCGTCGTCGATCGCTTCATCGATGGCCGAAGGGTCGCGGAAGTCGAGCGCATCGATTAGCTCGCGCGCCTGCTCTGCATCCTTCATCGCTTTTGGATCGTGGCGCTTGCGCTCACGCGCGACGATTAGTTTGTGCACAGCGTAGCGGGCGGGAAGAGGAAGGCGAACACGGACGCCGGTTCCGTATAGGGCGACAGCTTCAACGGCGTCTTCGATCAGGTAGTCGAGGAATTTAAGCGGCGTCGCCGCGCAGCCGAGCGCCCTTAATTGCAGAGGTTCGGCGTTTCTGCCCTTCGTCGTGAGGATGTCGACCGAAAAGCCGCTGGCCGACCGGAACGCCTTTGGCAGCTTGTCATCCGCTCTGAAAATCGGCGCGAAACTCGGGTCCGCGCGCTTGAGGACGACGCCGACCTCGTCGCGGCTGCTCATCTTCGGAATGAAAAGCCGTGCGAGCGCGATGTCGGCGTCCTGGGTGATGAGCGCGCTCGATTTCATCGCCGCGCCGACGATCGGCGCGTAAAGCTGGAACGCCGCCGTGCCGATCAGAACCGCGCCACTCTCGAAATATCCTGCGCGAGCGATCACTTCCAGCAATCGCCCAAGGTAGAGATCGGGCGCCGGCACGCCCGCCCGCTTCAGCGTGGTCACGGTCTTGCGGCGCGCCTTAGCTGACAGCGCGGCCCGCCGATGCGCGTCGGCCGCCGCCTCCGCCTTCGGGTCGGCGACGGTGCCGAGATAGATTTGCTTGCGCGCAACGCCGTCTCTCACAGATGCGTAGAGGCGACGCTTGCCGCTTTCGAGTCGACGTGAGATCGCCGCGGGTTCAGGACCGCCATCCGGCATGCTTTGCGCGAGGTCGGCGTAAAGCGTCATCAGGTTGAGCGGGATCGGCTTCATGGACGCGATCCTATCACAATCATAGAATTTGTATAGGATAGCGGGTTGACGAATGGTGAATTGGCCTTGGGGTCGTTTCGCGCTATTCGTCGCCGCCGGCGCGCCTTGCGCCGCGTGTTGCTTGAAGGAAAGTTCATCCATGAGAATTTCGGGATTTGCGGCGGGATTGCTCGTTTCAGCTGCGGCGTTTTCACTATCGCCGGCTGCCGCCGACAAGAAACCGTCGGCCGTCCCCGCCTATCAGTCGGTGTTCGACGCGCCTGCCGACGCCTGGCGCGGGATTGATCCTGAAAATCTCCTGATCGTCGATCTTCCGGCGGGCCCGCTCTTTATTGAATTGAGGCCCGACATGGCCCCGAAACATGTCGACCACATCAAGACTCTTGTCCGGCGCGGCTTTTATAACGGCCTCAGCTTTCACCGGGTGATCGAAGGGTTTGTGGCGCAGGGCGGCGACCCGAAGGGCGACGGCACCGGCGGGTCGGACTTGCCCGATGTCGAAGCCGAGTTCGCGCGCGATTCAAAAGCGGTCGCGAATTTCACCGCCATCGGCCGCGACCGGCAGGCGGCGCGCGTCGGCCTCATCGACGGCGTGCCGGCGGCGGCGGAGCCGGAATCGCTTCGCTCCTTGCGCGCCGACCGCTCGGTGCGGGTCTGGGGCGCGCATTGCCCCGGCGTCATGTCGATGGCGCGCTCAACCGACCCGAACAGCGCCAACAGCCAGTTTTTCCTCGTGATCGGCGACGCGCGCCAGAGCCTTGATACGCGCTACACGGTTTGGGGCTGGATCGTTGAAGGCATCAACAGCGCGCGGCGCATCGAACGCGGCGAACCCCCGAAGCGTCCGACGCCGATCGTCCGCATGCGCATGGCGGCCGATCTGCCCGCCGCCGAACGGCCGGACATCCAGGTGATGAAATCAGACAGCCCGGCCTTTCTTCAGTACATCAAGGCGGCCGGCTATGTGGATGCGACCGGCTTCGTGAAGGACCTTTGCGACATCAAACCGCCGCGCAAGGTCAAGGGAAAGATCGTGCTATGACTACAAGGATGATCCTGACGCTCGACACCGGCGCGGTGACGATCGAACTTTTTCCCGACAAGGCCCCCAAACACGTCGCGCGGATCAAGGAACTCGCGGATTCGGGGTTCTATGACGGATTGAAACTTCACCGCGTCATCGAAGGCTTCATGGCGCAGATGGGTTGCCCCAAAGGCAACGGCACCGGCGGCTCCGGCAAGAAGCTTCCCGCCGAATTCAACGACGTCAGCCATGAGCGCGGCGTCTGCTCAATGGCGCGCTCGTCGGACCCAAATTCCGGCGACAGCCAGTTCTTCATCTGCCTCGATGACGCGTCATTCCTCGATCGCAAATACACCGTCTGGGGTCAGGTCGTCGAAGGCATGGAGAACGTCGACAAGACGGCGCGCGGCGAGCCGCCGAAGAACCCGTCGAAGATCGTGACGTTCAGGACGGCGGCGTAGGCCTGCGTTCAGCTTGACGCCCATCCAGGCGCTTGCGGCGTAAAATAATCGCGTTCGGTTAATTCGATCTTGATGCCGAGTATCTCGGTAAGCCGGCGCGATTCCATGCCGATCAAGTCGGCGAAATCCTTGAGGCGGGGAAGCGACAGGCTCGCCGCGGCGTCCAAATTGCGCAATAAAGACGCGACGGAATTGTCGACGAAACGCCTCGCCCCAGCCTTCGTCATGCCCGCCGCCTGAAAGAAATCCGCAAAGCTGTCCCTCGTCAGGTCTTCGGCGATCGCCGCCGCGCCGATGTTGAATGCGAATCGGTGCGTGTATTTGGCGCTGATTCTGATCGGCAGCAGATCATAGAGCGGCGCAAGGCGGGGGGCTTTGCCGCGATCATAAAGCAGCGCGTGGTTTTTCGCATGATTGTCGCTGTTGCCGATCGCGAGATTGAAGAACGTCGTCAGAATGAAGGCCTCTTTCGCGAGCGCGGGCTCCGCGCATCGATCGAGTACGGAAAAGATCGACGCGAGATCGAACGCGCGCCCCGGCCTTCCATATCGTTCGTATTTGAGCGACGGCGGCAGCGACAGCGCCTGGGCGAAGTCTTCGTGATGAATGCGCGTGATCAGTCCGTCCTGACCGAACTTGCGGTCGAACCGCGCGATCAAAATTGCCGGGACGCCGCCGAATTCGACAACGTCAGGAACGGCGACATTGAGGCCGCAAGCCCTGGCGAGCTCCGCGGCGGCCGCCTCGAAATATGCGTCGCGCCCTTCGCCGCGTCGCGGCGCCTTCAATATATGCGTTGTCGGCGCGCCGACGCCGGGTTTTGGCAAGGCGAAGCGATGGTCTGGCGTTGCGACGAGCGCGATCTTACGTTGCACGCCGCCAAGCGGCGAGGGGTCCTGGATTTCGTCCGGCAACGGCTCGCGGTCGGCGAGGCGGCGCACAATCTCGGCAATCTCCGCAGGGTCGAGAAAATCATAGTCCGACCCGAGAAATCCCGGCACTTTTGTCGGAGGCGAGCCATAGGGCAGGCACGACAAGGCGCCGACGCAATCCGCGCCGAGATGATACAGCAATCCGACGACATCGTCGCGATTGACGCCTTCGCGGTCCATGATGCGCAGCATCTGATCGTTCTCAGGAAGCAAATTCGCGAAATACGCTCGCGACGCATTGTCATCGAACGGCTGATCAATGAGGGGCAATGACAGGGATATTGGAACGGCTTCAGGCGCTTCAAGGTAATGATCCGCATAGGCGAAACTGACGGAGTTGTCTTCGGCGCCGATCAGGCGCCCGACCGGCATTGGAAATCCGTCAATTCTGACATCAAGAACGATCATTGATTACGCCGCTCAGCGGCGAAGAGTTCGACGCCGGCGATGGCGCACACGCGCATCACCTTGTCGAATTCGAGCGTCGGCTTTCCGCTTTCCAATTCTGAAACAAAGCGACGTCCGACGCCGGCTGCGTCGGCGAATGATTGCTGGTTGAACTTCATGCGTTTGCGGGCGGCTCGGATCATCGGTCCGATGTCTTTTGCTGATTTTATGTCGGCGAGATTTGGCGGTCTTCGCGCCGAGGAAGGGAGGGGCGGGTTCGGCCGAGCGTTGATGCTTGAAATCAATTGATGCGCCTGCTGCGCGAGCGAAATCGAGACGCGATCCGCGACCGCCATCGCTCGCGCCAAGGCGTTTTCGGGTTCGATTTGCGCTTTCGTTTGGGCGATAGGGCCTGGCCTGACGTCGGCGGGCGGCATTTGGCTCGCTGGCGCCGTCTTTTGAACACCAAGGCCGGCGATTTTTGTGGGGTCTTTTGCACTCACATCTTGGTCCTCGTTCCCGGTCGGGAGCATATGGGACCTGATAGGTTAATTTCAAGATTTATGCGCTAAAGCGGGATCGATTTAAAATCAAAAAATACTACCGTTTGGGAGCATTTTTACGGTTTCGCATGATTCCATGCATTATGATCCCGAACGGGGTCAGTAACTGCGTTAAAACGGCGCCGCGCGCGCGATGAGCGCGGCTTCGTCGTAACGCGCGTCGGAGGCGCCGTAGCCGTAGCTCCGCGCGTCGGGATCAAGCCGCGCGTTGCAGAACGCCTCGAAAACGAAGTCGGGCGCGACGCCGTAAAGGGCTGCGCCTTGCAGGGCGAGGCCCATGTCTTCGGCGAAATTGCGCGCCGTGCTCTCGTTGAGCGCGCCTGGCTCCAGCCACTCGGTGAGGCGCTTGGCGTGACGGTCGTAATGGCCGTTCGAGCCTTGCGCCTTCATGATGTCGGCGACGACAGCCTCAAGGCTGTCCGGTTCGCGCCCGACCGCGCGCAAGACGTCAAGCGCGATGACATTTCCTGAGCCTTCCCAGATCGCATTGAGCGGCGAGGACCGGAAATAGCGCGCCATCACGCCTTCCTCGATGAAGCCGGCGCCGCCGTGGCATTCAAGCGCCTCGTAGACAAAGCCGGGCTGGCGCTTGCAGGTCCAGTATTTCGCGATCGGCGTCGCCAGACGCATGAACGCAGCCTCATCGTCGTCATCGCTCGCGCGATCGAAGCTCCTTGCGACGCGGAAGGCGAGGGCTGTCGCGGCTTCCGAGTCGATCGCGAGATCGGCGAGCACGCGCGCCATCGCCGGCTGATCGATGAGCTTCTTCTGGAACGCGCTCCGGTGCTCGGTATGCCAGAGCGCCTGCGCGAGGGCCGCCCGCATGCCGCCGGCGGAGCCGACGATGCAGTCGAGCCGCGTATGCTGGACCATGTCGATGATGGTCCTGACGCCGCGCCCGGGCTCGCCGATCATTTCCGCGAAAGCGCCGTGATACTCGATTTCAGACGAGGCGTTGGACCGGTCGCCGAGCTTGTCCTTGAGGCGCATCACCTGCATCGCATTGCGTTCGCCGTCCGGCTTCCAGCGCGGCGTGAGGAAACAGGTGAGCCCGTCGTCGACATAAGCAAGCGTCAGGAAGGCGTCGCACATCGGCGCCGAGCAGAACCATTTGTGCCCGTAGAGCAGCCAGTGATCGCCATGGCGCTCCGCACGCGTCGTATTGGCGCGGACGTCGGAGCCGCCTTGTTTTTCAGTCATCGCCATCCCGATCGTGACGCCGGTCTTTTCCGCGGCAGGGATGAATCGCGGATCGTATTTCGCGGCGACAGCGCGCGGGACCCATTCGTCCGCGATGCGCCGCTCGCGCATCAGCGCGGGAACGGCGGCGTAGGTCATCGACATCGGGCAGCAGACGCCGCCTTCCGCCTGTCCCATCAGGAAGAGGAGCGCTGAATGGAGACCGTGGCCGGCCTGGTCGGTCGTCCATGCGCCGGCTGCGACGCCGGCCGAAAGGCCAAGCGCCATCAATGAATGATAGGCGGGATGGAATTCGACCTCGTCTAAACGATGACCATAGCGGTCGAAGCTCTTCAATTGCGGGGTGAATTTGTTGGCCGCCTGCGCCCACTCCAGAACTTCCGCCGAGCCGCAGCGCGCGCCGAACGCCGACAGCCTTTCGCCATGCGCCTCGCCGCCGGCCGCTTCGACCGCGCCGATCAGCGCCGCGTCATTGTCGTAGAGATTGATATTCTCAAACGGCGGCGGCTGATTGGTGACCTCATGCGTGGCGAGGCTGGCGCGGGGGCGGTGGTGGGGCATCGGCGCAATCTCCTACGCTTCGAAATTCCATCGCGAAATCAACGTGAGCAGGCATTCTATCCCTGATTTGCGGCAAAGCGTAGTTTGGCGGACAGCGGGAGGAACCTATGGCCGACGCCAATCTTGTCGATTTCGTCAAAGCGGCGCTTGAACGGGGCGAAAGCCGGGCGCGGATCAAGGAGGTCCTCAAAAAGGCCGGCTGGCCCGACGACCAGGTCGAGAGCGCCGTCAATGCGTTCGCCGAGGTCGATTTCGCGGTGCCGGTGCCGCGCCCGAGGAGCTACGGTTCGGCGCGCGAGGCGTTCCTCTATATCGTCTATTTCTCGCTCCTTGGCATGATCGCCGGCAATGTCGGCGGGCTCGCATTCGCCTGGATCGACCGCCAATTCGCGGACGACCTCGTTCAGAACAATTATTATTCCTGGGCGACGACGGGCATGCGTTGGTCGGTCGCCTCGCTTCTCGTCGGCTATCCGATTTTCCTGTTTCTCGGCTGGCGCCTCGCCGCGAAGAAACGCAAGGATCCGGAACGTCGGCGCAGCCGCGTGCACGCCTGGCTCACTTATGTGACGTTGATTTTCGCCGCGGGCGCGCTCATCGGCGACCTCGTCGCCGTCGTCTTTCAGTATCTCAACGGCGAGCTGCAGACGCGGTTCATGGCGAAGGCCGCGGTCGTCGGCGTCATTTCCGCTGCGATCCTCTGGAACTATTCGCGCGACGTCGAGCGCCATTCCTCGCGGATCGATTTCGCCGGCCGCGCGCTGGCGCTGCTGTCGATGCTGGTCGTCGGCGCGCTCGTCGCCTGGGCGTTTACGGTCGTCAGGGGGCCCGGCGTCGCGCGCTACCAGATAGCGGACGAACAGCGCATCACCGGCCTCACGGAAACAACGCGCCTCATCGATTGTTATTACACCTACGCGGGCGCGCTTCCCGAAAATCTAGAGTCCATGGGCGCCTGGCTCACAGAGCGCGCCGGGCGCGTGCCGGTCGCCGACGGCTGCGTGAGAGAACTGCCGACTGATCCAACAAGCGGCGGCGCCTACCGCTATCGCGCGATCGACGCCGACACATACGAAATCTGTGCGATTTTCCAGGTCGGCTGGCCGGATGCGGAAGGCGCCGCGCGCGAATGGCAGGCCGGCGGCTACTACTATGCCGTCGTCGGCTCGCCGGGGCAGCGCGAGCTGAAGCGGCGCAAACTGCAGAAACCCGCAGGCGCGGGCGAGACCTGTTTCGAAATCGACGCCGTTTCGGTCGAGCCTGAGGACGCCGCCGCGCGTGAACCCTTTGTCGAAGAATCGCCCGCGCCTGTCGAAGCGACGCCGGACGAGTGATCGCGTGGCGGCGATCTTTGAACTCGACCAGATACCGAAATTGCCGCTCTGGGCGCAGGCGCTGATCGCCGCGCGCATGGCGCGGCGCGCGGTGTTTCATCTGCGTAAGGGATTCCCGCCGAAGGATCGCGAATTGATGCTCGCCCTGTGCGACGCGCTCGACGAGGCGGCGGCGACCGGCGAATATTGGGAAAGGAAGCTGGGGCCGCTCGCCGAGCGCGTGAAGGCGCTTCGCGGCGGCGCTGCGGGCGAGGCGGCGGAAGCGCTTTACTGGGCGTGGGACGCCGCCGGCGCCGCCCACGGCGCGCAGAGTTTTCCGGTCGATGCGACCTGCATCCGCGACGTTCAGAACGCCATCGCCGCCGCATCGCGCGCCGAAGGGCTTTCACCCTTGCAGATACGCCTCTTCGCCGCCGCCGACCTCGACCAGATCCGTTTTGCTTGCGGCGAGGCGCATGTCGGGTTCTATGATGCGCTGGGGCCGGAGGTGATGGGCCGCCTCGCGCCGGTCTATCCGCCGGACGAGAGATGAAAGAGGGCGACATGAAACACTTCGCAGGCGCCGCGCTGGCGTTGCTGATTGCCGGCTGCGCCTCGGCGCTTCCCATCGCGACCGCGGACATCATCTATCTCAACGGAAATGTCTGGACCGGCGTCAAGGGCGCCAGTCGTGAGAGCGCGATCGCCTTAAAGGGCGACAAGATCAACTATGTCGGCGATCAGAAAGGCGCGCACCGCCATCATGGCGATGCGACCGAGATCGTCGATCTTGCCGGAAAATTCGTCGCGCCCGGATTCATCGACAATCATACGCATTTTTTTGACGGCTCCTTCGCGCTTGCGAGCGTCCAGCTGAATGACGCGGCGAGCAAGGAGGAATTTGTCCGTCACATCGCCGACTATGCGAAGTCGCGCCCGAAGGGCGAATGGATCCTCGGCGGCAACTGGGATGAGGAGAAGTGGGGCGGCTATTTGCCGGATCGCAAATGGATCGACGCCGTCACGCCGGACAATCCCGTCTATGTGACGCGCTATGACGGCCATCAGGCGCTCGCCAATTCGCTGGCGCTGAAGCGCGCGGGGCTCGACGACAAGACGCCGACGCCGGAAGGCGGCGAGATCGGCCGCGACAAGACCGGCCGCGTCACCGGAACGGTGAAGGACAAGGCGATGGAGATCGTCGAGGCGGTCATTCCGCCGCCTTCGGACGAGCAGCGCGCAGAAGCCTTTCTGCGCGGGCAGGCCGAGGCCTTCGCGCATGGCGTCACGCAGGTGCACGACATGCCGCTGCCCGCCGGAGGGCTCGTCAATCTCAACGCGTTCAAGAAGCTCCATGACAACGGCGCGATGAAGCTGCGCGTTTATGTTTTCGCACCGATCGCGAATTGGAAAGATGTTGCGGATTTCGTCAACGAAAACGGCCGCGGCGACGCGACTCTGCGCTGGGGCGCGGTCAAGGGCTATGTCGACGGCTCGCTCGGTTCGCGGACGGCGTGGCGTTACGACAAATATCTTGACGCGGACACGACCGGCCTCACCATGCAGCCGCCGGCGCAATTGGCGCAATGGGCGCAATCCGCTGACGCCGCCGGTCTTCATGTCACCATTCACGCGATCGGCGAGCGGGCGAACGACTTCGTTCTTGAAACATTTGCGGATATCGGCGGCGAGAAATTGCACGACAAGCGATTCCGCGTCGAACACGCGCAACATCTGACGCCGGCGGCGATCGCGGGATTTGGCAAGGGCGACATCATCGCCTCGATGCAGCCCTATCACGCCGCCGATGACGGCCGCTGGGCGGCCAAGCGCATCGGACCAGAAGCGATCAAGACGACCTACGCGTTTCGCTCGCTTCTTGACGCCGGCGCATCGCTGACCTTCGGCTCAGATTGGCCGGTTGCGCCGCTCAATCCGCTCATCGGCATCGACGCGGCGATGTTCCGCCGCACAACAGACGGCCTGAATCCTGGCGGCTGGACGCCGGAACAGAAAATCACCGGCGAAGAGGCCCTGACCGCCTATACCGTGACGAACGCCTATGCGGGTTTCATGGAAGACCAGGTCGGCACGCTTGAAGCCGGCAAGCTCGCCGACATCGTCGTCCTGTCGGCCGATCCGACCGGTGCGGATGAAGAGTCGATTCGCGAAATCGAGGTCGTTCGCACGGTCGTCGGCGGCGACACCGTTTATCTTCGGGGCGAGTAGGGGAATTCTCCGTTGGCGGAACGGCCGGTGAAGGCAGTCAATATCGAACCGGGCCGGGAGTTTACGCGCCGAGAAGCCTTGCGGCCTTCGCGCCGAAATAGGTGATGACGCCGTCAGCGCCCGCCCGCCTGATTGCGGTCAAGCTCTCGATAATTGCGCGGTCGCCGTCAATCCATCCGTTTTGCGCCGCCGCCATGATCATCGCATATTCGCCGGAAACCTGGAACGCGAAAGTCGGCATGCGGAAGGCGTCCTTCACGCGAGCGATGATGTCGAGATAGGCGCCCGCGGGTTTCACCATGACGCTGTCAGCGCCTTCGGCGATGTCCATCGCGACTTCGCGCAATGCCTCGTCGGCGTTTGCGGGGTCCATCTGATAGGTGCGCTTGTCGCCTTTCAGGACGCCCGACGATCCGATCGCGTCGCGATAGGGCCCATAAAAGCAAGACGCGTATTTCGCGGCATAGGACATGATCTGAACATGCGCGAAACCTTCGCGGTCAAGCCCCTTGCGGATCGGGCCGACGCGCCCGTCCATCATGTCGGACGGCGCGATGATGTCGAAGCCGGCCTTCGCTTCGACAATCGACTGGCGAACAAGCGCTTCGACAGTGCGGTCATTGACGATCTCGCCGCCTTCGAGAAACCCGTCATGCCCGTGATCCGTGTAGGGATCGAGGGCGACGTCCGCCATCAGCCCGATCTCGGGAACCGCATCCTTGATCGCGCGCGCCGCACGGCACATCAAATTGTCCGGGTCGAAAGCAAGCGCCGCGTCCGCGCTTCTGTCCTTCGCCGACGTGTAGGGAAAAAGCGCAAGCGCCGGCAGGCCGAGCGATCTCGCCTCGCGCGCGGCGGCGACCGCCTGATCGACGGAAAGGCGCTCGACGCCCGGCATCGACGGCACGGGTTCGCGCAAATTGTCGCCGTCGCGAATGATGAGCGCCCAGATGAAATCCTGCGGCGCGATTCGGGTTTCAGCGACGAGCGCGCGCGACCATGGCGTGCGTCGAACCCGTCGAAGCCGCGTTGTCGGAAAGCTTTGGGAAAGGTTTGGCATCGTATTTCGTCGCTGCTGCGTTGCCGGAATTTCATGCCTTGTTACTTCCGGCATTGCAATTTGATTGCAAATTGATCCGCCGCATTTAACGGGCCTTTTAGGGAATTCCCCTAGGGTTCGGCGTTGGGTCCGGGTTTTGTGAGGCGTATCAATGGCGGCAGTCGAGCGAGCAATGGTTGGAACGGCGATCGGGCGGAGCGAAAAGACCGTCGGCGATCCGACGGCGCTGCGCGCGTCCTATCTGCAACTCCTTCATCTGGTGGAACGCCTCCATCGTCAGCTGCTGGACGTCATCAAGGACGAACTTGAGCGCCTTGGCCAGACAGACATCAATTCGGTCCAGGCGCTGCTCCTCTACAATATCGGCGATGCCGAACTGACGCCCGGCGAGTTGCGCTCGCGCGGCCACTATCTCGGTTCAAACGTCTCTTACAACCTGAAGCAATTGGTTGATAAAGGGTATATTCGCGACCAGCGCTCGGACGTCGACCGGCGCTCCAAACGCGTCTCGCTGACAGCGTCAGGACTTAATGTCCGCGACAAGCTGGCCGAGCTTTTCGAGCGCCAACTCGGTTCAGTCGAACAAGTCGGCGGCGTCGACATCGGCATGATGGATCAAACGAACAAATCGCTGCAGCGCCTCGAGCGTTTCTGGGCTGATCAGGTTCGCTATCGCCTGTAAGGGCGCCACCTAAGAATCATTCGCAATAGACGACCGGAAATGCGGCGATCCGTCCGCATTTTTCGGTCGAATCGACTAGCAAATCCGTGCGCATGACCCTTATCTACAAATGGGCTCAAAGGCGCTGCGCGACGTGACATTCAACTATGAAGAAGCATTCGAAACCGCCCTTGGCGCCGTCAGAGCCGAGGGCCGCTATCGGGTGTTCGCCGACATTGAGCGAATTTGCGGCCGGTTTCCGCGCGCGATCTATCATGGCGGCGCTTCACCGAAGGAAATCACCGTCTGGTGCTCGAACGACTATCTTGGGATGGGGCAGCACGAATGCGTTGTCGCGGCGATCAAGACCGCCGCCGACCGCGTTGGGGCGGGCGCGGGCGGCACCCGCAATATCGCCGGCACCACCCATTACCATGTCCTTCTCGAGCGCGAACTCGCGTCGCTGCACCGGAAGGAAGCGGCGCTGCTCTTTACGTCCGGCTATGTCGCCAATGAAGCGACGCTGGCGACGCTGTCGAAGATCCTGCCCGATTGCGTCATTCTCTCCGACGAACTCAACCACGCGTCGATGATTGAGGGGATCCGCGGAGGGCGGTCAGCAAAGCTTGTCTGGCGGCACAATGATGTCCGTCATCTTGAGTCCCTGCTGAAAGAGATCCCGGCGCACCGGCCCAAAGTCATCGCCTTTGAATCTGTGTACTCCATGGACGGGGACATTTCGCCAATCAACATGATTTGCGACCTCGCGGAGAAATACGGCGCCTTCACCTACCTTGATGAAGTGCACGCGGTCGGCCTTTACGGCGAAGAGGGCGGCGGCGTCGCCCAGCGTGACGGCGCGGAAGCGCGGATCGATCTGATCGAAGGCACGCTCGGCAAGGCTTTCGGCGTCATGGGCGGCTATATCGCCGCGCGCGCCGCTGTCGTCGACGCCATCCGGTCTTATGCATCAGGCTTTATCTTCACGACCGCGCTCTCGCCGGTTCTCGTCGCCGGCGCGCTGCGCAGCGTGAAGATCCTGCGCACGTCGAAAAACCTTCGCGAACGGCACCAGGAACGGGCGGCGACGTTGAAGAAGCGTCTCCGCGATGAGGGTTTGCCGGTCATGCCGTCAGTCAGCCACATCGTGCCGCTGCTGGTCGGCGACCCGGTGCAATGCAAGGCGGTTTCCGATTTTCTGCTTGAGCAGCACGCGATTTACGTTCAGCCGATCAATTATCCGACCGTGCCGAAGGGAACCGAGCGGCTTCGCCTGACGCCGTCTCCCCTCCATTCGGATGCGGATTTTGACGCGCTGGTCGAAGCGCTGAACGATGCCTGGCGGGTGCTAGGACTTCGACGCGCCGAGAGGGCGTTCGCCAAGACCGAGGCGAATTTAGCCCTGTCGTGATCGACAGGGCTAACGCCAGCGGCTTAGGCCGCCAATTTGCGCGGGCGACCGCGCACTTTTGGCGCCCGCTTGCCGGCGCGCTTTGGCGCCGCCTTGCCGCCTGTACGGCCAAGGCCGATGTCCTTGGCGAATTCCGAGCGGCGTTTTGAATAATTCGGCGCGACCATCGGATAATCCGCCGGCAGGCCCCATTTGCGCCGATAATCTTCCGGCGACAGGCCGTACTGCGTGCGAAGATAGCGCTTCAGCATTTTGAGTTTCTTGCCGTCTTCAAGGCAAATGACGTAGTCGGACGTCACGGATTTCTTTACAGGGACCGCCGGTTGCTGGTTGCCGGCGCTGGCCGTGCCGCCGGAAGCTAGCGCGCGCACCGCGTCATGCACTTCCTGTAGCAGCGCTGGCAATTTGTCAGCGCTAACAGAATTGTTGCTGACATAGGCAGCGACAATGTCCGTCGCCAATTGAAGCGTTTCGCTCGATTCGAGCGTCCTTGTATTCTCCGCCATTTAGTCCGTCCTTTGTTTGCCTGCAGCTGCGCATTCACAGATTGAACTTCGCAGCCGGGATTGACGTCCTAGTCGCCCAACGCCCGCTAGGAACGCGTGCCCAATAAACCCGCTCATCCGTCAATTCAAGTGAAGCGACGTAAAGCGGCGTCGAAGTCTTATTTAGCCGCCCAGCGCCTCTTCTTTTCGAAGCGGTTTTCTTGTTCTTCGGAACGGAAATTCTTGGGGGCCGCCGATGCGCCGGACGCCGGAGCGCCTGATTGCCGGGCCTCGCTGCTGCTTGTATAGGGTGCCCATCCTGCCGCACCGCTAATGAAGGAACGCCCATGCGCGCCGCCGAGGCCTTGAATCCAGAGAGTTTTTTTAAGGCCCGCCTGTTGGAAAGGGACCCCGCGGTGTTTGACGCCATTTCGCGGGAGATTGGGCGCCAGCAAAGTCAGATCGAACTCATTGCTTCTGAGAACATCGTCAGCCGCGCCGTCCTTGACGCGCAAGGCTCGGTCCTGACGAACAAATACGCCGAAGGGTACCCCGGCAAGCGGTACTACGGCGGATGCGAATTCGTCGACCAGGCGGAAGAATTGGCGATCGAACGCGCAAAGCAACTCTTTGGTTGTTCCCAGGCGATCGTTCAACCGCACTCGGGCAGTCAGGCGAACCAATGCGCCTTCATGGCGCTGATGCAGCCCGGCGACTGCTTTCTTGGCATGGATTTGTCCGCTGGCGGACATCTGACCCATGGCGGCAAGGCGAACCAGTCCGGAAAATGGTTCAAGGCGACGCATTACGGCGTCCGCCCCGACGACCATCTGATCGATTTCGACGAGGTGGCCAGAATGGCTGAGGCGCACAAGCCGAAAGTGATCATCGCGGGCGGCAGCGCTTATTCGCGCATCATCGACTTCAAGAAATTCAGGGCGATCGCTGACAGCGTCGGCGCAAAACTCATGGTCGACATGGCGCATTTCGCCGGCCTCGTCGCCGCAGGCGTCTATCCGACCCCGGTCGGCGTCGCCGACGTCGTCACCACAACAACGCACAAGACTTTGCGCGGCCCGCGAGGCGGGATGGTCCTCACCAATGACGAGGACCTCGCCAAGAAGCTGCGGTCCGCGCTGTTTCCGGGGATTCAGGGGGGTCCCCTGATGCACGTCATCGCAGCGAAGGCCGTCGCTTTCGGCGAAGCGCTGCGGCCGGAATTTCGGGACTATGCGCGGCAGGTCGTCGTCAACGCGAAGGCGCTTGCATCAACGCTCGTCGAGGCTGGTTACGCCGTCGTGTCCGGCGGCACGGACACGCACCTCGCGCTGATCGACTTGCGCCCGAAAGCGGTGAAGGGAAACGCGGCGGAGCAGAGCCTTGAGGCTGCGGGGATCACCTGCAACAAGAACGGCGTGCCGTTCGACCCGGAAAAGCCGACGATTACTTCGGGCATCCGTGTCGGCTCGCCCGCCTGCACGACGCGCGGCTTCGGTGCGGGCGAGTTTCGCGACGTCGGCGCGATGATGGCGGAAGTCCTCGACGCGCTTGCCGCCGGCGGCGACAGCGCCAGTTGTGAAAGAGCCGTCGGCGCAAAGGTGAAAGCGCTGACGGCGCGCTTTCCGATTTACGGCTGAAAGCGATGCGCTGCCCGTTTTGCGGATGTGAGGACACGCAAGTCAAGGACTCACGCTCGGCCGAGGACGGGTCGTCCATTCGCAGGCGTCGCCAGTGCACAGCTTGCAGCGGCCGGTTTACGACGTTTGAGCGCGTCCAGCTGCGCGAGCTTGTCGTCGTCAAGAGTTCCGGGCGGCGCGAACTCTTTGATCGCGAAAAGCTGATGCGGTCTGTGCTGATTTCGTTGCGCAAGCGCAATGTCGACCAGGAGCGGGTCGACCAGATGGTGACGGGCGTCATCCGACGGCTTGAAGCGATGGGGGAGAATGAAATTGATTCCAAAGCGATCGGCCAATTGGTGATGGAAGGGCTCGCAGGGCTCGATGATGTCGCCTATGTCCGGTACGCCTCCGTTTACAAGAATTTCCGCGAAGCCCGTGATTTCGGCGATTTTATCGGCGAGCTGGAAGAGCAGGAAGGAGCGGGCGGCGTGTAATGGCCGTTCCGGTGAAGCTGTGACTGCAAACCGCATGCAAGCGCGAACGAACGCCCGGCTCGCCGCCGTGCAGGCGCTCTATCAAATGGAGGCGAGCGGCGTCGGCGTTGACGGGGTCATCGCCGAATTCCGCGCGCACCGTCTCGGCGCCGACATCGAAGGCCGGCTGCTGCACGAGGCCGACGACGATTTCTTCGCGGAGCTTGTGCGCGGCGTCGTGCGTCTCCAAGCGAAGATTGATCCGCTGATCGAAAAACGCCTCGCCCAATCCTGGACGCTGTCAAGACTCGATGCGACCGTGCGCGCGATCCTGCGTTCTTCCAGCTATGAGCTGATCAGCCGCCCGGACATTCCCGCGCGCGCGGTGATTGACGAATATGTCGAGATTGCGAACGCGTTTTTCGGCGCGGAGGATCCACGCTTCATCAACGCCGTGCTTGACGCGTTGGCGCGCGATTTGCGCGCCGATGAATTCGAGCGCGCGGCTGACGGCCGACGCGGCGGCCATTGAGCGGCGAATTCGACATTATCGCGAAATATTTCGCGCCTCTTTCCGCGGACGCGCCCGGCGCCTTCAATCTGACGGATGACGCCGCCCTGGTCGCCGCCGGCGATCTCGTCGTCACCAAGGACATCCTCGTCGAGGGCGTGCATTTTCGCGCGAGGGATCCGAAGGCGAGCGTCGCGAGGAAATCCCTTCGCGTAAACTTATCCGATCTGGCGGCGAAGGGTGCGCGGCCGATCGGCTATTTCCTAGGCTGCGTGTGGCCTCTCTGCGTCAAGGAGGAAACGATCGCCGAATTCGCCGAGGGCCTCCGCGCCGATCAGGATCACTACAAAATTGCGCTCCTTGGCGGCGATACGACGGCGCATGGAATGAAAGGCGCGCCGCTTGTCATATCGGTGACGATGATCGGCGCGGTTGGCCCGGCCGGCCTCATCCGTCGGTCCGGCGCCAAAATCGGCGATGACGTCTATGTCTCCGGGACGATCGGCGACGCCGGCCTTGGTCTTGCGGCGCTTTCCGGCGAGTTCAAGCCGGGCGCGTCCCACAAGGCGCATTTGTCCGAGCGCTATCAATTGCCGATCCCGCGCGTTTCGCTCGGCGGCGCGCTTGGCGGTCATGCGAGTGCTTCGATCGACGTTTCGGACGGACTGATCGCGGATGCGGGGCATGTCGCGCGCCGTTCCGGCGTCGCGATCGAAATCCTCGCCGAGAAGATTCCGATGTCGGACGCGGCGCGACAATGGCTGGACAAGCAGGATAACCGCGACGCGTCGATCGCGCGCCTTGCGGCATCCGGCGACGATTACGAAATTCTGTTCACGGCGCCGGCCGCGCGCCGTCGGTCGATCGAGATGGCGTCGCAAGTGACGAAAACGCCCGTCGCGCGTATTGGCGCTGTCGTGAAGGGCGAGGGCGTCAAGCTTCTCAATGCGGTTTTGGCGCCGATCGAGGCAAATCGCGGCGGTTATGATCACTTCCAGCCGTAAACTGGGCTGGCGGGCGATGCAGCTTTTCCCCGGAGAATTGCGCGATGCGGAGATAGTTGATTATAAACAATTTAGATATAGATTATTCTACAGTTATCATCGTGGCTTTCGCCAAGCATTCATTGTCCGACTCCAAATTAAGATGACTGTCTCGTAATTTTTTGCTATCGGTGATGTCGGGAGACTTGGGGGTCGACCGTCGGGAGAGTAATCGCCGCTGCGAAAACGGCGCGCGTGCTTTTGTACTAAAATTGATCCCCTTGCGCCCGATTGGGTTCGGTCGACGACGGCTGTTTGCGCGACCGAAGTTGCTACGGGGGATGCGATCGCGTGAAGGAAAATGGACACGGCAAGGCCGGCAACGGCGGCGATCGCGACACGCACCCGATTCCGATCAGCATTGTGAAGTCAGCAGGCGACGCGGTCGGCCCGGCAGGAGCGGCGCGGTCGATTTACCCGTCGACGGCGTTGCGCCCGAAGAAGCTGCCTTGGCGATCAGACGAGCACGATCTGATTGTCGGCTCATCGCCCGAGATCGCTAAAGTGCGGGACCTCATCGCCCTTTATGGGCCGGAGCCGGAGCCGGTGCTGATTTGCGGCGAAACCGGCACGGGCAAAGAAGCGGTCGCGCATCAACTTCACCGGCAAGGTTCGCGCAAGGCCTTTGACTTCGTTGTCCGCAATGTCGGCAGAGTCGACCGCGACCTCGTCGGCTCGGACTTCTTCGGCCACGAGCGCGGCGCGTTCTCCGGCGCCAGCGAACGCCGGGAGGGCCTATTCGAAAAAGCCCATCGCGGTTCGCTGCACCTTGACGAAATCGGCGAGCTTCCGCTCGAATTGCAGGCCAATCTGCTTCGCGTCATCGAGGACGGCGTCGTCACGCCGCTCGGCGCCTCAACGCCCTTTGTCGTCGATGTACGGATCATTGCGGCGACCAATGTCGACCTGGCGGCGGCGGCGGCGGACGGGGCGTTTCGCAAGGACCTCTATTACCGGCTCGCCGTGCTGACGATCGACTTGCCGCCGCTGCGGCGTCGCGGCGATGACAGCGTCGAGATCGCCGACCATCTGGTCCGCAGGTTTTCGGAAAATCGGAACAGATCCTGCAGCCTCTCAAATGGCGCGAAGGACGCCATTCGCCGCTGCGACTGGCCGGGCAATGTCCGCGAGTTGAAAAACGTGCTGCTTCGCGCGGTCATTCACCGGGGCGAGGGCGCGATTGAGGAAGAACATCTGGCGATGAGCGACCTCAATGCGCGCAGCCAAACGCCGGGCGTGCGCCCGGCGACCGATCTCCTGACCCGATATCTTACAGCGCTGGCGCTTGAGCAGGAAAATGGCGTCACTCTTGCAGCGTCGCGCAGGCTCGGGATGAATCGCGAAAAATGCGCGGAAATCGGCAAGCGACTGCAAGCGGAAGGGGACGACGCCCGGCGGCTGCGCGCCGAATTGAAGCGTTTGCTTGGTTTCTAACCATCGACCGGACAATTTGAGGAAGAAGTCATGATCAGCAGGATGTCGTTCAGGGCGGCAGCGGCGGCGTCGACGGCCTTGACGCTGGCGTCTTCGCTCGCCCTTGCGCAGACGAGCGACGCGCCAGCTGGTGAAACGCGTCTCGCGCCGAAGCCGGCTCTGGAAGAAGAATTCGTTCGCCTTCGCGACATGATGGCGGTGCAGTCGATGCGGCTTGAAGAAGCCGAGCAGACGATCAAGCGATTGAATGAAATCGCGAACCAGCAGGCGGCGCGGATCGGCTCCCTCGAAACAGAACTCGGCGTGAAAAGAACCGCTTCGATCGCGCCGACGGCCGCATCGCGCAATGGCGTCCATGTCGTGCAGGCGGGTGAAACCTTCTACCGGATCGCGCTCAACAACGGCGTCAGCGTCGAGCGGCTGATGCGCGAAAACAAGATCAAGACGCCGCAGAGCCTCAAGACCGGACAGGTCCTCGTCATCCCCGGCGTGCGCGGCACGTCAACGACAATCGTTGCGACGGAGCCGCCGCCGCCAACGCCGGCCCCGGCCTCGCCGCCGGCGGAAACGCGGATTGCCGTCGCCGACGCTTCTGCGAAGCCGCAGGACGCCGCGCCGGTTCCGACATCGCCGGCCGGAACCCCGGAAGAAGTCGGCCGGCGGCCTGAAGAGGATCTGAACGAGCCCTATCTCGCGCTCGCCACCGACGTCGGCGGCATCTTGACGCCGAAAGGAACGCTCTATTTCGAGCCGGAACTCGACTTTTCCAATTCATCCGAGAACCGGTTCTTCTTCAGCGGCACGGAGATCATCGACGCCATCCTGATCGGCGTCATTGAAGCCACGGACACGGATCGCATGGCGCTCGTCGCGCGCGGCGGCTTGCGATACGGATTGACCGACCGCTTCGAGATCGACGCCAAGGTTCCCTTCGTCTACCGCGACGACCGGGTGTCGGGCGTCGCGCTGGACGATTCGACGGAATTCGTTCGCAGCCAGCGCGGCGCCGGTCTCGGCGATGTCGAGGCCGGGCTGCATTATCAGTTGACGGATGGAGTCGGCTTTCCCTATGCGATCGCCAACCTTCGCGCGAAGGCGCCGACCGGCGAGGGGCCGTTCGAAGTCGACCGGAACGCCGCGGGCGTTGAGCTTGACGCCGCGACCGGCTCAGGCTTTTGGACAGTCGAGCCGAGCGTCACGGTGATCCTGCCGACCGATCCCGCCGTCTTTTACGCCAATATCGGCTATCAGATGAATTTCGCGGTCTCTCCGGACGAGGCCGTCGGCGCGGCGATTATTCGCGAGTTCGATCCCGGCGACGCGATCCGCGCGAGCCTCGGCATCGGCCTTGCCCTCAATGAACGCCTCTCCCTCAATTTCGGCTATGACCAGAGCCAGTTCTTCCGGACGAATCTCCTGATCGAGACGATCGACACCCAATCCGGCGCCGTCGTGCTCACGAACGCGCGTCAGCCGCGCGTGACGGTGGGCTCGTTCGGGGTTGGCGGCTCGTATTTCGTGAACGACAAGCTGCGTTTGACGCTGAACAGTTCGATTGGAGCGACGGACGAAGCGCCCGACATGCGCCTCGTGCTCCGCGCCCAATTCAAGCTCGCGGACTGACGCGGCCGCATTTGCGCGCCGAGCGCTTCAAAAACCGCTGAGGCTATAGAGCGAAGCGGCGACATCGGCGCCGGCGCCGGCGGCGACCGCGCTTGAAAGCGCCGAGTTGAAATTCGGCAAGACGACATCGAGGGCGACGACGCGTGAGACGGCGACGCCGTCGAGCGAGTTGTTGATAATCAGCGTATTGATCGACGGGTCAATGTCGAAGGCGAGCGGCGATGTCGCGGCGCCGGCGGCGACGGCGCCGTCGATGATGAGGATCGTCCGAACCGCAAAGTCGATGACGAAGCCGTTGATGACAAAGCCGCCGCGCGCGTCGCGAAGCGCAGCCTCGTCCATCGGCGTTTCAGCGGCGAAGGGATCGGCGGATTGGGCGTGCGCTGCCGCAAACGGGAGGGCGGCGAGTATTGTCGCAAGGAAGAGCGCACGGGCGGTCATTGGATCGGCGCTCCTGTCGTCAGAATCGAAAAGCCGGAATGGAAGGCGCGCGTCTGGTCGAGGGCGCTGGCCTGCAATGCTTCCGCGTCGAGCCCGCGGTCCGTCGGCCCGAACGGCGTCAGCCGCCAGTCGCGGGCGCTGTTGAACGACTTCTTGCCGATCTCGACGTCGCTGCGAACGAAAAGGATCGTGCCGTCCCACATTTTGCTGAACTTTTTTGGGGTCAGCGTGCGAAGGCCGCGCGCCGGATCGCCGACGAGGACCTTGCCCCGGGAAAAGCCCTTGACGACGACGAAATGCCGATAGCCTTCCTCTTCGATGAGGGCGATGCCGGGAACGCCGATTTCCGATACGCGCTCGAGGGTCAGCTTGAAGCCGTCCGCCCGAAGGCCGCTTGCTTCGAGAAACCGCTTCATCTCGAGGAGCGAAAAGCCGAGATCGCGGATCCGCGCCTGGTCGCCGACCTCCCACATCGCCTTGAAGGCGTCGGTTTCGCTCGTGGCGCGGCTGTAATGGTGGGTAAGCAGGGTCGCGAGCGCCGCCGAACCGCAGCTGAAATCGTACCGCTGCGGGATGACGGTTGCGTATTTGCGCTCAGCAAGGCTCTGGACCTTCACCCGGGCGGCGGCGCCGCCGGCGCCGGACAGGATATCGCCAGCGCTCGCCGCCCCGGCCGCGCCGATCGCGAAGAGCAGCGCGATGAGCGCGATCGTTTGTGCGAATTCCCTATTGCGGGCCATTGAGGAAAACATTCACCTGGACGGTGTTTTGGAAAATGACCCCGTTGCCGGTGTTGTTGAAGACGGCGGTGATGCCGCTATTGCCGTTGACCGCGTTGTTTGCGATCGCGCCGGTGTCCGAGTTGTCGACCGAGACGTCGGTCACAGTTCCGTTTGACGTCGAAATATTGAGGCCTAGCTGGCTGATGTCGATCGCCGCGACTTCGCCGCCCGACGCTTCGCTCATCGCCGTCTCGCTCATCGGCGCTTCGGCCGAGAAGGGATCGGTTTCGACAGCGCCGCGCTGCGGAACCGGACAGGGCGTAAAGGCGATTGCCGCCGACGCCGCTGCTGCAAAAATGCTTAACATATACGCGCTCCCGAACAGTCAGGCGGCGGAGCGCATCCTTGTCGGCGCGCTCCGCCCCCGATGGCCGCCGACGGCGCTGAAGCGCCGTCGGGTTTTGGCGGTTACTGAACGCCCGAGTTGTTCACGTTGAACGACTGCGAGTTCGAGAAGCTGCCGACGCCCGTGTTGTTGTTGCTGATGAACACGCCGCGGGAGTTTTCGATCGACGCGCCGTCGACATTGCCGGTGTAGGCGGTCGCGCCCGACGCGTCCGTCCCGCCAGCGTTCGAGAACGAAATGCCCGACACCGCCGACTGCAGCTGCGAGAAGTTGAGCTGCACGTCGCCGATATTGAGTTCCGTCGACGCCGTATTTGTCGTGGTCGTTGTCGTCGTGGCGACGTTCGACGTGTTGTTGATGGTCGAGCCGTTCGACGCGGCGTTCGAGCCGTTGTCGGCTGTCGCGCCGGAGTTGTTCGAGCCGTCGGTCGACGAGTCGGACTGATCGATGGCGACGGTCGCCGAGTCGTTGGCGACGACGGAGCCGTTGTCCGCCGTGTTGTTCGTCGAGCTGTTGGAATTGTCGATCGACGAGCCGTTATTCGCCGCGCCATTGTCGGCGAAGGAATTGTCGGAATTGTTGGAATTGTCGATCGAAGAGCCGTTGGCGGCCGAACCGTTGTCGGCGTTCACCGACGCATCGGTCGTGGTGGTGGTGGTGTTCGTCGAAGTTGCGACGCTCGATCCATTGTTCGCCGAGCCATTGTCCGCGACCGAGTTGTTTGAACTGTCGGAGGACGAGGTTGACGTCGAAACGCTCGAACCGTTGTTCGCGGACCCGTTGTCGGCGAGCGAATTGTTCGAATTGTCGATTGTCGAGCCGTTGTTCGCGCCGCCATTATTCGCTGAAGACGAGTCGGACGCCGACGAGGTGGTCGATGTGTTTGTCGCCACCGAGCTCGACCAGGTGCTGCCGTTATTGGCCGACCCGTTGTCGGCGACGGAGCTGTTCGAGCTGTCCGCCGCGCTCGACGTCGTCGAGGTGTTGGTGGCGGTGTTGACCGAGTTGTCGGTCGTCGATCCGTTATTCGCCGAACCATTGTCGGCGACCGAGGAGTTCGACGCATCGGTCGTCGTTGTCGTCGTCGCCGTTGACTCGCTCGACTGGTTCTGGACCGTCTGATTGCCGGCGCCGGATTCCGAGTTCGAGCCGCCGGAGGCGTTGCTCGCCGAGGCGTCTTGCGCGAAAGCCGATCCCGAAAACGCCAGGATCGCCGTCGCGGCGATGGTGGTGAGTAGCTGCTTCTTCACGTTACAAGTCTCCACTGTTTTCCGTTTCAAAACGCCCGGCCCGTCGTCCCTCGCCCCCAAAGAGCGCAGGCTGCGGCAGAGCAGACCGCGAGCAGAATTCCACCCGTGTCAGTGAGGTCAATGCATGGATTGTGCCAATTTGGCGCAAGCTTCGCCAAGTTGCGTATCATATTGAACCGGCTGGCTTTTCTCCCGCACCAGGCAAATCGATCCGCCGCTGGGGGTAAGCTTGCTGCCGGAGTTTCTGACATTTGCGCAATGTTTGCGCGGGCCGGTTGTTTTCAAAAATGGTCGGAGCGACAGGATTTGAACCTGCGACCCCTTGACCCCCAGTCAAGTGCGCTACCAGGCTGCGCCACGCTCCGACCCATCTTCGCCGGACGCAAGGCCCGGAAAAGTGGCGCGGACTATAGGGGCGAGCCATTCCTGCTGCAATGCGGAATCAGCGCGGCGGCGAGCCTTATTCGATGTCGATCGCCTCGATGGCGATGATGGCGTCGTCGAGCGCTTGTTGCGCCCGCTCAAGACGCAACAGAAGGCTTTCAAGGTTTTCCCGAGTCGCGTCGGAGATGGCGACGGATTCTTTAACCGGCAAAGCGGGAATTTCGGACCGCGTCGCCGCGGCCGGCTGGACTTCGCGATCGTCGGCCTCTTCATTCACCAGCGGGCGAAGCGCGATCGGCTGACCCGCCGCGGACATGCGTCCGATCTCCGCGACGAATTTGACGCCGTTGTCGCGAAAGATTTTCTGGACGCCCTTGGTCGTGTAGCGCTGATTATAGAGCAACACCCGCACGCCGCGCAGCACGTCGATGTCGACAGGCCGGTAATAGCGCCGCCCGCCGGCGCGCCGCATCGGCCTGATCTGACCGAACACCTCTTCCCAATGTCGCAATACATGCTGGGGAACATCGAGCTCGCCGGAGGCTTCGCTGATGGTCCTGAAAGCTTCCGCCGCCTTGGCTAGGGCCATGATCTTTATACGAACCTATTCGGCCGCCGCCGCGCTCCTGCCGGCGAGGGATCGGTTGATCTGATCCTTGAGCACGTGCGAAGCGCGGAACGTCACGACGCGGCGCGGCGTGATCGGCACTTCCTCGCCGGTCTTCGGATTGCGGCCCATGCGAAGTTTCTTTTGCCGGACGGAAAACGTTCCGAAAGAAGAGATCTTCACCGTTTCACCGCGTTCGAGGGCGACCGACACTTCCTCAAGAATGCGTTCGACAAAATCGGATGATTCGTTGCGCGATATGCCGAGCGCCTGAAAAATCGCGTCGGTCAGATCGGCGCGCGTCAAAGTTCCGTCGGCCATGGTCCGCCTCGTTCCCCGCCCCATTGATGAAAAAGCTTAAGCCTTTCTGCGGGCGAGGGTCAATAACCGATTGATATTCCTGATTTGTTCGTAACATTTGCTGCGCGTCAAAAGCGCAGGAGCGCCGCCCCCCAGGTAAGGCCGCCGCCCATGCCTTCGAGCATGACGAGGTCGCCTTTCCTGATTCGGCCGTCAGCGACGCCCTCGCAAAAGGCGAGCGGGATCGACGCGGCGGACGTGTTGCCGTGGCGTGCGATCGTCGAGATCACCTGGTCGGGGCGCAGATCGAGTTTCTTCACGACGCCGAGGATGATGCGCTCATTGGCCTGATGGGGAACGAACCAGTCGATCGCGCTTGGGTCGACATTCGCCTGTTCGGCGACGGCGACCATCGCCGCGGAAATGCGCTCGACCGCCTCGCGAAACACTTTGTTGCCTTGCATGCGCACATGGCCGGTCGTCTGCGTCGAGGACACGCCGCCGTCTACATAGAGTAGATCGGCGAGGCGCCCGTCGCAACGCAGAAAGCTGCCCATGACGCCGCGCCCGCCGGCGTCGCGTTCGTCGACGGCCTCCATGACAAAGGCGCCGGCGCCGTCGCCGAAGAGAACGCAGGTCGTGCGATCGCTCCAGTCTAGAATGCGCGAGAATGTTTCGGCGCCGATGACGAGCGCGCATTTGTGCTGACCGGTCGCTAGAAATTTCTCGGCCGTCGCGACCGCGTAGACAAAGCCCGTGCAGACCGCCTGAATGTCGAACGCCGTGCCGGCCGGCGCGCCGAGCTTCGCCTGGATGATCGCCGCTGTCGAAGGAAAGGTCAAATCCGGCGTCGTCGTCGCGACGATGATGAGATCGATGTCGGCCGGCGTCCTGCCCGCCGCGGCGAGCGCGCCTTTCGCCGCCTCGACGCCGAGATCGGACGTACGCTGATCATCTGACGCGATATGGCGTTCGCGAATGCCGGTGCGCTCGCGGATCCATTCGTCGCTCGTCTCGACGATCGCCGAAAGCTCGTGATTGGTCATCACGTCAGGCGGCAGGTAGGATCCGCAGCCTGTCACAACCGCCTTGATCGTCATTCGGCCGCCTCAAGCGCGTTTCCGGCGCGCTGAAATACGAGCGCGGCCGTTTCAGCGACTTCCTTGCGAAACCCTTTGCCGACGAGGTTGGCCGCCATCTCGATCGCCGCGGCGACGCCCTTTTCGTCGGCGCCGCCATGGCTTTTGACGACGACGCCGTTGACGCCGAGGAACACGCCGCCATTGACCGATGACGGATCGATTTTCTCTTTCAGTCTTTTCAGCGCGCCCATCATGAACAGCGCGCCGAATTTCGAAACCAGCGATTCTGTCAGCGCCTCCTTCATCCAGCCGCCGACAAGGCGCGCGGCGCCCTCAGCGGATTTCAGAGCGATGTTCCCAGTGAATCCGTCCGTCACGACGACATCGACGGTCCCTTGCGAAATGTCATTGCCCTCGACAAAGCCGTAAAACGCCATGTCGGGATCGGCCTCCTTGAGGACGCGCGCCGCCGCGCGGATCAACTCATGGCCCTTCAGCTCTTCAGCGCCGACATTGAGAAGGCCGACGGTCGGCTTTTTCTTGCCGGTGAGGGCGCGAAAGAACGCTTCGCCCATGATCGCGAAATTGACAAGCTCATGTTCGCTCGCTTCGACATTGGCGCCGACGTCGAGAACGACGGTGCGGCCCTGCGGGGTCGGCCAGAGCGCGGTGACGGCCGGCCGGTCGACGCCGGCGATCATGCCGAGCTGCATTCTGGCGACCGCCATCAGCGCGCCGGTGTTGCCGCCCGATACGACCGCCTTCACGCGACCTTCCTTCTGCGCGCCGACCGCTTTCCACATCGACGTGTCGCGACCGCGCCGCAGGACATGCATCGGTTTGTCGGTCATCGCGACGACGCCTGCGCAATGTTCGATCCGCGCGTTTGAAAGTTCCGCATGCGGCGCGATGAGCGGCGTCAGCGTTCTTTCATCGCCAAAAAAGACGATCGAGGCTTTAAGGCCCGCTTTCAGGGCGCGCGCCGCGCCGGCGACAAGCGCCGCGGGGCCTGCGTCGGTTCCCATCGCGTCGACGCCGATCACAATCGTTCCGGCGGGGTCCGGCGCGTCTTGTGGTTTGGGGCTTGCGGTCAATTTCGATCTTGCTCCCAGCGCCTTTGAAGATAGCGGATTGTCCGCTCCCGGCAAAGAAAGCGCACTTTCGCTGATTCCCGGCGCCTTGCCCTATGGCGCGCTTCAATTTTCACGGTCGGAGAGCCCTTTGAGGACGGCGAAAGGCGAGCCGGTTGCTGCGCTGCGATAGTCGTCGGCCAGATTTTTCGCCCCTGGTATTCGGGGATAGGGGTCGAGCGACAGCGAAAGATGCTGAATGAGGAGTTCGCCGAGGTCGATCATATCTCCGTCGAGCGGCTCGCGCATGATGTCGTCGTCGCGCAAGTCCGTTTCGTCGAAGGCGCGTTCAAAATGCGTCGTGACGGTCTCGCTGATCGTTTCCGGCATCGGCTCAAGGCTGACGACGCATTGGCGCTCGGCGAGGGCGTCGAGTTTCAGTTGAACAGCGACGCCGCCGCTGAACGGCGTCGCGCGAAATACGCCGCGCAGGCTGCTGAGCGCGGGAATCTCCAGTCGGTGCGCGATGAGGCGTCGCTGGAGCTCATTGGCGTCGATCGCATAGTCGGCGCCCTCGCGCGGCAGTGCGGCGACTTCGATGATGAGATTGAGGGCTGAGGCGGCCTCGTCACGCTCCGGTTGCGTCATCGCCGCCTCCGCCGAAATGCTCCATGGAGATTGACTTCAGCGCCGTGACCGCCGCCGCAAGCGCGTCGATCGGGACGGGCCCGAGCGCGCAGCGCGCCGATCGCACATAGTCGGCATATGTCGCAGCGTCGGCCGCATTGTTGGAGGAGAGGACGTTGCGCGCGATCGCCGCCGCGAGCGCCTTTCCACCGGCGTCCTGCGCCTGTTGATAGGCGCCGTAACGCCCGTAAAACGCTTCCGCGAGGGAGCGAATCTTTCGCGCGACGACGAGGTCGCCGACGCCCATTTCGCGAAGCGCGCTGTCCAGTCCCTCGAAAAATCTCTCCTGCAGGCGCTGGACGAGCTTGTCGGTCGCCGGCGCGGCCCGTCTTAGGCGGTCGATGGCAAGGAACATATGGAGCGCGAGCAGGTCGAATCGCCCTTCCGGCGTGTCGTCGGCGCGGCCCGGTCCATAAAATTCGGGCGCGCGCGCCTGTTCGGCGATCGCCGCATAAAGCGTTTCGGCTTGGCTTCGGACGGGATCTTTCCTAAATAGCGTCTTCAGCATCGGCCGAACTCCTCGCGCAAGGGTGAGGTAGGCGTCAGGCCGCATAGGATCAAGAAATGAAGTTTGTTCGAGTTTTGGCGTTTGGCGCGGCGCTCGCGAGCCTTTCGGGATGCGTTTCCTACCGGACTGCGCATGGTTATGTGCTTGAGCGCGGCGAAACGGCGCTGACGGCGCAGACCGGCGTCGACACCAAGGAAAGCGTTCTCGCCAAATATGGCGAGCCTTCGGTGATCGGAACCTTTGACCGCAACGCCTGGTATTATGTTTCCGCGCTTGACGCCTCGCGCGCCTTTTTCCGGGCGGATGTGACGGCGCGAACCGTCGTCGGCTTTCACTTCAGCCCCGAAGGCGTCGTCGAGCGCGTCGAGACGATCGACCTTGCGGATTCGGTTGACGTCAAGGTCGCGAACCGCGAAACGCCGACCCGCGGCAAGGAGCTTGGTTTCTGGGAGCAGCTCCTCGGCAATGTCGGCCAGCTTCCCGCTGGCGGTCTTGGCGGGCAGGGCGGTCCGCCGAACTAGGATTTTTTTCAGCTCCAGCTTCATGGCGCCTTTCCCTTGGACGGCGGCGTTTCCTTGTTCATCCACCGGATGAACGGAATGGTCGGCGCCGCCCAGGCGACGCCGGTCGCCATGAAATACGCGAGCTTGGCCAGCCAGAATTCCGGGATGCGTTCCGCCAGCGTCACCACCACGCCGATGTATAAGAGTAGGCCCGGCAGGAGAATGAACAGCCCGATCAGTTTCTTGAGCCGCGGATTCATGGAGCGCGGCCTGCGATGTCCGGCGCGGCGGGCCCGGATTTGATGCGACAACGCCGGCGATGACTTGCCAGCGCACGGCGCGCTAAACCGCGCCGATGAACGCCGGCGCCGAGCCCCATCGTCCAGTCGCTTATTGGCTTTTCGCCATGTGCGCGCTCGTCGCGCTGATGGTGATCGTCGGCGGCGCGACGCGGCTGACGGATTCCGGGCTGTCGATCGTCGAATGGCGCCCCGTCACCGGCGCCATTCCCCCCTTGAACGAAGCGCAGTGGCTCGCCGAGTTCGAAAAATACAAGGCGATCCCCGAATACAGCCAAGTCAATTGGGGCATGTCGCTCGCGGCGTTCAAGGAAATCTACTGGTGGGAATGGGGTCACCGGTTCCTCGGACGCGTCATCGGCCTTGCGTTTCTCCTGCCGCTCATCTTTTTCGCCGCGACAAAGCGCATCGATCGCGCGCTTGGCGCCAAGCTCGCCGGTCTCTTCGTCCTCGGCGGGTTTCAGGGCGCGCTTGGATGGTGGATGGTGTCGAGCGGCCTTTCCGCGCGCATCGACGTCAGCCAATACCGCCTTGCGGCGCATCTCGCGCTCGCTGTCGCGCTCTTTGCGGCGATGTTCTGGCTCGCCCTTGATCTCGTCAGTGTGCGGAAGGAGAAGCGCTCGCCCGTCGCGCCTTTCGCGATCGCGCTCTGCGTCGGCGTCTATTTGCAAATGATCCTCGGCGCCTTCGTCGCCGGGCTTCGCGCAGGCCGCACCTTCAACAGCTGGCCGCTGATGGACGGCAAGTTTTTCCCGGACGGATATTTTCGCGGCGCGCCGGGATTGAGCGACCTCTTCGAGACCGCGGCGGCCGCGCAGTTCAACCATCGCCTTGGCGCTTATGGTCTCGCCATCGCGGCCGTCTGGTTTTGCCTCGCCGCGCGCAAGACGGTTCTCAAGACGCGCGCGCGAATTTTCGTCGGCGCTGTCATTCTTCAAGCGGCGCTTGGCGTCTGGACCGTCATCGCCGCGACGCCGATCGCGCTTGGGCTCGCCCATCAGGCGGGCGCCCTGATCGTGCTTGCGTCCGCGCTCTATCTTGTTCATGGCTCGACAAACTCGATATTGATCAAGTCTTTCTCTTCGGCGGCGGGCGAGGGGTCGCGCGGGTCGACATTCTCGCCGAGCGGCAGCTGAAGCGCGGCGAGAACGCCGTTCCAGGGAACGAGGCGGATCGGCGCGCCGGGCCCCGCCGTCACCACCGCGAGCGCGCCGTCGCGATAGACGCCGCCATAATTGCCCGAACCCGCGGCGATCGCAGTCGCGCTTTCAACCGCCGTCAGATCGAAGGTCGATTTGATGCGAACGGACCCGAGCGCGTGCCCGTCCTCAAGGTCGTAAAAGCGGATCGCGCCGCTTGCGCCGTCGAGCAGCGCCACCGCGCCGCCTGGCGCATTCGCCGGTTCGGCCGTCCGCATCAGGAACAAAGCGGCGCCGGCGGGCTTGACGCCGGTCGCAATCGCGAGGCCAAAGCTCTCGCCGCTTGCGGGGTCGATGCGCCGGATTGCGCCGTCTTCGCTGACGGTGATGACGGCGCCGCTGCGGTCGTCGACGGCGCAGAATGCGACGCCCTCAATCTTCGCCAGGGCCGCGGCGTCGGCGAGCAGCACGCCGCCATCCGCGCTGAAGGTGATCGCTCTTTGCTCGACCGTATCGTCGCGCAATTGATAAAGCACGTTCCCTGGGCCCCGCCGTCCCACGCAAAAGCGCGCGGTCGCGCCGCCGATGTTCGCCGCCGGCGTCAGCGAGCCGGGCTGCCCGTCAATCCTGAAAAACGAATAGCCAAGCGCATTGGTGACGACGGCGTAGCCTTGCGCCTGCGGCCCGACGCCTGCGTAAAAGACCGCGACGCCGCCGGCCGGTCCGTCGATCATCGCGCTGGCGCGCTGTTCGCCGGTCTCGATGCTGTAGGCCGCGATGGCGGGTCCTGACGTCGCGAGCAGAAGGCCTTCAAAATTGATGCTCGGATGCGACCAGAAGGCGACCGCGTTCACCGCTTCGCCGACGTCCGCATAGGCGTCAGCGGCCGCGACCTCGCGCGCTTCTTCCGCCGGCACGTCAGGGTCAGGCGCGACGGGTTTCGCCTTGCGTTCGCAGGCGGCGAGGGCGGCGACGGCGATCATCGCCAGGATGAGGACGGTCAGGCGCATCGTGCGGCTCCTTTTTGGGGAAGGCTCTGATAGCAGAAAGGAAGCGGCTCCGGCGCCGGCCGGCTTACGATACGGTATTTCAATACCACACCGGAGAAATGCTTATTTTTCGCAGGTTCTCGCAATTCCCGTTGACGGGAAAAATCGCGCCTGCTATCCGCCGCCCTCGATCCGGCCGGACGGGCGTCAAGGGCGACGCCATCTTCAAGTCCGGCCTTTTCTTTGGACCAGGAAAGAAGACCATGAAAACCTATTCCGCCAAGGCCGCGGACGTGGAGAAGAAGTGGGTGCTGATCGACGCCGAAGGGCTTGTCGTCGGCCGTCTCGCTTCTGTTATCGCGACGCGCCTTAGAGGCAAGCACAAGCCGATGTTCACGCCGCATGTCGATTGCGGCGATTACGTCGTCGTCGTCAACGCCGGCAAAGTCGCCCTGACCGGCGACAAGCGCGCCCAGCACAAATTCTACTGGCACACCGGCTTTCCCGGCGGGATCAAGGAGCGCACCGCCGCCGAGCTTCTTGACGGACGCTTTCCGGAACGCGTTCTCGAAAACGCGGTCCGCCGCATGATGCCGAAGGATTCGCCGCTCGCGCGCGGGCAAATGACGAACCTCAAAATCTACGCCGGCGGCGAGCATCCGCACGCGGCGCAAAATCCGCAGAAACTCGACGTCGTCGCCCTCAACGCGAAAAACGCGAAACTCGTCAAGAAGAGCGCTTAATCCATGAGCACAACCTCCTTCGAAGATCTGAAAACCGTCGCCGCCGAGGCGGGTCTTGCCGCCGCGCAGCCGGAAATCGTGCGCGAGCCGAAAATCGACAAGCTCGGCCGCGCCTACGCGACCGGCAAAAGGAAGACCGCCGTCGCGCGCGTCTGGATCAAGCCGGGCGCCGGCCGGATCATCGTCAACAAGAAGGACCACGCCGCCTATTTCGGCCGTCCGGTGCTGCAGATGATCATCAAGCAGCCGCTAATCGCCGCCAACCGCAAAGACCAGTACGACGTCTACTGCACCGTCGAGGGCTCCGGCCCGTCGGGACAGGCGGGCGCCGTCCGCCACGGCATCGCGCGCGCGCTCACCAATTTTGAGCCCTCTCTGCGACCGGTCCTCAAAGCCGGCGGCTTTTTGACCCGCGACAGCCGAGCCGTCGAGCGAAAGAAATACGGCCGCAAGAAAGCCCGCCGCTCGTTCCAGTTCTCGAAGCGCTAGGCGTTCAGTCTCGAGCTTGCGAAAGGCGCCGCCGCAAGCGGCGCCTTTTGTCGTCGAGGGGCCGGGCTTTTCGCCGCGGGGGCGCTTGGGTTTTTCGGCTTTCGATAAGGGGCTGCGGGCGAATAGCGCGTCGAAGTCACCATGAATTCGCGCGCTTCCGCGCGCCGGCGCGGCGCCGAACCCCCGGCGCGTCGCAGGGATCGCAACGCTTTGCTGCATACGCCTGTCCATTCCTTCGCTCATCTTCACCGCGCCGACGATCGGCGGCGCCAGCAAGGAAATTCGTCGGCGCATGATCAGTCTACCTCGCCTTTCGGGGTGTGGGATAAGGTGGGGGATAAGGTGGGGGATAACTTTTTTTGTGGCGGAGAATCAATCCGCTAGATGGTTAAAAAAATTCCGCTGCGCTGCAACCCCAGGAGGGCGCTCCGTACACGGCAGATCAATCGCAAGGCGGCGCCGCGCGCCAGGGCGACGGCGGGGCGGGCGCAAGAATGGTCCGGTTCCTTGGTCAGTCACGGCATTTAAAGCAATCGGGAGGCTTCGTCCCTCGCGCAGGGCGGCCGCATTTGGTGCGCCACCCTCTCCCGCAAGCGGGAGAGGGTGAGGCATTGCGGCGCCATATGTGATCGCCCTGGTCCCACGCAGGACGGGCCGCCGGCTCGCGATTATTGTGAAAATGCGCTACCAGAGGGTGCGCCTATTAGGGGAATTCAATGAAGTCAGCCGCAGCAGTCGCCGCCTGCTTGTGGTCGCTCGCCGCCGGCGCCTCCGCTGCGCCGCCAATCGAAGCCTATGGTGAGCTGCCGGACATCATCGACGTCGCCCTGTCGCCCGACGGGACGCATTTCGCTTACATCCAGCGCGAGGGAGATCACGAGTATTTCGTCGTCTCGAAGGTCGGCGGAGACGTCGTCGGCGCCGCGCGTGGAGAATTCAAAGCGCGTTCCGTTTCTTTTCCAGAATCGAAACACGCGGTGCTTTCCGCATCCAAGACGGCTGAATTTGCGAAATATGCGCGGGATTTTGAGTCCTCGGGCGCCATTTCATTCAATATCGAGACCGGCAAATTAGCGGTCTTGCTCAGGGACACGAGCGGACTTCATCCGGCGCAAACCGGCCTTGGGAAAATATTTGGACTTAGGTCGGGTACGAATGACGTTTTCATGCCGGCGTACTCAGACAATCCCGGCGGCGCGCCGACATACGATCTTTATGCGGTGGATCTTGATTCAGGGCGCGGCCAAATCGTCGCCAAGGGTTCTCCATCGACGATCGATTGGATCGTGGACAGCGATGGGATGATCCTCGGGCGGGAAGAGTATGATGAGAAACAACGCATTTATCGGATCCTCCGCGGCAGCGCGCCTGATCTGACGGAGACCTACCGCGAGAAGGTGGTCGGCCTCCCTTCGCTGCAAATGGTGGCGGTGACGCCTGAAAAAGACGCGCTGATCGTCGGCAAGATGGGCGACGGAGAGCCGGTGCGCCGATTGTCGCGGCTTGGCTTCGACGGATCGATTTCGGCTCCTCTGTACTCCGCAGACAATCGTGATGTTGAGACCATTTACACTGAGACCGACAGAACCATCGTCGGCGTCGGATTTTCGGGCGTCTCGCCGAGTTATGCGATGAGTGACGCGTCGATTGATGCAATCATGAAGTCGCTTGTCGCCAAGTTTCCCACTGCGGCAGTGCGCCTTCGCGATTGGACGGATGATCAGTCTAAGCTGTTATTGCTGATCGAGGGCGGCGCGCAGGCGCCTGCGTATTATCTGCTCGACACGGCGGCGAAGTCGATGGTCCCGATCGCCCGAAGATACAAGCGCATCGCGGACGGCGATGTCGGCGTCGCCACGCCGATCGATTTTCCGGCGCGCGATGGACGCAAGATTCCGGCAATCGTAACTGCCCCGCCCGGCGTCGAACTCGGCAAAAAGTTGCCGCTCATCGTGTTGCCGCATAGCGAACCCGACGGCTATGACCGGGTGGGATTCGACTATCTCGCGCAGTATTTCGCAAATCGCGGTTATCTTGTTTTCCAACCGAATTTTCGCGGCTCGGCGGGATTCGGCGTCGCGCATCTTGATGCCGGCAATGGCGAATGGGGCGCCGGCATTCAGAACGATGTGACCGATGGCGTAAATCTGCTTGTCAAAAAGGGGTGGGCGGACGCCGATCGCGTCTGCATCGTCGGCCGGGGCTTTGGCGGCTATTCGGCGTTGGCGGGAGGCGCATTCACGCCGGATCTTTATAAGTGCGTCGTGGCGATCGCGCCTGTAAGCGACCTCAACGAAATGCTGATTGAGACCGTCCGCATAAGAGGGGCCAACAGCCTGACCTACGCCTATTGGACAAAGCTCATCGGCGACCGCAGCGCGGAAAAGGAGAAAATCGAAGCGATCTCCCCGGTCAACGCGGCCTCGAATTTCAAGGCGCCGGTGCTGCTGTTGCACGGAAATGACGACACGGTCGTGCCGTTCAATCAGAGCGCAAAAATGGAGGCGGCGCTCAAGAAAGCCGGAAAGCCCGTTCGCCTGGTCAAGCTCAAAGGCGAGGACCACTGGCTCTCGGGGAGCGAAACGCGACTCCAGGCGCTGAAGGAGATCGACGCCTTCGTCGCCGTGCATATCGGACGCAATTGACGCCAGCCGCGGTTTTCTCCGGCGCGAACTCGGTGTAAGGGGCGGCGCATCTTCCCTCGGGGGCTGACGAATGCGCGTCTACATGGACCCGGTCGAATATTCGCAGATCGCCGCGGCGCTGGCCGCGCTCGCCCCGACGCGTTTTCTGGAATGGGGCTCAGGCGGTTCGACGATCGACTTCCTGAAGCGCTACGCCTCGATCGAAAAAATGGTGTCGATTGAGCACCACCCCCTCTGGTACGAGAAAGTGAAAGCGGCGGCGAACGACCCGCGGCTTTCCTATTATCTGAAAGAACCGTCGAGCCCCGAACCCGATCGCCAGTTTTTCGGTCTCTTCCGCGGCGCGCGCCAGGCCTGGCGCAAGCGCGCTGAGTCCGATCGCAGCATTTTCAAGGATTATGTCGAACACCCGACAACGCTCGGCCATGGCTTCGACTGCATTTTCGTCGACGGACGCGCGCGGAAATTCTGCATAGAAACCGGCTGGGAGATTCTCGACCGCGGGGGCCTCATGATCATCCATGATGCGCAGCGGCCCGAGTACCACCCGACCATCGCCGCGCTTGGCAAGCCGCTCTATCTCACGCCCTGGCGGCGCGGGCAGGTGTGTCTGCTGGCAAAGCCCTGATCCTTACAGCCGCTGGCGGCTGGTCGCAGATAAATCGGTTGCGCCCTAACGCGACTTGAAAGTCGCTTCCTTGAAATTGTTGATCTCGTCGATCTCTTCGATCCGGCAATGAACCGGGCGGCTGTCATCCGGCGGGAAACATCCGTCGACCATGAAGTCGATCGTCCGGCTGACGAGCGGCGGCTTGTAGCCGGGCTTTACCGGCTGGCGCACGAATGCGGCGCCGTTCGAGACGACATACGCGAAATAGCCGGTGAGGTCTTTCGAAACGCCTGGCGCGATCGCGCCGTCAAATTCAAGATCGTTGCAGGAGGATGGGCTTCCCGCCGAAAGCTGGCCTTCCGTCAGCGCGCATTCGATGAGAAGAAGCGGCTGACGCGGCGCGCGGCGGAACGCCATGATGCGGAACGGCCCATTGGCGGTCGCCGTGCCGGCGTTGCGGATGCGGACGGTGACGATCCGGCTCGCTTCGACGAAATCACCGGGAATGATCTTGTCGACGACAAGGTCGGCGCTCACCGGCTTTCCGGGAACGATGGTCAGCGGCGTGCAGAGGCGGTTGTTGTCCTCGTTCGATTCCTTGACGCGATTTTCGGGATCGGCGTCGCCGCAAACAAAATAGCCGCCAGGCGCAAGCGTCGTCGGTATCGCTTCACGGGTGACATCGCTCTGCGTTTGTCCGGGCGCCAGGGGGACATCGTCGGCCCAGCCGTCGAAATCCTTGATCGGCAAGAACTCGGTCGCGCTCTCGTAGATGCCGAGGTCGATGCTCGGATAGACGGCCTTGTCGCCGACGTTTCTGACCTCGGACCTGATCTCAATGACAGAGCCTGCCGGCGCCTGCGTCGGGTCGACCTCAAGATGGCCGACAATCAGGTCGTTCGTCGCGCACGCCGCGAGGGCCGCCGTCGCCGCCAAAAGCCCCGTGATCCGAAAGAGTCTGATCATAACCCGCCCCCGCGCGAGCATTTATCCAATCATGCGCCCGAAAAGGCTGACGGGTCAAGGAATGAAGGAATCCCGCCGGACGGCCCAAATTGCCGTTCGCACGCGCGGCCGGGCGGAAATTTCCTTGATTTGGGGATTTTGCCGCCGCCAGTCGCGCCGGCATGGTCGAAGGCTGCGCGCTACTTCTCTTTGGCCTTTGGCGCCGCGGCGGCGCGTTTGGGCTTGATTGGCGCACGGATGAAGGAGCCGCGGAATTCGTCCTCTTCAGTTTCGCGCAGGCGCCGGAACACGCTGTCCGCGCGCGCCTTGCGCGTCATCGGCGTTTCGCCGAGACGCTTGAAGAGTTCTTCCACCGACACGTCCGCCCGCGCCCGCATCGCCCAAGGCCCCCGCCTTACTGAATGTACACAAGCAGAGTGATTCGCGGCGGTTAACGAAGAGTTAACGCCGCGGTCGCCGGCGATTTCGCCGCAAGGCTCGCCTCGAAATGACTGGCGACAAGCGCGGCCGTTTCCTCGTGGATCGCCATGCGGTCGGCGCCGCTGGTGTCGCGGCAGGCGCGCACGGTGCGTTGTTTCTTCGGCACGCATTGGTCAAGAAATACATTGTGGCCGGCGCCGGCGATAAGCTCGAGGCGTGCGGCGCTCACCTTGTCGGCGAGCCGCCGCGCGTTGGCGGCGATTGGCGCCTTGGCGTCCTTGTCTCCGGCGATGATCAGCATCGGCGCCGAAATCTTGAGCAAGCTTTCGTCGGTAAGAGCCTGCGTGAGCGCCGGGGCGAGCAGCGCGAACGATCTGATGCGAGGATCGGCGAAGGAGCCGGCGTGATCCGCGAGCGCGATACGCACTGCGGCGTCATTTTGAAGCATGTCGTCGAATGCGGCCTGCGAGTCCTGAAACTCAGGCTGCGGCTCGCAGGTCGCGTCGCGCGCGCTGCTGGCGCAGAATTTCTGAAAGCGGGCGAGGGACGTCTCACCGCCGGCGAGCGCCGCCATCGCGTAGCCGCCGCGGGAAAAGCCGGCGCCGACGATCCGCCCTGCGTCGATGCGCGGGCCAAAGGTCGGGTCGGCGATGAGCTGATCGATCATCGCGGAAATATCGCGTGCGCGCTCCCATGGCATCAAAAACCCGCGAACATCAAGATTCGGTTCCGCCGCCGTATCGCCGTGATGATCGACGGCGGCGACGATGTACCCTTTTGCGGCGAGCCGCCGGCCGAGCCACATCATCTGCAGCGCCGAGCCGCCGTCTCCGTGGGAGAGCGTGACGAGCGGCAATCGATCGCCCGGCGCTATCGTCGCGTCGCTCGCCGCCCAGCCGCCGATGAAGACGGGATCGTCCGCCGGAAACGCGACTTCCGCCATTTTCGCGTCGTCGGCCGCGGGATACCAGACAATCGTCGACAGCGGCCGCGCCGCCTTCTTATCCCATGTCCGGCGTCCGTCGTCCTGAAAGTCCCGCCGCGCCATGCCGATGACGGCGCCGTCAGTTGGCGGTTTGGTGAAAGTCTTGGCGCCGCAAGCCGCGAGCAGCAACGCGACGGCGGCCGCCGCTGTCAATTTGCGCATCAGAACTCCAGGACAAGGTTCAGTCCTTGAGCATCTTTAGGATTGGTGAACAGGCCGTTACTTTACTTTCCCAGCCCGCCGAACAGCGCATATTTCGTGTGGATGTAATCTTCGACGCCGTATTTCGAGCCTTCGCGGCCCATGCCGGACTCCTTGACGCCGCCGAAGGGGGCGACCTCGGTCGACAGGATGCCTTCATTGATCGCGACCATGCCGTATTCGAGTTTCTCCATTACGCGGAAGGCGCGGCCCAAATCCTTCGTGAAGAAATAGGAGGCGAGCCCGTATTCGGTGTCGTTCGCCATCCGGATCGCTTCTTCTTCCGTCTCGAATTTAAAGAGCGGCGCGACCGGGCCGAACGTTTCGTCCTTCGCGATCAGCATCGAAGGCGTCACGTCGCGCAACACTGTCGGCTCAAAGAATGAGAGGCCTTTCGCGTGGCGCTTGCCGCCGGCGATGATTTTGGCGCCTTTCGAGGTCGCATCCTCGATATGCTGCTCGACTTTCGTCACCGCGGCGTCGTCGATCAGCGGGCCCTGTTCGGTTCCCTCCGCGAGGCCGTCGCCGACTTTGAGGTTCTTGGCGGCCGCCGCGAATTTTTCGGCGAAGCGGTCATAGACGCCCGCCTGCACGAGAATGCGATTGGCGCAGACGCAGGTCTGGCCGGAATTCCTGTATTTCGAGATCATCGCCCCTTCGACCGCGCGGTCGAGGTCCGCGTCGTCGAAGATAATGACCGGCGCATTGCCGCCAAGCTCCATCGACACGCGCTTCATGTATTTCATCGCCTTCGCGGCGAGGTCCTTGCCGATCTCGGTCGAGCCGGTGAAGGTGATCTTCCGGACCTTTGGATTCTCGCACATCTCGTCGGCGATCTCGCCGGCCTTGCCGGTGATGATGTTGATGACCCCCTTTGGAATGCCGACATCATCGGCGATGACGCCGTAAGCGGTCGCGGAGAACGGCGTCTGGCTCGCGGGCTTGGCGACGATCGTGCATCCGGCGCCGAGCGCGGCGGCGGCCTTTCTCGCGATCATCGCGGTCGGGAAATTCCACGGCGTGATCGAGCCGACGACGCCGACTGGTTCTTTGGTGACGATGATGCGTTTGTCAGCCCAGGGCGAGGGGATGACGTCGCCATAGATGCGCCGCGCCTCCTCGCCGAACCAGCGGAAGAAATTCGCGGCATAGGCGACTTCGCCCATCGCTTCTTTTAGCGATTTTCCCATCTCGATCGTCAGGATCCGGCCGAGCTCCTTCTGGTTGTCCATCAGGGCCTGATAGAATTTTCGGCACAATTCAGCGCGTTCGACGGCGGGCTTCTCCCGCCAGAGCAGGAAAGCGGCGTGTGCCGCGTCGATGGCGACCGAAGTCTCCTTTCGCCCGTAGCGCGGGACGGAGCCGATGATCTCGCCGGTCGCGGGGTTGTTCACCTTGATCCGGTCGCCGCCGGAATTGGGGCCGCCGACCCATTTGCCGTCGATGTAGCAATCTTCACGGAAAAAGCGGCTTTGCGGCATTGCGGTGGTCCCTTATTCGTTCGCGCGTCTGATAGCGCCAACCCCGGGGCGAGGCCAGCCGGCCGGGGACGGGCCTCGCTGAATTGTCAGCGGCGGCGACTGCCGCCGGGGCTTGGCGGGCCCGGCCGCTCCGGCGACAATTGCAGTCAGTCAAATTGAACGAGGTAGCCAGCCAATGACCGTCAAATATGAAATGCGCTCGGACGCTGTCGCACTGATCACGCTCAACCGGCCGCAGTCGCTGAACGCCTTCGACGCCGCGATGCGCAAGGATCTGCTCGATGCGGTCGCGCGCGCCTCCGCCGACAAGGCCGTGCGGGTCTTTGCGATCACCGGCGAGGGGCGGGGCTTTTCCGCTGGCGCTGATATTACGGACGTCATGGGAACGCGCACGATCGAAGACGTCCTGAACGCCGAATATGGCGCGTTCCTGTCGGTCATCCAGGCCTGCGACAAGCCGGTGATCGCGGCGATCAATGGGCCCGCCGCCGGCATCGGCATGACTCTCGCTTTGACTTGCGATCTGCGCGTCCTTGGCGAGGACGCTTATCTTATGAGCGCGTTCGCCAATATCGGCCTTGTTCCGGACGGCGGCCTTTCCTGGCTGCTGACGCAGGAAGTCGGCTATTCGCGCGCTTATCAGCTGGCGATCGAAGCCGAAAAGATTTCCGCCAAACGCTGCCTTGAGCTTGGTCTTGTCAATCGCGTCGTCCCGAATGCCGAAGTTGTGACGAACGCGGTCGAATGGGCGCAATCGATCGCCGAGCGCGCGCCGATCGCGATGAAACTCACCAAGCGGACGTTTCGCGCGGCGGCGCAAGAGGGATTGCGCAACGCCATGGCGCTTGAAGCGATGCTGCAGAATGTTGCGATCACGACCGAAGATTGCCGCGAAGGGGTCTCCGCGCTGATGCAAAAGCGCAAGCCGCTGTTCAAGGGGCGCTGAAAAAGAGGCGCGCCGCTATGATGACCGCGAAGGCTGCCGCGCAAAGGCCGGGGCCAAAGGGGATCGGCTGGTCGAGCGATGCGGTGCGGCGGAGCGCGACGATCATCAGCGTCGCGGCGGCGCCGACAAACACGACCGCCGGCAAAATCGCCCATCCGCCGAAAGCGCCAATCGCTGCGAGAAGTTTTGCATCGCCCTCGCCAAGCCCATCCCGGCCGCGCAGCGCCTTGTAGAGGATTGCGACCCCCTGCAGAGAGGCATAACCCGCGACGGCGCCGATCAGCGCGTCGCCGATTGGAACCATCTCAATCGACGCATTGGCGATCAGTCCGCCGGCGATCAGCGGCAGCGTGATTGCGTCCGGCAAATACCCCGTTTCGAGATCAATGAAGGCGAGCGCGATCAACGCAAAGCCGAACAAGGCGACGGCGAGCGCCGACCAGGTCACGCCGAAGCTGCAGACGGCAAGCAGTGCAACGACGCCGCCAAATGCCTCGACCAGCGGATAGCGGGGCGAAATCGGCGACGCACAGACCGCGCATCGCCCGCGTTGCGCGACAAAACTGATGATCGGGACGAGGCGGAACGCCTCTATCGGCGCTTTGCAGGATGGACAGTAAGATCCAGGGCCGATCAGGTTTCCGCGCTTGTCGTCGTCAATCAGCCGCCACATCGCCGGGCCGCGATGGATCACGACGTTTAGGAAGCTGCCGATAGCGACGCCCGCGATGGCAAGGATGACCGCCTGTGAAAGGGGGGGGATGTTCATTTTGGTCGCTGGGGCCGCGCAAACCGGCTCTCAAGAGTAATCAGGAGGTTACACTCTACCCTAAGGGGCGGAAAAGGCGCGGCAAATTCCCTCAAAAGCCTACATATTGGGGAATTTGTCACAATCTCGACCGTTATCTTGGGGTATTAGGCCGGCGTCTTTCGCTGAACCATGGGCGAACGGCTTAGTTTTTGATAGTGCTGCGTTTCTGGCGATTGGTCGCCGGATCGGCGCGAAGCGTACAGGTAACGGATTTGGCGGTTTTCAGGATCGATCGTTTCGGGGCGTCCGGGGCGGCGGCAAGCGCTGCGCGCGAGCGCATCGCCGGGACGCTGAAACGCGGAACCGTCGGCAAGGCGCGCAGCAATCCTCGCCTCATTCGCGCGATTGAGTTCCTTCTGGTCGCCGGCATCGGCGTCCTGTTGCCGGTGATCATGTATCGAGGCCTTGGACCGGTCATTGCTCCGCCCACGGCGCCGCAACAAATCGCGCCTGCGGCGGCGCCGGCGGCGAGCGGGCCGATCAACCCGTTCCGGACATCAGCGGCGCCCGCGGCGGCGGCCCCGGTCGACAGCGGCGCGGACCTTGCCGAAACGACGCTCAATCTGACGCTGCACGGCACCTGGATCGACGCCAAAGGCGGAACGGCCATCATCAAGACGCCCGACGAAAAGCAGGGCCGCTTCGCGGTCGGCGATACGATCGCCGCGGGCGTCACCCTGGAGCAGGTGTTTCGCGATCATGTCGTGATCATTCGCAACGGCGTTCGCGAAGCCTTGCGCCTCATCAATCGCGACAGCGCCGCCGCCGCCATTCAGCCGATAGCGCCGGCGCCAAATCTCCAAGCTTATGCCGGCGACGGCATGGCGGCGATCGGCCATCTCATCGTCGCAACGCCCGAACCCGACGAAGTCGGCGGCATGCGGCTCACCTTGCAGCCCGCCGACGACGCAGAGCAATTCGAAGCGCTTGGCCTTCAGCCGGGAGACAAGCTCGTCGCCGTTGACAACCAGCCGATCGACAGGGATATCGCACGGGGCCTTGAAGCGATCGCGATGACGCAGGGCAAAGCGTCGGTCACCCTCAGCATTGAACGCGACGGCGTCGTCATGCCGATTACGATCGCGATGCCCAACGAAACAGTCGCGACGCCGAATGACTAAATTCGAATGAATGGAATCAACCGGATGAAACGCCTTGCCGGCCTCCTTTGCGCCGCTTCCGCCCTCGCCGGCGCCGCCGCCGCGCAGGACCAAAATTGCGGCGAGGCGCTCAATCTCGAAAACGCCGAGATCCGCTCGGTCGTCGACGAAATCGCGCTCCGGACAGGCAAGAAATTCGTGCTCGATCCGCGCGTCGCCGGCCAGATCACGATCAAGTCCGGACCGAATGGCGGGCTTTGCGCCGAGGAAGCGTGGGAGCTCTTCCAGGCGGCGCTGCGCGTCACCGGTTTCACCGCGACGCCGCTCAATCACAACAGCTACAAGATCATCCCGGTGCAGGAAAGCTCGCGCGCGGCGGGCCCGGTCGGCGAGGGCGCTGCGGGCGACATCGTCACCCAGATCGTCCGCCTCAATCATGTCGATGCGCGCGAAGCGGCGGCGAACCTGTCGCAGATCATTTCAGAGCGCGGCGTCGTCGCGCCGGTGAGATCGGGCAACGCCGTCATTCTCGTCGACTCGAAAGACAATATCGAACGGATGCGCGAAGTCCTCGCGCAGATCGATCGCGACACGACCGTCTACCGGACGATTCCGCTCGAAAACGCTTCCGCCGCCGAAGTCGCCCGCGTCGTCACCAATCTCGCGCAGGAGATTTCGGAGGAGGGGGCGACCTCCGCCTCCAAGGTCTCGGTCGTGCCGGTCGCCGCGTCGAACAGCATTCTCATCAGAGCGGAGCCGCAGATTCTGTCCCGGCTTGTCAGCGTCGTCAATGAGCTAGACCGCATCGGCCGTCAGCAGACGGACCTCTCGGTGATCGCGCTCAATCACGCCGACGCCGAGGAAATGTCGAAGCTCCTGAAAGAGATCGCCAACGCCGAGTCCGAAGCGCAGGCGGCGCAAGCGGCCGAAGGCGGGGCGCCGACCGCCGCCGCGTCGGCGGCTCGCGCCAATATCTCGTTCCACAAGGCGACGAATTCGGTCATCATCTCCGGCGACGCCAACATCCAGCAGACGCTGCGCAAGGTCGTGCAGCAGCTCGACGTCCGCCGCGCCCAGGTGCAGATCGAAGCGATCATCGTCGAAATTACGGACAGGACCGCGCGCGCGCTCGGGGTTGAGTATTTCCTCGCGCCGACCGATGGAAAAATCGTCCCATTCACCGCGACGAATTTTTCAAGCGCGACGCCGAACATTCTCGCGGCGGCCGGCGCTTTGCTGCTTGATCCAGACATCCTGAAAGGAAGCAGCACCCCGACGACGGGCGGCTCTTCGCGGCAAACGCTGAGCAATACGCTTGCCAATACGGCGATCACCTCGCTGCTTTCGACGAACGGATTTATCGGCGGGGCAGGCGGGAAAATCGGCAATGACGCGGTGTTCGGCGCCGTGGTGTCGGCGCTGAAACGCGACACCGAGTCGAACGTCTTGTCCTTCCCGTCGATTGTGACGCTCGACAATCAGGAAGCGACGTTGTCGGTCGGACAGGAAATCCCGATCACGACCGGCGAAGCGGTCGGCGCCGATCTCGACAATCGCTTCCGCACGGTCAGCCGCGAGCAGGTCGGCGTCATTCTGGAAGTGACGCCTCAGATCAACGAAGGCGGCACAGTGACGATGGAAATCCGGCAGGAAACCTCAAGCGTCGCCGGACAGATTATCGACTCATCGACCGATCTCATCACCAACAAGCGCGAAATCACCACGACCGCGCTAGTTGACGATGGCGACATCCTCGTGATCGGCGGGCTCGTCGACCACAATGAACAAGAGAGCCAGGACAAGGTCCCGCTGCTAGGCGACATCCCCGTCGCCGGAAATCTCTTCAGGACATCCTCGCGATCGCGCGAGCGCCGCAATCTGATGGTGTTCATCCGCCCGACCATCATTCGCGATCGGGTCAGCGCCGCCGCGACCACCGCCAAGAAAATGGACTATATCAACGCGCGCGAACAGCTGCGCACGGGCCGACCGGTGACCGACCTGGAGCGTCTCATCCAGCAGGTCACAGGGACGGCCGAAACAGCGCCTCCTCAAGAGTCGCCGCCTGAACTTTCGCCGGAGCAATGAGCGAAACAATCGACGCGCCGCGGGTCCGGTTGACCTACGCCTTCGCCAAGGAGAACGGCCTTGTCGTTCTCGACAGCGCGGCGCGTCCGGCGCGCGTCGGCGCGCGCGGAAAGCCGGATCCCGTCGCGCTTTTGGAAGTGAGGCGCGTCGTCAACGCGCCGATCATCGTCGATGAAATGCCGTCCGACGCCTTTGAACGCCGACTTTCCGAAATCTATTCGGCGGACGGCATCCGGGCTGACGATTTCCAGATGGAAAAGGGCGAGGACGACCTCGCGACGCTCGCCGAAGGTCTGCCGGCGACAGCGGATTTGCTCGACAGCGAAGACGACGCCCCAGTTATCCGCCTCATCAACGCGATCATCGCCGAAGCGGTGAAGCTCAAGGCATCCGACATTCACGTCGAGCCCTACGAGAAATCCCTATCGATCCGCCTCAGGATCGACGGCGTGCTGCGCGAGATTCTCTCTTTGCCGGCGCGGATGACGCCGGTGCTGACGAGCCGCGTCAAAGTGATGGCGCGGCTCGACATCGCGGAAAAGCGCCTGCCGCAGGACGGGCGCATTTCGTTGTCGCTCGGCGGCAAGCTGATCGACGTCCGGGTGTCGACCTTGCCGGCGCGCTTTGGCGAGCGCGTTGTCATGCGCATTCTCGACAAGGAAGAAGCAAGCTTCGATCTCGACGCGCTCGGCATGCCGGCCGAGACGCTTAAACGGCTGCAACAGGCGCTGCAGCGGCCGAACGGCGTCATTCTCGTCACCGGGCCGACGGGCTCGGGCAAGACGACGACGCTTTATGCGGCGCTGAAACTTCTCAATGATCCCTCGCGCAATATCCTGACGGTCGAAGACCCGGTCGAATATGCGATCGACGGCGTCGGCCAGACGCAGATCAATCCAAAGGTCGGGATGACCTTCGCGACGGGCCTGCGCGCCATCCTTCGTCAGGACCCGGACATTGTCATGGTCGGCGAGATCCGCGATGTCGAGACGGCGGAAATCGCCATTCAGGCGGCGTTGACCGGCCACCTCGTCCTGTCGACCGTCCACACCAATTCGGCGGTCGGCGCGGTGACGCGTCTGCGCGACATGGGCGCTGAACCTTTCCTCCTCTCGTCGACGATCGCCGCCGTGCTGGCGCAGCGTCTCGTCCGGCGGCTTTGCCCGACCTGCAAGGCCCCCTATGAGCCCGATGACGCCGAACGCAAATTGCTGGGCCTCGACGCCGGCGAGAAGGCGACAATCTATCGTCCGGCGGGGTGCGGGCGATGCGGGCATACGGGCTATGAAAGCCGGATCGGCGTTTACGAACTGATTGTCGCGGATGAGACGCTGCGTCGGCTCATCCATGAAGACGCGGGCGAGCAGGAAATCGCCGCGCACGCTTTTCGCCGCGCCGACACGCTGGCGATTTCGGGGTTCCGCCATGTCCTTTCCGGCTTGACGTCGATCGAGGAAGTCCTCCGCGTCGTCCGTCAGGAGGAAGACGATGCCGTCATTTGAGTATGAAGCGCTCGACGCCGGCGGCCGCTCCAAGCGCGGCGTCGTCAATGCGGAATCGGCGCGGCTCGCCCGGCAGGAATTGCGGCGCCTTGAACTGACGCCGGTTTCGATTTCAGCGCCGCGCGACAAGGCGGGCGTCGCCGGGCTCGGCAAGGCGCAAGCGAAGATCGGCTCATCGGAACTCGTCAACCTGACGCGCCAGCTCGCGGTTCTGATCGGGGCGTCGACCCCGCTTGAGGAGGCGCTGAACGCCGTCGCGCTGCAGACGGAGAAACCCGGATCCCGGAAGCGCCTTCTTGCGGTCCGCGAGCGCGTGCTCGAAGGCTGGCGTTTCGCGGAGGCGCTCGGCGAAGACAAGAAGTCATTTTCCGAACTCTATCGCGCCGTCGTCGCGGCGGGCGAAACTTCAGGCGATCTCTCCGGCGTTCTCGACCGTCTCGCGACGATGCTTGAAAAGAACCGATCGATGCTGAACAAGGCGATCGCCTCGCTCATCTATCCGGCGGCGCTTGCGGCTGTCGCGGGGCTCGTCGTCACCGCGCTGATGACGGAAGTCGTCCCGAAAATCGTCGAGCAGTTCCAGACCTTCGACGCGAAGCTGCCGCTGATCACGCGGATCGTCATGGGAATTTCGAGTTTCCTCGGCGCCTATGGCCTTTATCTGTTGATCGGCGCCGTTCTTGGCGGCGTCCTCTTCTGGCAGGGCATGCGTTCACCGCCGTTCAAGCTCGCCTTCGATCGCTGGGTGCTGACGGTGCCGCTGCTCGGCAAACTTTTGCGCGGCCTTGACGGCGCCCGCTTCGCGCGAACGCTGGCGACCCTTTTCGCCGGCGGCGCGCCCCTTCTCGACAGCCTCAGAGGCGCGCAGCGGACCATCGGCAACGCCCATATGCGCGATCGGCTCGACGGCGCGATCACCAATGTCCGGGAGGGGGCCTCGCTCGCCGCGAGCCTTAAACGCGCCAATGTGCTTCCCTCGATGATGATCCATATGATCGCGGCGGGCGAGCGCGCCGGTCAGGTGCCGGTCATGCTCGACAAGTCGGCGATCCAGCTGGAAGAGGAATTCGACACCGCCTCGACGATCGCCTTGCGTCTTCTGGAGCCGGCGATCATCATCGCTATGGGCGGCATGGTGATGGTCATCGTCGTATCGATCCTGCTGCCGATCCTGAGGCTGAACAGTCTCGCCGCAAATTGATGTTATTGAACGAAAACAGGAGTTCTGTCTGATGATTAACCTGAAAGAGAAGCGCCGCCGCCGCCAGCGCGGCATCACGCTCATCGAACTTCTTGTCGTTCTCTCGATTTTAGCGCTGATCTCGGCGCTGGTCGTCGTCAATGTCTTGCCGGAACGCGACCGCGCGGCGGCGCGCAAGGCGAAGATCGACCTCGGATCGATCGAGAACGCGCTCGATCAATATCGCCTCGACATGTTCAATTATCCGACAACGGAACAAGGGCTGCAGGCGCTGGTGACGGCGCCGCCGGGCGATGCGCGGACCGATCAGTACCGGCCGGGCGGCTATCTGCGCGCGCTCCCCGTCGATCCCTGGGGCAAGCCCTATCAGTACCGCCAGCCGGGCGAGCATGGCGCGATCGACATCTTCTCGCTCGGCGCCGACGGCGAGCCGGGCGGCGAGGGCGTCAATGCGGACATCGTCAATTGGTCGCAAGAGAGTTGAGCGCCGATCGCCAGCGCGGCCTGACGCTGGTCGAACTGCTTGTCGTGATCGTCATCCTGGCGCTCGCGTCATCGGTCGTGCTGCTCAACGCGCCGCCCTCACGCCCGGAAGTGCGGGACGACGCGGAGCGTTTCGCCGCAAGGCTGCAGCTTGTAATGGACGAGGCCGTCGCGACCGGCGCGGTGATGCGGATCGCGATCGACGCCAAAGGGTACAAGTTCGAGCGGCTGAAGGCCGGCGAATGGTCGGGCTCTGGCGGCGACCGCGTGTTGGGCCGCGCCGAGTTTGACGACCGCTCCATCGCCAAGGTCGAAATCAAGGACGCCGCCAACGACAATGCGCGCGCGCTCGGCGGCGAGGAGCGGCCGTCGGAACTTGCTGGGGAAAATGGCGAGGATGGGGACGAGGATGAGGATGAGGATGAGGAGAAAAGCGAGATCCCGCTCGACCCGCTCGGCGTCCAGACCGCGTTCAGCGTGCGTTTTACAAGTTCTGACGGCGTTTGGCTGGTGACGGTCGATGAAGGCGGCGCGATCGCGGTGAAGAAAGATGCGTAAGCCATCTCAGCTGGGCATGACTCTCGTCGAAACGCTGGTCGCGCTGTCGATCCTTGCGGGCGTCGTGCTCGCCGCCTACGCCATGGTCGCGCAAAGCGCGAGATTCGCTGCGGTCGAGCAGGAGCGCCTGATCGCCGGAATCATCGCCGACAATGAGACCGCGCAAATGCTGCTGAAGGCTGCGCCGCCGGATCAGGGCGAAGAGGAAACGGAAATTGAGGCGGCGGGCCGAAAGTGGAAGGCGCGGCGCGTCGTGACCGAAGCGGGCGACGATCTCCTGCGCGTCGTGATCACCGTGTCGCGCGCCAACGACGATCAGACGCTTGCGCGCGTCGACACGCTGAGGACCGTCGAATGAGCAATCACACGCAGCGGGGCCTCACCCTGCCGGAGCTGTTGATCGCGCTTTTGATCTTCGCGATGATTTCCGGCGCGTCGGTCTACGCGCTGCGGCTGACGGTTGAAGGGCGCGAGCAGCTCGAAGCCGCCGACAAGGACATTCGCGACATGCAGATCGCGCGGCTGATCCTGAAACAGGATCTCGCGCAGCTCGCGCCGCGCATCGTGCGCGACGAATTCGGCTATCCTTATCCTGCGGCGTTTCTGGGCGGCGAGGGGCTCTCCTTCAGGAAGCCGGCCGAGGGTGAGCGATTGCTGATGGCGTTTGTGCGGCGCGGCTGGACCAATCCGGACGACAAGGCGCCGCGCTCGACATTGCAGGCGGTTGAATATCTGGCCGTCGACGACAAACTCGTTCGGCGCGTCCGGCCCTATCTTGATGATGCGCGCGGCCAGCCGCGGTCCGACCGCATTTTGATGGCGGGCGTCACCGGCGTTCGCATCGGGTTTTTTGTCGACGAAGTGAATGGGCGGCTCAACTGGGCTGACCTTTGGCCGGCGCCCGGCCGCGGCGAAGCGCCTGACGCCGTCCGCCTCACCATGACGACGAAACGCTTCGGCGAGCTTGAACAGATTTTCTGGGTGAATGGGTGATCGCTGTGACGCCGCCGCCCTCGAACCATCGGACGAAAGAGCGCGGCGCGGCGTTGATTGTCGTTTTGCTGCTTGTCGCGACGCTCGCCTTTCTGCTGTTGTCGATCACCAACATCGTGACAGGCGGCGTCAGGCGCGCCTCAAGCGAGCGCGCGCGGTCGGAATTGCTCTGGCGCGCGGCGGCGGCCGAAGAGATCGCCGATCAGGTCCTGAAGAAATTTCTGGCGACCAAGCCGACGAAGGTTGCGGAGGAGGACGGGATTTTCGCCAGCCAGCTGGAGTTGCCCTTCGAGGACGGGAAGGGCCATATCGTGTTCGCCGACGCGACGCGCTGTTTCAACGTTAATGGTCTTGTTGACAGCAATGGGCGGGAGGATTTGACGGAGTCGGAGAAATTTGTCCGCCTGCTGACTTCGATCGGGCTGGGCTCTGGCGAGGCGGAGCGACTCAAGGACGTCGTCGTCGATTTCATCGACACCGACATCGCGCCGCTTGCGCAGGGCGCCGAAGACAGTTTCTACACGGCGCTTCCGACGCCGTTCCGGACAGCCGATACGATGCTGGCGTCCGTTTCGGAGTTGCGCGCGATGGACGGCGTCTCGCGCCTCCTATACCAGCGCCTGCGTCCTTATCTTTGCGCACTTCCGGACGCTTCGCCGACCAAGATCAATGTCAACATGGTGAACAAGAATCACGCCGAGCTGATCGCCGCCTTGCTGGCGCCGGGGACCAACCCGATTTCAGCTGATGCGGTCGTCGCCGCGATCGAGGCGCGCCCGCCCGGCGGGTATACTAACCCGGCAAGCGTTCCGCCGGAACTTTCGCCGCCGGGATTTTCACTTTCCTCAAACCTCATCGAAGCGCGCATCAGGCTTGAAGTTAACGACCTGACGATGGAAGAAGCGCTATTATTTGAGATCAAGGGCGGCGCCGACGTCGAACTTCTCGCGCGCACTTTCGGAGACGCGTTTTGACCGATCTTGTGGTCTTCAAATTGGGCGGATCGCCGCGGGAGCCCGTGGTCTGGGGCGCCTTTGCCGCCGGCACAATCACCGAGGCGGGCCGCGTCGGCGACGTCGCGGCGCTCGCGCCGGTATCCGGGCGCTTTCCCGAAGACGTGCGGCGGGTCGCCATCTTGATGGGCGAGCAGATCGCGATGCGCGCAATTCCGACGCCGCCGAAACAGGCGTCGAAACTGAGAGCGGCGGCGACGCTCCTGCTTGAGGATGCGCTCGCCGAGCCGACGGATGACATTCATATTGTGATCTCGACCGGCGCGCCGCGCGGCGCTTATGCGATTTCCAAATCCGTGATCGCCGACTGGCTCGCGGCCTTCGATGCGGCGCCGATCCAGATCAGCGAACTGACGGTTGATTTCGCCTGCATCGGCGGATCGGACACGGCCTGCATCCTCGTCGGAGACCGCGACCGTATTATCGCGGCGCGCAGCGACGCAGGCTTTGCCTGCGAACGCGCGCTTGCTGAAATCGTGGCGCCGCCCTTCATCGAGGCGGCGGGCGAAGCCGCAGTCATCGCTTATGGCGCTCATGATCTTGTCGGCAAATGGGCGAATCTGCCGGTTGAACGACGGCCATTGCCGCACGAAGCGGACGTTCTTGCGCTCTTCGGCGCGCATATGTCCGCGAGGCATGCGCCGACAAATTTCCTCGCGGGCGAATACCGCCGCAAGACTTCGTCGTCGTTCAAGCTCGGGCCGTGGAAGCGCCCGGCGGCGCTGGCGGCCGGTCTTGCAGCGGCGGCGATCGTTTCGGCGGCAGCGGCGGGCATAAGGGACGGACGCATCGCGCATTCCTATGAGGAAAGCGCTCGCGCGATGCATAAGTCCGCGTTTCCGACTTATGACGGGAGCGATATCCGCGCGCATGCGCGTGAAATTCTGGCGGCGGGCGGCCAGGCCGCGTCATTTCTCGAGATCGCCTCGCGTCTGACGGCGAGCCTTGAAGGACATGACGGGGTCGCGATCGATCGCATTCGCTATGACGGCGCGCGCGGGCAGTTCGTCTTCAGCATCAGGAGCGATTCAGACGCCGGGATCGAAGCGTTCCGCGCGGCGCTCGACGCGCACGGCCTCGTCGGCGTCGACAGCGGCGGCTATCGCCGCTCCGGCGAAGCCTGGATCGGCGAAATGTCGGCGAGGGCGAAATGAAGGCTTTTTGGGATCGGCTGTCAGATCGGGAAAAACTCTTCGTCGGCGTCGGCGGCGCGATTGTCGCAGCGCTCGCGTTCATTCAGTTCATGATTGCGCCGGCGTTCGGCTGGCGGGCGGGGATGTCCGACAAGCGCGAGCGAGCAGAAGAACTCTACGGCCTCGTGTCGCAGGCAAGCGCCAACGCAGGCGTCGTCGCGGCGGGCGCGGGCGTCGATCTGCAAACGCCGATCCTCAACGTGCTGACGCAATCGACCGGCGATCACAAGATTCAGGTCAATTATCGCAATGCGCGGCCTGACGGCGGCGTTGAAGCCAATGTCGCCGCCGATCCCCAGAAGCTGTTCGACTGGCTTGGCATGTTGGAGCGCCAATATGGCGTCACCGTCGCGTCCGCCGACATCGCTCGCGCGACATCGGGCGAAGGCTTGCAGGCGCAACTGACGCTTGTCCGGCGAACGCCGCCATGATGCGCTTGGCCTCGCTGTTTTCAAGATCGAACGGCGCGCTCTGGATCGCCGGAGCGGCGGCGTTCTGTCTGAGCGCCATCGCGAATGCGCCGGCGAGCCTCGTCGCCGCGATCGCGACCGCGCGCTCGCCCCTGCTGGAGATCGGGGCCGCCAGAGGCACGATCTGGAAGGGCGAATTGACGCGCGTCGCCCATAACCAGATCCTGATCGGCGACATTTCCTATCGTCTGGCGCCGCTGTCGCTGGCGACGGCGCGAATCGCCGCCGACGCGTCCAGCCGAAACGGCGCGCTGGAAGGAGAAGCGCGGATCGCGCTGTCTCCCGGCGGCGTCGAGCTTCGGGACGTCAGCGCCGTCTACAATCTCGCGTCAATTCGTCAGTATACGTTTTTCGGCGCGCGATATCAGGGCGTCGCCGCCGTCAAGGCGAAGTCGCTGAAACTGACGCGCGCCGGCTGCGGCGCCGAAGAAGCAAAGCTGTCTACGAACGCTCTTGACGGGCTGTCGCGGGGCTGGTCCGGCGCCGCGTTCCCGCTCGCCGGCGACATAAAATGCGTCGATGGGAAGTTTCACCTTGCATTGAACGGCGCCGGCGCGGAAGGATCAGTCAGGATCAACGTCAAGGTCGCGCCCGATCTCAGCTATGAGGCCGTCTTCACGGCTGAACCGAGGCGCGCCGATGTCGGCGTCGCGCTGCGGACTTTCGGGTTTGAGGGTCCGGAAACGAAATTGTCCTGGCGCGCCGTCGGCCGACTGAAAGGATTGAATTCATGATCACTCGGCGAAATCCTTGTCTAGCGCTGCTCGCGCTTTTCGCCGCCGGCTGCGCATCCTCGCCGTCCGACAAAGTCTCGCGCAACGTCGCCGCCGCGCCGAGCGGGGGGGGCGAGCTTGTCATCGGCGCACTCGCCGATTCCGCCCTGCCGCCCGGCGAGTGCGGGATGGTGTTGTGGACGCTCGAAGCCGATCAGCCGACGCCGATATTTCGCATGACCGCCGGCAAGGGCGCTGACGTCATGGTCAACGGCAAGTTGCGCACGCTAGCGGTCGCAGAGGCTTTGGGCGCTTCCGGCTACGGCGTTTCCGAGGAGCAGCGTTTCGTCGCGGAAGGCTTCAAGGCGAACGTCAAGGTTCGCTTCGGCCTCGGCTTTGAAGGCGGCAATTATCTGGAGCGGGGGCTGCTGAGCGTTGAGGCCGATAATGGCTGGCGCAGCGTCATTCCGGCGGCCGGGATCGCCGGCTGTCGCCCGAAGTAGAATTCGGATTCAGCGATTTCGCAAGTGTTTCAGTGCTGCATGTGCCGCAAGACGACTGCTGCGAGCGCGATCACGACGCCGACGCTGGCGATAAAGTAGCCGCGCTTGTTCGGCGTCAGGCTCGCATGCGGCCCGAGATGGAACGCCATGATGTAAGCGAGACCGCCCGCCGTGAGGCCGAGCATCGGGCCGATCGGCACGTTCTCGGGGCCGCCGAGAAAACCGCTCGCGACAATGGCGCCGAAGATCGTCGTCAGCGAGGCGGCGATGAACGCCCAGACGATCGACCGGATTCGGTCAAGCCCGGCGTCGCGCGCGAGAAAATAGGCGATGACGCCCTCAGGGAATTCATGAAGCAGGAGACCCGCGGTCGCCAGCGATCCGGTGAACGCTTCCGTCGAATAGGTCGCCTCGTAGATCAATCCGTCGACGAATGAATGGAAGCCGAGCGCAATGACGGACGCGTAGCCGATGGCGATACCGTGCCCGTTCCGGCTGTTTTGCGACAAGAGCCGCAAGCCGAAACCGAGGATCGACATGCCGAGAAAGCCGCCGATCATCCATCGCCAGGCGCTCCTCGAATAGCTGAGCGATTCAGGCGTCAGGTGGAAAAGCACCGCGACGAGCAGAACGCCGATCGCAAAGGCGGAAAAATACGCGCTGTTGCGCTTGCCCCAGTCGCCGAGCGCCGCCATCGAAAGAAGGCCGGCCGTGCTGACGCACGCCGCAATGATGCTGGCGAGGACCCCAGACGGTATCCCTGCACCTTCTAGCAAGCGCCGCCCCCTTCCAAATCACACGCAACATTGATGTGGCGGTTTTCGCCGCCGGACCGATTCGCCAAGAAATATGGCTATTCGGTGCGACTCCCCCCGCCGTCCAGTCAACCCTTTTAGCAACCCTAATGTTATCACGTCACCTCCGCGCGCAAACATTGCTCGATCATGTTGCTTGCAATCAACATCAAATATTTATGACGCAGCATATTCGCCTTGCCGCGCCGGTCCGGGACCGCTTATGTAGCGCTCGGCGTTGTCCTTTGAATTTCCTCGCGTTCCGTCGGATTGGCAGGGCATGAGCGACTGCGGCCACGATCATTCGCATGAAGGGCTTACGGTAAGCCGACATGCACAGCATCGGGCGGATGGCGGGCGGCTGTTCGCCGCCCTCATCGTCATCGTCGTGTTCATGGTGGTCGAGGTTGTCGGCGGCGTCCTGTCGGGGTCGCTCGCGCTTCTCGCCGACGCCGGCCATATGATGACCGATGCGCTCGCATTGGCGATCGCGCTCAGCGCGCACTGGATCTCCGTGCGGCCAGCCAATGGAAAACTGCATTTCGGCTATCGCCGCACGCAAGTCATCGCTGCGTTTTTGAACGGCATCGCGCTTGTCGTGCTGATGGGGTGGATCATCTATGAAGGGGTCCGCCGCATTTTTACGCCGATCGAGGTTGATTGGGCGCCGATGCTCGCCATCGCCGCGCTCGGCCTGATCGCCAACGGCGTCGCCTTCAGGCTTCTTCATCGGGCGGGCGATCACAACATCAACATCAAGAGCGCCATGCTGCATGTCGCGAGCGACTTTCTTGGCTCAGTCGCGGCGGTTGCCGCGGCAATCATCATCTGGCGCACGGGCTGGATGCCTATTGACCCGCTGCTTTCATTCCTCGTCGCGTTCCTGATCGGCCGGTCGGCGCTGAAACTGCTAGCGGAAACGACCCATATTCTTCTTGAAGGCGCTCCGAAGAATTTCGACGTTGACGCCCTTGTGAATGATCTCGCCGCCGCAAGCCCCGTGATTGAAGACATTCATAGTGTCAAAATTTCCCAGCTGACGCCCGATCAGCTCCGGCTGACTTTGCACGCGCGCATTCGCGACGGCGCCCCGGCGGCTGAAACGCTCCGTGCGCTAAAGCAGCGCCTCGGCGAGCGTTATGGGATTGAAGACTCGACCATTCAGATCGAAAGCGGATTCGACTGCCCGGACCACGAGCATGACCATGACCAGCCGCCGGGCGGCGCGACCGTCACGCGCCTGCGTCTGCACGATCACGACCATCATGGCCACGACCACGCCAAAGAGACGGCGCGCGGCGTCCGCGGATCGACCGTCGCGGCTATTCAGGCGATGTTCAAATAGCGCTCAGAAATTGGGCCCAGGGCGACCGACGACAGCGCCGCGCGCTTCGCCGCGCCAGCTGTAGCGGGCCTTTTCGCGCGCCTGTTCCGCGACGGCGTTCGTCAATGCCGCTGACTGGCGCGTCGCGGCGGCGATCAGCGCAATCACCAGCAGATAGCCGTCCCACATTTCAAGCGAGGTCGACGCGCCGCCGATGCAAAAGACGACCAGCGTCATTTGCGCGAAATAGCCGAACCGCGTCTGCCACGGCTTGGAGCCGTCGAGCGCGCGGACTTTTTGGAGCGCGACCGTTTTCAGATAGGCGGTTCCAAGCAGCGCGAGGTAGAAGAACAGGCCGACAAACCCGGCGCCGCCGAGCATTTCAAAATAGATCGAATGCGCGGCCTTCGCGCGCGGCGCGCGTTCTGCGTCGACCTTGACGGCGAGTTCCTGTTTGTAGGGATTGCGAAGGCCGGCGCCCGTCAGCGGGCGTTCAAGCGCGAATTCCGTGTTGATGATCCATGCGTCGACGCGGCCCATGAATGAGGAGTCCTCCGACGCCTCCGTGATCGTCGCCATCCGCTCCGTCCATTTGGAGGGCATGAAGGCGATCGCCGGAACGAGCGCGAGCAGGCCTGCGCCAAGGATTGCGAATTTGTGCTTTGATTTCAGCCAGAAGAATCCGCCGAAAGCGATGAGCGACACGAATGCGCCGCGCGACTGCGTGCCGATGACCGAGAAGATCGTCATCAGGAACAGCAAGGTCAGCGCATTGCGCATCCATGGTTTGGCGGCGGCGCTGCGCAAATAGAGGATCATGGGCAGCGTCGTCGCCATTGCGATGCCCATGTGGTTGTTGTCTTCAAGAATGGTCTGGGGGACGCCCTGGACGCGATATTCGCCGAGCGTTACCAGTGTGAAGACAGCGCCCTTCGCGGCGAAAAATCCGATCGAGAGCACGAAAATCCAGATCAGCGCGTGAATTCGAAGCTTGGTCGTCGCCATCTGCGCGCAAAGGATGGTGAAGATCAGCGTCTTGATGAAGCGGTCGAAGAAGACCGCGGAATTTTGCGGGTCGAGCGAATTGGCCTGCGACACGAAGAGCCAGGTCGCGACGGCGATCAGCCAGGCCGTCACAGCGTCAAACCGGAACTTCATCGCTTCGCCATGCAGGAGGAGCGCGACGATCGTGACGCTGGCGATCACCATGTTCAAAGGGACGCCGAACGCGCCATAGGCCATCTGGTGCGGCGTCAGCAGCGAAAACCACGCCCAGAGAATCATCCCGATGAACGGATAGCGCAGCGTCGCGAGAAGCCCGCCGAAGATCACAAGGAGAAGGAGTGCGTCGCGCATCGCCCGGGGTGTGTCAGCCTGTCGTCCAATTTCGGCACGCTTCGACGCACCTCTAGCGGGCGCCCCGAAGGGTTGGTTCGCCTTTTCCTTCAAGAAATGCGCCGATCCAAGTCCGGCGCCGGTCTCGGCCGAAAATGGCGTCTCCGACAGGACTTGAACCTGTGGCCCCCAGATTAGGAATCTGGTGCTCTATCCGCCTGAGCTACGGAGACTATCGGCGCAAAATCAAAAGGTTAAGAAGTCGCCGGGCGGTGTTCTACGGCGGGAAGGCTCTGGTTTCAACGTAAAATGGCGCGCCCCGTCCCTGCGCCGAGGGGCAGACCATGCGTCGAAACGCCCATCCCGGCGACGCCGGAATGGGCGCGTCAGCATCAGGGCTGATAGGGTTCGCCGCGATTGGCCGCGCGAAACTGCAACAGCTCTTCGCCTCGCAATAGTCCGTCTTCGTCAACATCCGCAGCGTCGAAATCAGCGATAACGGCCTTGATGTAGGGTTTGCGTCCAATCGCCGGATCGGCGCCGGCGACGGTCGTGAACTTTGCCTGCGCTTGCGCCGCGTGTTCGGCGTCCGCCGCGGCCTGATCGGCATGGAAGATCGGATCGACGAAACGCCCGCGCCCGCTTCCGGTGATTTCCGCGTCCTGCCAGCCTTTGACCAGGAAGCTGAATTCGGCGGCGCTCATCGCTTCATCCCGGTCAAGGTCGGCGACGATGAAATCAAGCTTGGCTTCTTCGAGTGCTTCCTTGCGCGTCAACGCTTTGCTGTCGAACTCCGCTTTGAGCTGTTCAAGCGGAGACAGGCCCGCCTCGCTTCCGCGATAGGGATCATCCGCCGAATAAACGACCGTCTCCTTGGTCGTTTCGACAACCTTCCCGTCGACCGTGCGCGTCAACGTCACGTCCTGGCGAATCTGCTGTTTTGAATTGAGGAAATCCGCCATCTCATCGGGGTTCATCACAGGCTCGGCGGCCGCTTCGGGCGTTGGAGGCGGCGTCGGCGCTTGCGGCGCTGGCGAGGCCTCCTGTTCAACCTCAATCGCCACAGGCGCCTCCGGCAGCGCGGGCGTTTGCGGCGGTTCTTGCGCGACGGCGATGGTGAAGCCGAGCGCTGCAACGAAGGCGCCGGATGCGAGGAAGGCATTCTTGAGGCGGCGGGTCATACGAGATCCTTGTTCAGACGAAATAAAAATCGAACCATAAAACGATGCGGGCGATTTGTCGCCGATCAAAGTAGGCGGCGAATTACTGTTTTGTCAGACTGCGCTGACCTTTATGTGCAACTGGAAACTAGCGGCTCGGCATTGTCGGCCTTTGACATCGGACATCCCGAGGGGAGTCGTCCGCCTGTTCGTCGTCGCGAGAAGCGCCGTGCGCCGGGTATCCAACGCGAAATTTTGAAAGCGCGAATTATCGTGCGATAAAACCGCCGACGCGGCGCCTGGCGCTGTTTCTGCCATGGTCATGCTCCGACGGCCAAATCGCCGAGATCAGGCGGGGGCGCATCGACGGTCGGTCCGAACACGGTGTGAAACGACTCGCGAAGCGCGGCATCGACGTCGTCGAGAGTCGCGGTCAAGCCAAGATCGGCCAGCGACGTCACGCCAAACCCCGGCGTTTGAACGCCGCAGGGGACGATGCCGCCGAAATGCGAAAGATCGGGCTCGACGTTGATTGCGACGCCGTGAAACGTCACCCAATGCCGGATGCGGACGCCGATCGCCGCAATCTTGTCTTCGCGCCGCGTCTCGCCCGGCTTCGTCCGGTCGACCCACACGCCGACCCGATCTTCGCGCCTTTCGCCTCGGATGCTGAAGGCAGCGAGAGCGCCGATAATCCAGTCCTCAAGGCCAGCGACAAATCCGCGGACGTCGCGCTGGCGGTCGGCGAGGTTCAGCATGACATAGGCGACCCTCTGGCCGGGTCCGTGGTAGGTGAACTGGCCGCCGCGCGGCGACCGGAAGACCGGGAAACGCGCTTCGAGGAGGTCCGCCTCCCTGGCGCTGGTCCCGGCCGTGTAGAGGGGCGGGTGCTCCAGCAGCCAGACGAACTCCGGCGCGCCGTCCCTGATCGCGGCGACCCGCCGTTCCATGGCCGCCGACGCCTCGGGGTAGCCGATTTGGTCCGGCGTCGACGCCCATTCGACGGGCCGGTTGAGATGAAGCTCATTCCTTAACGAGGTTCTAACCAAAGGGCGCGATGCTCGCTGCGTTGCGTTGTGGGGTTAACACCGCCTATGACCGCTGTCGAACAGATCGATGTTGAATTGACGATGGAAGTCGGCGGCGTCGCGATGCCGCTGGCGGCGGCTTTGGCGCTTGGCCGCGGGGCGGTCATCCCGCTCGGGCGCGGCACCAATCGACTGATTTCGATCCTCGCCAATGGCCGAAAAATCGCCAATGGCAAGGTCCGCCTGACCGGCGATCGCATCGCGGTTGAGGTCGTTCGCTAAGTCCTTCCCGCAGGGCTTGAGGGGGCGGGGGGCATTTGCTATCCCCCGCGCCTGCTTCGACATGCGGCCATGGCGGAATTGGTAGACGCACTAGCTTGAGGTGCTAGCGAGTAACATCGTGGAGGTTCGAGTCCTCTTGGCCGCACCATTTGAGGCGCCCCGCCTGTCCTGCAGCGCCGGATTGCGGTAAATCCCGACGTGTAGGGGTGTGGGAGATCGGGGTGAAAATCACAAGACTTGCGACCATCGCGGCCGCCGCCGCCATGCTGTCCGGCGCGGCGTCGGCGAGCGACGACAGCGCCGCGTCAATCCGCGGCAAATGGCGGATCACAATCGGCGCCATTGCTCCGTGGTCGGATGAGGCGGAGGCGGGCGCAACGCCGCTCCTGGTCGGCGAGACCGTCAGGTTCAATGCTCTTTCCGTCAAAGGCCCTCAGCCGATCGGATGCGGCGGCGCAAGATACGAAGCAACCGATGTGCCCCCGGAAGGATTGTTTCAGGGCGGGCTTCCGCCGCCTGCGGGCGACGCGCTGCCGGCGCTTGGTCTTTCAGGCGCGACGTTTAGGGGCGTTTCCGTTTCGTGCGACACGGGCGTCTTTGAATATCACTGGGCCGATCCCGACACTTTGCTGGTCGCGCTCGACAATCGGATCTGGACGCTTGACCGGACGCCGGGAACAAGCGCTGCGAAATCATCGCCGGAAGGCGCTGTCCAGCGCTTCCTCGAAGCGCATTTTGCCGGCGACATGGGATTTTCCGTCTTGTCGATGAGCGCAAAGCGAGCGTCTTTTACCAAGGCGCTTCAGTCGAAGATCGACGCTTATTTCGCCTTGACGCAGGATCCGAACGAAGCGCCGCTCATCGATGGCGATCCTTTCACGGATTCGCAGGACTACCCTGCGCGCTTTGCTGTCGGCGGCGATGACAAGAAATCGCCTGGCGTTTTGGTCCCGGTCGAGTTCGCCGACGCCTTTCGCAGGAAGACTGTGGTCTTTGAAATGGCTCGGGAAAAAGGGCGCTGGCTGATCAATGACCTGAAATATGAGAGCGGGGAGACGCTTTCGACGCTTCTCGCTCCATAGGCGTCAGGATTGCCGGCGCACATCGTTAACGAGGCATAAAGGCTGCACCGGCGCCGGCCATGAAGGCGCGACGCATTCTCTTTGCGGCAGTCTGGATCAACCTCGTCGGCGTGACGGCGACGGCGAAAACGACGATTGTCCGGCCGGATCCGTGTCCATTCCCCGCCGATGCGCCGCGGATCGTCAATCTTGGCGATGTTGAAGCTGTCGATCTCAATCCGAGACGCGCGGCGGCGCCAGGCAAGATTCTGGTGCTCTACCCGACGCCAGCAACAGGCTGGGCTTCGGCGCGCATCCTCGCGCGGTTCGACCTCGAAGGGCGGGGACCTGCGCCGGTTCCGCTCGCCTGCTATCGCGGTCCGTTCCGGGGCTCCATCCGCTAGCCGCCGCATGGACAAGCCAATCGGCCCTTCCTAAGAGACGGCTCCCCATCCCGGAGCCTTCCATGCGCCTTTCCCGTTATTATCTCCCAGTCCTCAAGGAGACGCCTTCGGAGGCGCAAATCGTCTCCCATCAGCTGATGCTCCGGGCCGGCATGATCCGGCAGGAGAGCGCTGGGATCTACGCCTGGCTGCCGCTCGGCTTTCGGGTCCTGAAGAAAATCGAGCAGATCGTGCGCGAAGAGCAGGATCGGGCCGGCGCGGTCGAAATGCTGATGCCGACCATCCAGTCGGCGGAACTCTGGCGCGAGAGCGGGCGCTATGAGGCCTACGGCAAGGAAATGCTGCGGATCAAGGATCGCGCGGATCGCGACATGCTGTTCGGGCCGACCAATGAGGAGATGATCACCGAGATCTTCCGGGCGGGCGTGCGTTCGTACAAGGATCTTCCAAAGATGCTCTACCACATCCAGTGGAAGTTCCGTGACGAAGTGCGCCCCCGTTTCGGCGTCATGCGCGGGCGCGAGTTCCTGATGAAGGACACCTATTCGTTTGACGCCGACAGCGCCGGCGCGCGGGCGAGCTACAACAAGATGTTCGTCGCTTACCTCAGAACCTTCGCGCGGATGGGCCTCACCTCGATCCCGATGCGCGCCGACACCGGACCGATCGGCGGCGATCTCTCGCACGAATTCATCGTTCTCGCCGACACCGGCGAAAGCGCCGTTTTCTGCGATAGGAAGCTGCTCGACCTTGAAGTTCCCGGCGCCGGCACGGATTTCGACGGCGACCTTCAGCCGCTGATCGACCGCTACACGTCCTTTTACGCCGCGACCGAGGAAAAGCACGACAACGCCGAATTCGAAGCGAGGGTCGCAAAAGGCGACCGCATCGCCGCGCGCGGCATCGAGGTCGGCCACATTTTCTATTTCGGCGAGAAATATTCAGCGCCGATGCGCGCGATGATCACCGGCGCGGATGGTAAGGATCGCCCGGTTGAAATGGGCTCTTACGGCGTCGGCGTTTCGCGTCTCGCGGGCGCGCTCATCGAGGCCTATCATGACGAGGCGGGTTGTAAATGGCCGGTCGCCGTCGCGCCGTTCCATGTCGGGCTCGTCAACCTCAAACAGGGCGATCCCGGCACAGACGCCGCCTGCGCGAAGGCCAATCGCGCGCTTGAGGAGGCGGGCGTTGAGGTCCTCTACGACGACACCGCGTCGCGGCCCGGCGAGAAATTCGCACGCATGGACCTCATCGGCCTGCCGTTTCAGCTCATCATCGGACCGCGCGGGCTTGAGGCCGGCAAGGTCGAGGTCAAGCGTCGCGCCGACGGTCGCAAGGACGAGGTCTCGCTCGACGCCGCGCTCGACATGCTGAAGCGGGACGTGCGCTCGGCCTTGAAAGTCTGACCCCGGACTTGACGTCGATCAATTCGGCGGGCGCCCCGCGGCCCATGATCAATTCTGCATCCCGAGGATGCTGGCTTTAGGAGCAGACGATGAAAACGAATGTTGGAATGTTTGACCGGCTTGTCCGCCTCGTGATCGCCGCGGCGGCGTTCTGGCTGTTCTTCACCGGCGAACGGCCCGACTGGGAATATGCGGCGCTGGCGGTCGGGATCATCATGGCCCTGACGGCGGTCATGGGCTTTTGCCCTCTCTACCGGCTGGTCGGCGTTAACACCTGCAAGAAGACGGGCGCCGCCTGACGCGGCCCGGATTTGGCCGCAATAGCGAAATGAGATAGGACCCGCGCCGGAAGAGGTACGGGTCAATTGATGACGATTGCAGTCGCCGACACGCCCGCCGCGACGCCGCCGTTCTCTTTCTTTGAGTGGATGGTGGCGCGCCGCTATCTTGGCGCGACGAGATCCGGCAAGGGCGTTTCGCTGATTTCGATCATCGCCTTCGGCGGCATCATGCTGGCGGTCGCCGTCCTCATCATCGTCATGTCGGTGATGCAGGGCTTTCGGACGAAACTTCTCGATCAGCTGCTCGGCGTCAACGGCCACATTTTCGTGCAGGGCGACGGCGCCATCGCCGACTATGAAGCGGTGATCGAGAAGCTTCGATCGGCGCCGGGCGTCACCGAAGCGATCCCGCTCATCCAGGCGCCCGTCTATGCGAGCGCCAATAACGAAACCGGCATCATGATGCGCGCCGTCCGCAAGGACGATCTGATGGCGATCAATTACGTCACCGGCGTCGATCCGGAAACCGGCCGCAGCCATGTCGTCGCCGGCTCCTTCGACAATTGGGGCGTCGGCAAGAACGGCGGCAATGAAATCGCCATCGGCAATCGCATCGCCTGGCAGCTTGGCGTCGGGCCGGGCGACAAGGTCACCTTGATCTCGGGCCGCGGCGCCGACACGCCTTTCGGTCCGACGCTTCAGAAGAAAACCTATGTCGTCGGCGCGATCTTCGAGGTCGGCAATTCCGAATATGACGGCTTTATCGGCTTCATGCCGCTCGAACAGGCGCAGATCTTCTTCGGCTTCGGCAAGGCCGTCCAGCAGATTGAGGTCAAAGTCGCCGATCCCGAGCGCGTCAAGACCTACAAGCCGGCGCTACAGGCGATCGTTCCCGATTTCGAATTGCGGGACTGGCAACAGCAGAACCAAGGCTATTTCAACGCGCTCCAGACCGAGCGCAGCGTGATGCGCCTCATCTTGCTGCTGATCGTCGCCGTCGCCGCGCTCAACATCATCACGGGGCTGATCATGCTCGTCAAGGACAAGACGCGCGATATCGCGGTCTTGCGGACCATGGGCGCGACCCAGGGGTCGATCATGCGCATCTTCTTTCTGTCGGGATCGCTGATCGGCGTGATCGGCACCATCGCCGGCGCCGTCGCCGGCGCGCTCTTTGTCTGGAACATCGATGCGATCGAGACCTTTCTTTCGATGATTTTCAACACTGACCTCTTTCCGTCGGACGTTTACTATTTCAACGCCATTCCGGCGAAGATGCAGTGGCGCGAGGTCGGCCTCATCGTCGGCTGGTCGTTGTTCATGTCGTTTGTCGCGACCATTTATCCCGCCTGGCGCGCCGCCCGTCTCGATCCGGTCGAGGCGCTCCGCTATGAATAAGATGGAAGTGCGCCGGGAGAGCGACGTCGTTCTGCGCCTTGAAGGCGTCAGCCGCTATTACAAGGACCTGCAAATTCTTCAGCCGTCGGACTTTGCGCTCCGTCGCGGCGAAACGACGGCGCTGCTCGGCCCGTCCGGCTCCGGCAAATCCTCGCTGCTCCATATCGCCGGGCTCCTTGAAGCGCCGAGCGGCGGCGAGGTCTTCATCGGCGGCGCCGCAACGTCGAAACTTGACGACGCCGCCAAGACGCGGCTGCGCCGCGACTATCTCGGCTTTGTCTATCAGTTCCATCATCTGCTCCCGGAATTCTCCGCCCTCGGCAATGTCGCGTTGCCGCAGCTTATTCGCGGCAAAAAACGCGAGGACGCGGAGATGGAGGCGGCGCGGCTGCTGACCGCCATGGGGCTCGGCGAACGCCTTCATCACCAGCCGGGGCAATTGTCCGGGGGCGAACAGCAGCGGACCGCCATCGCGCGCGCGCTCGCCAATCATCCAAAGGTCCTGCTCGCCGACGAGCCGACCGGCAATCTCGACCCCAAGACGTCGGCGAGGGTCTTTGACGCGCTCTTGGAGATCGTCCGCGCCGAGGAGCTTTCCGCTCTTATCGCGACGCATGACAGCCGGCTCGCCAGGCGCCTCGACCGCGTCATCGTCATTCGCGACCAGCGTCTCGTTGAAGTCGACCACGCTTCCGTCGAAAGCTGAGACCGGCGATTGGCGATCGCATCCGCCTGCGGCATAGTCCGCCATGAAGGGCAGGAGGGATTCGCGATGGGACGCGTGCGACGCATCGTCAACACGCCGACTTTGTCGGGGCTGATCGAGGATCAGGCGGCGAACCAGCCAGATGAAATCGCCCTGGTCTTTGAGGGCGCGGCCTTCACTTATGCGGAATTGAACGCCCGCGCGAACCGCGCGGCGCAGGCGATGACGGCGTTCGGCCTGAAACGCGGCGACCGGCTTGGCTGGCTCGCGCGCAATCTCGCGACTTTCTGGCCGGCGCTTCTTGGAGCTTCGAAAATCGGCGTCGTGATGACGCCGGTCAACTGGCGCCTCGCGCCGGCGGAAATCGCGCAGATCGTCGCGGACGCAAAGCCCGTTTTGTTCGTCGGCGAGAAGATGTTCATCGATCCCCTGCGCCTTATCGATGACTTCAAATTTCCGACGACGATGATCCTAGAGAGCGGCGGCGAGGATTGTTTCGACCGGTTTATCGACGCCCATCCGAGCGCGCCGCCGTCCTTCAAGCCGTCGCTCGACGATGTCGTCGTGCAGCTTTACACCAGCGGCACGACGGGCCTGCCGAAAGGCGTCGTCCTCACCAACCGCTGCTATTTCGAGGTGGGTGAGGCGGGCGTTAAGGCCGAGATTATTGCACCGCGTTTTGACAATGAGACGGTTCTCCACGCGCTGCCGCATTTCCATATCGCCGGCGTCAATTTCGCCTTCATGGGCTGGTCGCGCTCAATGCCCGTCATTCAGCACCGGCAATTCGATCCGGCGGCGATCGTCAAGGACGCGCAAAGCGGCGTTCCGCTCAGTTCCTTCTTTGTCCCGGCGATGATTATGATGATCCTGCAGGCGGCGAAAGTCTCGAACGCGCCGCTCGGCAATTTCGCGCAAGTTTGCTATGGCGCGGCGCCGATGCCCGAGCCCTTGCTCGACGCCGCGATGGCGATGATGCTGAACGCGCGGTTCACGCAGTTTTACGGCATGACTGAAACGACCGGCGGCGTTACGGCGCTTCACCATGAGGATCACGCGAGGGGCCTGAAGCAGCGCGTCTCCGCCGGCAAACCCTTGCCCGGCTGCGCCGTGAAGATCTGCGATCCCGAAACGCGCAAGGAGATGGCGCAAGGCGAGATCGGCGAAATCGTCGCGAAGTCCGCTTTCGTCATGGACGGCTACTGGAACAAGCCTGACGCCACTCATGCGGTCATCCGCGACGGCTGGTACTGGTCGGGCGACGCGGGGCGCATCGATGAGGACGGCTATGTCTATGTCGTCGACCGGGTGAAGGACATGATCATTTCCGGCGGCGAGAACATCTATCCCGCCGAAATCGAAAACGCGCTGGCGGCGCATCCGGCGATTTTCGAATCGGCGATTGTCGGCATGCCGGACGACAAATGGGGCGAACTGGTGCGCGCGTTCGTCGTCAGGCGCCCGGGCGCAGACTTGACCCCGGAGCAATTGATCGAGTTCCTGCGCCCGAAAATCGCCAGCTTCAAATTGCCGAAGCGCGTCGACTTCATCGATACGCTGCCGAGAAACCCGAGCGGCAAGATATTGAAGACGGCGCTGAGGAAATTGTGATCGTCACAGTCCCATCTGCCGCGCCGCCAGATCCAGCATGATCTCCTCCGAGCCGCCGCCGATCGCCATCACGCGCACTTCGCGATAGATGCGCTCGACCCGGCAGCCGCGGATGAAGCCGCCGCCGCCCAAAATCTGCATCGCCTCGCGCGCGCAGAACTCCATCGTCCGCGTCGCCTGCACTTTCAGCAGCGAGAGTTCCGCGACGGGCGTCTCGCCGCTTTTCACGCGCCAGGCGCAATTGTCGAGCAGCGCCGTCGAGGCGTGAACATGGCGCGCCATTTCGGCGAGCTTGTGGCGAATGACCTGATGCTTGACGAGCGGCTTGCCGAAGGTTTCCCGGCTGACCGCCCATGCGGCGGCGTCCTCGATCGCAACGCGCGCAAACGCGATCGCCTGCGCCGCCATGCCGAGCCGTTCGCCGTTGAAATTGGCGACGATGCCGGCAAAGCCCGAATTTTCCGCGCCGATGAGATTTTCCGCCGGCACGCGCACGTTGTCGAAATGGATCGAGGCGGTGTCCGACATCCACCAGCCCATCTTGTCGAGCCTTGTGCGCGTGACGCCGGGGCTGTCGGCCTCGACCAGCAGGAAGGACAGCCCGCCGGCGCCGGGCCCGCCGGTCCGGACGGCGACCGTCAGATAATCGGCGCGCATGCCGGTGGTGATAAAGGTCTTCTCGCCATTGACGACGTAATGGTCGCCGTCGCGGACGGCGCGCGTTTTCAAATTGGCGACGTCCGATCCGCCCGACGGTTCGGTGACGCAAAGCGCGATCAGCTTCTTGCCGGCGAGAACGTCCGGCGCGATGCGTGCTTTCAACGCATCAGACCCGAGCGCAATCAGCGGCGGCAGGCCGATCCCGTGCGTCATCAATCCGGCGATGAGGCCGCCCGAGCCGGCGCGCGCCAATTCCTCCGAGGCGATGATCGAATGGAAAACGTCGACGCCTTCTTTGACGCCGCCATATTCTTCCGGATAGCCGAGCCCGAGAAGGCCGATAGCGGCGGCGCGCCGGTGCAGTTCACGCGGGAATTTCCCCTCCTCGTCCCAGGCGTTCACATGCGGCGCGATTTCGCGGTCGACAAAGCCGCGGACGGTCCTGCGCCACGCTTCGTGGTTCTCGGTCACATGCGGCGAGGGGAGGCGGGTCGCGTCAAAAGTCAAAGGGGTCATGCGCGGCACTGTGCGGCGCGCGCTCGCGCGCCGTCAATCGCCGGCCGCAGCGCTTCGCGCTTGCGCGGTTTTCGCGATCGGCGCATGTCGGCGATAGTAGGACGGGCAGGAGACTGATGAAACTTTATCATTGCAAGGGCGCGCGCTCGCTGCGCTGCGTCTGGGCGCTCGAGGAGATGGGGCTCGATTACGAGCTTGAGGTTCTGCCGTTTCCGCCGCGCGTCTTCGCCAAGCATTACAAGGCGGTTAATCCGCTCGGCACCGTGCCGGCGCTGGTCGACGGCGACGTCACGCTGACAGAGAGTTCAGGGATCTGCCACTATCTCGCGGAGAAATACGGGCCGACGCCGCTCGCCGTCCGCCCCGATGAAAGGAACTACGGCCCTTACCTTAACTGGATGTATCGCTCCGACGCGACGCTCACCTTTCCGCTGACGATCTATTTTCGCTATACGGCGCTCGAGCCGGAGGCGCGGCGCCTGCCGCAGGCGGCGGAAGATTATAAGAGGTGGTTCCTCGGCCGCTGGGCTTCGGTCGAGGCGGGACTTGACGGCCATGATTATCTGTGTGCGGATCGCTTCACCATGGCGGACATCTGCGTCGGCTACGCGCTCATTTTCGCGCAAACGCTCGGCGTCGCCGAAGCGATGACGCCGAACGCCGAAAAATGGCTGGCGCGGATCACGGCGCGCCCGGCTTTCGTCGCGGCGAATGCGAGGGCTTAGAGACCGTTTGAAAAATTACTGTCATCCGGCGAAAATGGCGGATTTCGAGGGCCGAAGCGCCGCGCATTTTTGGGCGCCTGAGCATCGGACCAGAGAAATTCCGTCATTTGCAGCCGATGACATTAGAGTTTCCAAACGGTCTCTTAGCGCCGGCTTCATTCAGCTTCCTGTCCGCCGCGCGCCGGCGTGCTTTTCGACGCGATACTGCGCACGGCTCTTCAGGATAGGGCCATTGTCCTTGAACTTTGGGAAAGCCGCCCCCTGAGGAGCCTTGCGTCGCCGGCGACGCAGGGCGGCGTCGCGAAGGATGGCGCGGGCGTGGATTTTTCCCCATGTGGAGGAATTCAGGTTGGAACGCGCCGCCGACGCAGGCTTAGCTCGTCCTCTTCTGAAAAATATGAGGCGAGCGATGGCGGACGGAACAGCGACACTCTCAGCAGGAACGGCGGCGCCGGGCGCGACGACGGTCGCGGCGGAGCGGCTGCGGTCGTTTCTTGAGCGCGTCGAGCGGCTCGAGGAGGAGAAGTCGACAATCGCCGGCGACATCAAGGAAGTCTTCGCCGAAGCCAAGGGCGAGGGCTATGACGCCAAGACGATCCGCAAGATCATCCGCTTACGGAAGATGGACAAGGCCAAGCGCGAAGAGGAAGAAGCGCTGCTCGATCTCTATCTGTCGGCGCTCGGGGAATAGGCGTTGCGGGTCGGAGCAGGATAAGGCGGCGCCGGCGCGCGCGACCATCCTTCGCGACGCGCGCGTTTCGCGCGCTCCTCAGGATGAGGCATCGCTTTACGCTCTAGCTCGCCCGCTTCACCTCAAGGCCGTGATCGCGGAGTTTGCGATAGAGCGTCGAGCGGCCCATGCCGAGCCGGCGCGCGACTTCCGACATGCGCCCGTCATAGGTGTCGATCGCAAGCTTGATGAGATCGCGCTCGATCGCTTCAAGCGTCCTCAAATGGCCGTCGCGGTCGAAGACATCGACATTCTCGAAAGGGGTCGCGGAATTGCCGGCGAGCGGGCGCGGCGCGGAGGCGGCGACGGGCGCCGCTTCTTCGATCGCCTCGTCGAGCATCGGCGGCCCGACATCGACGCCGGCGGCTTCGAATTCGGCGGCGAGCAGCGGGAAATCGCGCGCTGAGAGATAGGGCGTCTCGGCAAGGACGACAGCGCGAAAGATCGTGTTTTCAAGCTGGCGGATGTTCCCAGGCCAGGTCTGGCGCATCAGCACTTCAAGGACCTCGTGCTGGACGCCGCGGACATCGCGCCGTTCCTCGGCGTTGTAGCGCTGGATGAAGTGCTCGACGAGGCCCGGAATGTCCTCAATGCGCTCGCGCAGCGGCGGAATATGAACCGGGAACACGTTGAGGCGGTAGTAAAGATCCTCGCGGAAGCGATTGGCTTTGACGTCTTCGGCGAGGTCGCGGTTCGTCGCGGAAATGACGCGGACATCGACCTTGACCGGGCGCTTGGAGCCGACCGGATCGACTTCGCTTTCCTGCAGCACGCGCAAGAGCTTGACCTGCATGTCGGCGGGAAGCTCCCCGACCTCATCAAGGAAAATCGTGCCGCCGTCGGCTTCGAGGAATTTGCCGACATGTTTCTGGTGGGCGCCGGTGAAGGATCCCTTCTCATGGCCGAAAAGAATGCTCTCGACGAGATTTTCGGGAATGGCGCCGCAATTGACGGTGATGAACGGGCGGCCGGCGCGGTCCGAAGAGCCCTGGATGGCGCGCGCGATCATCTCCTTGCCGACGCCGGACTCGCCAGTGATGAGGATTGGAATATTCGAGGCGGCGGCGCGCTCGCCGAGGCGAACGACGTTTTTCAGCGCGTTGCTGTGGCCGACAAGGTCCTTGAACGCCATCGCGCCGTCGCGCTTGCGTTTGAGGCGGGAGACCTCGCCCTTAAGCGTCGTCAGGCTGAGCGCGTTGTTGATGGAGACGATGACGCGTTCGGGGCTTGCCGGCTTCACGAAGAAATCGGACGCGCCGCTCTGCATCGCCTCGACGACGGTGTCGATGCCGCCCTGCGCGGTGAGGACGATGACCGGAAGATCGTCGCGATAGGCTTTGGCGCGCTTCAGCGTCTCCATGCCGCCAAGACCCGGCATTCTAAGGTCCAGCATGACGAGGCTGACGCTTTGACCCTGCTCGCTTTGCAGCATCGATATCGCGCCCTCGCCGGATTCGGCCTGCAGGACCGGGTAGCCGGCCTTCTCACAGACGGCGCGCATCAGCCGGCGCTGCGTCGGATCGTCGTCGACGATAAGGATGGTTTTTGCGGTCATCGGTGGATCGTCCCTCGCGCCTGATCAAATGTGCCCGAGGATGCCTAACAAGGCGGAGTTAAATATCGCTTTAGAGCGTATCATTCCGGGTCAACCGGGCCGCGCCGTTAAGTGATTGTTGACGATGGCCCAAGCGAGGTTTCGCGTCGAAGCGGGTTCGGATAAGAGCGGCGGGAAGAAATGAGGCCAGGCGTTTGAGATGACCAGCGAAGACAATGACGTCATACGGCCGATCGCGCATCTTGGCGGCGCCAAGCCCCCGGCGCCGGCCTGGTTCGATGCGGCGGTCAAAGCGCCGTCGGAAGAGGGGGCCGTCGCGGTCGCCGGCGCATCGATCCGCTATTCGGCCTGGGGCGATCACGGACGGCGGGCGGTCGTCTTTGTTCATGGCGGCCGCGCGCATCGCAATTGGTGGCGCCCGTTCGCGTCCTGTTTCGCGGATCATTACCGCGTCGTCGCTTTCGACATGTCCGGCATGGGCGACAGCGACTGGCGCCCGAGCTACTCGATCGACACGACGATCGACGAATTGCTGTCCGTGATCGATGCGTCCGGCGCGGCGGACGGCGGGCGGCCGATCATTGTCGGTCATTCCTTCGGCGGGTGGGTGACCCTCGCGGCCGTCGAGCGTCACGGCGAACGTTTCCTCGGCGCCGTCGTCATCGACAGCCCGATCGGCAAGCCCGATCCGGACGAGGGCTACACGATCCTGCGGCGGCATGATCCCGGCAGCGCGGTCAAACCGAACAAGGTTTACGGCTCGCTCGAAGAACCGGTCGCGCGCTTCCGGTTCCTGCCGAACCAGCCTTGTACGGAGCACTATCTCGTCGACTACATCGCCCGCGAGGGCCTGCAGAAGGCGCCGCGGCTGGAGGGCGGCGCAGGGTGGACCTGGAAATTCGACCCGGGCCACGGCCGGAATTTCGAGATTCATTACGAGCGCGACCTCTTTCTCGCCGCCCGCTGCCCGCTCGCTTTCATCTACGGGCAGGAATCGGCCTTTGCGACCGGGGAGGGGTTCGATCACCTCAGGAGCCGCGCCAAGGGCCGATCGCCCTTCATCGTCATGCCGACCGTCCACCATCATTTGATGATGGAACAGCCGATCGCCTTCATGTCGACGCTAAGGACGCTTCTTGCGTGCTGGCCGGTGAGGGTGGGGAATTGAGCCGATGGTCCTCTTGCCCATCCCCATGAATTCCGCCAGAAAAAGCGCCAAATCGGGCTGGGCGCCACAGCCTTCGAGGCGGCGCCCGGGAAGCTTGTTTGGAGAATGGGCCTATGGCGACGACGGTCGATGAAGCAAAGCAGCGCGCGCAGGACGCCGAAGAGCATGTTCGCAGCTACAAGGGCGTCATGAAGGCGTCGACGCAGATCGGCGTTCCTTTCTGCATGGCGCTCGGGACGTTTTTCACCGCGCTGACCGCCCGCGCCGGCATCGGATGGGCGTTCTTGTCCTTCGTCGTCGTCTATGTGCTCGTCTGGTGGGTCGTTAAGACCTTTTTCTCGTCGCACTAGTTTTTCCTTCCCTACCTCCGCCTCGGCGTTCCACGCGCGGCGGCAATCGACGATTTGAAGCGCGCTCGGAGGAATCATGAAGATCGCCGTCCTTAAGGAGACGCGAGCCGGTGAAACGCGCGTCGCCGCTTCGCCGGAGACCGTCAAGAAGTTCATCGCCATGGGCGCCGAAGTCGCGATTGAGCGCGGCGCCGGCGAGGGCGCCAATTTCACCGATCACGCGTTTCAGGAGGCCGGAGCCTCAATCCTCGCGTCAGCGTCGGAGACTTCCGCGGGGGCCGATCTGATCCTCGCTGTCCGTGCGCCCGCCGCCGCTGATTTTGCAAGGTTTGGCCGCGGCCAAAAAATCGTCGCGATCGTGTCGCCGCATGGGGCCGCCGACATCTTGAATGCGGCGGCAAGCGCCGGTGTTGATCTGTTCGCCATGGACCTGATGCCGCGCATCACCCGCGCCCAGTCGATGGACGTTCTGTCCTCGCAGTCAAACCTTGCAGGGTATAAGGCGGTGATCGACGCCGCCGCCTATTACGGGAAGGCGATCCCGATGATGATGACCGCGGCGGGAACGATTGCGCCTGCGAAAATCTTCATCATGGGGGCGGGGGTCGCCGGCTTGCAGGCGATCGCGACGGCGCGCCGGCTCGGCGCCGTTGTATCTGCGACGGACGTGCGCTGGGCCGCGAAAGAGCAGGTCGAAAGCCTTGGGGCGGCGTTCGTCACCGTCGACGAGGAAGCGATGAAGGGCGCCGAGACGGCCGGCGGCTACGCCAAGGAAATGTCGGCCGATTTCCAGCGCCGGCAGGCGGAGTTCGTCGGCAAGCATATCGCCAAACAGAATATCGTCGTCACGACAGCGCTCATCCCCGGGCGTCCCGCGCCGCGTCTCGTCAGCGAGGAAATGGTGCGATCCATGGGTCCGGGCTCCGTCATCGTCGATCTCGCGGTGGAGCAGGGCGGCAATGTCGCCTTGTCCCGGCGCGGCGAAGTGATCGATGTCGGCGGCGTCATCATTATCGGCTTTGAAAACGTGCCGGGGCGGCTCGCGACGGACGCATCAAGTCTTTACGCGAAGAATCTCCTCAATTTCGTGTCGGCGTTCTGGAGCAAGGATTCAAAGGAATTCATCGTCGACTGGAATGACGAGATCATCAAGGGTGTTGCGCTGACGCGCGGCGGCGAAGTGACACACCCGAATTTTGCGCCGAGGGATCCCGCCGGTCAGAACAGTCCGCCCAAGGAGTGATCAAATGGCTGACGAAACAACAGATGCAGCCGCCGAAGAGGCGCTGAAAAACGTCGAACAGGCGGCGGCGACATTGAAACAGGCGGCGGAAACGGCGGACGCTTCCGCGCAGAGCCTCTCGCAGGCGAGCCATCAGGCGAACTCCCTGATTGACCAGATTCACGGCATCGCCGCTGCGGTCGGCGGAGGCCCTTCCGACTTCATCTACCTGCTCGCGATATTCATCCTCGCGATTTTTGTCGGTTACTACGTCGTGTGGTCGGTGACGCCGGCGCTGCATACGCCGCTGATGTCGGTCACCAATGCGATTTCATCCGTCGTCATTGTCGGCGCGCTGATCGCCGTCGGCGCGGAACTGGCGGGATCGGCGGCCGGCGGCTGGGCGAAGTTGTTCGGATTCGCCGCGGTCGCGCTCGCCAGCGTCAATATTTTCGGCGGATTTCTGGTCACGCAGCGCATGCTGGCGATGTACAAGAAGAAGGGAACGTAAGCCGCCATGGCGCAAAATCTTCCGCCGCTTCTTTACGTCGTCTCCGGCGTTCTCTTCATCCTTGCGCTCCGAGGATTGTCGTCGCCGGAAACGGCGCGGCAGGGCAACCGCTACGGCATGGTCGGCATGGCGCTCGCCGTCGCAACGACCCTGTTCCTCTTGCAGGACAAGGGCTTTTTCACCTGGCTCTACATTCTCGTGGCGATCGGCATCGGCGGCGGCGCCGGCGCGTTGCTTGCTCAGCGCGTCAAGATGACGGAGATGCCGGAACTCGTCGCCTTTTTTCACAGCCTGGTCGGCCTTGCGGCGGTGTTTATCGCTTGGGCGGCCTTTCTCGCGCCCCAGGCGTTCGGCGTCGGGACGCCTGGCGAGATCCACCTCCAATCGGCGTTGGAAATGTCCCTCGGCGTTGCGATCGGCGCCATCACGTTTTCCGGTTCAGTGATCGCATACGCAAAGCTTGCCGGAAAAATGTCAGGCAAGCCGATTCTCTTGCCCGCGCGCCACATCATCAACCTCGCGCTCGCGCTGTTCATCATGCTGATGATCGGGACGCTGCTGACCGGCGTTCAAAATGTGATGGTTTTCGCCGCGTTGACTTTCGCGGCCTTCGCGCTCGGGTTCCTGCTCATCATCCCGATCGGCGGCGCAGACATGCCGGTCGTCGTCTCGATGCTGAACTCCTATTCCGGCTGGGCGGCGGCGGGCATCGGCTTCACCTTGGAGAACATGGCGCTCATCATCACCGGCGCGCTCGTCGGCTCGTCAGGCGCCATCCTCTCTTACATCATGTGCAAGGGCATGGGCCGCTCGTTCATTTCCGTCATTCTTGGCGGTTTTGGCGGCGAGGATGCGGCGGCGGGCGCGGCGGGCGAGGAAACGCGCCCGGTCAAACAGGGCTCGGCCGAGGACGCCGCCTTCATTCTGAAGAACGCCGGCAAAGTCATTGTCGTCCCCGGCTACGGCATGGCGGTGGCGCAGGCGCAGCATTCGCTGAAGGAAATGGCGGACGCGCTGAAACATGCCGGCGTCGAAGTGAAATACGCGATTCACCCGGTCGCGGGCCGCATGCCCGGCCATATGAACGTGCTCCTCGCCGAGGCGCAGGTGCCCTATGACGAAGTTTTCGAGCTTGAAGACATCAACGCCGAATTCCGCACCGCGGACGTCGCTTTCGTCATCGGCGCCAATGACGTGACGAACCCCGCGGCGAAGACCGACAAGACCTCGCCGATCTACGGCATGCCGATCCTCGACGTCGAAAACGCGCGGACGGTCCTTTTCGTGAAGCGGTCGATGGCGTCGGGCTACGCCGGCGTCCAGAACGAGCTGTTTTTCCGCGAAAACACGATGATGTTATTCGGCGACGCCAAAAAGGTGTGCGAATCGATCGTCAAGGCGCTGCATTAAGCGGCGGCCTAAGAGGGAAGGGAGTCCAATAATGCGCAACCTGCTTTGCATCAGCATAGCGACTTTGGCTGTCGTCGCCTGCGCCAAAAAGAAAGAAGAAACGCCCGCGCCGCCGACGGCGCCCGCGGTTGAGGCGCCCGCCGCGATCGATGTCACAGCCCTTAACGAAGCGCGGCTCGACGACGTCCTCGCGGCGCAAGCCGAAGACGCGAAAGCGCGATATCAATTCCGCCATCCGAAGGAGACGTTGCAATTCTTCGGCGTCGAGCCCGGGATGACGGTCGTAGAGGTTCTGCCCGGCGGCGGGTGGTGGTCGAAGATCCTCATCCCGTATGTCGGGCCGAGCGGCAAGCTGGTTGGCGCGGATTATTCGCTGCCGATGTGGACGTTTTTCGGACAATTCGCGCCCGATCCTGAAAAGCAGAAGACTTGGGCGACCGATTGGCCGGCTGGCGCGAAAGAATGGTGCGAGGACGACTGCGCGCCTGTCTCGGCATTCGTGTACGGATCGTTGCCGGAAGAAATGAAAGGGACGGCGGATGCGGTCCTGATGTTCAGGGCGCTTCATCATTTCTCACGTCTTGAAGACGATGGCGGGTTCTACACCGCGGCGCTAAAAGACACGTTTGACGTGCTGAAACCCGGCGGCATTGTCGGGGTGGAGCAGCACCGGGCGCCGGCGACGAACTCGGACGCCTGGGCGGATGGCGAAAACGGTTATCTGAAGCAAGACGCCGTGATCGCGGCGTTCACCGCGGCCGGCTTTGAATTCGTCGGGTCGAGCGAGATCAATGCGAACCCGAAGGACCAGCCGACCGAAACTGACCTCGTCTGGCGCTTGCCGCCGTCTTTTGCGACAAGCGGCGACAATCCGGAACTCAAAGCTCAGATGGAAGCGATCGGCGAATCCGACCGCATGACCCTGAAATTTCGCAGGCCAGCCTGAGGATCGATCGGGTCTTCAATTTGATCGGTCGGGGCGTGCGAACCAGCACAGCCCCGGCCGCAAGCGCATAATCCAATTGTCGCACAATTTGTATTGTCGCAAATTATTGAATGACGCCTGGGCTGCGAGGCCCGCGCGCTACATATCGTTGAAGCGTCGGCGTTTGGGTTGAGCGTCCCGTATCGCAATCCCGATCGCTTCCATCTTGCGCGCATTGGTGATCGAATCATACGCCGCTTCATAGCGGCCTCGAAGCTGCTCGGCCGCGACAATCAGATCTTTGTTGCCTGAAATCGCCTGAAGCGATTCCTCGCTCACCGAATTGACAAGTTCCAGATACCGAATGCGCACCGCTGCGTCATCGGAGTCAGCCGGCACGCCGAGAATGTCGAAAGCGCTGCCGGAGATCAGCTGAACGACATCCGGCGACGCGGATTTGGCTTTTCCGGGCGTTGCGACATCAAGCACTTCGACCTCCATGATCGAGCGCTTTGAAACGACCTTCACTTCGCCGGCGTCTGTTTCAAGCGGCAAAAACGCGCGCTCGTCATTCAAAAGATCGGACAATCGCTGGCCGTAAGCGAGAAATACATAGCCCTCATTGATATGATCGTTGAAATTGATCAACCGGACTTTGCACCGCGTCCGGTTTATCGCCGTCTTGTTTCCGCCAGCCATAGCGCGCCCGATTAGACCTCATGCGCCAGTCAAGCAGCCAATCGTTAACCTTGGCATAATTGCAGCCTCAGAACTCGATGCTGAGGCCGTCATAGGCAGGCTCGACGCCCGCCGGAAGCGACTCTGTCAGTGATCGATAATCCATCGTCACATGCAAATTCGTGAGAATGGCGCGCGCCGGCTTGACCTGCTTTATCCATCGCAAAGTCGTTTCAAGATTTGCGTGAGTTCCATGGGGCGCGATTTGCAGCGCGTCGACAATCCAGATCTTGACGCCGGAGAGAAGATCAAAACTGTCCTCAGGCAGACCGTTGACATCGCTGGAATAGGCAAGATCGCCGATCCTGAAGCCGAGCGAGTTGACCGGCCCGTGCCGCTGGAGGAAGGCGACAAAAGGAATGGCGCCCGCGGGCCCCGAAATCCCGAATTCCTCGCCGCAAGGCGGAATCGGCCGCTCATCGAGGATCGCGGGATACCAACTCCCCTCCGCCTGCTCGAAACAATAGCGGAAGCGCTCGATGACGGCTCCCGCCGTGGCGCGATCCAAATAGACCGGCACGCGCTTTTTGGTTCGAATCGCAAAGGCGCGCAGATCATCGACGCCGTGGGTCTGATCCGCATGATCGTGGGTAAGAACGACGCCGTCGACATGCTCGACGCCCGCGTTGAGCATCTGCGTTCGGAAATCGGGCGACGTGTCGATCACCGCCGCGGTGACGGATTGCGGGGCGAATCCGTCGACCGCATGGGCGCGCTCCACCAGCAATGAACATCTGAGGCGGCGGTTTTTGGGTTCTTTCGGATCGCATGCGCCCCAATCCCCGCGCCCGTCGAATCCGCCGAGCCTCGGCACGCCGCCGGAAGACCCCGATCCGAGGATCGTCGCCCTCAATCTGACGCCGCCCGATGCGCCGCTCACAGGGATTCCCTTGGCCGCTTTGCACGTTGAAACAGCCGAAAAAAATTATCCGTCGTCATGCGATCGACTTCAACGCGTTCAAGTTTGAGCGTTTCGGCGAGCTTGTCCGCGACGTGCACGACATGCGCAGGCTCGCAACGCCGGCCGCGATGCGGAACCGGCGCGAGATACGGGCAATCCGTTTCGACGAGAATGCGGTCGCGCGGCATCTTCGCGGCGATCGCGCGGATGTCATCGGCGTTCTTGAAGGTGATGATTCCGGAGAATGAAATATACCCGTTCATTTCCATGACCAGTTCCGCCAGCGCCAGCGACCCAGTGTAGCAATGCAGCAAGGGCGTAAATTTTTTTTTGGCGATCGCCTCTTTCAGCATGTTCGCGGTTCTTTCATCCGCTTCGCGGGTATGGATGATCAGCGGCAGCCCGGTCTCTTGCGCTGCTTCAATATGTGCGTTGAACACCGGTTCCTGGTGTTCGCGCGGCGAAAACTCGTAATGAAAGTCGAGGCCGCACTCGCCGACGCCAATGACGTCGTCCGCCGCCGCCAGCGCGATCAGTCTGGCGGCGGTCAGATCAAGGTGATCGCTTGCGTAATGCGGATGCGCGCCGACCGATCGCCAAACATTCGACCGCCCCGCAACGATGTCGCGGATGGCGTCGGTCGAACTGATTTTGTCCGATATGGTCAGCATCGCAACAACGCCGGCTGTGCGCGCCGCTTCAATGACCGCATCAACGTCGCCGGCGAATTTCTCGTGATGGAGATTGACGTGGCTGTCGACAAGCATGGGGTCAACGCATGACCGCGGCAAACGCCCGGCCGGCCGCGAGGACGATTTGAACCTTGTCGAGATTGACGGCCTCTCCCCGCGTAAAGAGGCGGTCGATCGCCTCGCGAAGATCTACAAATTTTTGCGACCGACTGTCCGCCGCGAGCGCCAGGGATTTCGCCTGCTGCGCGATCCGCGCGGTCAATAAGGACTGGAAATGGCGAAAGGCGCCGTCCGCGTCTTTCGCGGCAAGGCGTTGCGCGATCGAGCCGACATCTTTTCCGCTGGTCGTCGCTTCCCAGAATGATTCGACGGCCTCGACCGCATCGGCGCCGTCGCCGAGCGCAAGCGACAAAGCAAAGCCGGGCCGGCCGCCAGCCGCCTCCGCGAGCTTTGGCGCGACCTCCCCCTTCGCGGCCCCTTCCCTGCGCAGAAATTCCGCGACCACATGATCCGGCAACGATCGAAGCTCAATACGTCGGCAGCGCGAACGAATTGTCGCGAGCAGTCTTCCCGGCGCCGATGAAAGGACAAACAGCGCCGTCCGCGACGGCGGTTCTTCAAGCGCTTTGAGCAAGGCGTTGGCCGAGTTGCGGTTGAGGTCGTCAGCCGTATCGATGATCGCCACGCGCCAGCCGCCCATGGACGCGGTTTGGCTGAGGAAATGCGTCAACTCACGAACAACTTCGATAGATATTTCAGTGGCGTAGCGGTCTTTCTTTTCATCAAATCGGCGGTCCGCGACGAACAGATCAGGATGCCCGCCGGATGCAACCAGCGCATATTCCCGGGCTGATTTTGGAACTTCGAGGTTCGGCGCATTCTCCGGGCGCTCTCGCCAGAGGAGCGCGCGGGCGAGCCTGTAGGCGAGCGTCGCCTTCCCTGCTCCTTCGCCGCCCGTGATCAGCCATCCGTTCGCCAACGCGCCGGCGTTTAACGTCTGCGCCAAAGTCGCCTCAAAATCGGGCGCGCCCAAAAAATCAAAGCGCGCGCGCGGCGGCGGAAGTTCATTGGGCGTCGTCATTGGCGGGCGCCGAGCATTTTTCCAACCGCATCTTCGATTGCGTCAAACACACTCGCTTCGTCCGGGGTCGCATCAACGACGACGCAGCGATCGGGGTTCTTGCGCGCAATCGCCAGGAAAGCCTGACGCACTCTTTCCTGATAGGCGACGCCCTTGCTCTCGAACCGGCTGTCCGCATCTCCCCGGCCCCGCGCGCGCGAAAGGCCGACTTCGACCGGCAGGTCGAGAATGATGGTGAGATCGGGCTCGTCGTCGCCGACAACAATTGCGCGGAGAGCTTCAACGGTCGCCTCGCCGAGTCCGCCGGCAATCCCCTGATAGGCGGTCGTTGAATCGGCGAATCGATCGGTGATGACGACATCTCCGCGATCAAGCGCAGGCCTGATGACGCGGTCGAGATGATCCGCGCGCGCGGCGTTCACCAGCAACGATTCAGCGAGCGGTCCCCAACTTTCGGCCTTGCCGGTCACCAGCAACTTTCTGACAGCCTCGGCATTGTCGGTGCCGCCGGGTTCGCGCGTGACGCGGACCGTCATGCCGAGGCGGCGCAGATGATCCGCAAGCCTGCCAATCTGACTGGACTTGCCGGCGCCGTCGCCGCCTTCAAAGCTGATGAAAAGACCCGGGCGGCGCGCGCGCATCTACCGCCCGGCGGCTTCGTCTCCGCCCTCCGCCGCAGGCCTGCCCAGCACAAGCGATTTCGCCGCCAGCGCAATGCGGCCGAACGGACCGATCGCCTTCACGGCCTTGCCCGCATAGAGCGGAAATTCGCGCGCGTCGCCGCCTTCGACATCGACGCGCAGATATCCGATCTGCTGGCCTTCGGCGATCGGCGCGGCGACCGGCCCTTCATAAATGACTTTCGCCCCGACGGTCTTCGCAGCCGACCGATTGAGGATCATGGAGACGGGTTCGGAGGTCACAAGCGGCACCGTCGTTTCCTTGCCCGCAAACACCAGCGCGTCGCCCGCAACATCGCCGGCCTTATAGAGCGTGCGCTTTGCATATTCGTTGAATGCGACGCGCATGATCCGCTCGGATTCGACGGCGCGTTCCTTCTCTGAGCCAAGCCCATTCAAAACGACGATGCGGCGTTCGCCATTGACGATCGCCGAGCCTACGAGGCCGTACCCGTTCTCTTCAGTGTGGCCGGTCTTGAGGCCGTCGGCGCCCTTGAAACTGAAAAGAAGCGGGTTTCGATTCGGCTGCCGGATTTTTTCCCAGGTGAATTCGCGTTCGGCGAAATATTTGTAATATTCCGGATAATCCTTCACGATCTTGCGCGCGAGAATTGCGAGATCGCGCGTGCTCATCTTGTGATTTTCATCCGGCCAACCGGTCGAATTCACAAAGGTCGAATTCTTCATCCCCCATTCGCGGGCCTTTTTCGTCATCAGATCGGCGAAGGCTTCCTCCGTGCCGGAAATTCCTTCGGCGATGACAACGCAGGCGTCATTTCCCGACTGCACAATGACGCCCTGCAACAACGCTTCGAGCGGAATTTTGGTGTCGACGCGGGTCCACATTTTTGACCCTTCCATGCGCCAGGCCTTTTCCGTAACCGGAAACTCGTCGGTCATTTTGAGTTCGCCAGCCTTCAGCTTTTCAAAAACGACCGCAACGGTCATCAGCTTGCTCATCGAGGACGGGCCGACCGGCCGGTCGGCGTCCTTTTCGAACAGCACGGCGCCCGTTTCAAAATCCATGATGACCGCATTCGCCGCGGCGGTCGCGACTTCCGCCTGTACGGCGTGCGTCGAGACAATGGCGAGCAACGCGGCGAAAATTCCTGATTTGAGCAAGCGCATCGGAGGGATCCCAACTTTTCCTGAACGAAGAACTATAAGCCGGCGCCGCGGACAATCCGGGCGCCTCCAAAACCTGCCGCCTTCACCCTTGAGAGCGAGGCGACGGCGATCGCCTCATCGATGAAGGGGCCAATCCGAAGCGACTGCATTTTTTGACCGCGCGCATCGCCCGATTGGACGGTGATCGGGCCAAGGTCCGTGAAGTCGAAGCGCATATGCTCAATGGCGCTGATGTCTTCGACTGAAGCAAGCTCGACCCAGATATCCGCGGCCTTGGGCGCGCCGACAGATCTCGCTTTGACTGGCCCTGCCGCGCGGGCGATCAAATCGCCGAGCGGATCCGCGCCGTCGTCCGCTGACGCAAGAATCGGCGAATGGGCTTGAGACGCCCTGTTTGCAAGGGCGGCCGGCGGACGCTCGCCGGGAAGAGGCGCAAGCCCCGCAATGTCCGTTTCGCCAAGATATTTGACGCGCACCCTCGCCAGCCCTTCGCCGGCAAAGCCAAGTTCAGTCGCGGCGGCGTGCGAGAGATCGATGACGCGGTCGCCCTTGAACGGGCCCCGATCATTGACGCGGACGATAATGCGCTTTCCGTTTTCGAGATTTTGAACTTCGACCAAAGTCGGCATTGGAAGCGTCTTGTGCGCCGCCGACAGGCGCCGCTTGTCAAAGATTTCTCCGTTCGCGGTCAACTTGCCGTGAAAATCGTCGCCATACCAGGATGCGACGCCCTCCTCATCGTACGCTTCGTCGACCTTCGGCGCGTACCACCGGTCGTCAATCTTGTAGGGCGCGCCGACTTTGTAGTGCGGATTGGGCTTTGCCGGGACGCCGACAGTCTTCGGCGCGTCGGGCAGATTCATGGTTGAACAGGCCGCAATCGCCAGGGCCGCAAGGACCACTGCAAAGGCGGACGAAAGCTGACGCAGCGGAGCGTTGCCGGCGGGATGGCGCATAAGACCGCCTATGCGATTTTTCGTGCGATTTCGCAACCAAAACTGGGTTAACGCGCGCGGGCGGCGCCCCGGCCAAGCCCTTGTTATTTCCGAGGGCCTGACATAGGTCCGGCGCCGTGCTGGATGGGTGGCCGAGCGGTTGAAGGCACCGGTCTTGAAAACCGGCAGGCTCGCAAGGGTCTCGTGGGTTCGAATCCCACCCCATCCGCCACCCTTCGCGGGTCCATTCCGGACACATGGGTTACAGATTATTCCCGAGACATAGGTAACACAT
>CADEDN010000010.1 GCA_902826095.1 uncultured Alphaproteobacteria bacterium | reverse complement strand
CATAGGGCTGGTTGTCGCCCTGGCGCTTTTCGTTCTGGACGACGCCGCGCTGCTCATCGAGCTTTCCTTGCGTGATCGCGCCCAGAAGATGGCCCATGCGATCGGATTCCATGAACAAGATGCGGTCGAGCGCCGGCGTCGGCACGGTCTGGAAATAATTGGTGCGGTCAAACCAGGTGGTCCCGTTGACGTCGGTCGCGCCGACCTCGTCGAGCGGCAAGAACCACTCGCCGTCATAATGCTCGGAGCCGTTGAACATCAGATGTTCAAAGAGATGGGCGAAGCCGCTCTTGCCGGCGGGCTCGTCCTTCGAGCCGACATGATACCAGATCGACACCGCGACGAGCGGCGCCTTCCTGTCCTCATGCACGACGACGCGAAGCCCATTGTCGAGCGTGAACTCGTCATAGGGGATCGAGATGTCGGCGGCGAAAGAAGGCGCGGCGAAGAGCATGGCCGCGGACGCCGCCGCCAGTAAAAGGTCCTTACGCATGGATATCCCTCGAATGCGCCGGCAGGGCGCCGGCTTCAGTTTCGACCCTAGGCAAGACCGCGAAGCGGTCAAGCGCGCGGAAACGGCTGGGCGCGGGGGAGGGGCGGTTCGGCGATTAGCTGAGCTGGGAAACCCGCCATATTGCCGTAGCGATTTTTGCCAGCGTACGCTGACGCTCTGTGATCCGCTCAGGCGTCCAGTCTGAATTATGCTCAGAAATTGACCTAGTCATCAAAAACGCACTCTTCGAATACACAGCCCTCTTTTCGACAAAAGCGGCTTCGCCGAGGGAATGATTCTTCTTTGATTCCAAGAGCGTCATATTGCCTAGCCGGCCCGCAAATGCGTCAATATCTTCGTCGCTGAACGCCTCCCACTGGGATGTCGGATTGAGCGGGCAGACATGCTCGACACTAATGGCATCATTCTTAAAGTCCAAGGCGCTACCGCCCATCTGAGCCTCAATTTTGGCAAGAACATAACGGACAATGGTGTTGTTGCGCGTTTGCGCCGTCGAAATTGACTTCTCCACAAATGCGGAATTGAAGCTATCATCGTTCGGGTAGACGCCTGAAAGAGTCTTGAGGATCATTCCCAAGTCGACCGGAGATTCACCCAAAATTGCGCGTGTGGAAGCAGCATATGCGCGTTCCTGCTCGCTTGTCTGCAGGTTGCCGATTACATTGTAACGGAATGAAACTACGACAAGCGCGCGCATCAATGCTTCGAATTCCTTCGAGGCGAGTCTTCGCCGCGCCGCCAACACGAGCGGATAAGGCTGACGAACGCTGAACATTTTCAAATTCTGCGCGGCTTCCTTGGCGTCTGGCGACCAGTCGGAGTTTTCTGGGCTAACAAGCGCCAAGAATGGATCAACATCTTCTTCCATCCCCGTCAGCAGTTCGAATACTTGCTTGCCGCCCGAAACGCTGCTTCGAATTGCCTTGAACAACTCAGTTTGACGGATGAACTCCCTTCGGCTGATCCAATGCACCCGAAGAAAGTCAGTAAAGCTTTCAGCTCCAAGCCGCCCGACAATCTTTTCCCATCGATCATCCAGCGCCTGAAACTCATGTTCATGCCGGCCATCGCGATGCAGCGCTGAAAACAAATAGTTCTTGAGCAAGTCTGTCGCCGAAAGGCGCACGCCGCGTGCGTTCAGAGTTTCGAACACCTTGTATGCGTTGAGTTCATCGGCGACGGTGATCACCGTAAAGAACAGCCGATCGCTCATGTCGTCAATTAACTTTGCGATACCCTGGCCTTGGTCAGACGCGCCTGACATATAGGCGGCAATGCGGCCATCGAACCAGTCAAACGCCTTGCGAAGCGCATGTTCTGAGGCTTTGAATCCGCGTTTTGGAAGCGTGGCGAGGGGCGCAAGATAGGTTTGATAATAATGATCGTTGTTGCGGTTCAATGTCAGTTTCGCTCGTGACACTAGAGTGACGGGGTCCAGGAAGCCGACGTAAGATTGCCGCAGTCCCTCAAGGCGCCGACGATTATCATCAACATTGGTCCCGGCTTTGATTAGCCTGTCGATGTTCTTCAACGCCGCAAGAACGATCAGGCTGAGCGTCGTCAGGCGTTGTTGCCCGTCAATGATTTCGAATGTTCGTTCGTCTGCGCTCTGCAATACGAGGTAGCCCATGTAGTGCGCCGCCTCGCCGTTTGGCTTTATTGTGCCGAGTATGTCCTGCCACAAATCGTCCCATTCTTCTTCGCCCCAACTATAGTCCCGCTGAAATCGCGGCACGCGGTAGGTCAAGCCGTTGCCCATCAGCTTGCGCCAAGTGTCGTTGCGCGTATTGAAATTAGAGGCTGCCATTGAAGACCCCTATTTCGGCGCGCGCTTCGCCAATATCCGCTGCAAGGTCCGCCGGTGCATCCCTAGCCGCCGCGCCGTCTCCGAGACGTTGTGGTCGCAGAGCTCATAGACGCGCTGGATATGCTCCCAGCGGACGCGGTCGGCGGACATCGGGTTCTCGGGCGGCTCGGGCCGCGTGCCGCCGCGCGCGAGGAGGGCTTTTTCGACGTCGTCGGCGTCGGCGGGTTTTGAGAGATAGTCGAGCGCGCCGGCTTTGACGGCGGCGACGGCGGTCGCGATGTTGCCGTAGCCGGTCAGCATGACGACGCGGCAGTCCTCGCGGATGTCGTGAATGGCGTTGACGATTTCGAGGCCGTCGCCGTCTTCGAGCCGGAGATCGACGACCGCGAAAGCGGGCGGCGCCGCCTTGGCGAGGCTGATCGCTTCCTTGACGCCGGCGGCGAGCGTCGTCGCGAAGCCGCGCTTTTCCATGGCGCGGCCGAGCCGCGTCCTGAAATGCTCGTCATCGTCGACGATGAGGAGCGAGGCGTCCTTCGGGAGATCGGCGGCGATCCTGACTTCTTCTTCCATGTCCTCTATCCGGCCGCTGATTTTGTCGCGGCGCAAATCCTGATTCATCGGCTGCAGCGCTTGGTTTTGGCCCCTCGGTCGCAAAGACGCAACATGGCCGTCATTCCCCGGGGGTGAAAATGGCGCTCTGCGGCCAGCGCACGGCGACCCAGGCGCCGGGCTCGCCTTTCCCGTCATCCCAGGCGCGGTTGTCGAAGGCGATCGCGGCGCCGGTCCGCTCCAGCAGCGTCTTTGCGATAAAAAAGCCGAGGCCGAGGCCCCCGCCCCCTGTCGCGCCCCGTGTCGCGCCCCGCGTCGCGCGGCCTCTCGCGCCGAGATAGGGCTCGCCGAGCCGCGAGAGCACGTCCTGCGAGAAGCCGGGCCCGTCATCGAGAATTTCGACGATGAAGTCCTCCTTGTCCCAATGCGCGCTGACAAGAACCTTCGAGCGGGCGTAGCCGACGGCGTTTTCGATGATGTTTCTGAGGCCGTAGATGATTTCCGGACGGCGCTTCAGGACCGGCGGGCTCGCGCTTTCTTCCCCGCCCTTGACGTCGAAGATGACGGCGGGCCCCGCGCGCGCGTCGAGGAAGGGATCGGCGGCCTCCTTCAGAAGAAGATCGACGGCGATGCGGTCCATCATGATGTCGCCCGCTTCGCCGCGGTCCGACAATCGCCCGAGAATCTCGCGGCAACGCTGCGCCTGGCTGACGAGAAGGCGCGCGTCTTCCTCGAGGAGGCCCTGTCCCTTCAACTCCGCCGCCATCTCCTTGGCGGTCAGCTGGATCGTCGCGAGCGGCGTTCCAAGCTCATGCGCGGCGGCGGCGGCGAGACCGCCAAGCGCGGCGAGACGCTCTTCGCGCGCAAGGACGAGCTGCGAGGCGGCGAGCGCGCTTTTCAGCTGCGCGGCTTCAGCGGCGATCCGATGGGCGTAAGCGCCGAAAAACGCGACGGCGAAAGAAAGCGCGACCCAGACGCCGATATTGAGAACCGGCGGAAAATCGACGGCCTCGCCCGCCCGCCACGGCAAAGGCAGGTGATAGCCGGCGAGGATCGAAATGACGGCGAAGCCGAGCGAACCGATGAGGATCGCGAGGCGCACGGGAAGAACGCTGGCGGCGATCGTCACCGGCGCCAGGATCAGTACGCAGAAGGGGTTTTGCAGTCCGCCGGTGAGGAAGAGCAGCGCGCAAAGCTGTATGATGTCGAAGGCGATATAGGCCGTCGCCTCGCGGTCGGCGAGATAGCGCGCCGGCGAAAAGCGCAGGCTGATGAATATGTTGAGCCAGACGCTCGCCGCGATCACGCCGAGGCAAAGCCCTAGCGGCACTGGAAAGCCGAGCGCGAAATGCACGATCAGGATCGCCGACAATTGGCCGGCGACGGCGAGCCAGCGCAAGGTCGTCAGCGTGCGCAGTCGGATCGGGCCGCGCACCGCCTGCGCGGCGATTTCGGCGTTCGCGATAAATTTGCGCATGCTCCGCGCCATTCACATCCTGCTCGCCGCGCGGTTTCCGGTCTGGACCGGCGCGCCGCCGAGGGATAAGCGAGCCTTGCCGTTTGGGCAAAGCGAAAGGAGCCTTTGAGCATGAGAGCGACGGTTTTTGCGGCGCTGGCGCTGCTGGCGGCGTCCTGCGGCGAGGGCGTCCCGTCCGCGCCCCTGCCGGCGGAAGGCGTCATCGCGCTCTCCGACCAGTTCGCCGCCGATTTCGCGCTCCTCGACCAGAATGGCAGGCTGATGCGCGACGAAGATTTGAAAGGCCGCGTCGCCTTCGTCTATTTCGGTTTTGCGACCTGTCCCGATGTCTGCCCGATGGCGGTCGGGCGGATGGCCGCCGCCCTCAACGAATTGTCCAAAAAGGAACAGGAGAAGGTCGTCCCGCTCTTTATCACCGTCGATCCGGACCGCGACACGCCCGAAGCGCTCGGCAAATATCTCGGCGCGATCGATCCGCGCATCATCGGTCTTTCCGGCGACCGGATGGCGATCGAACAGGCGAAGGCGGGTTTCAAGGTGTTCGCCGAACCCGAAACGCTCGCCGATTCGGCGCTTGGCTACACGATGCAGCATTCAAGCCTGTTCTACATCATCGAAAAATCCGGCGAGTTGCGGACGGCGCTGCAGGACACGCTGACGCCGACGGAAATCGCGAGCGCGCTGCGGCGATCGCTGTAAGTCGGCGGCCCGATCCTTAAAGCGGCGTGCGCAAAAGTGTGTGCGGTTTTGCGCCAAAACGCCGCGTAAATCAAAGACTAGCGCGCTGAATTCCGCCGCTTGGGCGCTGTGTGCATTCTGGCGATCTTCGCCGCTTCGCGGCCGATCGCCCGGCGCAATTCGCTGGGCGCCAGGATTTCGACCTCCGCGCCGAGGCGCAAGAGCTGCAGCGACGCATAATCGACGCTCTCGATCGGGATCGTCGCCCTGATCCAGCCGCAGGCCTCGGGCGCGCCGTCCGAATCGACCGCTTCCGCCGCCGCCGCGCTCGTCTCGCGCAGCAGCAACAGCCCTTTTGGCGATATTCTGACGCTCGCCCTTTCCTTGAGAATCCTTGTCTCGAAATCGCGCGCGGACCGCGTCCAATGGCGCGCCAGGTCGAATTTCGCCGGGCGGGACGACTTCCCGTCAAGAACGGTCAGTCTACGGATATTCAAAACGCGATAGGTTCGCGGCGCATCCTTCGCCGAGGCGACGAGATACCATTGGCCGCCTTTGAGAACGAGCCCGAGGGGATCAAGCGCGCGCGTGACGGCCCCCTTCCAGCTTTCATAGTCGATGCGGATCTTGCGGTCGCGCCACAACGCGTCCGCGAGCGCTGGCAACAGTTCGATTTTTTCGGGCCGGCGGTACCAATTGACGGGGTCGATGTGGAATCGCGCGGCGACGCGCGCCGCGCTCGCGCCCTTGTCGGGCGGCAGGCTGGCGAAGAGTTTCAGCTGCGCGGCGGCGAGGTCCGCGTCGATGCCGAGCGCCGCGGCGGCGCCGGCGATCCCCGCGAAGGGAAGCGCGCCCGCCTCCGCCGCGCTCATGCCGGTGAGGCGGGTCCGGTAGCCTTCCATCAGTTCAAAGCCGCCGGCGCGGCCGCGCTCGGCGTAGACGGGAACGCCGGCGGCGGAGAGCGAGTCAATGTCGCGGTGGATGGTCCGCACCGACACAGCGAATTCATCAGCGAGCGCCTCGGCGCTCGTCCGGCCGCGCATCTGCAAAAGGATGAGGATCGACAAGAGCCGGCTCGCGCGCATTTTTTCCGACCTCGCAGAAAACATGACAGTAGATGTCATGTATTGCGATTATCAAGCCCCGCATGACCAATAACGGCGCAAGCGATTTCGATTTTCTGTTCGGCGACTGGCGCGTTGCGCACCGCCGGCTCAGCCGCCGGCTCGTCGGCGACAATGACTGGCGCGAGTTCGCCGGCGCGATGAACGCGCGGCCGATCCTCGGCGGGCTCGCCAATATCGACGACAACTGGCTCGACCTTCCCGGCGGCGCCTACCGGGCGGCGTCGCTGCGCTCCTTTGATCCGCAGACGAATCAATGGGCGATCTGGTGGCTCGATCATCGCCATCCCCACAGCCTCGATGTTCCGGTCCTTGGCCGGTTCGAGTGTGGCGTCGGCGCGTTCTTCGCCGACGATGTCTTTGAAGGAAGGCCGATCCGCATCCGCTTCTTGTGGACGCGGACGGACAGCCCCTCGCCGCAATGGGAGCAGGCGTTCTCCGCGGACGGCGGCGCGTCATACGAAACCAATTGGATCATGCAGTTCACGCGGCAGTGAGAGGAAAAGAGGAATGGATCAACAGCGAAGAACAATCCTGATCGCCGGCATGGCCGCCGGTTCGACGGCGATGTTGGGCGGAGGGGCTTTAGCGGCGCAAAGCGTTCCGCCGGGAAAGCCGGGCGATTTCGACTTTCTCGCCGGCGAATGGCGGATCAAGCATCGCCGACCGTCGAAGGAGGACGGCAAGAAGGTCGACCTGTTCGAAGGCGAGGCGACTTGCTGGACGATCCTCGGCGGCGTCGGCAGCGTCGAGGAGCTGCGCATTCCGGCGCGCGATTTTTCCGGCATGGGTCTAAGGCTCCTCGACGTCAAAACGAAAATCTGGTCGGATTTCTGGGTCAACGCCAAAAGCGGCGCGCTGACGACGCCCGGCCAGACGGGCGGGTTCGAAAACGGCGTCGGCGTCTTCGGCGACATCGAGATCGGCCCGGATGTCGAGATCGCGGTGCGCGGGATCTGGGACGAAATTACGCCGACCTCCTGCCGCTGGCGCCAGCTCCTGTCGCGCGATCGCGGCAAGACCTGGGAGGAAGACTGGCTCATGCACTGGACGAAGGTCTGACCTTTAGGCGGCGTCAGCAGCGCGGACAACGTCAACCCCGGAAACCCTTGCAATTCTCGGGCGTTTGGCGAGGAATGCCGAAAACGATTCGGGGAAGGCGATCTCTTGGGAACGATCGATCGCCCGCAACGACCGCGATGCGATTGAACGAAACGCCGCCGGAGAAAGAGCGTGCCCGAATTCACCTGCCACTGCGGCGCCGTCAGCATCGAAGTCGACGAAGCGCCCGATACGGTGACTTGCTGCAACTGCTCGATCTGCCGCCGAACAGGGGCGCTCATGGCGTATTATTCGCCGCGCCAAGTGCGCTTCACGCCGTCACCGCCGTCGACAGACACGTATATCTGGGGCGACAAGTCGATCGTCTTTCACCGTTGCAAGATCTGCGGCTGCGCGACCCATTGGTCGGCGGTTGATCCGGCCTACGATCGCATGGGCGTCAACGCCCGCCTCCTCGACCCCGAAATATTTTCCAAAGCCCGCATCCGTCGCTTCGACGGCGCCGACACGTGGAAATTCCTGGACGAGTAGCCGCCCGTCAGGGCATGCAAGCGCGCGCCTCACCGGCGAAATCCAGCCGAACGACTGTCTGACCTTCAAGCCGCCTCAACCGCCTGCGAGAAATATTCATTGGCGCACTGATTGGGATCGGGGCTAATGGCGGAGGAAGACGTCGGCCGGCGCGGCGGCTTTAGTCAGGGGAATGCGAATGGCCAATATTCTCTATATCGGCAACAAGAACTATTCCTCCTGGTCCTTGCGGCCATGGCTGGTTCTGCGATGGTCGAAAGCGCCGTTTGAAGAGCGGCTGATCCGCCTCGACCAGCCCGGCTATGGCGAGCAGCAGATCAGGCAAGTGGTCGCGGTCTCGCCGACGGGCCGCGTTCCCTGTCTGCATACGGATGGTCTTGTCATCTCGGATTCGCTGGCGATCGCCGAATGGGCGGCGGAGACCTGGCCCGCCGCCGCGCTCTGGCCGGCGGGCTGGAAGACGCGGGCGCAAGCCCGCTCCGTCGTCGCCGAGATGCATTCGGGATTTCCCAATGTCCGCCGCGATCTCTCGATGAACATTCACCGACGGATCAAAATGCCGGACCTACCGGCGGAAACGCGCGCCGAGCTCGCCCGCCTCGACGGGTTGTGGAAAACCTTGCGCGATGAACATGCGAGCGCCGGGCCATGGCTGTTCGGCGCGCGCTCGATCGCCGACGCTTTCTACGCGCCCGTCGCGACGCGGATGCGCAGCTATGGCGTCGCGCTGTCGGGCCCGTCGCAGGAATGGTGCGAGGCGATCTTCGCCGACCCCGATTTCCGGGACTGGGAGCGCGACAGCATTCCCAACAGCTGGGACGCTTCCGGCTACAGCGTCATCGACGGCAAATACGCTTAAGCCGAGGGGTGTTGCCGCGCGGCCACCGCGCCGACGCGCCCCATATCAGTTAACCCTTTGAAATTGTTGCAGAATATCAGGCAATTGTAATGCCGGCCCAGCATGATTAAGTCATTATTGCAAGCGCGTAATAAATATTGCGCCGCCCCTAAGGCGCATGGCAGTCTTTCGTTCCTGGAGCGCCGGCTGCCTTGCGCGGGGAGGCGATTGATCACGGGCGCCGCGCCTAGTAGGAGTACCTGAAGGGGCCCATGCTATATTCCGCTTTTGAATTCGGCCACGCCGCGATGACCCCTGCGCGTCTTGCGGCGGGGGTCGGCGCGAAATTCTGGCGCTCGCCGGTCAATCCGCTCGCCGACACCTGGGTTGCGCGCGCCTCAGCCGCCGCGCTCGACGTCTTCGAGAACGCGACGCGCCGCTACCCGAAGCCGGACTGGGGCCTCCAATCGACGACGATCGACGGCGCCGCGGTCCCCGTGACGATTGAAATCGCGAAGTCGAAGGCTTTCTGCGACCTCCTGCATTTTCGTCGGGACGAGCGCGCGATGCGCGACATTCGCGCCCGGCGCGGCGAAGATCCGGCGGTGCTGATCATCGCGCCGCTGTCAGGCCATTATGCGACGCTGCTGCGCGGCACGGTCGAGGCGATGCTGCCCGATCACGACATTTACATCACCGACTGGGCGAACGCCCGCAATGTGCCGGTCTCCGCCGGCCGGTTCGATCTCAACGACTATGTTGATTACCTGATCGATTTTCTGCGCTTTATCGGGCCCGGCGCGCATGGCGTCGCTGTCTGCCAGCCAGGCCCTGCGCTTCTCGCGGCGGCGTCGCTGATGGCCGAGGACATGGACCCCGCGCGCCCGGCCTCGATCACCATCATGGGCAGCCCGATCGACGCCCGCCGGTCGCCGACGGTGCCGAACCTCCTTGCGCAAGAGCGCAAATTCTCGTGGTTTGAGCAGAACATGATTTATACGACGCCGGGGCCTTATCCGGGCGTCATGCGGCGCGTTTATCCCGGCTTCATCCAGCTCTATTCTTTCCTCTCGATGAATCACGACCGACACCTCAACGCGCATTATGACTATTTCACGCATCTCGTCGCCGGCGACGGCGACAGCGCCGACAAGCACCGCAATTTTTACGACGAATATCTCTCGGTTCTCGACCTGACCGAAGAATTCTACCTGCAGACGATCCGCGAGGTCTTTCAGGAGTTCTCGCTCGCCGAAGGCAAATTCATGCATCATGGCCGCCGCGTGAAGCCGGAAGCGATTTGCGACATCGCGCTGATGACGGTCGAAGGCGAGAACGACGACATTTCCGGCATCGGCCAGACGCAGGCCGCGCATGATCTTTGCGTCAATATTCCAGAATCGATGAAGATCGACCATATCCAGCCGGGCGTCGGCCATTACGGCGTCTTCAACGGCTCGCGCTGGCGCAATGAAATCAAGCCGCGCCTCGCCAAATTCATCCGCGCCCACAACGACCGGGCGGCGCGGCCGCTCGCGCGCGCCGCGGAATAGGCCCCGTCCGACCCGCCTTCCAGCCGTCCCCGCAACTTGTTATGGTCGCCCGGAGCCGCCGTCTGCAATGGCGCCAGCCGAGGGGTTGTTCCGTGCCCAGACTGTTTCCAGCGATCGCCGCCGCCATCATGATTCCTGTCGCCGCGCAGGCGCAAGAGCCGGCCGGCCGCGCGACCGGCGTCTATCTGAAAGGCGCCGGCGGCGTCGTCTTCGGCGAGACGCTCGACCAGGACCTTTCCTACAATCCCGCAATCGTCTTCGTGACGCCGCCGGCGACGTCGAAGACGACCGATCTCGGCGACGGCCTCGCGCTTTCGGCGGCGATCGGCTTTCAATATTCGAAGACGCGCACCGAACTTGAATATCGGCGCATGGAGGCGTCGGTCGACGCCGTCGTCTATGCCGGCGGCGCCGCGCCCGCCGTGACGCCGGTCAATGACGATCTCATCGCGCAGGCGCTGATGTCGAACGTCTATTTCGATTTCGTCAATAAGAGCCCCATCACGCCGTTCATCGGCGTCGGCGTCGGCGGCGCGCGCGTCGAAAACGACCTTGGCGAGCGCAACGCCGCCTTCGCCTATCAGGGCCGCGCCGGCGTCGAGATCGCCGTCAGCGACCGGCTTTCGATCGGCGCGGAATACGTCTATTTCCGGACGCTCGACATCAAATACGGGCCGAAGGAATTCACGCCGACAGGCCCCGCCGGGCCGCGCACGGACGGCGATCCGTTCGTCTCGTCGAGCGTGATGGGGAATATAAGGGTCTTGTTTTAATCCGGCCTCGAAAGTTCGCTAGAGTTTGCATTGGGCCTGAAGCGCGAGGCGCTCGACAATCCGAGCGCGGGCGACGTCGAGAACGCCTTGAACCGCCGCAAGCGTCGTTTGCGGGTCGTTGTTGAAATCGCGCAGGCGATGTTCGTACTCGCGATCCGTCGTCGCTTCCTCTAACGCAATGCGCACTTCCTGAAGCGCCGTGCGGCGGTGTTGATACTCTCCAAGCAGTTCCTTCGACGCGAAAAACAGCGCGCAATAGAGGCTGAACGTCGTATCGCTGTCATTGCAGACGCGATCATCCTGCCGATCCCACACGTTTTCGTCTTTCAAGATGCCCTTTGCGCGATCGATGATCGCGACATCGATTTCGTCAACCGGGCGCGACCGGCTTTCGAGCAGCTGCTCCGTTTCACGGACTATCGACGCCTCTTCAGGCGTCATATCCGCCTCTTTTTTCGACTGAAGGACTTCCATGCTGCGGTCGATGATCGCCATCTCCTGCGCCTTTATCGACGCATAATCCTTCGCGCAGCGCGTCGGTTTGGGCGCTGCGGCGCAAGCGGCGAGCAGGATCGCGGCAGCGGCGGACAAAAATCTCAAATCCCGTCGGCTCATCGAGGCGCGTTCCCATTGCGTCGGCGAACTATGCGGAAATCCGAAACCGCCAAGAAGGCGCATTCGACGACTCGCATCAATTTGACGCCGGGCTGAGCCCCCCGCTCGCATTTCGCCGCATGTCGCAGCCTTTCAAATCCGCCCGTCTTCGGCTAGGTCACGCGCCGGCATTGGTGCGGCGCAGCATCGCGTCCGCATGGCAAAGGAGAGGACTTCATGGCCCGCACGAAAATCGCCCTCATCGGCTCCGGCATGATCGGCGGCACGCTCGCCCATATCGCCGCTCAGAAAGAACTTGGCGATATCGTCCTCTTCGACGTCGCGGAAGGATTGCCGCAAGGGAAAGCGCTCGACATCGCGCAATCGGCGCCGGTCGACGGCTATGGTTCGAGGCTCAAAGGCACGCAGGACTACAAGGACATCGCCGGCGCCGATGTCTGCATCGTCACCGCCGGGATCGCGAGGAAGCCCGGCATGAGCCGCGACGATCTCCTCGGCATAAATCTGAAAGTCATGAAGTCGGTCGGCGACGGCATCCGCCAATATGCGCCGAACTCCTTCGTCATCTGCATCACCAACCCCTTGGACGCGATGGTGTGGGCGCTTCAGCGTTTCTCCGGCCTGCCGACGAAGAAAGTCATCGGCATGGCGGGGATTCTCGACAGCGCGCGCTTTCGCCTTTTCCTCGCGGAAGAATTCAATGTCTCGGTCGAGAGCGTCACGGCGTTCGTTCTCGGCGGGCACGGCGACACGATGGTTCCCTTGGTGCGCTATTCGACGGTCGCCGGCGTGCCGCTTCCCGACATGATCAAGATGGGCTGGACGACGCAGGAGAAGATCGACGCGATCGTCGACCGCACGAGAAAGGGCGGCGGCGAGATCGTCGCGCTGCTCAAAACGGGCTCGGCCTATTACGCGCCGGCGGCCTCCGCGATCCAGATGGCGGAGAGCTATCTGAAGAACAAGCGTCAGGTTCTTCCGTGTGCGGCGCATCTGACGGGGCAATACGGCGTCAAGGACACTTATGTCGGCGTGCCGATCGTCATCGGCGAGAACGGCGTCGAGCGCATTGTCGAGGTCTCCTTCACGGCGGACGAGAAAAAGATGTTCGACAGCTCAGTCGCGGCCGTGCACGAATTGATGGACGCCTGCCGGAAGCTCGATCCGAGCCTTGGGTGAGGCGTGCGCCCGGAAGCGCGACCGCAACCTACGGTAGAAAAGGTTAATTTTTTAAGAAGAAACAATTGGTTGAGCGTCATCCTTGCAAATCTGCTATAGTATGGCATAATTGCATGGATGATTGACAGAAATATATACCGGCTCGTCCTTGACCGCTTACGCCAATTTCCAGCGGTCGCCCTCCTCGGGCCGCGACAAGTCGGAAAGACCACCCTCGCCCTCCGGCTCTTCGGACCTAATTCCCGCCCCCGCGGCGCCAATTCCCTGCCTGTCAATGTCTTTTCGCCCAGCAGCCTATATCTTGACCTCGAAAAGCCGTCGGATCTCGCAAAACTCGAAGACGCGGCGCAGTTCCTCGCGGCATATGAGGACAGGCTGGTCATCCTTGATGAAGTCCAGCGTTTGCCAGGCCTGTTCAATACCCTCCGTAGTTTGATCGATGACGGTCGAAGGCGCGGCCGCAAAGCGGGCCGATTCCTGCTTCTTGGCCCAGCCTCGATTGACCTTCTGCATCAATCCGGTGAAAGCCTCGCTGGTCGCATTGCCTACCTGGAAATGCGGCCCTTCGATGTTGCTGAAATCGGCGCGAATGACGTCGAACGTCTCTGGGTGCGCGGCGGATTTCCCGACAGCTTTCTTGCCGATGACGACCGCGGAAGCGCCTTGTGGCGCGAAAACTTCATTCGCACATACCTGGAGCGCGACATCCCGCAACTCGGTCCGCGTATTCCCGCGGAAACGTTGCGCCGGTTTTGGACCATGCTCGCGCATCAGCAAGGCGGCCTCCTGAATGCGGCCGAGCTTGCGCGCAGTCTCGCCGTCGAGGGAAAGTCGATCGCGAGATATGTCGATATTTTCACGGACTTGCTGCTTGTCCGCCGGCTGACGCCCCTCCACGCAAATGCCGGCAAGCGACTGATAAAATCGCCAAAGATTTACATTCGCGACAGCGGACTGACCCATGCGCTGTTGAATCTGCCGAACCGCGAAGCGGTATTCGGGCATCCAGTCGCCGGCGCCAGTTGGGAGGGGTTTGTCATCGAAAATATTATGGGCGTCGCCCCGGAAGGAACTGAGTCAAATTTCTATCGGACATCGAACAATGCCGAAGTCGATCTCATCTTGAGTTTGCCCGGCGGCGAGAGATGGGCGATCGCGATCAAACGCGGCTTGGCGCCAAAAGCCGAGAAAGGCTTTCACATGGCGCGCGATGATCTTGAACCTGTGCAATCGTACGTCGTCTATTCAGGCGATGACCGTTACCCGATCCGCCACGGCGTCGAAGCGATCAGCTTGCGCGCGCTTTGCGACATGCTCGCCGCGCGCCAAAGCTGATCAATAGCCCGCCGCGATGCGGTCGGCGAAAAAGCCCTGCGTCGTGTAGGGAAGGCGCTTTTCCCAGTCGAAGGCCTCATTGCGGCGGACCTTGTGGGTGATGAGGCGGCGCGGCCGGAAACTCGCCGACACATTCACCGTCACGCCGGTCGAACAGGCAGGTTCGTCGCCGCCTTTCAGCGACGGCGCGGCGATCGATGCGGCCGCCGGCGCGCCGCGCCACACGCGAACGCCTCTTTCAGATTTTGAAGAAACGGCGGCCTCAGCCGGCAGCGCGACGAGCGCGGCGGCGATGAGGCAGAGAGCAAAACGCGACATGGGTGCGCTCCATACTTACCGGCCCATCCTGCGCCCCCGTTCGCCTGCGTTCAATCTTTCTTAACGCATCGGCGCGCGCGGATCGCGGCTTCTCGCGTTCCCGGCGAAAGCGCGCATTTCGCTTGCAACCGGCGGGGGTCGCCTGCCAAAGCTTTAAGGACTTGCCGCGATAAATTCTGTTTCTTCGCGGGTCGGAGCGGGGCGGATGAGAGTTGCGATTTTCGGGCTTGGCTATGTCGGCGCCGTTTCCGGCGCCTGCTTCGCCGAGCTTGGCCACGAGGTCGTCGGCGTCGATGTCTCGGACGCCAAGATCGACATGATCAATCGCGGCGAGGCGCCGATCGTCGAGGAGATGATCGCGGAGCTGACGGCCGGCGCCGTTTCGATCGGACGCCTTCGCGCGACAAAGGACGCCGCCGCCGCCGTCAGATGGGCGGAAGTCTCGCTCGTCTCGGTCGGCACGCCGACGGCCCGCGACGGAACGCCGGATCTTTCCTATGTCGACGGCGTCGTGCGGCAGATCGGCGAGGCGCTGAAGGGCGCTGACGCCGCGCACACTGTCATCATTCGCTCGACCATTCCGCCCGGCGCGACCGAGCGTCGCCTCGCGCCGATCCTCGAACAGGCGGCGGGCGAAAAACTCGGGCGCCGGATTCATCTCGCCTTCAATCCGGAATTCCTCCGCGAAGGGCGATCGGTGCGCGATTTCCGCCAGCCGCCCTTCACGATCATCGGCGCCCTTTCGGACCGCGCCTATGACGATGTCGCGCGTCTTTACGCGGGCGTTGAAAGCGAGATCATCCGCACCGAGGCCAATGTCGCCGAATCGATCAAGCTGCTCTCGAACGCCTGGCACGGCCTTAAAGTCGCCTTCGCCAATGAGGCCGGCCGGATCCTCAAAAGCGCCGATGTCGATTCACGGCTGGCGCTCAACATTTTCGTCAAGGATACGGTGCTGAACGTCTCGCCGGCTTATCTGCGTCCCGGCTTTTCCTTCGGCGGATCGTGCCTGCCGAAGGATTTGCGCGCGATGGTCTCGATCGCCGACCGCGGCGGGGCCGCGGCCCCGATCATGAAGGCGGCGCTCGCCTCGAACGAGGCGCATCTTGACGCCGCGCTGGAGGCCGTTCGCGCCTGCGGCCGGCGGCCCGCCGTGCTGTTCGGCCTCGCCTTCAAACCGGGTACGGACGATCTTCGCGAATCGCCCTATGTGGCGCTCGCGGAGCGGCTGATCGGCAAGGGCTACAGCCTCAAGATCGTCGATCCTTATGTCGACGCCAGCCGTCTCATGGGCAAGAACAAGGAATTCATCGAGCGGGAGATCCCGCACTTCGTCGAGATGATGGCGCGCGACGCGGAAGACGCCGTCGATGATGCGGAAATCATCATCTTCGGTCACGCCTCCGGCGTCGACAAGGGCGCGATCCTCGAACGCGGCGTCGGCAAGATCATCATCGACCTTGCGGGCGACAGGGACCTTGAATTTTGCGGCGCCGACTATCGGAGCATCGCCTGGTGACGCGGCCGTCGCTGCTGTTCATCTCGCCGCAATTCCTGTTTCCCCTTGATGCGGGCGGCAAGATCCGCAGCGCGAATATCCTGAAGCATCTGAAAGGCGGCGCATTCGAGACCCGCCTCATAATGCCGGCGAGCGCCGGCGAGGAAACGCGTTTTGCGTCCGATATCGGATCGCTCGCCGACAACGCTTCCTGCTGGCGCCCGTCTCCGCAAGGGGTGTTGTCGAAGCTGCGCCGGGCGATGCTGCTTTTCGGCGCGACGCCGATTTCCGCACAGTCCGAGACGAGCGCCGAAGCGAGAGCCGCCGTCAACGCCGCGATCGCAGGCGCGCCCGATCTCATTGTGTTCGACTATGCGCAGTCGCTGGCGTCGGCGCCGGACGACATCGCTATTCCTCACATTTTCTTCGCGCACAATGTCGAGACCGAGATACTCGAACGTCACGCGAAGACGGCGTCGGGCGCGATGAAACATGTGTGGGCGCGGGAAGCCGCCAAAATGCGCCGGTTCGAGCGCCGCGCCTGTTCAAGGACCGATGCGGTCATTGCCGTCTCGGAACGCGACGCCGACATGTTCCGCCAGGCGTTCGGCGCAAAGGCGGCTTTCGCCATCCCGACCGGCGTTGACCCCGATTATTTCTCATTTGCTCCGCCAGCGGACGATGCGCCGCCGTCCGTCGTCTTCACCGGCTCCATGGACTGGAAAGCCAATCAGGACGGCCTCGCCTGGTTCATGGATGAAGCCTGGCCGGCGATCGCCGCGGCGCGCCCCGACGCGTCGTTCACGATCGTCGGCAAGAATCCGCCGCGCGCGATGGTCGAGGCGGCGAAGGCGAAGGGACTCGCCTGGCGCTTTACGGGTTTTGTCGACGACGTGCGCGAGCATGCGCGCGGCGCCGTCTATGTGATCCCGCTGCGGGTCGGCGGCGGCACGCGGATCAAGGCCTATGAGGCGATGGCGATGGGAACGCCGGTCGTCTCGACGCGCCTCGGGGTCGAAGGCCTGCCGGTCAGGGCGGGCGAGCATTTTCTCGAGGCCGATGCGCCGCAAGCTTTCGCTGCCGCGGTTCTTTCGCTGCTCGCCGACGCCGGCCTGCGACGGCGCCTCGCGGCGCAGGCAAGGCGCCTTGTTGAAGAAAATTTCAGCCATCGCGCCGCCGCGCGGATTTTTGAACAGCACTGTCTTTTCGTGTTGAACGGCGCGCGCTAGACCGCGTCGATGACGCTGACCCTTGAAACCGAGCGGCTCATTTTGCGCCCGCCGACGCCCGGTGACGTCGACGCGCATGCCGCGATGCTGGCGCATCCCGGATACGCCGCGACGATGACGCTCGACGGCGAGCCGCAAACGCGGGCCGAGGCCTGGCGAATTTTCGCGTCGGTGCTCGGCCATTGGGCGATGCGCGGCTACGGCTTTTTCTCGGTCTTTGAGCGGGCGCGCGGTGATTGGGTCGGCCGCGTCGGCCCGTGGATGCCGGAAGGCTGGCCCGGACTTGAATGCGGCTGGTCGATCGCGCCTGATCATTGGGGAAAGGGCTATGCCGTCGAGGCGGCGGTCGCCGCGACGCGCTGGATCTTTGAAGAGCAACCAGCCTTGCCGCGCATCATCTCGCTGATCGCGCCGGGCAATGCCAAAAGCCAGGCGGTCGCGCACAAGTTCGGCGAACGAAAATCGGGTGAAACCTTTGTCTACGCCCCGGCGCTGACGCTCGACATCTGGGCGGCGCCGCGCGATGAGTGGCTCGAAAAATTCGGGCGGGGCTGAGACGATGTTCATCATCAACACCTACATCGCGAAAAGCGCGATCGAGGGCGTCGGCGTCTTTACGGCGGAGACGATCGCGAAGGGGCAGATCATTTCAAGATTCGAGGAGGGCTTTGATCGCCTTGTTCCGACCAAAGACTATCTGAACGCGCCGCCGCATTTGAAGGCGCTGCTCGACCGCTACGCTTTTCCGCACCCCGAAAGACCCGATTTCATCGTCTATGAAGTCGACAATTCGCGCTTCATGAATCACTCGGAAACGCCGAACACGGAATATTCCGACTTTTCTGCGGGCAGGGCGCTGCGCGACATCGCGGCGGGCGAGGAGCTCACCTGCAATTACAACGACTTTTTCACCGAATACGAACTTCTGCCGCCGGAGCTTGAACGCCAAAAAAATCGCTGAGATCGGAGCATTCATGACATCGCTTCAAACGGCGCTCGCCGCGTCGATCGCCTGCGCCGCTCTATGGTCGGCCGCCGCCGCGGCCGCGGTTGCGCCTTCGCTTTCCGCCAAAGATCGCGCCGCCGTCGACCGCCTGATCGAAAAAGCGCTCGCCGACGAGCGCGCCTATGAGATCGTCGAAAGCCTGACGACGGAAGTCGGGCCGCGGCTCGGCGGATCTGAGGCCGAGGCGCGGGCGCGCGCCTGGGGCGTCGCCAAAATGAAGGCGCTGGGCTTCAAGAATGTCCGGATCGAGACTTTCGAGATGCCGGCCTGGTCGCGCATTTCAGAGTGCGCCGCGATCGTTGCGCCGTTTCCGCAGGCGCTTCGTGCGACGGCGCTTGGCAATTCGGTTTCAACGCCCGAAGGCGGCGTGACGGCGGAGGTCGTACGGTTCGAGAGCCTTGCCGAGTTGCAGGCGGCGTCCGCCTCGGGCGTCGCGGGCAAGATCGTCTTCGTCGACGAGAAAATGACGCGCACGCAGGACGGCTCAGGCTACGGCGTCGCGGTCGCCAAGCGGTCGGAAGCGACTTACGAAGCGGCCAAACGCGGCGCCCTCGCCGTCGTCATCCGCTCGGTCGGCACCGACAGCCGTCGAAATCCCCATACCGGCAACATGAAGATGAAAGAAGGCGAAGAAGCCGTTCCGGCCGCCGCGCTGTCAAACCCTGACGCCGACCAGCTCGCGCGGGCGATGGCGCGCGGCGCGGTGACGCTCGCGCTCGACATCCAGACGGCGCGCGTCGAGGAAGCCCCTTCCGGCAACGTCGTCGGCGAGATTCCGGGGCGTACGGACGAAATTATCGTCATCGGCGGGCATCTCGACAGCTGGGACCTCGGCACCGGCGCCGTCGACGACGGGGCGGGGATTGCGATCACGCTCGCCGCGGCGAAACTCGTCGACGAGATGAAAGGAAAGCCGGGGCGCACCATTCGCGTCGTCCTGTGGGGCGCCGAAGAGGTCGGCCTTCACGGCGCGAAAGCCTACGCCGAGGCGCACAAGGACGAGCTGCCGCGCCATGCGCTCGCCGCGGAATCGGATTTCGGCGCTGGCCGGATCTGGTCGATGCGGACGAAATTCGGCGCGGCGTCGGCGGCGAAAGCCGAACTCATCGCCGCGGCGCTCCACCCGCTCGGCGTCGGCCCCGGCGACAATGACGCTTCCGGCGGAGCGGACGTCGGACCGTTGAAGGAAGCGGGCGTGCCCGTCATCGATCTCAATCAGGACGGGACGGATTATTTCGATCTTCATCACACGCCGGACGACACGCTCGACAAGATCGATCCTGACGCGCTGAAACAGAATGTCGCCGCCTGGGCGGCCATGCTCTATCTCGCTGGCGAGCTTCCCGGCGGGTTTCGCGACTGAAGATCGTCAGGCGGCTTCGGCGACGCGCTTCAGATTGGCGAGGCCCTTGTCGTAATCCTTGCCGAGCATGCCTTCCATGAAGAAGCCCATATAGGTCGACATCGGCGCCATATAGATCGGCACGCCCTTGCGCATGTTGGAGTCGAACGACCAGACGACCTTCGTTCCTTCCGCGACGGGCTCCAGCGTCATCGCGGCGGTCGCGACGCCGTGGTCGCCGAAATCAAGCGCGAAATCGACTTTTGACGGCGCATCAAGGGCGGTGATCGTCTGGCTGCCGTCGCCCATTTTCTTGCTCGTCCAGCTTTGCTTCTGGCCGACGCCGGCTCCGGTGACGACGCTTTCCATCGACGGGTCATATTCGGTCCAGGGCGACCATTTGCCGGATTGATTGAGGTCGGCGACAAGCGCGAAGACTTCTTCCGGCGGCGCGTTGATGACGATCGACCGTTCCATCCGCACCCTGTCCGGCAGCACGAATCCCAAGGCGACCAGCAGGACGACAAGTCCGACAAGGCCCAACAGAATTTTCTTCAGCATCGGCGCTCTCCCTTTGCGACGACGAAGATTGTAGCCTCTTGCCGGCGTCGACGCAAAGTCGCGGCCGCGATCAGGCGAGAGGATTGCGGCTGCGCCCAACCAACGGTCGGAAACGCCCAAAGCGGGAATTGATGATCGCGGCTCTCGCCAGCCGTAAAAGGGATTACGCCTTTTCGGCCGGCGACGACTCGTCGCCCGTATCCGCCACGCTGGTTTTTTCAGTGATGCGCGCCGATTTCCCGCGGCGGTCGCGCAGATAATAGAGCTTCGCGCGGCGGACCTTGCCGCGGCGGACGACTTCGATCGCGGCGACGTTCGGCGAATGCACCGGGAAGACGCGCTCGACGCCCTCGCCGAAGGAAATCTTCCGCACCGTGAAATTCTCATTGAGGCCGGAGCCGGCCCGGCCGATGCAAACGCCCTCATAGGCCTGCAGCCGCTCGCGCTCGCCTTCCTTGACCTTGACGCTGACTTTCAACGTGTCGCCCGGCCCAAATTCCGGGACCGACTTGCCGAGGCGCGCGACCTCTTCCTTTTCGAGCTGCTCGATGATGTTCATGGGGCTTCGTCCTTATCCTTGTTGTCCCGCCGGATAGGACCGGGGGCCATGAGGTCCGGTCGTCGCGCGCGCGTTATTGCTTCAGCCTTCGTCCGGCGCCAGTCGGCGATTTTCTGATGATCGCCTGACAACAGAACCGGGGGGATCTCGCGACCCTCAAAAAGTCGCGGCCTCGTATACTGGGGGTACTCAAGGAGGATCGTCCCAGCATCGCGGCCGCGGTCAGTCCCTTCGCCGAAGCTTTCCTCGCCCAGCGAAAGAGGCGAGCCCAATACCCCCGGGATCAGCCGGACGCAAGCCTCAATCAGGGCCATCGCCGCGACCTCGCCGCCGGCGAGCACGAAGTCGCCAAGGGAGATTTCCTCAACCGCGCGCGCCTCGATCAGCCGCTCATCGACCCCCTCGAACCGGCCGCAAAGGGCGATGACGCCCGGTCCCGCGGCGAGGGCGCGGGCGCGCGCCTGCGAAAACCGCCGCCCCCGGGGCGAGAGGTAGATCAAAGGCCGGTCGTTTCGAGGAACGCTGTCAATCGCCGCGGCCAGAATATCGGCCCGCATCACAAGGCCGGCGCCGCCGCCCGCCGGCGTGTCGTCGACCGAACCATAGGCATTGTCGGAAAAGGCGCGGATATTGAAGGTCTCAAGCCCCCAGCGCCCTTCGCCGCGCGCCCGGCCGATGACCGAGGCGTCAAGGGGACCCGGAAACAGCTCCGGGTAAAGGGTGAGAACGCTTGCCTGCCACATGGCGGGCGGGATCGCATGGGCGCGGGCGGCGGGCAAGGCGCAAGGCGCCGTCAATCCTCCGGGTGATCGAGGGCGTCGTCGCCGGCCGGATCCGTGTGTAGCGCCGCCACGGCGATCGTCACGACGCCGCCCTCAAGATCGACCGTCGGCACGGCGGCGTCGGTGAACGGGACCATCGTCCGCTTTCCGTCTCCCGCCTCGAACTCCAGAATGTCGCCGGCGCCGAAATTGTAGAAGGCGACGACTTTGCCGAGCGGGGCGCCGTCATCGCCGATCGCCGCAAGGCCGATGAGGTCGCCCGGATAATATTCGCCCTCGCCGGCCGCGGGAAGCCTCGCGCGATCGACAAAGAACCTGACGCCGGCGAGCGCCGCCGCGTCCTCGCGGGTCCTGATCTCCGGCGCCGCGACGAGCGCCAGGCCTTTTTTCAGGACACGGATGAATTTGAGCGTGAAGCGCCGCGCGCCGTCCTCGCTTTCAACCGGGCCGTAGCGCGCGACGCCCGCTTCGCTGTCGGTGAAGGTCTTGACCTTCGCCTCGCCCTTGATCCCGTGCGCGCCGGCGAAGGCGCCGAGGCAGACGCGCCGCCGCGTCATTGGGCCGCCTTCGCCTCGCCGAGCCGCTCGCCGAACAGCCGGCCGCGCTCGGCCCACATCGCGACGGCGATCGCCGCGCCGCCGAGGATCAGGAAGCCGGCGGCGATCGGAACGGTCGTCCCGTCGAAGAAACGCCCGATCAGGGCGCCGAGCGCGGCGGCGAGCGTCGTCGTGATGAAGCCGTTGGCGGCGGCCGCGGCGCCGGCGATGTCGCCCATCGGCTCCATGGCGAGCGCCGTCGAATTCGGCGAAATGAGGCCGAGCATAAAGATCGTCGCGCAGATGAAGACCATGAAGGAGGCGAGGGTCTCCATCCCTGAAGCGGCGACCGCCAGATGAAGCGCGTTGATCGCGATCAGCGCAAGGATCGCCGCATGCGCGATGCGCCGCATGCCGAACTTCATCACGATGCGCGAATTCAAAATCGCGGCGGCGGCGAAAGGAAAAGCGCCCGCCGCGAAGGCGATCGGAAACCGCTCGCCGAGATCGAAGACCTCCACATAGATCGGCTGCGCCATGCCGAGATAGGCGAAAAAGCCGCCGAACAGCAGCGCCGACGTCAAGGTGTAGCCGATCGCGGCGCGGTCAAGGAGGAATTTGCGGTAAGACGCGATCGCGGCGCCGGCTGAGAACCGATTGCGCCGCTCCGGATCAAGCGTCTCCCCGACGCGCGCCATCGTCCACGCCGCAAGGATGATCCCGTAAATCAGAAGGGCGACGAAAATGATGCGCCATGATCCGGCGCTAAGGATCAGCTGCCCGAGAAACGGCGCGATGATCGGCGCCGCCATGAAGACGATGGTCGCGATCGACACGACCTGCGACATCCGGCGCCCGGAATATTCGTCGCGCACCATCGCCATGATGGCGACGCGCGAGCCGCCCGTCGCGACGCCCTGAAAGACGCGCGCCGCGATCAGCAGGGCGAAGGATGATGAAAACACCGCGAGCGCTGAAGCGACGCAATAGGCGCCGAGCGCGCCGAGAATGACGGCGCGCCGTCCGACGCGGTCGGCGAGCGGCCCGAAAAAAAGATGCGCGATCCCGTAGCCGATGAGAAACGAAAAAACCACGAGCTGGGCGTCATTGGCCTTGGCGCCGAGATCGGCGCCGATGGCGTTCTGCGCCGGCAGCATGATGTCGATCGACAGCGCCGACACCGCCATCACGCAGGCGGCGTAAGCGATCAGCTCGGCAAAGCCGAGCCCGTGCGGCGCGGCGGTCTTTGGGCTCTGGTCCACGACGCGGACCTAAAGGGGCTTATGGCGCTTGGCAATCGCGGCGTCCTCAGACAAATGCGCCCCGGTTTTGGCCGGGGCGCATCGCAGCAACAAGGATATGAGGCCGTCAGGTCAGTTACGGCCGCCAGACGAGGCGGACATAGCCGAACTGTCCCGGCACGTCGTACTGCGCCGGGTCGAAGCCGCCGGCCTGGCAGGAGAAGCAGGGCGGCGGATCGGTCTTGAGAATGTTGTTGACGCCGACGGTCAGCTCCATGCGCTCGCTGACCTCGACGCTCGCCGCAAGGTCCATATAGAGCTTCGGCTTCAGCTTGTTGGACGACAGATTGTCGTCCGCCGAATTGTAGCTGGAGCAGCCGATCGCATCCGGGATCGCTTGAATCGCGGTGAAGCCGATGCACTGCTCGCGCAGTCCGCTGATGTAGCGCCAGCTGCTTCTAAGGCTGAGCGCGCCAAGATCCCAATCGGCGACAAGCGTCGACTTCAGCTTCGGGAACGCCTGTTGCGGCGTGCCGCGCAAACGGCCCTCACGTGAGGTTTCGAGAAAGCCCGTCGAGATCGGCGTGATCTCGGTGTAGTCGAAGAGCCGCGTCGAGTTCCATTGCACGCCGAGATTGGTCTCGCCGAGCGGAATGTCGAAAGCGACCGACCAGTCGAGGCCGCGGGTGTTGATGCCGCCGATATTGGTCAGCTGGTTCGAGAACGCGGTGATGAAGCCGGCGCTGTTGCGGACGATGCCGCCGCAGAAGCCGGGATCGAGCGTCGCCGCGCAGCCTGTCAGCTGGAGCTGCGCGTCGAGCGCCTGGATCGCGCCCTCGATCTCAATGTCATAATAGTTCGCGTCGATGACGAAATTGTCGAGGAAGACGCCGTCCCATGCCGGCGCGTAGGTGAAGCCGACATTCCACGCATCGGATTCTTCCGCCTGGAGAGCGGGGTTGCCGCCGACTGTCACCGAAATCTGCGCGTTGATCTGGGTGTAAGTCGCCGGAACGCCCAAGGTCGCGCAATTGGCGGCGAACGCCGGCGCGACCGGCGCCGAGCAGGGATCATTCAGCAAGGCGTCAAAGCGCGACGCCGAACCAAAGAGTTCGCCGATCGAGGCGGCTCTAAAGCCTTCGGTGAAGCCGCCGCGGATTGTCAGCTCGTCAGTGACGCGCCAGCGGCCGCCATATTTGATCGCCGTCGTCTTGAACCCGGTCGAATAGGTCGAGTGACGAATGGCGAAATTCGCATCGATTGATTCGGCGAAGGCGAGGTCGGCGAGAAGCGGGAGGTTTAGTTCGCCGTACATCTCCTCAACGTTAAAAGCGCCAGCCGTCGGCTGCGCCGGAATATCGGCGGTGTCGCCCGCGGTGACGATCGGGTCGGGACTGAAGGAGCCCGACTGGTCGCGATGTTCAAAGCCCGCCGCGACGGACAAGGGTCCCGCCCAGAGATTGAAGAGATCGCCGCCGACATTGAGCTGCAGGTCCCAGATCTCCTGTTCGGAGGAATCATGCTGGTCGAAAGTGACGAAGTCGATCATCGGCTGCGTGACCGAGCCCGGCCCGCCGAAAATGTTGAACGGCACGCACGACCCCGTGCAGAGCGCGAGCGGCCCCAGCGCCTGTTCGAGTTTGGCGGAATTGACAATGCCGTTCGCGATCTGGTCGGCCTGGTTGCGCGACCAGTACGCCGACGCGTCCCAGTACCAATTCTCGCCGAGATCGCCCGAGAGCGTTCCCGAGAGATAAAAGGTGTCGACATTCTGTTCGAAATGCCGCGGCCCCGCCTCGATGAAGCGACGGAAGACGCCGTAGCCCGGGCCCGACGTGCCGCTCAGCGTGTAGCCGAGCGGATTGAACGGGTTTGTCGCGTCGATCGAGATCGTGTCCATCCGGTTGCCGTTGCCGCCGAAGGGCCCGACGAACAGCGGGATGGGCGCCGCCTGGTTGACCGACTGCCGGTTGTTGAAGAGCGCCTTCGCCCTGAATTCAACCGAGTCGCTGACGTCGTGCGTCACCTGCGTCATGAAGCCGACGCGCTCCTGCGGCGTCAGGACGTAATTGAACGGCGAGAAGTTGAAGCGGTCGGCCGTCGTGAAGTTCTTGAAGTCGCCCGGGAAGGCGGGGTTCGTTCCGGTGTATTGGAAGCCGTCCGCGAGCGTCAGATTCTGATCGCCGAGGATCGGGTCGGTGAACAGGAATCGGCCGTCCGGCGTCGCCGACGAACAAGTGCCGATGCATTGATCTAGCGTCGCGACCGGGAAATCCGAAAGCGTGCGGTCGGCGCTATCGACGCTGTTTTGATGCACATACTGGCCGGCGAAGAAGATTCGCGTGCGGTCGTTCGAAACGCCCCAGGAAAGCTGGTAGTCCTGGCTGACGCCGTCGCCCTGCTTGAAGGCGCCGACCTGCGCCGAGGCGGCGAAGCCGTCCTGCTCCTGCTTTGTGATGATGTTGACGACGCCGGCGATCGCGTCGGACCCGTAGATCGGCGAGGCGCCGTCCTGAAGGATCTCAATGCGCTCGATGATGCTCGATGGGATCGTATTGAGGTCGGTCGCGCCCGGAACGCCTGACGCCGAGGCGCCGTTCACCCAGCGAAGGCCGTCGACGAGGACGAGCGTCCGCCGCGAGCCGAGAAAGCGAAGGTCGATCTCCGCCGAACCCGCGCCGACGCCGCCGCCATCCGGCGGGTTGCCGAAATTGCCTGACGAGTTGACTTTCGAATTGAGGCCGCCGCCCGAAGACGGAATGCGCTGCAGAAAGTCGCCGACCGAATTGAGGCCGGATTTGTCGAGGTCCTCTTCGCCGAGATTGAGAACGGGCCTTCCTTGCGCGAGCGGGTCTTGACGGATGCGCGATCCAGTGACGACGATTTCGTCATCGGCCGGGGGCGCTGGGTCCTGCGCCGCCGCCATCGTCGAGATCGCTGTCAGCGAGAGCCCGGCGAGCAGTCCGCGCCGGACGGCCTTCAGCCGGCCAGCGCTTGGTTCGATGTTTTTCATGGTGTTCTCCCTGAGGTCATTCGGCGTCAGGGAAAAGCGACAACGCCCCCGCCCGCGCGCGAAACGAATTGCCGATCGTTTCACTCTTCGGCGGGGCGGACAAGCCTAGTCGCCGCGCGGGCGCTGCTTGCGGCGCGCAACTGATGCCGAAATGCCGCGCCCGCATCTTGTTACATTATCTCAATTCGGCGGCGCCGTGACGCGCTCGGCGCCAAGGTATTCGGCGCCCTGCATTTCGATGAGGCGGCTTGCGGCGCGCTCGAATTCAAAAGCGCCGTCGCCCGCGGGATAGAGCCTTTCCGGCGCCGCGGCGGCCGAACAGACGAGTTTCGTCCGGCTCTCGTAAAGCGCGTCGATGAGGGTGGTGAAGCGCCTCGCCTCATTGCGGTTCTCGGGGGACATTTCCGGAATATGATCGATGAAAAGCGCGCCATAGCGGCGGGCGATCGCGAGATAGTCGCCGGCGCCGAGCGCCGCCGCGCACAATTCAGCGAAAGTGAAGCGCGCAATTCCTCTTGCGCAGCGCGGCGCGACGACAATTCGCCCTTTGACGGTCAAGGTTTCGGCCTGCTCGCTCGCCCCGGCGATCATCGCCGCCCAGGCGCGGTTCATCGCGTCGTCAGCCTCAGAGCCGAGCGGGAAATAATAAACGGGCGCGGCGCCCAGCCGGTCAAGGCGATAGTCGCGCGCGGCGTCGAGATGAACGATCTCAAGCCGCGCCTTCAAGGTCTCGATGAACGGCAGGAAGAGCTGGCGATTGAGACCGTCCTTGTAAAGATCATCCGGATGGCGGTTCGACGTCAGGGCGACGACGACGCCCTCGGCGAACAGCGCCTCGAAGAGACGCCCCAATATCATCGCGTCGGCGATGTCGCTCACCTGGAACTCATCAAAGCAGAGGAGCATCGCGTCCTCAGCGATGTCCTGCGCAACGGGCGGCATCGGATCGTCGAGCGCGATCCGGCTCGCCCCCTTATGGCGGCGCTTCGTCTTTTCGTCCGCCGCGCGCCAGGCCGCGATGCGCTCATGCGTTTCCGCCATGAACTCGTGAAAATGCACGCGCCGCTTGCGCGCAACATCGGTATTGTTGAAGAAAATATCCATCAGCAGCGATTTGCCGCGCCCGACCGCGCCCCAAAGATAGACGCCCTTCGGCGGCGCCGGCTTTCGCGCAAGGAACGAGAACAGAGCGGGCCTTCGCGCATGCAGCGCGTCCGACAATTCCTGAAGCCGCCGCGCCGCGCGCGCCTGCGCCGCATCCGGCGCAAGCGCGCCGGCCTCGACAAGCTCTTGATAGCGCGGCAGCGGACCCCTCATGCCGGCGTCTATAGAGGAGGTCGTCGGGGCGAAGAAGCGGGCGGGCGGCGTTTGATCCTGCGGCGCTGAAATGGCGTCGGCGCGTACACGGTCGATCTCGAAAATCGCGATCGGACCCGCCGGGCACGGCCGCCGTCGTCGTCTTGACGACGCGCTGCTCGAAGGCGTCATAGGCGTAGGTCGCGATCGGCGTCGTTCCGTTCCGCGCCTCGATGAGGCGCCCGGAATCGTCATGGACATTGACATAGGTCGTCCCGTTCTTCTCGTCGCTGACGAGTTGGCCGGACGCCGCATAGGCCATGATCCGCGTCATCGAGCCGCCGCCGCCCGTCACCTGCGACAGCCGGTTGGAGGTCGCCGGGTAGGAATAGGTCTCGCCATAAGTCGACGCGCCGTTGTCCCAGAGCTTCTGCGTGCGGTTGCCGACAAGGTCGTAAGACCAGTCGATCGCGCCGTAAACGCCGACCGCATGGGTCAGCCGGTTCAGCGAATCATAAGTGAAGGTCTGCGACCGCGCCGGCGTCACGCCGTCGCCGATCGAGGCGATGTTGCCGGCGGGGTCATAGGTGAACGATAGCGCCTGCGCCGCCGCGCCCGAACCCGGCGCCGCGCCGAGCGAGGCGAGCCGCCCGTCGCCGTCATAGGCCGCGTTGAATTGAAGGCCGTTGCCGAACGTTCCAGCCTTGACGGACCACAGGCCGAACGCGCCGCCGAGGCCCGCGCTCCCCGACTCCGACATCGGCAGATGCGTCACGCCGGTGAACACATCGACAAGCGGCGCCCCGGAATTCGCGCGCATGCGGATCGATGAGACCGCGCCGACTCTTTACTCGCTAAAATCAGGTTTCTCGCCGTGTTCGCTGCGATCGATTACATGTGTATAGGTCTCGCTCGAACGCCCTTCAGCGACTCCAAGCACCTGAAGACGTTTTCCCTTGAAATATTTTGTCGGCTTTTTTGTCTCTATACTGAACACACGGCCTTTATTAAAGGTGACATGTGCCGTCATCGTTTTTGCGTCGACCTTGATCCTTACCTTGTAAAGCCGGTCATCAAATCCGCTCAGTCTGATAATATCGGCGCTCATATTTCCGTAGGGCCGAATAACATTGATCCGTCCGTCGGTCATCCGTTCCATGAAGAATTTCTGGCTCATTTGGCCACGCGCCAATTCCGCCACCTCTTTCGGCAAATGCGCGATGCAAGCGTCCAAGATTGCCTCTTCATGGGGCAACAATCGCCACGAGCCGCTGCCGCACAAGAAATGCAGATACCTGTTAATTTCAGTCAAAATGCCGGTCATTCACTTTCGCCAGAATCGTCGTTGCCGCCGTCACAACCGCAATCGCGCCCCGCACCCGCAATGAATGCGCCGACAGCGCCGCTAGCGGCTGAGCCTTTCAGCCAATCCGGTATCCGGTCTGCGATCAGAAGGGGCTTGGTCAGCCTTTCGCCAAATTGATCCCACCCTATCGGCCACCGTCTTGGATCATGCCGGTAGTGCCGGGCTGGCGACACCCAGCTACCGTTCAGCCCGCCGCGGCGGTTGAGGGCTCGCCGCAAAGCGCCGCTAGTATGCTTGTTGACCCATTTTTCGGCGAGTGCGTGCGACCACTCCTTTCCGGTCTCGCGTGTCAATGAGCGTGGCCCATGTCGCAATAACACCGCTTTGCCTATACCGCCGCCGACTGCGCCGACTGCGCCGGCTAGGATCAGATCGGACGCAGTCGCGCAGGGGTTGGTGAGGTATTCAAGTCCGACTCCGATCGCCGCGCCTGCAAGCTGCGGCACAAACTCGCCAGTGGGATCGGTCCAATTGACAGGATTCCCTTCCACATAAGCATATGTGTTGATCCCGCCGAGCAACCCGATCGGATCAGACTGGACGTATCTGCCTAAGGAAGGGTCGTAATCGCGGTTCCAGTTTTGAAACAAATCCGTTTCATTGTCGGCGTATTGCCCCGGGAAACGGAGTTTCTGGGTCAACGATCCCGTCGCCGAAACCTCGACCCCGAAGGGGTCCTGAACGCGGTCCCAGACGACCGTGCCCGAGGCGTCGGTCAGTTTCTGCGGGTTCATCACCTGGTCGACATGCACGAAATACGTGACTGCCGAGCCGGATGAATGATCGACGAAGGCGACGGGCGTCAGCCCAAGCCAGAGATATTCGCGCATGACGGCGCCGGTCGAACCATTGTGCTCGGCGACGAGGCGGCCGAACTGGTCGTGGATGAAGTGCGCGCTTGACGCCCCGCCGGGCGCCGCCGCCGTCGTCGTCTTGACGACGCGCTGCTCGAAGGCGTCATAGGCATAGGTCGCGACCGGCGCCGTCCCGTTGCGCGCCTCGATGAGGCGCCCCGAATCGTCATGGACATTGACGAAGCTCGACCCGTTCTTCGTGTCGCCGGTGAGCTGTCCCGAGGCGGCGTAGGTCATCGTGCGCGCGCCCCCGGCGCGTTCTTGTACAGACTGGATGAGCGGCTTAGGCTAGATTTCTCCTTCTTAGGGAGCATCGTAATAAAACATCGAGAGCGTGTTCAAAATCGTAAATACCCGCAAGTTCACGCTCCTCGCATTTTAAGATCGCTGATTCCGCGAATTTTTTCCTTGCGTCTGAACTGGTCGGCTCTCCGCCCAGGTTCGAGCTAACGCTGTGAAAAACAAACTTGGGAGCCTGAACTGCATGTTCCTCAATCCCTCCAAACACGAGTGTCTCAACGACTGGAATATGCAGTTTCTCGTCTACGAAACTGACGAGAAAATACACTGCGCCTCTTTCCAATTGCGACGCCTTAATCGGCTCTGCGTAAAGATTGAGCTCGCGGGATTCAAATCGCATTTCAACTCCTAGTCTTATTGGGATCCCGCGGCTCCGGCCAAACCTGCGGCGCCGATTAGCGGCGGAATTAGAACGTCATCCGGAATCGGTGTGGCGAGCAATATGCAAACACCAGAAACGACAGCTAAACAAACGGCGGGACTTTTTCTGCAAATATTGTCATCCGGATCATTGCAAGAGCAGCTCATCGGCCCATCAACCCATTCGCGAACGACCAGTTCTTCCTTAATCCTGGTAATCCTAAAAGTCTGGGGCACTTTGCAACTCTCAATTCCTCTCGGCGTGCATTGCTCGTAGCATGCATCGATCTCAGCTTTGTCGCAATCGCGGAACCGCTTGTTCTGCTGCAACCCCTTCGGGTCGACGAACTTTAACGGATTCCCTTCAACATACGCATACGTATTAATCCCGCCAAGCAACCCGATCGGGTCAGACTGGACATATCTGCCCAACGAAGGGTCGTAATCGCGGTTCCAGTTTTGAAACAAATCCGTTTCATCGTCGGCGTATTGGCCGGGGAATCGCAAGCGCTGCGTTAACGATCCGGTCGCCGCGATCTCGACCCCGAACGGGTCGGCAACGCGGTCCCAGACGACGAGGCCCGAGCCGTCGGTCAGTTTCTGCGGGTTCACCACCTGATCGACATGCATGTAGTAGGTGACCGCCGAGCCTGACGAATGATCTATGAACGCGACCGGCATGAGCCCAAGCCAGACATATTCGCGCATGACGGCGCCGGTCGCGCCGTCATGCTCGGCGATGGGCCGGCCGAAGAAGTCGGAAGAGCCGGCGGGCGGAAGCCCGCTCTGCAGCGCTCCTGTCGCCGCGCTTTCCTTCGGGGCGCCGTAGATTGGCTGACCGGTCGGTCGGCGAATGGCGCCGGCGGGCCCAATGGTTAATGCGTGAACGGACGAATGCCCGCGCCGCGCGAAAACGCGCCCGAAAATTCACGCAAATCGCCGCTTGAACGCGCGAGGGAAATCGCCAATTCCAATGTTGCTATGATGGGCGGGGCGATGAGCCCTGTCCGGCTCTTTGACAAGTGAACAGGCCGCGTTTGTCCGGCGACATGCTGGCGGCGCGAGGCGAAAAGGATGGCTCGGATCGCCGCCGTTTCGCAGCAAGGAACGCCCCGCGAAACGCGCGCGCGGCGATCGCGAAGCCGCGCCCGGGTCGCATCGAGCGCGCAGCGCCGGCGCGCGGATTGTCCGGCAAAGGCGGATCATCCGGCGCCGGACGCGCGCCCCGCGCGGCGGACGCCTTTGCGCCTTGGTGTCCGTCAGCTTTACGCCGACGCCTTACTCATTACCCGATTGTCCATGCAGGCGCGGCGAACGCGGTCGTCAACCTGACGCGGCTTGCGGCGGCCGGCCCGCACCGTCGGCGCCCGTTGGCGCAAACAGCAGGCGAAAGACGCCAAGCGCCAGCGCCGCGCCGGCCGCTTGCGCGGTGATGAACATCGGCGCGTCGGCGGGGCGGATGCCGGCGAAACTGTCGGTCATCGTGCGGGCGATCGTCACCGCCGGATTGGCGAAGGATGTTGACGATGTGAACCAATATCCCGCCGCGATGACGAGGCCGACGGCGAAAGGAAGGGCGTCCGGGCGCGCGCGGCGGCAGGCGAGGATCGTCAGGAGAAGCATGAAGGTCGCCGTCGCCTCGCCGATCGCTTGGCCTGCGCCTGCGCGCGCCTTCGCGCTCGTCTGGAGGATGTCGGCGTCGAACATCGCGTGCGCGAGAAAGACGCCGAGCGCGCCGCCAATGATCTGCGCGAGCATGTAGAGGGCGGCGGGGCGAGGCGCGATTTCTTTACGCAGAAGGAAAATGCCCGTCACGGCCGGATTGAAATGCGCGCCGGAGACGGGCGCGAAAATCAGGATCAGGACGATCAGTCCCGCCGCCGTCGCCAGCGTGTTGCCGAGGAGCGCGATCGCCTCATTGCCGCCGGCGAGGCGCTCGCCCATGATCCCCGATCCGACGACGATGGCGAGAAGGAGCGCCGTACCAAGCGCCTCCGCGGCGATTTTGCGAATCATGGGGCTTTAGCGCTCCGCGGCGAGGAATTGATCGATCATCGCGCGGATGTCGGCGAAGACCGCCTCAAACGCCGCGTGTTTGTCGGCGTCGCTTCCCGCCGCCGCGGCGGGATCGGGAAACGACCAATGCAGCTTGCGCGGCGCCGCGCCGGCTTTCGCCGGCCAGAGCGGGCAAACTTCGCCCGCCGCGTTGTCGCAGACGGTGACGACGACGTCCATGAAAGGCGCGCCCGGCGCCGCGAACTCGTCCCAGCTTTTCGAGCGCGGCGCTTCGGGCTCTATTCCGTGAGCGGACAATGTCGCGAGCGCGAAGGGGTTCGGCGTTCCCGTCGGACGCGAGCCGGCGGAAAAGGCGCGCCATTCGGGCGCGCCTTTCCGGTTCATATAGGCCTCGGCCATGATCGAGCGCGCCGAATTGCCCGTGCACAGGAAGAGGATGGATTTCATCCGCCGCAGCAGGCGGACGCCGCCGCCTTCTCCATGGCGTCGCGCGCCGGCGCCGCGCCGAAGGTCTTTGAGTCGGCGAAGGTGTGATAGAGTTCCCATTTCGCGCCGTCCGGCGAGAGCGCCCAGTATTTGTCGCTCCGCGCATAGCAGCAGGTCGCGTCCGGCTCCTCAAGCGTTCCGACGCCGGCGTCTTTGAGCCGCGCCGCGATGATGTCGAGTTCATCGCCGGAGTCGACCTCAAGGCCGACATGATCGATCCCGGGCGCCGCGCCGCGCGCCGAAATCGCGATATTGGCGCGCGGATCCTCGAGCATCCATTTCGCGTAATCCTGCTCGCGCTTGTCGGGCTCTTTGGCGAAAAGCGCCGAATAGAAGGCGATCGACTTGTCGAGGTCCTTAACTCTTAGATGCACATGCAAACGGTTCATGGCTGGTCTCCTTGATGATGTAAGGGCCGCAGAGCCGCGGGTCGCCCTGGCAGCAATCAGCCATCAGGAAATCGACAAGGCCGCGGATGCCGCCGTAATTGGCGGCGTAGAAAACATGTCGGCCTTCCTTGCGCGACGAGATCAGGCCGGCATTCGACAATTCCTTGAGGTGAAAGGACATTGTCGGCGCGGCGACCCCGATCCGCTCGCCAAGATCGCCGGCGGCGATCCCGGTCGGGCCGGCCTTCACGAGCATCCGCAGCGCGTCGAGGCGGTTTTCCTGCGACAGGGCGGCGAAAGCGGCGCGGGCTTCATTCGTTTCCATAGTTTGATAAATATAGAAGGATCGAATTGACGTCAAGGGCCCGATCCCGACTTTTGCCAATTTGCGCTGATGAGACTCATCTCCTGTCATCCCGGAAATCGCCGAAGGCGATTATCCGGGACCTCCAGCGGCGAACGCATGGGGTCCCGGATCGGCGCCTCGCGCCGTCCGGGATGGCACCATCGATCCTGATCAATGCAAGCTGATAACATCGGCCGCCGGCGCCTGCCGGAACCGCCCTCGCTTGCGACCCGGTTTTTGCGTGGCGTTTTCAAAATGCGCGCCTATAAGCTCGCCTTTCAGAACCTCGGCCGCGAAAGCCCGCGCCGGATCCAACCCCTTGAAGGCGTTCCGTTCTCATGTCGCAAACATCCCTTTCCGCCACCCTCAAGGAAGCCCTCGAAATCCACCGCCAGGGCTCGCCGACGCGCGCCATCCCGATCTATGAGCGGGCGCTCAAGGAAACCCCGGACGATCCCGATACGCTCAGCGCCTATGGCCGCGCCCTGCTCGATGTCGGCCGGACCTCGGAAGCTGAAGCGCCGCTGAAGCGGGCGATCGAAAAACAGCCGAGGCGCCCGGGCTACCGCATCAATCTCGCGGAGCTTTATGCGAAGGCCGGCGAGACAGACCTTGCCGTTGAAGAATTGACGCGGACGACGACGCAGCACCCCGATTTCGCGCCGGCGTTCGTCAGTCTTGGCCGTCTCCATGTCGAGCGGCAAGATCTCAAAGCCGCCGCCGAGGCGTTCGACCGCGCGCTGCAGATCGATCCGAATGATCATGCGACCGGCTTGATCCTCGCGCGCGCGCTCGCGGCGCAGGAAAATTACGGCGGCGCCTATTACGTGTTGGATCACATGGAAAAAATCCGCCCCAATGATATCGACGCAATCAAGCTGCGTCTCGAAATCGCGCGGACGCGCCGCGATTTCGCGGCGCTCGAAGCGCTCGCCGGCAGGCTGATCAAGATCGCGCCGGAAGACCCGCAAGGCTGGCGGGATCTCGCGACCTCCTTCTATGAGGCCGGACGATTTGACGACGCGCTGACGGCGATTGAGCGTACACTGACGATTGAAACGCCCGCTGCGGAGAGCCTCAGCCAGCTCGCGACGGTCGCCATCAATGCGCTCAATTTCGAAAGAGCGGACGCCGCCCTCCGCGAGGCGGAAGCGCTGGAGCCGCATAATGCGCGCGTTCTTTCGACAAGAGCGCTGCTGCTCACCTATCAGGGCCGCAATGAGGAAGCCGAGGCCTATTGCCGGCGCTGCATCGAAGCCGATCCGACGTTGATCGGCGCCTATCCTCAATTGAGCCTCCTCAGGAACGGCTGGCTGTCGGACGAGGAGGAAGCGAACGCCAGAGCCTGGTCTGAACGCGCCGACGTCGCGCCCGGGTCGCGCGCCACGGCCGCTTTCGTCGTCGCCCATAATCGCGACGCGCGCGGCGACATCGACGCCGCTTTCGCGGAATACGAAAAAGCGAATACGCTCGCGCAGGAGCGAAGCCGCGTCGAACAGCTCAATTATGACTATCAGGGCCACGCCGCATGGACCGATGTCATCATCAATGTGTTTCGCGGCGAGGGGCCCCCGGGCGAGGAGGCTGGCGACGAAGGATCGCAGCCGATTTTCATCGTCGGCTTGCCGCGCTGCGGTTCGACGCTTGTCGAAAGCGTCATCGCCGCCCATTCGATGGTCGACGCCGGCGGCGAAATGGCGATGATGCCGAACATATTCAATAGCTGGCTGAGGCAGAATTACCGCCTTGGCGAGGCGACGCTGTTGTCCGCTGAACGCGAAATTTTCGCGAAGCGTTATAGGAGCGGCGTTTCCGCGAAATTCCTGAGCCCCCGCTTCACCGACAAGAATCTCCTCAATATCGAGGCGGCCGGTTTCATCGCGCAGGTTTTTCCAAAGGCGGTCATCATCAATGTCCGCCGCAATCCGGTCGAGAACGGTCTGGCGATCTGGCGCCAGGACATGATGAAATTCTGGGCTTGGACGACAAGTTTCGACGACATCGCGAAACGCTACGGGCTCTACGCCAAACTCGTCGACCATTTCGAGCGCATCCTGCCGGGACGCTTCCACACCGTTCAGTATGAGGAATTCGCGACCGGCTTCGGCGTCGAGGCGAAGAAGCTGATCGCGCGCTGCGGCCTTGAGTGGGAGGAAGGGTGCGCCGACTTCCAGAAGGCCCGCGCCATCGCGCCGACGATCAGCGCCGTGCAAGTGCGGAGCGAGGTCAGCCTCAAGGGTGATCGCGCCAATCTCTACGGCGAAAGGCTCGATCCGCTGCGGCGCGCGCTTGAGGCGGCGGGCGTCGACCTCGCGACCGGCGCGCTGACAAAATAGCCGCTTCAGACGATTGCTTCGGCGATCGATGCGGCGAGGCTGACGCGCGGCGGCGCGACGCCCGCGCGATCAAGTTCGGCGCGGATCGGCGCTGATGCGGCCGAGATGATCACCTCGACATGCTGCCGGCGCGCCTTTTCGACGAAACTCCGGATCGCCTGCGCGCCTGAAGAATCGACAAAGGCGGCCTTCTCGAAATCGAGGATGAATGTCTTCTCGCCGGCGAGAATGCGGTCGAGGGCGAGGCCAAGGCTCGCCGCCGATCCGAAAAAGACCGCGCCGGAAATTCGGTAGATCGCGACATTCGTGCCGGCGCCGGCGCTCGTCGCCGGGACATAGGCCGACCGCTCGCCAGGCGGCGCGTCGGCTTCATCGCGGCGGATCAGCGGCGCTTCCGACGTCACCTGCGCCGCGCTCGCCATGCGATGAATGAAAGCGACGGCGCCGATCGCGACGCCCGCGGCGATCGCTTCGGTGAGGCTTCTGAATATGGTGAGGAAAAACGTCGCCAGCAGCGCGGCGGCGTCGCCTCTGGAGCCGCGCAGCAGGGCGAAGAAGGATTCCCTTTCGACCATGTTCCAGGCGACGATCGCGAGAACGCCGGCGAGCGCGGCGAGCGGCGCATAGCTCAAGAGCGGCGCGGCGACCGCCATGAAAGCGAGCAGAAACGCCGAATGCATCATGCCGGCGACCGGCCCATGCGCGCCGGCGCGGACATTCGTCGCCGTGCGCGCGATCGTGCCGGTGACGACCATGCCGCCGAACAAAGCCGTCGCGACATTGGCGGCGCCCTGCGCCGCAAGCTCGCAATTGGCGCGGTGGCGCCGTCCCGTCATCCCGTCGGCGACGGTCGCTGACAGCAACGACTCAATTGCGCCGAGCAGGAAGAAAGCGAAAGCGTCCGGAAACACCGCCGCGATTTTCCGCAAGGAGAAATCAGGGATCGCCGGCGCCCCGATCCCCGAAGGAATGACGCCGAAGCGGTCGCCGATCGTCTCGACGGGAAGGTCGAACAGCGCCGTTGCGATTGCAGCGAAGACGACCGCGACAAGAATTCCCGGAAAGGACGGCCGCCATTTTCGCAAGGCGACAATCGTCGCGATCGTCAGGGCGGCGACGCCGACGGCGTGCGGATTGATGGTGTCGATCGCGGCGACATCGGCCCTGAGACTGGCGAGGATCGCCCCGTGCGCCTCGCCCGCTATGGCGAGCCCTAGAAGGTCCTTGATCTGGCTCGAAAAGATGATGACGGCGATGCCGGCGGTGAAGCCGACCGTCACCGGAAACGGGATCAGCTGGACATAAGAGCCAAGGCGCAAATACCCCGCCGTCGCCAGCATCAGGCCGGAAAGAAAAGTCGCGAGTATAAGCCCGTCGACGCCATGCCGCGCGACGCTCGCCGAGACAAGGACGATGAACGCGCCGGCGGGACCGCCGACCTGAAAGCGGCTGCCGCCGAGCAATGACACAAAAAATCCGCCGACAATCGCCGCGTACAGCCCGCGCTCCGGCCCGACGCCCGAAGCGATGGCGATCGCCATCGACAGCGGCAGGGCGACAATCGCGACGGTCGCGCCGGCGAATGCGTCGGCGCGGAGTTCCTTTGCGCCATAGCCCTCGCGCAAGACCGTGACGAGCTTCGGGGTGAAGAGCTCGGCGAATGTCGGGGCGTTCAATCGGGGGTCGGCTTGCATGCCGGACGTCGGCGGGATTGGCGGCGCGTCCTTATCCGGCGCGCCGGGCGGTTCTTGCAAGCGCGAGACCTCTGCAAGTCTCCTAGACGCTGGTGTCGATGTGCGAGCCGTTCGGCGTTGGCGCCGGGTGCGGCTCGCCGGTCGAGACGATCACCATGGCCGCGCGCAAGACGCGCTCGCCGATGACATAACCGGGTTGCGCGGTTTCGGACACGAAGCCGGATGGCACGCCAGCGGCCGGCGCCTGGGCGACCGCCTGATGAAGGTTGGGGTCGAACCTCTCGCCCTTGGGATCGATTTTCCTGACGCCGTGACGCTCAAGCGCCGCGGTGAGCGCGCGCTCGGTCATGCGAACGCCGGCGATGAGGGCGGTGACGGTTTCGCTGCTCGCCGCGGCGCCGTCCGCCGGGGCGTTCGCCATCGCGCGCTCGAAATTGTCGGATACGGCGAGAATGTCGCGCGCGAAGCCGGCGATCGCGTAGCGGCTTGCTTCGAGCTTTTCGCGCTCGCCGCGCCGGCGGGTGTTTTCAAGCTCCGCCGCGAGCCGCAGCACGCGGTCGTTAAGGTCGGTGATTTGCGCTTCAAGGGCGGCCTCGCGGCCGAGGTCGAGCGCCGGTTCCTCGCCTGGCGTCGCCGCCGGCTTTTGCGCTGGCGTTTCGGGCTGGCCGTCGTTTTCAGGATAGGTGTCGCTCATCGCCCGCCATGTAGCCGCGAGGCGCCGCCATTTCAACCGCGCCCGAGCCGCGACCGGCGGGCCGTCCTATTTTAGCCGGCGCGAGACGACTTCCGCGGCATATTCGACGATCGGGATGATCCGCGCGTAGTTGAGCCGGGTCGGCCCGATGACGCCGAGAACGCCGACAATATTGGCCTGCGCGTCGCGATAGGGGGCGGCGACCACGGCGGAGCCTGAAAGCGAGAACAGCCGGTTTTCCGAGCCGATGAAGATCTTGACGCCTTCCGCGTCCTTGGCGGCGTTGAGGACGTCGATGACGTCGCGCTTCTTTTCGAGATCGTCAAACAGCATCCGGACCCGTTCGAGGTCTTCGACGGCGGCTTCTTCAAGCAGATGTCCGCGCCCGCGGACGATCAGGGAGGTGCGCTCCGTGCTTGCGAAATCGGCGATCCCGTCAGCGACGAGCCGCGCTGTCAACGTATCGAGCATCGCCTTGTTGGATTCGATTTCCCTGACGATCGCGTCGCGCGTCTCGCCGATCGTGCGCCCGCGCAGGCGGGTCGACAGATAATTGCCGGCGGCGACGAGGCCCGAGGGCCCGAGATCGGGCGGCGTTTTCATCACGCGGTTCTCGACGCGGCCGTCTTCGAAGACGAGAACCGCAAGCGCCTGGCCGGGGCCGGTCGCGACAAACTCGATCTGCCGCAGCGGCGCTTCGAGTTTCGGCGCGACGACAAGGCTCGCCGTGCGGGTGAGCCCCGACAATTTCGCGGCGGCCTGCTCAAGCACCGTGCCGGCGCCTTCTTCCGCGCCCGCGCCGTCGAGCGCGCGGCGTTCATCGTCGGATATGTCGCCAAGCTGCAAAAGGCTGTCGACGAAGAGGCGAAGGCCGAGTTCGGTCGGCAGACGGCCCGCCGAAACATGCGGCGCGTGAAGCAGGCCCATATCGGTGAGGTCCGCCATGACATTGCGGATCGTCGCGGCGGAGACCGCAAGCCGCCGGTCGTGGCTCAGCGTGCGCGACCCCACCGGCTCGCCCGAGTCGAGATAGGCCTCGACAATCTGCTTGAAGATCTCGCGGGCCCTTGCGTCGATGTCGTTGAGAACGCTCATGGCGCTCTAGATAGGCGCAGTCGAGCGCCTTCGCCAATCTTGCGTCAGGGTCTGATGATGTCGGGCTCGGCGGCGAACTCCCGCCCCGCAAGCAATGCGGCGCGTCCGGCCGGATCCGAAAGGAAGGCGCGAAGGTCGGCTTCGGCCGCGTCAACGCTCATCGACGCGCCGCCGCGCGCGCGTGAGGCGACGAGCACCTGCCGCTGATAGGCGGTCGCCGCGCCGGCATCATCAAGGGAGACGCCGGTCGGGACATGCTGGCCGAGATCAACGCCGAAGACATGCGCGCCGCCGCAATCATCACGGTTATAGATGTATGAGGCGGCGTTCTTCATCGCGCGTTCCGTGCGCCGCCGCGCGCGCGCCGCATTGCGTTCGGCCGGCCCCTCTTGCGAGGCCGACCCGGTGACGGCGATCCAGTCCTTGCCGCACAAGAGCGCACGCGTCTCAGCGCCGTCGGCGAAAGGCTCGCTGCCGCCGGTCCAGAAAGCGCGGCCGTCGCTGACGCGCGGGTCCATATAGCGCCACTGAAATGACGCCGCGGCGACCCCGACGGGTTCAATTTGAGGCGGCGGCTCGGGCAGAGGGTCTTCCTCGCCCGAGAGCTTCGTCGGCGACGGCGGCCCGAGATCAGGCGCTGGCGGAACGGGAACCGCGATCGGCGGCTCGTCGCCGCTCTTTGGCCCGCACGCGAGGGCGAGATAAGCAAGCCCCAAGGCGAGCGCGATCAGAAACGGCGGCAGCGCCTTGGGAAAACCGCGGCGGCGGAACCGCGGGTCTTCTTCCTCTTCCGGCGCGACAAAGGCGAGGAAAGCCGACAGCACGCCAAGAACGCCGAAGCCGACAGCGCCCCAGGCGGCGAGGAAGCACCATACGGAAAACGGCGTTCGCCCGATGGACAGGAGCGGGACGAGATCATGCGGCCTTGCTTCGGCGGCGTTGGCGGCAATGAAAAGCCCCGCGGCGAAAATCACCGCGGCCAGAAGCCCCGCAATCAGCGCTCTAACCGGCGTCATCGGGCCGCTCGCCCCATCGCAAACCGTCGATGAAAGGTTAACCCAGCTGTTCGCGAAAGCAAGCGCCAAGCGGCTGCGCGGCGCGGATCGAAAACGCCGCCGGGACGTTGTCGCCGACCGCCATTGATGATCCAGGCGCCCAGGCGATCCGCATCAGATCCGCGGGCCCCATGAACGGCGCGCCGGCGTCGTTTCAGGCGTCAATCCGAATGCGGATCAAATGACCGTTTATAGCGGCTTGACGAATTTCAGCGCCATGCGGTCGCTTTCGCCGATCGCCTTATAGGGCGCGCTGTCGAAGGCGGGGTTGGCCGGCTCCCCGTTCGGCGACGTGCGCAAATTCGGCGGCAAGGTCCACACGCCGAAGGGATGATCGCGATCGTCGGCGGGATTGGCGTAGATGTCGGAGCGCGCCTCAAGCTTGAACCCCGCGCGCGCCGCCGCCTCAATCACATAGGCCTCGGCGACGTAGCCGGTCGCCGCCTTGGGATCTTGGGCGGTTCCTTCGGCGTTGCGATGTTCTTCGATCGCCAGAACGCCGCCTGGCTTCAGCACGGCGAAACTCTCGGCGAGCACCTTGTCGAGCGTTCCCTGGCCCATCCAGTTGTGAATGTTGCGGCCGTTGAGAATGAAGTCGACCGACGCGTCTTCGCCGAGCCCCTGCGATTTCGGGCCGAAATTGACGTATTGCACATCGCCGTAAATCGTCTTGTCGGAAAAGCGCTGTTCAAATTTCGTACGGTTTTCGCGCGCGGCCGGCGACAGGTCAGGATTGCCGAGGTCGGCGGCGGTCGCGATGTAGCGCCCGCCCGTCTGCATCGCGTAGGCCGCGAGAATTTCCGTCCAGTAGCCGCCGCCCGGCTGCAATTCGAGGATTATCATGCCGGGCTTCAATCCCCAGAAGCCGAGCGCTTCTTCAGGCTTGCGCCATTGATCGCGCAAAACAAGGTCGACCGTTCGCCACGCCCCGCCGACGGCGCTGTCGAGGGCGGCGTCGCCGGCGGCGGGAGCGATCGCCGACGGCTCATCGGCGGGCGCGTTGGCGCAGGCGCCGAGTGCTGCGAGCGCTGTCGCGGCGAGCAGGATTTTCTGAAGAATCATTGCCGTCCCCTTGTGACCGTTGACGATCTTCCTATTCGCGCCGATCATCGGCGAGAAGGCGTTCGGCGATGAATTCTGCGTTATCGCCCGGCGGCCTCGACATCATGGCCCGCGCGGTCTAGGGCTCGCCGATCGTTCCCGCGAGGTTTGTTTGATGCGCCCGTCAGGCCGCAGTTTCAATGAGATGCGCGTCGTCAGCCTCGAAGCGGGCGTCGCCAAACACGCCGAAGGCTCCTGCCTCGTCAAGTTCGGCGACACCCATGTTCTGGTGACGGCGACTTGGGATGAGATGACCCCGCCATGGCTTCGCGGCCAGGGGCGCGGCTGGGTCACAGCCGAATACGGCATGCTGCCGCGCTCGACGAATGAGCGCATGAAACGCGAGGCGAAGGGCGGCCAATCGGGCAGGACGCAGGAAATCCAGCGCCTCATCGGCCGGGCGCTGCGCGCTGTTGTCGATCTCAAGGCCTTGGGCGAACGACAGATCCTCATCGACTGCGATGTTCTGCAGGCGGACGGCGGCACGCGCACCGCCGCGATCACTGGCGCCTGGGTCGCGCTCAAACAATGCGCGAAATGGGCGACCGCCGACGGCATCATCAAGACCGATCCGGTCATCGACACGGTCGCGGCGATTTCGGCCGGCATCGTCAACGGCGCGCCGGCGCTCGATCTCGATTACGCCGAAGATTCGACGGCCGGCGTCGACGCCAATTTCGTCATCACCGGCAAGGGCGGTCTCGTCGAAGTGCAGGGAACCGCCGAAGGCGCGCCCTTCTCGGACGAACAGTTCATGGCGCTTCTCGCGATGGCGAGGGCGGGCTGCGGCGATCTCGCGAAGATGCAAATCGAGGCGACGTGAGCGCGGCTGAGCGCCGCTTGTGTTATCCTCGCTCATTACCGTTTGAGATGCGGAATGATAAATTTGTCAGGGTCGCGGCCCTTGAACCGGGAAACCCGCCGCCTATATGTGCAATATTTCGCAGTCATGCAGGTGCGTATCTGTGAAGATGAAAGAATCAAGGCCATGCCGAGCCGCGCCATCCTCGCCCGCGAACTATCAGCCTTGCTAAAGGTCATCGCGCACCCGGATCGGGTGCGGATCATCGAAGAACTGAGAACCGGCGCGCTTGACGTTACAGCCCTTTCCGAACGCCTCGGCATTCCGGCGACGCGCATCTCGCAGCACCTCGCCCTCCTCAAGGCGCATCGCCTCGTCGAAGAGCGTCGCGACGGGCGCCATCATCATTACAGCCTCTTCGAGCGCGCGCTCGCCGACTGGCTGCTGGACGGGGTGCGGTTCCTCGAGCATCGCGCGCAAAGCGACATCGCGGCGCAGCAAGTCATCAAAGCAGCCAAGAAAATCTGGAGCGCGGAAGCGCCCTAGCCGTTCGAACAAAATCGATTGTGGAGAGACAAAATGGACAAAATCGCCGCCGGCGTCGTCAAATTCCAGCAAGAGGCCTATGAGGAGCGGCGCGGTCTTTTCGAGAAGCTCGCGGAGGGGCAATCGCCCGAGGCGCTCTTCATCACCTGCTCCGACAGCAGGATCGACCCGACTCTTCTCACCCAGACCCAGCCGGGCGAACTCTTCATCTGCCGCAACGCCGGCAACATCGTTCCGCCTCACACGAACAATACTGGTGCGATGACGGCGTCGATCGAATTCGCGGTCGGCGCGCTGAAAGTGCCGCACATCATCGTCTGCGGCCATTCGGAATGCGGCGCGATGAAAGGCGCGATGAATCCGGAAGGCCTTGACGACTTCCCGCACGTCAAGGAGTGGCTGGGCTACGCGCGCGCAGCCGCGCTGGTGACGAAACGGCGCGGCGCCGCGCTTGAAGAAAAGGAAAAGCTCGACATGCTGATCCGCGAGAACGTGCTTCTCCAGATCGCGCATTTGAAGACGCATCCTTACGTTGCGGTGCAGCTTTCGTCCGGCGAGACCGAGCTTCATGGCTGGGTCTATGACATCCGGTCCGGCGAGGTTCTCGCCTACGACGAAAAGGCGAACGCGTTCATTCCCGTCATCGACCACTATAAGAAGCCCGTCGGCGCCGCCCTTCACGATCATCACCGGCCGACCGCGCAATAACTTCAGAAAACGGAGCATCAGATGACGGCTGCGAACGCCGCGCGGAATTCCGCGACCGCGCTTTTCAAGAACTGGTTCGACTTCAGCAATCTTCGCGGCGATCTGCTCGCCGGCGTCACGACCGGCGTCGTCGCGCTTCCGCTGGCCCTCGCTTTCGGCGAGGCGTCCGGCGCGGGGCCGATGGCCGGCCTTTGGGGCGCGATCATCCTCGGCTTTTTCGCGGCGCTGCTCGGCGGCACGCCGACGCTTGTTTCCGGACCGACAGGGCCGATGGTCGTCGTTTTCGCCGGCCTCTTCGCCGCGCTTCAGGGAGATCCCGCGCTCGTTTTCGCGGCGGTCTTTCTCGGCGGCCTCCTCCAGATCGCGATGGGGATGGCGGGTCTCGGCCAGTACATCAAACTTGTTCCGTACCCGGTGATTTCCGGCTTCATGAGCGGCATCGGCGTCATCATCATCGCGCTGCAGATCTCGCGCGTCTTCGGCCATGAGCCGGAAGGAAGCGGCACGATCCCCGCGCTCGCCACGATTCCCGGCGCCGTCGCGTATCCCGTCTGGCCGGCCCTCGCGCTCGGCCTGATCGCGCTCACAACCGTATTTGTGTGGCCAAAAGCCTGGGGCAAATTCGTGCCGGGCTCGCTCGCGGCCCTCGTCATCGGCACGCTCGCAAGTTTCGCCCTTCCCGGCGCGCCGCTGCTCGGCGAAATACCGACCGGCTTTCCATCCTTGATCATGCCGGCGATTTCGGCGGATACGGTTGCGCTCGTTCTTGAAGCGGCCGTCATCCTTGCGCTTCTCGGCTCGGTCGACAGCCTCTTGACGTCGCTCGTCGCCGACAACATGACGGCGACGCGTCACAAGTCGAACGTCGAACTCTTTGGTCAGGGCGTCGGCAATGCGATTTCCGGGCTTTTCGGCGCGATCCCCGGCGCGGGGGCGACGATGCGCACGGTCATCAACATCCGGTCCGGCGCGTCGACGCGCATTTCAGGGATGACGCACGCCCTCGTTCTGCTCGCGATCGTGCTCGCCTTCGCGCCGTTCGCCGCCAAGGTTCCGCACGCAGTGCTCGCCGGCATCCTCGTGAAGGTCGGCTGGGACATCATCGACTGGGCCTATCTCCGCCGGGCCCACAAGGGACCCCGCTGGGACCTCGCGCTGATGGCGGCAGTTCTCGGTCTGACCGTCTTCGTTGATCTCATCACGGCGGTCGGCGTCGGCGTCGTCCTCGCCGCGCTCGCCTTCGTCAAGCAGATCGCGGATATCCAGATCGGCGCCCTCAACGGGGGCGGCGTCGTCGACGATCCCGAAGAACGCCGCCTGCTCAACAATGCGAATGGCAAGGTCGCGCTCTTCGACTTCGCCGGCGGCCCCTTGAGCTTCGGCGCCGCCGCCGATCTCGGCCACCATGTGCGCGAAAAGGCGAAGGACGGCATGGCTTCGATCATCCTTGATTTCAGCCGCGTTCCGACGATCGATCTTTCCGCCGCCATGGCGATTGAAACGATCGCAAGCGATGCGAAGATCGCCGGCCGCACGGTCTACATCACCGGCCTGAATGAAAAAGTCGCCGCGACGCTCGCCGCGCTCGACGCCGACAAACATATCGGCGCCGATTATCGCTTCGGGTCCCGCCTTGAAGCGCTGCGTCACGCCGTCGGCGTCGCGCCGGACCGTCCCGGCGCCGGAGAGGGGCGGCAGCCTTCCGGCCCCGCCGCCGCCGGCGCCTGGTTCCAGCTCAAGGCCTGACCCTGCGGCGCGGGGCGACGATCCGCGCCCGGAGCGACCCGGGCGCGCCTTTCTTTGGTCAGCGCCCCTCATTGTGCGCACGCCCCGGCTTGCGCCAATGTCCGCCGTCGAAACTGCGGCGCGGAATGGTCGATGAGCGGGGCGACGACGAGAGATCTGGCGGATATCGAAGCGCTGGCGCGCGGCAAGCACATGGTCGAGGTGCTGATCGAGGAGCGCGCGAAGAAGATGGTCAGATCGCCTTTCTGGCCGCTCTACCGCGCAATCCTTTATCCGCTTTTGAAAGAACCGCTCGCCCGCCGCATGGCGGATGCGATCGAAGGGCTCTCGGGCCGCGAGGCGATGGCGCATGTGAGCGCGATCCTTCGCCTCAGCGTCGAGAAGCGCGGCTTCGAGCATGTGCCGGCGTCGGGCCGCGTCATCATCGCATCAGTGCACCCGACCGGCATCGCCGACGGCGTCGCGATGTATGACGCGCTGAAGGGAAGGCGCCCCGATCTTTGCTTTTTCGCCAATCGCGACGCGATCAGAGTCGCGCCGCGCCTTTCGGAGGTCGTCATTCCGGTCGAATGGGTGATGGAAAAAAGGACGCGCCAGCGAAGCCGCGAAACGCTGATCGAGGCCAAAAAGGCGTTCACGGACGAACGCTGCGTCGTGCTGTTTCCGTCAGGGCGCCTCGCCTTCATGGACGAGGCCAAACAGCTCGTCGAACGCGAATGGCTGACCTCGGTCGCGATTTTCGCGCGCAAATACGCGTGCGCGATCGTGCCCGTTCACATCACGGCGCGCAATTCCTGGCTTTATTACTGGTTCTGGAAACTGAACACGGAGCTGCGCGACATCACGCTTTTCAACGAGCTGTTGAACAAGCGGGGCAAAAAATACGTCATCCGGTTCGGCCCGGCGATTGCGCCAAGCGCGCTCGACGGCGATCCGGTCGAGGTGACGAAGGCGCTGCGCGAGCACGCCGCCTATGACGTGCCGGCGGGACGGGCCTGGACGCCGCTCAGCGCGCGCTGACGATCGCGATTATAGGTAAGCTCCAGGAACACGTCCTCAAGGTCGGCCTCAACCGTCGTCAGATCCTTGACGGCGATCCCTGCCGCCTGCAGCCGGTCGAGGATCGCCGCGACCTCTCCCTTCGACGGCTGATAGGGAATGGCGAGCCGACCGTCGCCCTTGAGTTCCGCCGCATAAGGATGAAGCGCCGGCGCCGTCGAAAGTTTCTCGGTCGGCGTCACCAGCAGGGTCTTTGAATCGAGCGAGGCGACGAGCTTTTCGGTCGGCTCGCAGGCGACGACCTCGCCCTGGTGGATGATGGCGATGCGGTCGCAAAGCTCCTGCGCCTCTTCAAGATAATGCGTCGTCAGCACGATGGTGACGCCTTGCGCATGGAGCTTCAGGACATGATCCCAGAGCTGTTTTCTGAGTTCGATGTCGACGCCGGCGGTCGGCTCGTCGAGGATGAGGATCGGCGGCGCGTGCACCATCGCCTTGGCGACGAGGAGGCGGCGCTTCATGCCGCCCGAAAGCATCCTCACATAGGCGTTCGCCTTGTCTTCGAGCCCGAGGACCGTGAGGATTTCCATCGTCCGGCGCTCGCGTCTGGGCACGCCGTAAAGGCCCGCCTGAATCTCCAGCGCCTCCTTCGGCGTGAAGAAGACGTCCATGTTGATTTCCTGCGGGACGACGCCGATCGAAGCGCGCGACTGGCGCGGATTTTTGTCGATGTCGAAGCCCCAGATTGTCACCGTCCCCGCTGTCTTGGTGACGAGCCCCGCAAGGATGTTGATGAAGGTCGACTTGCCGGCGCCGTTCGGACCCAAAAGGCCGAAGATCGACCCGACAGGGATGTCGAGATCAATACCCTTCAGCGCCTCCTTGGCGGGCGCTTTCTTGGTGGCGGCGTAGACCTTGCGAAGGCCGCGCGCTGAGATCGCGGATCGGGCGGGGGACATCGGGAAGCCTCAAGCGCCGCACGCATAGCACGCAATCCGCCTCGCGGGTCAATGACTCGCGTTCACGGTCGCGGAGATCTTGACGCGGCGGCGCGCCTGCCGGCATTCAGCATTCATGAAAGACCAGACGATATCCGCACCGCCGCCGCCCGAAGTCATTTATGTCGACCGGCGGCGCATCGCCTGCAATGGCGACGGCGGCGCGCTTGGCCATCCAAAGGTCTGGTATTCGCTCGACGACGGCGAGGCCGAATGCGGCTATTGCGACCGCAAATTCATTTACGATCCGGAAAAAGCCGGGCGCTGATCAGCCGCCTGAGCGGACAAGCCCGATCAGATCCTTCGCCTTCGGCGGCGCCGATTGCAGGATCGCCGCGCGGAAGATGCGGCCCATGACGCGCGCGAGCACAATGGCGAAGGCGAGCATCAGACAGGTCGCGCCGACGATCTCCCAGATCGGGGGATCGGCGGCCGCGCGCATCATCACGGCGTAGGGCGTGTAGATCGGAATCCAGGTGAGGATCGACGCGATGATTCCATTCGGATTTTGGAAGACCATCACCATCAAGGGCAACGGCGCGAAGACGAGCAGCATCACCGGGCCCATATAGGATTGCGCGTCCTGCAGCGAGTTCGAGACCGCGCCGATCGCAAGGAAGATCATCGCGAAAATCGCGTAGGCGCAGAAGAAGTAGAAAAGATAGATGACGACGAACCAGGAGTCGAAAAGGACGCCGACAAGGCTTCGGATCGTTTCGTCGCCGCCGCCGGCGAGCGCGAGTCCAAGGCCGCCAAGGACGAAGACCGCCGGCATGGTGAGACCGACCGCCGCGATGCCAAGGAGCTTGCCGAGCATCAGTTCGTTGGCGGTCACCGACGACAGCAATATCTCGACGATCTTGTTCGATCGCTCCTCGATCGTGTTGGTGAGGAGCAGATTGCCGACGCCGAACACGACGACGAGCAGCATATAAGTCATCGCCGCCGGGATGACCGCCGATTTGAGGCGATCGATGTCCTGCAGTTCGCCGCCGCCTTCGGCCTTGTCCGGGCGATAGGGCTTTAACGGCGCCTCGACATCGGCGAGCGCGTCAAGCTGGCCGCCGCGCAGCCCGAACGTCTCCGACAATTTGCGCCGCGCCGTCGTCGTCAGCGCGCGCGAGACGGTGATTTCAAGCGCCGGGTCGGTGAGATTCTTACTCCAGAACTGCGCCTCGGCGCCGTCCTCGCCGCCCGTATAGCCCTTCGGGATCAAGACGGCGGCGAACAGCGCGCCGTCGGCGCCGGGAAACGGCTTTGCGTCAAGGAGATAGGGCGCCAGCGCCTGCGCCGCCGCTTCGACCGAAGCCGCGCCGCGGGCGGCGCCGGCAAGCTCAAGCCGGACGAATTGCCCGCGCGGCGCCGCGAACAACGGCGCGCCGCTTTTCAGATAATCCCGGACCACAGCGCGCGCCGCCTCGACGCCGCCATTGGCGAAAAACGCCACCCGCCTGCTCGCCGTCATCGCGGCTGGCGCGAAGGGCGCCGGCAGGTCTTCGGGGGCGATCTTCGATTTGTCGATCGCGACGGTGAGGTAAGCGTCCCATGTCGAGATCGTGTTGCGCTGGTCGCGCTCGGCGATCTCGCGATCGATCGCTTCGGCGTAACCGCCGACTTCGTCATAGACGACGAAGCTCCGCAGCGGCTTTGACGATTCAAGCAAGCCGAGCGCCGCGCCGCCGAAGCCGATTATCAGCGGAAAAGTGACCAGAAAGATCAGGAAGCCGCGCGACAGCACATACTGCTTGTATTCGCGCCAGGCGATGAGAAGGATCGCTTTCATGCGGCTTCCTCGCGCGACGGCTCAGGCGAAGTTTCCCCCGCGCCGCCGACGATGGCGACGAAAATGTCGTGCAGGGATGCGTTGGTGTGCTCAAAGCGCGACAGATGCATGCCGGCGTCGAAGGCCGCGCGCAGCACCGTATTCGGATCGACGCCGCGCGCAAGTTCGACGACATAGCTCGCATCTTCGCCCTCGCGCGCGGGCGTCGCCTCGATCCGGAGAACGCCCGGCGCGCGGGAGATGGGATCGACGCTGTCGCGGGTGCGGATGATGAGACGCGGCGGAAAACTCGCCCGCGCTTTTTCAAGCGTCCCCTCAAAGCGCTTCTTTCCCTTGGCGAGAATGAGGAAGCGGTCGCAAAGGCGCTCCGCGTGCTGCATCGTGTGCGTCGAAAAGATGATCGTGCGGCCTTGCGATTTGAGTTCCGCGATCAGCGCTTCAAGGGTCGACTGATTGATCGGATCAAGGCCGGTGAAGGGCTCGTCAAGGATCAGGAATTCCGGCTCATGCGCGATCGTCGCGAGCAGCTGCACTTTCTGCGCCATGCCTTTCGATAGGGATTCGTTCTTAGTGCGGGCGAATTCGCCGAGCCCGAAACGCTTCAGCAACGCCTCCGCCCGCGCGCGCGCGATCTTGCCGGGAACGCCCCGCAGGCTGGCGAAATAGGCGATCGTGTCCGCGGCGCGCATTTTCCGGTAGAGGCCGCGCTCCTCGGGAAGGTAGCCGATGCGATGGCGGACCGGGATCGCGGAGAGCGAGCCGAGGATGTCGATGCGGCCGGAGGTCGGCGCGATGATGTCGAGAATCATCCGCAAGGTTGTCGTCTTGCCGGCGCCGTTCGGGCCGAGAAACCCGAAGATTTCGCCCTTGTTGACGCTGAACGACAGATCGTCGACGGCGGAAAACTCGCCGAAGCGCTTGACGACATTCTCAAGAACAAGCGGCTTCGCCGACATGCGTCTTTCCAAACTGTTCGCCGGACGATGCGGCGGCGCGCGTTAATAGGCGGTTCACGATCGCAAATCGAGCCGCATCAGCGGGCGATCGTCGCGGCGACGGGCGATTACCGCAAATCCCGCCCTTTCAAACATCGATGCGACGCCGTGATAGATCGACGCCGGGTTGGCGGCGCCTCTCGCCGTCTCGACCGGACAGGCGTCAAGGAACCGCGCGCGGTTTTTCCTCGCAAAGGCGACGGCGCCGCCAAGCAGCGCGGTCGCGACGCCCGACTGGCGATGGGCGCTCGGCACCACGAAACAGCTCACCGCCCAGATCGACGGGTCATCCGCCTCCGCATCGTCGATGGGCGCGCTGAGGCGACGCGCGCCGTTCCAGTTCGGCGTCGCCGCGCGCGGTCCCGCCTGGATCCAGCCGACGGGCTCGCCGCCGCGATAGGCGATAAGGCCGGGCGGCGGTCCTTTCCGGACGATCGCGCGCATGCGCGCTTTGAAGGTCTTGCGGGCGGGGCCGGTGAAATCCTTGCGCGGCGCGCGCCAATATTGGCACCAGCATCCCCAGCAGCCGCCGGCGGGGCCCATCACCGCGCAGAAATCGACCCAGCGTTCATCGGTCAGCGGCTTGCAGGCGATTTTCGCAGGGCGCGCCACGGCGTCACCATGATCCGGTGTTCGGCATCGACGCCCAGGGCTCCTCCGGCGCGAGCGCCGCGCCCTTCTGGAGGAGTTCAATTGAGACGCCGTCCGGCGAGCGGATGAACGCCATATGGCCGTCGCGCGGCGGGCGATTGATGACGATTCCCGCATGCATCAGCTTCGCGCAGAGCGCGTAAATGTCGTCGACGCGAAAAGCGAGATGGCCGAAATTTCGCCCGCCCGAATAGTCTTGCCTGTCCCAATTATAAGTGAGTTCGACCAGCGGCGCCTTGGTCTCGCGCGCCGTCGCGGCGTCGCCGGGGGCGGCGAGGAAGACTAGCGTGAAGCGCCCCTTTTCATGATTCTGGCGCGATATCTCGATGAGCCCGAGCTTGCCGCAAAAGAAGTCGAGCGATCGGTCGAGGTCGCTGACGCGCAGCATGGCGTGCAAATATTCCATTCGCCTCAGCCTTTCGATCTTTCCTGCAGCAGTTCGTCCTGCAGATAGCCAGGCCGGCGCTTGTGATAGCGGCGCATCGCGACGAACACGATGGCGAGCCAGGCGAAGACGAGGCCGAAATAATAGTAAAATTTCAGCACGTCCTGCACGTAATAGAGGGCGACGGTCTCGCCGTCATCCTTGGCGACGGCGTTCGTCGCGCCGGCGATCGGCACGCTCTTCGCGAGCGCATCGGCGCTGGCGGTAAGGCCGATCGTGTCGAGAGCAAAGGCGGCGCCGGCGAGCAGACCGAGCGTCGCCGGCAGCGAAATGACGAAAGCCGCGAGAATGGCGAGCGCGTATTTCGGAAAGCGCGGAAAATGCACGCGATGGAAAATGGCGCGAAAGCGCGTCTCGTCGACGCCCGCGACGAGATCCGGCCGCGCCTCGCGAAGGCGCGCCCATTCAAGCCCCGCGCTCTCGTCGATTTCGGCGGCGGTCCGTCGCGCCCAGCGCCAATAGAGGATCGCCGCGAGGGCGACGGCGCCCGCCAATGCGAGTAGAGTCCCGGTCATCCGTCAGACCTCGCCGCGAATGCGCCACAGGGCGGTTTGCAGCGCTTTGCCGAATTCCATGCGCTCATCGGGAGACAGGAATGACCCAAGGACGAGCGAGCGGCCTTTGCTGACGACGCGCACGCGCGCCTCATGGCTCTCCGGGTTATCGATGACGATGCGCGCCCAGAAGGGTTCGATCCGCCAGCGCGATTCATGGCCTGAGGGAAGCACGCGCGCGACGCGCATGTCGCCGTTCGCAAGCCTCACGCGCTCATGCAGGCGCCCTTGCCGGTAGGACAGCTTGAACGCGATCCAGACGAGCAACACGTCAAGCCCGCAAAAGCCGATCACCGGCCAGGCGCCGATCGCGTAGAAATACGCCCCAAAAAGCAAATTAGCGCCGACGACAATCGACATCACGGCGAGAAAACCGGAACTCGGCAGCGACCGGTTCGGCGACAAGACGGCGTCGAACGCCGCGCCGACAGGCGCCGGCTCGGCGGAAAGGTCGGCGGCGCGGCCCTTTTCGGCGGGCGGCATATCCTCATAAACGCAGAAACGGGTCATCGCGCCATGATAACAAAGCGCGTCGTCGGCGCCAGCCTGCCCTCAATCGACGGGGGTGAATTGACGCAGGTCCGCGCGCGGCGGCATGGTCTCCCGCTTTTTCGGGAGCGGCGATGGCGAAAATGTCAGCCTGCGCGGCGGCGGAAATCTTCCGCCGATTTGAGGCTGCCGCGCCCCATCCCGAAACCGAGCTTTTCTACAAGAACAATTTCACGCTCCTTGTCGCCGTCGTCCTTTCGGCGCAGGCGACCGACGCCGGCGTTAACAAGGCGACGCCGGCGCTTTTCGCAATCGCCGACACGCCGGCGAAAATGGCGGCGCTCGGCGAGGAAAGGCTCGGGGCCCATATCAGGACGATCGGCCTCTGGCGGGCGAAGGCGAAGAACATCATCGCGCTCTCAAAAAAGCTCGTTCACGAGCAAGAGGGCGAAGTGCCGTCATCGCGCGCGGCGCTTGAGGCCCTGCCGGGCGTCGGGCGCAAGACCGCGAATGTCGTCTTGAGCGTCGCGTTCGGCGAGGCGACGCTCGCCGTCGACACCCATGTCTTCCGGGTCGCCAATCGTACGGGCCTTGCGTCCGGGAAGACCCCGAACGCCGTTGAGGACGGTCTGATGAAGATGGTGCCGGAGGAATATCTCCGCCATGCGCATCACTGGCTGATCCTGCATGGGCGCTATGTCTGCAAGGCGCGCGCGCCGGACTGCCCGAATTGCGTCATCGCGGATTTGTGCCGGTTCAAGGAGAAGACGCGGCTGGAGCCGCCCGCCACGAAACCGGCGGCGAAGCGGCCGGTCAAGCGGCTTGCGTCGAAACCGAAATTGCGGTCAGCAACGCGAACAGCAAAGGCGCGCGCGAAATGAACGACAAGGACCGCCTGATCATCGCCCTCGACGTGCCGACGGTCGACGAGGCAAGGCGTGCGGTCACGCGCATTGGCGACGCCGGCGCCTTTTACAAGATCGGCTATCAGCTGATGCCGGTCGGCGGCGTTGATCTGGCGCGGGAATTCAGCGACGCCGGCAAGAAGGTCTTTCTTGATTTCAAGTTCCACGACATCGGCGCGACGGTCGAGCGCGGCGTCGCCAGCGTCGTCAGGCTTGGTTGCGACTTTTTGACCGTGCACGCGGAGCCGGACGTCCTTAAAGGCGCCGCCGAAGGGCGCGGCGGCGACAGGCGCCTTAAAATTCTCGGCGTCACGGTGTTGACGAGCCTGACCGAGGAGAGCCTTGCCGAAAGCGGCGTTTCGATGCGGCTTGAAGACCTCGTCCTTCGCCGCGCGGAATTTGCGGCGAAAGCGGGCGCGGACGGCGTCGTCGCCTCGGCGCGCGAGGCCGCGGCGATCCGCGCGCGCTTTGGCGAGGCGCTGCTGATCGTGACGCCGGGCGTTCGCCCGGCCGGCGCGGCGCTTGACGATCAAAAACGGGTGGTGACGCCGGCGGACGCGATCCGCGCCGGCGCGGATCATCTGGTCGTCGGACGTCCAATCATCGCAGCGAAGGATCCGGCGGCCGCCGCGCGCGCCATTCAGGCGGAAATCGCCGCCGCGATTTAACGGGTGAATTTTCCGCCCCATCTCTGTATGATTCCGCGTATGATTCAGGCGATTTCAAAAGGCATTCCAAATGTTCGATGACGCCGGCCGCAGCGCCCCGCCTGTCCGCCTTCGCCGCCTCCCTCATGGCGAGGGCCTCGCGCTCCCCGTCTATGAAACGAAGGGCGCCGCCGGCTGCGATCTAAGGGCCGCGGTCCCGGCGGACGCGCCGATCGCCTTAAAGCCCGGCGAACGGGCGATCGTTCCGACCGGGCTTTCGATGGCGCTCCCCGAAGGGTGGGAGGCGCAAATGCGCGCGCGCTCCGGCCTTGCGGCGAAATTCGGCGTCGGCCTCGTCAACGCCCCCGGCACGATCGACGCCGATTATCGCGGCGAGGTCAAGGTCATTCTTATCAATCACGGAACGGATGAATTCGTCGTCCGGCGCGGCGACCGCATCGCGCAAATGGTGATCGCGCCGGCCTTTCAGGCGCGCTTTGAAGAAGTCGACGACCTCGACGAAACCGCGCGCGGCGAGGGAGGCTTCGGCTCGACAGGACGATGAACCTTGGCGATCTCCTTGCGATCGAGTTCCGGAACGCGTCGATCATCGTCGGATTTCTATGCGTGTTTGTCGGCCTCATCGCGCGCGAATCGAATGAAGCCAATCGCGGCCTCGGCATGGCGCTCGTCGTCGTCGGCGTCGTGATGGTCCTGATCGCGATGGCGGGCCGCTATTTCGGATGGTGGTGATGCTCGACGCCGATGCGCGCGACCGGTATTTGCGCCATATTCTCCTGAAGGAAGTCGGCGCGCAGGGGCAGCAAAAACTTCTCGCCGCGCGCCTTCTCGTCGTCGGCGCCGGCGGGCTCGGCAGTCCGGTCATTCAATATCTCGCGGCGGCGGGCGTCGGCGTTCTCGGCATTGTCGACGATGACCGCGTCGCGCTTTCCAATCTGCAGCGACAGACGATTTATCGCGACGAAGATGTCGGCGCTTCCAAGGTCGAACGCGCCGCCGCCTTCGTGCGGGCGTTGAATCCGCAGGTCAGAACCGTCGCGCATGGCGAAAAGCTGAACGCCGACAATGCGGGCGACATCGTCGCCGCCTATGATCTGGTGATCGAGGGGGTCGATTCCTTTGAGGCCCGCTATGCGATCAACGCCGCCTGCATCGCCCGCCAAAAGCCGCTGATATCGGCGGCGATCGGGCGTTTCGAAGGCCAGCTGGCGCTCTTCAAACCCTCGGCCGGCGCGGCGCTGCCCTGCTATCGCTGCCTCGTTCCGGAAGCGCCGCCGCGCGACGCCGAAATCAACTGCGCGGAAGAAGGCGTGCTTGGCCCGCTCGCCGGGGTCATCGGTTCGGCGGCGGCGCTTGAGGCGATCAAGGAGATCCTCGGCCTCGGCGAAAGTCTCGCCGGACGATTGTTCATCTTTGACGGCCTTTCCATGTCCGCGCGAACCGTTAGATTGCCGCGCGATCCGGACTGTCCCGATTGCGGACGCATCGTGCGACAAACAGGGCGATCTGGCGGCGAGATTTTGAGCCCATGACGATCAGGAATTCCGTCGCGGCGCTGATCGCCGCACTCACCCTTTCCGGCTGCGCTTCGCTTGTCGCGCCGAATGTCGCGAGCGAACCGGCGGCGCTGAAGGCCGGCGCCTACGCGCTCGACAAGGCGCACGCCTCGCTCGTCTTCAAGATTGATCACCTCGGCTATTCAGCCTATGTCGGCCGGTTTGAAACATTCGACGCGACGCTGGATTTTGACGCGGACGACCCGTCCGCCGCCCATGTCGAGGCGAAAATCGCCATCGCTTCTCTCGATGTCGCCAATGACGATTTCGCAAAGACGCTGACCGGCGATGGCTGGTTCGACGCGGCGCAATTCCCGCAAGCCGTCTTTCGATCGACGTCGATCGAGAAGACCGGCGAAAAGACCGGCCGCATGACCGGCGATCTCACCATGCGCGGCGTCACCGCGCCGGTGACGCTCGACGTGACGTTCAACGGCGGCGCGCAGGATTTTCTTCGCAGCGGCTATGTCGTCGGTTTTTCCGCCGCGGGGAGCTTCAGCCGCAAATCATTCGGCCTTGACCGCCTCGACAGCATCGTCGGGGATCTGGCGCGGATCGAAATCGAAGCGGAATTCGTCCGCCGCTAAGACTATCGCAACGGGAAGGGCGGGCGCGTCGTTCGGGCCGGCTCGACGATGTCGGCGCCGCGCTCCTCGCTGGGGTCATCGGCGTATAGATCGCCGCTTGGGTGGGCCGCATCGCGGTCGGCGGGCGGCTGGAAATAGCGCTTGAGCGGCCGTTCGCCCTCTTCGCCGGAAGGTTCCGTGCGCCATGGGTTTGCCGGCTCGCCTTGCGCCGCGCCGGCGATCGCCGGCCTTGCCCGGGGCGCATGGCTTTCAAGCGCGGCGATCCGCTCGGTGAGGCGTTCGATTTCCGCGAGCGCGCGCTTTGCGTCATTCGGCGCGCCCGCGAGCGAGGCGGCGTCGCGCATGACGCCCGATATCGTATGCAAAGTCGCCATCAAGGTCGTCGGCGAGACGATCCAGACGCGCGCGCGGTAACTGTCCTGGACGACGTCCGGAAAGCGCGCATGAAGATCAGCGACCATGCTTTCGGAAGGAATGAACATCAGCGCGGAATCGGCGGTGAGGCCCGGCGCGATCAGCCGTTCGGCGACGTCGACGATGTGGCGAAGCGCGGTTCGCCGGAATTCCGTTTCGGCGTCCGCGCGCGTGACGCGCAGCGCATGGAACGCCTCCAGCGGGAAACGCGCATCGACCGCGATCGGTCCCGGCGGGCGGCCGAGCTTGATCAGGCAGTCGGCGCGGCGGTTGTTCGGCAGAACGGCGTTGAACTCATAGGCGTTCGGCGCCAGCGCATTGCGCACGATCTCGGCGAGCTGGACCAGCGGCGCGCCCGCCTGGTCCGGACGCGAGGCCTCGCCTGGCGATTGCCTTTCAGCCGCCGCCAGCGAGTCGATGCGGCGCCCAAGAGCGGCGATCGACTTGCCGAATTCCCTTTGCTGGTCGTCGAGCCGTCGCGCGATGAGGTCCGCGACCCCTGCAAGGTCTGCGCCCATCTCGACGCCGCCCGGCGCCTCGGCGATGCGCAACGCCGAGCGCTGTTCGACCGTCGCGGCGAGCGAGTCGAGCCTGTCGCTGAAGCGACGGGCGAAGGAATCAAGGAGATTGCGCGTCTCGGCCTGGATCGCTTCGCGCTGCGCATGCAGCGCTTCTTCGACTTCTGAAAGCGTGCGGACGAGATCGTCAGTATGTGCGCGCCCCTCCGTTTCCGCCAGGCGGACCGGCTGCGACGCCGCGCGCGACCGCTCGAACTCCTCGATGCGCGCTGTCGCTTCGCGCTCCGCCCTGCGGCGGTCTTCGTCGGCGAGCCGGCGGCGCTCGTCGTCCTCCGCCCGCAGCCGCCGGAACTGCGCCTCTTCTTCTTCCTGTCGCTGGCGCTCCGCGATCGCGGCGCGCTCCGCTTCTTCCTCGCGCCGCCGCTGCTCGGCGCGCTCGATCGACGCCCAATCGCCGACGCCGGAGGCCTCGCCCTCCTCGTGACGGCCGGTCGCAAAAACGCTGCGCGGCGCGCGCTCGATGCGCACGGAAGCAAGGCCGTCGCTCTCGGCGCCGAGATCGATCACCTCCGCCGTCGCGGCTGGCTCCGATGTCGACTCCGCTGGCGTTTCGCCGTCGTCCTTCTTTCCGAAAAATCGCCCGAGGAAGAACGATTTCTTTTTCGGCGCTTTTTCGGCGGCGGCGAAAATCTCTTCAAGACTTGGTTCGGTCTTCTCCGGCGCCGATGCGGGCGGCTCCGCATCGTCAAAGGTGATTTCGGCGCCTTCGCCCGCCGGCTTGAAGAATTCCGTATTGGCGGCGATGTCGCGCGCGCGCCGCCCGGCGCGCCAGCGCGTCAGCAGCGTGAACACCAGAACGAAAATCAGAAAGAACGCGCCGGCGCCCGTCCACAACAGCTCGGTCGGTCCGGAAATCAACGGCGCGGCCTCGACCGCGGCGGTCGGCTCAGCCCCTTCTGCCGGAAGCGGCGACGCCTGCATGCAACACCCCAAAAACCCAACAACACCCGGCGATTAGCCTACGGGAAGTCCCGCCAAAAGGCGAGCGATCTTGCGGCGCCGCCGCGAGCCTTGACGGCGCGAAACGCCCGCCATACCTCACCCGCCATGGCCATTCTCGAAATCCTGACCGCCCCCGACCCGCGATTGCGGCAAGTCTCGGCGCCCGTCTCGGTTGTCGACGACGCCGTCCGGGCGCTGATGGATGACATGCTGGAAACGATGTACGAGGCCGAGGGGATCGGCCTCGCGGCGATCCAGGTCAATGTCGCCAAGAGGATCATCGTCATGGACCTCGCGGGCGAGGACGAAGAGCCGGCGCCGCGTTTTTACGTCAACCCGGAAATCCTCGATCCGTCCGAGGAAACAAGCGTTTATCAGGAAGGATGCCTCTCCGTCCCGGAATTTTATGAAGAGGTCGAGCGGCCGGTTCGATGCCGCGTCCGCTTCCTTGATTATCAGGGCGCGGAGCAGACAATCGACGCCGAGGGGCTTTTCGCGACCTGCATCCAGCACGAGATGGACCATTTGAACGGCGTCCTCTTCATCGACCGGATTTCTCGCCTGAAGCGCGACCGGATCATCCGGAAGCTGAAAAAAGAGCTGCGCCTCGCCGCGACCGGCTGAGTCTCATTTTAACCAGGCCGTGCTGCGCAAACGACACGCCGGCATTGGAGAATTCCGCCGATGCGACTCGCGTTTATGGGGACACCGGCGTTCGCGGCGACCAGCCTCGTCGAATTGCTGGCGGCAGGCCACGAGATCGCCGCTGTCTATACGCGAGAACCCAAGCCCGCCGGGCGCGGGCGTCAGCTGACGCCGTCGCCGGTCGAAGCGGTCGCGCGCGCATATGACGTCGAGGTGCGGACGCCACGGGGTTTCAAGAAAGCGGAAACGCGCGCCGCCTTCGCCGCGCTCAATGCCGATGCGGCGATTGTCGTCGCCTTTGGCGTCATCCTGCCGAAAGAAGTTCTCGAGGCGACGCGTCTCGGCTGCTTTAATCTGCATGCGTCGCTGCTGCCGCGCTGGCGGGGCGCGGCGCCGATCCAGCGCGCGATCATGGCCGGCGACGCCGTCACCGGCGTTCAGGTGATGCGTATGGAGGAGGGGCTCGACACCGGCCCGATCCTTCTTTCCGAGTCGGTCGAAATTCGCGCCGATGACACCGCGGCGAGCCTTCATGACCGGCTCGCCCTTGTCGGCGCGCAATTGCTCCCGCGATTCCTTGCGGCGCTGGCGCGCGGCGGCCTTGTCGAGGCGCCGCAATCGAAAGAGGGCGTCACTTACGCCGAAAAAATCTCGCCTGCCGAGGCGCGAATCGACTGGCGGCGTCCGGCGCGGGCGGTCGATTGTCACATTCGCGGCCTTTCGCCGTTTCCGGGGGCTTGGTTCGAGGCGAAGGGCGAGCGGATCAAGGCGCTGATGTCGCGCGTTTCAGAGCGCTCCGGCGCCCCCGGCGTCGTGATTGAGGCGGACGGCCGCCTGATCGTCGCCTGCGGCGATGGCGCGGTTGAACTCCTCAAACTGCAGCGCGCCGGCAAGGCCGCGCAGGACGCCGCAAGCTTTCTGCGCGGCTTTGCGATTGCGGGGGGGCGATTGGATGGCTCAAATTGGGGCTAATCGGGGTCGGCGACAACTTCCTGGGAGATCCGTGGCGCTTCACCAGGAGGATTGCGGCCCCTTTAAGTTGAACCGCAGGGAGTTACATTCCCGCCCCCAAATGGCTATATTCCGTTGCGAGAAGCGTCACACAACTGACCTTAAGAGGTTGTTAGGCTCGCGCGACGCAAGTTAACACTATCAGCTTGGGCAAGCCCGTTTATTGGGCTCCCAATGGTAAAATCGAGGTGCCCGATGACTTTGATCAGTTTGCCCCGGTCCGCATGGACGAAGGAAGGTCACGGCGGTTGACGCTGACCTGACGACTTGTGGGGTGGTGGGGGAGTTTCGCCGGTTTTTGGATTAAGTACGGGCAAGCGTTCGCCAACGCTGCGATAATTCTTTCTGCGATCGCCGCATTCTTGCTGATCGTCACCAGCATCAAATCAGCGCGCAAAAGCAGCACGCTGCAAACGATCATCCGAAATGAATCCGACAAAGATCTCATTCGCGCCCGCGAGATCTTCATCAAGATTCAGGAGGGCAACCATAAGCCCGAATATTATGGCGCCAAGGAACAACGCAACACGCGCGAAGCTCAGGCGATCAGAACGGTGCTGAACATCCACGAATTGATCGCGGTGGCGATCAATGAGGGTGTCATTGATGAACGCGTGTACCGCCGATGGTACAACCGCGGCTTCATATCCGACTACAATGAAATGGTCGGCTATATCAAAGCCGTTCGGGCGTGGCGGCAAAATCCGACAATTTACAAGGAATTTGAGACCCTTGCCTTGCGTTGGGAAGGCGACCAAAGCTGGTACGCGCCGCCGTCGCTTCTTAAACGAAAATATCGGGCGTTTCGCGCATTATGGCGGGCCTGAAAACCGAGAGCGATCATGGGCGTGCTCGCGATCGGCGAAAATGAAATCTGATGCCGCGCTATCTCCTGATCCTTGAATTCGACGGCGGGCCGTTTTGCGGCTGGCAGCGGCAGGAAAACGGTCTCTCGATCCAGGAATCGCTTGAAGACGCGGCGTTCAAATTTTCCGGGGAGCGCGTCACCGCCTTTTCGGCGGGGCGAACCGATGCGGGCGTTCACGCGCTGGCCATGCCGGCGCATTTCGACCTTCAGAAAGAGGCGGAGCCGGGGAAAGTCCGCGAGGCGATCAATTACCATCTGAAACCGGCGCCGATCGCGGCGCTGTCGGCGGAAATCGTCAGCAACGATTTTCACACGCGCTTTTCGGCGACGCGGCGCCATTACCGCTACCGCATCGTCAATCGTCGCGCGCCGCTGACTTTGGACGCCGGCCGGGCGTGGCGGCTCGGCGCCCCGCTTGACGAAACCGCAATGCATGACGCCGCGCAGGCGCTTGTCGGCAAGCACGATTTCACGACCTTTCGCGCGTCGACTTGCCAGGCGGACACCCCCGTGAAGACCCTCTCGTCGATTTGCGTCGCGCGCGAAGGGGACGAGGTCCGCGTCGAATGCGCCGCGCGCTCCTTTTTGCATCATCAGGTGCGCTCGATGGTCGGCAGTCTGGTCGAGGTCGGCTTTGGACGCTGGACGCGCGCTGATTTCGTCGACGCCTTCCATGCGCGCAACCGTCGCCGCTGCGGGCAGGTCGCGCCGGCCGAAGGGCTTTATTTCCTGCGCGCGGATTACGCCTGACCGGCCATCAGGAGCTTGAACGCCGCCGAACAGGCAAGCTCGACCGCGATCCCGACGAGGATCAGCATGATGATCACCGCGGCGGCGGGGACCGGCTCTGCGCCAAGGCCGCGCCGGACGACCCCAAAGAGCAGCGTCAGCGTCAGCGCGAAGGCCGGCAGAAAGACAAGCGCGCCAAGCGTCTGGCTGGCGCTCGCCGCCATCAGGGCGATCGCCGGCAATTGCGCCGCGACGATCAGCGGCTGGATCCAGTTGAAGCCGACGATGAGGTCGGCCGCCTGCCTGCCGGCCCCGGTCGCGCGCGCGACCAGCACGAGGAGCGCAAGACTCGCCGCCCAATCGATCGCGAATGTCGCAAGATCGCTGATGAAAAGCGCCGCGAACGGCGCCTTTGCGTAGAGCGATTCCGCAAGATCCGGGATGCGATCCGCCGCGCGCATGGTCGCGTGCGTCGAAAGGGCGAGGAGCGGGATGCAGAGCGCGATCGCGAAGGCGGACGAAAAAACATCGTCGACATCGCGGTCGAGCGACTGGCGCCAGTCGCTGCGATTGAACGCCATTTTGACGGCGCCGTTCATCTGGCGCGCCGCCTGATCGAGCGAAATCATGATTTAAGGCCGTTCGCCGCGAAATACTGGTCGAGGATCGTTTCATAGATGTCGGCGAGCGTGAGGATGTCGGCGACGCTCGCGCATTCGTCGACCTGATGGATCGTCGCGCCGACAAGGCCGAACTCGCAAACCGGCGCGAAATCCTTGATGAAGCGCGCGTCCGAGGTTCCGCCGGTCGTTGAATGGTCGGGCGTGCGGCCTGTCCGCTCGCGGATCGCCGAAGAGATGAGGCCGAGAAAATCCGCATCCGTCGTCAGGAAGGCGTCGCCCGAACAGACGGCGGACAATTCATAGCGAACGCCGGTCTCGCGCGCCGCCTCATCAAGCTTGCCGCGCAGGAAGGCTTCGAGCGATGGCCCCGTCCAGTTCGGATTGAACCGCACATTGAACCGCGCCGTCGCTTTCGCCGGAATGACATTCGCGGCGGTATTGCCGACATGGATGTCGGTGATCTGCAGGCTCGACGGCTGGAAGCGGCCATAGCCCTGATCGAGCGGCGCTTCGCTCAAGGTCAGCAGCTTCTTCAGCAACGCCGGGATCGGGTTTTTCGCGCGATCCGGATAGGCGACATGGCCTTGCGCGCCGAAGACGGTTAGCCAGCAATTGGTGCTGCCGCGGCGGCCGACCTTGATCATGTCGCCGAGCGCTAGACTCGATGAAGGCTCGCCCACGAGACAATGGGATATCGTCTCGCCGCTCGCGCGCATCCATTTGAGGATCTTCTTCGTTCCGTTGATCGCCGGGCCTTCCTCGTCGCCGGTGATGAGAAGAATGATGGAGCCTCTGGGTCTTTTCGCGATGATTCGCTCGGCCGCGGCCGCGAAGGCGGCGATTGAACCCTTCATGTCGGCGGCGCCGCGACCGACGATCGCGCCGTTCTTCAGGGTCGGCTCGAAGGGCGGCGAGGACCAGTCGTCGACGTCGCCGGCGGGAACGACATCGGTGTGTCCGGCGAAACAGAACGCCGGCGCCCCGTCGCCCCACCTGGCGTAAAGATTGTCGACAGCATCGGCTCCCGCCTCCGCGAAAACCATGCGACGGCAGGAAAAGCCGACCGCCGCCAATTTTTCCTGAAGGACGTCGAGCGCGCCGTCATCCTTCGGCGTCACCGAGGCGCGGCGCACAAGCGCTTTTGTGAACTCGACCGGATCGATCATCGCCATGGCGGTCTGGTAGACTAGGCCTTATCCGGTCACAAGCAGCGGGCTGCGGAGCCAATCATGCCGAAAATCGACATTGAGAATGCGCCATTGATCACCGGCACGGGATATCCGCCGCCCTACGCCGCCGCCGTCAATGGCCGCAGCAAGAAGCGCATCGGCGACGCCGGCGGGCTTTCTCAGTACGGCGTCAATCTGACGACCTTGAAGCCGGGCGCCGCCTCCGCGCACCGGCACTGGCATCTCGAAGAGGACGAGTTTGTCTATATTCTCTCCGGCGAAGCGGTGCTGGTGGAAGACAGCGGCGAAAGCGCGCTCAAGGCCGGCGACGCGGCGGCGTTCCCGGCGGGTTCCGCGAATGGACACCAGCTTGTCAACCGATCGAACGCCGACGTCATCTTTCTCGAGGTCGGGACGCGCGCGCAAACCGAGACCGTCGAATATGCCGATCCATCGGTCGATCTAAGAGCAGTCAAGACTGAGGCGGGCTGGCGCTATGTAAGGCGCGACGCCTCGCCCTGGTGAGCGTCAGAATTTGTAGCGAATGCGCAGCGATGCGGCGTAGGTGTTGATCTTGACGTCCGCATTGAGCGCGCCGCGCAAAAGATCTTCCGGCGGCGTTCCGTCGAGACGGATCTCCCGCGTTTTCGGCGATACGATCAGGCCGCCGGCGACATCGACGGATATCCGGTCGCTGAGAATCTGCGAAAGGCCGATCGTCGCCCAGCGGCGATCCGTGTCCGGAATTCTCGGCCCGGCGAATTGATCGACGATCGGCGTCTCGTCATAGGAAAAGCCCGCGCGAAAGTCGGTTCGCGCCGTCAGTTGATATTCGCCGCCGATCGCAAACGACCAAGAATCGGACCAGTTCGCGACGATGATTTCCGGCGGCTGAGCCGGATTTTCAAAGTCGAACACGACCCGGTCGAAGGCCGACCATCGCATCAGCTGCACAGAGCCGAGCAAGGTCAGCCTATCGGTCGCCGCCGCCTCGACGCCGAGCGCGTAGGACGCCGGCAATTTCAAGGTTGAGACGAAGGGGCTGTCGGCGAAGATTCCCGTCGCGCCGTTAAGGATCGCGGCGGCCGGGCTTCCGGCCCGCTCAAACGTCACATCGCCGTCGAATTCATGCGTCACTCTTGACGCATAGGAAAACCCGATCCGGACGCCTTGCGCGATTTCAGCCTGTGCGCCGGCGGTGAAGCCGACATCGATGTCATCGCCCTTGAATTCCGCGAACAGGTCGCTGGAGCCAGGGGTGAATCCTGGAACGGAGTTCAAAAAGGCGAGACCGCCGGCGTCGACAACGGTCGACGCGGTCAGGTCCATATATTGTATCTTCAGGCTGGCGCCGATCGCGATCTTGTCGGACACCTCAAAAGCGGCGGTCGGCGAGACGGCGAGCGTCAGCAGCGACGCGTCCTGGGCGTAATATCGCGCCGCCGAGGCGACGTCATATTGGCTCTTGAGGCCGAAAGGCGTCGACAGGGTGAGGCCGAGCGTCAGCCGGTCGGTGACCGGCGCCGCAATGGCGCTGCCCATGATGAAAGCTTCTGGCAGCACGCGATCGTCGGACGAAAGGCCGCCGGCGGGAAAGGCCCCGAGTAGCGTCGCGCTGGCGTTCTCGTAACCGGTCTTCCCCCAAAGGATCGTCGCATTGGAGGATGTTTCCAGACCGCCAAGCCCGGCAAGTGAAGCTGGATTATAAACGGCGAACCCCGAATCGGCGGCGCGGGCCTGCACGCCGGCGTAAGACGATCCCATGGCTTTGGCGTTCTGGTGTTCGACAGCGAACCCCGACGCCGCCGCCTGGTGGGTCGCGGCGAGGGTGACAATGACCGCGCCCGCCAATGAAGTGCCGATTTGCGCCATCGCCCCTCAACAATCCTGGTGCACTGAACGGTGTACTGCTTAAGGTCTGGTAAAGAGATTCAAGCGGCTTAGCCAATACTAAGTTTTTGCGTTTTTCTGCCAATTATCAAACAGTAAATAGCGGCATGCGCCTTCGCCAGCGCAGGGCGTTATCAGGCGGCGGCTCCCTGCAGCGACTGCGCCTCATCGGCGATGGTCAGCGCGAAACGGTTCCCACCCTCGACAGCCGACCACGAAAATCCGCCGCCCGCAAGCTCCAGCGCGCGCGCGACCGTTCTCAAGACCATCGGCATCGATGACCCGTTGGCGGTGAGGTAATGATCAAGTTTGTCGAGCGGTTTGGTGACCCGCGCGAACTCCTCCGCCGTCATCGGCGGCAGCTTGTCCTCGATCGTCAGGACGGCGCCCTCGCCAGTGCGGGTCAGCCTGAAGGAGACGCCGGTCGCGCCGCCGTCCGAATAATGATCGACGATCGCCTTCAGCGCCGCGTTGACCAGCGGCTGGCGGTTGAGGATCGCCACCTTGTCGCAGGTCGCGTCGACCCGGATGGTTTCCGGCATCTGATCGATGAAGTCGCGGACGAGGCCGTCGAGTTCAATCAGCTCGGACCCAGCGGATCCCGCGACCTCGTCGAGCCGGTAATAGACGAGCAGCCGCCCGACATTCAGCGACAGCTCGCGCGACGCCGATTTGATGAACCGCGCGCTTTCGATCGTGTCCTTCGGGGCGTTCTCGCCCGCCGATTCGAGCGATTGCGTCACAAGGTCCGTGAAGCCGACGATCTGGTGAACAGGCGTTTTGACGAAATGAACAAGCAGATTCATCGCCGCGACCTTGCGGGCGTTGTCATGCTGAACGTCCGCGAGCATTTCATTCAGCTTGAGGTTCTGGCGGGCGATCGTCTTCGATTTCAGGAAATCTCTGCGCCTTAGAGTCTGCGTCAAATGAATTCCGAATCCGCACATGGTGAACATCGTGACAAGAATGAAAATCTGAAGCAGCGCATCTTCGCGCGGCTCCTTGCCAGCGATCGCCGCAATGAAAAGGACCAGAAATGATGCGAGGATCAAGAGTGACTGGGCGAAGTTGAGCCGAACAAGGAAGCTTACAAATATTCCCCCCTGGATTAGCGCGACATAGTAGTTGTGCTCAAGGTTCGGCTCATTCCAGACAATTAAGTTGATGCCAAAGCCCAAGGTGGCGACCGAAATCGCTGTGAGGGCGTCGTGTCGATCGGCCTGCGACTTGAGCCTCATTGCAAGCAAAGGCAGCGCGGCGACAGCGGCGGCGCCGACCCGGAAAGCCGCCCCTTCCAGCGCATTGACCAGCGTGATCGCATCGATCAGCGAATATAGGGCGTACAGCGGGATTGCGACGATCAGCGCGCGGAAATTCATCCGTCGATCGCTCGCGAGAATTGTCGCGCGATACTCTTTTTCGAGCTCGACGGGAAAAGCTTTGCCGAACGATGATTCTTGCGGCGTGATGGCGGACATTGGCGTCCTCTGCGACCCGCAAATCGTTAGCCGGCAAGCTTTAGAGCATGGTTAATCCTGGAGCGGCGACGCAATGTCGCCCAAATAGTTAACGCGCATTGGGGGGGGCGCCGGACGAAATCCCATTTTCCGGTTGCTTTCCGGCGCTGTTTGCGAATAATCAGAACGTTAAAAAAGAGTTAATGCGACCGGTTCGCATCACATGGTGTTGGTATGATGCAAGAACTGCTCACGCGATTTCAGCCGATTTTACGGGACTTTTCGGAGTCCTGGCCGATCCGGCGGATGATGAGCGGGGATCTGACAATCCCTGAATATCGCGGCATGTGCCGGGAAGTGTTCCATCACACCCGCGAAAACCCCCAGCTTCAGGCGCTGGCGACAGTCTATTTCCGGGGGCGCCAGCGTGACGCCGTCCGGTCGTTCTACAAGCATGCCGCGTCGGAAATCGGTCATGATCAGCTTGCGCTGAATGACTATGTGACGCTCGGCGGCGACGCGTCCGCCGTCCCCTACGAAAACCCGCTTCCGGCGACATCGGCGCTCCTCGCCTACGGATTTTATCAGATCTATAATCTGAATCCGGTCGGTTATCTCGGATATTTGTTCTTTCTTGAATTTACGCCGACGCGCGCCGGCGCCGGCATGATGGCGGCTCTTGAGCGCATCGGCGTGCCGAGGGGAGCGATGTCGTTTCTGAAGGATCACACGGAAATTGACGTCGGCCACAACAAGATGATGGAAATGTATGTCGGCCGTCTCGTCCGCAGCAGCGAGGACATCGACTGCATTGAATACTCAATGCGAACCACCGGCTACCTCTACGAACAAATGCTTTCCCAGGCGATCAGGTCCGCCGCCGTTGAACCCAAGCGCGGGTGGAACTGGGAAGAGCTCAATGCGGATTGCGTCAATCCGGCGCAATTGTCCAACGTCGCCAAGATAGCCTGATCGCCGGCCGTGTTCACCTACAACATCTTCAGCGAGAATAGCGCGCCCAGTTCGCTCTATCGGTTTCGATACGCAATTTATGTCGAAGAGATGGGGCGAAGGCAGAAATACGCTTGCGCCGAGAACAGGACCATTCGGGATCCGTTGGACGCCAAGGGCCATCAGGGCGTCGTCACGCGCGACGACGCAATCGTCGGCTGCATACGCATGAATCTCCTCAAGGACGGCCCCATAGGAGACTATTTCGATTTTTACGATCTTTCCGCGCTTTCGCCGACGGAGCTCGCGCGCGCCAGCATTTGCACGCGGCTGATGATTGAGCCGTCGTTAAGGCGGACCTCAGTGTCGATCGATCTTGTGAAATTCGCCTACGAATTTGGGCTGATGAACGGGATCGACACCTGCTTCATCGACTGCAACAGCCATCTTGAACGGTTCTTCGGGCGGTTTGGATGGCGGTCGCTGTATCGTCGAACGCATGAGGAATACGGGCTTGTCGACGTCATGCGGCTCGATCTTCGCGACCTTTCGCACCTCGCCGCCGTCGGTTCGCCATTTCTCGAAATCGCCGCGCGATGCGTCTCAAGCGGGAACGCGGCGGCGCTCGCCTGCGCGGAATGACTCGCGCCCCTACAGCGCCCGCCCCTCCGGCAGCAGCGGCGCGGCCGGCTCGAGCGTGATCTCGATGCGGCGATTGCCGGGCGCGAAAGGGTCTTCCGGATAGAGCGGAAGCGCCTCGCCGCGGCCGGTGACGCCGGCGATGCGGTCGGCGGGAAGGCCGGCGCGTTCCATGACAAGGCGGGCGGCGTTGGCGCGCGCCGCCGTCAGATCAAACGGCGAATAGGCGCCGGCGCCCGAAGCGTCGGCGTGCGCTTCGATGATCAGGCGGTTGGCGAGCGGCTTTAGCGCGCGCGCGGTTTCTTCAAGCAGCGCGATCGCCGTCGCGGTCGGCTCCGCCGCGCCCGGCTCGAACATCGCGCGGCCCGAAGCGTCGACGATCAGCACCTGAAGGCCGGTCTCCGTCAGGTTGATCGTGATCGCATCATTGGCGTCCTTGGCGATCGGGCGCATCAAGATGGCGTGCTCAAGGCGCTCCTTGACCGCCTCAAAGCGGCGCCGATCGGCGGCCGCCGCGTCAAACGCGCCGCGATCGCCGTCCATGCCGGCGGCGGGACGCGCGCTGAGGGTTTGCGTCAGCCCCTGTCCGGAGGGCGTTTCGGTCTTGGTGATCGAGCCGGGCTGGCGCGTTTCCGGGACCCCGTCGAGCGTCGTGTCGCCGGCGTAGCGGCGCTCTTTCGTCACCCCGAACGCTTCGCGGATCGACCCGGCGACGACCTGCAATTTCGTCTTGTCCTGGATGGAAAATGAAACGATCAGAACGAAAAAGCAGACGAGCAGGGTCATCAGGTCGGCGTAGGTGACAAGCCAGACGCTGGCCTTCCGGCGCGCCGACGCGGACGACGCCCTCATGCCGCCGCGCTCGCGAACTGGCCGCGCGCTTTTTCCGGCAGATAGACGATCAGCATGTCGGTGATCGCGTCCGGCGAACGCCGTTCCGAAACCTGGCAAAGGCCGTCGATGATGAGCGAGAGATTGGTTTCTTGCGCTTCGAGCTTGGAGGCGAGCTTGTCGGCGATCGGCAGCGCGACGACATAGGCGACCAGCGCCCCATAAAGCGTCGTCAACAGCGCGATCGCCATCGCCGGGCCGATGGTCGAGGGATCTTCCATCGTCGACAGCATTTTGACGAGGCCGACAACGGTGCCGATGAGGCCGAAGGCGGGGGCCGCCTCGCCGAGCGCGCGGAACACTTTTTCGCCGTCGACGAGCCTGCCGATTTCAAGATCGCGCTCGCGGCTCATCTGCGCGCGCAAATGGTCGGTCGAAAGCCCGTCGGCGATCATCTGCTTGCCGCGGCCGAGGAAGGGATCGGAAACCGGCGTCCGTTCAAGGCCCATCGGCCCCTGGCGGCGGGCGACCTGCGCGAGCGCGCGCAACTCCTCAAGGATGTCGCCGGGCGATTTCTTGTGGTCGAAGAACGCGGTCCTGAAACCGGTGACGATCGCCGCCGCCACATCGTCGATCGGAAATCGCAGGACCGTCGCCGCCGCCGCCCCGCCGAACACGATGAGAAAGCTTGGCAGGTTGAAAAACAGCCCGACCGAGCCGGACATCGCGATCGCGAGCCCGACGACGAACAGGCCGGCGACGATGCCGCCGATCGTGGCGAAGTCCATGCGCATGAACGTGCGTTCCCTCACAGCGGAGGGAATTTAGTCGACGCGGCGTAAAGGGACTGCTTAAGGCTTGTCTAAAATGCGCGGCTTCCTGGAGGTCCCGGTTGACGGGAGGTTAAGACAGCGCGCAGCCGGGCCTGACCGGGGAAATCGTCGCAAACCAGTCGTAGTTTTCCGGCGGCGCGGCGGCCGCCTTGACGAAGGCGACGCCGGCAGCGCGCTCGGCGAAGGCGGCGATTTCGCCCTGCCGCGCATAGACGCAGCGGCCCGCCGCGTCGAAACCGCGAATGAGCGCTGCGATTTCGGCGGGCTTTCCGGCGTTCGGGTGGTAGAGATTGACGCCCTTGATCTTTGCCGCGATGAGCGCTGTCTCGTCGAGTGAAATGACCAGCGCGCCGGCGGGCAGGGCGCCGGCGAAATAATCCGCCGCGTCCGCGTTGCGGGCGCGCACGCTCCGCGTCAGTTCATAGTCGCTGAAATTTGAAGCCGCAGACGCGCCGACGCTGAAAAGCGCGACGGCCGACAGCGCGTCCTTCAGCCGTCGTGAAGGTCTTAGGGCGACGCCGGGGGACGGACGGCAGGAAGACATTGATACGCCTGAGGCGACAGCGCCGGTGACCGGCGCCCATCAAAGCGGCGACCTGTAAATTAACCCATAAATTCGCAAGGGCGCCGCGCCGCCTGCTCAGCCCCAGGGGCCGCGGCGCGCCGCCTCGAAGGGCGAGGTCGCGCCGCCAAGGCGGCCGTCAGTCCCGCGGCCGGCGAGGGTCATCAGCCTGTCGATGCGGTTTTGCGTCGAGGGATGCGTTGAGAAGAGATTGTCGGCGCCGCGGCCGGACAAGGGGTTGACGATCATCAGCTGGCCCGTCTCCGGATGCATTTCCGCTGTTTGGTTCGGAATGCGCGCGGCGCCGGCGGAAATCTTGGCGAGCGCCGCGGCGAGCGCTTGCGGCCGGCCGGAGATTTCAGCGCCGACGCGGTCGGCTTCATATTCGCGGCCGCGGCTGATCGCCATCTGCACGAGCGCGGCGGCGAGCGGCGCGAGCAACATCATGGCGAGCGTCGCGATGATGTTGCCGCCATTGTTGCTGTCGCGATTGCCGCCGAAGAACAGGGCGAAATTGGCCAGCGTCGTGATCGCGCCGGCGATCGTTGCGGTGACGGTCATGGTCAGCGTGTCGCGGTTTTTGACATGCGCCAGTTCATGCGCCATGACGCCGGCGATCTCCTCTTCGTTCAGCATGCGCAGAAGCCCTGTCGTCGCGGCGACGGCGGCGTTTTCAGGGTTCCTTCCGGTCGCGAAGGCGTTCGGCTGGTCGGACTCGATGATGGCAGTCTTCGGGCGCGGCAGGGAGGCGTTGTCGGCGAGGCGCTCGACGATCTCGACATAGCGCCGGACGGCGCCCGACGGGTGCGAGCGGTCGACGATCTGCGCGCGATAGAGGCGCAGCACGATCTTGTCGGCGTTCCAGTAGGCGAAAAGGTTCGACGCCGCCGCGACGGCGAGCGCCAGCATCATCCCGCCCGTCCCGCCGATCGCATAACCGACGACGCCGAAAAGCGCGGTCAGCGCGGCGAGCAGGATATAGGTGCGAAGATGGCTCATGGCTTTCCTGTTTCTCTCCTATTCGCCGCGCTATATGTGAAGCGCGGAAAGGGCGTTCAATATGAAAGCGGGCGACGACAGGGAAACAGTTGAAGGCGCAGCGCCCGGCGCCCGGCTGACGCCGGCGGCGCGGCGCGCGCTGGAAGAGGCGGCCCTCAGGCGCAAGAAGGCAGAAGCGGCGAGCACGCCGCCCGAGCGGGGCGGGCCCCAAGGCCCCGAACCCACCCGCTTTGGCGACTGGGAGCGCAAAGGCCGCGCGGTCGATTTCTGAGCGGCGAAGACGCGGGGGCTTGCCGAACAAACCGCGAACGCGTAGGGATGCAATCCATGGTTGCATTATTATTATCATCGCTACCTTTGATGTTGGGCTCGGCGGCGGCGGACATTCCAGGACCCGTGCCGGCGAGCGTCGCGCGGGTTGTCGACGGCGACACGGTGAGGGTCTCAGCCCAGATCTGGGTTGATCAGATCGTCTCGATCTCCGTTCGCATCAGGGGCGTCGACGTGCCGGAACTCTTCCGCCCGCAATGCGAAACCGAACGGGTCCGGGCGCGCGCGGCAAAAGCCTTTGTCGAAGACCGCCTCGGCGGCGGCGACGTCCTCTTGATCGACATCGCCCACGACAAATATGGCGGCCGGGTGGTCGCGAGGATCGAAACTCCTGGCGGCGACGATCTCGGCTCGGCGCTCATTGCGGAAGGCCACGCGGTCGCCGACGGCGCGGCCGATCCCTGGTGCGGTTGACGCGCCGGCCGCCTGGCGCCGATGAGGCGCTTGCCTTCTCTATACGGATGAACTACAAGCCGCGTCTCCGCGAAAGCGGAATGATGGAGCATGACATGCAAACGCGCAGCGATATTGGGCTCAACGCCGTCTGACTGCGCCGCCTCTCTTCAGGATAGGCGGCGCGCCGGACGCGCGTCGCCGCTTTTTGAAAAAACCTGACAGAGAGAACTCCGTTGACCCCATATGTGACGGTGGAGGCGCGCGCGCCCTGCGCCGCGCTCCAGGCCGCGCCGAAACGGCGCCCGATTCTTGTCGAAATCGGCGGGCCCTACCGCTGGCTGACGCCTTATATCGCGACGATGGCGGGCGTGAACGCGTCGATCGCCGCGCGCATTCTTTCGTTGCCGCGCGATGAGCTGCATTTCATCGCGATGACGCTCGCTTTCGTGCGCGACGCGGAAAACCCCGCGCGCGTTGAGGATTTCGCGCGTGCGATCGGCCGCGACCGCCGCGAAAATATTTTGCGCGACTTCGCGCCGGATTTCGATCCAGTACTCGCCCGCTGCTGCGCCAAGCTCGCCGGAAAGCCCTGGCGGGCGACGAGCTATCGGCGCCTCGCCGCCCTTGCGGCCGATCCGCATGCGCGCAAGACGATGCGGCATCTCAAGGCGATATCGCGGCGAGACGTGCTGGCGCTGTCGCGATTGCCGCCGGCATACCGCACGCGCGGGGTTCTCAAGATGGCGCGCGATCGACGCGACTTCAGGCGCCTCGTATTCGCGATCGAAATTGTTCGCCGCGTCAGGACCGATCTTAACGACCGGCAGATTCTCGCGTCGCTCGAAAAGGCGGACGGCGCCTCCATCAAAGAGTGGGTGGAGGCGCATTATGAACGCCTCCCTTTTCCTGCGGCGCCCACGGGGCTCTTGACCGATGGGCGCGGCGGCGTCTTGCGCCCCGTCGCATGCGGCGGCGAGCTTAAGCGGGCGGCGGTCGATTACGACAATTGCGCGCGAACCTATGTCGAGCGCGCGGCGACCGGCGCTTCGGTCTTTTACCGGTGCGAGCGCGACGGCCGTCGGGTCGCGCTCGCCGAAATCCGACCCGTGCCGGGCCTTGGCTGGGCGATCCATGAATTGTCGGGTCCGCGCAATCAGGAGATCGGCGGCGAAGACCGCATTGCGATCATCGCCGCGTTCGCCGCCGCCGGCGTCGCAGCAACGCCGCAAGCGCGCTCGCGCTTCGGCTGGTTCCCTATTGACTAAGGGAGCGCCCGCGCCGGCTGATAGTCCGTCGTCGGAGCGCGTACTGTTCCCCGCAATTGCAAAGGGAGGGATTGGGGCTGTTTCAGCCTGATCTCTCCAGCCTCGCCTTCGCCACACCCTGTCATCCCGGATGCGCTGCAGCGTGTCCTTCGAGACGCCGCCTGACGGCGGCTCCTCAGGATGAGCGCTGCCGCGCTGATCCGGGATCCCGCGACACTGACAGCGCGCTCGCCTCAGGAGATCCCCGACGCGCCGCGCCATTCGTCTGTATCAACACCAATCCCCACCCTACCCTCCCCTTTCCAAGGGGAGGGAATCCGCACGCGCTTCTTTCTTCGCCTCCCTTGAAAAGGGAGGGGTAGGGGAGGGATTGGGGCTGTTTCAGCCTGATCTCTCCAACGCCCCCACCCTGTCATTCCGTATGCGCTGCGTCGCGTCCGGGATGACACGATGAAAGACCAAGGCCATCCCTGAGGAGCCGCGAAGCGGCGTCGCGGGGGATGGCGGCGCGCGTTAACGATGTCGAAACACGAAGGGTTAACGGGTTTTGGGCAAATTGCTTCGACCGCGAGATTGGGCCCTGAGGCGCGAAAATTGCTTGTCCTCTTCCCCCAACAGTTGCGGCGGGAGTTGTGCGGAAATGAGAAAATCAGTCTTCGGACCAAGGCGATCGCGGTTCCTCCGCTGCCGGTCCGGCTCTTCAGCGGTCGAGTTCGCGCTGATCGCGCCGCTGTTCTTTGCGCTGACCTTCTCGGTCATCGAGGCGGGCTACTTCTTCTTCGCCGAATCCGCGGTCGAGGCCGCCAACGCCAAGGCGGCGCGCCTCATCAGGACAGGACAGGCGCAGACCAATGCGATCTCGCGCGACGCGTTCTTCGATGAAATCTGCGAGGTTGTCGAACTCTTCGGCGATTGCGAAGAAAGGCTGACGGTCGATGTCGCGCGGTTTTCGACCTTCGCGGAGCTCGCGGCCGATATTGCGGCGCCGGTCTGCCGCGACGCCGATCCCGATGCGCTCGACGCCATTCCCTATAACGCCGGCGCGGCGCGCGACATCGTCCGCGTCCGCGTCTGCTACATGCACAAGAGTTTCAATCCGGGCCTCGGCCTCAACCTTGAAAGAGCGGCGGGCGGCGCGGTGAAAATGTTCTCGACGTCAATTTTCCGGAATGAGCCCTATGATTCCTGATCTCAATGCACGCATGAAGGCGCGGGCGCGGCGGAGCCTCGCCGCTTTCGCGAAATCGCGGAGCGGCCTCGCCGCCGTCGAATTCGCCTTCATCGCGCCGATCATGATCTTGCTGTTCTTCGGCGTGATCGAAGGCTCCGCGGCGTATTCGACCAGCCGGAAAGTGATGCTGTCGGCGAACACGCTCGCCGATCTCGTCGCGCAGGAATCGTCGATCACCAAGGACAGTCTCGACGATCTCTTCGTCGGCATGGAGGACGTCATCGCGACGAAGGACATCGACGTCACGTTTCGCGTCGTCAGCCTCGTTCTTGATCCTGACACGGATGAGATCAAGGTGCACTGGAGCCTGCAGTCGGACGGGACCGAGCCCTACGCGCCGGGCGACGTCTATCCCGGCGATCTCGATCCCGCGCTTCTCGACGACGCGTCGTCGCTGATCGTCGCCGAGTCCGAATATGACTACGCCTCGCCGATCTCGCGGAAGATCGTCGGCGCCTTCACCATGGAAAAGGCCGCGACGCGTTGGCCGCGCCTGTCGTCGAAGGTTCAATATTGCGTCACCGCCGGGTCCTGCACGAGCTGACAAAAAACCCCGCCCTTTCGGGCGGGGTTTTGTTCGCAGAACGCGGCCGGATTATTCGGTCACATTCGTGATCTTGTTGCGCGGCGCATTCTCGGAGGCCAGGAGCTTGCGGATGAGTTCCGGCGTCTGCTCGAAATTCGCCAGGTGCGCCGAAATCATCGTGCCGTCGCCCTTGACGCTGGCGTCAATCCCGACCGCTTCCGCCGACCTGACATTGAGGACCGACGCCGACATGTCGTCGACATAGCCGTCGGCGCTCACCGTCTTGGCGGCGATCTCATTCTTGAATCGCTCCGCCAGGGCGAAATAGCTGCCGATCGATGAAGCGACATTGCCGCGCGGAATGCCGTAATCGGCGATTTCGTATCGGCTGAGATACGCTCCGCTTCCGTCGGAATAAACGCCCGCGCTTGTAAAATAATACTTCTGGTTAAACGCGGAAACAGACTGAGGATTGGCGGACGCGCCGACAAAGTTCGTCAGGAAGCTCGCGCCGACGCAGCCGCTTCTGCCGTCAGCGCCGAGGCAGGCGAGCGGCACAATGACGAAATTCATCTGGGCGCCGATCGACGCGGCGATGAAAGCCTGGCCGTCCGCGGTGCGCCGCTCCTGCCAGACAATGCCGAGTTCGGTCAGGACCGGTCCGAGATGGACCGCATCGAAATTCGTGACCATGTCGCTCGGACGGGAAATGATTTCCTGCGTCTGGGCGTTGGCGGCGCCGGTTATCGCCGTCAGCGCCATCGCCGCCGCCGAAAGGCGCATGATTGATTTCATCATTGAAGTCCCCACCGTTAAACCAAGGCGTTAAGCAAAGGGCCATCGTAGCCGGGGCGCCCCACCGCCCAAATCCGGGGCCATCCTACTCCGAAACCGCCAAGGCGCAAATGCCGCGTGACTTTGACGGGCGCACATGGTTGAAGCCCGACCAATGCAGGCCCCCCGCCCCAAAAACGCGAAAAGGACCTCGCCGGGCGCCGATAAGAAGGCGCCCAAGGCGAGCCGCCCCGTCCAGGGGCTGGCGCCGCGCCGCGCCGCGCTTGATGTGCTGACGCTGGTCGGCGCGGGCCGGACGCTCGATCAGGCGCTTGAGGACTGCCGGTCGTTCAACGCGCTCGAAGGGCCGGACCGGGGCCTTGCCCATGCGCTGGCCGCCAACGTCTTGCGGCGGCGCGGATCGCTCGATCACGCGATCGGCGGCCATCTGGGCCGCCCCTTCCCGAAGCGGTCCGCCCGGACAATGGATATCTTGCGCCTCGCCGCCGCCCAGAGCCTGCTGCTCAACACGCCTGACCATGCCGCCGTCTCGACTTCCGTCGCCCTGGCGCAGGAATTTCGCGAAACCGCCGGCTATGACGGCCTCGTCAACGCGGTCGCCCGCAAGATCGCCAAAGCCGGACCCGCCTCCATCGGCGCGCTGCCCGATCGCATCGATACGCCGGGCTGGATGTGGCGGGGCTGGGAGCGCAATTGCGGCCCCGACGTCGCGCGGGCGATCGCGCGCGCCCATCAAAAGGAAGCGCCGATCGATCTGACGCCCCGGGAGCCGCGGGACGCGCCAGCGATCGCCGCCGACCTCACCGGCGCGCTGCTCGCGACGGGATCGGTGCGGGTCGCGGCCGGAACGAAGATCGCGACGCTCGCCGGTTATGGGGAAGGGCGCTGGTGGGTGCAGGACGCCGCCGCGGCGCTTCCCGCGCGCCTTTTGGGCGATGTCAGTGGCAGGCTTGTCTTTGATCTTTGCGCGGCCCCGGGCGGCAAGACGATGCAGCTTGCGGCGGCGGGCGCTGAAGTCGTCGCTGTCGATATCGAAGGATCGCGCCTGAAACTTGTCGTCGAGAATCTCGCCCGGACGAGACTTTCAGCGGAAACCATCAAGGCCGACATTCTCGACTGGGCGCCGGATCGTCGCGCCGACGCGATCTTGCTCGACGCGCCCTGTACGGCGACCGGGACGATCCGCCGTCACCCCGACATTTTGTGGTCGAAGACCGAAGCGACCCTCGCTTCACTCGCGGCCCTGCAGGCGAAAATGATCGACAAGGCGCTGACCCTGCTGAAACCCGATGGGCTCCTCGTTTATTGCACCTGCTCACTGCAACCCGAAGAGGGTGAAAGACAGATCGCCGCGGCGCTGTCCCGCCATCCGGACCTCGAACGCGTCAAGATTACGGCCGACGAAATCGGCGGTCTTCCGGCGCTGACGCGCGACGGGGATCTGCGGACCGCGCCGTCAATGCTGGCGGCCGAAGGCGGCATTGACGGGTTTTTCGCAAGTCGCCTAAGACGGCGTTAACCGTTTCGGCCGATCTCCAAGCCCTTGTATTCGGGTGCGGAAATCCCGATATTGACCCTTGGTTTTCGGCAAGTTTCAGAAAGGCTGATCTCTCCATGAACGACACAGGCAGAAATTTCGGCGCGACAGTCGCCCGCAGCGATGGCCGCGTCATCGACCAGGGCCTGCGCCAGTACATGCTCGGCGTCTACAATTATATGGCGCTTGCGGTTGCCGGCACGGGGCTTGTCTCGCTGGCGGTCGCGTCAAATCCGGCCGCGGTCCAGATGATCGCCGGCACGCCGCTCAAATGGGTGTTGTTCGCGGCGATCTTCGGCATCGGGATGCTGGCGCCGCGAGTGATTTTTTCGGGCTCAAAGACCGCCGCCCATGGGCTTTTCTGGCTCTACGCCGCGATCTGGGGCGCGATGATCGCGCCGATGCTGTTCTTCTTCAATCAGGCGGGCGCCGCGCAAGAGATCTACAAGGCGTTCTTCATCACCGCCGCGACTTTCGGCGCGACGAGCCTTTATGGTTACACGGCCAAGCGCGATCTATCGGGCATGGCGTCGTTCCTCTTCATGGCGTCGATCGGCCTCCTGATCGCGATCGTGCTGAACGCCGTCATCTTCAAATCGACGATCATGAGCCTCGTGACCTCTGGCGCCGTCGTTCTCGTTTTCTCTGCGGTCACCGCCTATGAAACGCAGATGATCAAGGAAATGTACCGCGAAGGCGGCGAAGCGAACGACCGCGCCTCGATTTTTGGCGCCTTCGCGCTCTACGGCTCTTTCGTCACGCTCTTCGTGCATATCCTCAACATGCTCGGGATCATGCGCAGCGAATAAGCGCCGTCAGCTTACAGCGACCCCCGCCGCGAGGCGGGGGTTTTTGTTTGAGCTTTTGTGACCGCCTGTGACTTCAAAACGGCTGGCGCCCCGGCCCGCTTCATGATCAATCCGCAACCATGAAAACCGCCGACCAGTCCGGATTGCCGATTTCAAACGCCTGCGCCGACGGCGCGGCCGGCTATGATTCCTATGTCCGGGAATTCCTGTCCTACGGATCGCGCCTGCGCGAGCTGTTCGCGATCGCCGATGCGGCGCCGGACGCGGCGCTCTTGAGCGCGCACGCCGCAGCCTTGCATCTTGCCTTCGAGGGGGCCGAGGGATGGGCGCATGCGGAGTCTTACCTCGCCCGCATGCGCGCCGCGTCGAGCCTTGCGACCGATCGCGAGCGGCTGTTCATCGCGGCGGTCGAGGCGTGGGCGCGACGCGACTATTTCCGCGCGCTCGCCGCGCTTGAGGAATTGACGGTCCGATGGCCGGCCGACCTTTGCGCCATTAAATGGGGCCAGTATCACGCCTTCAATCTCGGCGATCGAGAGGCGCTGCTGCGCTTTGGCGAGCGCGCGCGGATCGTCTTTGAAAATCATCCCTATGCGCATGGCATGATCGCCTTCGCGCTTGAGCAGAACCACCGGATCGACGAAGCCGAGGACGAGGGGCTGCGCGCGTCGGAAATCGCGATCGACGACGCCTGGGCGCACCACGCCGTCGCCCATGTGATGGAGACCGAGGGCCGCGCGAAAGAAGGCGCGCGCTGGCTCGATCACTGCGCCCACACCTGGGAGAAAAAGGGCGTCTTCATCCGCGACCACAATTGGTGGCATGCGGCGCTGTTTCGGCTGGCGCTCGGCAGGCATGACGAAGCTCTCGCCATCTATGACCGCAAGCTCTGGGGCGCGTGGCCTGAATTTCCGCAAGAGCAGATCGGCGCGGTATCGATGCTCTGGCGCCTTGAAATGCGCGGGGTCGATGTCGGCGCGCGCTGGGCGCCCGTGATCGAACAGGTGCGCCGCCGCGCCGGCGAGCACATTTTGCCTTTCCATGACCTTCATTATCTCTACGCGCTCGCCCGCGCGGGCGAGCCTGGCGAGTCCGACGCGTTTCTCGCCTCGCTGAAAGCGCACGCGGAAGCCGCCGCCGATCCTTACAAGTCGCTCTGGCGCGAGACGGGCATCCCCGCCGCCGAAGCGGTCCGCGCGTTCGCCGCCGCCGACTACGAAAGCGCCGCCGAACGCTTCTGCCGCGCGCTCCCGGCGCTCGAACGCATCGGCGGCAGCCATGCGCAGCGGCACCTTTTCATCGAAGCGAGCGATCGGGCGGCGGCGAGGTCGCGGCGCGGCGCGTCGGCGCAGGCCAACTGAACTCGTCAGGGGCTCTTTAATGAGCCTCGTCCCAGTTCTTGCCGGCGCGCGCCTCGACGATGAGCGGCACGGACAAATCCGCGGCGGGGCGCGGCGCGCTCTCCATGACTTTTCGCGCGACGTCGATCGTCGCTTCGGCCTCGCCGATCGGGCACTCGAAAACGAGTTCGTCATGCACCTGCAGCAGCATCCTCGCTGACAGCCGCGCCCGCGCGAGCGCCGCCGGCATGCGGATCATGGCGCGGCGGATGACGTCGGCCGCGGCGCCCTGAATCGGCGCATTGATCGCCTGACGCTCGGCATAGCCGCGCATCGCCGGATTCTTGTCGTTGATCCCGCCGACATAGGTGCGCCGGCCGAAGATGGTTTCGACATAGCCCGACTTCTTCGCGCTGGCGATCGTGTCGTCCATGTATTTCCGGATGCCGGGAAATTTCTGGAAATAGCTGTCGATATAGGTCTTGGCCTCGCCGCGCTCGATGCCGAGCTGGTTGGCGAGACCGAACGCCGAAATGCCGTAAATGATCCCGAAATTGATCGCCTTGGCGCGACGTCGCACCATCGGATCCATGCCCGCGACGGGAACGCCGAACATTTCCGATGCGGTCAGCGCATGGATGTCGACCCCGTTCGCGAAGGCGGCCTTCATCGATTTCAAATCCGCGATATGGGCGAGCAGGCGCAGTTCGATCTGGCTGTAGTCGGCGGAGACGAGGACGTTGCCCTTCTCCGGGACGAAAGCGGTTCGGATCTTCCGACCGTCTTCCGTCCGTATCGGGATGTTCTGCAGATTGGGATCGGTCGAAGCGAGCCGCCCGGTCGTCGTCGCAGCGAGTGAATAAGAGGTGTGGACGCGGCCCGTCTCCTTGTTGATCGCGGTCGGAAGCGCGTCAGTGTAGGTTGATTTCAATTTTGCGACGCCGCGCCAGTTCAAGATCGCGCGCGGCAGCGCGTGGCCTTCGGCGGCGAGTTCTTCAAGAATGTCGGCGGAGGTCGACCAGGCGCCGGTCGCCGTCTTCTTGCCGCCGGGAAGGCTCAGTCTTCCGAAAAGAATATCCGAAATCTGTTTCGGCGAACCCATGTTGAAAGCGCCGCCGGCGAGCGCATGCGCCTCCGCCTCGTGCGTCGCCATGCGCTGCGCGAAATCGGCGGAAAGCCGGGCGAGCACGCGCTGGTCGATTTTGACGCCCGCCCGCTCCATCGCGAGAATGACCGGAACGAGCGGGCGCTCCAGCGTTTCGTAGACGGTCGCCTTGCCTTCCGCGGCCAGGCGCGGCTTTAGATGCGCGTGGAGCTTCAGCGTGACGTCGGCGTCTTCCGCGGCGTAAGCGGTCGCTTTTTCAATGGTGACTTCATCGAAGGATTTCTGGTTCTTGCCCGAGCCTGTGACGCCGGAAAATTTTATCGTGTCATGTTGAAGCCAGCGCCTGGCGAGTTCATCCATGCCGTGCCCGCCGGCGCCGCAGTCAAGCGCGTAAGAGATGAGCATCGTGTCGTCGAAGGGCGCGACGCTGATCCCGTGACGCGCGAAAATATGCATGTCGTATTTGAGATTTTGCCCGACTTTCAGGATCGAGGGATCCTCAAGCAGCGGCTTCAAGAGCCCCAGCGCTTTTTCCGGCGCCATCTGCTTCGATGTGTCGGCGTCGTCGAAAGCGAGCCCCTTTGCGCCATGCGCGAGCGGTATGTAGCAGGCGCGCCCGGCCTCGACGCTTAACGAGATCCCGACAAGACCCGCCCCCATCGCGTCAAGCGCATCGGTCTCGGTGTCGACAGCGACGACGCCGCGCTCATAGGCGGACGCGATCCAGCGCTTCAGCGCCGCCTCGTCAAAGACGGTCTCATAGGCGCCGACCGGCGCCGCGGCGCCAGGCGCCGACGCAGTCTGCGACGCCGGCGCCGGCCTCGCAGGCGCGGGCGTCGGCGCCGCGCCGTGATCGCCGTCGACGCGCTTCAATAATGTGTGAAACTCCATTTCGCGCAGGAAAGGCGCGAGAAGATCGATGTCGAGCGGCCGAATTTGCAATTCGTCGAGCAGCGCCGGCAGCGGCGCATCGTCCTTCAAGGTGACGAGCGTCTTTGACAGGCGCGCCGCCTCGGCGTGCGCGATGAGGTTGTCGCGGCGCTTTTGCTGTTTGATCTCGCCCGCGCGCGCCAGCAGGGTTTCGACGTCGCCATATTCTTCAATCAGCTGCGCGGCGGTCTTGATTCCGATCCCGGGAACGCCCGGAACATTGTCGACGCTGTCGCCGGCGAGCGCCTGCACATCGATGACTTTTTCCGGCGGCACGCCGAATTTCTCAATGACTTCGGCTCTGGCGATTCGCCGGTTTTTCATCGTGTCGAACAGCGTGATCTTGTCGCCGACAAGCTGCATCAGGTCCTTGTCTGAAGAAATGATGACGCAGCTTCCGCCCGCTCTTTCGGCGGCGCGCGCATAGGACGCGATGAGGTCGTCCGCCTCATAGCCTTCAAGCTCGATGCAGGGAACGTTGAACGCGCGCGTCGCGTCGCGGACGAGCGGAAATTGCGGGACGAGATCTTCCGGCGCCGGCGGCCGGTTCGCCTTGTAGTCCGGATAGATTTCATTCCGGAAGCTCCTGCCGGAATGATCGAAAATGACCGCGAGATGCGTCGGCTCGTGCTCGTCCGTCATGTCGGCGAGGAGCTTGTAGAGCATGTTCGAATAGCCGGAGACCGCGCCGACGGGGAGGCCGTCGGATTTGCGCGTCAGCGGCGGCAGCGCATGATAGGCGCGGAAGATATAACCCGAACCGTCGACGAGATAGAGGCGGATGGGCGGTTTCGGCATCAATGTGGCTCGCGACCGGCTGCTGCGCGCGACGTTATCCACGTTCGAGAGACGATTGTCGACGACCGGCAAGTCGGCTTTCGAATTACGGTCGAAGCGCGACCTCTCGAAATCCGACGAACATGCACTGATGCCGCCTTGACGCGCCGCCGGTCCAACCGCCGCCGCTTCGCGGCGACCCGCTCGTACCCGACTCGCCCGCTAACGCATCGCCGCGACACGCCTGCCGATCCTTCAGAGCGATTTCGTCCGTCGCCGGCGAATCCTGCAATGCGATGGACAAGCCCTTCGTATTCTGGATGCCTTTGCAACGGTCCGCCGGGTCGAGGTCGCCGATAAATATCCTTTTCTCTTTCGCGTAGAAAATGACGTGATGGTTGTCGATCAGGACGAACTTCTTGAGGTCCTTCATCGCAACCGGAAGACATGCGACGGTTTCCGACGATGGCTGGTAACGATCCAGCCTGGAGGCGGCGCGTTCGGACATTTTCGTGTGATGCGCAAACGCGGCGCCCGCGAGCGTCAGCGCTGCTGCAACTGCCGGAACGGCTTTATTGCGAATGCGGCTGATGGCTTCCTCCCGTGACAGCTTGAGGCTCAGCCTATCACGGATCAGCGCGCATTGTCGCCGCCATCTCCTCCGCCAGCCGCCCCTCCTCCGTCGCGCGCGGCTTGGCGAGGCGGGCGAGCGTCAGGAATGTCACCGGCGTCAGGAACAGCGTGAACAAAGTCGCAAAGCCGAGCCCGCCGAAAACGACCCAGCCGAGCGCGGCGCGCGATTCAGCGCCGGCGCCCGAGCCGAGCACCAGCGGCAACGCGCCAAAAAGCGTCGAGAGCGCTGTCATCATCACGGGACGAAACCGCGTCAGCGAGGCGTCGATGATCGCGTCCTTGACGCTCATGCCCTCGTCGCGCCGCCGGTTCGCGAACTCGACGATCAAGATGCCGTTCTTCGCCATCACGCCGATGAGAAGGACAAGACCGATCTGGCTGTAATAATTCAGCGAGCCGCCGGTCAGCTGGATCGCGAAGATCGCCGCCGCGAGACCGAACGGCACGGTCAGCATGATGACGAGCGCCGAAACGAAACTTTCAAATTGCGCCGCAAGAACAAGCAGCACAATCAGCGCGGCGAAGGCGAACACAATGAGCGTTGAATCCGACGATTGCTGAAGCAGGCGCGCCTCGCCGAGCAGCGTCGTCGACATTGACCCAGAGAGCGTCGCCGCCGCCGCGCCGCGCATGGTGTCGACGGCGTCGCCAAGCCTTGAGCCCTCGGCGAGATTGGCGGTCACGGGCACGGCGCGCCGGCGGTCCTCGCGCGACAGGGTCGAGGCGATCGGCGATTCCGTCACTTTCGCGACCGACGTCAACGGAACGAAAATTCCAGTGCGCGTCTTGACGAAAAGATTGGCGAGATCGGTCGGATCGTCGATCGCTGAGCCGCCGGCGGAGAGGTAGACATTGATGATGTCGTCGCCGACGAAAATCTCCGCGGCGCGGAATTCGTCGGACATCGCGGCGAGCGTCGTCGTGATCGCCGATGTCGGCACGCCGAGCAGCGCCGCCGCCTCGCGATCGACGCTGACGGTGATCTGCGGCCGCGAGGCCCGGAAATTAGGCCGCACATCGGTGAACATCGGGTTTTTCTGGAGCGCCGCCGCAAGCGCCTCCGCGGCGTCCGCCGCCTCGGCGTAATCATCGCCGAGCACCGCGAATTGCAGCCCCTGCCCGCCGCCGCGGATGCCGAGGCTGTTGCCGCCTCTGATCGTTGCCGTGACGCCGGGCATCGACGCCATCAGGGGGCGGATCTTCGCCTCCATGTCCTTCTGGTCGAAATCGCGCTTCGCCCAGTCCTTCAGGATGACAATGACGAAGGCGCGATTGCCGCCGCCGACGCCGTTGATCGAAACGACGCTTTCGGCCTCGCCGCTCTCAACGAACGGCTGCAGCTTTTCTTCGATGAGGCGCACCTTGTCGTCGACGAAATTGAAGGTCGCGCCGTCCTGGCCGGACACCATCATGAAAAGCCTGCCGCGATCTTCCGTCGGCGTCAGTTCGCGCGGCAGCGACTGATAGACAAGATAGCCGCCGACCGCGAAGGCGATCGAAGCGACCGCCGGAATGAGGGGGTAAGCGAGGAGAAAGGCGAGAAAGCCGCGATAGGCGCGCGCCGGCGCGCTTTCGCGTTGTCCGGCCGGACGCGGCGGCGCGGCGCGCCCGAAGCGGATCGACAGGACCGGGCACAAGGTCAGCGCCACGAAGGACGAAACCAGCACCGCGAAGGCGAGCACGAAGCCGAATTCGGAGAACAGCTGTCCGGCCTGCCCAGGCAGGAAGGAAATCGGAATGAAAACGGCGGCCAGCGTGATCGTCGTTGCAATCACCGCGAACACGATCTCGCGCGTGCCGAGGACCGCGGCGGCGCGCTTTCCCGCGCCGTTCTGTTTCCAGCGCTCGATGTTCTCGGTGACGACAATCGCGTCGTCGACGACAAGGCCGGTCGCCATGACAAGCGCGAGCAGCGTCAGGAGATTGACCGAAAATCCCGCAAGGTAGATCGCCGCGACGGTGCCGAGCAGCGAAATCGGGATCGCGACCGCCGGAATGATGGTCGCGCGCCAGGACCTCAGGAAGAGAAAGATGATCGCGATGACGATCGCCGTCGCCGCGACAAGACTGCCGAACACCTCTTCGATCGCGCGCTCGATGAAGACCGAATCATCGCTGGAGATCGCGATCGTGACGCCCTCGGGAAGGCTGCCGTTCAACTCATCGACCGCGGCGCGGACGCCCTTCGATACGGCGACGGTGTTCGATTGCGCCTGGCGCAGCACGCCGATGCCGACGCCGGTCGCGCCGTTGACGCGCGCCGTCGTCGATTCATCCTCGAACGACCATTCGACGACCGCGACGTCGGAAAGCCGCGTCATATCGTCGAGCCGCAGCGCGCCGATCTCGTCAGGGCTTGTCGCCGGCGTTTCGGCGCGGACGAGAATTTCCTGCGAGGCGCTTCGAAGCCGGCCGGCGGACGCCGTCAAGGATGCGGACGCGACGAGCCTTGCGACGTCGTCGACGGAAAATCCGCGCGCGGCGAGCGAGGCCGGCATGATGCGGACGCGAATGGCGCGCTTGCGGTCGCCGTAGACTTGCGCCTGCGCGACGCCTTCGACGGATTGCAGGCGCGGCGCGATCACGTCCTCGACGAGATCGGCGAGATCGGCTGGCGCCATGCCGGCCGCCGAAACCGCGATCCGCATGATCGGCGATGAATCATTGTCCGCCTTGACGACAGTCGGCTCCTCGACATCCTCGGGGAGCCGCGCTGCGACGCCCGACACGGCGTTCTTGACGTCGGTCGCCGCGATGTTGATGTCGACGCTCGGCAGGAATTCCGCGACGACGCGGCTCTGCTCGCGTGAGGACGAAGATGAGATCGAATTGACGCCGTCGACCTGCGCCACCGCGCCCTCGATCACCGAGGTCACTTCCGCGTCGATCGATTCCGGCGTCGCTCCGGGATAGCGCGTTTCAATCGTGATGATCGGATTGTCGACGTCCGGAAGCTCGCGGACTTCAACGCCCATCAGCGCGGCGAACCCAGCGATCATGATCAGCAGGCTCATCACCGCCGCCAGGATCGGCCGCTTGATGAAGGCGGCGACGAGCCCGCCGGTTGCCGCCTTTTCTCCCCGCGTCCGGACAGGTCCCGTCATCGCTAATTGATCCCCGCCGATCCGGCGCTTGGTCGGCCCTGCGCGGCGGCGTCTTTCGGCGGAAATCGCATGCCCGGCCTTACACGATCAGCCCCTTCGACAATGACGATGTCGCCGGCCCGGATGTCGCCCTCGGCGATCGCCCAGTCGTCGCGCCGCTGGAGGATGGTGACGCTGGCGCGCATGGCGGCGCCGTTTTCCCCGAGCTTCCAGACATAAGCGCCCGTGCGGTCCCATTGCGCCGCCAGCCCCGGAAACTGGAGCGCCGGCGCGCCTTCATTCGTCGTCGTCACGGCGTAAGTCGCCCCCGGCAGCAATTTCCCCGAGGCGTCCGAAAACTTCGCTTCGACTTTCAGCGTGCGCGAGGCGGAATCGATGCGGCTGTCGATGGCGCTGACAACGCCGACGATCCTGGCGTCGGCGCCGCCGGTGAGAACGGCTTCCACTCTTTGCCCGATCTTGACGAATCCCGCCGCTTCCTGCGGCGCGACGAACTCAATGATGAGCGCTGAGAGATCGTCGATCGTCGTCACGACATCGCCGGCGCGCACATAATCGCCCGCCTCGATCGACGTCAGTCCGATGACGCCGTCGAAGGGCGCGCGGATCGTTCGCTGGCCGATCGCGAACTCCGCGGCGCGCAGGTCCGCCTCCGCGGCCTTGAAGGCGTTGAACGCATTGTCGGCTTCGAGCTTTGAGGCGGAATCTTCCTTGTACAGAGCGGCGTAGCGCTCATTGTTCGCTTTGACGACGGGGTATTGCGCGCGGGCGCGCGCGAGCGCGATCCGCTGCTCGGCGTCCTCGATCTTCAAGATGAGATCGCCCGCCTTGACGGCGTCGCCGGATTTGATCGCGACCGTCAGGGCGAGACCGGTCGCCTCGGAAACGAGGGTCACGCTTTTTGCGGCGCGCCCCGCACCGACCGCCTCGACCATCCGGCCGACAAAAGCCGGCTCGACGACCGCGGTCGTAATCGCGGGGAGCGCGGCCCCCTGGCCGAAGCCGCCGCCGCGCGAGGCTTCACGCGGGCCGCCGGCCGCGCCGCCGCGCGCCGCATCAAGAGACGGTCGGCCGCCGCCGAGCGTCACAAGACCGACCGCCAGTGCGCCGACCGCCAGCCCGACGGCGAGCCCTGCTACAAATATCCGCGGAACACGAATGGGCGGCCCTCAGCTATTGCGGCGCGGCGCGCGCCAGCCTCTCGGATGACCTTAGTTAAACGCCGCAATCTTTACGAATCCGTCGCGGCGGAGGATCGGCCGCCCCGGCCGCTGCGGGAAAACGCCGCAAGGAACGCTTGAAAGGCGGATATCCCGGGATTTCGCCAATCGGCGGCCGAAATGGCGCCGCCTGGGTGACTTGAACAGCCGGCCCCATCATTACAAATGATGGCGTACGGTTTGTTTACACGTGAATATCAGTTGGTTATACTTATACTCAAGTAGGATGCGCTAGTAACGCGCTAATTCGCTAGCAACATCCGCGAATGTCCGCGATATTTTCTCGCTCGGCCAAAAGCGCTCGCCCCGACATCCTCCTTCTCTTTTGATGCAGCCATTGAACTGGCTCTGCGCGGCTGTGTCCAATGGGTCGGGTCATCATCGGGGTTTCGTCGCTTGAGATCACCGTCTTGATGTGCGTCAATCTTGCGCGCACCCTCGACGAGAGGGATGCGGGCGCATGACTGCGACGGAACACATCGGTATTGTCCTGCTCGACGGCGGCATGGGGCAGGAACTCGTGCGCCGTTCGTGCGCCAAGCCGCATCCGCTTTGGTCCGCCAAAGTGCTCATTGATCGACCGGAGCTGGTGGAAGACCTCCACAAGGATTTCATCGACGCTGGCGCCACGGTAATTACGGTCAACGCCTACTCGGCGACGCCTGAACGCCTTGCGCGATACGGCCTCGAAAATGAATTTAGGCGGCTTCAGCGGCTCGCCATCGAGCTTGCACAGTCCGCCCGGGACGACGCGGCTGTAGGTCATGAGGTGCGGATCGCCGGTTGCCTGCCGCCGCTTTTCGGGACCTATCATCCCGAGATTGCGCCCGAATATGACGAATGCCTGTCTCGCTACAGGGAGATCGTCAGCGCACAAGCGCACGGCGTCGATCTCCTCCTTTGCGAAACCATGTCGTCTCAGAAGGAAGCAAGGGCCGCGACGATCGCCGCGAAAGAGTCAGGTAAAGAAGTCTGGACGAGTTTCACGCTCGACGACCGCAATCCCCATCGGCTGCGTTCCGGAGAATCCGCAGTTGACGCGTTTCGATCGATCGGCGCGCTTGGCGTTGATGCATTGCTGGTCAATTGCAGCACGCCGGAGACGATCTCCGCCGAACTGGAACGGCTTGTCGGATCTTTTCCTGTCGTCGGCGCCTACGGCAACGGGTTCACATCAGTCGATGCGCTTGAGGTTGGCGGCGTTGTCGATGTACTGGAGGTGAGGAAGGACCTCTCGCCCGAGCAATACGCTGACTTCGCAGTCGCATGGGCGCGCGCTGGGGCGAAAATAGTTGGCGGCTGTTGCGAAATTGGGCCCAAACACATTCGTGCAATTGGCGCCACGCTGCTGGAGCGCGGTTTTCAATTGAGCGCTCAATTGCCGAAGTGAGCGGCGCCCGACTCCGCTTGCTAATCGGCGAAGGTCCTTCACTTCGCCGGGCGACGCCTGCCAGACCGCATCGCCGACGAGCCGCCGCTTAAACTGAAACCCAAGATGAGCCAGAGCCTCCGTTAGGCAACACGCTCAAGCATCCCAAATTATTCGACGACGAACAATGGAGCCTGCCCATGAGTGACGCGGTGTGCATCGCCAAAAAACGAACGACCAATTCCGATGGGTCGGGTTTGACGACCCGAATGCTGACGAGGACGGAGATTCTCCCTTCGGTGAATTGTTAGCTAGGACTGTGCTAGAACATCGGGCGCGATGTGGGAATCGCGCCCGATGTTCTAGTCCTTTGATTTGGCGCGCCTTGGCGCGCGAAACCGGTTTCCACTTTCGCGCCCGGCGCTATAACTTTTTTGGAGCATAGCGAGCGGTGAAGCAGGCGTCATACGCTTTATAAGCTGTTGATTTATCTATGATAAAATGGTGCCGCTTGGGTGACTTGAACACCCGACCCCATCATTACGAATGATGTGCTCTACCAGCTGAGCTAAAGCGGCGCTTCCCGTTCGGGAGGGGCGTTCAATAGCGCCTCCCTTTGGGTTCTGCAACAATTGTCAGGCGCGCAAGGAGCCCCTGGTCGCCTTCAGGACTGCCGCGACAATCGCCTTGGAAACGGCGTCGATTTCCTCGTCCGTCAGGGTTTTCTCGCGCGGCTGCAGGGTCACTTCGACCGCCATCGACTTCTTGCCGTCGGGGACGCCTTTGCCCTGGTAGACGTCAAAGAGGCTGACTTCCGCGACGAGCTTTTTCTCGGCGCCGCGAACCGCCTTCAAGAGCGCGTCCGCCGGGAGGGTTTCATCGACGACAAAGGCGAAGTCGCGGCGGACGGGGAGGAGCTCAAGCGCCTCAAGCGCCGGCTTGGTCTTTGTCGCTCTCGGCTTTGCCGCCGGTATTGCGTCGAGAAAGGCTTCGAACGCGAAGACCGGCCCGTCGACGCCCATCGCTTTCAGGACGCGCGGATGGACTTCGCCGAAAGCCCCAAGCGCGAGCTTTGGCCCGAGGCGCAAGACGCCCGATCGCCCCGGATGATACCAGGGCGGCGCGTCGGCGCTCGTCTGCAACTGGTCGATCTTGGCGCCGGCCGCTTCAATCGCTGCGATCGCGTCGGCCTTGACGGTGAAGACATCCGCCGCGCGTTCCGATTTCGACCAGTGGCGCTTGGGGTTTGAGATGCGGGCGCCGCCGGCGACAGTCTGCTGGCCCTCGGGGCGGTCCGAAGCGTAGGTCGGCGCGACCTCGAACAGCGCGAGATCGTCCCGCCCGCGATCGGCGTTTCGTTGCAGGGCCGCGACGAGGTTCGGCAGCATCGACGGGCGCATTGCTCCGAGGTCGGATGAAATCGGGTTGGCGAGAATGAGGCCTTGCGCCGCGAGCCAGTTGGGGCCGTCGCAGAACAGCGCCGCCAGGCGCTCGTCCGTGAACGACCAGGTGACCGCCTCAAGAAGCCCGCGGGCGGCGAGCGCGCGCCTTGCGGCGGAGCGGCGCGTTTGGGCCGGCGTCAATTTCGGCGTTTCGACCGCCGCGCGAGCAGTGAGCGTTTCCGCGGGAAGCGCCGCAAAGCCGACGACGCGGGCGATTTCCTCGACGAGATCGGCCTTGCCCTCGATATCGGGCCGCCAGGAAGGAACGTCGACAAGCCAGGGATCGGCGCGCGACACCTTGAACCCGAGCGCCGTCAGGATCGCCTCCGATCGCTGCGGATCGACGTCGATTCCAGTGAGGCGTTTGACTTCCGACGAAGGGAAGGCGACGGTCCGGCTCGCATCGGGCCTCGCGCCGGCGACGAGAATGTCGCTTGGCGTTCCGCCGCAAATATCAAGAATGATCCGCGTCGCCATCTCAAGGCCGGGCGCGACGAACGCGGGATCGACGCCGCGCTCGAAGCGGTGGCGCGCATCCGAATGGATGGCGCATTTGCGGCCCGTCCGCGCCGTCCGCAAGGGATCGAAATAGGCGGCCTCGATGAAGACGTTGACGGTTTCGTCCGTGCACCCCGTCGTCTCGCCGCCGATGATCCCGCCTAGTCCCAGGGCGCCGCTGTCGTCGGCGATGACGGTCATGGTCTCGTCGACTTCATAGTTCTTGTTGTCGAGCGCGCGGAAGCTTTCGCCCTTTCGCCCGAGGCGCGCGCAAATGTCGCCTTTGAGCTTGTCGGCGTCGTAAACGTGAAGCGGGCGCGCGCGGTCGTAGGTTAAAAGGTTCGTCACGTCGACCAGCGCCGAGATCGGGCGAAGGCCGATCGCGCGCAGTCGGTCGGCGAGCCATTTCGGCGAGGGACCGTTCCTGACGCCGCGAACAAGGCGGCCGGCGAACATCGGGCAGGCGTCTTCCGCGCCTTTTGGGAAATCGAGGCGTATCGCCTGCGGGCAGGGAAATTCGCCCTTGACCGGCGCCGGCGCCTTGGTGATGAGGCGCCCAAGCCCCGCCGCCGCAAGGTCGCGCGCGACGCCGTTGACGCCATTCGTATCCGGACGATTGGGCGTCACTTCGAATTCGATGATTGGATCGTCGGCGCCGAGCGCCGCGGCGACGCTTTCGCCGATTTTCGCCGAATTCGGCGCCTCGATGATGCCCTCATGGTCGTCGCCGAGTTCAAGTTCGCGCGCCGAGCACATCATACCGTGCGATTCAACGCCGCGGATTTTCGCTTTCGTCAAGGTGACGTCGATGCCGGGAACATAGGCGCCGACGGGGGCGTAGGCGACTTTAAGGCCCTGCCGCGCGTTCGGCGCGCCGCAGACGATCTGCAATACGCCGTCCTTCGTCGCGACCTTGCAGACGCGGAGTTTGTCGGCTTCGGGATGTTTCTCGGCTTCCAGAACCTCGCCGATGGTGAAGGCCTTCAGGCGCTCGGCCGGATCGTCGACATGCTCGACCTCGAGCCCGGCAGCGATCATCGCATCGACGATCTCGGCGAGCGAGGCCGCCGTTTCGAGATGTTCCTTCAGCCAGGCGAGCGTGAATTTCATTGAATGATCGGCCTAGAGTGATTGAATGACGCGCGTCAGCGCCGCCTTGACCGTTTTTGCCGCCTCATCGAGCGCCGGATCGCCGACGCGCCCCAAGGAAGCGACCGGGTCGACAGCGGCGACCTCGACGCCTTCATCCGTTTGCTGGACGATGACGTTGCAGGGCAGGAGGACGCCGATCTTGTCCTCGATCGAGAGGGCGGCGTGCGCCATTTTCGGATTGCAGGCGCCGAGAATGCGATAGGGGCGAAAATCGACCGCGATCTTCTTTTTCAACGTCGCCGCCACGTCGATGTCGGTCAGAACGCCGAAGCCTTCCTTTTTCAGCGCGTCGGTGACGCGCGCGACGGCGTTGTCGAATCCGCCGCTGATCGTTTTCGCGATGTAATAGCTCACGGGATCATGTCCTCGCCGCAAGGCGCAAGCCCTGTCGTCTCGGCGCCGTTCGCTTCATTGATGATCGTCAGCGTCGCGTCTTCGCGCCGGACGAATTTGAACGCGTCCTCGACGCCGTCATCGTCGCCTTCGATCGAACAATGCGCGATGGCGCGGACGCCGTTCTGCAGGAGTTCGAGGCGCCCGACCGCGCAATGCGCTTCATATTGATGGAAGGCTTCCGCCTCGATGCGCCATTCGATTGTCGCATCGCCGCAGCCGCCGGGCGGGGCCCAGATTCCCATCATCTCGATCCAGGCGGACGACGCGTCGCCCGCAATCAGCGCCGCGGGGTCCGCCGGCGCGTCTTCCTTCCCGGCGCAGGCCGCAAGCGCGGCGAGCGCCGCGATCAGCATCATCGTCCGTGTCATGACTTTATCCCCTTCTATCGGCTGAGGCCGGTCGCCAGATTGGGCATGTCGAGCGGATCGAAGCCGTAATGCTCGATCCAGCGCGCATCCGCCGCGAAGAAATCGCGCAGATCCGGAATGCCGTATTTCAGCATGGCCAGGCGATCAATCCCCATGCCGAAGGCGAAGCCCTGATATTCGTCGGGGTCAAGGCCGCAATTTCTCAGCACGTTCGGATGAACCATGCCGGAGCCCAAAATCTCCATCCATTTGGCGCCCTGGCCGATGCGGATTTCCCCGGAATCTTTTGGGCCGACCCGCTCATAGCCGATGTCCATTTCGGCCGAGGGCTCGGTGAACGGAAAGAAATGCGGCCGAAAGCGCGTCTTCACGCTGTCGATTTCGAAATAGGCCTTGCAGAAGGCCTCGAGCGTTCCCTTCAAATGGCCCATATGGGTTTCACGGTCGATGACGAGGCCTTCGACCTGATGGAACATCGGCGTGTGCGTCTGATCGGAATCGCAGCGGAAAGTCCGCCCCGGGATGATGATCCGGATCGGCGGCTTTCTCGTCATCATCGTGCGGATCTGCACCGGCGAGGTGTGCGTGCGCAGCAGCATGCGGCCGCCGTCTTCCTTCTCATTGAAGAAAAACGTGTCGTGCATCTCGCGCGCCGGATGGTCGGGCGGGAAATTGAGCGCGGTGAAATTGTGGAAATCGTCCTCGATGTCCGGCCCTTCCGCGACGTCGAACCCCATCGCCGAGAATATCGCGACGATCTCCTCCATCGCCTGCGTCACCGGATGAATGCGGCCCCTGGGCGAGGGCGCGATCGGCAAGGTCACGTCGATTTTCTCGGTCGCAAGGCGTTCATCAAGCGCCGCGTCTTCGAGTTTTTGCTTCTTGGCGTCGATCGCCGCGGCGATTTTGTCCTTCAAAACATTGAGCGCCGCGCCGGCGGCCTTCCTCTCCTCGGGCGCCAATTGGCCGAGCGCCTTCATCCGCTCGGAGACGACGCCCTTCTTGCCGAGCGCCGCAACGCGCGCGTCTTCAAGGGCGGCGATGGTTTCCGCGGCGGCGATCTTGGCGAGCGTTTCGCGTTCGAGTGTTTCGAGGTCGCTCATAATGTATTTGTCATCGTCCTATTGGCGTGCGCGTCGCCGCCCGACATAAGCGGCGCGCGTTCCTCTTCTATAATCGTCCATCGCCGCCCAGTTTGATGAACTGTCGGCTTTGAAGTCGACCCGCTCATGATCGTACCCGGCGCCGTTCAGCATCGCTTCGAGATAAGACGCGCTAGGCCAGTAGACGATGCCGTCCGGATCGATCGTGTCGCTCGTTTTCGAGGCGTCCTCAAAATACATGAACAGCGCCGGCGGCTTGCCGAAAAAGCGGCTTCCGAACCAGAGATAATTCTTCGCGATGTTGGTGTCGATAAAGGTTGTTTCAGGCGCAAGCCGCTTTAATTGCCGGAAGTAGTCCGCATGCCGCACCGTGTGGTAAAGGAAACCCGCGCAAACGATGACGTCAAACTCGCCCGGCTTCGCCGCTCCGAGGAAATCGAAAATATCCCCGCGCTCGAAGCGCATTTTGCCGCGATGGTCGCTCTTGTCGAAGATCGCCTCGCCTCGTTCGATCAATTCCTGCCGCGCCTCGACGCCGGTCACGCTTTTCGCACCCAGCATCAACAGCGGAAAAGACAGTCGTCCCGTGTTGCAGGCGAGATCAAGCACGCGTCGCCCCGTGATACGGTCCGCGTTCCGCGAAAAGATGTTGTCGACGCGCCGCTCGAACCGGTTGACGCCGGCAGGATTGGTGTCCTCGGCGTGCGGCACGTCGGCGTATCTTATGCGGGGGGGGGGCATGTGTCCTCTGACTATTTTGCAACCGATGCGATTTCGAGCGCCAAAAAACAAAAGCGTCACCTTGTGAGTGACGCTTTTCGAAAAATCATCCGTCTACGTCACCCGGCTTCTGTCTTGCGATCCTTTGCGGCGCGCGCCGCCAGCGCGCGCCGCGGGATGAGGCCGGGGAGACGGCTCAAGCGGCCAGCGCCGCCTTCGCCTTTTCCGCGATCGCCTTGAACGCTTCGGGCTCTTTGACGGCGAGATCGGCGAGGACCTTGCGGTCGACTTCGATCCCGGCTTTTGAGAGCCCGTCGATGAAGCGGGCGTAGGTCATCCCGTGTTCGCGGACGCCGGCGTTGATCCTCGTGATCCACAGCGAGCGGAAATTGCGCTTCTTGGCTCTGCGGTCGCGATAGGCGTATTGGCCGGCCTTTTCGACCGCCTGGCGCGCCGTCTTGATCGCGTTCTTGCGGCGGCCGAAATAGCCTTTCGCCGCCTTGATGACTTTCTTGTGCTTGGCGTGGGACGTGACGCCCCGTTTGACGCGTGACATTGACAGCCCTCCTAGCGGCTATACGGCATGTATTTTTTGACGATCTTCGCGTCCGCGTCAGAGAGGACGCTGGTCCCCCGCTGCTGGCGGATATATTTGGCGTTATGCGAGATCAGTCGGTGCCGTTTGCCGGCGACGCCGGATTTGACCTTGCCGGAGGCGGTCACTTTGAAGCGCTTTTTGGCGCCGGATTTGGTCTTTATTTTTGGCATTTTGCGGTTCCTGACTGGGTCCCCCGAAGGGGCGCGTTAAAGACCGCCAGGGCATGCCTTTGAGCCCGGCGGTCCGATCGGAGCGGCGGGTTATAGCCGAGAATAGTCGCGTGGCAAGGGATCAGGGCGCGTCATGGAAGATGACGCCAAGGGTCATGCGCCGACCGCTTCGCAAGGTCGCGACCCCATGGCGCATTTTCGCGCGATAGGGCCCCTTGGCGCCCTCGACCGGCCGGTCGTTGACGGCGAAGGCGACCGCGTCGCCCTGTTCAAGCGGAACGACATGGGCCCGCGCCTGCATTCTCGGACGCTGCTCGGTCAGGATGAATTCGCCGCCGTCAAAATCCTTGCCCGGCGCCGAAAGCAGGATGGCGATCTGGATCGGAAATGTTTCGGATCCGTAAAGGTCTTGATGGAGGCGGTTATAATCGCCCGGACCGTAAGAGAGGAGGAGCGGCGTCGGGCGGTTCTGGCCGGCGCTCGCGCACAGGGCGCGATAATCCGCATGGGCCTGCGGGTAGGGCCGATCCTCGCCGAGCCGGCGGCGCCAGACCGAAGCGATCGGCGCGACGCGCGCATAAAGATCGGTCCGCAGCGTTTCGACGAGTTCCGGCATCGGGTCTGCGAAATATTTGTATTCCCCCGCGCCAAAGCCGTGCCGCGCCATGGTCACGGTCGAGCGAAACTCGCCGCCGGCGCCGTAAAGTGCGGCGAGGCGCTCGCACTCGACGTCAGACAGCAGCCGCCCAAGCCGCGCAAACCCAAGATCGTCAAGCTTAGCTTCAACGCCCGGCCAGTCGACCGCCGAAATTCGCTCGCAAAGCGCGCCCCGGATGAGGCGATCCGGCCGGCAGCGCTTGCAGGCGCGCATGCCGGACCTTTCCGCCTCGGCGCGCGTTCTGACGAAGAACAGGTTTTTCCGGAGCGGTCGGCCGGCGCAGGACGGCCGGCAATAGACCTTCGTTGTGCGCACGCAACAATAAAAAGCCCCGTCCGCGGAGGGATCGCGCGCGACGACCGCCGCCCAAAGCCGATCGTCGCCGTCCAGTTCGTCGAACATGCCTGAGGCCTCCTCAAATTTCAGGGTCATAATAATCCAAGGGGAAAGAAGCGCCGCCCGATCCTTGCGCTTGCGACGAAGCGACCTCGCCGCGAGATCAAGGGAATAACACGTTCCTGCGCGCCTTATGGGCAAAGGCCGCCCTGATCGCGTAGGATTGGCGCAAGACCGGCCGCAAGAAGAGCCGGCGACGCGGAGGGACGGCGGCAAATGCTTAAGTTGATTGCGGCGATCGCTTTATCCTTGATCGCGATCGCGAGCGACGCGTTTGCCCAGGAGCCGATCGCGACAATTCCCTACCGGATCGCCTATGACGGCGCGATCACTGTCGAAGTGACGATTGACGGCCGAGGGCCCCATGATTTCATCGTCGACACCGGCGCGACCTTGAGCCTCGTTTTCCAGAATCTCGCCGCGCGTGAGACGTTTGCGGCGACCGGCGGCCCGCCAAAGCGCGTGCTCGGCATCACCGGTTCGGCGACGCTTGACCCCTATCGCATCGGCGATATCGCTGTCGGCGGCGCCGTTCTGGAAGACCATATCGGCGTCATCATTCCGGACTGGGCGGCGCCGCGAAAATCCCCCGCCGGCGTCATCGGCCTCGATTTCCTTCGCCGCTACGCCGTCGTGTTCGACGTCCGTGGACGGACGATGACGCTCTATCCGCATGGCGAAATACCGGACGGCCGATTGAAAGGCTGGCGCTCCGTCAAACTGCGGGCGAACACCTACGCCGCGGCGTCGGGCGCGCTCTATTCCACGAAGGGGCTGATCAACCGGTCGCCGACGACTTTTCTGATCGATCTCGGCTCCGGCGCGACGATCATCAATTACCGCGCGGCGGAAGCGATGTTTTCAAGCGTCGTTACTCGCGATCTTGGCGAGGGCTTCACCACGGGGAGCCGCCTCAAGGACGTCTTTGACGACCGCGCGCGCGTCAGGACGGCGAAAATCAATCGCATCCAGATTGGCCGAACCGCCTGGCGCGGCGTCGGCGTCATTGTTCACGACGCGCCGATATTTGACGAGATCGGCGTCAGCCGATTGCCGTTCGGGCTGTTCGGCGCCGACCTCATCATGGGCGGCGATTTCGCCCTCGATTTCGGCGAACGCCGTCTCTATCTCGCCAAGCGGCGAAATCGCTGATCATTTCGCCCGGTAATAGGGCTCGACGACGCCGTTGACCTTGAGGGTCAGCGGATTGCCCTTGCGGTCGAGGGTCTTGCCGACCGAGACCCTGATCCAGCCTTCCGACACGCAATATTCTTCGACATTCGTGCGCTCCTCGCCGTTAAAGCGAATGCCGACATCGCGTTGCAGCACGTCCTGATTGAAATGCGGGCTCTTCGGATTGACGCTGAGGCGGTCTGGAGGCGTGTCGTTGATGTCGGACATAAGGGTCTCTGCACGGCTGGGTCGGGGGCGCACACTCCGCAAATCGGCGCGCAGGTCAAGGGTCATTGAAAGCCGCGTTGAAGTCTGTGAGCATGCCGCCAAAAGCACTGGAGGGGCGACCCATGAGAAAAATCCTGATTGCGGCGACGGTTTGCGCCGCCATGCCGGCGCACGCCGCCGACATCGCGATCATTCACGCCGGAAAGCTCCTTGCCGTTCCCGGCGCGCCGGCGCGCGATGCGCAGACGATCGTCGTCAGGGACGGGAAGATCGCCAGCATTTCGGCCGGCTATCTCGACGCGGCCGCCATCGGCGCGGGCGACGGCGACCCTGTCCGCATCTATGATCTGAAGAACAGCTTTGTTCTTCCCGGCCTCATCGACAGCCACGTTCACATCACCAACGAAAACAATCCCCAGCAGCGGCTGCAGGCGGTTGAAATGTCGGACGCGGACGATGCGATCGCCGCCGCGGGGTTTGCGAAAAAGACGCTGATGGCCGGCTTCACGACGGTGCGCGACGTCGGCGCGGGATCGGGCGACGCGGTCTTCGCCCTGCGCGACGGGATCGCGAAAGGCGACGTCGCCGGTCCGCGAATTTTCGCTTCCGGCGCGACCGTTTCCGTCACTGGCGGCCATGGCGACGGCACGCAGGGCTATCGCGACGACATCGCCGAGCTGTTTCACTCGGCCGCCGTCTGCGACGGGCCCGACGCCTGCCGCCGCGCTGTCCGCGAACAGGTGCGCCGCGGCGCCGATCACATCAAGCTGACGGCGACCGGGGGCGTCCTCTCCAACACGGCGGCGGGGCTTGAACAGCAATTCTTCGACGATGAACTCGCCGCGATCGTCGACGCCGGTCACAAGATGGGCCGCAAAGTGACCGCGCACGCGCATGGCGTCGGCGGGATCAATGCGGCGCTCCGCGCCGGCGTCGACTCGATCGAGCACGGGACCTATCTCGATGATGAATCGATCAAGCTCTTCAGGAAAGGCGGCGCCTATCTCGTGCCGACCCTTCTCGCCGGCGCGACGGTCGTCGACATGGCGAAGGATCCAAATTCCCACCTCCTGCCGCCGCAGCGCGAGAAGGCGCTGAAAGTCGGCCCCAAGATGCACGACATGGCGGTCCAGGCGAAAAAGGGCGGCGTCAAGATCGCGTTTGGGACCGACACCGGCGTTTCCAAACACGGCGAGAACGCCCGCGAATTCGCGTTGATGGTCGCGGCCGGCTTCACGCCGATGGAGGCGATCAAGGCGGCGACGGTCAACGCCGCCGACCATCTCGGCAAGTCCGACATGATCGGAACGATTTCGCCCGGCAAGGCCGCCGATATCATCGCGGTCGACGAGGATCCGCTCGCCGACATCAATGCGCTTCTCGACGTCGATTTCGTGATGAAGGACGGGATCGCCTACAAGACGCCTGATTAATCCTCCGTTTACGCCAAACCCTGTCATCCCGGAAATCGCGCCGCGATTATCCGGTGTCTCATGCGAAAGGCGTCTTCGCGTTTTGGGCATTTTCCGCCGCGCCTTACCGCGATCTTAACCTTGCCGCGCGACCCTCTCCCGAAGGTTTTTCAGGGGAGGCCAGCCCTCAATGTCGAACGACAATTTCGAAATGCTCATCCGCAGCGTCGGCGCCGACGGTCATGTCAGCGTCGAGGATGTGAACTTTCTGCGAAAGAATGTCTTCGCCGACGGCGTCGTCAGCCGAGCCGAACTCGCGGCGCTCTTTGCGCTCGCCGAGAAGGCGCCGCAGGGCGACAAGGAATGGCCGGACTATTTCGCGGAAGCGGCCGCGGATTTCTTCCTTCGCGAAGAGGAGCCGCACGGCTATCTGACCGAGAACGAGTTCGAGCATCTCAAATCCTGGATCGCGCGCGACGGCGCCAGGGCGAGTTCGATCGAGCTTGGCCTCCTCGTCGCCTTGATGGAGAAAGCGACGGCGACGCCGCCCGCGATGGCGGAATTCGCCGCCGATCAGTTCCGCCGGCTGATTTCCGGGCGCAAGGGCGGTCCGCGCATTTCCACGGCCGACGCCGATCTTCTTCGCCGCTATTTTTACGCCGCGGCGGGCGACGGTTCGATCGCGATCACCAGGGAAGAGGCCGAACTGCTGTTCGACCTGCACGAAATCACCTACGCCGCCGACAATGATCCGGCGTGGTCAGATCTCTTCATCAAGGGAATCGCCGCGCATTTGATGGCGCATGTCGGCTATCGACCCCTGCCGCGCGAAGAAGCGCTGCGCCTGCATGAATGGGTGAAAGACCAGACGGTCAATCCGGCGGGGTTTTTCGGCCGCATGGTCTCGGGCGGCCTTTCGGGCATCCGCGAGGCCTATGGCCGCAAGCAGACGCTCGCCGGCCGGAAGAACGAAGATGACGCCATCGCCGCGGCGATCGCCGAACAAGTGAGCGCCCAGGAAGCCGACTGGCTCGCCGACCGCATCGGCAGAAACGGAAAATACGACGATATCGAGCGCGCGCTCCTCGCCTTCATGCGCGATCTCGGCGCCGACCTGCCGCCGAAACTCGCGGCGCTTGTGCAAAAAGCGGCCTGACGCATGCGAAACGCGCCTGCGCTTCTGGCGATGCTCGCGGCCGCGGCCTGCGGCGCGCCGGCGAATTATTCGACCGCCGACGAGGACAGCCAGCAACAATATCTTGATCGCTTCGCCAAGGGTTTCGAGCAGGGGTTCAAGATGACCGCCCGCGGCCAGGCGGAGATCGAGAACATCTCGACCAACGCGCAATATGACAGTGTTTCCGTCGACATCCGCTTCCTGCCGAGCAATGTCGAACGGGCGACGACGCAAGAGCTTGTCGCCTTCCGCAAGATCATCTTCGAGAAGAACTGCAATTTCGGGCCGCAGCGGGCCTTGTTCGAACAGGGCGTGACCTTGAAGGTCAGGATGAAAAAGCCGAGCGGCTCGGCGCTCGCCAGTTACGATCTCAACAAATCAAGCTGCGCCTCGCATTTCAAAAAAGTCTGACCCGCTGGACCGTCAGCTCGTCGGCTTTTCGCCGCTGAAATGGCCGACAAACGCGCCGACGACGTCGGCCCAGCGCTCGATGTTGCCGGAGATGTGGTCCATCGACACGCCGCCGTCGAGTTCGATCACATAGTCGACGCCGACCTGGCTGCGGCTCGGCAGCACGAAAGCCCGACCGAAAACCTGACTGTCATTGAAGCGGTTGATGGTCTCGAAATCGCCCGGCGTCGCGGTTCGACCAAGTTCGAAATTCGCGAAAAAGATCAGGGTCGAACAGGATTTCGGCGCGCCGCCGCAATCAAGCGCGCGCACCCAGAATTGCAGGCCGCCCGCCGTCTCGACATGCGCGACCGGCGCGCCGGTCTTGGCGTCTTCGATGACGCTTGTCTCATAGCCGGCGCCGGCGAGAATCGCCTCCAGTTCAGCGCCCGTCACCGCGCGCTTGGATTGCGCAAAAGCCGGCGATGACGCCGCCAAGGCGACCGCAAGGACGGCCGCGAGCACCCGCACCATGTAAAGCCCCTCAAATCCCCGATCGGATACTGCGCCAATCGGCGCGGGCTTGGCAACGGCGGACCGGGGTCCTGGCGCCAAAGTCGCGCGTTGACAGCGGTTTCGGCGCGCCTATTGTCCCGCGCACCTTGCAGGGCGCGCAATTTTCCAGGGAATTTCATGGCTTCAGACAGAGCACCGGCCAGCGCCGCCAGCCGGCCCGTATCGCCCCATCTCCAGATCTGGCGCTGGACGCCGACCATGGCGGCGTCGATCACCCACCGCGCGACCGGCGTCGCGCTCTATGCGGGCACGCTGCTCCTGGCGGCCTGGGCGTTCGCTGCGTCGCGGGGCGAGGCTTTCTTCGCCCCCTTCGGCGCGTTCCTCGCCTCGCCCGTCGGAATCCTCATCTTGTTCCTCTATGCATGGGCGCTGCTCTTTCACAGTTTCAATGGCCTCCGCCATCTCTACTGGGACATGGGACGCGGCCTAAATGTCAAATCGGCGAGGCTCACCGCCTGGTGCGCCTACGCCGCCTCGCTGATCCTTGCGATCGTCATCGTCGCGGCCGGCGTCGCGGCGCGCGGACAATAGGGCCGGCGATGACGCATAAGGGCACCGCGACCTTCATCGCCCAGCGCGCGAGCGCCGTTCTGCTGCTGCCGCTCGTGATCTGGTTTCTCGCCGGCGCCGCATCCAACGCCGGCGCCTCTTTTGAGGCGATGCGGGCGTGGATGGCCTCGCCCTTGACCGCGATCTTGATGGGTTTGCTCATCGCCATCGGCGCCTTTCACATGCGGATCGGCGTCGACGAGATCATCGACGATTACGCGGACAAGGGCTTTCGCGGCGTGTGGAAGCTTCTCAACCTCTTCGCCTGCCTCGGCGCCGCGGCGCTCGGGATTTGGTCCTTATACGTCATTTCAGCCTGAGACGCGCAACCGATGCCGACCGCATATGAGATTGTCGACCATGAATATGACGTCGTCGTCGTCGGCGCGGGGGGCTCCGGCCTTCGCGCGACCCTCGGCGCGGCGCAGGCCGGATTGAAGACCGCCTGCGTCACCAAAGTGTTCCCGACGCGCTCGCACACGGTCGCGGCGCAAGGCGGCATTTCGGCGGCGCTCGGCAATATGGGCGCCGACGACTGGCGCTGGCACATGTACGACACCGTCAAGGGATCGGACTGGCTCGGCGACCAGGACGCGATCGAATATCTCTGCAAGAACGCGCCCGCCGCCGTCTACGAGCTCGAACATTGGGGCGTTCCTTTCAGCCGCACGGAAGAAGGCAAGATCTACCAGCGCGCCTTCGGCGGCATGACGAAGAATTTCGGCGAAGGTCCGATCCAGCGCACCTGCGCGGCCGCCGACCGCACCGGCCACGCCATGCTGCACACGCTTTACGGCCAGTCGGTCAAACAGAACGCCGAATTCTTCATCGAATATTTCGCGCTCGATCTCATCATGGACGATGACGGAAGCTGCCGCGGCCTCATGGCCTGGCGCCTCGACGACGGACGGGTCCATCGTTTCAACGCGAAAATGGTGATACTCGCGACCGGCGGCTACGGCCGCGTCTATTTCTCCTGCACGTCGGCGCACACTTGCACGGGCGACGGCAACGCGATGGCGCTGCGCGCGGGGCTTCCCTTGCAGGACATGGAGTTCGTGCAGTTTCACCCGACCGGCGTTTACGGCGCCGGCGTTCTGATCACCGAGGGCGTCAGGGGCGAGGGCGGCTATCTCACCAATTCCGAAGGCGAGCGATTCATGGAGCGCTATGCGCCGTCGGCGAAGGATCTCGCCTCGCGCGACGTCGTCTCGCGCGCCATGACGATCGAAACGCGCGAGGGTCGAGGGGTCGGTCCGCACAAGGACCATATCCATCTAAACCTCAACCATCTCGACCCGAAAATCATCCACGAGCGCCTGCCCGGCATTTCGGAATCGGCGCGCATCTTCGCCGGGGTCGACGTCACCAAAGAGCCGATCCCGGTGCAGCCGACCGTCCATTACAATATGGGCGGCATCCCGACGAATTATCACGGCGAGGTCGTGACGAAGCGTGGGCCGGACGCCGACGCGGTCGTGCCGGGCCTAATGGCGATCGGCGAGGCGGCGTGCGTTTCGGTGCATGGCGCGAACCGCCTCGGCTCAAACTCGCTGATCGATCTTGTCGTGTTCGGCCGCGCCGCCGGATTGCGCTGCGGCGAGGTTGTCAAGGCGGGCGAGCCGGCGCGGCCGCTGCCCAAGGGCGCCGGCGACGCGGCGCTCGCCCGTCTCGACCGCTTCCGCAGCGCCAAGGGAGGAACGCCGACCGCGAAGCTCCGCACACGCATGCAAAAGATCATGCAGTCGAACTGCGCCGTCTTCCGCACCGGCGAGGTTCTGGAGGAGGGCCGAAACCTCATTCGCGAAGTCTATGACGGGCTTGCCGACATCGGCGTTTGCGACCGGACGATGGTGTGGAACACCGACCTCGTCGAAACCCTCGAATTCGACAATCTGATTGCGCAGGCGATCGTCACCATGGAAGGCGCCGCAAACCGCAAGGAAAGCCGCGGCGCCCACGCCCGCGAGGACTATCCCGAGCGCGACGACGCCAACTGGATGAAGCACACCGCCGCCTGGTTCTCCAACGGCAAGGCGACGCTCGACTACCGCCCGGTGCACGCCTACACGCTGTCAGACGACATCAAGTATATCGCGCCGAAAAAGCGGGTTTATTGAGAAGGGCGTCGAAGAATTGAGCCGCAGAACGCTCCTTTACGCTTTCACGGCGGCTCTTGCGCTATGCGGCCAGTACATCGCCGGCTTATCGCTGGCGGCGATTGAAAATGCGGGCTTGTATGATTTCTCTGTGCAAGATGAATCGCGACATCTTGCAGGCATAACGCTGGCGACGGTGCTTGCTGCGCAGTTCGTTTTCATCCTTTGCAGCGTGATCCTTTCAAGGGCAAAAAATTTTACGATGTTCCTTGCGGTCGCCGCATTCTCGTTCGCTGTTGTCCAGTATTTGTATCAGGTCGCCGTCGTCCAATGCGGACTTTACGGTGGCTGCTTCTAGTCTCACCTTCGATCACCTGACTTAAGGCACCCAGTTTGCAGCGCACCTGATTGGAAAATCCCGGAATGGCGGTTGCCCGCCGCTCCCGCCTGTGGTCTCCTCCACGCGCTGACGGGGCAGCGCGTGTAAGGGGAACGCCGGTGGATGTTCGGGAGTTGCTGCGAAAAATCGACTTCGGCCCGCTCGGCCTTCGCGAGTGGGCGTCGAAGTTCAGTTTTTTCACCCTCGCAGTTCTGTTCGCGCTCGGCGGCCATCTCCTGTTCGCCGGCCTCCTCAACTTGCTCGCCGCGTTCGGCGTCGATTTCGCGGCGATCGACAAGAGCCGCAATCTCGTCCCGGCGATGCAAGTCTTGATCTTCGCCGTTCAGACCGGGCTCGTCGTCTGGGCGATCGCCAAAGTAGGCATCCCGATGAACAAGACGCTCGCCGGGATCGCCGCGATGTTCTTCGCCGCGGCGATGCTGATGATCACCTTCGTCTCGGCGCAATGCGATCTTTACGGCGCCTGTCTTTAGCGCGTCGGATGACAGGCGCGCGGCCGCTTCCTCCCCCTGTCATGTGTGGACGGCCCCGGTTGGGCAAGAGGTTTTTTTGATGAT
>CADEDN010000009.1 GCA_902826095.1 uncultured Alphaproteobacteria bacterium | reverse complement strand
CCCCTCAGCCGCGCAGGATCCCGGATCATTCGCTTCGCGAATTTCCGGGATGACAAGGAGTTGCAGTTTCCGTTTTCGTTCCTGACGTGTCCGGACGATCTCCCCCGATTGTCATCCCGGACAATCGCAATGCGATTGATCCGGGACCCCGTGAAATTGAGAGCCCCCCGGGCGCGCGGGATCCCGGATAATTCGCTTCGCGAATTTCCGGGATGACAGGGGGTGCGGGGCGAGTCAGGCGACGAACGCCGGTTTTTCAGGCCTTCCGGTCGATGTGCGGCCTTCGCTCAGGCGCTACAATCGCGCGCGCGCGCGCATAAGCGTCGATCGCTTCAAACCGGGACAGCGCGCCCCCGATCCGGAACAAGGCGGCGCGCCGCGACGCCATTCTCGCCTCAAGAGGCGGGCGCGTCGGCGAGGCCGGCGTCAGTTCCCGGGCGTTAACGATGACGGACAGGCGGGCGAGCGCGGTCATGGCGTCCCGCAAGGCAAATACCCTGCCGTCAGGTCATTCATGTTTTAAGTTTATTTACGGCTCCCGCATTAGATGGGCGTTCATTAAACATCGGGCGGCGGCATGGCTCATCGCGATCAGGCGTGGTTTCGGGGCTGGCGCAACAAAGGCGACCAGGACCCGGCGACCCAGCGCCAGGACACGGCTTCGTCCGTCATCGAGGCGATCAAGGGCGGCGACCGCCTTGGCGAAGATGCGCCCGTCGAACCCGTTTTGCAGGCGATGTTTGAATATGATCCCGGCGCCGGCGTCCTTTCATGGTCGGATCCCGCCGCCGCGGGCCGTCTGTTCGGATCTGAAACCGCGCTCGCATCGCTGACGCGCGCGGAATTCGAAGACCGCATTGTCGGCGGCGGCACAGCGCTGCGCAGCGCCGCGTTCAACAACGAATCACAAAATTACGCCTGCGAATACCAGCTTTCGCGTCCCGCCGGCGAAGCGCAATGGGTTGAGGAACGCGGCGGCTGGCTCGGCGCCGGCCCGGACCGCCGGCTGATCGGCGTCATCCGGTCGATCGAATCGCAAAAACGGCGCGATGCGCATCTTGCCTGGCTCGCCGAGAATGACGAGCTGACCGGCGTCATGAACCGCGCGCAAATGCGCCTGAAACTTGATCAGGCGCTTGGCGATCTGAAGCGCCTTGGCGGATCGGGCGCCTATCTCCTGATCGGCATTGACGATGTCGGCGCGATCAACTCGGATTTCGGCTTTGACGTCGCGGACGAGGTCATCATCGAATGCTCGCGCCGGATCGCGGCGACGCTCGGAACGGGCGATCTCATCGGCCGCGTCGCCGGTACGAAGTTCGGCGTCTTTCTCGCCGGCGGCGACGGCGAGCGCGTGCGCGAAGTCTGCGTGCGGCTTCTTAACGTCATTCGCGAACGCGTCATTGAAACCCAAAAGGGATCGGTCGCGGCGTCGATTTCAGTCGGCGCCGTCGAGGCGCCGCGCGACGCCGACAGCGCCCATCAGGCGATGGCGTCAGCGGAAGCGGCGCTCGATTCAGCCAAGCGTCTTGGCCGGTCGAGCTGGTCGTCTTTCAGCGAAAAGACCGACATCGTCTCGCAGCGCCGCCGCAATACGCATATGTCGGACGTCATCTTGACCGCGCTAAACGAGCGGCGCGTGCGGCTCGCCTTCCAGCCGATCGTCAGCGATATCGGCGAAGCGCCCTCGAAATTCGAATGCCTGATCCGGATGCGCGCCGAAGACGGGCGTGAAGTGCCGGCGCCGGAATTCATCCCCGTCGCCGAACGGCTGGGCCTCGTTCACCTCCTTGACCGGCGCGTGCTCGAACTCGCCGTCAACACGCTCGCCGCCTGCCCGAACGTCAAGCTCAATGTCAACGTATCGATGGAGACGGTGAAGGATCCTGTCTGGGCCGAGGGCTATTTGTCGGTCATGCGGGCGAATGAGGGGCTAGCGCGCCGCATCACGGTCGAACTCACCGAAACGCAGGTCATCGACGCGATCGACGCCGGAATTGAGTTCGTCTCGGAGCTGAAGAAGATCGGCGCCTCATTCGGCATCGACGATTTCGGGGCCGGCTACACGTCCTTCCGCAATCTGAAAGCGCTCGACATCGATATCCTGAAGATTGACGGCTCGTTCGTGACGGGCGTTTCGCAGTCGCGCGAAAATCAGCTTTTCGTGCGGACGCTGCTCGATCTCGCCCGCAATTTCGGCATGAAGACCGTCGCCGAATGGGTCGACAATGAAGCCGACGCGATGCTCCTCAAGGGGCTCGGCGTCGACTATCTGCAGGGCTATCTTCTTGGCAAGCCGGAAACCAACCCGGCCTGGCTCCCGGACGGCGCCCCCGATCTTGGGCCGCTCCTGCAGTCGCGCGCCGTCAGCGCGTAGATCGCTCATCCCCGCCTTCGGGCCGGCGCAGGAATGCGCCTTAGCTCTTGTCCAGCTTGGCGAGCTGGCGCTTTAATTCAGCGAGTTCCTCGCGCAATTGGTGAATTTCGTTTTCATCGGCGGAAGGCGCGGTCGCCGCACGCGCCTGCTGGTAAAAGCCGCCGATCGGCGTGAACATCTTCATCGCCTGATCGAAAAGGGCCATGTTCGAGCGCGCCATCTCCTCAAACATCTGATAACCCGGCGCCGCGCCGAAGGTCTCGCGCATCCGCGCCCGCATTTTTTCCTGGTTGTTCGAGAAGGCGTCCATGCTCATTTCGAGATAGGACGGAACGAACGCCTGAAGATTGTCGCCGTAGAATTTGATGAGCTGTCGCAGAAACTGGATGGGGAGGAGGTTCTGCCCCTTGTTCTCTTCCTCAAAAATAATCTGGGTGAGCACGGAGTGGGTGATGTCGTCATTCGTCTTGGCGTCGTAGACGACGAAGTCCTGGCCGTTCTTGACCATCTCCGCGAGGTAATCGAGCGTCACATAGGAACTGGTCGACGTATTATAGAGCCGCCGGTTCGCATATTTCTTGATGACGACCGCTTCCCCGGCGGCTTTCGACTTCTTCGCCGATTTCACCGTTTCATCAGCTTCGCTCATCCGGTCGTCTCCCATATTGCGCAGCATGGATTCTTTTGCCGCAGTGCGGCAATTTTGTGCGCTTGCTAAAGAAGCTATAGCATGGAATTGAGGATCGACTATCCCGGACCGCCCGTGCAAATGGGCCGTCGGGTCGAATTTCCGTGATTATTCAAGGAGGAACCATGGGCGTCGTTATCGCGTCGGCGGCAAGAACCGCTGTTGGGTCATTTGGCGGCGGTCTTTCGGCGGTGCCGGCCGCCAGTCTCGGGGCGACGGCGATCAAGGCGGCGCTCGCCCGCGCCGGCGTTTCCGCCGGCGACGTCAGCGAAGTCGTCATGGGTCATGTCCTGCAGACGGCGCAGGGCCAGAACACGGCGCGCCAGGCCTCGATGGCGGCCGGCGTCCCGATCGAGCGGCCGGCGATGGCGATCAATCAGGTTTGCGGGTCAGGTTTGCGGGCGGTCGCGCTCGCGGCGCAGCAGGTGAAAACCGGCGACGCCTCCGTCGTTGTCGCCGGCGGTCACGAGAACATGTCGCTTTCGCCCCATGCGATGTTCCTTCGCAACGGGACAAAAATGGGCGACGTCAGCCAGGTCGACACCATGATCAAGGACGGTCTTTGGGACGTCTTCAACAACTATCATATGGGCCAGACCGCCGAGAACCTCGCAGAGAAATATCAGATCAGCCGCGACGAGCAGGATGCGTTCGCGGTCGCAAGCCAGAACAAGGCGGAAGCGGCGAAAAAGGCCGGCAGGTTCAAGGACGAGATCGCGCCGGTCACGATCAAGGGCAAGAAGGGCGACGTCGTGTTTGAGATCGACGAATATATCCGCGACGGCGCAACGAAGGAACAGGTTGCGGGCTTGAGGCCCGCCTTCGCCAAGGACGGAACGGTCACCGCCGCCAACGCCTCCGGCATCAATGACGGCGCGGCGGCGCTGGTCGTCATGTCGGAAGAGGAAGCGAGGCGACGCGGAATAAAGCCGCTCGCGCGCATTGCGTCGGCCGCCCATTGCGGGGTTGATCCCTCGATCATGGGCATTGGACCTGCGCCCGCTTCGCGTCTGGCGCTTGAAAAGGCCGGCTGGAAGCTCGCCGATCTCGATCTGATCGAGGCGAATGAGGCCTTCGCGGCGCAAGCGCTCGCCGTCGGCAAGGAGCTTGGCTGGGATCCCTCGAAGGTCAACGTCAATGGCGGCGCCATCGCGATCGGTCATCCGATCGGCGCGTCGGGCGCCAGAATCCTGACGACCCTTCTCTATGAAATGGGCCGTTCAAATGCCAAAAAAGGCTTGGCGACGCTCTGCATCGGCGGCGGTATGGGCATCGCCATGTGCGTTGAGCGGGTTTGAGGGCCGGAAGATAGGGGCCATCCCGCCGTATATCGCCGTGCCGATATGCGGCCGTAAAATAGATATGCTTCCTGGTTTCGCAGCCGCGCCGCCTTGGCCTGCGCCGAACACGCGTTTGCGCCCGCAATTGCTGGGGCGGGACCCGGCTACAGGGTCGACGCCGGACCAAGTATATCGATTTTATGGTCATATGTGATGATGTTGTTATACGACGATAACTTCACTATATTCCGGCGGTATGGACGCGGTCGAAAATCCCTTTACGCCGGGAGCAGGCTCCCCGCCCCCTGAATTGGCTGGCCGCGCGGACATCATTGAGTCGGCGGACGTCGCCATGCGGCGGGTCCAGCGCGGCCGGCCAGCCAAATCGCAAATGCTGCTCGGTCTTCGGGGAACCGGGAAGACGGTCCTGCTCAACAGGATTGAAGACCTCGCGGAGAAACACGGTCTCGTCACTTCGTTCATCGAAGCCCCCGAAGACGAATCGCTTGCGCAACTCCTTTATCCAAAACTCCACCAGGCCCTGCAGCGGCTTTCATCCGTTGAGGGCGCCAAGGCCGCCGCCTACCGGGCATTGCGCGCGCTTCGCGGCTTCGCCAGCGTCTTCAAAATCAAGATCGGGGACGTTTCGATTTCCATCGATCCGGAACCGGGTCTCGCCGACAGCGGGCAGCTTGAACTCGACCTGAGCGATCTTTTCTTGCGCGTCGGCGAAGCGGCGCGCGCGGCAAATTCGGTGTGGGCGCTGCTCATCGACGAGGTCCAGTACCTCGATGAGAAGGAATTGGCGGCGCTGATCGTGGCGATCCATCGCGCAACCCAGAAATCGTTGCCGATTCTGTTTTTCGGGGCCGGACTGCCGCAACTGGCGGCGCTTGCTGGAGAGGCCAAGTCCTATGCCGAACGGCTCTTTGATTATCCGCCGATCGGACCCTTGAGCGAACCGGCGGCGCGAACGGCGATCCGCGAACCGATCCACGAAGAAGGCGCGAAAATCGCTGACAACGCATTGGACGAGATTATCGCGAAGACAGAACGCTACCCATACTTCCTGCAGGAATGGGGCTTCCAGGCTTGGAATGCGGCGCCTCAATCCCCGATTTCGCTGCCGGATGTTCACGCAGCGTCGAAGCTGGCCCTCGCGCGCCTCGACAACGGCTTTTTTCGCGTGCGCTTCGACCGGCTGACGCCGAAAGAACGGTCTTATGTCCTGGCGATGGCCGAACTCGGCAAAGGACCCTACCGATCAGCCGACGTCGCCGCCCGGCTTGGCGAAACGGTGCAGGCGCTCGGGCCTTGCCGCTCCTCAATCATACGTAAAGGCATGATCTACAGCCCTCAGCATGGCGACATCGAATTCACGGTCCCGATGTTCGATGAATTCCTGCGGCGCAATTTCAAGATCGCGGCCGAAGGGGCCGTCAAAAAGTGATCAGAATTTCGCGCCAGGGAAGCGACGGCGCCGTTACGCGATAACAATTGCCTCGCGGCGGCTGTTGGTGCGAATGTCCTGCTAATTTACGCCAAGGAAAAGTGGGAGGCCCCAAATGACCAAGAGAAAAGCAATCGTCACCGGCGGAACCCGCGGCATCGGCCGCGCGATTTCGCTGGCTCTGAAAGAAGCCGGCTGCGACGTCGCCGCGACCTATGCCGGCAATGACGAAGCCGCGAAGAAATTCAAGGCCGAGACTGGCGTCAACGTCTTCAAATGGGATGTCGGCGATTACGACGCCTGCAAGGCGGGCGTCGCGGAAATCGAAAAAGCGCAAGGGCCGACCGACATTCTCGTCAATAACGCCGGCATCACCCGGGACGGTTTCTTTCACAAGATGAAGCCCGATCAATGGCGCGAGGTGATCCGCGCCGATTTGGACAGCGTCTTCAATATGACCCACCAGGTCTTCCCCGGGATGCGCGATCGCGGCTTTGGGCGGATCATCAACATCTCGTCGGTCAACGGACAGAAGGGCCAGGCGGGCCAGACCAATTATTCCGCCGCAAAGGCCGGCATGATCGGCTTCACCCGCGCGCTCGCCCAGGAGGGCGCGTTCAAGGGAGTCACCGTCAACGCGATCGCGCCGGGCTATATTGCGACCGATATGGTCGCCGCCGTCGACGATTCGGTGCTCCAGAAAATCATCGCCCAGATCCCTGTCGGGCGGCTCGGCGAGGCCGAGGAAATCGCCCGCTGCGTCGCCTTCCTCGCCGACGACAAGGCCGGGTTCGTCACCGGTTCGGTCATCACCGCCAATGGCGGCCAATATTTCGCCGGCTGACCCTCCCATTGCAGGCGGACGGCGCCAGGATTCCTCAGCGCCGCCCGCTTTTCGCCCCAAAAGTCTGCAGGATAGAACAAGCCGCCGGCCCCTTCTGGCCGGGCGGCGCGGGGCGCGTCATGGCCTTTAGACCTTTGTTAACGCTGATTGCGGCGCTCGGCGCGGTCGCGCCTTTTCAATTTGGCAGCGCGTCGGCGCAGGACCTTCGTCCGTCGTCCTTGCGCGCCGATCCGTTCTCGGCGCTCGTCGGCAAACGTCAGCCCGCCGCCGAACGCGAAGCGGCGAGCGCAGCCGTTGAGCGTTACGTCATTGCGACAGACGATCGCGTTTTCCTCTTTCAGGCGGACGAGCGCGAGGCGCGCATCAAATTCCTGTGCGGCGACGGCGACAAGCGGATCGATTGCGTCATCGACACGGAAACGCCGGCCGAGGAAATTCATCTGCTGACGCAGCTGCGCGTCTCGCGCGGCGACGTCGCCTGGAACAATCGGCGGGGTCAAACTGTTCTGCGCGTCGCGGCCTATGGCGGCGTCACGGTTTTCTGGCCCGGCGATGGGCGCGGGCTCGCTGCGTCAAAGTCCTTTGGCGAAGATCCGCCGTTAGCGCTTCCGCCGGCGTCGATCGAAACCGCGCGAAAGCGCGCACAAGTCGCAACGGCGATCATCAGCGCGCGCGTCGGCGCGCCGATCACCTTTGAAATCGACGAGCCGCCGGCGAGCAGCGTCGAGGCGGGCGCCAGCGTTCTTGCCGACGCGGTCGTCAGGGCGGCAAGCGGGATAGCGCTCGTCGCCGACGACCCGACTGGCGCGCGCGTCCTCGCCGCACGGGTCCGGCGCGTTGAATTCGTCACCGGGTCGCCGAAGCTCAGCATCGAAAAAGGCGTCCTCGCCGTCGGGTACAACCCGGCGCTGGATATCGCCGGCCGCCCGTCGTCCGCCGCAATAGCGAAATACCTCGAAGAATCGCTCTGACAGGCAGGTTAGCCGGCGCTCACCTTGAAATTTCGCGACCGGCCGGCGTGAAATCCTGCTGATTTTGCGCTTTGTTAAAGCTCGATGCGAGAAAATGAACGCCGCCTGCCGCTGAAGGCAAGGACTCGGGCGCGGACGCCTTGCGACGGGCGCGCGGGCGTCAAAAATACGCCGCATTGGCGAGGGATTAGGTCTGGATGATCAGGAAGTCCGCAATCATTCTGGCGCTTTTCGCGATCGGCGCGGCGGTCGGATCCGCGTCCGGCCAATCCTTGCGCGACCTTCGCGCGCAGGACGCCGACGACGCCGCGCTCGCGCGCGAAGCGTCATACACCAGCGAGGTTTGCGGCCGGCCGATTCCGGCGCGGATCGACTGGGCTTCGTCCAAAAATTGGCCTGCGGATGAAAGCCTCGCCGACGCCTGCGACGGCGCGCTCGGCGCTGTTGAAGCTGTTTGCCGCGCCGGCAAGAAGTCGCTCGTCAAAAGCTTTGTGTGCGCCGGCGACGGCTCGGGCCCGGACCTTTCCGGCGCGACTTTGCGCTACGGGGCGTCACCCGGCGAGAATGGCTTTGCGGAGACAAAGGCCCTGCTCGACGTGGAAGGCTGAGGCTTCAGCGCCGCCGCAATCTTGTTCCTGAAGTCGCCGGGGACGATCCTTGGGGGGCGCGCCGATTGATTTCGCCCGTCGCATGCCCCATCTCTCGCGCCATGCGCAAAACCGCCATCATCATCGCCGCATCTTTCCTCCTCGCCGCCTGCGGGAGCGGTCAGCATGAGGAGGTCGGCGAATTCAAGAACGACCTCATCGGCAATGAAATCAAGCTGGAGGCGCTGAAGGACCCGAAGGTCGAGGGCGTCACCTGTCATCTGAGCTATTTCGATCGCGCCGTCTGGGACCGTCTCGCCAAGGGCAATTGGTTTGAGAACCCGTCAAATTCGTCGATCGCCTGTCGTCAGACGGCGCCGATCAAAATCGGCGAAATCGACCTCGACAAGAGCGGCGAGGAAGTTTTCTCCCAGCAGCAAAGCCTGATCTTCAAGCAGCTCGCCGTGCGGCGCATTTACGATGCCTCCAACAACACGCTGATCTATGTCGCCTTCAGTCGGAAACCGATCGAAGGCTCGGCGAAAATGTCGATCTCGACGATTTCGCTTTATGGGCAGGATGTGGCCGCGCCGTCGCCCTGACCCGCAATTGCCGTGACCCGCGATCGCCGCTGACCTCGAATTCGCCGGATTGCGTTCGCCCCGCAGGCGATTTTCTCCGCGTAAATACAATTAAATCGCTGCTTGAATCGACGAGGGAAATCGCCACGTCACGCATTGTGCTTTGGTGCGAGGCCGAAAGGCCTCGCCGGCTCTTTGACAAGTGGGATTTTCACTCGCGGCGGTCGAGCGGCTGCGCGATTGAGATACGGACGGCGCCGATGGGTCATGCTGGCGCGCGGCGCCCGCGCGTCCTTGCCGGACGCGGGGGATTCCCCCGCCCAATCAGCGGAATTCATCCTTCCGCCGCCGCACTTCCGCGAAAACGCGAACGGGCTCGGCGCCGCTCAGTCCGACGGCTTTTTGAACGCCAGGGTCGGCGGCGCGCAGGAAGGGATTGGTCGCGAGTTCGTCCGCAACCGTGGAGGGAACTGTCGGCTCGTCGCGGGCGCGCGCAGCGGCGATCGCGGCCGCCCGCGCGATCAGCGACGCATTTTCAGGATCGACGGTCAGCGCGAACCGTGCGTTCGACTGCGTATATTCATGCGCGCAATAAAGCCTGGTCGCCGGCGGCATCACGACGATCTTCGACAGCGAGGACCACATCTGCTGCGGGGTTCCTTCGAAGAGACGCCCGCAGCCAAGCGCGAAAATCGTGTCGCCGACAAAGGCCGCGGCGTCATCTACGAAATGGTAAATGATATGGCCGAGCGTGTGGCCGGGCGTGTCGCGCACCACTGCTCGCGATGCGCCAAGCTCGACCATGGCGCCGTCGCTGACCGCCTCGTCCAGTCCCGGTATCTTGGCGGCCTCGCCTTTGGGGCCGATGATCCGGCAGTCCCAGCGCTCCTTGAGGGCGAGATTGCCGCCCGCATGGTCCGGATGCCAATGCGTATTGAGGATGTGGGTCAGCCGCCAGCCCTCGCGCGCGAGAGCGGCGTTGATCGCCTCGGCGTCGGGCGTGTCGATCGTCGCCACGGCGCCCGTCGCGGCGTCGCGGACGAGATAGCCGTAATTGTCGGAAAGACAGGGAAACTGGCGGATGTCGATCACAAGCAGCAGTAGGCAATGGGCAGTCGGCAATAGCAAGCGGCAGCGCCGATGTTCGCCCTTGCCTACTGCCTACTGCCCATTGCCTACTGCCTCTTGATGCGCACCGACATCCTTGATCTTCACGCCTTCTACGAAAGCCAGCTCGGCCGGACGGCGCGCGACTTCATCGCCGCGCGCATTGAAGAAGCGTGGCGCGATCACGCGCGGCTGAGGATCGCGGGCTTTGGACATGCCGAGCCCTATCTTTCGTTTTTCACCGACGCCGAACGTCGGGTCGCCATCGCGCCGGCGGCGCAGGGCGTCATCCACTGGCCAGCGGACGCGAGAAATGCCGCGACGCTTGCAGGGGAACATCAATGGCCGCTTCCCGACGCGTCAATCGATCGCGTGCTGGTCGTTCACGGGCTTGAAGAGTCGGACGATCACAACCGGCTGATGCGGGAGATCTGGCGCGTCCTGACGAGCGATGGCCGCGTCATTCTCGTCGTCGCGCACCGCCGGGGCATATGGTCGATGGTCGACGGGACGCCGTTCGCCGCGGGACGGCCCTATCTCAAGGGCCAGCTCGAAAAACTGCTGCAGCATTCGATGTTTCGACCGATCGCCTGGAGCGGCGCGCTTTATTTCCCGCCGATCGGGGCAAGGGTCCTCTTGCGGGCGGCGCGCGCCTGGGAACGAGCGGGCGCGCAGGCCTGGTCCGGGCTCGGCGGCGTCCTCATGGTTGAAGCGGCCAAGGATATGGTGCAACCGGTCGCGCGCGCGGCGCTCGCCGCGTCGAGGCTCGGCGGACCCGTTGTCGCCCGGCCGGCCGTGACCGGAGCGCTCAACGGCGGGACGCGCAGTGACCAACATGACTGACACGGATATGTATTCGAAGGCCGCGATCATCGGCGTCGGTCTCATTGGATCATCGCTGGCGCGCGGCATGCGGGCGGCCGGCGCCGCCAAATCGATCGTCGGCTATGATCTCCAGGCGGATGTTCGAGCGCGCGCGGTCAAGTGCGGCGCCGTCGACGCAGCGCCGCCGACGCTCGAAGAGGCCCTGAAAGGCGCCGATCTCGTGATCGTGTCGACGCCGGTCGGCGCGATGGCGGCGGTGCTCGCCGAGGTCGCCGCCAAGGCCGATGACGGCGCGCTCGTCATCGATGTCGGCTCGGTCAAGGGCGCCGTCGTTGAGGCCGCGACAAGTCTTGGCGGGCGCGTTCACATCGTGCCGTGTCATCCGGTCGCCGGCACCGAGCAATCGGGACCAGAAGCCGGCTTTGCGACCCTCTTTCATCATCGCTGGTCGATCATCACGCCGCTCGCGCGCTCGGATGGCGCTTATCTTGAGGCCGTCAAAAAAGCGGCGGCGCTTTGGCGCGCGGTCGGCGCTGAAGTCGAGATCATGGATCACCTGCACCATGATCTGGCGCTGGCGATCACAAGCCATCTGCCGCACCTCATCGCCTTCACGCTTGTCGGCGCCGCGGACGATCTGGAGTCCGTCGCGGAAGCTGAGATCGTCAAATATTCGGCCGGCGGCTTTCGCGACTTTACGCGCATCGCCGCCTCCGACCCGGTGATGTGGCGCGACGTCTTCCTCAATAACAAGGCGGCGGTTCTGGAGGTCCTTGGCCGGTTCACCGAGGAACTTGCGCTGCTACAACGCGCGATCCGCTGGGGCGACGCCGAGACGCTGGAGAAGGTGTTTTCGCGCGGCAGGGCCCTTCGACGCGCGATCGTCGCGGCGGGTCAGGAGAAAGACGTGCCGAATTTCGGGCGCGACGAAAAGGCCTAGCGCGAATGACGGCGCTGGCAGCCATCATTTTCGCGGCGCTTGCGGGCTTCGCCGCGCAGAAGGGTTCGATCTGCGCCGTCGCCGCCGTCAACGACCTTGTGTCTCGCGCGAGCTCGCGGCGGTTCATTGCGTTTTTCGAATGTGCGTTATGGTCGCTCGCGCTTCTCTCCAGCGCGTCGCTTCTTGGGATCAGACCTGCCGAGGCGCCGTCGGATTTCGCGCCGGGCGTTCTTGCGGCGGTCGGCGGCGCCGTGTTCGGCGTCGGCGCGGCGATCAACGGGGCCTGCGCATTTGGAACGGTCGCCCGGCTCGGGCGCGGCGAGCTCGCGTTCCTTGCGATGCCGCTCGGGTTCATCGCCGGCGCCGCCGCCGCGTCGCAGATCGCCGATGGTCCAAGAGCGCTCCTGGACCCAGGCTATGCCGACCTGCCGGGCGCCGTCGTCTGGGGCCTCGTTTTCTTCGTCGGCTTCCAGCTCTTCCGTATGCTCGATGCGGTGCGATCGCCCGCGGACGCCCTGCGGCGACTGCAGGCGGCGGAATGGCATCCATCCTTCGCGATGGCGGCGATCGGTTTGTCGAGCGCTATATTAGTGATCGCCTTTGCGCCCTGGCCTTATTCGGCCGTGCTGCTTGAGATCGGCGCGCGGGCGGAAGTCAATCATGCGGCCCTGCGGCTCATTCTGGCGGCGCTTTTTCTCCTCGGCGCGGCGCTCGCGGCAAGACTGGCGGGCGCCCTAAAAGTCGTAACGCCTGGCAAATGGGAGAGCGTCGAGAAAGCAGTCGGCGGCGCGCTGATGGGCGCCGGCGCCTATTTCATTCCTGGCGGAAACGATTCGCTGGTGCTGACCGGACTGCCGCATCTATTCGGCTATGCCGCGATCGCCTATGCGGCGATGACGGCGGCGATCGCCGCGGCGCTGACGATAAAGAAGCGAATGAAATAGACGTCAGGCGGGCTCTTCGTCCATTTTCACCTTGTGGCCCCAGAGCCGATGGACGTGCCAGAGCACTTCCTCTTTCGTCTTCGGGTCGAGCGAGCGCCCGGCGTGCATTTCGTGACGCAGCGATATCATGCGGTCGCCCTCAAGGTCGGCGGAAACGACCTGAATGTTCGGCTCGTGCATGCCGAGATCGTACTGGCGCGCGAGGGTCTCCCGCACGGTTCTGAACCCGCGCTCGTCGTGGATCGCCTCAATCTCGTAATGCGCCTCCTCCGCGTCGTCATGCAACGCGAATAGTCGGAAATCGCGCATCACCTTCGGCGAGAGATATTGCAGGATGAAGCTCTCGTCGCGGTAATTCGCCCACGCGTCTTTCAAAACTTCGCGCCAGTCGCCTCTGCCGGCGAATTCCGGGAACCATTCGCGGTCCTCGTCCTTCGGTTCGGTGGAGATGCGCCTTATGTCCTCCATCATCGCGAAACCGAGCGCATACGGATTAATGCCGGAATAGCGCTGATCGTCGAACTCGGGCTGGAAGACGACGGAGGAATGCGAATGCAGGAACTCCATGATCGAACCCTCATTGATGAGGCCGCGATCATAGAGCGCGTGCATGATATAATGGTGGACGAATGTCGCGCAGCCCTCGTTCATCACTTTGGTCTGCTTTTGCGGATAGAAATACTGCGAGACGTTGCGGGCGATCCGCACAAGTTCGCGCTGCCAGGGCTTTAGAACGGGCGAGGCCTTCTCGATGAAATAGAGCAGGTTTTCTTCCGGCAGCTTGATGTTGCGGACTTCGAGCTGGCGTTCCTCGGCGTCGCCGTCGTCTTCCTCGACATTCGGCAAGGTGCGCCAGATGTCGTTGAAGGTTTTTTGCTCGTGTTCGGCGCGCGCGACGGCTTTCGCGAGTTGGTCGGCTTCCGAAAGCCGCGGCGGCCGCGAATAGCGGAAAACGCCCTGATCCATCAGCGCGTGCGCCGAATCGAGGATGCGTTCGACGTCTTCGAGCCCGTATTCATCTTCGCATTTGGCGATGTATTTCTTCGCGAAGTCGAGATAGGGGAGGATGCCCTCGGCGTCCGTCCACTGACGAAAGAGGTAATTGTTCTTGAAAAAGTGGTTGTGTCCGAAACAGGCGTGCGCCATGACGAGCGCCTGCATCGTCATCGTGTTCTCCTCCATCAGATACGCGATGCAAGGGTCCGAATTGATGACGATCTCATAGGCGAGGCCCTGATAGCCCTTTTGGTACATCATCTGGTCGCGCGCGAAATGCTTGCCGAACGACCAGTGGCGATACATCAGCGGCATGCCGTGCGATGAATAGGCGTCGAGCATCTGCTCGGACGAAATGATCTCGATCTGGTTCGGGTAGATGTCGAGTTTGAGATCATTGAGCGCGATGTCCTCGATCGCGTCATAGGTCGCCTTGAGGCGATCGAACGACCATTCGCTGTCGGCGTAGAGGAGGGCGGGCCTGGCGGCGGTCGCGGCGGTCATTCGAACCTCCTTACCGGCATCGGCGGCGTCTCATCGCGGCCGACCATCAAATTCCAGTAGGCCCATGAGCGCGCGTCGAAAATCCCCGGCGGCGCGTTGTCGAGCGCTTCGCGCAGATCATCGTCGCCGAGTTGCTCGCGCAGAGCGTCAAAGTCCGGCAAGAGCCCGTAAGTGAGGATATGGGCGGCAAGTTCGTTCGGCGACGCGATCGCATCTTCGGGCGTTTTGAACCAGAGACAGCGCGCAGCAGCCTTTCGAAGCGCCGGCGATAACGTCAGGGCTTTCATGACGCCGACCTCCGATAACGCGACAAGAGCGTCGAGACGGCGCCGGGAACCTTGTGGAGATCGGCGCCGGCGACGGCTTTCAAGAGACGTTTGCGCACAGACGCGTCAAGCGTCGGCAAATCGCCGTCGCCGAAATAGGAGAGCGCCTTCAACGTGATCTCCGGCCGATAGTCGTCGCCGTGAATGAGGCGCGCCGCCGCCATCGCCGCGACGAGCGATATCCCGGCGCCGATCAGCGCGTCAAGATCGATAAAATCCTTCGCTTGCGCGCGTTGTTGCACAAGGTCGGCCTTTAGCCCCGCAAGGTCAACCAGCGCGGCGACTTTAAGGCCCGTGTCCGCGGCGATGAGCGGCGGCGCGAGAGGCCTCACATGAGGCGGCTTAAAAAAGGAAAGCAGAACGGAACCGCCGCGATCGATGCGAACGGTCAGCGTATTTTCGGCGCGTTGCGTCACCTCCCCGTCCGCGAGATAGGGAATGCCGCGCTTAAGGGCGTCGGGGCTAAAATCAGCTGTCGTGAAAAAATCAAAATCGACGCTTTGTCGGTGGCCGAGTTGCAGCGCGATCGCAGTGCCGCCGTAAAGCGTGAAGCCGGACGGCGTCGCGGCGAGTTCGGGCCACAACGCGCGCTGCGCCAGCAGCAGGATGTCGAGGCGGGGCTCAAAAGCGGGCATCGTGGCGTGTCAGGCAGGTGGTCATGAATGGCGGCCCAGGAGTTCGCGAATGTAATCAAACCAAATGAGAATAGACGCAGGATGAAGCAACAGAAGAAACAATGAGGCGAATGGGATGACCATCCAACCAGTCGATATTTTTATGGAAAGCTTGGCTGCGGCTACGAGAAAGACCATTGGAATTGTCACGACGATGATTATGGCGAGCGAAAAAATTGCGAGCATGCCAATTTGCGACGCCGCAGCTTGATTGTGACCGATTGACATAAGGAAGCCAAAAAAATGGATGGGCACAATCACAAGAAAGCTATATACCGCAACGGCTAACGCGAGAATCCAATAGGCGGCTCTTATCGCTTGAATTATCATAGGAAGATGCGATCGCTCACGCCGCCTCCCGCGCATTCTTCGCGAACAGCTCCCTGAACACCGGGAAAATGTCCGACGGTTTGGCGATGCGCGTCTGCGCGAAGGTCTTCCATCGCGGCGCGAAGGTGCGATAGGCGCGCCAGAGTTCGGCGCCGCTGTCCTTGTCGGAAAAGACTTCAAGCTCGCGCTCGTCGAGGATTTCGATATAGGCGTAATACTGGCTGATCGGCATCACGTCTTCGTCGAGCATCTCGACGCAGCGCTTGGCGTCGCCCGACTGGGTGTAGCCGTCGGAGGCCTGCGCGACATAGATGTTCCATTCCGATGCGGCATAGCGCTCGCGCTGGATTTCGAGCATTTTTTCAAGCGCGGTCGAAACGACGGTGCCGCCGGACTGGCGCGAATAGAAAAAGGTTTCTTCGTCGACTTCCTCGGCGTGATGGGTGTGGCGGATGAAGACGACGTCGACCCGCTCATAGCGCCGCTTCAAAAAGAGGTAGAGCAGCATATAAAAGCGCTTGGCGAGGTCCTTCTCGCGCTCGCCCATCGAGCCCGACACGTCCATCAGACAGAACATGACGGCGGCGGTTGTCGGCACCGGCGTCGGCGCGAAGGCGTTGTAGCGGACGTCGAGCGGATCGATGAACGGCGCCCAGCGGCGGCGCGCCTCCATTTCCTGCAGTTTTTCGAGGAGCGCTATTTTTTCGGCGATCTCGGCCTCGCTCGGCTCGGAAATGCGTTCGAGTTCGAAAAGCCGCTCCTTCAACTCATTCATCTCGCGGTTCGACGGCCGCTTCAGGGCGAGGCGCCGGCCATGGGCGTTGCGCATCGTGCGGATAAGATTGAGGTTGGTCGGCGAGCCCGCGACAGTGATGCCGGCGCGGCGATACGCGGTCGACTTCATCGACTTCAGCGAGCGCTTCACAAGGTTCGGCAGTTCGAGGTCCTCGAAGAAAATGTCGAGGAATTCTTCCTGCGTCAGCGTGAACTGGAACTGGTCTTCGCTCTCGCCTGAATCAGACGCGTCCTTGCCGCCGCCTTTGCCGCCCTGTTTTGGCGGTTTCTTGATTTTGTCGCCGACCCCGAACTCCTTGTTGCCCGGCGCCGCCCATTCGCGCGTTCCGGCTTCAGGATTCAGCCGGAACCGCGGCTCCGACGTCGACTTCGACGGAATGGTGATCTTTTCGCCGCTGTCGAGGTCCTTCACCGAGCGGTCGCGGATCGACTTGTTCACCGCTTCCTTGATCTGCACGCGCGCGCGCCGAAGGAAACGCTGGCGATTGCCGAGCGACTTGCCCTTCGGGTTCTTGCGGCGGTCGATGAAGTTGAAGTGATTCATAGGGATTAGGGATTAGGTATTAGGGATTAGGATCGACCGAACTCGTCCCTAATCCCTAGTCCCCAATCCCTCCTAACCTGCCTTGTTGACGCGCATATACCATTCGACCAAACGCCGGACTTGCCGCGACGTGTAGCCGCGCTCGGTCATGCGGTCGACGAAGTTCTCGTGCTTCTTCTCGGTGTCGCTGTCCTTCTTCGAATCGAAGGAAATGACCGGGAGAAGGTCTTCGACCTGGCTGAACATCCGCTTTTCGATGACGTTGCGGAGCTTTTCATAGGACGTCCAGGCCGGGTTCTTGCCGGCGTTCGCGGCGCGCGCCCGCAAGGTGAATTTGACGACCTCGTTGCGGAAGTCCTTCGGGTTCGCGATGCCCGCGGGCTTCTCGATCTTCGAAAGCTCCGCGTCCAAGGTCTGCCGGTCGAGCAATTGGCCGGTGTCCGGGTCCTTGAAATCCTGGTCCTCGATCCACGCGTCGGCATAGGAAATATAGCGATCGAAAAGGTTCTGGCCGTATTCCGAATAGGATTCAAGATACGCCTTCTGGATCTCCTTGCCGATGAAGTCGGCGTAGCGCTTCGAGAGGTCTTCCTTGATGAATTCAAGATATTTCTTCTCGACTTCGTCGGCGTGCTGCTCGCGCTTGATGGCGGTTTCGAGCACATACATCAGGTGAACAGGATCGGCCGCGACCTCGTCCGTGTCGAAGTTGAATGTCTCCGACAGGACCTTGTAGGCAAAGCGCGTCGAAACCCCTTCCATCCCCTCGTCGATGCCGGCCGCGTCGCGATATTCCTGCATCGTCTTGGCTTTGGGATCTGAATCCTTCAGCTTCTCGCCGTCATAGACGCGCAGCTTCGAATAAAGGTTCGAGTTCTCGTGCTCCTTGAGGCGGGTCAGCACGGAGAACCGCGCGAGAAGATCGAGCGTTTCCGGTGCGCAGGCGGCCCTGGCGAGTTCCGAGCTGGTGAGCAGTTTCTGGTAGATTTGGCGCTCTTCCGTGACGCGCAGGCAATAAGGGACCTTGATGACGCTGATGCGGTCGAGGAAGGCTTCGTTGTTCTTGTTGTTGCGGAACTGGATCCACTCGCTCTCATTCGAATGGGCGAGGATGACGCCGTTGAACGGGATCGGTCCAAGCGACTCGGTGCCGATGTAGTTTCCTTCCTGCGTCGCGGTCAAAAGCGGATGCAGGACCTTGATCGGCGCCTTGAACATCTCGACGAACTCAAGAAGTCCCTGGTTCGCGCGGCAAAGCCCGCCGGAATAGGAATAGGCGTCGGAATCCGACTGGCTGAAATGCTCGAGCTTTCGGATGTCGACCTTGCCGGTCAGCGCCGAAATGTCCTGATTGTTTTCATCGCCAGGCTCGGTCTTGGCGATGCCGATCTGGCGGAGCTTTGACGGATAGAGACGGACAACCTCGAACTTCGAGATGTCGCCGCCGAACTCGTCGAGGCGCTTGACCGCCCAGGGGCTCATGACGCCGGTGAGGCGCCGCTTTTCAATCCCGTATTTGTCGGCGAGCAGCGATTTCAGCTCTTCGGACTGGAAGAGGCCGAGCGGGCTTTCAAAGACCGGCGAGATTTCCTTGCCCGCTTTCAGGACATAAATCGGATTGACCTCCATGAGGTCTTTCAGCCGCTCGGCGAGCGAGGATTTGCCGCCGCCGACCGGGCCGAGCAGATAGATGATCTGGCGCTTTTCCTCGAGACCCTGGCCGGCATGGCGAAAGTAAGAAACGATCCGCTCGATCGTATCTTCCATGCCGTAAAAACCTTCGAACGCCTTATAGCGGCGAATGGTTCGGTTGAAGAAGATCCGCGACAGGCGGGGGTCTTTCGACGTGTCGATGAGTTCCGGTTCGCCGATCGCTTTGACCATGCGCTCGGCCGGCGATGCATAGAGCATCTCGTCGTCGCGCGCGGAAAGAAGATAGTCGCGCAAGCTCATCGCTTCCTGCTTTACGCGCGAATAGCTCTCCGAGAAGAGGTCAAAGACGTCGAGATTGTCAGTCATGGTGCTACGCTCACTTCCTTGTTCTGGCGCCTCGCCTCAAAGGCGCCGTTCGTCGCCGCCGAAGAACCGCGCGCTCTCAATGAGCGCCCGGAAATAAAAAAGGCGCGGATCGACATGATCCCCGCCCCGCCGACCGTGCCGAGCGGCCCGCGCATTCGCCGCTGATTCGATTTGTTGACGCGCGAAATGCGCGGCGCGACTTGTGCGAACCCTTCCCCCATATGCAATGTGGGAACTGGAGCCTTCACTGCAAGCCGGGGCTTCCTTAGGAAGACCCGGCCGCTGGCCTGATGCATTCGCCATCGAACGACCCGGGTTAACTCGAATTTCAACCTTGAAAAGTCAGCGTTTTTCGCTCCGTCACTTCTGTTGCGCCTGCTCGGCGCCCCGGCGTGCCGCCCAATTGGGCTTTCTCTGCGCGCCGGTCTCCGGGTGATCGGCGCGGGCAGAAGGTTAACGCGTCGGAGCTTAATTTTCCTTTTATAGGACGCCCATGTGATGGGAATCCGGCGCCGCCGACCGATATATATAATGTAACGCGTTTGCGGCGGGGATGCGACTTTGATGTGGCGACGTGCGGCGGTTTTTCACGCCTGCGTCATTTCCGCAGCACTCGCGACCTTCGGGTCGACGAACGAGTCAAACGCTTGCCAGAACCGGTTTCGGATTTCTTCGCGCTCCATCATGATTTCATGAAGGGCGCCGTCAATGGTCACACAGTCGATCAGCGGGCTCTGCCCCGCGAGAAGGCGATGGTCGCTTGACCGGACGAGATGATCGTTCCCCGCGGAGACAATCAGGGTCGGCGTCTTGAGGCGCGCAAAGCGGCCCGGCCGGTGCAGATCGTCCATCGCCTCGGTCGCCGCCCGAATCCAGCCGTAAGTCGGTTCGCGGATGGTGGCGTTCGGCGCCGCCGACTGCAGGGCCCTGAAGCGTTCATGCCTCGTCCTGTCGGAGGTCAGATTGTTTCCCTCGAACGCCATCGAGTGCTCCTTGACGCCGGCGACGGCATTTCGCGAAAGGCCGATGCGCGTCGCGGCTTGCGCAAGCAGACGCACGCCAATTCTGCGCAAAAGGCCGTCAAAGAGGCGGGTCATCGGCGAGCAAAGAACAGCGGCGCAATAGGTCTCGTCGCCGTCCGCGAGAAGCTGAAGGGCCGGGGTCCCGCCCATCGAATGCGAAAGCAGGACAAAGGGACCGGCAAACCGCTTCTTCACAATCTCCTCAACGAACAATCGCAGATCCGACCGAAAGACGCCGAAATCGCGGATGTGGCCCTTTTCGCGCACCGGCAGCAGCCGCTCGGAGAGCCCTTGGCCGCGCCAATCCATGGTCGCAACGGCAAAACCCCGTTGCTGCAGATCGCTGATGACTTCAAAATATTTTTCAATGAATTCAGAGCGTCCGCCCATCAGAACGACTGTCGCCCGCGCGCCTTCCGCCGGGAACAGTGCCGCGCGCAGCTGGCCGCCATCCGCGCCGCGAAAATCGATCGCTTCGCCGCCAGACGGGACCGGGTTCGCCTGAATCTTGATGAAGTCGGCTATCGCGAACCCTCCATGCTCAGCCGCGCCATAAGGCTCATGTCGCCGGCGATCTTGAGCCGGCCCGAAAGATAGGCGCTTTCGAGCCCCCGTCCGCTCTCAAATGCGCGTTCGAGCGTTTCCTTTGCGGCGCACCAAACGCAATCGGGTTCGACATCGAGCGGCGCATCGCTGATGACGCAGAGGTCGGCGCGCCCGTCGACATAGATTGGCGGCCCTTCCTCGGGCTCGATTTTCAGGACGCCGCCGAAGCCGCGCCTGAACGCCGCCGCCGCCGCCTCGGCTAGTCCCGCGGTCATGAGCGCGGTTTCATGAACTTTAGCGTCATTCGATCGCTCTCGCCGATCGAATCATATTTTGTTCGATCGAACGCCGGATCAATCTGACCCGCGGACGGCGATGACCGCCTGACGGGCGGCAGCGTCCAGACGCCGAACGGGTGGTCCTTCGTATCCTTTGGATTGGCGTTGATCTCCGTCGCTGCGACGAACTCAAAACCCGCCTCCTCCGCGATCTTCCTGACCGCCGATTCTGTCATGTAGCCGGAAGAAACATCCTCGTCAGAGGCGCCTTCACTTGCGCGATGATCAACAACGCCGAGGATGCCGCCCGGTTTCAGCGCTGCGAAGATCGCCTTGAAATGTTCGTCCGCGTCGCCGCTCGCCGCCCAATTATGGACATTGCGAAAGGTCAGCACGGCGTCGGCCGAGCCGGCCGGCGCCAACTCACCGTCGCCGAGCGTCGTAACGCGAACATCGCCGAACAAATCCCTGTCGGAAAACTCGGCCTTGAACTGTTCGACCAACGTCCCGGCGCGCTCATTCGATCGTGGGTCGATTTGCGCGGCGTAATAAACGCCCCCGCCTGATTTGAGATAGGGCGCCAGAATTCTCGCATACCAGCCCGCGCCCGGCCAGACTTCGACGACGGTCATGGTCGGATCGACGCCGAAAAACTGCAGCGTTTCTTTCGGGTGTCGCCATTGATCGCGGGCGCGGTCTTCCTTGCTCCGCGCCGGACCGGCGATCGCGGCGTCAAGAAGCGTCGCCGCATCGGGCGCCGACGCCTGGGGCGGAGCGGAGGGCGTCTCGGTCGGCCCGCGCTCGCCGCAGCCGCCGAGCGACATCAGCGCCGCGCAAAGAAGAATTGGCCGAAACTGCATTTTCAAGGGCCGTTGCCTGGACCTTTGGGGCGCCGCCGACACTAACATGGTTCCGCGCGCGCGAGGCAAGCGCCCCCTTGAACAGTCGAAATCGGCGCCTACCTAGAACCCATCGGAGGCCAATCGGCTCCGAATTCCGCAAGCCGGCCCGCGCAGGGCGGCGCAGCGGCAAACCAGACCTTGCTTTCGAAAAGGAGGACTTTCATGCGCAGTTACGACCTAACCCCCCTCTATCGCACGACGGTGGGCTTCGACAGGATGTTCGATCTGATTGACTCGCTCGGCAAGTCCGAGGCGACAGGATATCCCCCTTACAATATCGAGCGCGTTGATGAGGACCGGTATCGGATCACGCTTGCCGTCGCCGGTTTTGCCGACCGTGATATCGACATTGAGTTGCATGAGAATTCGTTGAAAATCGTCGGCTCGCGATCCGAAAATGACGAAGCCCGCACCTATCTTCACCAGGGCATTGCTGGTCGTTCCTTTGAGCGTCGTTTCCAGCTTGCCGATCACGTCAGGATTGACGGCGCCAGCCTCGCAAACGGTTTGCTGAACATCGAACTTCGCCGGGAGATCCCAGAAGCGATGAAGCCGAGGAAGATCGAAATCAGCCCGTCCGGCGCGAAGATTGAAGTCCTGAAGACTTCAAACGCGGCCTGATCGGCTTATCCAGACATCGTCCGCCCCTGACGATGGTGACCGGAAGCGCCCGCCCCGACCCCTCCCGGGCGGGCGCTTTCGTTGATGTGATCAGACGGCGAGAAGTTTTTTCGCCTTGTCGAAAATCTCCGCCCCGGCGGCAAGGATTGACGCCGCGTGCATCGGTCCCGGGCCGCCGTCGATTTCGGCGACCATGCCGCCCGCCTCGCGGACGAGGATGATTCCGGCGCCGACATCCCAGGCGTTCAATCCCCGCTCCCAATAAGCGTCAAAACGTCCGGCGGCGACAAACGCAAGATCAAGCGCGGCGGAACCGAAGCGTCGAACGCCCGCCGTATGATTGAGCACGACATTGACTTCCTTCAATGACTGCTCGCGCCCGTCCTTGCCCATGAAGGGAAGACCAGTCGCGAACAGGCATTCTTCGAGCGCCGTCCTTCGCGACGCGCGAATGCGCCGGTCATTGAGCCAGGCGCCTTCGCCCTTTTCAGCCCAGAAAAGCTCATTGGCCGCCGGATTGAAAATGACTCCGGCATAGGGCTGCCGGTCGCGTTCAAGGCAGATTGAAATCGCGAATTGCGGCAGGCCGTGCAGGAAATTGGTGGTGCCGTCGAGCGGGTCGACGACCCATCGATTCGAGTTGTCGGCGCCCTCGATCTCGCCGCGCTCCTCCATGACGAAGCCGTATTTCGGCCGTCCCTTCGACAGCTCCTCGAACAAAATCTGCTCGGCCTTAAGGTCGGCTGCAGTGACAAAATCCGCCGCCCCCTTTTTCGCCGTCTGCAGCCCGTCAAGCTCCCCGAAATCGCGGGCGAGCCCGCGCGCCGCTTTTCGGGCGGCGCTGATCATAACGGTCATCACGGCTGAGGCGTGCGTCATTTTGCGGTTCCGGCGGGGGGAAAGGCGCGCACCATAGCGGCGACCGGCCAAGGCGCAAGGGGCGGGCGGGCTATGAGTAATCCTTTGCTTGGCGGTTTCGGCTTGGTCTATGCCGGCTGTCCGAGAGGATTGTAATCGCCTTGGATGAAGTCCCGCCAAACATCCCCGAGAAGAGCCGAGCGGGCGCGTCGCTCGCCGCCCGCGTCGCGCGCGGCGCCGGCTGGATCATCGGCGGCCGCTTCATCATGGGGCTGTTCGGGTTTTTGAACACAATAATCCTCGCGCGCCTGCTCGCCGCGGAGGATTTCGGCGTCGTGGCGATCGGAACGACCGCGATGCAAATCTTGATCAACCTCTCCGACATCGGGGTCAGTCAGGCCGTCATCAAGTTTCGCGACGCCGACCGGCGCGATCTCGACACGCTGTTCACGCTGTCGGCGATCCGCGGCGCCTTGATCGCCGCCTTTCTCGCGGCGGTGGCGCCGCTCGCGGCGTCATTTTATGGCGACCCCCGGGTCTTCTGGGTGCTGATCGGCGTCGGCGCCTATCCGCTCTTCACCGGCCTCACCAATCCGCGCTTTTACGAATTCGAGCGGCTGCTCGACTATTCGAAGGATTTCTTCCTTGCGGTGTCGACCAAGCTCGCCGGCGTCGTCGTGTCGATCATCATCGCCTTCATGTTCAAGAGTTACTGGGCGATCGTGCTCGGCCTCGCCATGAACGGTCTCGCCCAACTCCTCCTTTCCTACGCCATGCGTCCCTATCGGCCGCGGTTATCCTTCGCGTCGTTTCAGAAGATCCTTGGTTTCTCGGGTTGGCTGACAGGCGTCGGATTGATGAGCGCGCTTAATAACAAGCTTGATCCGCTGGTTCTGGCGCGCGCGGTCAGCGTCGGCGGCGCCGGGCATTATTTCATGGGCGTTCAGCTCGCCGAGCTCCCGACCCGCGAATTCGCTTTTCCGGCGACGCGGGCGATCTACCCTGGCCTCTCCGAACTTCAGGGAGACGCGACGCGGGCCAACCAGGCGTTCTTGAAAGGCGTCGAGGCGATGGCGGCGATTGCAACGCCCGCCGCGATCGGATTTGCGCTCGTCGCGCGCGACTTCATTCCAATGATGCTTGGCGACAAATGGCTGGACGCCATACCGGTTGTCGAGATCATTACGCCGGTGATGGGCTTTCAGATGCCGCTGCTTGCGACGCAATATTATGCAATGGCGCTCGGATCGACACGCCTTGTGTTCATACGCGAGCTGATTTTCTTTCTGATCCGCACGCCGATTTTCATCTGGGCGGCGATCGAACACGGGCTGGTCGGCGCCTCGATCGCCGTCGCCGCCTGCGGCGTGGTCCATATTTCGCTCAATCTTGCGCTTTATGCGCAGACCGGGAATGACGCGTTCTGGCGGCCGATCTGGCGAACGCGGCGATCGATCGCCGCGGCCGGCGCCATGGCGCTGGCGCTGCTCGGCTTGCGAACGGGCGGCGCGACCGACGGCTTGAACGTGCTGGCGAGACTTGTCCTCGAGATCGGCGTTGGGGCGACGATCTACGGCGGTTTGCATCTCCTGCTCTGGCGGCTTGAGAAGAAACCCGACGGCGTCGAGCGCCTCGTTTCGGGTCTTGCCGGCCCAACTCTGCTCAAGATGATGCGACGGTTCCGTTAAGGCGCCGCCCGCTGCCATAGGCGGTTTCGCCCAATCGCGTCGTCCGCTAGAATCTGAAGGCGCCGACAACAAGGATAAAGGGACAATGCCGCCGGCCCATCACCCGACGTCTGAAGCAATCGCTGCAAACGCCTTCAGACTGCTTGTCGAAAATCCGCTCTACAAGATCGGCTCAGCCGAAATTCGCGGGAACGAATATCGGGTGTTTGAGAACGCGCCGCCCAACCTCGTCGGCATATTCTCGATCGGCGTCGCCCATGGCGACAAGGAATTCATCTATTACGAGAACGAGACCTGGAGCTATGCGCGCCTGTGGTCGCAGACCCTGAAGACGGCGAACGCGCTGTCGGAGGGTCTCGGCGTCAAGAAGGGCGATCGGGTCGCGATCGCCATGCGGAATTATCCGGAATGGTGCGCCGCCTTCATGGCGATCATCTCCCTAGGCGGCGTCGTCGTGCCGCTGAACGCCTGGTGGAAGACGGAAGAACTTCGATTTGCGATGAGGGATTGCGGCGCAAAGCTCGCCTTTGTCGACGACAAGCGCCTTGAATATTTCAGGGAGTTCAAGAAAGAGCTTGGCGTCAAGATGATCGCCGTGCGGACGAAGGGCGAGGGCGCCGACTATGTCCACGCCGAGCTGATCGAAAAGAGCCGGGCTACCGATCTTGCGCCGGTCGCGATCGCTCCGGAAGACGATTACGCGATCTATTACACCTCCGGTTCGACTGGAAATCCCAAAGGCGTCATCCTCACCCACCGCGGCGCCGTCACGACGCTCATGTCATGGGCGATGATCACGCAGGCGATCACCAATGCGAATGGCGGGGTTCCGCTTTACGGCGACAATCCCGGGGTGCTGCTCGGCATCCCGCTTTTTCACGTGACGGGCAGTCATGCGATATTTCTGATGTCCTGGATTGTCGGCCGTCGCATGGCGGTCGCTTATCGCTGGGATGCGCGCGAAGCTGTCGATCTCATCAACCGCCACCGGTTGACGAATTTTGTCGGCGTCCCCAGCCAATCGTTTGAGCTGATCGAGGCGGCCGGGGCGACGCCCATGCCGACCTTGATCGACATCGGGTCGGGCGGCGCGAAGCGCCCGCCGGAACATGTCCTACGTCTGAAGGACAAGTTTCCCAACGCGAATCCGTCGTCCGGTTACGGCCTTACTGAAACGAATGCGAGCGGCTGTGTCATATCGCTCGCCGATTATCAAAAGCGTCCGGATTCGACGGGACGCGCTTTGCCGCCTTGCTGCGATATCAAGATCGTCGGCGACCAGGGCGACTGCAAAGCCGGCGAGGTTGGCGAGGTCTGGATCAGGACGGCGGCGAATTTTCGCGGCTATCTCAATCTTCCCGAAGACACGGCAAAGGCGTTGACGCCTGACGGCTGGTTCCGGTCCGGGGACCTCGGCCGCCTCGACGAGGACGGCTTTTTATATATCGTCGATCGTCTCAAAGATCTCATCATTCGCGGCGGCGAGAACATCTCCTGTCTCGAAGTCGAAGCGCGCGCCTACCAGCATCCCGCCATTTCACAGGCGATCGTTTTCTCCGTGCCGGATGAAACGCTGGGCGAGCGGGTCGGGCTTGTCGTCTACCCAAAGCAAGGCGCCCGGTTCGATCCGCAAGATCTCCATGATTTCATTGGGCGTGAGCTCGCAAAATTCAAACTGCCCGAGCGCATCTGGATTTCGCCGGCGCCCTTGCCCAAGCTCGGCACCGAGAAATTCGACAAGCAGACCATTCGCCGCCTCGCGCTTCAGCATCCGCCGGTCTGGCGCATTTGATCGGCGAGGCTGCCGAAGTCTGTTGCGCGTCGGCGCGCGAAGGCGTCTGATCTTTCGGACGAAAGACGAGGTTATCGATGAGCGATCTTGAGGTCTTCCGGAAGGAAACGCGGGCGTGGCTTGACGCCAATTGTCCGAAAGAGATGCGCGACGGCGCGGCGGGGGAGGAGTTCATCTGCTGGGGCGGCCGGAACTGGAAGTTCAGATCGGAGGCGCAAAAGACCTGGCTGGATCGGATGGCGTCGAAGGGCTGGACCGTGCCGGCCTGGCCGAAGGATTATGGCGGCGGCGGCCTCGCCAAGGAGGAAGTGAAAATCCTCAAGGACGAAATGCGCAAGATGAAGATGCGCTCGCCGCTTGAAAGCTTCGGGATATGGATGCTCGGGCCCGCGCTGCTGCAATATGGAACGCATGAACAGAAATCGAAATTCCTGCCGCCGATCGCCCGCGGCGAAGTTCGCTGGTGCCAGGGCTATTCAGAACCCAACGCCGGCTCGGATCTCGCGTCGCTGCAGACGAAGTGCGAGGACAAGGGCGATCACTGGCTGGTCAACGGCCAAAAGATCTGGACGTCCTACGCCGACGAAAGCGATTGGATTTTCGCGCTGGTGCGCACCGATGCGAAAGCCTCGAAACATGACGGCATCAGTTTTCTGCTGCTCGACATGACGACGCCGGGCGTCGCCACGAAGCCGATCCGTCTCATTTCAGGCAAGTCGCCCTTCTGCGAAACGTTTTTCGACAACGTCAAGGTTCCCAAAGAACACGGGGCCGGGATCAATGCGATCGTCGGGACGATCAATCGCGGCTGGGATGTCGCCAAATATTTGCTGACGCACGAGCGCGAGATGATCGGGGGCGGCGGCGGCGGCCTCATGGTCGGACGCGGCATCGGCGAAGTGGCGGCGGAACAAATCGGCCGCGACGACAAGGGCCGCCTCGCCGATCCCTTGCTCCGCGCGAAGGTCGCGCAGGCGGAAGTCGACGGCTGGGCGTTCCTGTTGACGATGGAGCGCCTCAAAGACGAAGCCAAAGCCGGACAGGGCATGGGCGCCAAGTCGTCAATGCTCAAATATTACGGCACCGAGTTCAACAAGCGCCGCTACGAACTCTTCATGGACGCGGCAGGGTCGGGCGGCCTCGAATGGGAAGGCAAGCCCTCCGAAGACGGCAAGCTCGCAAAGGGCTGGCTCCGCACAAAGGCGAATTCAATCGAGGGCGGGACGTCGGAAGTGCAGCTCAACATCATTTCAAAACGCATCCTCGGATTGCCGGACGCATAAGGGCCCAACATGCCGCTCATTCTCACCGAAGAACAGGAAATGCTCCAGGAATCCGCGCGCGGATTCCTGGAAGAGAAGGCGCCCGTGTCCGCGTTGCGCAAACTTCGAGACGAGCGTTCCGAGGAAGGCTTCTCCCGCGCGCTCTGGAAGGAGATGGCGGAAATGGGCTGGGCCGGCGTCCTCGTCGACGAGGCGCATGGCGGCTCGGGCTTCGGCTTTGTCGGCGCCGGGGTGCTCGCCGAAGAAATGGGCCGCACGCTGACGGCCTCGCCCTTTCTGTCGACGTCCATTCTGGCGGCGACCGCGCTTGGAAAATTCGCGAGCGAGGCGGCGAAGACCGAATATCTGCCGAAGATCGCGCGCGCCAATATCGTCATGGCGCTCGCCGTCGATGAGGGCCGCAAGCATGGACCCGCGACCATCGCCATGCGGGCGGAAAAATCCGGCAACGGCTTCAAGCTTTCCGGCTCGAAGACCTTTGTCGCCGACGGGCATGTCGCGGACCGGATCATTGTCGCGGCGCGCACCGCCGGCTCGCCGGGCGAAGAAGCGGGGATATCGCTCTTTCTTGTCGATGCGAAGGCGAAGGGCGTCGCCCGCGAGCGCACGATGATGGTCGACAGCCGCAACGCCGCCCGCGTCAATTTCGACAATGTCGCCGTCACCGGCGAAGACGTCATCGGCGAGATTGACAATGGCTGCATGGCGCTTGAGGGCGTCCTCTCCGCCGGCCGCGCGGGCCTTGCCGCCGAACTTTCAGGGTCGACCCAGCGGGCGTTTGAAATGACGACGACTTATCTCAAGGAGCGCACGCAGTTTGGAAAAGTGATCGGATCGTTTCAGGCGCTGCAGCACCGCGCGGCGCATCTTTATTGCGAGATCGAGCTTGTGAAATCGGTCACCTTGAAGGCGCTGCAAGACCTTGACGCGGCTTTCGGCATGGCGTCCGTCACCTGCGCGCTTGCGAAAGCGAAAGCCGGCGAAGTCGCCAAGCTCGCATCGCAGGAAGCGGTGCAAATGCATGGCGGCATCGGCATGACCGACGAATATGACATCGGCCTCTACATGAAACGCATCCGCGTCGCGCAGGAAATGTTCGGCGACGCCGCCTACCACACTGACCGCATCGCGCGGCTTCGCGGCTATTGAGGACCCGCACTTGTGAGAATAATCAAGGCGGAAGAGCTTGGACCCCATGTCGGCGCGGAAATCGGCGTCTCCGACTGGTCGCTGATCGACCAGGCGCGCATCGACGCATTCGCCGCCGTGACCGAGGACCATCAGTTCATTCACGTCAATCCGGACGCCGCGAAGATGACGCCCTTCGGCGGGACGGTCGCGCACGGCTTCCTGACGCTCTCGATGCTCTCACGGCTCGCCGCCGACGTGTTGTTCGTGCTCGACGGCGTGAAGATGGGCGTCAATTACGGCTTTGAAAAAGTCAGGTTCATGGCGCCGGTCAAATCCGGCAAGCGCATCCGCGCCCGCTTTACGTTGATGAGCGCCAATGAGAGACTTCCCGGCCAGTGGCAGTTCAAATACGCGGTCAAGGTCGAGATCGAAGGCGAGGAGAAGCCGGCCTTGATGGCGGAGTGGCTGTCGATGCAATTTGTCTGAGGTGAACCATGTCAGAGCACTTCGCCAAAATCAGCTGGAAGCGCCAGACGGAAAATTTCGCTTACGACCACTATAATCGCGCGCATGAGTGGGCGTTCGACGGCGGCGTGACCGTCCCGGGCTCCGCGGCGCCCGCCTATAAGGGGGAGCCGGACCGGGTCGACCCGGAAGAAGCGTTCGTCGCCGCGCTTTCAAGCTGCCATATGCTGACGTTCCTCGCGATCGCGTCGAAGAAAAAACTCGTCGTCGACGCCTATGAGGACCGCGCGGTCGGTCACATGGACAAGAACGCGCAAGGCAAGCTCGCCGTGACCAGCGTCGATCTTCATCCGCATGTGAGTTTCGCGCCGGGCGTTGAAGTCGATGCGGCGGCCCTGAAGAAGATGCATCACGACGCGCACGAAAACTGCTTCATCGCCAATTCGGTGAAGACGCTTGTCATCGTCCACTCGAAATAGCGACGGAAGGAATACAGTACCCATGCGCGAAGCCGTCATCGTCTCGACCGCCAGAACGCCGATCGGCAAGGCTTATCGCGGCGCCTTTAACAACACGACCTCGCCCGCGATGGCGGCGCATGCGATCAAAAACGCGATCGAGCGCGCAAGGGTCGATCCGGCGGAAATCGAAGACGTCGTCGTCGGGACGGCGATCCAGATGGGGACGGCGTCGCCGAACGTTGCAAGGCTTGCATTGCTGCGCGCGGGCGTTCCCCATCAGGTCGCCGGCATGTCGCTCGACCGTCAGTGCGCCTCCGGCATGATGGCGATCGCGACGGCGGCGAAACAGGTGATCGTCGACAATATGACGGTCGCGATCGGCGCGGGCGTCGAATCGATCTCGATGAACCAGACCAAGAACATGTTCGTGCATCCGGACCCGTGGCTCCTGAAGAACCTCCCCGAGACTTACATGCAGATGATCGAGACGGCTGAGATCGTCGGCGAACGCTACAAGATCAGCCGCGACGCGCAGGACGAATATTCGCTGCAGTCGCAACAGCGCACGCACGCCGCGCAGCTGGCCGGCAGGTTCAGGGACGAAGTCGTTCCGCTGCCGTCCGTCATGACGATGACCAACAAGGAGACGGGGGCGGTCACCGAGCACGCGGTGACGATCGACAAGGATGAAGGCAATCGTCCGGAAACGACGCTTGACGGATTGAAGGGATTGAAGCCGGTGTTCAAGGGCGGCCAGAAAGTCCAAGAAGGAAAATACATCACGGCGGGGAACGCCTCGCAATTGTCGGACGGCGCGTCGGCCGCTGTCGTCATGGAGGCGAAAGAGGCGTCGAAACGCGGTCTTCACCCGCTCGGGATCTATCGCGGCATGGCGGTCGCCGGGACGCATCCGGATGAAATGGGGATCGGGCCGGTGTTCGCGGTGCCGAAACTCCTGCAGAAATTCGGGCTCAGGATGAGCGACATCGGGCTTTGGGAATTGAATGAAGCGTTCGCGGTGCAGGTGATCTATTGCCGCGACAAGCTCGGCATTCCCAATGAACTCCTCAATGTCGACGGCGGCGCGATCGCCATCGGCCATCCCTACGGCATGTCGGGCGCGCGCATGGTTGGTCACGCGCTGATCGAAGGCAAACGCCGCAAGGCGAAATATGTCGTGTGCACGATGTGCGTCGGCGGCGGCATGGGCGCCGCGGGGCTGTTCGAGGTCGCGTAAGTGGCGACCGACGACGCGCCGATCCACGCGCTCATTCGCGAAGTGCCGAAGGGCGAAGTCGCGAGCTATGGCATGATTGCGAGCCTCCTTCCCGGCGTCGGGCCGCGGCAGGTGGCGCGGGCGATGCGGTCTGCGCCCGCCGACATCAAATGGCACCGCATCATCACCGCATCGGGCGCGCCCGCCGATCATTCCGGCGCCGAAGAGCAGCGCCGCCGCCTGAAGAAAGAGGGCGTCGCGTTCAGAAAGAACGGCGCCGTCGACTGGCGCGCGCATCGCTGGAACGGGCCGTCGCAGAAATGGATCGACAAATCGCGGCTTGATCCGCACGATGCGATGGCGATCATCTCGAGCTGGAGCGACCGATGACGGCCATCGCCTTCGTGCTCTTCCCGAATGTGACGCAGCTCGACTTCACCGGGCCGTTGCAGGTTCTGTCGCGATTGCCGGGCGCGCAAATTCACATCGCGGCGAAGTCCATGGCGCCGGTTTCGACCGACACTGCGCTGACCTTGAACCCGACCTGCACATTTTCGACTTGCCCGCCGGTCGACGCGCTTGTCGTTCCGGGCGGGTTCGGCGTCGACGACGCACTGCTTGATCCGGCGCTGATGGCGTTCGTCAAGCGCGAGGGCGCGCGCGCGAAATATGTGACGAGCGTCTGCACGGGCGCGTTCATTCTCGGCGCCGCCGGCTTGCTCAATGGCAGGCGCGCGACGACGCATTGGGCCTATCATGAAGAACTGGCGAGGGTCGGCGCGATCCCGACGAAAGCGCGCGTCGTGCGAGATGGAAACATCTTCACCGGCGGCGGCGTCACCGCCGGCATCGATTTCGCGCTCACGCTCGCGGCCGAGATCGCCGGCGACGACGTCGCAAGAGCGATTCAGCTCGGGCTCGAATATGACCCGGCGCCGCCCTTCGATTCCGGATCGCCCGAAAAGTCGGATCCGGCGACGCGCGACGCGATGACGACGCGCTACAAAGGCCGCATCGCGGATTTCCGCAAGGCGCTCGCCAGCGCCATAGGGTGAGGTTGTCGCGCAAGACAAAGCAGCGCACAGTCGCCGCCGAAAATCATGCGAGTGATCCGAAAAGGAGAGACCATGCGCGCGCTGACCATGAACAAGTTCGTTTTGGCGCTCTTTGTCGCGGTCCTGTCGTTCGCCGGCGCCGCGAATGCGGCGTCGAAGTCGAAGATCGACCGGAAAGTCGACAAGGCGATCGCCGAATTTCGCGACGATATCGGCGGCGCCGACGCGGTGCTGGCGAAAGCGGTCGGCGTTCTCGTTTTTCCGTCGGTCAAGAAAGCGGGGATCGGCGTCGGCGGCGAATATGGCGAAGGCGCGCTCAGGATTGGCGGCAGGAGCGTCGCCTATTACAATACGGCGGCCGCCTCGATCGGACTGCAATTGGGCGCGCAGGCGCGCCGGCAGATACTTGTCTTTCTCGACCAGAAGGCGCTCGAGAAATTCCGCGCGAGCGAGGGATGGGAAATCGGCGTCGACGCCTCGGTCGCGGTGATTGCGCTCGACGCCGGCGGATCGATCGACACGACGCAGCTCAATCAGCCGATCGTCGCCTTCATTTTCGACGGCAAGGGGCTGATGTACAATCTGTCGCTCGAAGGATCGAAGATCAGCCGCATTCATAAGGATTGAGCCGGGGACTGGACCGGGACCTTGTCGATCGCCGCGACATGCGCGCGCTTTTGCCCCTCGGCGAGGAACGATCCGGCGAAGCTGTTTTTCATCAGTGTACGGATGTGCTCGTCGGAAAGATCGAGCGCCTCGATGATCGCGGCGAAATTGGCGTTGATGTAGCCGCCGAAATAGGCGGGATCGTCGGAATGGACGCTCGCCCGAAGGCCAAGATCGAGCATGCGCTTGATCGGATGCGCGCGCATGTCCTGAACGACGCGCAATTTCAGATTGGAGAGCGGGCATAAGGTCAGCGCGGTTCCCGACGCGCGCAGGCGCTCGACAAGCCGGTCGTCTTCGAGCGTGCGGTTGCCGTGGTCGAGCCGGTCGATTTTCAGAAGGTCAAGCGATTCCCGAACGTAATCCGGCGGGCCTTCCTCGCCGGCATGCGCGCAGAGTTTGAGGCCGCGCTCCTTCGCGGCGGCGAATACGCGCGCGAATTTCGACGGCGGATGGCCGAGTTCCGAAGAATCAAGGCCGACGCCTTCGATCTGGTCGAGCCATGGGTCGGCCTCCTTCAATGTCGCGAAGGCGTCCTCTTCCGAAAGGTGGCGGAGGAAACACATGATGAGCGCCGACGTCATGCCGAATTGCGCGCGGCTCAATTTTAGCGCGGTCAGCACGCCGCCGATCGCGACGCCGAAAGGCAGGCCGCGCGCCGTGTGGCCTTGCGGATCGAAAAAAATCTCGGCGTGTCGCACATTGTCCGCGCGCGCGCGGTTGAGATACGCCATCGTCAGGTCGAAAAAGTCTTCCTCGGTCCGAAGGACGCTCATTCCCTGGTAATAGATGTCGAGAAAGTCCTGCAGGTTCGAGAATTGGTACGCCGCGCGCGCTTCATCGACTGACTTGAAGGGAATCTCGATCGCGTTGCGTTTGGCGAGCGCGACCATCATCTCCGGCTCAAGGCTGCCTTCGATATGAAGGTGAAGCTCCGCCTTGGGGAGGCGGCGCGCGTAATCGACGAGGGCGGCCTTGTTCATGATCGTTTTCTGAAGACGCCGATCAGCGCGGCGACCGCCGCGAAGGCGAGCGCCGCCATGCCAAGAAACATCGATCCAAATCCGCTGGCCATTTTGACGCTGGTCGCCGCCTGCTGGATGAGGACGACCGCTTCGCCCGGCGCGATCAGCTTTGCGGCGAAGGCGGCGACCAGCGAGTTTTCGACAATCTCGCACAGAACGTAGAGCGGCGGCAGGATCAGCAAATATTTGAGGAACGTCCTTTCAAGACGCACGGCCTTCAGCGCGAGCGCGATCGCGATCGCGGTGACGAACAGATTGCCGATCGCATAGAGAAAATCGAGCGCTTGCCAGAAAAGATAATCGTCTGTCGCACCGGCGGCGGCGAGCGCGTCGAGCGACCGCTGCGGTTCGATCGGCGGAAATCCCGGCTGCGATTCGGGAAGCTTGCCGCCGGCCGCGGCGAGGGCGCGCGTCCACGGGCTCTCCATGTTGAACGCCCACCAATTATAGGCGAACCATGCGGCGAACCAGAGCGCAAATCCGCGCCAGCTCGCTTTCTCGATGCGCGTTCGGATCCACCCGTTCATGCCGCTTCCCGCCTGAGCGAAGCGATGGCGGCGATCGACCAGATGATGAGAGCGCCGACGCTGACGACGACGGTCAGCAAGATCGCGGCGAGTTTCAGTGTCGTCACCGATTGTTGGAGAAGCGCAAGCGCGTCTGCGGGCTCCGCGCCGCCGGACGCGAACAGCGCAAGCAGCCCGTTTTCGACAAGTTCAAGCGCGCCGTAGAGCGCCGGAACCAGCAGGAGGTAGCGTTGGTCGCCGGTCGCAAAATTCAGGCGCTTCAAGGCCAGTCCGATCGCGGTGACGGCGACCAGGATGACGAGCGCGACAAACGGCAGATCGAACGCCTGCATCCAGACATAATCGCCGCGCCACTCGCCGAGCCGCAGCAGCGCCGCCGCCGGTTCGCCGCCCGGGAATCCGGCGATCAGTTCGGGAAGCCGGTCGCCGGCGCCGTCAAGCGCGCGGGTGAACGGGCTCTCGGCGGTGAAGAGCCAAAGCCCGTAGGCCCCGAGCAGCAGGGCCGCGGCGAACAGGCGCAGCGGATTGGCGCGCCTTATCTGTCTCCTGAGCCAGCGTTCCATCGGTCAGAACACCGCCCTTTCAGCCAGCGAAAGTCCGTTCACGTCGGCGAACTGGGCGTCGCCGGCGGATTTCCGGATCGTGAATCCCGCTTTCTCGAACGCCGCATATTCGGGCGCCTCAATCGTGTCGACGGCGATGAACTGCGCCGTCACTGATTCCCGCGCGACAGTGAGGGCGATATAGCCGTGATCCTCGCCGGATATGTAGCGGACGTCGTCATTCACCTGGCCGGTCAGCAAGGCGTATTCGGCGCCCTTGCCGCCGAGAAATTCCTTTCGATAGGGCGAGGGCGAGGTGACCGAATGCGCGCCAAGCTCGACCCCCATATGCTTGCCGTCCTTCGCGACCAGATCGTTCGCCCACCAGGTATGAGTGTCGCCGGTGACGACGACGAGACCCTCCGCATTCGTTTCTCTCACGATCCGGTAGAAGCGTTCTCGCGCCGCCGGATAACCGTCCCAGGCGTCAAGATTGGTCGGCAGGCCGAGCGTTGAGAATTTGATGAAGGAGCGCGCCTGATCCCATTGGCGCTCCAGTTCGGCGATGTCTTCTTCCGTGACGCGCGGCTCAAGATTGGGCGCGGTCACTTTCGCCATGATCACCTGATTGGCGACGAGCCGCCACGGTTCGCCGCGCTCGGCGGACGCCTTGAAAGTGTTGTAGACAAATTTCGCCTGCGCGTCGCCGAGCATGTCCCGGCCCCGCGCCCAGAGCGTTTCGTCGCGAAATTTCGCGACGGCCGCCTCGCCGCCGGCGATCAGCTCCGGCACGACGTCATTATATTCGATTGGCGCCGCGCGGGCGAGAAGTCGTGATTCAAGCGCGGTCAGCGTCAAGAGGTCGCCATAAGTGAACGCGCGGAAAATCGCTTCGCGCGGCAGCGCGCGACCCGGCTCGCGGATCGGCATCCATTCATAATAGGCCTGCAGCGCGTTGCGCTTTCGCTCCTCCCAGGAACCTTCTTTCATCGGGTCGTGATTGTTGGCGCCGGCGGAATAAGAATTGTCCGCCGTTTCATGATCGTCCCAGATCGAAATCAGCGGATGGGCGGCGTGCATCGCGCGTGAACAGGGGTCCGCCTTATATTGCGCGTGCCGCATCCGGTAGTCGCTGAGCGTGAGGATTTCATGCGCCGGCTGGTGATCGCGGCCGTTCGCCTTGCCCGCCTCGCCGCCATAGCCGTCGACGCCGTACTCATAAATGTAATCGCCGAGATGGATGACAGCGTCCAAATCGTCGCGCCGCGCGATGAGGTCGTAGACGTTGAAATAACCGAACGGATAGTTCGAGCACGACACGACGGCGAATCGCGCGGCGTCGAGCCTTCCTTCCGGCAGCGTCCGCGTTCGTCCGACCGGGGAGCGCGCCTCGCCGACGCTGAAGCGATAATGATACCGCGTCCCGGGCGTAAGGCCGGCCGCGATGACCTTTACCGTGAAATCGGATTCATAGCGCGCGCTCGCCTCGCCCGCGGCGACGATTGCGGCAAACGCCGCATCCTCCGCGATTTCCCAGCGAACCGGCATGACGTCGACGCCGGCGGGAGAAACGCGCGTCCACAAGACGACGCTGCCTGGCGCCGGATCGCCGCTGGCGACGCCATGCGCGAAAAGCTGGTCGGCGTCAGCGGAGACGGCGGCGAAACTCCGGCGCGGCGCGGTGTTCTCGCAGGCGCTCGCCGCCCCGGCCAAAACTGTCCCGATCGCCGCGCGGCGCGTTATTCTCGTCATGGTCTTCCTTTCGTCGCGAAATTTTGCGGTTTTGGCGTCTTCACGCCTGCCGGGCGATCTTTTATCTGGCGCGATTTCGTCTAGGTTGCCGCCAGTTTCACGCAAACTGGGGTGAAAAGCGACATGCGAAAGAAATCCCGAATGGCCGCGAGCCTCGCCGCCATAATGGCCGTCGCAAGCTGCGGCGGAAAGGGCGAAAAGGCGCCCGGCGGCGCCGACCCGACGAAAGCCGACAAGGCGGCTGAGGCGGGCGCTGGAAAAGCGGAAGAAAAACAGGCGGCTGACGCCAAGCCGAGCCTTTGGGCCTCGGATCCCTTTCCATCGACCTACGCGCCCTATCCGTCCGGAACGACGGTCATCCGCGGCGCGACCGTGCTGACCGGCGCCGGCGAGCGCATTGAAAACGGCACGGTCGTCCTTGCTGATGGAAAAATCGCCAGCGTCGGCGGCGCCGATGTCGCAGTTCCCTCGGGCGCCGCCATCGTCGAGGCGAAGGGCAAATGGGTGACGCCGGGCGTCATCGACGTGCATTCGCATCTTGGCGATTATCCCTCGCCGCAGACCGAATCGACGTCCGACGGCAATGAGGCGACGGCGCCGAACACCGCGCAAGTCTGGGCTGAGCATTCCGTCTGGCCGCAGGACGCCGGCTTCACAAGAGCGCTCGCGGGCGGGATCACGTCTCTCCAGATTCTGCCAGGGTCGGCCAATCTTTTCGGCGGGCGATCCGCGATTTTGAAAAACGTCCCGGCGCGGACGGTTCAGGGCATGAAGTTTCCGGGCGCGCCTTACGGCGTCAAGATGGCGTGCGGCGAGAACCCGAAGCGCGTCTACGGCGAAAAGGGCGGACCGTCGACGCGGATGGCGAATTTCGCCGGCTATCGCGCCGCCTGGATCGAGGCCGCCGACTACAAGAAGAAGTGGGAGAAATACTGGGAGGAGAAGGCCGACTGGGACAAGAAGAACGGCGACAAGAAGAAGCCCTCGAAGAAAGGCGACGATAACGGCAAGGAGCCGGAAGCGCCGACGCGCGATCTGAAACTTGAAACGCTGGCGATGGCGCTGAATGGCGACATCACCGTCAACATGCACTGCTATCGCGGCGACGAAATGGCGCTCGTTCTCGATATGGCGAAGGAATTCGGCTACAAGGTCCAGACTTTCCATCACGCGGTCGAGGCCTACAAGGTCGCCGATTTCCTTGCGGAAAGAGGCGTTTGCGCGGCTGTCTGGGCCGATTGGTGGGGCTTCAAGCTTGAGGCCTATGACGCGATCCGCGAGAACGCCGCGCTGGTCGACGCGCAGGCCAATTCCTGCGCGATCATCCATTCGGATGACGAATACGGCATTCAGCGGCTCAATCAGCAAGCCGGCCTTGCGATGGCGGACGGGAACAAGATGGGCCTGAAAATCGCGCCCGAACGCGCGATCAAATGGATCACCGCGCATCCGGCGAAGGCGCTGCGCATCGACGGCGAGACGGGAACGCTCGAACCGGGAAAGATGGCGGATGTCGTCGTCTGGAACGGCAATCCGTTCTCGGTCTACGCCAAGGCGGAGAAAGTCTATGTCGACGGCGCGCTGCTGTTTGACTCGAAGGATCCGCGGCGCTCGCCGCGCATGGATTTTGAAATCGGACAACGGAGCGCTGGCTTCACCGGCGGAGCGGGGCAATGACCATGAACCATTCATCGCTAAAACTCCTGACGGCGTCGCTCGCAGCGGCCGCGGCCTCGATCGCCGTCGCCGGCGCGCAGACGATCGCCATCCAGAACGCGCGCGTTTACACGATGGCGGGCGCGGCGACCGACCCGACAGGCGGCGGCGTCAACAACGCCGACGTCATCATTCGCGACGGCGTCATCGCGGGCGTCGGACAGGATCTGCCGGCGCCGCCCGGCGCGACCGTCATCAATGCGCAGGGGCGCGTCGTGACGCCGGGCCTCTTCGCGCCCTGGTCGCAGATCGGGCTTGTCGAGATCGGTCTTGATGACGAGGCGAATGATTCCTCGACCGAGGACGATTTCGCGCTGTCGGCGGGGCTTGATGCGACCGACGCGTTCAATCCTTCCTCGACATTGATCCCGATCAATCGCGCGGGCGGCGTCACAAGGGCGGCCTCTGCGCCCGAACCGGGCGCGAAGATGTTCGGCGGCCAGGGCGCGATCGTCGATCTCTCCGGCGCGCCGGGATCGATCAACCGCGCGCAGGCGCTGCAGTCGGTCGCCATGGGCGCCGCCGGCGCCGGCTACAATGGCGGCACGCGCCTTGGCGCCTGGGCCTCGCTCCGCGACGCGCTTGACGAGGCGCGCGCCTACGCCGCCAATCCGGGCTCCTATCTCATGCGGCCGCGCGAAGGCGGATTGTCGATCATTGATCTGAAGGCGCTCGGCCCCGTTGCGCGGGGCGCGCAGCCGCTTGTCGTCTACCTCAACAGCGCGACGGACATCCGCGCACTGATCAAACTGAAAGCGCAATACGGCGTCAACGCGATCGTGCTCGGCGGGACGGAGGCCCATCTCGTCGCCAGGGAGCTCGCGGCGGCGAATATCCCGGTCATTCTCAATTCCTTCCTCAACCTGCCGTCGCAATTTGAAAACCTCGCGGCGACGCAGACGAACGCCGCAAGGCTCGCCGCCGCCGGCGTGACGATCGCATTCTACGATCCCCCGTCCGGCGCCCATAATCTGAGGCTGCTTCCGCAGCTCGCCGGCAATGCGGTCGCGAACGGCCTCTCCTACGGCGCGGCGCTCGCCGCGCTGACGATCAATCCCGCGCGCATCTACGGCGTCGCCGACCGCTACGGCTCGCTTGAGATCGGCAAGGCGGGCGACGTCGTCATCTGGGACGGCGATCCGCTCGAAGTCTCGACGCGGCCGATCGCGGTATTGATCGACGGCCGCATCACCTCCTTGAAGAATCGCCAGACCATGCTGCGCGACCGCTACAAGGACCTTTCGCGCGGCGATCTCCCGCACGCCTATCGCGGCGCGAATTGACAGGCGATGAAATGACGACGGAAGGCGCGCTTCGCCTTGGCAAGCGCGCCTTCCGCTTTTAAACCTCCCGCCATGACCCGCCGCCTCAAGATCGCCATCTGCCAGATCGCGCCGGTCGTCGGCGACATCGCCGGCAACAAGGCGAAGATTCTCGCGGCGCGCGCTGAAGCGGCGACGATGGGCGCCGATCTTGCGGTCTTTTGCGAGCTCGTCATCTGCGGCTATCCGCCCGAAGACCTCGTCGCCAAGCCGGCCTTCCAGCGCGCCTGCCGCGCCGCGGTTGAAGACCTCGCGATCGCCTCGGGCGACGGCGGCCCCGCCATGATTGTCGGATCGCCGTGGCGCGAAGGGCCTGCGCTCTATAACGCCGCGCTGCTGCTTGCGGGCGGCCAGATCGCCGCTGTCCGCCGCAAGGTCAAACTGCCGAATTACGGCGTCTTCGACGAGCCGCGCCGATTTGCGCCGGGCGCTGAATTCCCTCAGCCTACGGAGTTCAAGGGCGTCAAGCTCGGCCTCATGGTCTGCGAGGACATGTGGCTCGCGGGCGCCGGCGAAGCGCTCGCTGACGCAGGCGCTGATTTCTTCATCGTCCCGCACGGCTCGCCCTTCCGCGTCACCTCCCTCGACGAGCGCGAGGCGGCGGCGCGAACGCGCGTCAAGGCGACCGGCAAGCCCTTGCTGTTCGTCAACCAGCTCGCCGGCCAGGACGAGGTCGTCTTCGAGGGCGCCGCCTTCATCATGGACCGCGCCGGCGAGATCGTTCACCGCGCGCCGCAGTTCGCGCCCGGCGTCTTTCTCTCCGAATGGGAGGAGCGCGGAAACGGCTGGGAATGCGTCGCGGGTCCGGATGCGGAATGGGTCAAGGGCGAGGAAATGATCTACCGCGCGGTCGTTCTCGGCGTCCGCGATTACATCGAGAACAACCGCTTCCCGAGCGTCGTCATCGGCCTTTCGGGCGGCGTTGATTCGGCGTTGACGGCGGCGATCGCTGTCGATGCGCTGGGGCCAGAACGCGTCAGATGCGTGATGATGCCGTCGCGCTACACGGCGCAGCATTCGCTCGACGACGCGCAGGAATGCGCGCGCCGCCTCGGCGTTTCCTATGAGACGATCGCGATCGAGCCTGCTGTCGAAGCCTTCGGCGCGATGCTGGCCCCTGTCTTCGCGGGACGCGCGCCCGATGTCGCCGAGGAAAACATCCAGTCGCGCGTGCGCGGCGTCATCTTGATGGCGCTCTCGAACAAGTTCGGGCCGATGGTGCTGACGACGGGGAACAAATCCGAAATGTCGGTCGGCTATGCGACGCTCTATGGCGACATGAACGGCGGCTATAATCCGCTGAAAGACATCTATAAGACCGACGTCTTTCGCCTCTGCCGCTGGCGCAATGCGAACAGCGCGCCAGGCCTCAAGGGGCCGACGGGCGCGGTGATCCCGGAGCGGATCATCACGAAAGCGCCGTCGGCGGAATTGCGCGCGGGCCAGACCGACCAGGACAGCCTGCCGCCCTATGACATCCTCGACGGCATCCTTGAGCGCCTCGTCGAGCGCGAAATGGCGGTCCGCGACATTGTCGCCGACGGCTATGACGAGGCGACGGTGCGCCGCGTCGAGCACATGCTTTACGTCGCCGAATACAAGCGGCGTCAGGCGCCGCCGGGCCCAAAGGTCACGAAAGTCAATTTCGGCCGCGACCGGCGCTATCCGATCACCAATCTTTGGCGGGACAGGGGCTGAACGATGAAAATCACGCGCAGGGCGAGCCTTGGAATGATGGCGGCCGCGGCGATCGCGCCGAAGACGGCCGCCGGCGGGACCATGCTTCTCGGCGACGTCGCGGTCATCGGCGCCGGCGTCTTCGGCGTCTGGATTGCAGAACGGCTGCAGCGCGCGGGTCTCTCGGTGACGCTGTTCGACTCTTACGGCGCCGGACACGCGCGCGCTTCGTCCGGCGGCGAGACGCGCGTCACGCGCTATTCCTATGGCGGCGACGCGCTCTACGCCGAAATGGCGCGAGAATCGCTCATCGCCTGGAAGGAAATTTCGGCGCGCGCCGCAACGCCGCTTTTTCATAATACTGGGGTTCTCTGGTTTTCGCCGGAAGGCGACGACTATATGGCGAAGAGCCTCGCCTATCTTGAAGCGACGAAGACGCCGTTCCGCAAGCTCGATCGCGCCGGCCTTGAAGACGCCTATCCGCAAATGCGCTTCTTCGACGGCGAGGCGGGATTTCTTGAATTGGAAACCGGCGCGCTTGTCGCCGGCCGCGGCGTTCAGACGGTGGCGAGGCTTAACAACATCAATGTCTTCGTCGAGAAATGCGGACCGCCGAAAAAAAGCGAAGGGCGCCTTCGAAAGTTCGGGCGTTATCAAGTGACGCCGGGCTTCTTCGTCAACAAGCTCGTCTACGCCTGCGGGCCGTGGCTGCCGGAAGTTTTCCCGAAGCTTCTCGACCGGCGCATCGTCGCGACGCGTCAGGAGGTCATCCATTTTGGCGCGCCGGCGGGCGATGACCGCTTCCGTCCTGGAAGACTCCCCGTCTGGGCGGATTTCAACGCCGGCGATTTGACCTACGGCCTTCCCGATATTGAGGGGCAGGGATTCAAGTTCTGTTTCGGCGCCGCCGGCCCGGAAACCAGTCCAGACGATCAGGAACGCCTTGTCGGCGCCGATGTCGTGACGCGGGCGCGCGCATATCTCAAACGCCGGTTCCCCGATCTCGCCAAGGCGCCGGTCATTCACAGCCGCGTTTGCCAGTACGAGAACACGTCGAACAGCGACCTCCTGATCGACCGCCACCCTGATTTCGACGATGTGTGGCTCGTCGGCGGCGGCTCCGGTCACGGCTTCAAATTGGGCCCGGCGGTCGGCCGCTACGTCGCGGAACGCATCACGGGCGCCGGCGCCGAAGAACCGCGCTTTTCGCTCGCCTCGAAACAGGAAGTCAAAGCGCGCATTTTCCGGTGAGCGTTCCGCTCGACGCCGATCCGCGCTGGCGACGCTTTCAGGATGAGAGACGCTTATGCTCCTCATGCGGCGCCTCGCACAAAGGCGTTTTCGATCTTGCGAGTTTTCGCCCCGACCATTGGGCGGGCGACGAATGTTACGCGGCGAACGGGCACGATTTGCGCCCGGCGCTTCGGGACCGATACCAAGTTGCACGGGGTCCAACTCATTCGGCGAGGATCCCTTCTGCTTTTGAAAGTGTCATCCCGGGCGCGCTGCAACACGTAGTGTTGCGGCGCAGACCCGGGACCCCGTGCAGCCGAGGGCCCGAAACTGCGCGGGATCCCGGGTCTGCGCAGCGGCATTGTCATGCCGCAGCGCGCCCGGGATGACACGGTTTTCTCCTTTGAAGAGGTCCCGGAAACAGGAACGTCATGAGTCTTCTTCAACGCAATTTGGTATGAAACGCCGGGTTTTTCGCCGGCCGCATCGCGCGGGTTTTGGGCCGTCTTCGCCGGGGTGCGGGCGAAAGGCTTGTCTTTGCGACTCTCGAAAGGCGCGGCGAATTCTTCAAGACGCGCGGCCCGGAAGAATGCGGAAACGCCGGATCGCGAGACCGACGCGCTTCCGGCCGTTTTTGAGTTTGTCCCTTTCATCGTCGTCCCGTCCGTCTGCAAACCATCGTTCATCCCGGATCAATCGCTTTTTGCGACCGCTGAATGACAATCTAAGGACGCTTTGGGGGTGTAGGATAAGGTGGGGGATAAGTAGGGGGATAAGGTGGGGGATAAGGTGGGGGATAAGTAGGGGGATAACTTTTTTTTGTTGAGCAAAATCAGCGCGTAGCAGAGTTAACAAAAAAAGACGGTTAACGGATTTCCGCCGGATTTTCTTTGAGCGGAAGATTCCAATTTTTGCAATCGGCGATAGGCGTTCCGTCTACGGATAATCAATCGGCGGGGGGCGGATCGAGATCCTCGCTGTCGCCGCCTTTGGCGATCTTGTATTGCGCTTCGACGATCGGCGTCTTGAACCAGCCGTCGAAAAAGAGCGCGAGAAGCGGATCGCCGCCGGTGAAGCGCGGCTCAATTTGCGTCCAATCGAGCCCTGCCCTGACCTCGTCCAGCGATTTTCCTTCGGCGGCGAGGCGGTCGACCTCGTCGGCGACGAAGGTCAAGGCGTCGATCAGGAGATCGAGATAGGCGGCGTCGCGGAGGATTTCGCCGTGGCCTGGCGCGATCGCCGTTGTCGGCAAGGTCCTCAGCTGCCCAAGCACGCTCGCCCAGCTGCGCGGATGGCTGTAAAATCCATAGGGCGTCGGCCTGACGACCACATCGCCGGTCGCGAGGATTTTTTCTTTCGGCAGATAGGCGATGATGTCGCCATTGGTGTTCCCGGGCCCCATATGGCGCAGTTCAACCTGTCGCCCGCCGAGATTGACCGTATAGGCCTCCGCGAATGTCTTTGTCGGCGTCGCCGGCTTCAGGCCCCTGATCTCGGCGTTCACCAGATCGAAATGCTCCAGAATATTCTCGTAATAGGGCCGCATCTGCGGCGCGACGGGCTCGCCGTTCGAGCGCTTCCCGGTTTTGAGCGCCGTTTCAATCCGCTCGCGCGTCGTCCTGTTTTCTTCATCGGTCGGCGGCGTGAAGGCGTTGAGCGGGCTGAGGATCGCCCTTGCGGTGAATTCGTGCGCGATGATCTCCGCATCCGGATATTTTTCGAGGACCTTGTGCATGCCCATCGAATGATCGCCATGCCAGTGGCTGATCGCGATGTGGGTGACGGGAAGGCTTGTCAATTCGGCGACCTTGGCGGCGACGCGTTCGCCGACAAGCGGCGTTCCGGCCGGATCGAAGAGGAATACGCCTTTCTTGCCGATGACGATGAGCGCATTTCCCGTCGGCGGCGAATTGTAGGAGATCGGACGGACGCCGGCCCATACGCCTTTGTCGAGTTGCGTCCATTCAAACTCAAAAGGGTCGGCGGCGCGGGCGCCGCCCGCAATCATCAACGCAGCGCCGGCGCCAAACGCCGCCCATCGACGCCTTGCAGCGCCCGGCATCCCGGTCATTCGACCCTCCCTTGTTCGTTTGCCTAAAGACCTTGAACGCCGGGCGTGCCTCAAGCCGCAATCGGCGGACGGAATGGCCGCCGCGTCGAGGCGAAGGCGCCGGTTTGACGGGCGCGGAGGGCTGTCGTAGCTAGCCGCCGCCCCTCGCAGGATCGGCTCCAAATGACTGTCATCGTTCGTTTCGCGCCGTCGCCGACCGGCAAGATCCATGTCGGCAATGTGCGCGCCGCGCTCTGGAACTGGCTCTTTGCGCGCTCGCGCGGCGGCAAGTTCATCTTGCGGATCGACGATACGGACCAGGAGCGCTCGACCAAGGAGAACGAGGATCGAATCCGCGCGGACCTCCTCTGGCTTGGTCTTAACTGGGACGAGACGTTCAGTCAGTCGTCGCGCTTTGCCGACTATGAGCAGGTCTCGGCGGCGCTGCGCGCCAAGGGCCTCCTTTATCCCTGTTACGAGACGGCGGAAGATCTTGAGCGCAAGCGCCGCCTGCAAAGAACCCGCGGGCTGCCGCCGGTCTATGACCGCGCCGCGCTCGCGCTAAGCGACGCGCAGAAAAAGGCGTTCGAGGCGGAGGGGCGGCGTCCTCACTGGCGATTCAAGCTCTCGCAGCGGCCGGTGAAATGGCATGATCTCATTCGCGGCGAGACGGTCGTCGACACCGCCAGCGTTTCCGATCCCGTCCTCATCCGCGAGGACGGCATGTATCTTTACACGCTTCCCTCCTGCATCGACGATATCGACGCGAAGATCACCCATGTCATCCGCGGCGAGGATCATGTGACCAACGCCGGCGTGCAGATCGAGATCATGAAGGCGGTGATCGACGTGCGCGGCGCGGGAAAGCTTCCTGAATTCGCGCATCATTCGCTGCTGATCGGCGCGGACGGGCTCGGTCTTTCCAAACGCCTCGGCTCGCTCTCGATCGAACAGATGCGCGAGGACGGGCTTGAGCCCGCGGCGATCACGAGCCTTCTTGCGAAACTCGGCACCGCCGAGCCGGTCGCGCCGCAGCCCGACATCATGGCGCTCGCGCAAAGCTTCGATTTTGAAAAAGTCGGGCGCGCGCCGGCGCGATTTGACGAGGCCGATCTTCTCGCGCTCAACGCCAAGATCCTTCACCAGCTGCCCTATTCGGCGCTCGAAGAACGCCTTGCCGCGCTCGGCGTCACAGAGGCGCTGTGGGAGGCGGTCAAGGGCAATGTGACGAAGCTCGCCGACGCCGCCGACTGGAAGGCCGTCGCCTATGGCGCGATCGATCCTGTGATCGAGGATCAGGAATTCGCGGCGCAGGCGGCGGCGCTCGTGCCGGATGATCCGCTTTCGGAGCAAAGCTGGGGCGCCTTCGTCGAGCGCGTGAAACAGAAAACCGGGACCAAAGGCAAGGCGCTGTTCCACCCGCTGCGCTTGGCGCTGACGGGTCGTGAAAAAGGCCCGGAAATGGCGGCGCTTTTTCCCCTGATCGGCGCGGCGCGGGCGCGGGCGCGCCTCAAGGGCGAGCGGGCCTGAAAGACCAGCAGCCGATCCCTATCCCCGCGTCAAACGACCTCTTCAAGCGTCCTTTTAGCGAGCAGCGGGAAAACATCTTCGGGGCGGTCGACGAAAATGATGTCGGTCAGCAATTCGGGCGCGGCGAAGCCGCGATCGACGATGTGTTCGAGAAGCGCGCGCAGCGGCGACCAGAATTCGTCGATGTTGAGAACGACGATCGGTTTTCTGTGCAGCGCAAGGCGCGCCCAGGAAAGCGTCTCGATCACTTCTTCAAGCGTGCCGATGCCGCCGGGGAGGGTCAAGATCGCGTCCGATTCCTCGAACATCATCATCTTGCGTTCATGCATCGTCTTGACGATCGTATGATTGACGCCGTCTAGCACGCCTTCGAGGTCGACGAGAAAATCCGGAATGATTCCGAAAACCTTTCCGCCCGCATCGCGCGCGGCGCCGGCCGTGATCCCCATCAGCCCGAGTTTCCCCCCGCCATAGACGATCCGCCAGTCGCGGCGCGCGGCCTCGCGGCCGATAAATTGCGCGGCCGTCGTGAACATGGGATCGTCGCCGGCGCGCGACCCGCAATAAACGCATAGTGATTTCATGGGCTCAGGCTCATTTTGTCTTTTCGCGCCATTGTAGGCGCCAACCCCTCTTGGTAAAGTTAACATCGGCCGTCAAGGCGACGGGTCTTGGACAGGCGGAGAGCCATGCGCGTCGTCATCATTTTCGTTCTTCTGGTCGTCCTCGGTTTCATTGCCTGGAAAGCGGCCGAGCGGTTCAAGATCATTGAACCCGCGAAGCAGGAACAGGCGACGCCGGCGCCCGAAGGCGCGACGCAAGGCGACGAAGCGCCAGCGCCGTCGCTGCCGAGTTTCGACATCGTTTATGTGACGCGTGAGGGCGATGCGACGATCGCCGGCCGCGCGACGCCAGGCTCGACCGTCAAGATCTATGCGAATGGCGCGCCGCTCGCCGAGGCGACGACGGGGCCCGACGGCTCTTGGGCGATCGCGACGGAAACGCCGCTCGACGCCGGCGCCGTCGAACTGACGCTTGAGATGACGACGCCGGACGGCGTCACCATCAAATCCGACCAGACGATCATCATTTACGTGCCGGAGCGCGCCGGCGACCGGCCGCTCGTCGTCAGAACGACGCCGGGCGGCGCGACGGAAATCCTGCAGGAGCCGCGCGACGACGGCGTCGGCATGGGGCCGTTGTCGCTCGACACGATCGATTATGACGAACAGGGCGCCGTCATTTTTTCCGGCAAGGCGGAAAAAGGCCGCGTCGTGCAGCTCTTCGCCAACGGACAGTTTGTCGGGCAGACGAATGCGGATGATGACGGCCGCTGGCGCCTCACCGCGACCATGCCGCCCGGCGTCTATACGTTGCATGTCGTGCAGCTCGATGAGAACGGCAAGCCTGTCTATGCGATCGAACTGCCGTTCGAGCGCGCCAGTCTCTCCGACATCGACTTGAGGGACGGCAAAGTCATCGTCCAGCCGGGCAACAGCCTTTGGCGGATCGCGCGGCGCGCCTATGGGCGCGGCGTTCAGTATACGGTCATTTATGAAGCGAACGCCGACCAGATCCGCGATCCGGACCTCATCTATCCCGGGCAGATATTCGAAGTGCCGGCGGCGGACGGCGCCGGTCCCGCGGAGGAGCCGGCCGGCGGCGAGGATCAGTAATAATATTGCGCGCCGACAAGCGAGGAGGGCGGCGCCTTGTTCAGCACGGTGCCGACGAGGTTCGTCTGCGCGAGGATGCGCTGGGCCTCCCTGAATTCCGGAACGCGCGTCTGGCCGCTCGCGACGACGAGCAGCGCGCAGTCGATTTTCGGCAGGAAGGCGATGGTGTCGTCGCAGCCGAGCAGCGGCGACATGTCGAAGACGACGACGCGCGAGGCGTAGTCGTTGACCGCGCGGGCGATCAGCTCGTCGGCCTTGGGCGAGGTCAAAAGTTCAGCGCCGCGCCGCGAGACGCGTTCATTGGCGATGACGAGCACGTCGGCGAGATCGGGTTTGACCGTCACGTCGTGCAGCGACTTTGAGCCTTCGAAGAAATCGAGAATCGACGGGGGCTCATTGAGGCCGAGATATTGCGCGATGCGCGGCCGGTAAAAATCGAGGTCGATGAGGGTCGCGCGCGAGCCCTGCTTCGAACCGATCGCAATCGAGAGATTGATCGACGTGACGGATTTGCCGGCGCCGGCGGACGGCGAGACGACCGCGATCGTCCGCCAGTTATTCTCTTCCATTTTCTGAAGGACCCGCGTCCGCAATACGCGGTAGGCGTTAAGGACCGGATCCTGCTCATTCGAAATGATCCGGTTCGCGCCGAAGCGGTCGAAATCGCAGGCCATCTCGCGAAAGGATTCCGTCGCGCGCGCAGCGCTCGCCGTGAACCGCGCGCCAAGCGGCGCGGCGCCGGGTGCGGGCGCGTTCGTCGCCCGTTCGTGGCGCGCTTTCGATACTGCGTCTTTGATCCTGTCCATGGTCTCTTATCGTCCGATTGTCATGTGCTTGCCGTCGGTCACGCGGCTTTCGCCCGATTCAGGAACGGAACGGAAAATCTCGGCTCATTCTCCGCGCGAATATAAGGAATGACGGCGATCGGCGGCTCGCTTGCAAGCGAGGTCAGATGGCGCCGGCCTCTCAAGGTGGCGAGCAGCAATTCGGCGCCGAAAGCGGTCAACAAGCCGGCTGCGATCGCGCCTGCGAACAACAGCAGAGCCAATTGCCCGCGCTTCGGGCTCGACGGCGATTCCGGCCGCTGCGCCGATTCAAGGATGCTGAATTTCTCCGCCTTCTGATCGTCTTCAAGATTCTCCGACAGCTGCGCCGAAGAGTGCTTGTCGCGCAGCGCCTGGTATTCCCTGGTGAGATTCTCATAATCGCGCGTCAATGTCGCAAGGCCGCGCTCGACGATCGGCGTTCTTGCGATGCGGTCGTTCATGTCGGCGATCGTCTTCTTCAGCGCTTCCGCCTGGTCTTCCAGCGACATCAGGCGGCTTCCCGCCATGTCCATGCGCCCCTGGAGCTGCGTCATCATCAGATCAGCCGAGCCTGACGCGGCCTCGCGCGCGATCTGGGCGCTAAGCCGCTCGCGCGCTTCCGCCGATTCCTTCCGGCGCTGGCTGACGAGCGCTTCGTCGGCGGGCTCGGCCGCGCGCGCAAGCCGCAGCGCCTCGTCGGCCGCGCCAAGTTCGCGCCGCAATTTCTGGACGGCGCCGGACGGCGCGAGCTGGCGTTCAAGCGCGTATATCTGGTCGCGCATCGCTTTGACGTCGGGATGCGAGTCGGTTTTGTCGGCGCGCAGCGCGGCGAGCTGCGTTCTGAGACGCAAGAGCTCTTGCGCCGGGCCTTCGGCGCCGCCCGCGCCGGCGAGGTAAGTGGCGATTTGCGTCTGCAGCGACGAGAGCTCTTCCTCCGCCATGGTGAGCGCCGACTGCACGCGGGTCAGATCCTCCTGCGAGCGGATGAGCGACTGCCGGTGAATGTCGAGATTTTCCGGCAAGGCGTCGCCGTTCTTCGCCTTGAAGTCCGCGATGCGGTCTTCCACCTGGTCGATCGCTTCGGCGAGCCGGCGCGATTCCTCCGAAAAGAACTGCGTCGCGGTCGCCGCGCCTTGCGTCCGCGAGCGCACATCCTCGCTGAGAAAGAGCGTGATGAATTCGTTCGCGACCTGAAACGCCTTGTCGGGCGAGCGATCCTTGAAACCGACCATGAAAGCGATCGTGTTGTCGTCGCGATTTCTTCGGCGGTTTTGCGTCGATGATGAAATGATGTCGATATCAAATCGCGACCGCATCATTTCAACGCGTTCGCTTTCGGAGAGTCCGCTCTCGCGCGGAAAGAGATTGAATTTTTCGGCGACCTCGAGAAGCCGGTTGCGGGTCAGCACCCGCTGGCTGATCGTTTGAATGCGCTCTTCCGCATAGGCGTTGACCGTCGACCGGATCAGTTCTTCAGGAATTTGCTGGGATTCGACGAGGATCTTGCCTTCGGCCACATACATCGGCGGCAGCATCATGATGGCGACGAGACCAAGCGGGACGATGACCATGATCGGCGCCAGGAAATAGAATACGCGTCGCCGCAAGACGATCAGGGCGTCCTCAAGCGAGAATTCGTCGTTCATTCAGTCCTCTTCGCGAAGCGGCCGAAGCCGGCGCGGGCGCGGGCGCGTCGACCACTTCTAACTGCAAGTCGGGCGCCGCCGCCAGCTTTTCATCGGCGGCGCGGCGAAGCGCGCGGCGCGCGGCTCCGCCTGCAAAGAAAAAACCGGCCTCCCTGGCGGGAGGCCGGCCCTTGAGGGTCTCAGTCAGAGGTGCTTCAGGCTTTCTTGTTGCGGCGCTTGGTCGCAAAGCCGATGCCGGCGAGGCCCGACAGCAGAAGCGGCAGCGCGCCCGGGACCGGAACATCCGAGATTGAAGCGACGACGAATTCCGTGTCGACAAAGTCAAACTGGATCCAGTCGACGAAGCCAAAATCGAACACATTCGCTTCGGCGAACGACATGACAATCGAAGAGACGACTGCGCCAAGACCGGTCGTGATCCGGACCAGGCCGGCGGTGCCGTCGACCGACGCGCTCTGGCCGTTGAAGGAAATTTTGCGGACGTTGAACGCGCCGTCCTGGAACGTCACGCGCACATATTCATTGACGGTGATGTTGTCGTCGCCGCCGGGGCTGCATTTGCCCTGTTTGTTGAGCGCCGTGCAGGTGCCAAGGCCCGGCATGTGGCCGCCCCCGGCGCCGTTAAAATAGGCGAAATCCGAACCGGCCCCGCCAACGCCGCCGTGGAACTCCAGATTGAGCCCGCCGAGCGCCGCCGTGTTTAGAACGGTTCCGTCCGCGACGCCCCGCTCGCCGCCGTTGAACGCTTCATCCGTGAAGTCGATTACCGTCGCTGACGCTGAACCAGCCGCGAAGCTGACAGCCATGGCCGCGACGGCCGCCATCGTTAGTTTTTTCATGGTCCTAAGACCCCCAAGGTTACTGAACTGTAAACACAACGCACAAGCCCTGACGCAAAACTGGCGCCGCAGGCCCTGGCACAATCGCGAGCAATTTGAATTGTGTCAACAAGTTTACCGTCTGTTAACCTAATAAATTTTCAGTTTTCCTGTTAAATTTCAGCGTGTTGGAGAATTTTTCGCGTTTGGGGCGAGCAAGATTTCCGCTTTTAAACGGGTGGGAGGCCACGCGCTGCAATGAACCAGACGCTGCATTGGCGCCAATCCGGCACGAAGCGGTATCAGGTCGATTGTGCGTTGCAGCGATTGGCGCAGACTTTGCTGAAGGTTGAGCTGTCTATAGGGTGAACAACTCGTGAGGATCAGCGGCGCAATTTGATGTGTCAGTCTGATCCAGGGCAGTCGGATTGATGATCGCCGGCAATAGAAAAGAAGACGCGTCAGCCGGACCTATGCCGTCCTCGGCGGCCGTCGCCCGGCCCTTCGGGCGCGACGATTTTGATCGTGACGTCTGGTCGGTGCTTGGCCTTCCGATCGATATGGCGACCGCGCCGGACGCCGTCATGGCGATCGAGCGCGCCGCCCGTGACCGTGCACCGCTTTCTTTTGTGACGCCGAACGTCAATTTCCTGGTCCGCGCGCTAAGGGACAAAGAGGCGCGCCGCCAGATCGTCGACACCGATCTCAGCCTGATTGACGGCGCGCCGCTTGTCGCGATCGGCCGAATGCTCGGCGCGCCGATCAAGGAGCGCTGCGCAGGGTCGGATGTTTTCGAGGCTTTGCGCCGCCGCGCCGGTTTTCCCGGCCGCCGTCTCCGGGTGTTTTTCTTCGGCGGACGCGACGGCGCGGCGAAAGCGGCGTCCGACGCGATCGCCGCCGAACAGCGCGGCGTCGAATCCGCCGGCTTTCTCAACCCGGGCGCTGGCGATCTTGCGTCGATGAGCTCGGACGCGGTGATTGACGCGATCAACGCTGCAAACGCCGATTTCGTGCTGGTCGCCCTCGGCGCCGCAAAAGGGCAGGCCTGGATTGACCAAAATCGCAAGCGATTGTCGGCGCCGGTCGTCGCCCATCTCGGCGCGGTAATCGATTTTACAGCGGGCACGATCACGCGTGCGCCGCTCCTCTTGCGACGGCTCAATCTTGAATGGGCGTGGCGGATCAGGGAAGAGCCTTCGCTCTGGCGGCGCTATTGGCGCGACGCCGGCTCGCTCATGCTGGTCGCCGGCCGAAAACTTGTTCCGGCCTTGCTGACCGGAGGCGGCGCCGCACAGCGCCGAGCCGCGTCCGCGGTCCTTGCGCGTCAGACGGGCGGCGCCATTGTCAACCTTGAAGGCGACTTGACCGCCGGCGGACTGGACGAGGTGCGGGGCGCGTTCCGCGCGGCGGCCGAGCCGGCCGGCGACGTCGTCTTGGACCTCGGCGGCGCGGGGCGCATCGACGCGGCGTTTCTCGGGCTGGTTCTGATGCTTGAAAAGAACCTCCGGGCGAAAGGCGGCGCAATCGTCGTCGCCAACGCGTCTGGCGCGCATCGGCGCCTGTTCGCGGCGCATTCGCTCCCCTATTCCTTCGAGACGCGGATCGCCGCGGCCCGCCAGCCGGCGGCCGAATCGCCCGCCGGGCGCGGAATTGCGGCGTCCGCCTAATCAGCATAGATCGGATCGGTCTTGAAAAAATCTTCGCAAAGGGCGGGTCAAAAGCATGCGCTGTGAAAGTCGCCGGGACGGCCGTTCGCCGTCGATGCTGAAAAGCCGCAATCGGGCGTTGCGGACCGCCGCGCTTGCGGCGCTGGCGCTGGCGCTGGCGGGGTGCGCCTCGCCGGAACAAAAACTCGCGGGTTATGTGAAGAGCGGCGGCGAGTATCTCGAGCAGGGAAAACTCGGGCGCGCCAAAGTGCAATTCCTGAACGCGCTGAAGATCGACGAGGAAAATGTTCCGGCGCTGCTCGGGCTTTCGAAGGTCGCCGAGAAAAAAGGCGACTACGAACAGATGTTCGGGCTCTTGCAGAAGATCTCGCGGATCGATCCGGCGAACGAGCGGGTGAGGCTCGATCTTGCAAAGCTCCATCTCCTCGCCAATGACGCAAAATCCTCGCTCGAAATCCTAGACAAGCTGCTTGAGGCCTCGCCGGCGAACGCCGAAGCGCTCGCGGTCAAGGCCGCCGTGATGTTCCGCCTCAAGAACAACGCGGAAGCGATCGACTACGCCAACAAAGCGCTGGCGATCGATCCGACGTCGCAGGAAGCGACCGCCGTCCTCGCCAGCGAGCGCGTCAATGAGAAGGACTTCGAGGGCTCGCTGAAAATTCTTGAAGGCGCGATCGCTAGAAACGCCAAGGCGCCCGTGCTGCATCTTCTGCGCGTTCAGGTCCTTGGGCGTCTCGGCCGCACGGCCGACATCAACACAGCCTATCAGGGCCTCATCAAAGTGTACCCGGACGACGAGAATTATCGCCGCCTTTATGCGACCACGCTCATCGCGCAGGGAAAACTCGCGGAAGCGCGCGCCGAACTCGTCGAGGTCGCGCGGATCCTGCCGCGCCGGACCGAACCCAAACTCGACATCGTCAGGATCGACTACCGCATCGGCGGGAAGGCGAAGGCGGAGGAAACGCTCCGGGCGATGATCGCCGAATCTGACGACGAAACCGACATTCGATTCGCGCTCGGCGCCTTCCTGCGCGAGGAGGGCGATTTCGCGGGGGCCGAGAAAGTCTATGAGGCGATCAAGTCGAAGAAGGGCGCGGAGATCGAGAACATCCTGCGCGCCAAGAACGAGGTCGCCGCGATCCGGATGCTTCAGGGCGATCGCCCGGCGGCCGAGAAGCTGATCGCCGAGGTCCTGGCGGCGGACGCCAAGAACCCGGACGCGCTCGTCAAGCGCGCGGGTCTGAGGATTGACGACGGCGCGATCGACGATGCGATCGGCGATCTTCGCGTCGTCGTCAACGAGCGCAGCGAAAACGTCGCCGCGCGGCTCTTGCTGGCGGCGGCGTTCGAACAGAAAGGCGACGTCAATCTCGCCGAAAGCGAAATGGCGCTGGCGGTCGAAACGTCGAATAACGCGGCGCAGCCGTCTTTTCTCTTCGCGAAATTCCTGATGCGCCAGGGCAAGACCGATCGCGCCGAGAAAGTGCTGGCGGAATCGATCGCGGCCGACCCGTCCGCCGCGGACAATCTGAAGCTGCTCGCGGCGATCCGTCTCGACAATCAGAACTGGCGCGGGGCCGAAGAAGCGGCGAACGCCCTGAAGGCGATCAGCACGACCGACGGCGACGTCAGCCGCATCCTCGGCGCCGCCTATACGGGGCTTAAGGACTACGCCGGCGCCATTGACGTGCTGACGAGAGAGCATGAACGCGCGCCGCTCGCCGCGCGACCGCTGTCAACGCTCGTCCAGGCCTACGCCGACGCTGGACGCATCGAAGACGCGGAGAAATTCCTCGCCGATTCGATTGCAAAGAACCCATCGCACTATGAAGCGCGCGTGCTTCTCGGGCAGATCCGGCGTGCGGCGAAGAAGAGCGACGAGGCCGTTGAATCATTGCGCGCGGCGATCGAAGTCGATCCTCTGCGGCCTGAGGCTTATGAAGCGATGTACGGCGTCTATGCTCTTGGCGGTCAACGGGATGAGGCGGGCAAGCTGATTGAACAGGCGACGGCCGCCGTCCCCGATAATGACGGCCTGCAAATATTGAAGGCTGACCATTTGATTTCGGTCGGCCAGCCGGACGCCGCGATCGCCATTTACGAGACCATTCTGGCGCGCCGGCCGGGCGATCAGATCGTCGCCAACAACCTCGCGAGCCTGCTCCTCGAAATGGAGGATTCGGCGAGCGTCGCGCGCGCCGCGACGGCGGCCGAGGCGCTGAAGGGCGTTGAGAATCCGTATTTCCTCGACACTTACGGGTGGGCCCTCTATCGATCGGGCCGCGTCCGTGAAGGAATCGAAGCGCTTGAAAAGGCCGTGACGAAGGCGCCGCAGCTTGTCGATGCGCGCTATCATCTCGGCGTCGCCCTTTTTGAATCGGGCGATGTCGAGCGCGGCGAAGCGGAACTGAAAGCGGTGATCGCGACGCCGGGCGCGGAGGCGAGGCGCGTCGTAGACGCGCAGCGCCGGCTCGCCGGAGACTAGATCGGGTCTCAGTTTGTAAGTCGGGGACGCGCCCCGCAGTGATGCGCGCTGGAAGAGAAGAATGTACGAAGAATTTTACGGCCTGACGGAAAAGCCGTTCTCGATCCAGCCGGATCCTTCCTTCCTCTATTGGGGCCGCGGACACCGGCTCGCTTATGCGATGCTGGAATACGGCGTCGTCAATCAGGCGGGCATCTCGGTCATCACCGGCGAAGTCGGGTGCGGAAAAACGACGCTCATCCACCGGCTGCTCGACCAATTGTCCGAGACCCACACGGTCGCGCTCTTGTCGAACATTCAGTCCGGACGCGGCGAGCTCTTGAGCTGGGTCCTCATGGGTTTCGGCGAGCCCTATGCGGGCAAATCCCATGTCGAGATGTTCGCGCAGCTCCAGCAATTCTTCATTCGCGAGTACGCCAAGGGGAAGCGCGTCGTTCTCATTATCGACGAGGCGCAGAACCTTTCGGTCGACATGCTCGAAGAGCTGCGCATGTTGTCGAACATCAACGCCGGCAAGGACCAGCTTTTACAGCTCATTCTGGTCGGCCAGCCTCAGCTCAAGGATCTGTTGTCCCGCCCGGACATGCTGCAGCTCGCGCAGCGGATCGGCTCCGATTTTCATCTGACGCCGCTGACGCGCGAAGAAGTGCGCGCCTATGTCGACACGCGCATGACGATCGCCGGCGCGGCGTCGGGCGTCTTCACCGATGAGGCGACGGACCTTGTCGCCGAGCAGTCCCGCGGCGTCCCTCGCGTCATCAACATCATCGCCGACACCGCGCTCGTATACGCGTTCTCCTCGCAGGACCCGCATGTCACCGGCGAAACCGTCAGGGCCGTCATCCGCGACAAGCTCGATTACGGCGTCTTCGGGCTGGCGAACAGTCCGGAGCTGAAACTCGCCGAATCGCCGGACCCGCGCCGCACGTCGGGCTTCCTGCGCGAGAGCGCCGTCCGCGATCCCGGCGCCGACGCGCCGCGCATGTCGGCGCCGCGCATCGCCAACGATCTTCATGAACAGCCGCGCATCATTTCAAATCTCGGCGTCAAATTCGCGTCAAACGAACCGGCCGAACTCGCCTTTGCGCCGGACGCTTCCCTCGCCATCGGCGGCCCCTCACTTTATGAAAACGTGACTGCGCCCATCGCGCGATCGCCGTTTCCAGCGCCGTCGCCGACGCCGGCGCCCGCGCTCAACGGCGCCGCGCCGCCGGCGCCGCGCGTCGACGCGATGAAGGCTGAACCAGCGCCGGCGAGCGCGCCTTCCCGGGCCGAAATCGGCATCGTCGTCATCGGCGCCGACGCCGGCACGGCCGAGACGGCGTTCTCGGCGCCTGAAAACGCGAGCATCGTCAGCGTGGCGGCCGCCGGCAGCGAGGCCGCGAAAGCCGCTCGCGAGGCGGGATTTGAACTCGTCGAGCTTGAGCGCGGCGCGACCGGCGGCGGGCGAGCGCGCAATGCGGGCTACCGGCGTCTGAAGAAAATCGCGCCGGACCTCAAATATGTGCAATTCATCGAAGCCGGCGCGCTTATCGAGCCGGACTGGCTCGACAAGGCGGCGAAATTCATGGCGCGCCGTCCGGAAGTCGCCGCGCTCGAAGGGCGGACGCTTGAGACCGCTCCGCCAAAATCGCTCTTTGAACGGATCATCAACCAGTCGCGGGATCAGTCTGAGGGCGAAATCCAGGCGACCGGCGCGACCGCGCTGTTCCGGGCCGACGCATTTGAAGCGGCGGGCGGGTTTCGCGGCGACATTATCGCCGACGAGACGGCGGACCTTTGCATCCGGCTTCGACGGCGCGGCGCGCATGTCTGGCGATCGGAGGCCGGCATGGCGCTGGTCGAACCAAAGCCGGTCACTTTCGCGCAGTGGCGCAGCCGGTCGCGACAGACCGGCTACGACTACGCCGCGGGCGCCGCCTTGCATGGCGGTCCGCCGGAGCGGTTCATGGCGACCGAACAGGCGCGCGCCGTCATGTGGGGCGCCGTATTTCCCGCCGCCATCGCGCTGACCTCGATCCTGGCTGCGGTGACGACCGCAATGTTTTCAATCGACGGCAACCCGCTCGTTGCGGCGCTGTCGGTGATTTTCATCGGGTTCGTCGTCTATGCGGTGAAAATCGCGGCGACTGCGTTCAGCGTCGGGCCTGGAAGGAATTTCGCGTGGACATACGCCGCCGCGGCGACCTTCGCGCATTTTGACGAATGCGCGGGCGTCGCGAAATACTGGTTCAGCGGCCGCAAGGGCGCGCGCAAATCCGCCGCCTGACGCGCATCCGTCTTTGGTGGAGATTGTCTCGGGCATGGACGCGCGACAAATGGGTTTGACCGAAGGCGCGCGAGCCGCCGATTCATCCAGCGCCGCAGCCGTCCGCGTCGCCTATCTCGTCAATCAATATCCCTCGATCAGCCACAGCTTCATCCGACGGGAGATTGAGGCGCTGGAGCGGCAGGGCGTCGACGTCAGGCGATACACGGTCAGATCATCCGTACACGGTTTGATATCCGAGGAGGATCGCCGCGAAGCGGCCAAGACGCGGCGCATCGTCGGCGCCGGCGCTGTCGAAATCGCGCGCGCCGCGGCGGCGAGCCTTGTCGCGCGCCCGTTCGGCGCCGTCGCCGCGCTCGCGAGATCCTTTGCAATCGGATTGAAGTCGGAAGCGGGGCTGGCGCGCCACGCGTTCTACGCCGCGGAAGCGCTCGTTCTGGCGACCTGGATGCGCGAAGAAAAACTCAATCACGTCCACGCGCATTTCGGCACGAACTCCGCGACGGTCGCCATGCTCGCCGCGCGGGTCAATGGCGCGACGTTCAGCATGACCGTTCATGGGCCTGAAGAGTTCGACAAGCCGTCGCTGATCGCGCTGGCGCCAAAGATCAGGGCCGCCGCCTTCGTCGCCGCGGTGTCGAGTTTCGGCGTCAGCCAGTTGCGCCGTCTTGTCGAGCCGGAATATTGGGACCGCATCCGCATCGTGCCTTGCGGGATCGAAAAATCCTTTCACGAAGGCCCGACGCCGTCGCCGCCCGATGAAACGCGGTTCGTTTGCGTCGGTCGTCTTTGCGAGCAAAAGGGGCAATTGACGCTGATCGAAGCGGCGGCGGAAGCAAAAAGGCGGGGCGGAAAATTCACGCTCGCCCTGATCGGCGACGGCGACATGCGCGGCGACATCGAGGCCGCGATCCATCGCTTCGGCCTTTCGAGCGAAGTCGCCCTGCTCGGCTGGAAAACGCCCGGCGAAGTCCGGCGCGAGATTGAAGCCTCGCGCGCCTTCATTCTGCCAAGCTATGCGGAAGGGCTGCCGGTTTCGATCATGGAGGCGATGGTGCTCGAGCGGCCCGTCATTTCGACCTATGTCGCCGGGATACCGGAACTCGTCATCCCCGGCGAGAACGGCTGGCTTGCGCCGGCCGGCGACGCCGCCGCGCTCGCCGACGCCATGATGGCGGCGATCGCGGCGCCGGCCTCCCGCATCGCGGAAATCGGACGCGCCGCAAGACGCCGCGCGCTCGAGCGCCATGACATCGATATGATCGCCTTGAATTTGCGGGACGTCTTCGCCGGCATCGTCGAGCGGGACAGCGCGCGATGATCAATGCGCTGATCTTTTTGCTGGCGCTCGCGTTATTCGCCCTGACGCTGTTTCTGGCGCTTGAGATTCTTGCGTCCTTTCTCGCAGCAAGGCCCCCTGGCGTTCCGACGGAGGGGCGCGGGCGCATCGCCGTCGTCATCCCGGCGCACAATGAAGGCGCCGGCGTCGCGGCGACGGTGAAGGCCGTGCGCGCGCAGCTTCGTGAAACGGACAATGTCATCGTCGTCGCCGACAATTGCGACGACGACACGGCGGAGGTCGCGCGGCCCGCCGGCGCTGAAGCGATCGAGCGCAAGGACAAGGTCAGGTGCGGAAAGGGTTACGCGCTGCAGTTCGGCGTCGATCATCTAAGATCCGATCCGCCGCAGACGATTGTCTTCATCGACGCTGATTGCACGCCGGCTCCGGGCGCGATCGAGCGCATCGCGGCGCGCGCCGCCTATCTGCGTCGCCCCGTTCAGGCGCTTTACCTGATGGCGCCGCCCGCCGAGGCGTCGCCGAAGGCGGCTGTTTCCGCTTTCGCCTGGCTATTGATGAACCGCGTCAGGATGAGCGGCTTGCAGCATCTCTTCGGCGTCACCCGTCTGACCGGCTCCGGCATGGCGTTTCCCTGGGAGCTGATCAGCGCGGCCAATCTTGCAAGCGGCGAAATCGTTGAGGATCTCGCGCTGACCATTCGCATGATCGAGGCCGGATCGCCGCCGTTTCTCGATCTTGGCGCAGTGGTGACGAGCGACCTCGCGAAAACCGACGCGGGCGCGACGACGCAGCGCGCGCGCTGGGAGCATGGATCGCTGCGCATGGCGGCGCGCATGGCGCCGAGGCTGCTCGGCAAGGGGATTCGCGGCGATATCAGATCGCTGGCGATGGCGCTCGACCTGCTGGTGCCGCCGCTGACGATTTTCCTGCTTGCGATGGCGGCGATGATTGTCGCCGGCGCGCTGGCGGCGTTCAGCGGATATGGCGGCGCGCTGGTGCTGACGATTTTTTCCGCAACAATCTTCGTGATGAGCGTCGCTTTCGCCTGGGCGGCCTATGGGCGTGAATTGCTGCCGGCGGCGTCGCTTCTGGCGATCGCGCCCTACCTTCTCGGCAAGGCGCGCGTCTACGGCGCCGAAGGCCGCAAATCCGCCGAGCGATGGACGCGGACGGATCGGGGCGAGGACTGATGACCGCGCGCGTCGGCGTTGTCGCGATCGGCCGAAACGAGGGCGAAAGGCTGGTCGCCTGCCTGAAGTCGCTCGCGGGCGGGGCCTCAGGACCTGTCGTCTATGTCGACTCCGGATCGACGGACGACAGCGTCACCCGCGCGGAGGCGCTTGGCGCCGATGTCGTCCGGCTCGACATGGAAGCGCCTTTCACCGCCGCGCGCGCGCGCAACGCCGGCGCTGACCGCCTGCGGCAAATCGCCGATCCGGAGTTCATTCAGTTTATCGACGGCGACTGCGAGCTCGCGGCGGGGTGGATTTCGCGCGCGGCGAAATTTCTGGCCGAAAACCCGGATGTCGCGGTCGTCTGCGGCCGTCGCCGCGAACGCTATCCGGACGCCAGTCTTTACAATCGTCTTTGCGATATCGAATGGGATACGCCGACCGGCGAAGCGACGGCTTGCGGCGGCGACGCTCTGATGCGCGCCGCAGCTTTTTTCGCCGTCGGCGGCTATCGCGCCGCCCTGATCGCCGGGGAAGAACCGGAATTGTGTCTGAGGCTGCGCGCAGCCGGCTCTCGGATCTGGCGCCTCGACGCCGAGATGACGACGCATGATGCGGCGATGACGCGGTTCGCTCAATGGTGGAAGCGGTCGGTGCGCGCGGGCCATGCTTACGCCGAGGTCTCAAGCCTCCATCGCCAATCGCCGCACCGCATCTTTGCAAGAGAAACGCGCCGCGCCTTTTTGTGGACCGGCGTCGCGCTGACGGCGCTCCTCCTCGCGGCGGCCTTGAGCCCGCTCTATTTGTTGATGCTCCTCGCCTATCCGGCGCAGGCGCTGCGGCTCTGGCTGAGGGCGAGAGGCCGGCTCGGCGGCGACGCTCCCGGCTGGGCCGCCTTCATGGCGCTTGGGAAATTCGCCGAGGCCGCGGGCGGCGTTAAGTATTTCTGGACGCGCCTGCGCGGTCAAAAGTCGCGGCTCATCGAGTACAAATAGGGCGCCGCAATTGCACGCATCCTCCGAACCGCCCGCGGGTGGTAGACGGATATGTCTGGCAGCTGGAGGAAGTCTCGGTGTCGTACCTCGAAATCGTCGATTTGAAGCACGGGCTTTTTGACGCCGCCGCGCTGAAGACCAAGGGTCTCGAATTGCAGCAGCAATATCGATCGGCGGACCCCTTTCCGCATATCGCCATCGATGATTTCGTGCCGGCGTCGATTCTTGATCAGTGCCTCGACCAGTTTCCAAAACGCCCTGATCCGGAGAGCCGCAGCTTCGATCGCGATCAGGAGCGGTACAAGACGAGCTTCAATCCCGATTATCTGACGCCCGACGTGCGCTCGTTCTTCTATTCGCTGAATTCGCGGCCCTTCATCCAGTTTCTCGAAAACCTGTCGGGCGTCAAAGGGCTGATCCCCGACCCCTATTTCATGGGCGGCGGTTTTCATGAAACCAGGACCGGCGGCCATCTCGACGTTCACGCGGATTTCAATCTCCACAAGCCGATGCATCTCGAGCGGCGCCTCAATGTCCTCATCTATCTCAATCGCGACTGGAAGCTTGAGTACGGCGGCGGCCTCGAACTCTGGGATGAAAAAATGGAAAAGTGCGTGAAGGCGATCAGTCCCGAATTTGGACGCTGCGTCGTCTTTTCCACGAATGACACAAGCTATCACGGCCATCCGGCGCCGGTTAACCATCCAGAAAGCGCCCCGAGGCGTTCGATTGCGCTCTATTATTATACCGCAACATGGGACGAAAATGCGCGCTTCAAGACGACCCAGTTCAAGGCCCGTCCCGGCTCAAAAGACGCGCGGGACTGGAAGGTTAGGCGCGACGAACTGATCACCGAATTCCTGCCGCCGGCGATGGCGCGCCCGGTGTTCAAGGCGATCAGGAAATTCGAAAAGGCGGCGACGGACGACGGCGCGGCGCATTAACCCTAGGAAACGCCGATCGACCATCGATTGCGCCGCTTAAATTACAGCGGCGCAATGCCGTTTTAATGCGACGCTAATTGAAACGATTAGCTTTGTTCGCGCGCATCAGCCGCGAATTAGCGTGTTGCATGTTCCACTCGCCCTTGTCGGCCGAGCGCGCGCTGTGGGGAAGAAGCGTCAACGCTTTGCCGGTCATTCGCACCAGTCAAGGGTCTCGTGGCGTATATGACAACAGTTTCCGCAGTCTTCTCCCAGGATCGCAATGAGCACGGCCTGCAGCTCGAGGATCTCCTCGACGCCGCCCGCAAGAACAATCCGAAAAAGCGCGCCGCGACGCGCGCCAGAAAGTCCGAAGTCGCCGGGACCGCGCTCGTCGCGGCGATGATCGGCGCGGCGCTCTTGGACGACGCCGAGGCCGCCGAGGATCTCGCGGGCATCGGCGGCGATCTTGGCTGGCTGAACAATGTCCGCATTTGCAACGGCCACGTCGCCTTCGCGACGACCGGCGCCGGAGCGACCGACGATGCGCATGCCGGCCATGAATCGGTCACTGCGTTGGGTCCGGTTCTCACCTCGGCAAGCCCGGCCTCAGCCGCCCATACCGGGCGGCATTCAAGCGCCGCGGACGACGATGTCTCGCTTGCTCCGCATGGCGCGCCTTCAGGCCGCCTCTCCGCCAGCGGGCCGCTGCGCGTCACCGACGATGACCCGGCCGGCGGCGGCCATGCGCATGGCGGCGCGACGGGCGGCGCAACGGGCGGATCAACAGGCGGAACGGCGACAGGCGGCCACACGCATGGCGGCGCAACGGGCGGCGCAACGGGCGGCGCAACCGGCGGAACGGCGACGGGCGGCCACACGCATGGCGGCGGGACGACAACGACAAGCGGCGCGCTTCCGCATCCGACCGATCCGGCGATGCAAAAGGAGCACATCGCGCTGATGAACCTCGTGCCGGTCTCGGGCGCCACGCATGTCGCGGTCAATAACGGCTCATGGTTTGATCCGAACACCTGGGCGAACGGCCAGGTTCCGGGCGACGGCGCGAAAGTCCTGATCCCGGCGGGCGTCACCGTCGACTATGACGGCTCCAGCAAGGCGTCGCTCTTCACTGTGCGCGTCGACGGCGAGCTCGATTTCGCGACAGACGTCGACACTTTCATGGAAGTCGACACATTTGTCGTCGCGCCGACCGGGACGCTGACGATCGGCACCGAGGGAAATCCGGTCGACCCGAATGTCAGCGCGGTCATTTCCTTCGCCGACAACGGGCCGATCAATGTCGCCTGGGATCCGATGCTGCTGTCGCGCGGCCTGATCTCGCACGGAACCGTCGACATCCACGGCGCCGAAAAGGATTCCTTCCTCAAAGTCGCCGTCGATCCAATGAAGGGCGCGACGACGCTGACGCTCGAAGGTCCGCCGGACGGATGGCAGGTCGGCGACAAGATCGTGCTGACCGGCACGCATCTCGTTCCGAACAAGAGCGGCGGCGCGCACACGCCGGTGACGTCGGTGACGCAGGACGAAGAACTCGTCATCACCTCGATCAAGGGCAATGTCATCACCTTCGACAAGCCTCTGCAATATGATCATGAGGGGCCGCGCGCGGATCTCAAAGCCTATGTCTCCAACCACACGCGCAATATCGTGTTCGAGAATGAAGGCGGCGCCGCGACGCCGACGCATGAGCGCGGCCACGTCATGCTCATGCACTCCGACAACATCACGGTCAAATACGCCGAATTCGACGAGCTTGGCCGCACTGACAAATCAGAGCGCTCGCTCGACGTAACTTCGCTGCCCTCGGTTCAGTCCCACTCAAACATCAAGGGCCGCTATTCGCTGCACATCCACCGCGCCGGCGTCGACGATCAGGCGCATCCGGCGATTGTCGAAGGCAACTCCGTCTGGGGATCGCCAGGGTGGGGATTTGTCCATCACGATTCGAATGCGATTTTCTCGAACAACGCCGCCTACGACGTCTTTGGCGCGGCGTTCGTCGCCGAGACCGGCAATGAAACCGGCCGCTGGGACCACAATATCGCGATCAAGTCGCTCGGCGTCGACCACATCTCCAAGGACGGCGCCGACGTCAACGCGTTCGATCTCGGCCGCACCGGCACCGGTTTCTGGTTCCAGGGGCGTCTCGTCGAAGCCGTCGGCAACGTCGCGGCGAGCATTCCGTCCGGCGCCGGCTTCACCTATTTCCATCGCGGCGCCGACGCCAGCCACATCCCGATCGACCCCGACAACACCAATTTGGCGGACGCGCTGCGCTATCTCGACAGCGTCCGCACCAACACGCCGAACATCTCGATCTTCCTCAACAATGAATCGATCGCGACGCAGATGGGGCTTGAGATCATCAAGGCCAATCCGCGCCAGGATCATGATCTGCGCTCGCTGATCGAGAATTTCACGGCGTGGGAAGTGAAGACCGGCGTCCATCTCGAATACACCGGCCACTACACGATCAAGGGCCTCGATGTCGTCGCGTCGGACGCGCGCGGTATCGGCAATAATTTCACGGTCGGCATCGACCTTCACAACAACGTCTTCGACGTCGTCGTCAACGGCGCGAATATCGAAGGCTTTTACACGGGCGTCCGGCAGGCGAAGACCGGCGTCGCCGGCCTCGACTTCATGAACGGCAAGGATCAGTGGGATTACATCTATGTCGACGTCAACGTGAAGGGCGCAACCTATACTTTCACGAACCGGACGCCGGGCGACAAATTCCTGACCGCCGCCGATCTCGTCGACGATCGTCTCTCGCTGACGCCGGGCTTCCTCGACACGCACCTTAAGATGGGCAACGGCGTCTTCAATATGGCGGGGACGAAGCTCGATTCGATCGGCAAGACCTCATCCTACAAAGTGTGGGATCCGGACTATATTAACGCGACGGAGCTTCGCGGCACGATCGAGCAGAACGGCTATTGGACGACCAAAGACGGCCGCAAGGTCGCGATGATCGAGGAATACGCCGCCGACCGCGCGACCGGCGAGGTCATCAAGGTCGCGTTCTTCGTCGAAATACCGTCAACCTATGTGCTGCAGGCCGGCAAGTTCACGCGCACGACGCCGACTTACAACGGCGTCCTTAACGAGAACAGCAAGGCGCCGATCGCGGTCGATGACGCAGCGCATGTCCAGCAAGGCAAGTCCGTCGTCATCGACGTTCTCGCCAACGACATGGACCCGGACGGCGACAAGATCTCGCTCGACGGGCTTTTCTCGCAACACGGCCATGTCGTCAGCAACGGCGACGGCACTGTCACCTATTTCGCCGATTCGAACTTCAAGGGCGATGACGTGTTCTACTATTTTGTCCAGGACTCCAACGGCGACATCACCAAGGCGCAAGTGACTGTCACGGTCGACATCTAGCGCGCCGGGCGCGAAAGTGGAAACCGGTTTCGCGCGCAAAGGCGCGCCAAATCAAAAGTCTAGCGTTTAGCGCTGTCGCCATTCAGCGAGAACGCCGGGATCAGTTTCGGTCCCGGCGTTTTCGATTTTGAGCGCCTCAAATTCCTCGGGCGCGAGCCGCGACAGGGCCCAGACGGCGGCGCCGCGCACCAGCGGCGACGCATCGCGCAAGAGGCGGCGCGCCCGCCGCGCGAGCGCGGCGTCGCCGGAATTTCCAATCGCGATCAGGACATTTCGGATAAAACGGTCGCGGCCGATGCGCTTGATCGGCGATCCCGAAAACAGCGCGCGAAACGCCCCGTCATCAAGCGTCGCGAGAGCTTCGAGCGCCGGCGCGTTCAATTCGTCGCGGGCCCGCAATTGCGCTTCATGGGAAACAGATGCGAATTTGTTCCAGGGGCAGACGGCGAGGCAGTCGTCGCAGCCGTAAATGCGATTGCCGATCGCCGCGCGAAATTCATTGGGGATCGGCCCTTTGTGTTCGATCGTCAGGTACGAAATGCAGCGCCTTGCGTCGAGCTGATAGGGCGCCGGGAAGGCGTTTGTCGGGCAAACGTCAAGGCAACGCCGGCATTGGCCGCAATGGTCGCCATCGCTTTCGTCCGCCTCAAGAGCAAGCGTCGTATAGATCGCGCCAAGAAAGAGCCACGAGCCATGCGCGCGGCTGACGAGGTTTGTGTGCTTGCCCTGCCAGCCGAGGTCCGCGGCCGCGGCGAGCGGCTTTTCCATCACCGGCGCCGTGTCGACGAATACCTTGACCTCGCAGGCGAAACTTTCGGCGATGAAGCCGCCAAGGATTTTCAGCTTCTTCTTGACAACGTCGTGATAGTCGCGGCCTCGCGCGTAGACCGAGATCGATCCGCGATCACGGCGCTGAAGAAGCGCCATTGGGTCTTCCGCAGGTCCATAATTGAGGCCGAGCATGATGATCGAACGGGCCTCCGGCCAGAGCGCGGTCGGCGCGGCGCGTTCATCGGCGCGCGCCGCCATCCACGCCATGTCGCCGTGGCGATCTTGGTCAAGGAAGTCTTTCAGGCGCGCGGGCGCGTCCGGGATCTTGTCCGCGCGCGTCAGCCCGACGGCGTCAAAGCCGAGTTCAAGCGCCTTCGACCTAATGGCGTCGGCGATGGCCGCAGCGCGGTCCATCCGGTCAGAAATCCAGATCGGCGTAGCATTGGGCCGGCGCCGCGCCCTCAAGCCGGTCGGCCAGAAGCGGCCGCATCGAAGGTCTCGATTTGACGCGGGCGTACCATTGCCGGACATCGGGAAAGTCAGACCACGGAACAAGGCCGAAATAGTCGCTGACGGAAATATGCGCGGCCGCGACGAGATCGGCGATGGTCAACCGGTCGGCGGCGAGAAAGGCGCGGCGTTCAAGCAGGTAATTGAGATAATCGAAGTGCCAGGCGAAGGCTTCCGCCGCCTGCCGGATCGGTTCGGGCTCGCCCCAGCGGCGCCCTTGCGTCTTGGCGTCGAGACGGCGCCGGATGATGAGGGCGTTGACTTCCGTTTCGAATTTGACGTCGAACCAGTGGAGCAGCCGTCGCGCTTCGGCGCGGCCCGCCGATGTCGACGGCAGCAGCGGCGGGTCGCGGTAGACCTCTTCGAGATATTCGGCGATCGCCGCGACCGGCGCGACAGAAATCTCGCCGCCGGTCGGCGGCTCGTCGATCAGCACCGGAATCGTCAACGCGGGATTATGCCGGGCGAGCGCTTCGTTGCCGACGCCCGTCTCGACCAGCCGCGCGGCGAGCCCCTTCTCCGCGAGCATCAGGCGCGCGAACCGGCTGGCCGGATCAAAAGACTGGTGGAGCAGCGAACGCATGGCGAGGGACCATAGCAGCCATCGCGCCAAGGTTAAGCAGCCTTAACGGTATTTGATGACGAATTTGAACACGGTCACATGATTCTTGCGGCAGGCTTCCGGGACCGGCTGCTTCAGCTTCCATGTCGCCATAGATTTGATCGCCGCTTTGCTGAGCGCATCGCCGTTCAATGCGCCGATCAGAACTGATCTTTCGACGCCCGTTTCGTTAAGGTCATATCCCACAAGAACCGACCCGATAAGACTCTTTTTTATCGCTTCTGCCGAATATCGGGGCGGCGTTCTGGCTTCCCAGACAATTTCACAATCAGCGGGCCGGGATTGCTCCCAACGGCACATGGCGTCCGCGTCGAGCTCCTTGTCGATTCGCTTCAACGCTTGCTCGCGATCTTCCGATTCCGCCATCGCATCGATGGCGAAACGCCACAACATCGCCTCCGAAAACAGCGGATCGAAGGAATCGATCGACTTCTGCGGTGGAAACATGACGATAGCGCGGTCAAGAAGCTCCACCGCTTCAACGATCGTCGAATTGGTGCGGCTGTTGTTTCCAATGACACGCGAGATGCCGCCGATCGCGAGCGATTCGGCGATAAGACGTTTGGGCTGCGGCGAAAGTTTTTCGGCGATTGCGCGCGCTTTGTCCGACGATTTTTTAGCGGCGTTGAATTTCTTCGCGTTCAGTTCGTGCAGACCGGCGAGACGCCACCCCTCGGCGGCGTTGAAAGTCACCGGCGTCGTGTCAACTTGCGCTTCAAGCAGCGACCTCAACGCCGCAGCTTTTTCCTTGTTCGGCACGTCGAGCGCGAGGTCGCAATTAGCGATCCCGAGTCGGATGTCCGCAGCCGGCAGGGCTCCAAAACTTCTTTCAGTGAGAGCGAGCGAGCGCCGAAATGCCGCCAGCGCTTTAGCGCGATCAAAATCATAAGCGAGAACGGCGAAATTGTAGGCGAGGATCGCGGTCTTCTCATGGTCGCCGAGTTCAGCTTCCGCCTGCCGCCACGCTTCTTCCCCGTGCTTCAGGGCGGCGCCGTAGTCGCCCGACTCTAACGCCGTCTTATAGGCCTTGTACTCCGCTTTGTAATCCGCGACCGCCGGGCTCGCGCAAAGAAAGGCGAGGGCCGCCGCCAGAACCGCTGATTTCTTCAACTGATCCCCCAAGCATTGTTCGGAACAATATTAACGCGCGCCATTTGCGCTCGCAATCGCCCCTAATGCCGGCAAGCCCCTTGCGAGATTACGCCTGAAAGTTGTTCGGGGCGGCGTCTTTTGTCCCGATCTGACGCAATCGAAGGGCGGCGATGATGGCGGCCGATAATTTTGAACAGGATTACCGGTTTGACCACCCGGCCTGGCGCAGGCCCGCGCCGCGCGCCCGCGCCGCGACGATGGCGCTCTATTCCTGGCAGGAACCAGGTCTCGTCTTCTCTCTGGCGATGCTGGCGGCGGCGCCTTTTGTCCTCGCCGCGCTTTTATCGCCCGCCCTGCTCAGCCTGGCGCCGACGATGACCGTGATCGCGCCGATCGCGGATGCGCGCGCGGTGATGTCCGGGGCCGCCGCTCTCAGGGACGCCGCTTCGCCCCTGCATCTTGCGCTTTTGATGGCGGCGGATCTGTTTTTCGACACGCCGGGACGCATTCACCTCGCCGCAAAAGCGTTTGCGGCGATCCTCGTCGCCTCGCCGCTCGCCTATTTCGCGGCGGCCCGCTTTCCCGCGGCGCAATCCGTCTTGCTGACGTCCGCCATGGCGGCCTTCGTCGCAGCGCCGTTCTCGGGCGCGCTTGAGATCGGGCTTGCCGTCTTCATGACGCTCGCGGTTGCGCTGATCACCGCCCCTGCCGATGAAGGGTCGGGGCGCGCGCGCGTTGAAGGCGCGCTTGCCGGCGCGCTTCTATTCGCGCTCTGGATCTCCAATCCGATCTTCGCGCTGCTTGGATTTCTGGCGCTTTCCGCCTGTCCGTTCATGACGGGCCGCAAGAGACTGGAACGCTATGTCGTCGCGCTTGTCGGCGCGCTGCTTCTTGCGGCCGGCGCCGAATTCTTTTCCCCGGGGATGACATTGGCCCGCGCCGGCGCGGCGTCAGGCGCGCTCAGCGCCGTCGCCGTCGGCGGCGCTGTCGGCGTATGGGGGCTTGCGGGCGTAGCGGTTTCGACCGCCATCGTGCTCTTTGCGACCGCTGTTTTCGGCGGCCGCGATCACGCAAGAGGGTGGGTGACGGCGCTGGCGTTTCTCGCGCTTTCGATCGTCGCGGCGCGGATCGCCGGCGCACAGACGACGCCGCTGTTCGCGCTTGCCGCGTGTATCGCCGCCTTTTCAGTGGCGTCGCCCTTTTATGACGGCGTCTTCCGCCAGCATGATCGCGCTTCCATTGCGGTCGCGGCGTCGGTGGCGGCGCTGACCATGTTCTGGACGGCGGCGATCCTGGTGCAGTCGGCCGGCCAGTTCGCGCTGCAATACAAAACCGCGTCGACCGCGCAGGCGAATGTCCGGGCGGCGTTCGGCCTTGTCCAGCCGGGCGGCCCGTCGATCGCGCGCTGGATCGAGGAGGGGCGATTTTCGACACCGGAAGCGCGCGAGTATTTCGCGCTGGCGCCGGTTGATCAGTCGGCGATCCTGCTTGATGCGGCCGATCGGGCGCGGACATTGACCCGCGAAGGGATCAATGTCGCGTTCCTGACCGGCGCCGACACCGCCTGCGTCATCGCCGGCGAGCGCCGCTGCAGCGGCGACGGCCTTGCTGCGGCGAAAAACGCCAAGGTCGTGTTCGTCCCTCGCCTCGACTTCGACGCCGCGACCGCGGCGATCAAAGGCCGGTCCGAAGCGCTCCTCTATACGGAGTTCAAGATGGTCGAGCGCACAACCCTGTGGGATGTCTGGGTGCGCCGCGGCGTCGTGCTTCCAGCGACTTTTGTCATGCCGGCCTAATTAGAGCGGGTTGCAGCGAAAGCGGATCCCGGTTTTGCGTCGCAACTCGCCCCCCAAAGAGATCTACAGCGTCTCTTGAAACCGCAAGGGCTCGCCGGCGGCGGGACCGAGGATTTCATTTTCGCGCATGACCATTCGTCCACGGACGATTGTCATGATCGGCCAGCCGGCGACCTGCATGCCGTCGAAGGGCGTCCAGCCGACGCGCGACGCCGACCACTGATGCGTGATGGTCTCGCGGCGCTTCAGGTCGACAATCGTGAAATCAGCGTCAAAGCCGGCGGCGAGCCGGCCCTTGCCGGCGATCGCGAAGATGCGGTTTGGTCCGTGACAGACAAGGTCGACAAAACGCGCGAGGCTGAGGCGTCCTCGCGCCACATGATCGAGCATGATGGGAACAAGCGTCTGCACGCCCGGCATGCCGGAGGGCGAGGCGGGATAGGGCCTCTCTTTTTCTTCGCGCGTATGCGGCGCATGGTCGGAGCCGATGACGTCGAACACGCCTTGATTGACGCCGACCCAAAGTCCGTCGCGGTGTCGCTCGTCGCGCACCGGCGGGTTCATCTGGGCGAGCCCTTTCAGCGTTTGGTAGCAGTCGGGCGCCGCGAGCGTCAGATGTTGCGGCGTCACTTCCGCCGTGGCGATGTCTTTCGCGGCGGCGAGAAGGAGCACTTCCTCCGCCGTCGAAACATGCAGCACGTGAATGCGCCGGCGCGCCTCCCGCGCGAGGCGCAGAAGGCGGATCGTTGAGGAAATCGCCGCCGCCGCGGTGCGAACGTCGGTATGCGACGTCCAGTCGCCGTCGCGCGCGAATTTCCTGTTGTCGCGCAGCATGAATTCGTCCTCCGAATGCACGGCGACGCGCCGCGATCCGTGACGCAGAACCTCAAGCACGCCGGCGTCGTCCTCAACGAGGAGATCGCCAGTCGACGCGCCCATGAAAATCTTGACGCCGCAGACGCCCTGCATCCGTTCAAGGTGAGGAAGGTCTTTCGGATTCTGGTGCGTCGCGCCGACATAGAACGCGTGATCGCAGAACATGCGGTGGCGCGCGCGGGCGAGTTTGTCGTCGATCGTCTCCGCGGTCGTCGTCAGCGGGCTGGTGTTCGGCATCTCAAAAACGGCGGTGACGCCGCCAAGGACGGCGGCGCGGCTGCCGGATTCAAGGTCTTCTTTGTGCGTCGGCCCCGGCTCGCGGAAATGCACCTGCGTATCGATGACGCCCGGGAGGACATGTAGTCCCGAGCAATCGATCGTTTCGCCCGCCGAGGCGCGCGCGAGATCGCCGATTTCCGCGATGCGGCCGGCGATCACGCCGACGTCGCGTTTCCCCTCGCCGTCATGATTGACGACGGTTCCGTTCTTCAGGACGAGATCAAAGGTCTTTGGCATGGCGTCCTTCTAGCGCGGCGGAACGCGCCTGTCAGGCTCGGCGCGCCGCAATTATCGGGATGACGTAGAGCGCGAGGATGATCAGATTGAAAACGACGTTTGGCGCAGCGCCGGACAGGACTGATCCCGCGCTGTCGATCGCGAACCAGGTGAGCATCGACGCAAGCGCCGCGTTCAAAATCCGTCGATCGCCGGTCTCGACCGCCGGCGCGACCAGCAGCCAGTTGATGACGCCAAGCGCGACAAGCACGCCGCCGCCGATCGCGGACATCAATTTCGACAGGGGCGTCGGCGCTCCCGGACGCCCGTCGATCGGCCAGTCGAGGAAATCGAAAGCCCATTGCGTCGGGGCGTCAAATCCCGGCGCAGCGCCGCTCGCCCATAATAGGCCACCCGCGATGAAACTGAAGGCGATGTTGGCGCGGAATATCAGCGCGACGGTTTTCGGGGGCATGACGGTCTCCTCTTGATGTGAAGGAGGAATTGGCGTGCTTACGGCGAATGAACAATTACCTTGGAGGTAATGGCGCCGCCGTCGCGGGCGATTACGATCGGTCCCGCCGCATTGGGAGGGCGTGACTGATGAAGCGGGACTTCGGCTCCATCCTGCGCGATTGGCGTCAATTGCGCCGACTGAGCCAGCTTGACCTCTCGGTCGACGTCGGCGTTTCTTCGCGCCATTTGAGCTTCCTTGAATCAGGCCGCGCGTCGCCGAGCCGCAATATGGTCCTGCGGCTCGCCGGCGCGCTTGAAATTCCCAAAGCGGCGGCAAACGACGCGCTTGCGGCGGCGGGATTCGCGGCGGCGTTTCCGGCGCTCGCCGCTGATGCGCCCGACCTCGCGCCAGTCCGCAGGGCGATCTCCATGACGCTTAGACGCCACCATCCTTACCCCGGCTTCGCGATCGACCGCGGCTGGAACGTCATCGACGCCAATGAAGCGGCGATCGCCTTGTTCGCGCCGTTCGGGCCGGTCGCCAACATGGTCGAACTGCTGATTGCGGCCGCGCACTTCGACATCGTCGAAAACTGGGAGGAAACGGCGTTGTTGTCGCTTGCGCGTCTTCGCGCCGAATTGGCGCATCTTGGCGGCGATGAAGAGCTGGAAGCGCTCGCAGCGCGTCTTGGCGATCACCCGCGACTTGCAGCGGCCGAGATCGGCCGCATCGACTTTAATCAGGCGGTGATTCCGACGACGCTGAGAATTGACGGCCGCCGCGTCTCCCTGTTTTCGACGATCGCGCAATTCGGCACGGTTCAAGAGGTCGCGGCGAGCGAAATCAGGATTGAACTCATGTACCCTGCCGACGAGGCGACGGCGGCGTTCTTCGAAAATAGGCAGGTCGAGGCGCGACGTTAGCGCAAGGCGCGAGCAGAAATCCGACATCCGCCGTTATGACGCGGCAACGCGCCTTTAGCCGCTTCGCGATGCTCGCGACTTTCCTAGTCAATCGGAGTAAGGCGGCGAAGACGAAAAGGAAATTTCATTTGGCGCGATCAAGTCGTCATCGGCCGAAGAAAGCCGCGGCGCCGGCGACACGGGTCGTCGCGGCGATCAGCGCGATTGGCGCTGACGGCGACGGCGTCGCCATCATTGACGGCGCGCGCGTCTTCGTGCCGATGACGGCGCCCGGCGATGTCGCCGAGATCGACCGGCGCGGCGATCGCGGAACGCTCGTTTCGCTGATCGAGGAAGGCGGACGCCGCGCGTCGCCGCCTTGTCCCCTTTACGGCGCGTGCGGAGGGTGCTCCCTGCAACATCTGACGAGGGACTATTATCGCGACTGGAAACGCGCGCGAATAGTCGACGCCCTGAAGCGCGAAGGGTTTGACGGCGTCGACGTGGGGCCAGTCGTTGAAACGCCGGCCGCCAGCCGGCGGCGCGCGGCATTCGCGGTCGGAAGGCAAGAGGGGCGCACGCTCTTCGGTTTCAACCGGCGCAGATCTTCCGACATTGTCGACATCGACCGATGCCTCGTGCTGCATCCGGATTTGCAAGCGCGACTTGCCGGGCTTCGCGTTCTGGCCGGAAAGATCGACGCATCCGCCTTCGATTTCTCGGCGACCCTTTGCGACAACGGCCTTGATGTTGTCGCTTCGGGGAATATTCGCCCGCTTGCTGGACCGGGCCTGTCCGTGCTGATTGAGGCGGCGCGCGCCGCCGGCGCCGTTCGGCTGACGCTCAATGATGAAACGCTCGTTCAATTCGCGCCGCCCATCGTCAGTTTCGACGGGATTCCGGTGACGCCGCCCGCCGGCGGCTTCCTGCAGGCGAGCCGCGAAGGCGAGGCGGCCTTGATCGCGCTCGTGAAGACGGCGGCGGCGGGAGCCAGAAAAGTCGCCGACCTTTTTTCCGGATGCGGCGCCTTCGCCTTGCCGCTTGCAACGCGCGCGACAGTCAGCGCCTATGATTGCGACCGCGCCGCGATCGAAGCGCTTGCCGGCGCCGCGGCCGATGCGCAGCGCGCCGGGATGAAGATCAGCCCGGTGCGCGCCGAGGCCCGCGATCTCTTCGAGCGACCGCTCGCCGCCGGCGAGTTGAAAGCGTTCGACGCGGTCGTGTTCGATCCTCCGCGCGCCGGCGCCGAGGCGCAGGCGGCGGAAATCGCGCGCAGCGCCGTCCCGCTGGTCGTCGGCGTTTCCTGCAATCCGTCGAGTTTCGCTCGCGACGCGGCGATCCTCAAAGCGGGCGGCTACACGCTGTCGCAGGCGACGCCGGTTGACCAGTTCGTTTACGCCGCGCACGTTGAGCTTGTCGGGATATTTCGAAAGGGTTGAGCGATGTCGCTCGCATCCGTCGCAACAACAGGCGCGAAACGCGCCGTCTACAGCGCATCGCAGCTCGCCCGCATCGCCTGGTATACGGGTCATTACCTCGCGGGGCGCCGGCGGATGGGCCCGCTCGCCCGGCCCGGTGACGCGCCCTACGCGGAGGAATTCGCGCCCCTCGACCGCGAGCGGCTGAAGCGGTCGTTTCGGGATCTTTTCAGAGCCGATTGGCGAAACATCGAGGCGGGCGAATACAAGACGCCGCTTGAGCTGCGGCGCCCGCCGTCGCTAGCGAAGCTGGCGCGCCTTTCCCGCGATTATCTTCGCGACACGGATGAAGTCGCGCGCCGAAAACACGCCAACGCCCATTCGGAGATTCTTCGCGACGATCTGAAAGAAAAATTTCCACGCTACTATCTGCAGAATTTCCATTTCCAGACCGACGGCTGGCTGTCGGCGGATTCGGCCGAGCGCTACGACATGCAGGTCGAGACGCTATTCACGGGCGCCGGCGCGGCGATGCGGCGCCAAGCGCTTCCCTATTTAGGGCGCGAAATCGCGGCGGCCGATTGCGCCGACCTTGAAATGCTCGATCTCGCCTGCGGCGCCGGCGGCTTTCTTGAGAGCGTCATCGACAATTGGCCCGGGCTCAAAGCGACGGCGCTTGATCTTTCGCCCGCCTATCTTGGCAAAGCGCGCAGCCGCCTCGCGCGCTTCCGCAACGTCCGTTTCGTCGAGGCGAAGGCCGAGGCGACCGGTCTTGCGGACGCGTCATTCAATATCGTGACGGCTGTCTATCTCTTCCACGAACTGCCGCCGGCAGTTCGCGACGAAGTCGCTGCCGAGATCGCCAGGCTGCTAAGACCCGGCGGCGCGCTTATTCTCGTCGATACGATCCAGTATGGCGATGAGCCGGGTTTTGATACGTTGCTTGAGAACTTCCCGCGCGGCTTTCATGAGCCCTATTACGACAGCTATTGCCGGCTCGATCTTGAGCGCCAGTTCGCGGCGGCCGGCCTGCAGAAGGCGGGTGAGACGATCGCCTTCCTGACCAAGGCGACGCTCTTTCGCAAGGCGGCGATCGATTGATTGGCGGCGCCTAAGGGCCTTCCATTCGCTGCAAAGTGGGCTTTCATTGGCCGTACGCTTCGCTAAGCTGGTTTCGGCTATTGAAGGGGGCAAATCATGAAATCGTCACGCGCCGTCATTGCGGCAATGCTTTGGGGGGCGGCGGCCGTTGGGGCCAATTACGCCTCCGCGCCGGTCGAGGCGGCAGCGCCGGCGAGCGCTTATTCGCCGGGCGCGCGCCTTGCCTTTTTCGATGGCGTTGAAAAGAGCGCGCCTGCCGCTCCGCTCGCGGATGAAGCCGGCTACCGCGCGATTGCGGAAGCGTTGCGTCCAATCGCGCCCATGAGTTTCGCATCCTTCGCCGCCGACGGCCGCGGCGTTGTCGCGAAGGGCGTCACCATCGCCTTCGGCGATGACCTTGAAGCCGGTCTCCAGATTGACGAACTGCGACTCTACGGCGCCGACCCAGCGAAGCTCGCGGCGAAAGAGGCGCTCAAATCGCCGGCGGCCGCGTTACTGGTCGCAAAGCGCATCGATGCTCGCGGCTTCAAGACCTTCGGGCTTGAAGAATGGATCGAGAAAGCCAATCGCGCCTCGGTCGAGGCGACAATCAAGGCGATGCAAAATTCGCAATCGCCGCTCGCCGATGAAGCGCTGGCGGAAATGCGCAAAACCTCCGACGTCACCGCGGCGGTGACAACCGCCGAGCGCATCGTTGTCGACAATTTGATGTTGCATGGCGCTGAAGCTCAAAAAGCTGGTTCGGCTGACGGCGCGGACAATATCGGGGCGCTCATGCGCGGCTACGCCCAATTCGGCCGGATGATGAGTTTTGACGCGCTCGGCATGCGCAATCTCAAGACCGACCTCAAAATGGGCGCGCCCGGCGGCGAGATGACGGCGAGCTACGGCGCAGGGCGGATTGGCATGCGCGGCATGCGGCGCGGCGATCTCGACGAATCGATCGTTTCCGGTCTGACCTGGTCGATGTCCACGCCGACGCCGGCCGCGGAAGGCGGCGCATCGCCGGCCTCGATCGAAATGTCGGGCGGCGTCGATCACTATTCCGTCGCGGATTTTCGGCTGGCGAAACTCCTGTCCTATCTGGTCGCCGGCAAGACGCCGCCGGCCAGCGAAAAAGCGCTGCTGAGCCTCGGCGTCTGGCGATCGTTCGGCGAGCGCTATGAGATTGAAGGGGCGCCTTTCTATTCGCTCGCTGAATCCTACACCGATCTGTCGCAATTCCAGTGGTTCGCGCCGACGGCGATCAAGGCAAGCGTCAGAAGCATGACGTTCGATGTCGGCGGATTGATGAAATTCGGGCTTTCTCAGGCGCCGGCGGATGATCCGCAGGCAAAGCAGATGCAGGACATGCTCGTCTCGCTTGAGCGACACGGCTTTTCGAAGTTCGACATCTCGTCTTCTGTCAGCGACTATCTGTGGTCGCCGGAAAACGGCAAGGCGACGCTCACCGGAAGCGCGGTGATTGAGAAAATCGGCCGCGTCGAATCCCGTGTCGACGCCGGGCTTCCGAAATTCAAGGCGCTGGCTTCGCTTGCGCCGAAATCGGGCGAGGCGTTCGACGCCGCCGCCATGTCGGCGATGTTCGCGGATTCGACATTGACCGGCTTTTCGGCCCGCGTGGTCGATCAGGGCGTGCTTGAACGCGCATTCGCGCTAATGGCGGATTTGCAGGGGCAGGCGACCGGCGCTCCCGCCGGCTCGATCAAACCGGCGGACCTTCGATCAGCTTCGGCGCTCGCCATGCGCGCCGCCGGGGCGGCGTCGCCCTTCGGCGCGGTCATGGCCGCGCTCGGCGATTTCATCGCCGAAGGCGGCGCGATGACGGTGACGGCCAAGCCCAAGGCGCCGCTGCCGTTTGTCGACCTCGGAAAGCCGGGCCCCAAAGGCGAGGACCCGGCGACGCGGCTCGGCCTCGCCGCCGAAAGAAGCGCGCAATAACCGGGCGGCAACCTATTGGGCGCCGAACATCGCGCCCATTTTTTCGCCGATCACGCGGCACTTTTCCATCTTCGGGCCCATGACCGACATGTCGGGCATCTTGCCGTCCTGCACGGACTTCATCATTTCGGCGCTCATCCGCATGCACTCGCCCATGTCGACGACTTCATAGCCGGCGGGCGGCGAAAAGAGCGACGGATCCTGGCGGCCGCGCTCAATCGATTTCGCCAGCATGACGGTTTGACCGCCGCTGATGAGGCGCAGCGGTATCCCGTCGCGCGTGACGCAGGCGTTGACCGGCGCGTCATTTTCGTTTTCCGCCGCGACCTCGTACACCGCGCAGGATTCGCCGGCGATTTTATCAGAACCCGTCCTTTTCGCGCGCGCTTGCGCCGTTTGATCGACGCCGAACGCGGAAGCCATGGCGCCGACGTCGTTTCTTGACATCGTCGACGCGATCTTCGGCGCGCCTTCCCCTTCCGGCCACATCATCATCGCGGCGCCGTTGTTTTCATTGACCATGATTTGCGACCATTGGCCGGACCCTGCGCCAAAAGCGCGGCCGGGCGGAAGCGCCATCCGCTGCTTCATTCCCGACGCGGCGACCGTCACTTCAATGGTCTCGCCCGCGGCGCCGAAATCAAAAACGCCAGCATAGTCGACTGACGGCTTTGGAAATCCTTCGGGCCATGGCGCGACATCGCGCGTCGGTTCGATCTCGGACGTCGTCGCCGCGATCGGCGCCGGGGCCGCGTTCGCGGACGCGCTCGACGATTCGGCTTTTCGACCGCAGGCGGCGGCAAGGACGATGCAAAGCAATAAAAGGGCGCGCATAAAGTTTCTCCCATCGGCGAACGCCAATTCTGCGGCTGCTTTGTCGCTATTGGCCAGCGCCGCAAAAGGCGTCGCGACTGACACGGCGGCTGCGTCACAGCGCCTCGGTCGACCTTGCGCAAGCTTAACCAAAGGGTTGTGGTTGCGAAAACACGCCTGTTTGCTGGGGAAAACCGCGATTCCCCGACAGAGCTTTCCAAGCATTAACCCAGCCAACGCTTTGACGAAACAAACAAAATCTGACAAAAGCTGCTCGATTCCGCCGCCGAATTCACGACGGCGCCAGCAGGGGTGCAAGGATCATGAGCAAGAAGTGGTTGATTTTGTTGGCCGTTTCGTTCGCCGCCGGCGGACTGACGGCGTGTGCCAAGAAAGAGGCGGCGACCGACGCCGCTGTGGAAGAAGCGGGCGAAGCCGTTGACGCTGCTGCGGCCGCGACTGGCGAAATTGTTGACGATGCCGCCGCCGCGACCGGCGACGTCGTTGACGGCGCTGTCGACGCGACCGGCGACGCGATGGATGCGGCTGGCGGTGTCGTTGAAGGCGCTGTCGATGCAACCGGCGAAGCGCTCGACGCGACTGGCGAAGCGGTTGAAGGCGCCGTCAATGACGCCGCTGCGGCCGTTGAAGAAGCGACGGACGACCAGCCTCAATAAATCAAGGACTTACGTCCTTTGAATGAAAGCCGCTTCACGCTGTGGGGCGGCTTTTGTTTTGCGCGCCTGCCCGATGGGATCGCTTTGCGATCGCCCCTGTCTTGACGGACAAGGCCGCCGGAATTGATTGGCGCGGCGCGCGATCGCCTTCACCCATGCGCCGAAAACATGTTAGCGGAGGCGCCTGTAAGCGATTGGCCGTCACAGACGGTCAGAATGCTGTCGAAAATTTAATCTTTGGTCGGATCGTTTGATGACGCGACCTCTTAATCCGGTCTTCGCCGGCCGTCCGGTGACGATCTTTGCGGTGATGTCGGCGCTGGCGCGTCAGCATGGCGCGATCAATCTCGGCCAGGGATTTCCGGATGAGGACGGTCCGCGATCGCTGATTGACGCGGCGGCGCGCGCCATCGAGGCCGGCCCCAACCAATATGCGCCGGTCCAGGGCGTCCCGGAGCTTCGCCAGGCGCTCGCCCGTTCGAACAAGCGCTTCTATGGACTTGATATCGATTGGGAGCAGGAAACCCTGGTGACCGCTGGCGCGACGGCGGCGCTCGCTGCGGCGTTCCTCGCCTTCCTGCAGCCCGGCGACGAGGCGATTCTTTTCGCGCCCTTCTACGACACCTATGCGCCAATGGTTGAAGCGGCCGGCGCCGTCCCCCGAATCATTCCCCTGAAGCCGCCCGGGTGGCGAATCGAAAGGGCCGCGCTCGAAGCCGCTTTATCGCCAAGGACGCGCGTCATTGCGATCAACTCGCCGCACAACCCGACAGGGCGCGTGTTGACCCGCGAAGAGCTTGGCGTCATCGCCGAGGCCGCAATCGAGCGAGATCTCATCGTCATCTGCGACGAGGTCTATGAACACCTCATTTTCGACGACGTTCCGCATACGCCATTGATGACAATTCTCGGCATGCGCGATCGGTGCGTCAGGATTGGATCGTCTGGAAAGACGTTTTCAATGACGGGCTGGCGGATCGGCTATGCGACCGGTCCCGAGCGGCTCATCACCGGCATGATGAAAGCGCATCAGTTCTTCGCTTACGTTTGCCCGCCGCATTTGCAATTCGCGGTCGCGAAGGGTCTTGATTTCGGCGATGATTATTATCGGGCGTTCATCGCCGGCATGCAGGCCAAGCGCGACAAAATCGTCGACGGGCTTCGGCAGGCGGGATTGGACGTCCTCCCCTGCGAGGGAACCTATTTCGCAACCGTCGATATCGGCTCAGTCGGGCGCGAGGATGACGCCGCCTTCTGCCGCGAAATTACTGAAAAGGCCGGCGTCACGGCTGTCCCGGTTTCCGCGTTTTACGCCGCCGACGACAAGAGCGCGCCGCGCCGCTATGCGCGTTTCTGCTTTTGCAAAAAGCATGACGTGCTTGAAGAAGCGACGCGGCGGCTCAAGGCTTATTTGACGTGAGAAAACGAGAGGCGCGGATGGCCAGTGACAATTTCAGCGCCCGCTTTTCGCGCTCAATTGCGGCAGGTTCCGCGTTTCTGGCCGCGCTCTGTTTTTGCTCAGCGCCAGTCGCTGCAGAGCGCGGCGCGTCCGGAGCATCCTACGACAAGGCGCTGTCGGCAATCGTCAAAGGCAAGGGGCCGACGGACCCGATCGCGGCCGCCGCGCTCGCGGTGAAAATTGACGGCGAACTCGTTTACGCCGGCGCCGCCGGCTGCGCGGAATTTCAGGCGAAGAAACGCAACGCCTGCAAACGGCCGTTCGGGCCGGAAACGAAATTCCGCGTCGCGTCGATATCGAAAATGGCGCTCGCCATAGGCGTCGACGACCTAGTCGAAGAAGGCAAGGTCGATCTCGATCGCGATGTTTCCGCTTATCTTGGTTGGACGTTCAGAAATCCGGCGTTCCCGGATCGTCCGATAACGGCGCGCCAGCTGTTGTCGCATAAATCTTCCCTGCGCGATCCGGAGGAATACTGGATTGCGGCGCCGGGGCAGTTTCGCGCGCTTTTCGAAGTCGCGGCGCCGCCATTCGCACCGCCTGTCGCCGGCGTAGATGTCGGTCCTGGCGCCTGGTTCAAATACGCCAATCTCAATTACGGGGTGCTTGCAGGAATCATCGAAGGCGCGTCAGGCGAGCGGTTCGACCGGCTCATGACGGAGCGCGTTTTCGAGCCGCTTGGCCTCGATATCGGCTATAATTGGTCAGGCGTTTCGCCGGCGGCGCGGCGCGAAGGGGCGGTGCTTTATCAACGGGACGGAAAGTCGTGGGCGATCGCCAATGACTCGCCCGAAAATCTCGCCGCCGCGCTCCCGAGCTTTCTCGCCCCGGACGGATTTGATCGCGAAGCGTTTCTTGCGAACTATCGCCCCGGCGACAATCCTACGCTCTTTTCGCCGCAAGGCGGGCTTCGTGCGTCCGTCGTTGATCTCGCGGCGTTAGTCAGCAAGCTGAGCGAAAAGGGCGCATTGGTCGCGCCGCAATGGCGATTTGATGCGGTCAAGCCGAACGGGGATGCGGAAGAAGGCTTTTTCGCCGCCTTCGGACTCGGCGTTCAGACGGCGCCGGGAAACGCGTCCTTGCTTGAGGGCCGCTCCCTGATCGGACATGCGGGCGAAGCCTATGGCGTCTATAGCGGCGCGTGGATCTTGAAGGCCAAAGCGGGCGCGAGCGATCGCCGCGAGGTCGTGTTTGCGTTCGCCGCGACCGGCGTCAGCCAAACGCCGGCAAAAGGGACGCACCCGACGTTCAACGCCGTCGAAGAGCGACTGGTGCGTCTCGCCGCAAGGGTCGCCGAAGATCATGCCGCGCGCAAGGCCGCGTCCGAACCAAGACCGTTCGACGAGCGCGCCGATGCGCAACGCGATGTCGACGCCGCCCTTCTCGCCGCCGCCGCATCCGGCAAGAATGTGCTGCTCGTGCTTGGCGCGAACTGGTGTCATGACAGCCGGGGGCTTGCCGGCAAGTTCGAGGATCCGACTCTCGCTTCAATCATTGAGAGCGGATTTCACCTCGTCTTTGTCGATGTCGGCCAACGCGATCGCAATCTCGATGTCGCGGCCCGGTTTGGCGTCGCCGAAATCGTCGGAACCCCAACGATCCTGATTCTTTCGTCCAAAGGCGATCTTCTCAATCGCGACAGCGTTCACGACTGGCGGACAGCTGATTCGAAATCGCTTGAAGAGGCGATCGCCTATTTTTCGGGCTTCGCAAAAGCCGCGAATTGATTACCGTCCGGTAATCTCCGTATCGATTAAATCTGCGTAAATGCCTTTGCCGCGCTTGTATATGTCGAGCGACTGCGATTGATGTCCCGCAGTTATCAACGGAGGGTGCAACCCATGAAAACTCAAGTCACTTTGGCGCTCAGCGCCGCTTTCGCGCTCGGCCTTGCGGCCTGCGCCACGGAAACCACGACGGACGCAGCGGCGGTTGACGCGGCTTCGGCCGTTGCGACGACGGACGAAGCGGCTCCGGCCGACGCGACCGCAACCGACGCCGCGACCGCGGATGTCGCCGCGGCCGACGCGACCGCCGAAGGCGCCATGACGGCGGAAGGCTCCGCGGAAGCGGCTCAGCCGATCGCGGCCTCGGCCGATGCGACGGCGGAAACGACCGTCGAAGGCGCCGCGGAAGGCGTTGTCGACGTCGCCGCTGACGCCGCTGAAGGCGCTGTCGACGCGGCGGCCGACGAAGCGGCCCCGCAGCAGTAAGCGTTACTTTTTCAGTTTCAGTATGAGTAGGCTGGCGTCGCCTTCGGGCGGCGCCAGTTTTTTGCGCTCAGCTCTCCGCTTTCTGGCGCTGCGCGTCGTTCCAGTAGGAGACGCAGGGGATTTTCGTCCGATCGCAGCGATGGGCGTATTTGCGCGCGATCTCGCGCACTTCCTCGAGCAATCCCTCTTCGAGCGTGATCGGGTCGAGACCGAGATTGAGAAGCCGGCGGTTCTCGACGTCAAGATCGTTCTCGGCCGCTTCATTTCTCGGATTGCTGACATTTTCGATTCGTGCGCCGGTCTTTTCGGCGATCATGCGCGCGAGGTCGCGAATGCGGTGCGTTTCCGTCATTTGATTGAGAATGTGAACGCGCTCGCCATGCTGGGGCGGGTTCTCGACGGCGAGCTGGATGCAGCGAACCGTGTCCTGAATGTGGATGAAGGCGCGGGTCTGCCCGCCGGTGCCGTGCACCGTCATCGGGTGTCCGACCGCCGCCTGCATCAGGAAACGGTTAAGGACCGTGCCGTAGTCGCCGTCATAATCGAAGCGGTTGATCAGCCGTTCGTCGAGACGCGTTTCGCTCGTCTGCGTCCCCCAGACGATCCCCTGGTGCAGGTCGGTGATCTTCAGCTTGTCGTTCTTGTTGTAGAACGCAAAGAGCAGCTGATCCTGCGTCTTGGTCATGTGATAGATCGAGCCCGGATTGGCCGGATAGAGGATTTCCTGCGTAATTTCGCGGCCATCCTCTGTTGCGATCTTCACCGGCAGATACCCTTCCGGAATCTTCATCCCGGCGGTCCCGTATCCGTAGACTCCCATTGTTCCAAGATGGATGAGATGCGCGTCGACGCCGGCTTCGACGATCGCCGCCAGAATGTTGTTCGTCGCGTTGATGTTGTTGTCGACGGTGTAGCGCTTGTGGAAAGACGACTTCATCGAATAGGGCGCGGCGCGCTGTTCGGCGAAGTGAATGAGCGCTTCGGGCCGCTCCTCCTCAATGAGATGGAGGAGGCGCGCATAATTCCTCGCGACATTGATCATCTCGAAACGGATCGTGCGGCCGGAAACCTCTTTCCAGGCGGCGAGGCGGAGCGAGATCGGGCGGATCGGCGTCAGCGATTCGACCTCAAGCTCGACGTCGATCTTCCGGCGGGACAAATCGTCGACAATAACGACGTCGTGGCCGAGGTTGGACAGATGGAGGGATGTCGGCCAACCGCAAAAGCCGTCGCCGCCGATGACGAAAATTTTCATGCCGCTCTCCACGCCCCGCCCAGCCCCGCATGGGAGCTTCCCCTTGGTCTTTGGCGCACCTAAGCGCTGGACGCAATATTGGCGTCCCCCGGCGGCCGCCCGGGGCGGCTAGCGCCGGGCGAAGAAGTGGCGGTCAGGCAGGCCGCGCGCCGCGCTTATAGGCTCGAGACAAGGGAAGGAGCGCCGAGACAAGTTCACGTTCCGGTTCGGTGAGGTAAGGGTTCCACACGTCGACGATGAGGATCGTCCGTGTAAGGTCAGCTTCGTTCATCGCCTCATGATCAATCGAGTCGTCGAACACCCAGGCTTCGCCGATTTTCCAGTCGCGGCGCTCATTGCCGACGCGGAACCACGCCCGCCCCGGGAGAATGAGCGGCAGATGGACGATCGAGCGCACGTTCGACGAGCCGACATGCGGCGGAATATGCGAATGCGCGGCGAGCGAAGAGAAAAACGCCGCCGGTCCGAATTCTGGCGCGTCGAACAGCGGCAATTTGTCGATCGCCGCGCCGGTTCTCGGCGCCCGCTCGAAGGCGCTCTCGTTCCGGGTCCCGTCCTTCCAGAAAAAATAGCTGGACCAGCGCCGGGACTTGTTGAGCTCGCCCCACTGGTTGATCGGCGCGCCGGGCGGATAGTCGATATAGGGCGAGAATTCCTCCGAAGCGGGGGAGGCGAGCAACGACTCAAGGTCTTCCTGGATCGCCGGCGTCGCGGCTTCGTATTCTTCAAGCCATGGAAACAGCGCGCGATCGAAATAACAGACAGGCGGAAGCGCGGGAAAATGCAGCATGGTCGGCTGCGGAAAATAGGCCCGGCCGAAACCGGTGAAAATTGAGAGGCATTCGTCAAAACGCTTTAGCTCGGATCGTCCGTATTTTTGCTTTAGCGACGCCACTTCGTGTTCGAAAAAATCGCGCTGGGCCGCATTGTCTTCGGCGACGAGGGCGCTTGCGCGCCGCAATGATTCGGCAAGTTGAGGCGGCAGGCGCTCTGGCGGCGGCGCGAACGCCAGCGCATTGCGAAAGACCATCGCTGCGTCGCGTTTTAGGCCGCCGTTCGCCAACATCTCGCCTTTCGAGAGCATGGCCGGCAAATGATAGGGCTCGCAGGCGAGCGCCGCGTCGAGCGATTTGAGCGAGGCGGCGAAATCATTCGCCAGCTTCAAGGCGAAGGCGCGATTATAGTGAAGATCGGGGTTTTTCGGTTCAAGGCGCTCGGCGTCCGCGAGAAGCTGCAGGGCTCGGGCGGCGTCCTTTGCATCAAGCGCCGCGTTCGCCGCGCGCATCAAAGTCGCGAATTGCGCCCCGCCAGTCGCCGTCATCATTGAGACCATCCCGCCTTGGCGGCGCGTCAGGCGTCCGCCATCCGAAGCAAATACTGTCCGTACTGGTTTTTGGCTAGCGGCGCTGCAATCCGGCGCAGTTGATCTGCGTCAATAAAACCGAGGCGGAACGCGATCTCTTCAGGGCAGGCGATCTTGAGCCCCTGTCTTGTTTCGATCGTCTGCACGAATTGCGCCGCCTCAAGCAGCGATTCATGCGTTCCGGTGTCGAGCCATGCATAGCCCCGGCCGAGCATCTGCGCCCGCAATTGCCGGTCGCTGAGATACATTTCGTTCAGCGTCGTGATCTCAAGCTCGCCGCGCGGCGACGGCTTGACGCGTTTGGCGCGGTCAACGACGGTCTCGTCGTAGAAATAAAGACCTGTCGCCGCGAAATTCGATTTCGGCTGTTTCGGCTTTTCCTCGATGCTTGTGACGGCGCCGGTCGGATCGAAAGCGACGACCCCATACCGGCCGGGATCCGTCACCTGATAAGCGAAAATGACGGCGCCGTCCTTAAGCTGCGCGGCCGTCTGCAATTCTTCCGTCAGGCCGTGACCGTAGAAAATATTGTCGCCAAGAACGAGAGCGCATTTTTCGCCGGCGATGAATTCCTCGCCGATGATGAACGCCTGGGCGAGCCCGTCGGGGCTCGGCTGCGCCGCGTAACGGAAGCGGACGCCCCAATCCGAGCCGTCGCCGAGCAGGCGCTGGAAAGACGCCCGGTCCTCGGGCGTCGTGATGATGAGAATGTCGCGAATGCCGGCGAGCAGCAGAACGCTGATCGGGTAATAGACCATCGGCTTGTCGTAGATCGGCATCAGCTGCTTTGAGATGCCGCGCGTGATCGGATAGAGCCGCGTTCCCGACCCGCCCGCCAATACGATGCCCTTCATGACGCCGCCCCGTTGCTACCTTGATGTCAAAATTCGTTCGACGGCGCCCGCGATATCGGCTCGCCAGTCGGGCTGATTGATCCCGTAATCCCGCAGGATTTTGGAACAGTTAAGGACAGTCAGCAAAGGCCGCCTTGCCGGCGTCTTGTAGTCACTGGTCGCAATTTCGTTCACTTTCACGGGCTTTTTCGCCGCCGCGAAAATCGCTTGCGCAAAGGACGCCCAGGTCGCGTCTGGCGCGCCCTGAAAATGATAGACGCCCGCCGGCCCTTGCATAGAATCGGCGATTGTCAGGCATGCGGCGGCAATCGACGACGCTGGCGTCGGGCCGCCGCGCTGGTCGGCGACGACGGACAATTCCGACCGCGTTTCGGCAAGTTTCAGCATCGTCTTGACGAAATTCGAGCCGTGCGGGGAATATACCCAGGATGTCCGCACGACTGCCGTGTCGGAGTTGTTTTCAAGGGCCAGCGCTTCGCCCTTGAGCTTTGACGCCCCATAGACATTCAGCGGGCCGACCGCCGCCGTCTCGTCCAGCGGCGCGGCGCCGTCGCCCGCGAACACATAGTCGGTGGACAGATGAACGAAGCGGGCGCCGACCGCGCGCGCCGCCGCCGCCATTTCACCGACGGCGTCGGCGTTGATCCTGAACGCGGCGTCGCGATTATCTTCCGCCTTGTCGACCGCCGTCCACGCGGCGGCGTTGATGACGGCGTCGGGCCGCGTTCGCCGGATCGCTTCCGCGGCCATTCCCGGGATTGCGAGGTCGGCCTTGTCGCGCGTCAACGCGATCAGCGTGACGCCTTTGCGAGCGGCGGCGATCGTCTCAAGCCCGACCTGTCCCGTTGATCCGGTCAGCGCGATTTTCATGCGAAGGCGACACCGCGCCGGCGCTCTTCGGACCGGCTATCGTCAGCAAAGCCTGTTCGCCGGGCCGCAGCCTGGAAGGCGAAGGCTGGTGGAGCTGAACGGAATCGAACCGTCGACCTCTTGAATGCCATTCAAGCGCTCTCCCAACTGAGCTACAGCCCCGAAGCCACCTAGCCTGCCGATTGGGATCGCGGCGGCGAGACCCGTTTTGGGCGCGCGGAACCTACGCGCGCGACCCCGGAACCGCAAGCTGAAATTCCAGACCGGGTCAGACGTCTTCTTCTTCGCCGCCCTGGACGACGCCGCCGAGGTCATCGTCCTCATCTTCGTCTTCTTCAAGCAGGGTGTCGTCGTCAGCGTCATCAATATCGATGTCGATATCTTCGATATCGGCGAGATCTTCTTCCGTCGATTCTTCGTCGTCGAGGCCAGGCTTCTTCTTCGATTTCGGCGCTTTTTGCTCTTTTTCGGCGGCGTCGAGCGGCACTTCCGCGACAACCGGTTTGGGCGCCGGTTCAGCGCCTTCCGGCGCTTCGTCTTCCCGGCGCGGCTTGCGCGGTTTCAATAGCGCTTCCGGGACGAATTCATGGTCGCACCTGGGGCAGTGCGCCGGCTCCTTGTTGAGATCGTAAAAGCGCGCGCCGCAGGACGGGCAGTCGCGCTTCACGCCGAGTTCTGGCTTGGTCACCGGTGGAAATTCCCTGGTTGAATTGGCGAATGGCCGGGTCTGTTGCCATGGCCGGGGGGCGCTGTCAAAAGCGGCGGGACTTGAGGAAGGGAGATGAGCGTGGCGGCGGTCGGCGGTCTTGTGGCAAGGCGCGCAGGCGCGCTTCAGGGCGAGGCGGTCGCGCCGGGCGACAAGTCAATTTCTCATCGCGCACTCATTCTCGGCGCGCTCGCGGATGGGGAGACGACGGCAAGCGGCCTTCTGGAAGGCCATGACGTCCTGCGCACCGCGGCGGCGATGCGCGCGCTCGGCGCGCAAGTCGAGCGCGATCTTGGCGACGCAACGGGACCGCTCTGGCGAATTCGCGGCGCCAAATGGCGCGATCCCGAGCGCGCGCTTTATTTCGGCAATTCCGGGACGGGATGCCGGCTTGTCCTCGGGGCGGCGGCGGGCGAAGGCGTCAGCGCCTCTTTCGACGGCGACCAGAGCTTGCGGCGCCGGCCGATGACGCGCATCGCCGAGCCGCTTGTCGCGATGGGCGCATCAATTGATTCGAACGGCGGCCGTCTGCCGATCAGGCTGGACAACAGCGCCCTCCGCGGCGTCGAATATCGGCTTCCGGTCGCCTCGGCGCAGGTGAAGTCGGCGATCCTCCTCGCCGCGCTCGGCGCGACCGGCGCAACGACCATCATCGAGCCGACGCCGTCGCGCGATCATACGGAACGGATGCTCGCAGCGTTCGGCGCAAACCTTGAAGTGACGGCGGAGGGCGGCGGCCGACGCATTCGCATCGAAGGCGGTCAGCGCCTCAAGGCGGCAGGGGTCGACGTTCCGGGCGACCCGTCCTCGGCGGCGTTTCTCGCCGCCGCCGCCGTCCTGACGCCGGGGTCGGACGTCCTCATTCGCAACGCGCTCGTCAATCCGCTGCGCGCCGGCTTTTACGAAACGCTGCGCGAGATGGGCGCTGACGTCGAATTCATTAGTGAGCGGATCGTTTGCGGAGAGCCAGTCGCCGACATCCGCGCGCGCCATTCGCGTCTTCGGGGCGTCAAGGTTCCCGGCGCGCGCGCGGCGTCGATGATCGACGAATACCCGATCCTTTCGGTCGTCGCCGCGTTCGCCGACGGCGACACGCTGATCGAGGGCGTTGAGGAATTGCGCGTCAAGGAAAGCGACCGTCTCGCCGCGATCGAGGCGGGGCTCGGCGCCAACGGGATCGCCTGCGAAAGCGGCCCCGACTGGCTTTGCGTCAAGGGCCGCGGCGGCGCGGCTCCGGGCGGCGGCCGGGTCGAGACGAGACTCGACCACCGCATCGCCATGAGCTTCCTGATCATGGGACTCGCCTCGGAGCGGCCTGTCGCAATCGATGACGCATCGATGATCGCGACGAGTTATCCGGAATTCGCCGCAACGCTGGCCGGCCTTGGGGCGTATATCGGCGCTTAGCGCTCGCGTCCTGTTTTGTCCCGCGATTGCGCGAATAATCGGCAAGCGGTCGTTCGCATCGCGCCTTAATGCTCCGCCTTCTCGCGCGGTTCGCCGAATTCGAGGCCGTTCTCGGTGATCTCGGCGCCGGAGGCGTTCCAGACTTCCTGCCCGCCGCGCCAGATCATCTCGGCGGCGACAAAGAGAATGATCGCAAGGCCGACATAGGCGATCCAGCGGTGTCGTTCGAGGAGGCGCGCGATGAAGGTCGCGGCGAAACCCATCAGCGCAATCGACAAGGCGAGACCAAAGACCAGCACGGACGGGTGATCGTGAGCGGCGCCGGCGACGGCGAGCACATTGTCGAGCGACATCGAAACGTCAGCGATGATGATCTGCGTGATCGCCGATTTCAGCGTTTTGGGCGCCGCAGGCGCGCCGGACGGCGCCTCGCCCTCCATCACGTCGGTTCCGCGATCGTCGCTTTCCGGGTGGATCAGTTCGCGCCACATCTTCCAGCAGACCCAGAGCAGAAGGACGCCGCCGGCGAGGAGGAGCCCGACGATCGACAAAAGCGTCGTCGTCAGCAGCGCAAAGACGATGCGCAGCACCGTCGCCGCCAGAATCCCGACCGCGATCGCCTTGCCGCGCTGTTCTTTCGGAACGCCAGCCGCCGCAAGGCCGATGACGACGGCATTGTCGCCCGCGAGGGTCAGGTCGATCATGACAACCTGGAGAAACGCGGTCATCGATTCCTGGGTCACGCCCAAGGCCGTCAAATCCATAAAATCCGATCCGCGCGTTGTCGGCGTCCCGCCCGCCCCCAAGGCGCTGGATATGGCGCCGCACCGGGTCGGTTTCCAAGAGGCGTGCGATGAAAACGCCGCCGCTTGCGTCGTTGCGTCTCCAGCCGCTAAGGCGTCGCGCCATGGCAAAGTCCATCGTCATCGCGCTTGACGGCCCGGCCGCTTCCGGCAAGGGGACGCTCGCCCAGCTGATCGCCGACCATTATGGCTTCGCCTATCTCGACACCGGGTCGCTTTATCGCGGCGTCGCATATCTGCTCCTCCGCGAGGGGGAAGACCCAAAGGACCGGCTGGCGGCTGAACGCGCCGCCCGCGACTTCTCCCTCGACAAGATCGCTGGCGCGGATATCCGGTCCCGCGAAGTCGGGGCGGCGGCGAGCGTTGTTGCGGCCCAGCCGGCCGTCCGCGACGCCCTGCTCGACTTCCAGCGGGGCTTTGCAAACCGCCCGCCGGGCGAGAAGAAAGGCGCCGTTCTTGACGGCCGCGACATCGGGACGGTCGTCTGCCCGCACGCCAGCGTCAAATTCTTCGTAATCGCCAGCCCTGAAATCCGCGCCAGGCGCCGCTTTCTGGAGTTGAAGGACGCCAAACCGGGCCTCAAAGAGGCTGACGTTCTGGCCGACCTTATGGAGCGGGACGCCCGCGACGCCGGACGAACGGACGCCCCGATGCTGCAGGCCAAAGACGCGGAGTTGCTAGACACCACCCATTTGACTATAGAGGCCGCCTTCGCGGCGGCGCGCCGCGTGATCGACGGCGTTCTTCGGCGCTGCGAGGACTGACAGGGGACCCGCTTGACGGGCCTCAAATCCAGGTCAGCGCCTCCCGGGCGAGAGTGAAGAGCGGATGTTTGTGTCCGTCCCTCGCGATGCGCCGCTTTCATGAACCCCAGCAAGGCTTTCATCGCCCCGTCGCCGGCAAGGCGCGGGGAAGACCGCCGGCGGAACCGGTCGGCATTGAAACGCTGATTTGTACAAGGACTGTAAGACACGTGGCCCAGGCCCAATCGTTCACCCCCTCGCGCAATGATTTTGCGGAAATGCTCGAAGCCTCGCTCCTCGATCGCCGGAGCTTTGAGGAAAATGTCGTCACCGGAATCGTCACCGCCATCGAGAAGGACGTCGCCGTCATCGACGTCGGCCTCAAGACCGAAGGCCGGGTGCCGCTGAAGGAATTCGGACAGGCGGGCCAGCCGGGCCAGCTGAAAGTCGGCGACAAGGTCGAAGTTTTCGTCGAGCGCATCGAGAACGCCAACGGCGAGGCCGTCATCAGTCGCGACAAGGCCCGCCGCGAGGAAGCCTGGGACCGCCTCGAAGTTCAGTTCAAGGATGAAGCGCGCGTCGACGGCGTCATCTTCAACCGCGTCAAGGGCGGCTTCACCGTCGATCTTGGCGGCGCGGTCGCGTTCCTTCCCGGATCGCAGGTCGACATCCGGCCCGTGCGCGACGCGGGCCCCTTGATGAACATTCCGCAGCCCTTCCGCATTCTGAAGATGGACAAGCGCCGCGGCAACATCGTCGTCTCGCGCCGCTCGATCCTCGAAGAAGATCGCGCCGAGCACCGTCAGGAAGTCGTCCGTGAGCTGAATGAAGGCGACACCCGCGACGGCGTCGTCAAGAACATCACCGATTACGGCGCTTTCGTCGAACTCGCGCCGGGCGTCGACGGCCTTCTCCACGTGACCGACATGTCGTGGAGCCGCGTCAACCACCCGTCGGAAGTCCTCGGCGTCAACGACACGGTCAAGGTCAAGATCATCAAGATCAACCCCGAGACCCACCGCATTTCGCTCGGCATCAAGCAGCTGCAGCCCGATCCCTGGCAGGGCGTCGCCGCCAAATATCCGGTCAGCGCCAAGTTCCGCGGCCGCGTCACCAACATCACCGACTACGGCGCCTTCGTCGAGCTTGAGCAGGGCATCGAAGGCCTCGTCCACGTCTCTGAAATGAGCTGGGTGAAGAAGAACGTCCATCCGGGCAAGGTCGTCTCGACCTCGCAGGAAGTCGAAGTGATGGTGCTCGAAGTCGACGAGAACAAGCGCCGCATCTCGCTCGGGCTGAAACAGTGCGCCGACAACCCCTGGGAGCGCTTCGCGGAAGAACACCCGGTCGGCTCGATCATCGAGGGCGAGATCAAGAACATCACCGAGTTCGGCCTGTTTGTCGGCCTCACCGAAGAGATGGACGGCATGGTTCATCTGTCCGATCTCGACTGGAACAAGACCGGCGAGGAAGCGATCAAGGAGTACAAGAAAGGCGACAGGGTCAAGGCGAAGGTTCTCGACGTCGACGCCGAAAAGGAGCGCATTTCGCTCGGCATCAAGCAGGTCGCGTCCGATCCGATGGATTCGGTCGGCGAGCTGACCCGCGGCGCCGACGTCACCTGCACGGTGACATCGATCGAATCGGGCGGCATCGAAGTGCAGGTCGGCGGCGAAGGCGGACCCAAAGCCTTCATCCGCAAGTCGGACCTTTCGAAAGATCGCAACGAACAACGTCCCGAGCGCTTTGCGGTCGGCGACAAGGTCGACGCGCGCGTCACCGGGTTCGAAAAAGCCTCGCGCCGCATCTCGCTGTCGATCAAGGCGCGCGAAGTCGCCGAGGAAAAGGAAGCGGTCGAACAATACGGCTCGACGGATTCGGGCGCTTCGCTCGGCGACATTCTGGGCGCCGCGCTGAAGGGCCGCGACAAGTCGTAAGACCTCGCCGCCGTCAAAGGATGAGAACCCCGGCGGGCGACCGCCGGGGTTTTTTGTCGGCGAGAAAGACGGGCCTTTCGCCGACAGCGGGTCGCTGATCATTGCGGGCGACCGGCAATCCGGCCGTCCAGCGCCCTTCTGGAGGCCGGTTCGGCGCCCGCCGCGCTCGCGGCCTGGCGCGGGCGACGCCGGCCGGCGCGGATTTCACTTGAAATGCCGGGGAAGGGGGCCCATATGGCGGGACGAACCAATGATTTTGGGGCCGTCTATTAGGCCTCTGATCCAAGCTTTTTACGCTCCTCCAAAACATCGGGTTCAACGGATCGGCGCAAGTCGCGTCGATCTGATCGCGCCATGTCTAAAAGGAGACGAAAATGGCTACTGGAAAAGTGAAATGGTACAACTCGCAAAAAGGCTACGGCTTCATCGCGCCTGACGACGGCGGCAAGGACGTTTTCGTCCATGCGACCGCGCTCGAAGCGGCGGGGATGCGCAGCCTTAACGACGGTCAGGCGGTGAGCTACGAGCTCGCGTCGGACCGCGGCAAGACCTCGGCGACCCAGCTTCGCGCTATCTAAAGATTGCGGAACAATCCGCATCGGGAACGCCGGGCTCGCCCCGGCGTTTTTTTTCGCTCTAACGAAAGGCGTTTGACCCATGGCCGACAAATCATCTCCCGCCGCCAAGAAGGCCGCCCGCCTCAGCGCTGAAACCGCGGCGATGACGGAAGTGCGCCGCGCCGCCGAGAAACAGCGCCTGAAATCCGAACATCTGAAACAGCAGCGCCTTGAACGCGACGCCTCGCTTCCCGCCAAGAAAAAACCGGCCGCGCGCAAGGTCGCGGCGACCGGCCTCAATCTCGCGCAGACGCAAAAGATCGCGAAGAAATAGGAAGTCGGCCGGCCGGCCGCCGATGGCGGACGCCGGCGAAGGCCTCTAATGTTACGCCGCCGGCTTGCGGCGGGAGACTGGGAGAGGGCTTCAATGAACGCTTTTATTGCAGGAAAATCCTTGGCGGCGAAATTGATCGCTGCGGCGGTCGTGATGGCGCTGACCTGTTCGGGCGCCAATGCGCAGGCGACGAGAACCTGGGTCTCGGGCGTCGGCGATGACGCCAATCCGTGTTCGCGCACCGCGCCCTGCAAGACCTTCGCCGGGGCGATTTCGAAAACCGCGACGGGCGGCGAGATCAGCGTCCTCGATCCTGGCGGCTTTGGCGGCGTCACCATCACCAAGTCGATCAGCATCATCGCCGAGGATGTCGAGGCGGGCGTTCTCGTCCCCAGCGTCAACGGGATCATCATCAATGCGACGGCGACATCCAATGTGACGCTGAAGGGCCTCGACATTGACGGCGTCGGCACGGGACTTAGCGGCGTGCGCATCCTGCAGGCGCGCAATGTCTCGATCGAAGACTGCTCGATCAGAAATTTCGCCAATGGCGTCTCGATTGCGCCGGGCGCCGCCATCGCGCGCGTCGTCATCAAGGATTCGCTGATCGAGAAGAACACCAACGGCGTCGTCGTGAAGCCGACGGCGGCGGTCAGCGCGCGCGTCGAACTCGACCGGGTTCATTCGATCTTCAACCAGAATGGCGGCCTCATCGCGGACGGAACGGCGATCGTCCGGATCAATCAATCCGTGTTCACCTTCAACGGCCTCGGCCTTTCCGCGCTGAACGGCGGCTCGATCATCTCGTTCGGCAACAATGTGATCGAGAACAACACTGCCAACGGCGCGCCGACTTCGACGATCTCGCTGCAATAGGGACGAGCTGGAAGGCGCTGCGGTTGCTTTTGACCCGTTCATCACGGTGTCGCGAAGACCGGGCTCCCCCTTGACCATGGCGGTTACGCCCCGAAGCGACTGAAGGGGCGCGCTGTCGCCGTGCGGGCGGTTGTTGATCGAGCGCGCCCCCTCAGTCACGCTTGCGCGTGACAGCCCCCCCCCCCCCCGCAGTCGCGGGGGAGCAAAGAAGACGCCGGGCTTTCCTCCCCCGCGTCAACGGCGGAGGTGGTCCCGCAGCGGCCGGAGGGGGGACGTCAAGTGTCGACAGTCGATCGTTAGAGCAAACTGAATCCTCATCGCGCCCCGGAACGATGGAGATTTGAGAGGAACGGTGTAGGGCCTTGGCCCGCCATTTTTTTGTAACGGCGCAGCCATGCGCCTCGGTTATTGGACTTTTCCGCGCAAGCCCCTGGTTCTCGATCTTGTCCGAAGGGCCGGCCGTCTCAGAGCAGCCAGGTCAAAGAATCCCTGGGAGCATGCAGACCCTATTGACATAGGGTTTGCGGGAGTTCCGCTCAAAATGAGATCATTCATTACACCAATTCTCTGCAGTCGTGATAACAACCGATAGTTCCCGTCATATGCTTGTGCGGCTTTCACCGCCGTGGACTTGTCGAGCCCGATGCGCGCCGTGTTTTTCTCGTCCATATCGAATCCGGCAATGTAAATCGCAGTCGCCTCTGAAATCGCACGGACCGCTTCAGCAGCCGGTTTCAATGCGTCATCATTGACATAGGAGATCTTTTCAGCGCACTCCCGAATGGTCGACAAGCTTGTGAGACGCTCTGGCAACTCTCCAAAACCACCATAGACATGATGAACCCTCGGGAGGAGATTCATCGTGGCTTCCCGGAAACGTTCACCACGAGTAATGAAAACGTAGAGCGCGTCTTCGATTATGGGATCATAGTTGAATGTGACTATCTCAAGGGCGCTCGGGTCCAAATCTTCTGGTCCACTTCTACCCGCTGTGTACTTTTGAGCCAGCGAGGCAAGCCAGTTCGGACAGCTTTTCAATTTGCCGTCACTTTGTCGAATTTGCAGCTCTGGCGAGCGCCAAGATCGCCGCAACTTTTGCAATTCAAACTTAAAACCGAATTCGTCTTTTCCCGATGCCGCTTCATACATTGCGGCTAGGATTCTTCTCGTCGAATAAAATTTGCAAATGTTTGAATGACTCGGGTTGTTGAATGCAAACAGGTCGATCGAATCGTCTGCAACTTCCTTTGCAATCTTGAGGCACTCAATGACGGCGCTTTGATTACTTCGATCGCCTTCAAACACGCTTGGACTTGCCTCCAAAAACGGATTATTGAGCGCCTGTCCGATGCCGAAGCCAAATGTGGGCGTGCCGTCGACACGTTCGTTGCGAAGACTTGCCATGATTTGATAGCCGGTGGGAAGCCGAAATTCGGCACTGCAGCCGGCCCCAACAACCACGACAATTTTTTCCCCATTATGGATCATCAAATATCCAACTCCCCCCGCACAAACCCCGCATTCTCCTGAATGAACTGAAACCGCGCTTCGGCTTTCTTGCCCATCAGCCGTTCGACGAGGTCGGATGAGAGTTCCTGCTTGTCGTCGGCGATGACGACGCGGGCGAGCGTGCGCGTCTTCGGGTCCATCGTCGTTTCCTTCAATTGCGCCGGCATCATTTCGCCAAGGCCCTTGAATCGTCCGACATCGACCTTCTGGTTCGACTTGAAGTCGGTCTTCAGCAACGTCTCCCGCGCGCGGTCGTCCATCGCGTAGACGGTCTTCCCCCCGGCGGTCAGGCGATAGAGCGGCGGCTGCGCCATGTAGAGCCGGCCGGCGTCGATCATCTCCTTCATCTCCTGATAGAAAAAGGTGATGAGCAGCGAGGCGATATGCGCGCCATCGACATCGGCGTCGGTCATGATGATGATTTTTTCGTAGCGCAGATCCTCAAGATCGAATTTCGCGCCGAGACCGACGCCGAGCGCCTGCGCGATGTCCTGAATTTCCTGATTGTCGTTGATCTTGTCGCGCCCCGCCGAGGCGACGTTCAAGATCTTGCCGCGCAAGGGGAGGATCGCCTGCGTCGCGCGGTTCCTCGCCTGTTTCGCGCTGCCGCCCGCCGAGTCGCCCTCAACGAGGAACAATTCGGTGCCCTCGCGGTCCTTCTGCGAGCAGTCGGCGAGTTTGCCGGGAAGGCGGAGCTTGCGCGTCGCCGCCGCGCGGCTGACTTCCTTCTCCTTGCGCCGCCGCATGCGGTCGTCGGCCTGGCCGATCACCCAGTCGAGAAGGTCGTTCGCCTGTTTCGGGTGGCTCGCGAGCCAGTGGTCGAAGGCCGGGCGGATCGCGTTTTCGACGAGGCGCAGCGCTTCGGCCGTCGCCAGCTTGTCTTTGGTCTGGCCCTGAAATTCCGGATTTCGGACGAACACGGACAAAAGCGCGCCCGCTGTCGTCATGATGTCTTCCGGCGTGACGTTGCCCGCTTTCTTGTTGCCGGCAAGATCGGCGTAAGCCTTCAATCCCTTCGACAGCGCGGCTCTGAGGCCCGCTTCATGCGTGCCGCCCTCGGCGGTCGGGATCGTGTTGCAATAGGAATGGATGAAGCCGTCTTCCTGGTCATTCGGGGCCCCGAAGCCCGCGGCGCCCCAGCAGACGGCCCATTCGACGGCGCCGTGGCCGCCATCTTCCTTGCGTTCGATCTTGCCGGAAAACATCTCATCGGTGACGGTCGGCTTGGCGCCGATGAGCGATGAAAGATAGTCGGTGAGGCCCGCCTCGAAATGGAAGACCGCTTCGGCGGGCGTCTCGTCCTTGATGAGCTCTGCTGCGCATTTCCAGCGGATCTCGACGCCGCCGAAGAGATAGGCCTTCGAGCGCGCCATTTTGTAGAGCCGCGCCGGCTTGAACGCCGCCCTGGCGCCGAAAATCTCCGGGTCCGGATGAAAAGTGACGGTTGTGCCGCGCTTGTTCGGCGCCGGGCCGACTTCCTTCAGCTTCGAGGTCGGGTGGCCTTTTGAATAGGTCTGGCGCCACATCTGGCGATTGCGGCAGACCTCGACCGTCAGATCGTCCGAGAGCGCGTTGACGACGGAAACGCCGACGCCGTGCAGGCCGCCCGACGTGTTATAGGCCTTGCCCTCGAATTTTCCGCCCGAATGCAGCATCGTCATGATGACTTCGAGCGCGGATTTGTTCTTGAACTTCGGATGCGGGTCGATCGGAACGCCGCGGCCATTGTCGGTCACGGCGAGATAGCCGTTTTCGAGAAGCTCGACCTCGATGCGGCTTGCATGTCCCGCGACCGCCTCGTCCATGGAATTGTCGAGGACCTCGGCGAAGAGGTGATGCAGCGCCTTTTCGTCGGTGCCGCCGATATACATGCCGGGGCGCTTCCTGACCGGCTCCAGCCCCTCAAGGACTTCGATATCCTTCGCCGTGTAATCGCCGCCGCCCGCGCTCCCCGAAAAGAGATCGCCGCTGTCGCCGCCTTTGCCGTCTTTCCTGCTTGCCATCGTCTGCGTCTCATTCCACGATCGGGGGCTCCCAATAGGCCGAATCCCTCTCGCCCGCCAAGCGCCGCGCCGCCATGAAGAAACCTGTCGATTTGTCGCCCGATGCGGTCGCCCTCGCGGCGCTGCCGAGCCTTGGGCCGACATCGGCGAAGATGCTGATTGAGGCCGGCGTCAAGGATGTCCGCGCGCTTAAGCGGCTCGGGGCCGTCGGCGCTTACCGCGCATTGCGCTTTCGTTTCGGGCGGCGCGTGTCGATGAATTTCGTTTACGCGATCGAATGCGGCCTTCGCGGCCTCGACTGGCGCGCGCTCGAGAAAGATCGCAAGGCCGAGCTCAAGGCGCAGGCGCAGGCGCAGGCCGCGCTCGCGGAACTCGAAAAGGAAGAGAGCGATGCCGTATTGGGTCGATGACATCGATCTTTGCGACCGCGTGCTTGAAGCCGCCAAGGGCATGGAAGGGCGCGACGTGCCGCCCGAAGCGATCGCGGCGTTGGCCGAAAGGCTCTTCGGCATGGAGGACCGCTTCGTCACGCGGCTCGTCGACAGCCCGGTCCCGTTCGAAATCGAACGACGCCAAAAGGGCGTTCGCAATTTCGTCGTCAAGCGCGGCCTCGTCTATATTCACGTGCGCTCGAAGCCGAATGTCGCGATCATCGTGCCGCCGCATTTCGTGACCGACCACGCTTCGGTTCCGGCGGCGCTGCGCTTTCTGGTTCCGCCGACCGGCGTTCACTCGGCGGCGGCGGTCATCCATGACTGGCTCTATACGATCGCCGAACCGCCGAAAAAGCCGACGCAATTCCGCAAGGAGCGCTTCCGCGCCGACCGCATTTTCCGCGAGGCGATGCGCACCTGTTCGGTCAGCGCGCCGACGCGAAGCGTCCTTTATCGCGGCGCAAGGCTTTTCGGCGCCGGCGGCTTCGGCGCGAGGCGGGAATTGCGGTTTATCGATCCTCATGCGCCGGACCGTCTCATCGATCCGGCCTTGTTCGACAAAGCGGTCCTTCGGGCGTTCACGATCATTCCGCGCCCGGAGAAACCGCGCCGGAACCGGCGGTGAGCCGGGGCTTGGCGAACGGCGCCGGAAATGGTAACGTAACGGGTACCTAAACGGCGAGGGAGGGAAAAATGACCGCTTCTGCTGTGAATAAGACGCCCTGGCATCTGTGGGCGGTCGGCGTCGTCGGCGTCCTGTGGAACGCCTATGGGGCCTATGACTATTTCATGTCGAAGACGGGCGGCGAGGCGTACCTCCGCTCGGTCGGGATGACGGACGCCCAGATCGCCTATTACGATGCGATGCCGTCGTGGATGACCGTCGTCTGGGCGGTCGGCGTCTGGGGCGCCCTTCTTGGCTCGGCGCTGCTTTTGCTGCGAAGCAAGTGGGCGTTCGAGGTCTTCATCGCCTCGCTGATCGCCTATGTTCTCAGTCTTGTTTACTCCTATGCGATCAATCCAGCGCCCGGAATGACTGGCGCGATTCAGATCATGCAAGCCGTCATTCTCATTGGATGCCTCTTCTTCGCCTGGTACGCGCGTTTCGCGCGCAAGCAGGGTCACCTGCGTTAGATCGCTTCGCCGCCGCGGCCAGCGCCCCCGGCGAATTTCGTCGCGCCGGCGAGCGTCTCGCCCGAGGCGAGCGTCTTTAGGCCGAGCGCGAACTCGGCGGCGATCGCCTCTTCTTCGCCGAGCGACCATTGCCCGAGCGCCGACCGGCGATCGTTCCGCATACAGATTTGCGGCAGGCTGGCGAGCTCTTTGGCGAGCGCCTTCGCGGCGGCGAGCGCGCCGCCCTGCTCGCAAAGACGGTTGACAAGGCCCCAGGCGAAAGCCTCCTCGGCGCCGACGCCGCGTCCGGTGAGGATCATGTCCATCGCGCGCCCGGCGCCGATGAGGCGCGGCAGGCGCACCGTGCCGCCGTCGATCAAGGGAACGCCAAAACGCCGGCAGTAAACCCCGAACATCGCGCCCTTCGCCGCGACGCGAATATCGCACCACAGCGCCAGTTCAAGCCCGCCGGCGACCGCGCAGCCTTCAACCGCGGCGATGACGGGTTTGGACAACATCATCCGTGTCGGTCCCATCGGCCCGTCGCCCTTCGTCTCGGTGCGGTTGCCGCGTCCTTCGGCGACGGCTTTAAGATCCGCGCCCGCGCAGAAATTCCCGCCGGCGCCGGCGAGGATCGCGACCGAGAGATCGCCGTCCGCGTCAAAGGCGCGAAAAGCGTTCGCCAGCGCCGCCGCGCAGTCGCGGTCGACGGCGTTCCGCCGTTCCGGACGGTTGATGGTGACGACGTAGAGCGGGCCGTCGATTTCGGTGAGGATGGGGAGGGCGTCGGTCATGGAAGAATGGTGCGCCGTCGTCGGACCGCGAACAAGCATTTGCGTCAGCGAAGAGCCGGCATGGACGCCGAGCTTGAGGGATGATCCGATTTTTTTGTCGAACGCGTGGCGGACCAAGCGCCGGGAAATGGCCGGGAGGGCTTGTGAGAATTGGCGTCATGACTTGCGCGTTGATTATGGCTGGGGCGGGCGGGCCGGCGGCGTCGGAATTGCCTGATCTGCTTCCGGCCGATCGTGAAATCGCGCTTGCCGAAAGCGCGGGACCGCCGGCGATCGCCAGGGCCGCCTCGATTTATGTGCTCGAACGCGGCGGCTTCAAGCTGGCGCGCGAGGGGACGAACGGTTTCGCCTGCCTCGTCACGCGCGAGGACGAGGGTTCGCAAGAGCCGCAATGTTTCGATCCGGAGGGCGTCGCGACGCTCCTCCCGGTCGCGCTCGAACGCGCCAGATTAATTGAAGAAGGCCATGATCGCGCGGCGATCGACGCGAAGATCGGCGAGGCTTACGCTTCAGGGCGTTTCCGCGCGCCGCGCCGCGGCGGGGTCACCTACATGCTCTCGACCGAGAACAAGGTTTTTAACGGGACGAAGATCGTCGCCTATCGACCGCATGTGATGATCATGGCGCCCTATGTGACCAACAAGGACATCGGCGCCGACCATTCGGATCCGGCGCTGCCATGGGTGCTCGGCGAGGGAACGCCCGGCGCCTACATCATCGTGCCGACGCAGGGCGCCGCCGAGCCGCACAAGCACAAGGAATAGCTGCCCCCGGGCGCTGGGAATTCCTCACCTATCTCGTCACCCTGCTCGGCCTTCCCGCTGCGATTCTCACGATCTTGCGCGAATTGCGCCCGGAGCGGACGAAAAGCGTTCGCTAGCGACGCCGCGCGGGCCTGTTGTTGCTGACGGCATAAAGCGGGAGGTCGATTTCGGTGAGGATGAGGGGCCGATCATCGCGCGATGGTGAGTCATGTGCTTCGCCCCCCGCAAGCTTGTTGACAATTGTTGCGTGACGGCGGTCACAGCGCACGACGCGATGACTGCGCTTCATTCCGACGACGCGATTTCGGGGAAATTATGGTCACATGGATTGTGAGGGCAGGCGCCGGGCCGGTTGAATTCCGGCTGATCGTCGGCAGCCAGCAAAGCGCGGTTGTCGGCGCCGCGCGCGAACATGGCGGTGCGCCAAACTGGATTCAACCCGTCATCGATATCCAACGCGCTTCGGGCGCCGTCGCATCCGGCCCGCTCGCTTTTGTTGCAGCCGCCAGCGCCGGAGACGTCTTGCAGATCGGCGTTCGGGCCATGAACCTGCACGCGACAAATACGGCGCCAATCTCGTGCGAGGTCACGCAGAACGGCGTCATCGTTCGGGCGCGAGACAAGGGCAAGATCGTCAACCGCACCGGCAACGGAAGCTACAGATCAATGCCGCTCCTGACGGCGCCGGGGTGGAGCACGGGCTTTGCACTGACAACGAACAGCATCGGAGTCGCACCATGATCCGGAAAGTCGCCGCCGCCATCGCCGCTTCGGTCCTTGCGACAGCCGCCAGCGCGACCGAAGAAGAGGAGGAGAGCGCCGCGGCCTTCACCCTCAAGAACGCCCTCGAGAATGAAGACGCCTTCGAATTTTCAACCGGCGTGCCGGACAGCCCGGCATTGGCGATCGCCGGCCTCAATGTCGCGGACGTGACGCAGATCAACGACCTCCGAAAGTTTGTGGTGACATTGCCGACGCTGCTTGGCGACGGCGATCCGGCCGCGATCGCGCTCGACGTCAATCTGGCGGAAGTGCTGTTTCCGATTGACGATAGTTACAACACGCTTTCGGACTACAGCGCGGTGGGTCAATTTGAGCGAATCCTGCGCCGAACCCGCTTTAGCGCGCTTGCCCGCAAGGGCGTCGAGAACGCCGACGACCCCTCGAAATCGCAACGCTCGCTGCTCGCCTTTGGCGTCGCTGCGTCGCTGCTCGATTCAAGCGACCCGCTGCTGGCGCTGTTTGACAAAGGCAATGACGGTTTCGGCCGCTGCATCGACATCGTCGAGACGGAAATCGAGGCATATTTGACGTCGGACCCCTACCTTCCTGGTTTTGCAGTAACGGCGCCGCCGATAAAGGCCGCCCTTGATGTGGCGGCCGGCAAACTTGATCTGGCGGTCGATGCGATCGAATCCGGTCAATCGCGCGATTACGTTCTTGATTTGCTCGAAGCGGCGCTCACGTCTCTCGATGACGCGCGCGCCCTCGCCGCTCAGGTGAGCGATGACAAAGCGCTCAAGACGAAGTCCAGCCTATCGGCCGCCGAACGAGCCGAACTCGCGCAATTGAACGACGACGATCTGAAGGCCGCCACAGACAAGCTTTTAGACGAAGCAAAGGCGCTGCGGTATGAGTTCGACGCTTCGTTCGTAAAGATTCCAAAGACGCCGGCGTCGCTGGTGACGAAACTCGATCTCTGCCGCAAAGTCGTCGATGACGAAGTGAAGTTCAATGCCAATCTCGATGTCGGCGCCGGCATCCTGCAGCGAGGATCGACCAGCGCCTTCGACTCTTTCAAGGGCGGCGGCAAGGCGCTTTGGGCGTCGATGCGCTACCCGATCCGGCCGTGCGAATCGCCACAACGCGTTTTCAATCGCGCCATGAGCGAAACGAATTCCGACGATCTCGCGGATGAGGCGCGCTACAGCGCGCTCGCCGCCTGCAGCGAGCATTCGTCCTACTTCGTCCTCGGCGCCGCCGGCCGCGTCGGGTTCGGGGAGTTCGTCGCGACCGGCGACGCGACTACGCCTGACGGCAAGGCGAACACCATTCAGGCCTGGGGCGGCGCTGAATATTTTTCGGAGAAATTCCGGCTTGCGGGAAAATTCGGCTACGCCGACACGAATTACAAGGACCCCCTGCTCGAAACCTTTTCAAGTCACGGAAAAAGATGGCTGACGTCGGCGGATTTCAACGTCGTCAGCAATCTCTGGGTTGGCGTTTCCTACGGCAAGGCGCAAGGCACAATCGAAGCGCTGGAGGGCCGCATCTTTCAGATTACGCTACGGTTCGCCGAGGAAGGGTCGCTGAAACTGCCGAGCCTTCTTGCGGCAAAGGCAAATTAGGGCGGCACCGGAGCGCCCCCGGCGCTTTTCCCAGGCTGCGAAGCACGCCATCATGGCGCCTTCTCGCCAAGGCGGAGGCTCTTCATGATCGGCGACGGCGCGTTGCGGCTCTGGGAGTTCCTCAGCTATCTCGTCACCGTGCTCGGCCTTCCCGTCGCGGTCCTCACGATCTTGCGCGAATTGCGCGCCGAGCGGGCGAATGAGGCCAAAGAGCTCGAACAGCGCGAGGACGAAATCTACGTCCAGCTCTCGCAGCAATATTCGTCGATCCTTGAAGCCGCGCTCGCGCATCCTGAACTCGATGTGCTCGAAGCGTCGACGAGCGAGAAGCTCTCGCCCGACCAGCGTCGGCGGCAGGCGATCTACTATGAAATGCTGATGGCGCTCTTTGAGCGCGCCTTCATCCTGCTCTACGAAGACGCGCCGTCAGGGCAGGGCGGAAGACGCTGGGGCTCGTGGGCGGACTTCTTTTCCTACTGGCTGAAGCGGCCGGATTTCGCGCGCTATGTCGAGAACAATCTGCAGGGCGAGGATCCGGCTTTTGTCGCGTTCGTCCATCGCGAACTCGAAAGGCGATCAGACGTCGCCGCAGCCTGATCGTTCGGGAGGTCGCCTCACGCGCTCTCTTCAAACTCGACCAGCAAGTCGCCGTCCTTCACCTGGTCGCCGGGCTTGAAGCGGAAGGATTTGACGATTCCGTCGTGCGGCGCCTTGATCGCGTGCTCCATCTTCATCGCTTCCATAACCAAAAGAACGGCGCCGGCGGCGACGCGCTCGCCATGCTTGGCTTTCAATAGCGTGATGACGCCCGGCATCGGCGCATTCAATGACCCTTCCGCCGAATGGCCGGCGAGGGCGCCGGAGAGAACGTCCGGATGCTGAATGTCCCAATGGTCGGCGCCGATGAAGACGCGCTTGCCGGCGCCATGGTCGACGACGCTCGCTTCAAAGGTTTCGCCTTCCATCGTGAGGCGAAGGTCAGCGCCGCTCGCCGCGCCCGAGTAAGAAAATCGAAGAGGACCTCGCTCTGCTGCGGAAGGAGAGAGCCGGGTAGGCGCGTCCGCGGCCTGACGGCGCTTCGCCGCCGCGGCGTTGATGTCGATCTCGACGTCGGCGCCGTCCGCGCTCGCGGTGACGCGCGCGATCGCGGGTTCGCCCTCATGGGTGATCCAGAGGACGGTCTTCGCCGGCTTGTTCAGGCGGAAACCTGTCAGAGATTCCCATGGGTCGCGCCCCGCTCGCGAAGCCGTATCGAGGCGGCGCCGCATCAGCGCGGCGGCGATGACGCGATTGCCGGCGGGCGCGCGCGCAAAAAGCGTCTCGCCATGCTCGTCGATATAGCGCGTCGAGACGTCGCCGGCGATGAAATCGGCGTCGGCGGCGAGGCGGTGGAGAAAGCGCGCATTGGTTTCGATGCCGCCGACGCGGATTTCACAAAGCGCGAGGCGCAGCCGCGCCAGCGCTTCCTCGCGGCTTGCGCCATGGGTGATGATCTTGGCGATCATCGGGTCGTAGAAGGGCGTCACGCTCATGCCTTCCTCGACGCCGGAATCGATGCGCGCAAGACCGCCGGGAAGGCGAAGGGTCGTCAGCGCGCCGATTGACGGCGAGAAATTATTGTCGGGATTTTCGGCGTAGAGCCGCGCCTCGAAAGCGTGTCCGCGCTCGCGGATGTCGCTTTGCCGGAGCGGCAATCCCTCGCCGGCGGCGACGCGCAATTGCCATTCGACGAGGTCGACGCCGGTGATCATTTCGGTAACCGGATGCTCAACCTGCAGCCGCGTGTTCATCTCCATGAAGTAGACGCTGTCTTTTCCGTCATAGAGACATTCGACGGTGCCGGCGCCGCGATAGAGGACGGCCTTGCCGGCGTTGACGCCGATTTCGTGCAGGCGCGCGCGCACCGCGGCGGGAAGGCGCGGCGCCGGCGCCTCCTCGATGATCTTCTGGTGGCGGCGCTGCACCGAGCAGTCGCGCTCGAAGAAATGCACGACTTCGCCCCGGCCGTCGCCGACGATCTGCACTTCAAGATGACGCGCGCGCGCGATGTACTTCTCAACGAGAACGCGATCATCGCCGAAAGAATTCTTCCCCTCGCGCTGCGCCGAGGCGAGCTGTTCGGCGAGGTCGGCTTCGCGCTCGACAATCTTCATGCCCTTGCCGCCGCCGCCCGCCGTCGCTTTCAGCAGTACGGGATAGCCGACGCCCGCGCATTCGCGCCGGAACGTTTCGTAGGATTGATCCGCCCCCTGATAGCCGGGCGTCGTCGGCACGCCCGCCTTTTCCATCAGATCCTTCGCCGCCGATTTCGATCCCATCGCGCGGATCGTCTTCGCCGTCGGGCCGATGAAGACGATCCCGGCTTCCTCAAGAGCGTTGGCGAATTTTTCGTTCTCGGAAAGAAAGCCGTATCCGGGGTGGATGCCTTGAGCGCCCGTGCGCTTTGCCGCGTCGACGATCTTGTCGATCCTGAGATAGCTTTCGGCAGGCTGCGGCGGGCCGATGTGTATAGCTTCGTCGCACGCTTTCACATGCGGCGCGCCAGCGTCGGCGTCCGAATAGACGGCGACGGTCGCAACGCCCATCCGCCGCGCGGTTCGCGCGACCCGGACGGCTATTTCCCCGCGATTGGCGATCAGGATTTTCTTGAACATCATTCAGCCGGTCGGTTCGCTCGCGGTGCTTATCCTTCGAGACGCCTTCGCTGCGCGAAGGCTCCTCAGGATGAGGCCGGAGTGTGGTTTGACAAGAGTAACCTCATCCTGAGGAGGCTTGATCATCGCAAGGTGATCAAGCCGTCTCGAAGGATGGGCGTATTGCGATACGGTCATTCCATCACCCAGGTTACGTGTGCTTTCATGGCGCATTTCCTTACATCCTAAAGACGCCGAACTTCGTCTCTTCGACGGGTGCGTTCAAGCTTGCTGAAATGCACAGCCCCAATACGTCGCGGGTCTGCGCCGGGTCGATGATGCCGTCGTCCCAGAGGCGCGCCGAGGAATAATAGGGCGAGCCCTGCGCGTCGTAATCGGCGCGGATCTTGTTCTTGAAGTCCTCCTCGTCCGCCGCGCTCCATTCCTCGCCCTTGCGCAATCCCTCGCGGCGGACGGTCGCGAGGACGCTCGCCGCCTGTTCCCCGCCCATGACGGAGATGCGCGCGTTCGGCCACATGAAGAGGAAGCGCGGGGAATAGGCTCGCCCGCACATGCCGTAATTGCCGGCGCCGTAGGAGCCGCCGACGACGATCGTAAATTTCGGGACGCGCGCGGTCGCGACGGCGGTCACGAGCTTCGCGCCGTCCTTGGCGATGCCGCCCGATTCCGCGGCGCGCCCGACCATGAAGCCGGTGATGTTCTGGAGGAAGACGAGCGGGATCTTCCGCTGGCAGCAAAGCTCGATGAAATGCGCGCCCTTCTGAGCGCTCGGCGAAAACAGGATGCCGTTATTGGCGAGGATGCCGACCGGAAATCCGTGGATATGCGCGAATCCGGCGACGAGCGTCGATCCGAAGAGCGGCTTGAACTCGTCAAAGACGGAAGCATCGACGATCCGCGCGATGATTTCGCGCGCGTCATAGGGCTTTCGGATGTCGCGCTCGACGATTCCGTAGATTTCTTTCGGGTCGTAAGCGGGCGGCCTTGGATCGGCGCAAACGAGCGATCCCTGCTTCACCCAGTTCAACCGCGAGACGATCTGACGCGCGAGCCCGAGCGCGTGATCATCGTCTTCAGCGAGGTGATCGGCGACGCCCGATTCGCGCGTGTGAACGTCGCCGCCGCCGAGATCCTCCGCCGTGACGATCTCGCCGGTCGCGGCTTTGACGAGCGGCGGGCCGCCCAGAAAGATCGTCCCCTGACGGCGGACGATGATCGCCTCGTCCGACATCGCCGGCACATAGGCGCCGCCGGCGGTGCAGGAGCCATGGACGACGGCGATCTGCGGAATCCCCGCCGCCGACATCATCGCCTGATTGTAGAAAATGCGGCCAAAATCGTCCTTGTCCGGAAAGACCTCGTCCTGCATCGGCAAAAACGCGCCGCCCGATTCGACGAGATAGACGCAAGGAAGCCGGTTCTCCGCCGCGATCTCCTGCGCGCGCAGATGTTTCTTCACCGTCATCGGGTGATAGGTGCCGCCTTTGACCGTCGGGTCGTTGGCGACGATCATGCATTCGACCCCGGCAATGCGCGCGACGCCAGTGACCACGCCGGCGCCGTTGACGTCGCCCGAATACATTCCCCAGGCGGCGAATCCGCCGAGTTCAAGAAAAGGCGCGCCGGGGTCGACAAGACGCTCGATCCGCTCGCGCGCGAGGAGCTTGCCGCGCTCCTTGTGGCGGTCGGCGTAGCGAGGCCCCCCGCCTTCAGCGACTTTGGCGGTGTTCGCTTTCAAATCGGCGACGAGTCTTTCCATCGCCGCGCGGTTGGCGGCGAAACTCTCGCCGCCGGTATCGATCTGGGATTGGAAGCGTCCCATTCCGTCCTCCATTTCCGCCTCCGCTTGCGGGGAGGGCAATCGCATAGGGCGCTGCAACGCCTTCCTCCTCTCCCGTAAGCGGGTGAGGGCGGCGCACCAAATACGATCGTCCTGCCCGCGGGCGGGGAAGCCAAGTTCGACGGACAATAATCCTATTGTCCGACAATAGCAATATGTGATAATGCTCCTCCATGGGCGGTTAAAGCCCGGCAAAAAATGAGGGAGGCCCCAATGCCCCGCAACATTCCGCTGTTGAATTTCGGCCTGCCCGAGGAAGTCGAGGAGATGCGCGAGATGGTCGCCCGCTGGGTGGCCGACCGGCTTAGCCCCCGCGCCGCCGAGATCGACGCGAAGAACAAGTTTCCGCGCGATCTCTGGCCGGAGCTCGGCGAACTCGGTCTTCTCGGCGTCACCGCGGATCCTGAATTCGGCGGCGCCGGGCTCGGCTATGTCGCGCATGTCGTCGCGATGGAGGAGATTTCGCGGGGGTCAGGGTCGGTCGGCCTTTCCTATGGCGCGCATTCAAATCTCTGCGTCAACCAGATCAGTCTCAACGGCTCGAAGGAACAGAAGGCCCGCTATTTGCCCAAGCTCATCTCGGGCGAACATTTGGGCGCGCTCGCGATGTCGGAGCCCGGCGCCGGCTCCGACGTCGTGTCGATGAAATTGCGGGCCGAGAAAAAAGGCGACCGCTATATCCTCAACGGCAATAAGATGTGGATCACCAATGGTCCGACGGCGGATGTTGTCGCCGTCTACGCAAAGACATCGCCGGAAAAGGGCTCGCGCGGCATTTCGACTTTCATTGTCGAAAAGGGCTTCAAGGGTTATTCGACGGCGCAAAAACTCGACAAGCTCGGCATGCGCGGCTCCGACACCGGCGAGCTTGTGTTTGAAGACTGCGAAGTGCCGGCCGAAAACCGGATGGGCGAAGAAGGCGACGGCGTTCGCATTTTGATGAGCGGTCTTGATTATGAGCGCACCGTGCTCGCCGGCGGCTGTCTCGGCCTGATGCAGGCGGCGATGGACGCCGTCATGCCCTACATCCACGACCGCAAGCAGTTCGGAAAATCGATCGGCGAGTTCCAGCTGGTGCAGGGGAAGATCGCCGACATGTACACGACAATGAACGCCTGCAAAGCCTATGTTTACGCCGTCGCGAGCGCTTGCGACCGCAAGGAGACGACGCGCCAGGACGCGGCGGGCTGCATTCTCTACGCCGCCGAGAAGGCGACGCAGGTCGCGCTCGATGCGATCCAGCTATTGGGCGGCAACGGCTACATCAACGACTATCCGACTGGGCGCATTTTGCGCGACGCCAAGCTTTACGAAATCGGCGCCGGCACCTCTGAGATTCGCCGCATGCTGATCGGTCGCCAGCTCTTTGAAGCGAGCGCGTGATGGACGGAAGTTTTGAGCCGATCGAACGCGCGCCGGCCTATATGAAGGTCTTTCGCGCCATCGAAGAAAAGATCAGCGACGGCAGCCTGAAGGACGGCGCGCATCTCCCGACGGAAGGCGAGCTTTGCGCGCAGTTCGGCGTCACCCGCTCGACGGTGCGCGAGGGGCTGCGGCTTCTCGAACAGACCGGGCTCATCGTGCGCGGCGCGGCGAAAAAGTTCTTCATCCGGCGGCCGGTCGCGTCGGACATCGCGGCGGCGGCGTCTAAGAGTTTCGCGCTCGGCGGCGTCACGTTTTCGGAAGTCTTCGACGCGCTGGCGACGCTCTATCCGGAAGCGGCGCGTCTCGCGGCAAAGCGCCTGTCGAAGGCGAAAATCGCCGAATTGAGAGCGGTGCGCGCGACGCTCCAGTCCGCCGCCGACAAGGATCACGAGGCGACGGTCGCCGGCGCGGTCGAATTCTTTCAGCAAATCGCCAAAGGCCTCGACAACCGCGTCATGCTGGCGATGCTGCAATCGTTAAATCTGATGATTGGCGAAAGCCTCCGTCACGTGATCTCCCGAGCGCCGAAGGCGAAGGACCGCATCTTGAATGCGCAGAAAAATCTGGTCGACGCGTTCGGGGCGCGCGACGGCGATCTCGCAGCCGACTGGATGGCGAAACATATCGCCGATTTGAAACGCGGCTATGACGTCGCGAAAGTCGATATGGACGAAGCGATCTTGTAGAGACGCCCTTGTCCTTTACCCCATCTCGCTGTTGTGTAGACTGTCCATGGGGAAAAGAGGGGAAGCGCTCATGCGATGGCTCATTTCAATTGCAGTTCTGGTGGCGGCGTTGCCGTCGCCGACGGCGTTCGCACGCACGGCAATGGAAGAGCAATACGCCGCCGAGATCGCCGAATCTGAAAGACTCGGCCGGATCATTTTCGAATATGATCGCGCTGCGTGGGCTGCGACGGACCTTCTGGTTCAACGCATAGGGCGCAAGCTTGAAGGCAAGGTGAAGGGCTGGATTGTTGAGGACGTGGAAGACGGCGAAAGAGTTTTGTTCTATCGCGGCTCGGACAGCGTATTTGAGCCGGCCTATTCAGCAGATATCAGGAATGGGAAGGCTGTGGCGGCCGGTTTTGTGGCGCATGGTGAAAATGAAGCGCTGACGCCGTTGCAATTGACGATGATCAAGGCGCGCGAGGCCGGCCTCAAGGCGGGCGATTCCGGCTGCGCGAAGGCCTACAACACGGTTGTCATTCCGGACGAGACAGTCGGCTTTCTGGTTTATGTTCTCGCGTCAACGACGAACCCTGAGGCGGTCGTTATCGGCGGGCATTTGCGTCATGACATCGACGCCGCCGGCGAGAAGATCGTCGGCTTCAGGAAATTCACCAACAGCTGCATCGCGCTTAGACGTCCGCAGATGAACAGCGACGAGAAACTCGTCGCCCTGCTCGTTTCGCAAGTGGTAACGCCCTATCCGACGGAAATTCACGTTTGGGTCTCGCTGCTTCATAAGACGGACCTGTTCGTTGTGACGGGCGAGAAGGCGATGTGGAAAGTGAGCGGCGACAAGATCACCGACGAATCGTCAATTCTGAAAGCGCCGCAGACGAAGGTTTCGTTCGAGCCGCCGGTTCGAGACTGGTTCGCCCTCCGGACCCATGAGAGCGGAGGTCCTTTCGAACCCGCGCTTCGTGAACCTTGAAGGCGAAGCGTATCCTGCTACGACCGTGTCCGCGGGATGGCGCTAGTTTCGCGCCTTCGAAACATGGTATCGTCGGCCATGACCCTCGACATAACTCCTTCGGGCCAATCCTGCGGCGCCGAAGTGCGCGGCGTCGACTTGACGGCGCCTCTCTCCGACAACCTTGTCGCCGACATCCGCGCCGCCTGGCTTTCCCATCATGTGCTCGCCTTTCCGGACCAGCAATTGAGCGATGATGATCTTGAGCGCTTCACGCTCTATTTCGGCCCGTTCGGCGAGGACCCTTTCATCGCGCCGATTCCCGGACGACAGCACATTATCGCGGTCGCGCGCGCCGCGGGCGAAACGGGGCCGATTTTCGCGGAGGCCTGGCACACCGACTGGAGTTTTCAGCAACACCCGCCCGCCGGCACCTGTCTTTACGGCGTCAAGATCCCGCCCGTCGGCGGCGACACATTGTTCGCCAATCAGCATCTGGCGCTCGAGCGGATGCCGGGGGGGTTGCGCAAGCGGATTGACGGAAAGCGCGCCATCCACTCGGCCAGAGCCGGCTACGCGCGCGCCGGCGCTTATGGCGAGAACGACAAGGGACGGGCGATGGACATCCGTCCGTCGGACGCGGCGCTGGCGACGCAGACCCATCCCTTCATCCGCATCCATCCCGAAACCGGCCGCGCGGCGCTGTTCGGCTGCGCCGGCTACATTATCGGCGTTGAAGACATGGACGCGGCGGAAGGCATGATCCTGCTCGGCGATCTCTATCGCTGGCAAACGCAGCACGCGTTCCAGTATCGCCACAAATGGTCGGCGGGAACGCTCCTGATGTGGGACAACCGCTCGGTGCTGCACATGGCGACCGGGGGATACTCCGGCTACGAACGATTGCTGCGCCGCACGACGATCGGGGAAAAGGAAAGCTGATTTCTCCCTGCTTCCAAGGCGACTCCGCGAGAAAGTGGAACCGGTTTCGCGCGCAAAGGCGCGCCAAATCAACAGGCTAGAAGCGATCCTGATGTGAGCCTTTCGGCTCCCGCGTTTATTCCGAGAGTCCTGCGGTTGAGCGCCTTATGGTTTCGTGTTTAGCGAGCGCGTCGCCGGACGGTCCGGACAACAAAGCTGCGCGCCGCATGAAGAATCGGCCGACACAGAAAGGCGTGCGGCGATCGTCCGGCGGGCGCTGAAAATCCGTCGCGGCCCCCGCCGCCGCGCTATTTGACCGCGGCGCGCGCTAGCGCTGCGCCCTGCGCCATCGCCTTCATCTTCAAGAAGGCGACCTCGCGCGGCAGATATTTCATGCCGCAATCGGGCGCGACGATGATCTTGTCGGCGTCGACATAGGGAAGCGCCCGCCTGATCCGCGCGGCGACGGTTTCGGCGGCCTCGATTTCATTCGTAGAAAGATCAATGACGCCGAGGATGACCGTCTTTCCGCGAAGGCCTTGAAGGACTGAAATGTCGAGATTGGACTGCGCGGTCTCGATCGAGACCTGCTTGACGCGGCATTCGGAGAGTTCCGGCAGGAAGGAATAACCCGACGGGCGCTCGTGAATGATCGCGGCGTAGCCGAAACAGATGTGAACGGCGGTCTCGCCCTTGACGCCGTCAAGCGCGGCCTCAAGCGCCTGAAGCCCGTATTCGCGCGCTTTTTGAGGGCGCGCCTGCATATAGGGCTCGTCGATCTGCACATAGTCGGCGCCGGCGGCGAAAAGGTCCTTGATCTCGGCGTTGACCGCCGCCGCGTAGTCGAGCGCCATGTCGGCTTCGGATTTGTAAAAATCGTTCTGCGCCTGCTGCGCCATCGTGAACGGTCCGGGCACGGTGATCTTGATCTTGCGGTCGGTGTTGGCGCGCAGGAACGCGATGTCGCGAAGCTGCACGGCGCAGCGCCTTTTGATCTTGCCGATGACGCGCGGAACGGGATTTGGATGGCCGCTTCGATCAAGCGCCTCGCCGTGATTGTCGAGATCGACCCCGTCAAGCGCGGTGGCGAAGCGGTTCGAATAGCTCTCGCGGCGCATTTCGCCGTCGGTGATGATGTCGAGCCCTGCGCGTTCCTGGTCGCGAATGGCGAGCAGCGTCGCGTCGTCTTGCGCCTGCTCCAGCCATTGCGGCGCGACGTTCCACAACTCGTTCACGCGAATGCGCGGCGGAAACCGCCCGGCGAGTTTCTTGCGATCGATCAGCCAGTCGGGTTGCGGCAGCGAGCCGACGAGCGAAGTCGGGAAAAGCGTCATGGCGTCACTTTCTTTGCTGGCGTCATTCGGGTTTGGGCCCGTCATAGCGGATCGCCGCGGCGGCGCTCCCTGAGAGGATGAATCCGATCGGTCTTTCCGCTTCTTCCTGCAAATGGCCGATGAGGCTCGCGGTCCGCGCGAGGAGCGCAATCCCTTTCAGCGCCTGCGCCGGAAAGCCGACATCGAGCATCACCGCCGGAATGGCGCCGTTGACGTTGATCGCAAGCGCTCTGCCGATCGCTGTTGGAAGATGCGCCTCGACGGCGCGCAGCGCCCGGACATGAACGCCCTCGACGCCCTCGTCTTTCGCCATCTTGAGCAGCAGATTGGCGCGCGGATCGCCGGCTGAATGCTGCGGGTGGCCAAATCCCGGGATCGGCGATTTCGCCTTGCGGAGCGCGGCGACGGCGTTCGCCGCGGCGGCGTCAAGATCGCCGCCCGTTTGCGCGGAACGGACGATCCCCTGGAGGAATTTGCCGGCGATCTCCGCGCTGCCGAGAACGACCGATCCGCAGCCGAGCAGTCCGGCCGCGACAGCGCCCTGGAACGCTTCGGGCGCCGCCGCGAAGGTCATGCGCGCGGCGACATTGCTTGGAACGAGCCCGTGCTCGGCGATCGCCGTCAGCGCCGCGTCGGCGAATTTCTTCTGAACGGGGCTTGGATCCTTGCCGGCGACCAGCAGCCAGAAATAGCTCGTGAAATCGACCTTGCCGATTATGTCCGCACACAGATCGCGACCGCGCACGACAATGTGCGTCGCATCGGATGTTGAAATCGCCGTGAAATTGTCGTCTTGCTTGCCGATGCGCATCGTCAGCACTCCTTGGCGACGCCGCCGCCTTCATTTCGCCGGACGGCGCGGGCGCGCCCCGCCTCGGTCAATTTCTTCGCATTTCGAACTTGTCTTCGATATTCGAATTTTCTAAGGTGATGTCAAGCTGGCGCCGGCCTCCCGTCCTGTGAGGCGCAGGCCTGCGCGCTTCGGCCGGACGAACTGGGAGCGATCTTATGGCCAAAGTCCTGCAAGACGTGACCGTGCTTGACATGGGCACCTTCATCACCGGCCCGGCCGCCGGCATGTTGCTCGCCGATTTCGGCGCGGATGTCATCAAGATTGAGCAACCTGGCGGCGGCGATCCCTTCCGGGCGTTCAAGGGCGGCTTATACAGCCCGCATTTCCAGACCTATAATCGCAACAAGCGCAGCATCACGCTCGACACCAAAGACGCCGACGATCTCGCCGCCTTCGACGCGCTGCTCGAAAAGGCGGATGTGTTCATCCAGAATTTCAGGCCCGGCGTGGCGCAAAGGCTGAATGTCGACGCCGACCGGCTGCGCGCGATCAATCCGCGGCTCGTCTATTGTTCAATCTCGGGTTTCGGCCCTGACGGTCCCGACCGGGATCGCCCCGCCTTCGACAGCGTCGCGCAGGCGGCGAGCGGCTTTTTGCGTCTCCTCGTCAACCCAAAGCATCCGCGCATTGTCGGCCCGGCGATCGGCGATGCGGTCACGGGTTTTTACGCCGCGCTCGGCGTTCTCGCGGCGCTGACGGAGCGCGCGCGAACCGGGAAGGGGCGGCTTGTCGAAACGTCGATGTTCGAAGCCATGTGTCATTTCAATCTTGATGACTTCACGCATTATCTGTCGGCGGGCGAGATCATGGGGCCTTACAGCCGGCCGCATGTCTCACAGTCTTATGTCTTTGACTGCGTCGACGGGCGCCGGATCGCGCTCCATATGTCCTCGCCGCCGAAATTCTGGGAGAATCTGGCGATCGCCGTCGACCAGCCGGACATGTTGAAGCGCCCGGAATTCGCCGACCGTCTCGCCCGCATCGCGAATTACGAGGCGGTCAATGATTTCCTTGCGCCGATCTTCAAGACCAGAACGGTCGAGGAATGGAGCGCGCGGCTCGCCTCGCTTGAAGTGCCGCACGCGCCGCTGCGCACGCCGCAGGAGGTCCTGGACAGCGGCCAGGCCGGCCATTTGCAGATCGCCGTCGAAGCGCGCCATGAAGCGATGGGGCTGTTCCGGACCGTCCGGTCGCCGCTATCGTTCGACGGCGAGCGCGCCCTTGCGGTGACGGCGCCGCCGACGCTTGGAGAACATAATGCGGAAATCCTCGGCGGGCGCCGGAAAGCGGCGGCTGAGTAGCATGAGCGGCAGGCCGAGGGGCGAGGGCGCGCCGCCGCCTGAGGCGGCGAAGCGCGGCGCGGAAACGAAACCCGAAAAGGAGTCCGAATATTTGTCGACGCTCGAACGCGGCCTGTCGGTGCTTCGGGTTTTCGACAAGTCTCGCCCCGAGATGCAGCTCAGCGAAGTCGCGGCGGCGACCAAACTGAACCCGGCGGTCGCGCGGCGCTGCCTTAACACGCTGGTCAAGCTCGGCTACGTCGCCAAACACGGGCGGCGATTCCTGCTGCGGCCGGAGGTCTTGTCCTTCGGCTGGTCTTACATATCGTCGATGAATTTCGAATCGGTCGCGCTGCCGCATCTGCAGGCGCTGCGCGACGAGACCGGCGACAGCTCATCGATGGCCGTGCTGTCAGGGACCGACATCCTTTATGTCGCGCATGTCTCGACGCAGCGGCATATCCGGGTCAGCGCGAATGTCGGCACGCGGTTTCCCCTGCATGCGACGTCGATGGGCAAAGTGCTGCTCGCCTTCCAGCCGGAAGAAACGATCGAAGACTATTTCCGCGCCGCGACCCTGCAGCGATTTACCGAAAACACCATCACCTCGCCGGCGGCGTTGCGCAAGCGTCTGGCGCAAGTGAGAAAGAATGGATTTGATTCAGCGCTTGACGAGCTTGACTATGGAATCGTCTCCGTCGCGACCCCGGTGTTTGACGTCGAGCGCCGCATCGCCTGCGCAATCAATTGCTCGACCTCGACGACCCGCATCTCGCTTGAAGAGCTGGTGAAAACCCGTTTGCCGCTGCTTCGGCAAGCCTCGCAGCGCATCGAAGCGGCGCTCGCGACGACGCCCTATGTCGCCTATTCCTTCGTAGGATCCTGAAATCGCTGGAGAATTCGTACGCCGCCCGGGGCCGTCGCGCAGCTTTTTTCGATTATCGAACTTGACTTCGATGGTCGAAGTTTTACAGTCCGACCCGGCGCACGACGATGCGCCGGCCGTTTGGGGACCCAATTTGTTTGGGGCCGGATGGTTCGTAGCGGGAGGGATTTCCATGAGCATCAAGTCAAGACGCCATTCAGGCCTTTTGGGGACGGCGGCGTTATTCGCGTTGGCGGTTCCTTCGATTGCGGTCGCACAGTCAACGCCGTCCGGGTCGGGCGGCCCGGCCGCTGAGGATCGCGACCAGATCGTCGTGACGGCGCGCCGGCGAGACGAATCCGTGCAGGATGTTCCCGCGCAAGTGACCGTCCTCAATTCGGCTGCGATCGAAAGCCGGGGCGTCCAGCGTCCCGCCGATTTCATCGCCTCGGTGCCGAACGTCACCTTTGTCGAGACCCAGAACGCCGGCACGAGCTTTCTCGTGATCCGCGGCATTTCGCAGGCCAGGAACAGCGAACCTTCCGCCGCCATCGTCGTCGACGGCGTGCCGATGACGCAGCCGGCGCAGTTCAATCAGGAATTGATCGACATCGAGCAGATCGAAGTGCTGAAGGGCCCGCAAGGCGCTCTTTACGGGCGCAACGCCATCGGCGGCGCCATCGTCATCACCACGAAAAAACCGAGCGACGAATTCGAAGGCAAGATCACGGGGGGCTATGAATCAGGCCCCGGCTACCGCGTCCAGGGCGCGCTCAACGTGCCGATTTCCGACTCGCTGAAAATGCGCGGCGCGATTTCCTATTTCAACACGGACGGCCATCTTGAAAACGTCAATACCGCCGATGCGACGGCGGAAAAGAACGCGGACCCCGTTGAAGATCTCAATGCGCGTCTGTCGTTCCTGTTCGAGCCGACCGCGAATTTCACGGCGGATCTGCGCCTTTCCGCGGACCTTCTCGACACCCGCGCGCTCTATTATGTGATCGACGATTTCGGCTCGCCGACCTTCAACGATCCGAACTTCACCGGGCGTCCGATCAGTCTCAACAATTCCGGCGTCAACGAACGCGACATCTACGACGCCGCGCTCAAGCTGAATTACGAGACCGACATCGGCACCATCACGTCGATCTCGGGCTTCAACAGCGTTGAGGAGATTTTGACCGGCGACGGCTACCCGTTCGATCCCTTCGGGCCGTTTCCGATCAACCGCATCAACTTCAATTTCAACCAGAGCCAGTTCCTCGATGTCGAGACCTTCACGCAGGAGCTTCGCATCACCTCGCCGTCGGATCGGCGCTTCCGCTGGATCGTCGGCGGGCAGATCTTCAGCACCGATCGCTTCATTTCGACCGGCAACATGATCGATACGGGCGCCGGCGTGTTTCCCGTCTTCGATACGCCAAGCGTCAATCCGGCGAACCCGCAGCTCACCTTCCTTGCGGATTCGCAAGACCAGTTCGCCTGGGCGGCCTATGTCGACACGTCAACCAACATCACCGACTCGCTCGAATTGTCGCTGAACCTTCGCTACGACCACGACAAGCGCGACAATACGACGGAAACGCCGACCGCGTTTCTTCCTTGTGCGCCGAGCCCGATTTGCGGGACGGGCGTCGTGCGGACGAATTCCTGGGACGACTGGCAGCCGCAGGCGGTGTTGCGCTACACGCCGATGGACAATCTCAATTTCTTCGCCAGCTACAGCCGCGGCTTCCGCAGCGGCGGCTTCAACCAGACAGGAGTCGGCACGGTCGCCGCGGCGGGCGGCTTCTTCGGCGTCGGCGATTTGTTCGACCAGGAAACCGCCGACACGTTCGAGGCGGGCTTCAAGAGCACAGCGCTCGACGGCCGCCTCAATTTCAGCGCCAGCGGCTATCACACCAAAGCCAAGGGCACTTACTACTTCATCTTCATCGCCGCAAATTCGACGCAAAACCTCGGCAATATCGACAAGGTCAAATATCTCGGCTTCGATTTCGAACTGAACGCGAACCTGACCGACAATTTCTCGTTCAACGCCGGGTTCGGCTACACCGACAGCGAGATCAAGGAATTCCCCGATTCGGTCGCGATCGGCGCCCAGGCGCCGCTGGTGTCGAAATACACAGCCAATATCGGCGCCGAATACCGGGCGCCGCTGACCTCGGGCATCGAAGGCTTCGTGCGCGTCGATTACAACCGCATCGGCGACACGATCTTCACGATCCCCTTCAGCGCGCCGTCGCTCGCGCTTGACGCTTTCCCGAAGGCGCGCGATCCGGTCGATCTCGTGAACGCCCGCGTCGGCGTCGAAGGCGAGCGCTGGGCGCTGACCGCCTGGTCGAAGAACCTCTTCGACGAGAAATACAACACGGAATATTCGCCCGGCGGCTTCAATTTCAAAGCGCAGCCGGTGCGCTGGGGAATTGATTTGACGCTTCGCTTCTAGACGGCCAGGGCGGAGAGCGGCATTCTGGACGCTTTGCCGGCCGCCGCGGCGCATTGCCGGTTATGGAGAATTGAGTGGCCAAGGTTCTGGTGCTTTATTATTCAAGCTACGGCCACGTCGAAATCCTCGCGAAGGCGGTCGCCGAGGGGGCGGCGTCCGTCGCCGGGACCCGCGTCGACATCAAGCGCACGCCGGAACTTGTGCCGGACGACGTCGCCGCCGCTTCCGGCATGAAGACGGATCAGGCGGCGCCGATCGCAATTCCCGCCGATCTCGCCGATTACGACGCGATCATCTTCGGGACGCCGACGCGATTTGGAAACATGGCGGCGCAAATGCGCAATTTTCTGGACCAGACCGGCGGCCTTTGGGCCTCGCGCGCGCTTGTCGGCAAGGTCGGCGGCGTTTTCACCTCAACGGCGAGCCAGCATGGCGGGCAGGAAACGACGATCACGTCGTTTCACGCGACGCTCCTGCATCACGGCATGATCATTGTCGGTCTTCCCTATTCGTGGGAGGGCGCGACGATCATGACCGAGATCAGCGGCGGCAGTCCCTATGGCGCGACGACGATCACCGGTCCTGACGGATCGCGCCTTCCGAGCGCCAATGAACTCGCCGGCGCGCGGTATCAGGGCGCGCATGTGGCGAAGATCGCCGCCAGACTTGCGTCATGACCGACTGAACCGAGAAATTGCGAAGGAGGCGCTCAATCGATGGCGAAGGGATCCCTGCCGAGCCGGCTGCACCATACGGCCTATGTCACCAGGGACATGGAGGCGACGCGCATATTTTACGAGTACGTGATCGGGCTTCCCCTGGTTTCGACCTTCTGCGAGAGCGACGTGCTGTTCGGCGCGGAGCGCACCTACATGCACTGCTTTTTCGCGATCGGCGACGGCGGCGCGCTGGCGTTTTTCCAGTTCGCCAGGCCCGAAGACCAGGCGCTGTTCGGCCCGACAATGCCGGCCTCGCCCTTCCATCATGTCGCCCTCAACGTCAATTCCGCGACGCAGAAGGCGATCGAGAACAGGATCGCCGAGGCCGGCTACAAGGAGCCGGACACTTATGTTCTTGAGCACGGCTATTGCCGGTCGGTCTACATCAACGATCCGAACGGCTTGATCCTCGAATTCACCGTTGACGACGACAAGGCGATCAAGGACGCCGAAGGCTGGCGCCGCAAAGCGCATTCCGAGTTGAAACGCTGGCTCGCCGGGGATCACACGAGCAACAACCATTACCGCTGACAAGGAGTCGGCGCCGGCGGCGCGCGCGACCGTCATGAACGGCCCGCCACGACGCGCTGTCAGAATTCCGGTCGAGGGCGGCGATCTCTTCGCGGAAATCGCCGGCGGCGAGGAAACGCGCGGGCGGGCGCCGGCGATTTTTCTGCACGGATGGACGCTCGATCGCCGGATGTGGGCGCCGCAGCTCGCGGCGGTCGCGCCGGCCCGTCGCGCCGTCGCCGTCGACCGGCGCGGCTTCGGACGCTCGACGGCGCCGCCCGATCTTCGACGCGAAGCGGAAGATGTCCGCCGCATTGTCGAGTTTCTCGAAGCGGACCGCGCGATCATCATCGGCATGTCGCAGGCCGGCCGGATCGCGCTCGAATTCGCGCTGGCTTTCAAAGGCCGCGTCGCCGGCCTTGTCCTGCAAGGCGCCCGGCTCAGTTCGGCGCCTGAGGAAATTCCGCTCGACCGCTTTGCGACGCTGGCGCGCGCAGGACGGCTCGACGAAATGAAGGCGCTCTGGCGCGCGCACCCGCTGATGCGTCGGACAAATCGCGCGCAGTCGGCGGCGATCGACGCGATGCTCGACGATTATGACGGGCGCGATCTCATCGCCGCCGCGTCGCCCTTACAGGATTTAGACGCATCGGCGCTCGGCGCCGTCGCCGTCCCGTCGCTGATCGTCACCGGCGACGCCGACATGAAAAGCCGGCGCGACGCCGCCGATTTGATCGCGCGCGCAATCGCCGGCGCGACGCGCGCTGAGATCGCAGGCGCCGGGCATTTGTGCAATCTCTGCGCGGCGGCGGAATTCAATCGCGTCCTGATGCGCCATCTGGGCAGCATCGCCGCCTGAGGCGGTCAGCGCCAGAATTTCTTCGATGCGATCGCTGCGCCTTCGGAGAGCGTTTTCAGCTTGGCGAAGGCGACCGCCGGATCGACGCCGCCGGATCCGACATGGATCGAAAACCCGCAATCGACGCCAGCCATCACATTCTCCCGCCCGACCAGATGCGCGTAGCGTTCAATGCGCTGGGCGACGAGTTCTGGATGTTCGATATAATTCGACTGGCATTCGATGACGCCGGGAACAAGGATCTTGCCTTCCGGCAGTTTGACGCTTTCAAACAGGGCGTATTCATGCGCGTGCCGCGGATTGGCGGCTTCGAACAGGATCGCCCTGGGCTTGGCGCGCCACACAAGATCGATGATGTCCTTGAAGGGCACGTCGCAATGATGCGGCCCTGGATAATTTCCCCAGCACATGTGCATGCGCAATTGCTCGGCCGGAATATTCCTGACCGCGCGATTGAGCGCTTCGATATGAAGCGCCATGCGGTCGCGAAAACCCTTGAGGTCGAGATCGGCGTACTGCGTGTGGCGGCCCATCGCGAGATCGGGGCAGTCGATCTGCAAGGTGACGCCGGCGGCGGCGATCGTTTCATATTCGTGCCGCAACCCTTCCGCGACGGCGAACAGGTACTCCTCATGAGTCTTGTAATATTCGTTGCCGAAAAAAAGCGTCGTGACGCCCGGCGAGGCGGCGCTCATGAACGGCGCGGCGCGTCCGTCGAGCGCGGCTTTGAGCCGGTTCGCGTCAAGTCGCGGCGCGTCCATGTCCTTGATTGAAATCGGCGCGTTGCAGGCCGGCGTCTTGCGGTGCTTGCGTCCGGGGTCGGCGAAGATCCGTTCCTTGATCGCCGGGAAATCCTCAATGTCCTGGAACCGGTAGCTCGCGCCGGCGCCGCCGAAGCCGTTCAGCCGATCCTTGATGTAGGTCGCATAGCTCGGCTTTGGCATCTCGCCGTCATTGACGATGTCGATGCCGGCGCGGAGCTGTTTGTCGACGATCGCGCGCACCGCCTCATCGATCTTCGCATCGACCGCGGCCTTGTCGAGCGGCAGTCCATCTTCCCGCGCGAACATGATGTCGATGAGGTCGGCGGGCCTCGGCAGGCTGCCGACATGCGTCGTCAGGAAGCGACTTTGACTGGTCACGGTTTTCTCCGGTTGGGCCGCCGAACAGGGCGGACCGCTGTGATTGACATTGTGAAGGGCATGCCCCACGCTTTCAACAAGCGAATTTCTTTTCGCATATCGAAATTCGGCGGCGCCGGCATTCGCGCCGCCGGGACGGGAGCCGGGCGGGTCCCGAAAGGCGATGAATGATGCGTTGCGTGACGCTATTCGGACAAACATGGGAGCAACAGATGATCGGCAAACTCGCGCTTGCGGCCTGCGGGCTTTTCTTGGCGACGCCCGCTCTGGCGGGCGATGCGATGGACAAATGCGTCGCGGACACCAAGGCGCTCGGCGCCGAGAATCCTGAAGAGCAGTGCCAATGCTTTGTCGATGGGATTTCGCAGGAGGCGGCCGAAGACTATGCGGGCATCTCGGACTGGGAATCGGAAGCGTCCGACGAGATGAAGGAAGCCGGCGCCGCGTGTTTTCCGGAGCTGAACTAGCGCGCCGGGCGCGAAAGTGGAAACCGGTTTCGCGCGCAAAGGCGCGCCAAATCAATAGGCTGGAACATCGGGCGCGATTCCCATATCGCGCCCGATGTTCTAAGCCCGGCAGCGGCCCGCTAAACGCGCTCGCGCGTCTTCAGGAATTTGACCAGCGGGTTTTTCTGTTCCGCGTAGCCCGCCTCCCACGCCGAGCGCGCGAAATAGACGGGCGAGCCGTAGCGGTCATGCGCGATCGCCGACTGATTGAGCGCCATGAACGCTTTCGCCGCCGTCTCGTCGCCGGAGAGCCAACGCACCGCGTCATAGCCGCACGGCTCCATCGCCGCGGCGACGCCGTATTCGGCCTTCAACCGCTCTTCGATCACGTCAAGCTGCAAAGCGCCGACGACGCCGACATAAAAGTCCGCGCCGAGCGTCGGCGTGAACACTTGCGCCGCGCCTTCTTCCGCGAGCGCGGTCATCGCGCGCTTCATCTGCTTTGATTTCATCGGATCGTCGAGCCTGACGCGCCGGATGATTTCCGGCGCGAAGTCGGGAAGGCCGGAGAATTTGATCCCGTCCTTTTCCGAAAGCGTGTCGCCGACGCCGAGCGCGCCGTGGTTCGGGATGCCGACAATGTCGCCGGCGACCGCTTCCTCGGCGAGGTTTCGCTCCTGCGCCAGAAAGAAGATCGGCGCGTTGACCGCAAGAAGCTTGTCGGTGCGCGAGACTTTGAGCTTCATGCCGCGCTTGAATTCGCCCGAGCAGAGACGAACGAATGCGACCCGATCGCGATGGTTCGGGTCCATATTCGCCTGCACCTTGAAAACAAATCCGGAGACGGACGGATCGTCAGGCTCTATGTCGATGTCGCCGGCCTTTTGCGCGCGGGGCGGCGGCGCGAAGCGGCCGATGTCGCGAAGAAGTTCGGCGACCGAGAATTCCTTCAGCGCCGACCCGAAATAGATCGGCGTCAAGGCGCCGTGGCGATATTGCTCAACGTCAAACGGCGCGTAGCCGTGAGAAGCGAGCGCCATCGTTTCGCGCGCCGCTTGCGCCTCATCCGCGCCGACAGCCGCGTCGAAGGCGGGATCGCGCTCGCCGGAAAGATCGACCGTCCTGCCGAATTTGCCGCTGTCGCCGCCGCCTTCGAGGAGAAGGCGATGATGCGCCATGTCGTAGCAGCCGCGGAATCCGACGCCCTGTCCGACCGGCCAGACGCGCGGGCAGACGTCGAGCGCGAGCTGGTCGGCGATTTCATCGATCAGATCGAAGGGATCGCGCCCCTCGCGATCGACCTTGTTCACAAAGGTCATGATCGGAATGTCGCGCAGCCGGCAGACTTCAAACAGCTTGCGCGTCTGGCTTTCGATGCCCTTGGCGGCGTCAATCACCATCACCGCGCTGTCGACGGCGGTCAGCGTCCGGTAGGTGTCTTCAGAAAAGTCCTCATGGCCCGGCGTGTCGAGCAGATTGAAGATGCAGCCATCGTGCTCGAAAGTCATCGCCGAGGTCGTCACCGAAATCCCGCGCTTCTGCTCGATCGCAAGCCAGTCGGAGCGCGCGCGACGGCGGTCGCCGCGCGCCTTCACCTCGCCCGCCAGCCGGATCGCGCCCGAAAAATACAGAAGTTTTTCGGTCAGCGTCGTCTTGCCGGCGTCCGGGTGCGAGATGATCGCGAAGGTGCGGCGATTGAGATAGGCGTCAGTCATCGAAGGCTCATGAAGCGGCGCGCCCTGTTAGAGGGTTTTCCGCGCGCCGTATATCGGGAAATCGCCGCGCGCCGCCGGTGACGGGGGTCGGCGCCCCGATCGCGCGGATTTGCGATTCGGGCGGGGACCTTTATGCTTGACGCGGGCTGACCGCCAAAAGGGCCATTCGATGAAGAAACGCCATGTTTTCGCTCTCGCCTGCGCGCTCCTTGTCGCCGCGGGCGCCGGCGTCGCCGGGCGCCTTCGGGCCGGGGATGATGCGACGCCCTTCGTCGGCGAACCGGAAATCATCGCCGCGACGTTTTCATCGGCCTGGTGCGCGGCCTGCGCCGTTCTTGAACCCAAGCTCGCGAGAGTGACGCCGGCGTTCGCGTCGGCGCCGGTCGCATTCGTCAAGTTCGATTTTTCATTCGGCCCGCGCGACGAGACGCGGGAGGCGGCCGAGCGCTTCGGCCTTGAAGGCCTTTACGAGCGCAACAAGGGCGCGACCGGCTTCACCGTGCTTGTCGACGCCGACACCGGCGAGATCGTCGACACGCTGACGATGAATTTCTCCGAAGCGGCGATGAAATCGGCGATCGCGCGGGCGCTCGCGCTTGCTGCGTATACGGACAAAGCGCCGGAGGCGGCGGCGCCCGCGAATTGATTAACGCCCGGCGCGCCGCGCCCCGTCGATATTTGTCGATTTTTCTTGCCGAAACCGGATTTTTGAGTCAGCATCGGACCGTTCCGAGGGGCGTCCCGCCTGTCGCCATTCGACGACAGTTCGTGCGACGCGCAATCTCCCCGGCTTCCCGTCGCAATCAGGCGACGCGGAGCGAAGGGAGCGCTACGCGCCAGGGAGCAAGGGCGTTAAGGGACTGAGAAGAACCCTTTGAACCTGATCCGGGTCATGCCGGCGTTAGGGACGGGACGCGATAATCTCGCTGCGGCGCGACTGCGTCCGTTGCGGGAAACAAAGTCGGCTTCCCCGCCGCCGGATCCCAATACAATTGTGACGGCGGGGAAGGCGGCGTTTTGCAGAAGGCGCTGACTGGCGGAAGGCGCTGCCGCTCATCGCCGCGCTTTCGCGCACGTTTGGAATTTCCGGATTCTTTGCGCGACGCTTGCGCACATCAGCGATTTCAGTTGCGATTTGGGAAGCCATCAACGGCGGTCATGATCGGCGCTTTATACAATTTGCGTTGATTGTGACCCATGCGGCGGCGCAAAGCGCGGGATGAGGGTTCCGCTGTCGACCATAGGGCGCGACTGACCGGAACCCTCCACCCGGAATTTGCGTTCGCAAATTCCGACCTCTCCCAATGGGAGAGGGGAAGGCGGGCGCGCCGCGAGTGGGTCGCGAACAACGCAAATTGATGTGAATGGCTACGGCCTGATTTCAACCGCAGCGCCGACGCTGACGAGGCGCCAGATTTCTTCGATCTCGTCATTGCTGACGGCGATGCAGCCGAGGGTCCAGTCGCGGCGATTGACGAGAGCGGCGGGCAGGCCGCTCGTTCCTGGCGTGCCGTGAATGAAGATGTCGCCGCCGGGATCGACGCCGCGGCGCCTTGCGTCGGCGCGGTCGCTTGCATCCGGGTAGGAAATCTTCAGCGACAGGTGGAATTGCGACTTCGGATTCTTGAGGCTGATTTTGTAGCGGCCCTCTGGCGTTCGCCCATCGCCCTGTTTGAGCTTGTCGCCTTCCGGCGCCGGCCCAAGCGCGACGCGATAACGGGCGATCTCGACTGCGTCATCATAAAGCGTCATGCGCCGGTCCGCCTTGTCGATGACAATGAGGTCGGCGGCTCCCGCAGTGAGCGCGAGCGAGACGAGGAGATCGGCAAGCGGCATGGTCGCGACGATGCGCGCCAAGTCGGGCGGATTTTTGGCGACGCCCCGGCTTTTCGTTGAAAAGTCCGCCCGCGATTGGTAGATCAGCCTGACTTCCGAAGGGCGCGGGCCGAAAAGCTGCGATTGCGAGGGACGGCGTGACACATTTCCCTGCAATCCTCGCATTCGCCGCGACTCTGATCGGAACGGCGGGGGCCGCGTGCCGCGAGGCGGCCGACGGGGTGACGAAAGACGGGGTGACGAAAGACGGGGTGACGAAATACCTCGTCTGCGAATTCGATCCGGCCAAGGACGATATCCGCCTCTTCCTCAATGACGCGGCGGGCGCGCCCTATGGCGATTTTGACCGCCTCGTCGACGCTGTTGAAGCGAAGGGCCAAACGCTCGATTTCGCGATGAACGCCGGCATGTATCACAAGGATCGCTCGCCGGTCGGGCTCTATGTCGAAAACCGCGAGGAGAAGAAAAAGGCCTCGACGAAAGAAGGCCCCGGCAATTTCCACCTGCTGCCCAACGGCGTGTTCTGGATCTCGGACAATAAGGAAGGGCTCGTCGCCGCGCATGTCGCCGAGACGCACGAGTTTCTCGACAGCGCTCACTTCATTCGCGAGGCGACGCAATCCGGCCCGATGCTCGTCATCAAGGGCCAATTGCACCCGAAATTCCTCGCCGACGCGACGTCTAGAAAGCGCCGCAACGGCGTCGGCGTGCGCGAGGACGGGAGCGTCGTCTTCGCGCAGAGCGACACGGCCGTCACGTTCCACGAATTCGCGACCTATTTCCGCGACGCGCTGAAGACGCCCGACGCGCTTTATCTCGACGGAACGATCAGCCGCGTCTACGCCCCGGAGCTTTCGCGCAACGATCCGGGCCTCGCCATGGGGCCGATTGTCGGCGTTGTCGGCAAGAACGAATAGCGCCGCTACTCCTTCTTCGCCAGAAACTTGTCCATCGTGTTCGTTTCAAAGTCGGACGCGTCGTGGCGTTCGAGCAGCTGTTCCGACGGCTCGCCCCAGCCGCGATTGACCATGCGCCCGCGCTTGACGGCCGGGCGCGCGGCGATTTCCGCCGTCCAGCGCTGAACGTTCCTGTACGAAGCGACATCGAGAAATTCGCCGGCGTCGTAGAGTTTCCCTTGCGCCAGAACGCCGTACCACGGCCAGATCGCGATATCGGCGATCGTATAGTCCGCACCCGCCATATAGCGACTGGCGGCGAGATGGCGGTCGAGAACGTCGAGCTGGCGCTTCACCTCCATCGCATAGCGGTTGATCGGATATTCGAATTTCTCCGGCGCATAGGCGTAGAAATGCCCGAACCCGCCGCCGAGATAGGGCGAAGATCCCATTTGCCACATCAGCCAGGAGAGCGTTTCAGCGCGCGGCCGCCCCGACGCCGGAAGCAACGCGCCGAACTTCTCGGCGAGATAGAGAAGGATGGCGCCCGACTCGAACACGCGGACCTGTTCGGCGTCTGAGCGGTCGATGAGCGCCGGGATTTTCGAATTGGGGTTGATCGCGGTGAAGCCGGAGCCGAATTGCTGGCCCTCGCGAATGTTGATGAGGAAAGCGTCGTATTCAGCGCCCGCATGACCGAGCGCGAGCAGCTCTTCGAGCATTATTGTCACCTTGACGCCGTTCGGCGTCGCCAGCGAGTAAAGCTGCAGCGGGTGCTTGCCGGCGGGCAGGTCCTTTTCATGCGTCGCGCCGGCGACCGGGCGATTGATATTGGCGAACTGGCCGCCGCTTTCCTTGTCCCAAATCCAAACTTTCGGCGGCGTCCAGGTCTTCTGTTCGGTCATCTCATTCTCCCGACGCTTCGGTGTCGCTCAATTTAGGGGTTCCAGCGGATATTCAACCACAAATCTCCGCGATATGTGGCGCAAGACGCAGTTCCGGTTTTTGTTGGCCTCGTTCGGCTCTCATGCTATCGGTGAGCCTATTCCGAGGGGCGCGGGCGTCACCCGCTGAGACCGTGTTTGATCACACGGGCACCCTTTGAACCTGATCGGTTAACACCGGCGTAGGGACGGAACTCAAGCAAAGGTTCTCAACCGCGCCGCGCCTGTCTGAAGAAGGAGCGCCCGCGATGAACAAGCACGTCCCCCAATCCGAATTCAAGACGCCGACGGTGACGACGGGCTCCTTGCCCGCCTCTCGCAAGGTCTATGTCGCCGGCGACATCCACAAGGATATTCGCGTGCCGGTGCGCGAGATCGATCTGCACCCCTCCGCGAACGAACCGCCGATTCCTGTCTACGATCCGACCGGGCCCTATACCGATCCCGCGATTGCGATCGACGTTGAGAACGGCCTCGCGCGCTCGCGCACGGCGTGGGTGAAAGAGCGGGGCGGCGTTGAGGAATATGAAGGCCGCGACGTGAAGCCGGAGGATAATGGCGGCGCGGCGGGCAAGCATCTCGCGCGCGCCTTTCCGGTGAAGAACCGCCCGCTGCGCGCTCTTCCCCCCTCTCCCGCTGGCGGGAGAGGGGTCGGGGGTGAGGGGCCGTCAATAACAGCTGGCGCGCGTTTCGACGCACCCTCACCCGGCTCGGCTGCGCCTCGCCGCCCTCTCCCGCAAGCGGGAGAGGGAAGGGGCCTTCTCACCCAGCTCGACTTCGCGCGCGCGGGCGTCATCACCAAAGAGATGGAATATGTCGCGATCCGCGAAAATCTCGGGCGCAAGAAGAAGCTTTTGAACGCGGAGCAGACGGTCGCCATGGGCGAGAGTTTCGGCGCTGCGATTCCCGCCTTCATCACGCCGGAATTCGTGCGCGAGGAAATCGCGAAAGGCCGCGCGATCATCCCCTCGAATATCAATCACGCGGAGCTAGAGCCGATGATCATCGGCCGCAATTTCCTCGTGAAGATCAACGCCAATATCGGCAATTCCGCCGTCGCCTCGTCAATCGCCGAGGAGGTCGACAAGATGGTGTGGGCGATCCGCTGGGGCGCCGACACGGTGATGGACCTTTCGACCGGCCGCAACATCCATAACACGCGCGAATGGATCATCCGCAACAGCCCGGTCCCGATCGGCACGGTGCCGATCTATCAGGCGCTCGAAAAAGTCGGCGGGATCGCGGAAGACCTCTCCTGGGAAGTCTATCGCGACACGCTGATCGAGCAATGCGAGCAGGGCGTCGATTATTTCACCGTGCATGCGGGCGTGCGCCTTCCCTATATCCACCTCACCGCGAACCGCGTCACCGGCATCGTCTCGCGCGGCGGATCGATCATGGCGAAATGGTGCCTCGCCCATCACAAGGAGAGCTTTCTCTACACGCATTTTGAAGAGATCTGCGAGATGATGCGCGCCTATGACGTCTCGTTCTCGCTTGGCGACGGATTGCGCCCCGGTTCGATCGCCGACGCGAATGACCGCGCGCAATTCGCCGAGCTTGAAACCCTCGGTGAGCTGACGAAAATCGCGTGGGGCAAGGGCGTGCAGGTGATGATCGAAGGGCCGGGCCACGTCCCGATGCACAAGATCAAGATCAACATGGACAAGCAGCTGAAAGAATGCGGCGAGGCGCCGTTCTATACGCTTGGACCGCTCACGACCGACATCGCGCCCGGCTATGATCACATCACGAGCGGCATCGGCGCCGCGATGATCGGCTGGTTCGGCACCGCGATGCTTTGCTATGTGACGCCGAAGGAGCATCTGGGGCTCCCCGACCGCGACGACGTCAAGACCGGCGTCATCACCTACAAGCTCGCGGCGCATGCGGCCGACCTTGCGAAAGGCCACCCGGCGGCGCAATTGCGCGACGACGCTTTGAGCCGCGCGCGCTTTGAATTCCGCTGGGAGGATCAGTTCAATCTCTCACTGGACCCCGAAACCGCGCGCGATTTCCACGACCAGACGCTGCCCAAGGAAGCGCACAAGACCGCGCATTTCTGCTCGATGTGCGGCCCGAAATTCTGCTCGATGAAGATCACGCAGGACGTCCGCGATTACGCGGGCGGGCTTGGCGACAATGAAAAGAAGGACCTTGAACGCCTCTCGAAGGAAGGCATGTCCGAGATGAGCGCGAAATATCGCGAAATGGGGAGCGCGCTTTATCTTGAAGCTGACGCGGTGAAGAAGGCGAACGGGGCGTTGTGAGGTCGATGCGTTCAGTTTGCATTTGTCTGTTGACTGCAATCCTCGCCTGGAAATGGACAGGCTAGGGGAGGGATTGGGGCTGTTTCAGCCCGATCTCTCCAGCCTCGCCTTCGCCACACCCTGTCACCCGGATGCGCTGCAGCGCGTCCTTCGAGACGCCGCCTGACGGCGGCTCCTCAGGATGAGGGCTGCGGCGCTGATCCGGGATCCCGCGAGTTCAACGGCGCTCTCGCCGCAAGAGATCCCGGACGCGTCGCGCCATTCGTCTGTATCAAAACCAATCCCCACCCTACCCTCCTCTTTTCAAGGGGAGGGAAAGCAGAGCGCACCCCCCTTTCTTCACCCCCCTTGGAAAGCAGGGCGATCGCATTTGGTGCGCCACCCTCTCCCGCTTGCGGGAGAGGGGAGAAGGGCGCCCCTCCCGGTTGACGATCCGCATACGGAATGCCTGATCAAGGGGGAATTCTT
>CADEDN010000008.1 GCA_902826095.1 uncultured Alphaproteobacteria bacterium | reverse complement strand
CGACGGAATCACAAATCGCCCGAAAATCCGAGAGGTTTTTGGAGGCGTCCAGCTGCCTTGCGAAAGCGACGGACGCCTGGCGCCGCTCGGCGGCGATCAGCACCGCTTCGACGCCGCAAGTCCGCGCGGCCAACGCCAGCGCGCATTTGGCGAACTCCTTCCGGTAAAAGGCGTTTAGACCTCCACTCCATTCATTCATATTCAATCCAGGCTCCACCCGCTTGGGCCACCGCGGCCCATGCACCTGAAATCAAGTCTACAACTTGAATCGAAGTGTAGGATAACTTCGACCGATGCGGTTAGTATGTCGTTAAGTTTTAAGGTTAAGGCGTTAAGTTCATGCCGAAAATGCGATGATCAGAGCGACGCCGAGGACGATCGCCGTCGCAAGCGCCATATAGCCGGTCGGCCATGAACGCGCGAGCGCGCCCTCAGGTCCGTGTACCGAATAAATCCGGCCGATCGCGCCGAGAAGTCTCTCGGAAAAAAGGCGCCAGGAAAGATTCCAAACCGCGCGCGTCGCGGCCGTCGCCCAGGAAAGAACGCCCCGCCCCGGAACGCGGAAGAACCAGTCCGTATCGAGATTGGTCGAGGGGACTTCCGCCGGATACCATTTGACGAGGATCAAGACCGCGAAGGCGAGCACGGCCCAAAGCAGCAATTGCAGCTGCTCGACGACGTGGTAGGGGGCGTAAGGGTGATAATCGGCGAGCGCCGCCGGATAGGGCGTCAGCGCGTAGAGCGGCGCCGGGTGAACGCCGATGCCGATGCAAAGCGCCGCGGAGACGCCCATCGCGAGCAGCATTTCCGGCGGCGCCTCTTTCGGCTTTTTGCCGCTGTCATGCGCGAAAAACGTGAAATACGGGATCTTGATGCCGGCGTGCTCCAGAACGCCGGCCGAAGCGAACAGCATGATCAGCCAGATCCAGAAGGCGTGTGCTTCCCCAGCCGCGTCGATCAACAGCCCCTTCGTCGCAAAGCCGGCGAACCCCGGAAATGCCGAAATCGACAAGGCGCCGACGAGGCAGAAAATCATGGTGAGCGGCATCGTCCGGTAAAGCCCGCCAAGCTCCGTCGCCTTCGACGTCCCGGTGCGGAAGGCCGCCGCGCCGACTGCCATGAAGAGGAGGCTTTCGAAGATGATGTTCGAGAATGCGTAGCCGACAGCCCCATTGATCGACGCCGCCGTCCCGAAGCCGATTCCGATCACCATGAACCCGACCTGGTTGTTGATCGAGTAGCAAAGGACCTTCTTCAGATCGTTCTCGATGAGAGCGAAGAAGATCGGGAAGATCGTCATCACGGCGCCGATGAAGATCAGCTCTCCGGTCCCCGGAAAGGCCCGCGCGAGCGAGGCGACGGCGAGCTTTGTGGTAAACACGGAAAGCACAATTGTGCCGGCGAAGGAGGCCTTCGGATAAGCATCCTGCACCCAATTATGGAGGAGCGGGAACGCCGCCTTGATCCCGAAAGCGAGAAGCATCAAGAGGCCGGACGCCTTGATCGCGCCCGCCTCGTCGCGAAGGCCGATATCGCCGAAAGCGAGCGATCCGGTTTCGCGGTAAACCAGCACGATCCCCGCGAGAAGAAGGACCCCTGAGAATATCTGGATCGTCAGATAGCGCATGCCGGCGAGAAAACCCGCCCGCGAGCCCGGCGCCCATATCAGGAAAACCGAGGCGACCGCCGCGATCTCCCACCAGACAAAGAGCGTGACGAGATCGCCGGCGAGCACGCCGCCGAGCGCCGCCGCCGGATAGGCGAGCGTTGCAAAATCCTCCATCCGGTCGCGAAGGCGCCAGCCGTAAACAAGGTTAAGGGCGGCGGCGATCAGGAAAGCGATTGCAAAAAGCCGCGCCAGCGGATCGATGCGCAGCAGCATCGCCGGCTCGCCGAAGAAACCGAGGCGACCATATTCGCCGAGCCCGAGGCGGTAAAGCTGCATCGCCGCGACGCCGACGAAGACCAGCATCAGCGGCCGGCGCATCGCCGCATAGCCGTTCGGAATGAGCGCGCCGAGGCTTGCGCCGACGATCAAGATGACAGCCGGGTTCATCGCGAGCGCGGAAATAAGCTCACTCGCGCTCGTCATAATAGGTCTCCTTGCGTCCGACGAGTTTTCTCAAATGCTGGCCAACGAGCACGATGAACATAAACGCGAGAAATCCGTAGACCGCGAAGAACGCGCCGAAGCCCTCAGCGGCGAAATGCGGGTCCTCTCTCCGGAAGGCGGGAAAGAACCCGAGGGCGCCTGATATGATGGCGGCTGCGACAAGGACCCCAAGGACGATTCGGCCCAGAGATCCGACGTGGCGAGAACCCGCGCCGGCGGCGTCATCGGCATGATCGTCTTCCATCGATCTCTCCTCTCCCTGAACCTCTTAACAGAGTTCGGCATCGATTGAGAAGCGGACAGTCGTCCCGCTCAATTCCGCCGCGTGACTTCCATCGCCCCGAGTGCGCTTCGATCGAAATGGCGCCGCCGGCGAGCGGAGGCATTGTCACCCACTCGCTCTGCCCTGAGTGCGGCCCGCCGATCGTCTCGGCGACCGCGGCGACGCCCGGCATGATCCTTCTGCGCGCATCGAGCCTTGACCATCTCGACCAGGCGGCGCCGCAAATGGTCGTTTACAAGTCCTGTTCGCCGAAATGGGGTCCGGCGGATCCGGGCCTGCCGGCGTTTGGCGAAATGTCAGAAGGAAACGAACAGACGGCTTACAGCGCAGCGATCCCGACGGGATCGCGCATGTGACCGGCGACGCTCGCGCCGACATCCTCATTCAGTCGGACCAACGGTTCTGACGCGCGCCGCGTTCCCGTTGTTCAGTGGGTCGCGACGAAAACGCCGGCGATGACGATCAGGGGGTCGATCGCGCCGTCCATTCCTGTTTCCTGAAATGATCGATGACGCGGCGGAGGATCATGGGATTTTCTCGCGATCGGCCTGAAGTAGAAATTCAAACGTATCGAAATGATAGCGCGCGCGGCCGTCGCTGTTATCCGCCGGCTCCGCCGACCCCGCCATCACCGCCGCAAAACCGTCGCGCGCCTTGATCAGCTCATCAGGCGCGCTGAAGGGTTCGTTATGCGCGCCATGGACGCCCTTCAGCGACGGCGCGAGCGCGGCGAGGCGCGCGATTGACATTTCGTAGGCGGCGAGGTCGGTTTCCGGCGCGAAGAGCCAGATCGGCCCCTTGTAATAGGTGTCGCCGGTGAATAGGCGCCCGTTCTCGCGATCGAGAAGCGCGATCGAGTCCGGCGTGTGGCCCGGAATGGCGAGGACCTCAAACGCGACGCCGCCGAGATCGATCATGCTCCCCTCGCCGACGCGCGCGTCTGGCGTGAAGGGTTTCGCCGTGTGGGTTTCTTCCGTGACGCCTTCCGGCAACGGAGCGCAAAGCGCGGCGGCGCTCGCCTCCTCGCGCACGATCTCGTTGGGAAGCCCCTTCGCGCGTTCGTCCGTGAACGACGTATCCGGCGCGAGAACGTCGTCGAACCGCCAATGGCCGCCGACATGATCGAAATGGCTGTGGCTCGCGAGCGCCGTCACCGGCAGCGCCGTCAGCTGATCGACGACCGCCCTGATGTCGCCGACGCCGTTGCCGCTGTCGAAGAGTAGCGCGCGGCTTTCGCCGACGATCAGGTAGCTGATCACCTCCTGCCATTGATGCGGCTCGGCGATCGCGTAGAGATCATCGTCGAGGCGATAGACATCGAACCACGCGCCGCTCGCCGCATGTTTCTCGAACGCCGCCCAGCCGGGCCGGGGGATTTCAGCGCAAAAGGCAGGCTTCTCCGGTGTCGCCTCTTGCGGTCTCCCGCCCTCTTCCCGGCCGCAGCCGGCGAGGACGAGCAATAGCGCGAGAGAGCGAACATTGACGCGGCGCATGATCATGGCACCTCCCCTGGCGCCGCCGTCATCGGATCGGAGGCGGGCGCGCAACGATCTTCAATCATGAGCCGCGGCGCAGGACAATGTAAGGCGAAAGGGCCCCTTCTCGCGCCCGGCGGCGTCAAGACGCGCCTCCTTGAGGCGAATCTGCCGCCCGTCAATGAAGCGCCGGTGCGGGCTCGACCGGTTCTCGAAGACCACCCTTGGTCCTGTCGCGCCGAGCGTTTGCGCATGATAATAGAAACGCGACGCGTAGGCGCGCGCGCGCAGGACGCGCGCCGACCGCGCGGCTACGGTCTCGAAAGCGGGGTCGCCTTCCTGCGCCGCCGCAGGTTCATCCGCCTCAAGATAAACAGCGACCGGCGACACGCATTCGTTGACGATCTCGACCGGTCGGCCAAGGAAGAACAGCTCGCCGACGGCCTCGCCGAAGGCGTCCGCCTCCGTTTCCATTGCTTCCTTGCCAGCGGCGTAAGCTGCGCTTTCGCAGTAGGCATCGCCATGCCGGGCTTTCGCGGCGCGGTGCTGGAAATGATGCTTCATTTCATGGGCAAGTGTCGCGTTGAGCGCGAGCGCCTGCCCCTCAGCCGCATATTTTTCGTCAAGAAGAATGATGTCGTCGGCGCAGGAGGCCGCCGCGACCGGCCCGCCGGCGGCGACGAGGCCGCAAAAGCCGATGCGGACTGTCGCGAACTCGTCTTTCCAGATTGCGCCCATGCCGTCGAGCGCGGCGACGCTTCTCGCGACCGCCAAGTCATAGGCGCCGAAGGGCGCGGCGTTCGCGTCGCATGCGCCGAGAAGCGCGGGCGGCAATCGATCCGCCGTCAGCGGCTCGGCCGACGCTGGAGCCCCCGCGACCATCATCGCGGCGGCGGTTGCAAGAGCGACGTCGCGACGGAGGATCATGCGCCGCCCAATCGATCCTTTTGTCCTGCATCCTCAATCGACGCCGCGAGCCCTTCGGCCTCGGCCTTCAGCTCGCGCATGATCTTCAGATGGCGGTTCGTGTAGAGAAAATAGTTTTTCGCCGCGGCGAGCAACGCGGGATCGGCGCCAAATCGCGCCGCCAGTTCCGCCGCCGGCGTCGCATCGACGGGCGAGAGCCCGGCCGCTTGCTGCGCATCGACGAGCTTCACGCGGTTGGTTTCGAGCGACTCCTCAAAGGTCAGCGCCTTGTCGACATTCGCATAATAAGTCTGGATCGCCCGCAAAAGTCTGTCGTCGTCGATGAGGCCGATGCCGCCCGTGTTGATCACCGTGTCGTACGCCAGTCGGTTGCCGTCGAGCGTCGTCAGGATGAACATCGCAATGCCGATCGTATTGGGATCGTCCGCCGCGTAAGGCGGCGAAGGCTCGATGACGATGCGGCCGCGCGCGGAATGAAACCCCTCCGGCAATGGCGTGCCGGTCGCCTCGCGCAGGAGATACCCCATGGCCGACATCCGCAGGCCGGACACGCGGATGATCTCGTCAATGTCCCCGATGTCCTTGCGAAGGTCTTTCACGACGCCCTTGAGATACACGACCTCGCGCGCGTGGTCCTTGCGCGCCTCGTTCCAATTGTTGACCTGCAGACCGACGAAAACGCCGACGACGACGATGACGAAGTCGATGGCGATCGCCGTCCATTCCTGTTTCCTGAAATGCGCGATGACGCGGCGGAGGATCATGGGACGACGATCTCAGCGTGATAAGGGAAAGGTGATGGGCCGACAAACAACCGCAGCTCATCCCGGCGAGAGAATTGAGGCGTCCGGCCGAGGAGGTCAAGCTGAATTCGCGGCGGAACCGGCGACGCTATCCCTTCCTTCCGCGCTTCTTTTTCCGCGGGCGGGGCCGGGCGGCCGTCACATGATCCCAAATCTCGTCGCCATCGACGCTCTGTTCGCTGACCGCGTTCATCACCGCGACGCCGGCTTCCTCGACGCTCTTCTTCGTGCCGGTGACGAGCGGGTGCCAGTCGGGAAGCCCCTCCCCGCGCGCGAGGCGACGATAGGCGCAGCTCTCCGGCATCCAGTCGAGCGAGCCGATATTGCCGGGCTTCAAAGTGACGCAGTCTTTGACGATCTGCGACCGCTTCGTATAATTCGTGCACCGCCTTTTCCTGACGTCGAAGAGCTTGCACGCGACGTTCGTTTCGTAGAGGCGCCCCGAATCGGTTTCATCGAGCAAGACAAGGCAGCACTTGCCGCAGCCGTCGCAGAGCGATTCCCACTCCGCGTCGGTCATGTCTTTCAGGGATTTCGCCTCCCAGAAGGGGTCCATGGCGCGGCTTTAGGCGAATTCGCGCCCCGCCGCCAGTTGCGCCGAAGGCCGCTCCCTTCAATCCTCACCGTCGCGCTCCTCGTCACGCTCTTCCTCGCCTGCCGGCTCTGGAACCGGGAGACTTGCAAGCCAAACGGCCGTCGCGGCGCCGAGCGTGACGGCGGCGACGAGTGCAACGGGGCCTGCGCGCCGCGCATCCGACGCAGCCTCGTCCGCGCGCCGCGCCTTCATGCCTGTAATCATGGCGGGAACGAGCGCGTCCTTCGTCTTCAGCGTCTAGAACGCGACGCCCGCAAGATGGACGACGACGACGGCCTGCAAGATACGGAAAAGGAGTTCGTGAATCTCGCCGACATCGCCGATCGCGCCGGCGAACGGTCCGGCATTATGCTCGCCGTCGTTGAATAAGCCGGTGACGACGATCCCCGCAACAAACGCGAGCATCACGATCACCGCAAGCCCGCCAAGCGGGTTGTGGCCCAGCCACCGCTTCGGAGACGGCGCGCTCATGTCGGCGACATGCGCGGCGATCGCGGCCGGCCCTCTGACAAAGTTTGCGAACCGCGCGTGCTCGCCGCCGATGACGCCCCAAACGGCGCGAAAGACGATAAGCCCGGCAAGCGCCTCGCCCGAATAGCGATGCAGCGCGGCGCCGCTCTCCTCCTCGCCCGTGAACCACGACACGAGGACGAGCGCGACCAGCGCCCAGTGAAAGAGCCGCGTCGGGAAATCCCAGACGCGAACTCTTTTCTCGATGCGGCCGCTCGCAGGCGTCCTCGTCGCGGTCATCAGTAGATCCGTCGCTTTTTATTCGTTCCGATGATACTGATTAAGTTCCTTGAACATCAGCTTGCCGTCATCATTGGCGTCAGCCTCGAGATAGTTGAGCTCGCCGAATTTCATGAACTCCGTATGCGTGACGACGCCATCGCCGTCGCCGTCCATGAGCCGGAAACGTTCGGTCTTTCTCAACGTCGCGCGTTCCAGGTTCTTTGTTGCGACGCCGGCTTTTGGCCCTGGCCCGTACCTCAGAGCGAGATACTCCTGCAGGCCGAATCCGCCGTTGCCGTCGCTGTCGATCGCGCCGAACTGGCTTTCGCGCCAGGCGCGAAACTCGGTTTCACTCAAGAATCCGTCGCGATCCCGGTCATGCTCCCGCAGCCGATCCTGGGCGCCGAAATAAAGGCGATCGCGATCTTGATCGGCGAGCTTGTTCCTATCGCGATCCCTGTCACGATCCATGTCACTATCCAGATCGCGGTCGATATCGCGGGTCGTGTCGCGGTCGCGGTCCTGCTGCCCCGCGCCCTGTCCCGCGCCGCTTCCGCCGCCTTGCCCAAGCGAAGGCGTGATCGCCAAAGCCGCCGCCGCTGCGCCTATTGCAATCAACGACATCAAGTTGCGCATAAAAACCTCCTTGATCTGATCGCCTGATTTTGGTTGGAATATCACATATTTCTCCGGGGACGCCTTTGACCTCGATCAATCAGGGCAGCGGCAATGGGTTCACGATCTCTTAATTCGCAGCAATGATGACACGGGCAGGGGAAAGACGAATTCATTCATGCGGCCATCATTGCCGCTGACGTTCCTCGTTCCGATCGCAAGAACGCTTTGGCGTCGCGACCAGATCCACAATCCGTACGCTGAGTCTCAACGCTGACGCCGCTTGAGATAGTCTTGCGGTCATCGCGACGACGTGCATTTCCCTCAATGAGGCGGCGCATCGCAGGTTTGACGAGAGCCTCCCTCAACGCCTCGGGGCGTCCGCGACCCGATGGGCCAGGCGACCAGGCGACACTTCTGCGCCGCAAGAAGCGCGGACTGCCCTTGGCGCGGCGCACGATTGCGGCGATGAATGGTTCAAAAGGCACGCACGGGCGACATAGATGAAATATCGCGCCTTCATCAGCTATTCCCAGCAAGACAAAGCGTCGGCGCGCCGCCTGCACGGATGGCTCGAAACCTGGCGTCTGCCCGGCGGCGCACCGCTTGTCGACGTGGCGCCGTCGCGCCGGCTCGGCCGTTTTTTTCGCGACGACGAAGAGATGGCGGCCGCATCCGATATCGCGTCGATCGTTCGCACGGCGATTGACGAGTCCGAAAGCCTGATCGTCGTCTGCTCGCCGCGATCGGCCCAGTCGAAATGGGTCAACGCCGAAATTGAGCATTTTCGCCGCACCGGCCGCAACGGCAGGGTCTTCGCTTTCATCATTGACGGCGTGCCGAATTCCGGCGATCCGGCGACGGAGTGCTTTCCGCAAGCGTTCCGGGTCACTTCGAATCCTGATGATCCCGATGCGATGCCGGTCGAACCCTTGGGGCTCGACATACGCAAGGACGGGCGCGCACGCGCGGTGACAAGGCTCGCCGCCGGTCTCATCGGCGTCGATTTTGACGATCTCTGGCGACGCGACCAGCGGCGGACGCGCCTGCGTGAACGCGCGCTCCTCACGGCCGCATCCGCGACCGCGCTGACTTTTGCCGGTCTTGCAATTGCGGCGAGCGACAACGCGGCGAAAGCGCATCAGACGCTCAGCCGGTTTTTCGCCGAACGGGCGTGGACAAGGCTCGCCGAGGGCGATCCGGCGGACGCCGCGCGTTATGCGCTGGCGGGCGCCCGGCTGCAGCCGCGCAATCTGCCGCTCTATCACGCCGCGCTCGCCGGCGTGATGCACGCTTCGGGCGAGGCGGCGGCGCCATTCCTTCATGAGGGATCCGTCGTCGTCGCTGAATTTTCGCCGGATGGGATATCGGTCCTGACCGCTGGAGCGGACAAGCTTGCGAAAATCTGGCGTGTTGCGGATCAACGCCTGCTAGTGACGCTGAAAGGACATGAGGGCCCCGTCAACGCAGCGGCGTTTTCGCCCGACGGCCGCGTCGTCGCGACCGCGAGTGATGACGGCTCGGCGCGCTTATGGCGAACTGAGGATGCGACGCTCCTCCATGTCCTCGCGGGCGCCGCCGGGCCGACGCGCGGCGTTCTGTTCGCGCCGGACGGCGCGCGCATCCTCGTGTTCGGCGATGATGCGGCGGCGCGCCTTTGGCGCGTAGCCGACGGACGGCTGCTTGCGACGCTCGATGGTCATGACGGCTCGATCTGGAGCGCGGCTTTCTCGCCGGACGGACATTTCATCCTCACCGTCGGCGACGACGGCGCTGCAATCTTGCGGGACGCCGATAGCGGACGAGAATTGACGCGCTTTGAAGGTCCGGGCGAAGCGCTCTACAAGACAGCGTTCTCCCCGGACGGGCGCCGCGCCGCCGCAACGGGCGCCGAGGGCGGCGTTTTTCTCTATGACATCGTTGGGAAACGGACGATCGCCGCGCTCGATGGCCACGCGCTCGAAGTCTGGGACGTTGAATTCTCGCTGGACGGACGACGCCTCGTCACCGCCAGCGTCGATCAGACCGCGAAAGTCTGGGATTCGGAGAACGGCGATCTGCTCGCCACGTTGAGCGGCCATCGCAACATGGTGTGGAGCGCGGTGTTTTCGCCCGACGGCGCGCGCATTGCGACCGCGAGCGAAGACGGCGCGGCGCGAATCTGGAATGCGGCGAGCGGCGCGCCGGAAGCTGTGCTCGCCGGTCACGGCGGCGCGGTGTTCGCCGCCCGGTTCGCGCCCGGCGGCGCGCAAATCCTCACTGCGAGCCGCGACGGCACCGCGCGCCTCTGGCAGGCGTCGGGCCGCCGGATCGCAATCGTCCCGGCGCATGCCGGCGGCGTCTCCAGCGTCGAGTATTCATCCGACGGCCGTCTCGTCGCAACGGCGGGCAAGGACGGCGCAATGCGATTGTGGACTGCCGAAGGCCGGCGCGCCATCGAGCGCATCGATGAGAGCGGCGGCGATTTTCACGCGGCAGGATTTTCGCCCGACAGCCGGTTTGTCGTCACTGCGGGCGCAGACGGCTCAACGAAAATCTGGCGCGCCGCCGACGCCGTCATGGTCAAATCGCTCGTCGGCCATCGCGGCGCCGTTCTCGGCGCCTCCTATTCGGCGACGGGCGACCGCGTGATTACGGCGAGCGAGGATGCGACCGCGAAAATCTGGGACGCAGCGAGCGGCCGCGCACGCGTCACGCTTCAAGGCCACGACGACATTGTGCGCAGCGCCGCTCTATCGCCGGACGGATCCGTTGCGGCGACAACCAGCGAAGACATGACCGCGCGGCTCTGGGACGCCGCGACCGGAGATCCGCTCCGCATGCTTTCGGGACATGAAGCCGGCGTCGGCGGCGCGGCGTTCTCGCCGGACGGGCGCCTGATCGTCACCGCCAGCGACGACGCGACCGCTCGAATCTGGGAAGTGAAATCGGGGCGTTTGATGTCGACGCTCGCCGGTCATCAAGGCTGGGTTTACAGCGCGACGTTTTCGTCGGACGGGGCGCGCGTCGCGACGGCGAGCGAGGACGGGACGGCGAAGATCTGGAATGTCGCGGACGGCCGTTTGTTGGCGACGCTTGACGGACACAAGAAGGCGGTGTTCGGCGCGGCGTTTTCGCCGGACGGCCGCCGCCTCGCCACGGCGAGCGAGGATGGCGATCTCACCTTTTGGGATGTCGCCCGCCTCGCCGAAGACTGGAAGACGCTGGAGACGCATGCGTGTTCGACGCTGCTCGGCGCGCATGGCAGGCGATTTGATGACGCCGCCATCGGCGCCGATCCGCTGCTCGCCGCCGAATGGCGAAAGCCGGATCGCGACGTTTGCGCGGGCGCCGATGGCGCCGCCGCCATCGCCGCGCTCCGTCGCGCCGCCGGCCTTGACGTTGCAAATTGAGTCTACAGCGCATTGCGAACCGATTGAATCGGTTCGCACGCTGCAGATCTCTTGGAGCGCGGATTGCGACGCGAAACCGGTATCCACTTTCGCTGCAACCCGCTCTAGCGGCGGACCGGCTTCTTTTTCACGCGACCGCCGCCCGAGCCGATATTGCCATCGTCGAACACCGCCGCGCCGCCGTCGGACGGGCCGAAGGCTTCCGGTCCAAGCGCGGCGCGCTTGATGAACCAGTCGACCGCCTCGTAGCAGACCGTTATGACCTGCGTTTCCGGGCTGTATTTGAACTGCGCGTCGCCTTCGCCGCAGCTTTGCGCGACGATGCCAATATCGCGCGGCAGGCGGATGAACTCGACGATGTCCTGCGCAAAATCCTCGAGCATCTGGTTTTCCGAAACATACTGAAAAGCGTAATAAAGGTCTGCGTCGGCGCTGTCGGGTTCCTGGTATTCATAGCGCACGCTCGCCTTGGACGGCTCCGCAGGCGGAATGAGCGCGTGGCCGAACCAACTCTCGAAGCTTTCGAGCAGGCTTTCATGATCCGCGATGCACACATCTGCGGATCCTTCTTCCCACAGCGCTTCAGCGATCTCCGCGTAAAGGTCGGGATTGCCGCCATACAGGAGACAGGCGATGCGGTCCGCGCGGTCGTCGTCGCTCGGATAATGCGGATTTTCGCCAGTCGCCTCGCCTGCTTCGTTGGCGCTCTGCAGCCAGCCCATGATGGCGGCGACGATCTCCTCGTCCTGGTCGGGTTCGTCGGGGTCGGGCAGCATCAACCAGGTCGCGATTTCGTCTGCGGCCTCTTCCGCGGCGCGGCGGTCCGAACGCAGATCAAGGTCAAGCACCTGATCCATGATCATGTGCCCCGCCTCATGATGGGCGAGGAAAAGGAAATTGCCCTGGACGTAATCGTCCTCCGCCGAATCCGGCTCGATCTCCTGTCCAGCCGCCGGCGCGGCGGCGGCCAAGGCCGCGACGCAAACCAAGGCGCGCAACAGCGCAGTCTTCATGGGGATTCCGTCGCTATTGCGCATGCTGGCCGCCCCTCATTGTTTTGGCGGAACCCTATCCGATGGGCGGACCCAAACGATAGTGTGTCGGACACGCCTTGCGCCCGGAGGCAGTAAACTATACAGTTTACCATCGAACCGGCATAAAGGAACGACAGCGTGCTGCGGGAGTCCCCCATGGAGCATTTTGACGTCATCATCGTCGGCGCCGGGATTTCCGGGATCGGCGCCGCGCATCATTTGCAGAAATATTGCCCCGGCAAGTCTTATGCGGTGCTGGAAGCGCGCGCGGAGATGGGCGGCACCTGGGACCTCTTCAAATATCCGGGGATCCGGTCGGACTCCGACATGTTCACGCTAGGCTACGGATTTCATCCCTGGCGCGATGCGAAGGTGATCGCCGACGGGCCGTCGATCAAATCCTATGTCGAGGCGACGGCGAAGGAATATGGAATCGAGAAACACATCCGCTTCTCAACGCGCGTCGAATCGATGGCGTTTGATTCAGCGTCGGCGCGCTGGACGGTGACCGCGAAGACGCCGCTGGGCGAAAAGAAGCTCGCCTGCAATTTTCTGTGGATGTGTTCGGGCTATTACCGTTATTCGTCCGGCTACACGCCTGACTTTCCGGGCGCCGCTGAATTCAAGGGCGACGTCATCCACCCGCAGCTCTGGCCCGAAAATTACGACTATTCCGGCAAGGAGGTTGTCGTCATCGGCTCCGGCGCGACCGCCGTCACGCTGATCCCGTCAATGACGGACAAGGCCAAACACGTGACCATGCTGCAGCGCTCGCCCTCTTGGTTTTTCAACCTGCCGCAGACGAGCAACATCGCTGAGCGAATGTCGAAGATCGTCGGTCGCGCGCTTGCCTTCCGACTCCTGCGCTGGTGGCGCATTGTCTTCCAGCAGATCATGTATGCGATGATCCGCGCACGACCCGAAAAGGCCGGCGAGAATCTCCTCAATCTCGTGCGCGAACAATTGCCCGCCAGCTATGACGTGGAGAGGCATTTCCACCCGCGCTACAATCCATGGGACCAAAGGCTTTGCGTGGTGCCGGACGGCGATCTTTTCAAGGCGATCAAGTCAGGCAAAGCCTCGGTCGAGACCGACGAGATCGACAGGTGGGTCGAAGACGGCATCCGCCTCAAATCCGGCAAGACGCTCAAAGCCGACATCATCATCACGGCGACGGGCCTTCATCTCGAAGCGATGGGCGGCGCAAGGGCGAACATTGACGGTCGCGAGGTCGATCTCGGCAAGACCTTCACCTATCGCGGCTTTGCGGTCTCGGACCTGCCGAACCTCGCCTTCGTCTTCGGCTATACGAACTCGTCGTGGACGCTCAGAGCCGATCTCATCTCGCGCTATGTCGTCCGCCTCCTCAATTTCATGGACAAGAACAGCTACGACGTCGCAACGCCGGTCAACGACGACCCGACATTGAAAGCGGAGCCGTTTCTCAATCTCTCTTCCGGCTACATCATGCGCGCGGTCGACCGTCTGCCCAAACAGGGCGACAAGGCGCCCTGGCGCAATCCGCAGAGCTATTTCCGGGACATCCGCGAGCTGCGATTCGGCCGGATCGACGACGGCGTCATGCGCTTTTCGAAGGCGGCGGCCAAAGCCGCCGCCCAGCAGCAAAACCTCGCCGTCGCGGCGGAGTGACCGCCCTCAACGGTGCGCCGCGATCCAGAAAACCAGAATCGCGACAATGACCGCGCCGTCATAAAGGCAGAGGTTTCCAACACGATAGAGCGGCAGGAAACGGTCTAACCCGTGGCGGTCGATGACGAATTCGGCGATCATCACCCACGCCATGAAAATCGACGCCGCGGTCGTGAGGCGGACGATCAGGGGAAGCGACGCGAAGGAAACTGACGACATGCGAGGGCCTGCAAATTGCTACGGCGCCATCTTGCCGTTTGAAGCGCGCTTCAAGACAAGGAGAATTTTATGCTGTCGATCGGGACGCTCGCGAAGAAGGCGGGCCTCGCCTCCTCCGCCATTCGCTACTATGAAAAAGCCGGGCTGTTGCCGCGCGCCGAACGGCGCAACGGACAGCGCGTTTACGACGCCGACGATCTCTTGCGCATTTCGCTTATCGTCAAAGCGCGAAAGCTCGGATGGTCGATCGGCGAGCTTCGCCGTGCCGGCGCTCTTGCGATGCCAGCCTTTGCAACGCCTGCGCTCGCGAAGAATGAACTCGCCCGCAAGCGCGCCGCGCTTAAACTCGAACGCGACCACATCGATGCGCGCCTGTCGGCGATTGACGGTCTCAAGGATTGCGCCTGTGCATCGCTTGATGCATGCGGCCATTTGCGCGCCTGATCGCTACTTTGATCCTGCCGTCATCGCCTCGGGCGCTTCAATTTCCAACCAGTCCTCTCGCGGCATGCCAAGCTCGAGATCGAGAAATGTCGGCAGGATGCGCCAGAAGCGCCGCGAGCGCGCATTCGACAAAATGACGACGCCGACCTCCTGGTCCGGCAAAAAGGCGATCTGTGCGGCGTAGCCGTCAACCGTGCCGGAATGCGAGATCACCGGCGCGCCGGCGTAATTGTAGATGCGCCAGCCGAAGCCGTATTGCGTCGCATGAAAGCGCGGCGAGACGCTTCTGACGCGCGCCGATTCCGACGGCGTGATCGTGCGCGGCGTGTGAATGAGATCGAGAACTGCAGGCGGAACGATCGCCGGCGCGGCGCCCATCTGCGCTTTCAGCCAGGCGGTCATGTCGAGGAGCGATGCGTTGACGCCGCCAGCGGCGGGAATCGTGTAATAGGGCTTTTTGACGGGCGTCGCGCGCCAGGGCCCGAAATCGCCTTCTCTCTTCGAGAGCCTGTCGCGGACATGCGGTCTGGCGAAATTTCCGGTTTCAACAAGGCCTTCTTCGCCGATCGACGCGCTCGCCATGCCGAGGGGACCGAAAAGCTTCGCTTCGACCGCCGCGGCGTAGGGCATTCCGTAAACGGATGAAACAGCCGCCCCGGCGATGTCGAACGCGATGTTCTGATAGGCGTAACATTTGCCGACCGGGCAGACGAGCTTGACGCCTTTGTACTTCGGATAGATGTCCGCGACCGGCGTTCCCTCTTCGAGAAGATTGTCATAGGCGTTCGGCGGCAGGCCCGTCTGATGCGACAGGAGATGGCCGAGTTCGAGCGCGCTTTCCGCGCCGCCCGCGAGCTTCAGGGCTGGCGCGAACTTCGTCGCCGGATCGGACGGCGACAGCAGGCCCTCCGTCATCGCCATGCCGGCGAGCGTGCCGGCGAACCCCTTTGACAGGGAGGCGACGCGAAAGACGGTGCCGGGCGTCACCGGCTCGGCGCCGCCCGCTTCCACAATGCCCCAAGTCCTGAGAAATCGCGTCTCGCCCCGTCGGACAACCGCAACCCCGAGCCCGACGAAATCGCCGGACGCAAAGGCCGCGTCGATCGCGTCCTCAAGCATGGAAAGGCGAAACGCTTCCTCGCCTGGCGACGCGACTGGCGCGATGGCGCCGATCTCCCCGGCGGCGGGCGGGGCTTGGCAAAGAACCGCGCAGGCGGCGAAGACCAAACGAAACGCGACCATCTAAACGAAACCCCTGCGCAGCGCCAATGCGCAAAGGGTTGCAATGCCTCGCGCGCGGCGTCAATCGGCGCCCCTGTTCCCTCGACCACTTGCGCGAGCAGATGGCGAGGAGCGCCAGGGTTGGGCGCGCGGCGGGCGCAAAATCTACGCCGCTTCCATCTCCGCGCAGATCGCCTCCGCATCCTGGGGTGAGAGCGGCTCATCCAGCAAAGTGCAGTGATGCGTTCGCTCGCCCTTTCGGAAATGTCGGCAGGTCTTGCAAACCCCGAACGCCCTGCCGCCGCGCCGCGCGAGCGCGTGGCGAAGCGCGGCTTCAAGCGCCGCGGCGATGGCGCTCGCCTCGCCGCCAGCGTCGATGTCGCGCGCCAGATCGCGCTCGGCGTCATTCGCAAGCATGCGCCGCCCGGCGTCGGTCAGCGTCAAGGCGACAGATCGGCCGTCGCTCTCGCTTCTGGTCTTTTCGACGAAACCCTTTTCCTCAAGCGCGATCAGAGTCTGCGAAACCGTACCGCGCGAGGTCGAAAAAAATTCCGCCAGCGCCGCTGGCGTCTTCGAAAACCGGTTAGCCCGCGAAAGATAACGCAGCGCCTCCCACTGCGCCGGATTGAGCCCCGCCTCATACGAGCCGGCGCGCGACACCCGCGCCAGCCGCTCGATCAGATGCGCGGCGCGAAAGCTCGCAACGGAAGGCAAAGGCTCTCGCGTTGACATCGGGCCTCGTCATTATAGTATCGACTCGATCATACCATTCCTCGCTGGCCCCGCAAGGGCTTAAAATACAAGGAGTTGCGGATGGCTAGCCTGCGCCCCGCCCCCGCTTTCGAAGTCGCCTTATGGCTGAATGCGAAGGCCCCGCTGACGCTTGAGGCGCTGAAAGGCAAGGTCGTTCTGGCGGTCGCCTTCCAGATGCTCTGCCCGGGATGTGTCAGCCAAGGTCTGCCGCAGGCAGGGCGCGTGCGCGCGGCGTTTTCAAAAGACGACGTCGAAGTGATCGGCCTCCACACCGTCTTTGAGCACAATGAGGCCCAGGGCTCGAAGGCGGCGCTCGCCGCATTCCTCCACGAATACCGGATCGGCTTTCCGGTCGGCATCGACGCGCAAAGCCCCGGCGGAGGCGTTCCCCTCACCATGCGCGCCTACAACATGCAAGGGACGCCGACGACGATCCTGATCGACCGCGAAGGGCGTCTCCGCCTGCAAAAATTCGGACATCTCGACGATCTCATTCTCGGCGACTCGATCGCGACGCTCCTCGGCGAGGCGCCGACCGCTCATCCGTCTACGGATGGATCGGCGTGCGATGACGAAGGCTGCCGTGTGCGCTAGGATTCTCCCGCCTGCTCGCGCCACTTCCTCGAATTGACGCCCATGATCATGATCCAGAGCGTAAAGGCGATTTCACCGAAGGCGCCGGAGCCCATGAAATAGGGCGAGGCCTCGGCCGCGAAAGGAAGCTGCCGGAACTGGGTGAAGGAGCCGGCGAGCCAGGCGAAGCCGCCGATGACGAGCAAGGCGCCGAAAATCCTCGGCATAAACCGCGCGCCCAAAATGAGCAGGCCGAGCGTCACGCAATAAAGGCCGAAGAAGACAAGGTTGATCGAGTTCGCCAGGCCGCCGAAGCGGAAATGCGCGCGGGCGAGCGATTCGACGCCCGCCGTCCCGAAGGCGGCGAGCGCGCCAGCGTCGCCGAGATAGTGAAGCACGGCGAGCTGATTGACCATGCTCGCGCCTGACATCGCGCATCCCGCAAGCCCGGTGAAAGCGGCGACGGCCGAGTATGTCCGGCTCACGGGTTCAAGTAGCGTGAACAGAATCGCGACGACGGCGACATAAGAGACGGCCGACAGCAGATTGGCGGAAAACGCCAGGCGAAACGTCATTTCGGACGCGCGAATGTTCGCGGCTGTCGCCGCGACGTCGCCGCTGACGATCAGCGACGACGTCGAGAACAGCGCGTAGCTGCTGGCGAGGACGACGATCAGGTAAAGGAAGCCCGCAAGGCGCGCATTGAGAGAAGGCGATGTCATGGTCGAACCTTTCCGCGGCGATCCTTCGTCACGCCGCATCGAGCGCTTTCCGCACGAATATCATGATGAAGCCGAAGACGCCGACAGCGGTCAACGATGCGAAGGCGGCGAGCACGGGCGCCATCGCGATCTTGCCGACGGCGTCGCCATCCCGTGCGCGCAAGTAAAGTTCGAGCACCGCGAGCGGCGCGAGATAGCTTGCAAATTCAAACGCGTGAGACAACGCGCCGGGACTTTTCTGCATGATGACGAGCCACGCCGACACGATGAGACGCAGAAAGAAGACGCCGTTCGCGACCATGAAGAGCCGCATCGCCCAGCGCCGGTGCGCATCGATATTTTTCGCCAGAACGTTCCAGAGCGCGAGGAACATGAAGGCGACGATGAGGACGCCGTTGAGGCTGATCGCGATCGCGTTCGTCCAGTCGTCGATCGGGCCTCGAAACCAGATCATGTAGAAACCAGAGACGGCGGCCGCGAGCGAACCGAGCATGAAGATGCGCCCGGTCCACCGATGAAAGGAGATCGCCTTGGCGCGAATCCGCGGCAGGAATTGCAACATGCCGCCCAAGGTGACCGCAATCGCGACCATGACGTGAACGGCGAAGGCGAGATTGCCCGTCTCATCGCCCGCGACATAGCCTTTGCGAAGAAACGGATTTCTGTCCCAACCCTCGTAATTTCCGGTCAGAGTCGTCGGGCCATAAAAGGCGGCGATGTAGAAAACGAAAACCATCTGGCCGGCGAAGGTCGTCACATACCAGAGGCTCGCCGCGCCGGTCAGAATGCGATCCGCCAGCGTTCCCTGCGCCGGCTCGCGGTCCGATTTCGACAATGACACAGCACCGCCTCGCGGGCGTTCGCCGCCCGGCTTTATGATTGGACAGGCCCGAAGCCTATCGAGCGGCCGCGGATGCGCGCCATGACCACCGCCGTCAAAAACATGATCCGGGCTGTCAGCGCCGGCCTAATGCGCCGCGGCCGCTCGCGCCATGCGGCCTCAAGCGCGCGACAAGTCGAGCCCCCCGGCCCTTGCGGGGCGGCGGCCCTTCCCGCAGGTAGGTTGGGTTATGAAAGAATTTCCGGTCGCTCCATGGCGCCGCCGCTCACCCGCATGATCGCCAGCCGCGCCGCCGTGAGACGCGAGGCGGCCCATGGCTGAGCCGACCGTCGGCGCGGGGTTCGCGCGCGCGTTGCTCGATTACGCCGCTTCCGCGGGCGCCGACGCCGCGCGGCTTCACGCGCGGTCGGGCATTGCGCCTGACGACCTTGAGGATCAGGACGCCCGGGTCCCCTATTCGCGATATGTCGCGCTGATGCGCGCTGCGATCGATGAAACGCAAAACCCTGCGCTGGCGCTCGAATACGGCGCAGAGAGCGATTTCAGGAAATATTCCGTCGTCGGGCTCATTGCGCATTCGGCGCCGACCATGGCGGCGGCGCTCGAACAGATGAACCGCTATTCGAAACTCGTGATCGAGGTCGACGGTGTCGGCGACGGCCCGCGATTTGAAATCGCTCCGCGTGACGGCGGACTGTGGCTCGAAGATCGCCGCCTTGATCCGAACGCGTTCCCCGAACTCACCGAAACGACGTGGTCGCGCTTCATTTGCGGCGCACGCAGGAACTTCCCGCACGCCGTCTTCGCGCTTGAAGCGCATGTGACGCACGCGCCGCCCCCTTATGCCGCGGAATACGAACGCGTCTGGCGCGTGCCGGTCACCTTCAGCGCGAAGAGCAACGCGATCCGCTTCAATCCGGTCTGGCCGACATTGCCGGTCGAACCGGAAAGCCGCTATGTCTTCGGCGTGCTCATCGAGCACGCCGAAGAATTGCTGAACGAGCTTCAATCTTCAAAGACGCTTCGCGGACGGCTTGAAAAGGAGCTGTTGCCGCTGCTTCACACCGACGATGTCGGCATGGAGAAAATGGCGGCGAAACTCGGCATGAGCCGCCAGACCATGTTCCGCAAGCTTAAAGCCGAAGAAGCGACGTTCGAAAAAATTCTCGACGATTTGCGGCGGCGGATGTCGATGCATTATCTGACCGGCCGAAAGGTCTCGGTGAACGAAACCGCCTATCTCGTCGGGTTTTCCGACCCCGCCGCGTTCAGCCGCGCCTTCAAGCGCTGGACGGGCGCAAGCCCGCGCGACGCGCGGTCCGGCGCACACATATTTGAACGGATCGAAGCGTGACGACCAGGGTTCAATGCGGCCCGCAGGCGCAAACGCCTCGTGGACCCAGCGTCTCGGCGAGCTATGCGAAGACCCTCGTCGAGTTCGCGGCGTCGCGCGGCGCGGAGTCGGAGGCGCTTCTCAGCCGCACCGGAATCGCGCCTGAAGCGCTCGCCGACCCAGACAACCGCATCGCCCTCGCCGTTCTTAAATCCCTGATGCGAGCCGCGGCGGCGGAATGCGCCGATCCCGCTTTCGCCCTGCATTTCGGAGAGAGCCCGATCCTTTACGACACCACGATCGTCGGCCTGATCATCAGGGCTTCGCAAACGATGGGCGAAGCGATTCGGGAATTCCGCCGCTACGCGCGTCTCGTGATGGAGGTCGAAGCGGACGGGCCTGACCGCTTCGCGCTGGCGCCCGGCGGCGACGGCGTCTGGCTCGAGGACCGCCGGCCGAGTCCGAATGATTTTCCGGAGATCACCGAAGCGACGTTCGCGCGCTTCATTTGCGACGCCCTTCGGCAATTTCCCGGCGAGCCGTCCTGCTTCAAGGCGGTCTTGGTGACCCACGCCGCGCCAGCGTACGCCGCCGAATACGAGCGCGTTCTAAAATCGCCGACGACGTTTGACGCCGCGCGCAATGCAATTCTCTTCGACGCCGCCCTTCTGACCGCCAAGCCTCCGACGGCGAACCGGTATTCGTTCAACATTTTCAGCGCGCACGCCGACAGGCTGCTGAAGTCGCTGAACGTCGCCCGGTCGACAAAGGACGAAGTCGAACGCATCCTCGCTTCGATCCTGCACAAGGGCGACGCGCGCATGTCGACGGTCGCCGCGGCGATGAAAATGAGCGCGCCGACCTTGTACAGAAAGCTGAAGGACGAAGGCGCCCGCTACGACGCGCTGCTCGATGGGCTCCGCCGGAAGATGGCGCTCGACTACCTCGCGGCGCGCGCGATTTCGGTCAACGAGACGGCCTATCTCCTCGGCTTTTCTGATCCCGCCGCGTTCAGTCGCGCCTTCAAGCGATGGACTGGAACAAGCCCGCGCGACGCGCGGCAAGGGCGCGCCTATCCGTCCGCGCCTCAATAATGCTCATGCGCGGGCGCGCCGCCCGACTAGCGAGAGGGCGAATGCGACGCCGAGCGCGATCGTAAACGCCCAGTTGATATAAAAGCCGAGGGCGTGCGGCTCGGCCGGATGCGGCGCGCCGAAGATCGCCGTCGCGATCCACTTACGGGTCGCCTGCTCAACAAAGAAGAAGAGGACGACGAGAGGGATCATGGCGCGATAGCGGATGAGAACAAGCGCCGCGAGGAGGCACAAAATCAGCATGACGACGCCCCAGGCCGCCGACGAAAAGACGACCTGTTCGACGGCGTCGGCCGGCCACAGATCGAGCGGCACTCCGTCGGCCGACTTCAAGACGCGCGCGGTGGTGACATAGGGGTTAAGGCCGGAAATATTGACGCCGATGATTGTTTTCATCGCCAGCGCGGGCAGGAAAAAGACGAGCGCGAGCCAGCTGCCGCGATAGTTGTTGTCGATGGTCTTTGGAAAAAGGCGTTTCAGCATGGTCGTCTCCGGTCGCGCGATAGCCCGCCCGCCCGGGGCGGGTCGCCAAGGGATACTTGCCGCTTTCCGCCATCCTCGTCATGGCTTTTGGACGCGATTTCCTGACCAGGCGTAACGCAGGCGGCCGCTGGACGGCGACCATTGCACCCGGCGAGGCTGATTGCGTGGAGGAGAATTGTCCAGTCGCCGCCGCCCGATTTCGCGCGTCGACGAAACGTGCGCGAATTGCGGCGAATGTAACTTGCTGCCGCGCCGTCTTTCCCCCAGATGAGCGCGAACGCAACATCCGGGGGAGTCGCCAATGCGCCCGTTCGCCTTACGCTTGCTGGCTTCCGCCATGATTGGCGCGACCGCCGTCTCGACCGCCGCCGTCACCAGTCCCGCGCGCGCGGAGAAATGGGATCCGCGCACGGAAGAGGCGGAAAAATCAGAACGCCACGCCGAGGCGGCAGAAGCGATCACCGCTTTCCGCGAAAATGATCCGACGCTTGCAACCTATTTTGACGAAGCCTACGGATACGCTGTCTTCCCCAGCGTCACCAAAGGCGGCGCCGGCATCGGCGGCGCACGCGGCAAGGGTCTGCTCTTTCAGGGCGGCCGCGCGGCGATGAAGGCCTATGTGTCGGAGTTCTCGATCGGCGCGCAACTCGGCGGCAAGAAATATTCAGAGATCGTCTTCTTCCGCGACAAGCTCGCTTATGATTCGTTTGTCGACGGGGAGTTCGAGTTCAGCGCGCAGGCTGCGGCGGTCATCTCGAAATCCGGAGCCGGCGCCGCGACCAATTGGGATGAAGGCGTCGCCGTGTTTTTGCTCGACAAGGGCGGCGCGATGGCGGAAGCCTCGATCGCCGGTCAGCGCTTCAAGGTGAAGCCGCTCGATTAAATCGTTACAATAGTCGATTCCAGGACGCCCTCGCGTCGCGCCACTCGCCTGGCGCGACTCCGGCGGTTCGCTTGAACGCCCTGCTGAACGCAGCCTCCGATTCATAACCGATGCGCGAAGCAATCTGAGCCATCGAGGCGTCGCCGTCGATAAGCATTTCCGACGCTAGCTGCATCCGCCAGAGCGTCAGATACTGCATCGGCGGGCGCCCGACATAATGCGTGAAGCGTTCAGCCAGCGTGGAGCGCGACATCCCCGTCTCTTTGGCGAGGCGCTCCAGCGTCCAGTCCTCGCCCGGCGCCGCATGCAACACATTGAGCGCCTTGCCGATCTGGCGGTCTTTCAGCCCCGCGAGCCAGTTCGCGTCCTCCGCCGTGAGGCCCACAAGGTGCCGGCGCACGAGATCGATGAACATGATCTCGCCGAGCCTTGCGAGCATCGACGCGCCGCCGGCGCGCCTTTCAGCCGATTCCATTTTGGCGAACATCAGAAGACGCTGCATCCATTCTTCGTCGCCATTGCTTTGGATACGGATCATCCAGGGCAGCGCGCTGATCAGCGGATTGAAAGGGCGGGCGTCGCAACCGAGAAACCCGCACATCAGGCGCGCGCGCACGTCGCCGTCGCCGACCCTGATCGGAATGGGCAGCCCGCCGGGGCGCGGCGCGCAATGCGATTCAATGTCGGGCTCGGCGCGCATGCCGGGTTTCGACGACATGACATGCGGATCGCCCTGCGGGAAGGCGACGATGTCGCCCGCCTCGAGCCGTACGGTTTCGCCCGCGCCGCCGAGAAGCGTCGCAAAACATTCGCCCTTGGCGACAACATGATATTCGATGACATGATCGACGCCCGGCATGATGCTCGGACCGACGACGCAGGCCGCCGGCGCTTCGGCCGCCCACGGGGCGCCGGCGTCGACGTCGAAGAAGACGGCGCCCTTGAGGCGCACTGCGCGCAGGACGTCTGAAAGGGCGTCATCAATCATAACAGAGCGTTTCCGTCTCCCGCGGACGTTCAGTCATATCCTTCGGCGGGGCGATCATGGCGGCTCTGGCGTCGCCCGGCTAATTGGCGCCGATCTAGATGACAACAGCCAGCCTACCCCGCCGCAGGCGAAAGTGGAAATCCCGAAAGCCGGCGACGGCGACAACGCGCAAAACCGCACTAACGAAAGGACAACACTATGAAAACCGCCCTTGCCGCCCGCGAAGACCCGCCCTTCGCCGCCATCAAAGCCCGCCAGCAGAAAACCTGGGCCTCAGGAGACTTTTCAGTCATCGGGGGAACCTTGCAGATTGTCGGCGAGACGCTTTGCGAAGCGCTTGACCTCAGGGCTGGAGAACGCGTCCTTGATGTCGCCGCCGGCAGCGGCAATGCGGCGCTCGCCGCCGCACGGCGCTGGTGCAATGTGACGGCGACCGACTATGTGCCGGAGCTCCTGGAGCGCGCTCGCGAACGCGCTGCAGCCGAACGCCTGCCGATGACGATCGAGGTCGCGGACGCCGAGGCACTGCCCTTTGCGACAGGATCCTTTGACGTCGTCACGTCGACTTTCGGCGTGATGTTCGCGCCCGACCAGCCGCGCGCCGCCGACGAAATGCTGCGCGTCGTTCGTCGAGGCGGCCGCATCGGCATGGCGAACTGGACGCCTCAAGGCTTCATCGGGCGGCTGTTCAAGGTGATCGGAGGCCACCTGCCGCCGCCGGCCGGACTATCGTCGCCGGCGCGCTGGGGCGATCGCGACCGGCTGAAGGAGTGGTTTGGCGCGGAAGCCGCCGCGATCCGGACGACGCTGGTGAATTTCATGTTTCGCTACAGAAACGCCGATCACTGGCTCGAGGTTTTCCGTGAAACATACGGGCCGACGCTGAAGGCGTTCGAAGCGCTCGACAACGGCGGCAAGAGGGCGCTTGAGACCGACATCCGCACGCTGCTCGCCGAGTTCAACATATCCAAGGGCGACGACCTCGTGGTTCCGAGCGAATATCTCGAAATTGTCATCGTTAAGAGGTGAGCCTCAGTCGAGCGGCGCCGACAGCCGATAACGAAGCGTCTTGCGGGCCCTCCCGACGGGAGGGCCCTAATTTCTTCCTCGTTCCGGCCTGAATAGGGCCATGCTATGGGCTTATGGGTTTGTTGATTCGCTGGAGCCCGCCCCTTGTCCGCTTCGTCCGACGACCCGAAGACGCCCCAGAACGCTGATGAGGCCGCAAAAGAAGCAGCAAGACTCGCCGCCGAGTTCCGTGCAGCGGCGGAGGACTTGTCAGACCGCTTGCAAGGGCTGCCGAAGACGGCGCCGTCGATCTTGCCCGCCCCGCGCCGCGTCGAGGCGGCTAGGCCGCCCGCGAAGCCAACGCCTGCGGGAGTCGAACCGCCGCCAACGGCCGGCGAGCCGGAGGCGTCAGCGCCGACGGCGATCGAAATTCCCTTCGAGGGGGTTGAGCGCCTGGACGATTCGGCGCTTGAAAGCGCCCCCGCTCTGGCCTCTGCGCGACCCTTGGAACCGCCGATCGTCGCGCGCCGGCTTGGCGGCAATGCGCCGGCGCCGGCCGACGCCGAAAAACACAAAGGCGGCGAAGAGATCAAAAAGAAGAAGCGCGCGTTGTCGCCGCCGCTGAGAAGGGAAGACCCGGCGCCCCAGGATGGCGACGACGCACAACCGCCCTCTCGAGCCGATCCCGCCTCCCCGCCCGCGCCCGAGAAACAAAAAAAACGCCGCCCGCTGCTCCGCGAATTCGGCTATCTGTGCGTGTCAGTCGGTTATCTCGGCGCGATCGCCGGCCTTGGCGCTGCGTTTCTCCTCATTGCTCCGTGGCCTGAGGAAGGGGCCGATCTCTGGGCGGTCAACCGGACTGCGGCGATCGTCATTGAGGACCGCAATGGGCGCGAGATCGCGGCGCGCGGCGCGCGCTACGGCGAAGCGGTCGCGGTCGGCGAATTGCCGCCCTATCTCATCAAGGCGTTTCTCGCGACCGAAGATCGCCGCTTCTACGAACATCGCGGCGTCGACATGAAGGGAACCGCGCGCGCGTTCATGACCAATTTGAAATCGGCGGGGCGGCGGACCGAAGGCGGCTCGACGATCACCCAGCAGCTTGCGCGCAACCTCTTCCTTAGCCCTGAGCAGACCTATATCCGCAAGGCGAAGGAAGCGATGCTCGCCTTCTGGCTCGAGGGCCGGTATTCGAAAGACCAGATCCTGTCGCTTTACTTGAACCGAATCTATTTCGGCGCCGGCGCCTACGGCGTTGAGAGCGCCGCGAAGACTTATTTCAACAAATCGTCTCGCGATGTGAGCCTCAGCGAAGCCGCGCTTCTCGCCGGTTTGCCGCAGGCGCCTTCGACGCTCGCGCCGACGCAAAACCCCTTGGGCGCGCAAGACCGCGCTTTCGAGGTCATCGACAACATGCGCGAGACCGGCGACATCACCGAGTTCGAAGCGCGCGAAGCGCGCCGGCGCCCGCCGGTGATTGCGGCCAGCGGCGAAAATCGCAATCTCGGCTGGTTCTTCGATTATGTCGCCGAGAAGGCTCGCGTGCTCGCCGGGCCGGACGCCTATGACATCGTCGTCCGGACGACGCTCGACCAGAAACTGCAGCGTGATGCGGAAGCCGCCGTCGACGACGTCCTCACCGTCGAGGCCAAGGTCGCCGGCGCTCTTGAGAGCGCGCTCATCGGCTATGACAATGACGGCGCCGTTCGCGCCATGGTCGGCGGTCGCAATTATGTTGAGAGCCAGTTCAACCGCGCGACGCAGGCCAAGCGCCAGCCAGGCTCGGCCTTCAAACCGATCGTCTACGCCGCCGCATTCGAGAACGGCATGACGCCTTCAACGCGCTTCGTCGACCAGCCGATCGACATCGCCGGCTGGAAGCCGACCAATTACGACGAGAAATTCCACGGCTCGCTGCGCATCACCGAAGCCGTCGCCAAGTCGATCAACACTATCGCGGTGCAGGTCTCGGAAAAAATCGGCCGCCAGAAAGTGATCGAGATGGCGCGCCGGCTCGGCATCTCGTCAGAGATTCCCAGCAAGGAAGCCGGCATCGCGCTCGGCGGATTTTCAGCGACGCTGGAGGAACTGACCGCCGCCTATATTCCGTTTTCGGTCGGTGGCGCAGCCGTTAGGCCCTACGCGATCACCGAGATCGCGGACGGGCGCGGCAAGGTGCTCTTTCGGCGCAATGAGAGAACGCCCGCGCCAATTGTCAGCAAGGAAGTCGCGAAGAACATCACGCACGTGCTATTTCACGTGCTCGCCGCCGGGACCGGACGCTCCGCTAATCTCTACCCACGGCAGGCTGCGGGAAAAACCGGCACGACCAATGATTGGCGCGACGCCTGGTTCATCGGATACACGGCCCAGATGACGGCAGGCGTATGGGTCGGCAACGACAATTTCCAGCCGATGGACAAGGTGACCGGCGGCACGATCCCGGCGAAGATCTGGAAAAATTTCATGACCGCCGCGCATGCGGACCTCCCGCGCGAACCGCTCGACGGCGCCTATGTCGCGGTCGCCGATTCTGAAAACGGCCGCATCCTCAATTTCTACCGCGAAATTCTCGACGGCCTGCGCCGCGTCCGCCGCGACGGCGACGAAGATCGGGGTTTTGACCGGTAGCGCGTTCAATAAAGCAGGAACGCCTCCCGCTCATCGGCCCATGACCGCTCTTCAGGAATCGCCAGCGCGTCGAGATCGGCCGGTTTCGATGTCGGATCGTCAACCCATTCGCGAAGAGCGGGTCCGCCATTGATGACGTCGATCGCGAGTTTTCCGTGTTCATATTCATACGGAAAATCGCGCCAGAGCGGGTAATTGGGATAGAGCCGCCTTATCGCCTTGAAGGCGAGCGCCTGTACGCGCCAGGGCCTGAACGCCGCGTGATCATAGGCGCCGTCTTCTGTGTGGATATGGACGCCGCTGCAGAGCTTGCCGACATGTTTGTGAAAGGTCGGCTCGAACCAGCAATCGCGGAGCGCCGCGCCTTTCAGCCAGTCGGGCGCGATGCTGCGCATTTCGGCGATCACGCTCTTCGCATCGATATCGGGCGCGCCGAAAAGTTCAAGCGGACGCGTCGTTCCGCGCCCTTCCGATATCGTCGCGCCTTCGACCATCACGGTGCCGGCATAGGCGCGCGCCATGAAAAGATTCGGCGCATTCGGGCTTGGATTGATCCAGGTCCGCTCGCCGATCGGCCAGCCGAAACCCGGCGCCGCAGCCGGCGACCAGCCTTGCATCTTGATGACACAATAATCGATATCGAGCTTTAATAGCTTGATGAACCAGCCGCCAAGTTCGCCGAGCGTCAGCCCGTGACGCATCGGCATCGGACCCGCGCCGACGAAGCTTTCCCAGCCCGGGCGCAATTTCAGACCTTCGACCGGGCGGCCGACCGGATTGGGGCGATCGAGCACCCAAACGGACTTTCTGTGTTTCGACGCCGCTTCGAGAACATATCGCAATGTCGTGATGAACGTGTAGATACGGCAACCAAGGTCCTGAAGATCGACAAGAAGAACGTCGAACGACGCCATCATCTGATCGGTCGGGCGGCGCACCTCGCCGTAAAGGCTGAACACGGGAATTCCGTGAACGGGATCGTTGAAATCCGGCGACTCGATCATGTTGTCCTGCTTGTCGCCGCGCAGCCCGTGTTGCGGTCCGAATGCGGCGGACAATTTGACGTCGCCGGTCGCAGCGAGCGCATCGAGCGAATGCGTAAAGTTCTTCGTGACCGACGCCGGATGCGCGAGGAGCGCGATGCGCCTGCCCTTCAGCGGCGCGCGCAAGGCGGGTTCCCCAATGAGGCGATCGATGCCGAATTTCATGTCCGCGTGTTTCGGGCGATTTCGAGCGTAAAGCAATCTTGGCGGTGGAAATCGGGCTTGCCGGGCGGGTGCGCGAGAGCCCAATAGGATTTGCCGCCGTCCGCCGCTTCGATGACCGCGGAAAGGCCGAATTGAAACCGCTCGCCGTCGAGACCATCAAGCGCGAGAGGGTCGATTCGCGCCGTGAGCTCATATCGGGCGGCGCCGGCGACATTTTCAATTGGAACCTGGTCGACCGAATCAGCGTTCGCCATCCCTTCGCGGTAACGGTCAAATCGGTACGCCGCCCATTCCGTCGACGGCGAAAAATTGAATTCATAATAGGCCTCTGCGTTCCCGCCGCGCACAAACGCCTCAAAACAGGTGCGCCGCCAGAGTTCGTCCTTGCGCGACGGCGCCGCTTCTCCCGGAATTTTCAGGGAACCGATCGCGCCCGTCACAATGAAACGAAGCGACAGCGCCGAAAGCGACGGCCTGTCGATCTCGATATCGATTCGAGTGACGGCCGCGCAGGGCGTATCAACATGCCTGATCAGCGGCGCGCGCATGGGCCTTGCTTCAGGAGAGTCCGAAAATTTTCCGCGCTTCGGCAGGCGATGCTACAGCGCGGCCGGCGTCTTTGGCGTATTGCGCAAGCGCAGTGATCATGACGCCGTTCGACGACGCCTTTGTTCCGTCAGGAAGGTAGAAACAGTCTTCTAGCCCGGTGCGGAGATTGCCGCCGAGTTCCGCGGCGCGGCGGTGCACCGTCCAGACGTCTTCGCGCCCGATCACCGTCGCCTGCCAGGGGCAATCCGGCTTCTTGTATTTGATGAGCAGCGGCAGAAGCTCGGGATCGGCCGGCATGCCGGAGGCGACTCCCATCACGAAATTATAGTCGGCGTGACCGGTCATGCCGTTCTCAAGATAGAGTCCGACCGAGCGAACGATGCCGACATCGAAGCATTCAAATTCCGGCAATGTGCCGATCGCCTTCATCACATTGATGAAATCCGTCACTTTCGATACCGGGTTGTCAAAGGTCATCGGCGGCCAGGCCCAGGAGCCGTCGCTCTTTGTTTTCAGATAATTCAAGGTCCCGGCGTTGCAGGCCGCCATCTCCGGCCGGCAGGCGCGAAGATAGTCGAGCACATAGCCGTAATCGGACCCGACAACGCCGGTCGTCATGTTGATGATAACGCCGGGACAGGCCGCGCGGATCGCCTCGTTGATCTCTGTGCAGATCGCCGGGTCCCAAGTCGGCAAATGGCCCATCCCCTCCCGCTGGTCGCGGTAATGGACATGCATGATCGAGGCGCCCGCCTCGAAAGCGCGCCGCGCCTCGGCTGCCATTTCGCCCGGCGTCACCGGAACCGGGTGCTGCTTGGGGTTCGTCAGAACGCCCGTCAATGCGCAAGTGATGATCGCTTTGTTCGGCATGACCTAGCCCTCTGATTTCAGCACGACAATTTTCGCCCGAATGGCGACCTGATCGCCTGGCTTCGCCAGCACTTCCGCAACGACGCCGTCGCGCGGCGCCTTCAGCTGGTGCTCCATCTTCATCGCCTCGATCGTCGCGAGCGTCCGCCCTTTGACGACGGCGTCGCCCGCTTTGACCCCCACCGACGTCACTGCGCCCGCCATCGGCGCCTTCACGCTATCGGCCCCGGCGCCTCCCTCTTCCGCCGGCGCAAGCGCGAAATCGAAATAGCGCTCCATGGCGCCGCCGCCGTCAAGGTCGATCGTGCGGAAGTCGCGCGCGTAATGCGCTCGGCCGGCGCGGCCGATGGAGACAAAGCGGATTTCATCGTCAGTCTTCGAAATAATCTCAATAGAGGAGGTTTCGGCGCCGCGCACGACATCGAGGCGCTTGCCGGAAATGACGGCGTCGGCCCTAACGATCTCGCCGTCGCTGAGCGCCAGCGACACCGGGAAGGACGAGCGCCCGCGCGAATTCCAGCCGGTCAGCAAGGCGCCGAACGGCTCGTCGACCAGCGCCGCCGCCGCGAGCGCAAGCGCCGCATCGCCGCAAGGCGGCTTTCGTTTCGTCAGCCTTTCGAGATTCGCCTCGATGTAATCGGTTGCGGCTTCCCCTTTCGCGAAAGCTCCGTCTTCCAGCAACTCGATCAGAAAATCACGGTTATTGCCGACGCCAAGGAGCACCGTCTCCCGCAGCGCAGAAGCGAGCCTTGATCGCGCTTCGTCGCGCGTCGACCCATGTGCGACAATTTTGGCAAGCATCGGATCATAGTAGGTCGTGACAAGATCGCCTTCTTCAATGCCGCTATCGACGCGCGCCGTCGACGGCGCGCGCCAAACCGCAATCATTCCGGAATGCGGCAGAAACCCCGCTGATGGATCTTCGGCGTAGAGGCGCGCTTCGATCGCCCACCCTTCGATCAGGACGTCGTGCTGCGCGAACGCCAGGGGTTTTCCTTCGGCCATGTCAAACTGCATCGATACAAGATCGAGCCCCGTGACCATTTCCGTCACCGGGTGCTCGACCTGGAGTCTCGTGTTCATCTCAAGGAAATAAAATTCCTTCGACTTCGGATCGAACAGAAACTCGACCGTTCCGGCGTTGCGATAGCTGACGGCGCGCGCCGCTTCGACCGCCGCCTCGCCCATGCGCTTTCGGATCTCAGGCGTGATCGCCGGCGACGGCGCTTCCTCGATCACCTTCTGGCGACGGCGCTGCAGCGAGCAGTCGCGCTCGCCGAGATAGAGGCAGTTCCCGTGCGTGTCCGCCATCACCTGAATTTCGACATGGCGGGCGCCGACGACCGCTTTCTCGATGATGAGGCGACCATCGCCGAAGGCGCTCTCGCTCTCCCGCCGCGCCGATGCGATCGCGTCCTGCAAGTCTTCGGTCTTGTGGACGATGCGTTGGCCGCGCCCGCCGCCGCCGGCCGAGGCTTTCAGCATCACCGGAAAGCCGATGCGCTGGACCTCCTCTGCAAGGCGGGCGTCCGACTGGTCTTCATCCTGATAACCCGGAATGCAGGGAACGCCAGCGGCAATCATCCGGCGCTTTGATTCCGCCTTGTCGCCCATCGCCGCGATCGCGGACGCGGGCGGGCCGATGAAAGTCAAGCCGTTCGCCTCGCACGCTTTTGCGAAGGCGGCGCGCTCGGACAAGAACCCGTAACCTGGGTGGATCGCGTCGGCGCCCGTCTTCTTGGCCGCCTCGATGATCGCGTCGATCCGAAGATAGCTTTGCGACGCCTCCGCGGGACCGATCCTGATCGCTTCATCGGCATAGCGGACATGAAAAGCGTTTGCGTCGGCATCCGAGAAGACCGCGGCCGTCGCGACGCCCCGCGCCCGCGCAGTCTTCATGATGCGAACGGCGATCTCACCGCGATTTGCGATCAGGACTTTTCGGATCTGACGCACACATTCTCCTTGCATCTGGCCCCGGCCGTTCCCAGCGGCGGCGATGCTGAACCGCCGTCGTCAGAAGCGCCTAGGTCTAGCCTGCGAGCATTGTTGCGCCTAGCATGTTGCGCATGTCTGACGATGTTCAAACCTTGCACGTGCGCGCCCAGACCGGGGATGTCGGCGCAATGACCCTGCTCGGCAAACGCCTGCTGTTTGGCGAGGGCGCGCCGCCGTCGCCGCAACACGGAATCGGACATTTGTTGGAAGCCGCAAGACGCGGGAGCGGTGAAGCGATGGCCCTAGCCGCGCGGCTTGCCGCCTGGGGCGTGATGCAAAAGCGCGACATGGCGCTCGGACTCGATTATTTGGTTCGCAGCGCGGAACAGGGGTGGGCGCCGGCGCAGGCGGAAATGCGGTTCCTGGCGCGAAGTGACGGAGACGACTGGCGCGATTTGCGTCGGAGCGTCGACCTTCCCGCATGGCTCACCTCGCCCGCGCCGCGACCGATCTTCGCCCGACCCCGCGCTCTTGCATACGATGCGTTCGCATCGGCTGACGAATGCGATTGGATTATCGGCCGGCTCTGCATGGATCTTGAGCGCGCGAAGGTCTATCGGGGCGTCGCTGACGCCATGGTCGCCGAAACGCGGACGAACAGCGAAGCAGGCTTCATGCTGAAATCGTCGGACCTCCCAATGTGCCTGATACGCAACCGCATTGCGGCGGCCCTGCGCGTCGCACCGGAGTTTTGCGAAGTGACAAAACTCTTGCATTACCTGCCGGGACAGACCTTCGCACCCCATACGGATTATTTCGATCCCTCCGTTCCCGCCCTTTCCGACGCAATTGCGCAGCGCGGCCAGCGTTATGCGACGTTCCTTCTTTATCTCAGCGACAACTATGTCGGCGGAGAGACTGACTTCCCGCACGCCGGTTTTCGCTACAAGGGGCGAAAGGGCGATGCGCTGCTTTTCTTCAGCGTTGACGAGGCGGGAGCACCAGATCCGATGAGCATGCACGCAGGCTTGCCGCCCACGAAGGGCGAAAAGTGGGTGTTGTCGCAATGGATCGGCAGCCGTTCCATCAACGCCTTTATGACCCCAGGCCCGACGCCGCCGCCGCTCGACGGCCAATGGCTGAAATCCTTCGCGCCTCAAGCGTGAGAAACTTCGGTTTCACATCTCGCTCCTGATCTTCCAACGCATCTTGAGATGCGGCACGCCATGGCGAACATATTCCGCGCCCTCAGCCCTGAAACGGCAACGTTCGTAGAATTTGGCCGCCGCGACGCGCACCTCGCCTTCGAACTCGCCGAAGCGATTCGCAATCGCCCATTCCACCGCGAAGGCGACAAGCTGTGAGCCGACGCCCCTGCCCCGTTCACTTTCACGCACCGCCATAAGGCGCAATAGGGCGACGCATGGCCATTTAATGTAAAGACCGGGGCAGCCGAGAACTTCTCGGCCTCTTATCGCCACGAAATGATTCCCGTCATTGTCGTGCGCTTGCTCGTCGCACGATGAAACGCGGCCGAGCGGCCGGCGCAGGACGCTGTCGCGCAAATCGAGCTCCTGCTGAAATAGCTGATCATGTATGTCGATGCGCCTACACTCAATCGTCACGCGTCTAAACGCTCCGTATACTCCTCGACCCAGCCCGGCTTTTCTTTTCGCGCAAATGCCGCAGCGCCCTGGCGCCCTGCCGCGCGCAGACAGCGCGCGAAGTCTTTCGCCGCGTCATCAAGTTCAGCAGGATCGACGGCCCGGGCCGCTCTGTTGAAGAGGCGCTTCGTCGCCGCGATCGCCGTCGGCTCGCAGCGGCCGATGTCGCTGAGCGTCGTCGCCAGCGCCTTTTCGATGTCCGGCGGCGCGACGATTTTGTCGATGAGGCCGGCGCGGAGCCCTTCCTCCGCTCCAAAGCGCGCGCCGGTAAGCGCAAGGCGCCGCGCATTGAAGAGCCCGATCTTCCTGACGGCGAAGGGACCAATCTGCGCAGGCGGCAGGCCGAGCGTCGTCTCCGACAACGAAAATTTCGCATCGCTCGCGGCGATGGCGACATCCGAGACGGCGATGAAGCCCATCGCGCCGCCGAACGCCGCGCCCTCAATGACGCTGACGACGACCTGAGGCAGAGCGTCGAGCTTTAATAGCAGTTCGCCGAATCGACGGTTGCCTTTTTCGACTGGGTCTGGTTCGCTTGGCGCAGGATCCGGCGCCGCCATTTGCATTGCGAAATCCTTGATGTCTCCGCCTGCGCAAAATGTGCCGCCGGCGCCCCGCAAGACGAGCGCGCGGACGGCGCCATTGTTCTTGAGAGCGTCGCAAAGCAGAAAGAGACTGTCGACGATAGCCCCGTTCAGCGCATTCTTGGATTGTGGACGATTGAATGTCGCGAAAAGCGCCGACTGACGCTGCTCAAGAAGCATATCCGTCAAGGTTGGAAGCTCAGCCATCACATCCTCGCAACGCCGAAAACATTCGGCCGCAGCCGACGTTGTTGGGCTTCCGCGACCGTGTCTAGGCAGAAAGCAAGGAGCTTTCTTGACTCGCGCGGATCGATGAGCCCGTCGTCCCATAACCGCGCCGTCGCAAAAAGCGCCCGGCTCTCCTCATCATATTTGTCGATGATGGTCTTCGCCATAGCGTCGAAATAGGCGGCGTTCGGCTCCTCGCCGCGCGCTCTTGCTCCTTCCTCGCCGACGATGCGCATGGTTTTCGCCGCCTGTTCGCCGCCCATCACAGCGACGCGGTTGTTGGGCCAGGCGAAGATGAACGCAGGGTCGAAGGCGCGCCCGCACATGCCGTAATTGCCAGCCCCAAAAGACGCGCCGATATGGAGCGTGATTTTGGGCACTGTCATGTTCGTCACCGCCTGGATCATTTTCGAACCATGCTTGACGATGCCGCGCTGTTCGGCGTCCGTCCCGACAAGAAAGCCGGTAGTGTTCTGCAGGAAGACGACGGGCGTTCCAGCCTGACATTGAAGCTGAATGAACTGCGCCGCCTTTGCGGCGCCATCTGCGTCGATTGGCCCGTTATTGGAAATGATGCCGACGGCGTGGCCCGCGATCTCCGCATGGACGCAGACTGTCGCCGCGCCATACCCGTCCTTGAAACCAAGGAAGTCTGACCCATCGACAATTCGGGCGATGTTCTCGCGCACGTCATAGGGCGTCTTGTAGTCGGCCGGCGTGACGCCCAGAATCTCCTCAGGATCGTAGAGCGGCTCGCGGAAACTGCGGCGCCGGTCTTCCGCGGACCTGTTCCATTGAAGCTTAGCGATGATTTCTCTTGCGATGCGAAGCCCGTCGGCGTCCGTCTCCGCCATGTACTCGGCCGTGCCGGAGACGTGATAATGCATCTCCGCGCCGCCAAGGTCCTCATCGGTCGCGACCTCGCCGGTCGCGGCCTTCAAGAGCGGCGGCCCGGCGAGAAAAACCTTGGAGCGCCCGCGCACGACGATGACGTAATCTGAAAGCCCTGTCTGGTAGGCGCCGCCCGCCGTCGACGATCCGTGCACGATAGAAATGACGGGGCATCCGGCGGCGGAGAGACGCGCGAGATTGGCGAAGGTCTGGCCCCCTGGCACAAACATGTCGGACTGCCGGAAGAGATTGGCGCCGGCGCTCTCGATCAGTTGGACGACGGGAAGCTTTTGTTTCAGCGCGATCTCTTGCGCGCGCAGCGCCTTCTGCACGCCCATCGGCGTCGCCGCGCCGCCTTTGATGCCGGAATCCGACGCTGTGACGAGGCAGCGTGCGCCGGAAATGAAGCCTATGCCGGCAATTCCGCCGCCGCCCGAAATATTATGATCGCCGTCATCGTCATGCATCTTGAAGCCGCAAAGCGTCGACAGCTCCAGAAACGGCGCACCGCGGTCCAGCACCTGCGAAAGGCGGTCGCGCGGCAAAAGCTGTCCGCGCTTTTCAAATTTCACCCGCGACCGCGCCGACGTTTCGACGATCTTGCGTTCAAGACCCCGGAATTCCTCGATCAGCCGCAGATGCGCCGCGCGATTGACCGCGAATTGTTCTGAGCGGATGTCGATCTCGGACTGGAAGATGGGCATGGGCGAACTCCTGCGCGAGACCCGCATGTACCGGGCCGTCGCCGGAGATTCCACTCCCCAACACAGTCGCCTAATAGACGCCGGGGATCAGGCGGAACGGAACTTTCCGTTTGAACGCCTGATAGGCGGCGTCGCCAGAGAGGAGGCGCTCCTCGAACGCGACCCGCAAGATCAGGCAGGACCAGCCGACGGCGTAAACAGCGACATTCCACAACGTCGGCGACATCAGAAGAAATCCGACATGGGAAATCATGTAGCCGAGATACATCGGATGGCGCACATAGCGGTAGGCGCCGCCGGTCTTGACGCCGCGATTGGCGGCGACGAGCCCGAAACTTCGCCTCAGGCTCAGCTTGGCGGAAATTTGAATGAACATCCCGATCAGCAGAAGCGTCGCGCCGACGGCGACATGCGACGGTTCCTGGGTCTTCACGACCAGAAGCGGCGCGACCGTGCCGGCGATCGCGACTATCCAGTCCTTGACGCGCAACGATATGCCCTCCGTCGGGCGCCTGATCACCAGAAAGAGGACGATCGCGCCTTCCGACAACAAGATGAGAGCCGGCGCCATTGCGCCCGCCGACAGGTTTTCCGGCCAGTTGTGATAGACAAGAAATGCATAAAATATCAGCGCCGCGACCTGTTCGGCGCGATCCAGAAATTTCGCCTGCGGTCCCGCCATGCGACCCTCCCGCGCCTAAATTAACGGCGGCGACGACGTCGCGATGGCGACGCCGGCGGCGATCGCGACTCCGTAAGGAATCCGCGTTTTCAACAAGGATTTCATAGCGCCCCCGCCGGCGGTCGTTGGCGTCGCCGGCCGAAGCGAGCGCGCGGCGAGCGCCGCTAGCGCGACCGCGATCCCTGCGAGCGACACAAAAAACCCGACGCTCAACAACGCACCGGCGTTGAACCAGGCGGCGGCGGCGGCGAAGAGTTTGCCGTCTCCGCCGCCCATCAGGCCAAATCGAAAGAACGCATAGCCAACGCCAAGGCCGATGAGGCCAGACGCCGAGGCGGCGGCGTAGTCTTCAGCCGGCGCCGAGGATGCTACGAGAGCTACTACAAGCGCGATGATGACGCCGACCGGAATGATGTTTGGAATTCGATAGGATCGGATGTCGCCAACCGCCGCCGCTCCGAGCAGAACGAACAACATCCATCGCCAATCGAAAACGCTGTCAATCACCGGCGCTCCCCGCCCTATTCAAGCAAAACGGAAAGGTTGTTGTAGGCCTTTGCGTAGAAATGCGGGCTCTCATCGAGCGCTTTGGTGAAAAGGCGTCTGGCTTCGACCGCGTCGCCTCGCGAGGCGGCGGCGACACCGGCGTTGTTGAGCGCAATCGCGCGGCGATCATCCGGCAACGCCTTCACAGCGCTCCCATAATCGCCGTCCATCGCATAGGCGAGGCGTAGATTGGCTTCGGCGGCCTCGCGCGCGCCGTCGCGCTCGAGCGCCTGTTTGAACGACGCGATCGCGTCGGCGGTGAGGCCGGCCTTCAATTGCGAAACCCCGAGATTGTTGAGCGCGGCGCCGTCGCCGGGATTGAGTTCGGCGGCCTTGCGAAACGCGATCCAGGCTTCTTCTTTCAAACCCTGATAATCGCGCGCGACGCCGAATGCGTTCCAGGCCCGCCACAGCGCCGGGTCAAGATCGATCGCGGCCTGAAGCGCGTTTGCCGCCTCGTCATGCCGTCCAAGACGCACCAGCGCGACGCCGGCGCCTTGCGAGGCAGCCGCATTCGGTCCTTCTTCGACAATGAGCGCGAAATAGCCGGCGGCCTCCGCGTCCTTTCCGGCGTCGAGCAGGCACTCGCCCGCAGCGAGTCGGCGCGCCGGCAGAGTCTCCTTGTCTCCGCCCGTATTCAAGAGGTCGAACTTTTTCGCGCAATCGCTGGCGTTAAACGCCGCCATGGCGTCCGCCGAGGAATCCGCCGCGCGCGTCCCGGGAGCAGTCTTGTCCATTTCCGCGAGGATCGATTTGGGATCATCCCATTTCGCCTCGAAGTCGTTGGTCATGTGTTTCAGGGAGGCGCAGCCGTTGGCCGCCGCGCAAAGAATCGCCGCCGCGGCGGTTCTCGCAGCGCGCGACGAAATCAGATTCTCCAGAATTTCAGCGCCAATTGACATTGCCGAATTACTCCTCATGTGCCGACCGTGATCAGCGTCCTGATGATGCGGATCATCAGCGGCGTCATGATGACGGAAAACAGCGCCGGGAAGATGCATAGCACGAGCGGAATCGCCATCTTGACCGGCAATTCCGCCGCGCGTTGCTCCGCTTTGAGCATTCTGTCCCGCCTCATGTCGTCCGCCAGCACGCGCAAGGTTGTTGCGAGGCTCGTGCCAAGCGTCTCTGACTGGGCGATCATCGTTGAAAAAATCCGCGCTTCCTGCACGTCCATGCGTTTGGCGAGCGAGGCGAGCGCGTCCGGGCGGCTTTTGCCCGCCTGGAATTCCAGCATCACAATCCGGAACTGCTCGGCGATGATCGGGTGCGCGTCGGCGAATTCCTCGCAAAGATGCTTGATGGATGCCGGCAGCGAAAGGCCCGCCTCGACGCCGACGAGTATCATGTCCATCGCGTCTGGCATGCCGTTCTTGAACGCCAATTGCCGGCCCTTGATCCGGAAATGAAGAACCGCCATCGGAAAATAGTACCCGATGGTCGCGCCGCCGAGGACAAGCAGCAGCGCGTTCGTCGAGCCCATCGGCGGCAGGAAGAACATAATCGCCAGCGACGCTAAAGCGGCGAGCGCGATCGCCAGGACAAAGCGAGTCGTATAGTAGATCTCGACGCTCGACGGGTGATAATAACCCGCCTGGATGAGGCGCGCCTTGACGACGCCGACCTGTTTCTGGTCGCTCTGCGCGAGCTGCCTTTGCACGGGCTCCAGGAGATCGAGAATCTTCGATTTCTTCTTTTCGTAGAAAATCGAGCCCGTCGCGGCTGCGGCTGCGCCCGCGCCCGCCATGCGGTTTAACGCCGGATCGCGGCGCGACAGGCCGAATATGCCGAAGACAACGAGGACCACAGCCGCAAAGACCGCGCCGAGGATCAGAATTTCCAACATCGACTGCCCGCTCCCAAGCGTCAGAATTTGAAATTGACCATGCGCCATATCCACATGATCCCGATAACCCACATGACGAAGCCGGCGCCGATCATCGGCCAGAAAAGCTTGTCGCCGATGACGTCCGTAAAAAACGCGGGATTCAACGCGCTGATCGCCAGCACCAGCGCGAAGGGAAGCCCGCCGACAATAAAGCAAGTCATTCGCCCCTCCGCAGACATCGCGGAAATTTTCTTGCGCATCGTTGAGCGCTCGCGGATGACCTTGGAAAGATTGCTGAGAATCTCTGCGAGATTGCCGCCGGTCTCCTTTTGCATTTCGATCGACGACACAAGGAAACGAAATTCCGGGCTTGCAAAACGCGTCGAAATGTTCCTCAAGGCGACGCCGCGCTCCAGCCCGTAATTCATTTCATCAAGCGCATGGCCGAACTCCGAGCCGATCGGATCCTCGATTTCGCGCGCGACCATTTCGATCGCGACCGGAACAGGATGGCCCGCCTGCAGGCCGCGCACCATGATGTCGATCGACGTCGGCAATTGCTCGCCGAATTTCTTCTCCCGCTGGCCGGCGAGGATTTTCAGCGCCAAATACGGCGCCCAAAAACCAAACACGCCGGCAAATGTCGCGACGCTCAGCATCGGCGCACGAAACGCCGAAACGGCGAGCAATGCGACAACCGCCGCGATCGCGCTCATCATCGCGAAGTATTGCGCGGGCGTCAGCGAGACGGCGGAGCGCCAGACAAGACGATTGAATCCCGGCAGTGCGCCGCTCAGCAGCGACGAAAACGCGCCGCCCTCAACCTGTTTTCGGAACAGCTCCGGATTGAGAACGCGCTCATTGCGGGCCGCCGCGATCCCCATGCGCCGATTCACCGCCTTTGCGCGACGACCCGTGCTGCGAAAGAGAAGGAATATCCCTTCGACGGCGAGAATGACCGCGATGAAAGCGATCGCCTGGACGATCTGGACCGCCGTCAGATTCACGACCGTCCTCCCTGCGCAGCAGCGAAGAGTTCCGGCGCGTCAAGCCCGTTTGCAAGGAAGGTTTCGTAGAAATGCGGCCGGACGCCAGTCGCTTCAAAGCGGCCGATGACCTTGCCGTCATTGTCGATATGTTCCTGCTTGAAGCGGAAAATCTCCTGCATGGTGACGACCTCGCCTTCCATGCCGGTGATTTCCTGCACCGATACGACGCGGCGCACGCCGTCGGCGAAACGTTTGATCTGGACGACGACGTCGAGCGCCGACGCGATCTGGTTGCGGATGGCGCGCGTCGGGATGTCGAGGTTGGCCATCGACACCATCTGCTCAAGGCGCGAAAGCGCGTCTCGCGGCGTATTGGCGTGGACGGTCGTGATCGAACCGTCATGGCCGGTGTTCATCGCCTGCATCATGTCGAAGGCCTCACCGCCCCTGACCTCGCCGACGATGATCCGATCCGGCCGCATGCGGAGCGCGTTCTTGACAAGGTCGCGCTGCGTAATTTCGCCCCGTCCCTCGATGTTGGTCGGTCGCGTCTCCATGCGGCAGACGTGGCGCTGCTGCAATTGCAATTCCGCTGCATCCTCGATGGTGACGATGCGCTCTTTGTCGCCGATATAGCGCGAGACGGCGTTCAGCAGCGTCGTTTTGCCGGTGCCGGTGCCGCCCGAGATGAGCAAATTGAGACGGCACTTGACGACGCCCTTCAGGACGTCCGCGCATGATTTAGTCATCGACCCGACTTCGACGAGCCGGTCGAGATCATAGGGAATGCGCGAGAATTTCCGGATCGAGAGCAGCGGCCCGTCAAGAGCGACCGGAGGAATGACGGCATTGACGCGGCTGCCGTCGGGCAGACGAGCGTCGACCAGCGGCGTTCCTTCATCGACCCGCCGCCCGACTTTGACGACGATGCGATCGATGATTCGCAGGAGATGCGCGTCGTCCTTGAACTTGACATTGGTTTCTTCAATGACGCCGCGACGCTCGACATAAACCATATGCGGCGTGTTGACGAGAATATCGGCGATCGTGTCGTCGGCAAGCAGAGGTTCAAGCGGCCCGAAGCCCATCAGTTCGTCGACGAGTTCGTCGGTGATCCGTTCCCGTTCGTGGGTGTTGAGCGGCTTGTCCTCATCGGCCAGCAACCGTCCGATGGCGCCGCTGATTTCCATTTTCAGGTCGGCGCGGTCGACGCGGTCGAGCACGCTAAGATTGATTTCCTCGATCAGCCGCTGATGCAGGCGGACCTTCAGATCGAGATAGTCCTGCGCGCCTTCCTGGTGGCCGTTCTGGTACGACGGCGGCGACGCCGGCGCCGGCGTTCCAATCGTCGGCTCAATTCGGGACTGCGGCGCGGCGACAGGCATTTCGCTCTGACGTTTGGACTTCAGATCGGCAAACCGGAAGTTCATTGCGTGCGTCCCTTTAATCCGAACCGGCCGCCGAGCAGCCGCTCTAGCGGCGGCGGAACCGACGCCGGCTGACTTGCAAGCTCGAGGCCGAGCGCCTGCGCGATGCTGCGCGCGTTTGTCTCGATATCCTTCGTCGCGGCGGATTTCGGCGCGGCGTCGGCGAACAACAAGCCGCGGTCCGAGGCCTCGGCGGCGGCCTTGGCGTCGAGGCGCACGGCGCCGCCCGGCTTCACGCGGAAGATCTCGGCGATCTTCTTCGCACGCTCGTTGTTCTCGATTGTCTTTTCGTATTTGTTGATAAGCACGTAGACGCTCTTCTTCGCCAGTCCGAAATCGACAAAGCTCTGTGCGATGCGCGCGGCGCCCGCCGCGCTTTTGACATTGGCTTCGGCGACCGGTACGACAAGGTCGGAGCGATCGAGCGCTTCGCCGATCCATTGCATCCACGCGGCTGGCGCTTCGACGATCGAGACCGCGGCGATGCTGCGCAGGCAGTCGAACAGTCGCTCGATGAATTTCTCGCCGATCGCCTCAAGCGGCGTGATTTCATTCGGCGCGCCGAGGACAAGTACGCCGCTTGAATGCGCCTGCATGGTCGAGGCGAGCAAAGTCGGGTCAAGCCGCGCCCCGGCGCGCACGGCGTCGAGCACGGTCATGCGCGGACGGATGTCGAGCGCCGTCGTCACCTGCCCAAACTGCACGTCAAGGTCGACCAGCGCGACGCGTCCTGTCTGCAGCGTCGCGAAGGCGCCCGCGAGATTGGCGGCGACCGTCGTCGCGCCGACACCGCCGGCGGTCTTGAGGACGGTGATGATTTTGCCCTTCACGAGGGACGGCGTGACGGCGCGGATCTCGGCCTGGCGCCCGCGCGCGGTGTTCAGCGCCGCGACGAGTTCGACCGGCATGACCGGCGTCGGCAGCACGTCCGTGACGCCCGCCCGGAACAGCCGGCGGACGACATCCGCCGACGGATCTTCCATGATCACGATGAACGAGCCGCCGCGCGTCACATAGGCGCATAGATGCTCAAGCGCCTCGATGTCGCCGGCGCCGGCCTTCCCGGCCTCGATGAGGACGATGTCGGCGCCGCCATTGACGATCGAAGGCGCGTCGGCGATCGCGGCGTCGACGATCTTGATGTCGGCGACGATGTCCGGCGTCGCGGCGCAATAGGCCTCGACTTCGCCAGCTGTCGCCGGCGTTCGCAGAACCGCGACGAGCGACTTCATATGATTTTGCGTTTTGATCATGTGCCGCTCAAATCTTCCGCTGGCAGGGTCGTCGTAAAGGGAGGAAGCGTAATCGCATTGAGGCCGAAGGCGCCCAACACGATGAAACGGGCGTTGACGCCGGTGATCGTGACGGTGACGGTCGGCACCGGCTTGCCGAGACCGGCGAAACCAAGGCCCGACGGCCCGAAAGTGACGTTCAGATTAGCGAGCGTCATCGGCGGATAGACGAGCCGCGTTTCAGTGAGGATGCGGTTCATCAGAACCGTGTTGCAGTTGCCGCCGAGCGCGGCGCCCGAACAAGTGACCGGCGTCCAGGTCTTCGACCCCGTGACCGCGCTGCAATAGGCGCCAGGCGTTCCCGCCGTGCCGACGCCGCAATCGGGAATCCCTGTGATGACCGGGCCGCGCGTCGCGGCCATGCGCGCGGCGAGCGCCGTCGCGGAATTCAGCGCCTGATATTGATAGAACACCGAGGCGAAATCGGCGATGCCAAAGGTCAGCGCGAATAGCAGCGGCGCGATCAAGGTGAATTCAACCAATGTCGCGCCGCGTTCGTCTCGCGCGAAGGATCTGCGGACGCGGATTTTCATAACCCCGTCCACATTTGCGTGTGCGCCGCTGTCAGATTGAACGTCGTCAGCCCGAGAAATCCGAAAAAACCGGTCGCCCCCGCATAGGGCGCCGAGGCGGTCACCGTGATCACGGGGATGTTGCTGCCGGGCGCCGGGCTCACCAGCGTCCCCGGCGCGACGCAAGTGTCGGCGACCGTCACCATCGACGCGTTGTTCCATGTCGGGATCAGCAACGGCGCCGACGCATTGACGCTGCCCCGCAACGCGACTTCCTTGGTGTCGATCACCATTTGCGCCCATTCAGGCTGCCCGTTCAGCGGGCAGGTCTTGAAGACATAGGGCGTGCGCGCGGCGTAGCGCGCGGCGTCGCGGACGCTCTTGGTGATGATCTGCTGCTGATGCAGCATCAGCCCGCACTCGGCGAGACCGGCGGCGAGCAACACGAGCAGCGGCGCGACCAGCACGAATTCGACAAGCGCCGCGCCGCGTTGATCCCTCCTGAAACTGCGAATGCCGCAAATGCGTTTCACCGGACGAGTTCCACCCATTCGCGGAGCTGGATAGGCACGAGCCCGCCGCCGCCGGCCGTGTCGTAGCCGACGATTTCCATGTAGACGTCGCCGTTGGTTTGCCCTTGTGTGCCGGCCGGCTCGGTGATGAACATCGAAAGGTAATGCAAAACCGGAACGTTGGGCGTGTTGCCGTTGATCGCAATCGTCGAGCAGTCGATGCCGGCGACCGTGAAGATGCGGCGGTCGTTGACGCGCTGCGACGGCGCCGTCGGCGTCGGTGGAATCGTGCCTCCAGTGTAACAGATCGGCGATTGTCCGCTCGAATCGCCGTCCTCTCCGCCTGTGGCGGTCAAATCCGGAATCAGCGCCTTGTCCGCGAGGTGGGTGACTTCATGATAATACATCTCGTAACGCGTGATCCCGCCGGTCGAAGTGCAGCCGGTCGGCATATTAGCGGTGTCGCCGGGATGCGCGCGACCCCAGTAGCCTAGGCAATCCCATTGGCCGTTTCCAAACCTGGTGGCGCCGCCGGTGCTGATGATGTCGGCGTCGCGCGGCAATTCCGTCTGCGTCGGCGTTAAATTGTAATTGTTGCAGTTTGCGTTCGTCCGTACTCGGCCCTTGGTGACATTCTCCGCTGGCGGATAACCCGGAGTCGTCTGGTAGGTCACATTGCCGGGTAAATTTTCATACATGTCCAAGCGAACATTGAACGCCGGCGAGATCGACGCGACGTTGCCGGGTTTGGTGTCGACGCCGGTGCCGATGCATTGCGGCAGGCCGTTGACGCCGGCGATCATGCTTGCAAGCGCGCCGGAACTTTGCGATCCGCCGGGCGTATCGAGGAGGCCCCAATTGCCGTTCGTCCAGCTCGCGCCCTGCCCGGCCTTCATCAGCACCTGATGACCGATCCAGGCTGTCGGATCGAAAGTCGCGCCGCCTGGGAGGCACATGAAAAGCGGCGTCACCTGACAGATCGCCTGGCCCTTGCGGGCAACCGCCGTCGCCGACAGCGTCACCGTCGGCGCAGCGCCCATCGCGCGCATGAGTAGCGTGTTTTGTGCGACTCCCGTCGTCGTCACCCGGATAAAATCATAGGGCGGCGGCGCGACCGTCAGCGGCGCGTCATCGCTCGCGGGTATTGCGCCGAAAAACGCCGTCGCGGCGACCGTCACCGCGCCCGGCGAATTGCCCATCTTCTGATTGTTCGTCACGACCGGCGCCGTCCGCGCGGCGATGTCGGCTTTTTGCGAACCGCCGATCGTCCCATCGAGTTGCCAGGCGCCGGCGAGCGCTGCGGCGTCGGCGGCGCTTTGCACTTCGTGGCGCAGCGAGAAGAGGCGGCCGCTGTCGAGCGCAAGCCCGGTGAGCCCGATCAGCGCAAGCATGACGGCGCTCACATAGATCAGCGCCGCGCCGTCTTCATTTCTCCAAAATCGCATGCCTGCCTCCCCATCGTCAGCAGCATTCAAGAGATCTTCCTATTTGCCATTGCCCGAAGTTTCATCGCCTGGCTTGAATTGCCCGGCGTTCGGTTCCTTAACTTTGTCAGTCCGATATCGCTGGATTGCCGCCGCAATGACGGCCCCATCGCCCTTCGGCGCACCTTCGGCGGGCCTCGCATCGACAATCATGGCGTTGTTGTTCGCGACGAACGCCGTCCCGTAGGCTTCGCTGATCGGACCTTGATGCGACGCGCAACCGGTTGAAAGCGAGACCACAGCGAGAATGAGAATTTTGTTCACGGCAATCTCCTATTTCACAACAAATCCGACAGGTCCGTCGACGCCGGGGCCATCGGAATCGGCTACGGCGACAGCGCTATCCGAAGCGCGTTTGACGTCTCGACTTCCATGAAGCCACTTTGCGCCCTCAGTCTTTCCGAGCAGGAAAAATTCGAGTTCATGCGGCATGACGAAATGGTCCATGGGCGTCGACAGTTCGCTCAAGTTTGACGGCTCGACGAGATAGGCGGTGATAACGATTGCGAGTTCAGTGTCCTCGCGCCGATAGGAAGCGCTGCGCGCCAGCGCGCCAAGAACCGGCACGTCGCCGATGCCAGGCATCTGATCGATGTCGTCGATGAACTTCCGCTGCAACATGCCGGCGATCGAGAAGCTCTGGCCGTTCTTCAGATCGACCGTCGTTCTTGCACGACGTGTGGTCAGGCCTGGAATGACAAAATCGTCGAGGATAATCCCATTTTGCCGGTCGAGTTCGCTTACCTCCGGCTCAACGACAAGATTGATAGCGTCGCCGACGACCGTCGGCGTAAAGGCGAGACGCACGCCAAACTCTTTGAACTGGATTGTCACAGTCGTCCGTCCGGAGGTCGCGTTGTCGACCGCGACCGGCACCGGAAATTCGCCGCCCGCGAGGAAGCTTGCGGTCTCCCCGGAAACCGCGATGAGGTTGGGTTCGGCGAGGACGGCGATGATGCCCTTCTTTTCAAGCGCGTCGAGCAGAAGGTCGAAGCTGACTTCGCCAATCGAAAACTTGCCGAAAGCGGCCCCGAATTTCGCCGGATCGGATATAAAGTCTTTGATCGGACCGTTTGGCGTCGACGCCGGCGGCAAGTAGTTTTCAAATATTTGCCGACCTGTCTGGAACGCTCCGACCTTATTGCCATTATTGAAGAAAATATCTGTCGAAATGCCCACATCCTTGAGCGCCGATCGTTTCACTTCGGCGAATCGGACCGCCAGCATTACCTGCTGAGATTTCGTGACTGTTGCGAGATTGACGACCTGGCCGTCTTTCGCGAAATTCTGGGCGATCAGCGCGGCGTTCGCAACGACAGTTCCATCCGAAACGCTGCCGCCGAGGATGATCGACGACCCGTCCGCTCGTACGTCAATTTTCTCATGCGGCATCATGTCGTGAAGACGCTTCTTGAGACCTATGAGGTCATGAGAGACATTTAGATCGACAATGCCGACGAGCTTCTTGTTGTTCGAAAACAGCGTGAGGCTGGTTCCACCGACTTTCTTGCCGATCACATAGATGCTGCGGTCAGTGAGCGGGATGATGTCGGCGGTTTCCGGATCGCCGACCAGCACATCGACAATCGGCATGTCGAACCGGAGCACCGCTGATTTGCCGGCCGCGATGGAAACATCTTCCATTGCCGGGCCATTGTCTGATTGAAGATTGATAGTCTCTTCAAAATCAGCTTTGCTCGCTGGGTCCTGCGCCGCCATGCTTGGCGCCGCCGCGACAAGCGCCGCGATCGACGCCGTCACCTTGATGAAGTCGCCGAAACTCATACTGTCTCTCCCGCTAGCCATTAGCCCGTCCTCTACTCGCCCGCCGGCGCGGCGATTTTCAGTGTTGACGCTGTCCGCGACGCGCCGCCCGCGGCGCTGGCATGCAATTCGGAAGCCGCCCCGCCGATCGACGCCTGCGGGCGGCCGCCTTCGCGCGGCACATTGGATCTGGTCGTCTCGTCTCCGCGAGTCACGTTCATCGTGGCATAGGGCGTTCCTGGCGCAGCGCGCACAGCTTGCGGTTTCTTCGCTTCTTCAACGGCTGGCCCAAGATCCCTGTACCGGATCGGCTTGTTTGTCGCGGTCTTCGCCGTCGAATTGTCGGCGAGGGAAAGCATGTTCCTGAGCGACAGGCTGACCGTACCGATGGTCGAGGCGAGCGCGATCTTCTGGGCGTCTTCGGGCGTCACCTCGACGGTCGCGGCTTTCGCGACAATCGCGCCGCCGGTTGATTCATCCGCTTCCTGATCGATCGCAAGGACGCGCACATCTTCGAGGAGAATATTGGTGATGGTGTCGATCTTCTCGTTCGTCGGCGAGATCGTCGAGAGCACGTCGACGCGGTCGCCCGGGAGGATGAAGCCGCCGGCGCCCGACACATCCGTCACCCGAACGGCGACGGCGCGAAAGCCGGGTTCAATGACCTGCGACAGCGCGGCCCGGCCGCCGAATCCTGAGACCTTGTCCTTGAGGACCGGTTCGCCGACCGCGATCGAGCGGAGCGCGACGCGGCGTTCGGCGCCGACCACTTCGTCGATTTTGGCGAATGCGCCTTCCGGCGCGGCGTCCGCCGGCCACTGCTTTTCTTCCAGCGCGTCGACCGACAATTCATTGCCGAATTCGAGCGCCTTGCGGGCGACGACGACGGTCGTCATCGCGACTTTTGCGCTATTGCCGTTCTTTGCCGAGAGAACGCCCTGAACCCCCGCGACCGCGAGCAGCCCCAAGATGATGGCGGCGGCAAGGACGATGATCGACATGTTGCGCATTGGCCGGAACCCTCCAGGCTTTCAGGTCGCACCCGCCCTCTGCATCCGCGACTGCGGACGCGTCAGGACTGGCGAAGAATTTCGTTAAGCGGTTTTGTTGCGTCCGATTTCGTCCGGCGTGTCGTCGCCAAGGCGTCGCGTTGCAAACGACGCGCCGGACGAAAATCAGGTAAGCTTAGGCGCCTGTCGCGGCGACCAGCGCGGCCCACTGCGCGGCGACCCACGGACCCATCAGCGCGATCGAGGCGACCGCCGCGACCGTGATGAGGCCGATGAGAAGGCTGTATTCGATCAGCGACGCGCCATCGTCGTTCTTGCGGAATTTAGCGAGGAACTTCGTCATGTTCAGACTCCACCTATACGAAAGGTGAAGGCGCTCCCCCCGGCGATCGAACGGAATTTCCCCCGCTTCGACCCTGTTTTCTACGACGCCGCTCACCCCATGAGTCACCGCCGCACGCCAGATCCCAAGAGTCACCTTACCCAACGTTAAGAATGACCTTATATTAAATTGAGATCAACTTGTCTTTTGAATGGACAAATCGCCGACCGGTTGTTCCCTTTTTGGACGAAACCGTTACAAATCAAAGGTTTAGGTTAAATTTACCGTTTAACGGCTGTGACCATTAATCCTTAACGGCGAAAAATTCGTGCTTAACGGACAGAGTTAATTTCTGTGCACGTCTGGTAACTTATTGAAACCGACAAAAAAGTTTGGACCCTGACAGTCCGGGCGAGGACAAAGCGTCACTCGGCGCTGACCAGCACAAGGCGTACATCGCCGCATTTGCGGCCAAGCTGGGCGTAGGCGGCGTAAAGGCTGACCGGGAGACCGATCACTGGCCCGACGATCTGGGCGAGCCGGCGAATATCGTCCTCGCCGCCGCCGGTCGCGGCGACCGCGATCCCGATAATCAACGAAGCGGCGAGCGCGCCGGCGACGCCCCAGGCGAGCGCTCTGACCGTAATCGACAGCCAGATCAGGATGACGCGACGCAGGGTCGGTTGCACAATTGTCATCGCTCTTCCTCGCACCGATGGTGAAGAAACAGCGTAAACCGCCATGGTTGATCGCCGCTTAACGGCGGCGTGCGGCGCGGGTGACTATTGGCCGAAGCCGCGCATCCAGGACCGGCAGCCGGCGCCGACGACCTTGCCGGTCGAGCGGGCGTTCCAGCCGGCGGTCCACGCATCGCCGCCTTCCGGGCCGAATGCGGCGCGGCACTGTACAAAGCCGACGCGATAAGTCGAATCGAGCACCGTCACGCCCTTGCCGGCGAGCGACATGCCCTCGCGATAGCACTGGCAGATGTCGGCATAGGCGAGTTCGGCCGGCGCGATTGTCGAGGTTGCGGCAATCTCCGGCGCGCGCGGCGCGGTCGCGCTCATGCCGCCCGGCCTGCCGAGAAGGCCGGTGAGGCCGGCTAGCACCGCGCCAAGAACGACCAGCCCGAGGATGCCGCCGAAAAGCAGTTCCACATTCGGGAGGGCGATCGGCCGGCCGACATGGGTCGAGCCCGCCTCGCCGTCATGAACGGAACGGCTCGGCCCGAATTGCTGGATCCGCTCATAAGTTCGGCCGCAATCCTTGCAGCGCTGGATCGGCAGGAACTGACGCTCGGAGCAATTGCTTTTTTCGCAGCCCTGCGAGCTGCACTCCGGATTGGCGCAACGGAAGACGTGCCCGCCGCAGGTCTTCCCCTTCCGCGTTCCTTCGCAGAGAATTGGATCGCCGAATTTGGCCATATCCCCGAACTCACCCTTAACGCCGGTCTTAAAACCCGAGTCGGCGAACCCCAAGGGTTAACGATGCTGCGGCCCGGCATGATTGTCAAACCTGCTTGCGAAAAAGCCTGAATATCGAGGCTTTGAGAACACAGCGGATGAGAATCTCATTGATCGCCCCTACTCGCCGAATTTGGGGCGGAAATAACCAATGTTGCAATGCACAATGGTGAGAGGCTTTAGTTCGCCAGCAAGACCGCGGCGGCGCCGCGAAGGTCCTCAAAATTCGTCGCGGCGGAATAGGCGAACAAAAAGGCGAGCGGATAGAACAAGACACCCGCCTGCCGGTCGACAGCCGCAAGGCGCATCGCCGCCGATTTCGGCAAGGGCGTCCTAATCGCGGCATAGCCAAGGAGCGCGCCGATTGCGGCGCCGACCGCGATATCCGACGGGTAATGAAGATTGAGGAAGATGCGGGGCGTCAGGATCGCAAACGCCGTCCAAATGATCGCAAAGCCGCCGAGCGTCCGGTTGCGCAGGAAAATCGCCGTCGCGAGGCAAACCATATAAAGCGCGTGATCGCTCGGAAATGAACTCTCAAGACCAAAGCCGCTCTCGCCGAGATGCGGGGAAAGCTCGACAAAGGGCCGGTTCCGGTGCGGCAACGCCATCTGCAGGATGCGACCGGCGAAGATCGCGACAAGCGCGGCGGTCGCGATGCGCGGTATGAAATGATCCTTGGCGACGAGAAAACGCTCCTTGCCGTCGGAGACGACCGCGAGCGCGAGCGCGACGAGAATGGCGCCCTTCAGCATGTAGCTGTCGGCAGCGAAGCGCGCGAGCGCGGCGAGCAACGGCCGCTCGGCGCGCCATTCGACCAGCCGTGACGCAAACTCCAGTTCAATCATGACGCAATGCTCCGACGCCGGAGACTATCCCGAAAAGTCGTGAAATTTACTTTAATCCGGCCTTAACCGCCGATCGTCGGCGCGGCGGTCACTGATCGCCGCGCACGATATTGACGCTCGGGTCTTCCGGTCCGCGCGCGGCAGCGTAGAGCGGCGCCGTCAGGCCGGATACCAGCGCCTCGCCATTCGCCGCGCGCGCGGCGGCGTAATCCTCGGCGTCATTGTCGCACTGGGAAAAATCGTGCTGCGCAGAAGTATAGCCGCCATTGAAGGCGCCGACCATGTCCTCGCGCAAATCGAATGAAGGCTGTTCGTAATCGATGAGTCGCTTCATGCGATTGCGCCAGACATCGCCCTCTCGATCAGGATCGCACATCCGCCGGATATGATGCAGCTCGCCGAAAACGCGGGCGAGGCCGACAAGGCCCGAGCGGCGCGCGGCGAAATCTTCCTGCGCCGCCGCCGGCGCGACTGTCGCCGCCGCCAGAAAAAGGATGAGCAGTCTCTTCATCGCCGAAATCCAAGCCCTCAATCAGGGCCGTTCGATGACCGTATCGCGGAGTTTTATCGCCGCTTCAATGGCGCGCCGCGTTTCATCCCATGAGACCCGCCGGAGGGCTTCCGCCTTCGGCGCGAATTCGGCGGCGGCGGCGTCATCGCCGGCGACCGGCTCGCCCGAGACCCATTCCGCCCAATAGTCGATCATGACGACATGCAGATCGAATGTCGGATCGGGATGATCGCCGGGCCTCGCCTCGAAGACGCCGATGAGGCCGCCGACGCGGATCCTCAGGCCCGTTTCCTCCAGCACTTCGCGACAGACGGCGTCTTCAAGGCGCTCCCCATGGCGAAGTCCGCCGCCGGGGATCGACCAGCGGCCGAGAAAGGGCGGCTTGCCGCGCTCGATGAGAAGGATGTCGTCGCCGCGAAAGATCACCGCGCCGACGCCGATCCTGATCTGTCGCTCGCTCACGCGCTGATTTATAGGATGCTTCACCATGTGCGGAAGATTTCTTTTCACCTCGCCTCCTGAAGCAGTCGGGCGCGCCTTCGAAATCGCAATTCGCGACAATTTCCCGCCGCGCTACAACATCGCGCCGACCCAGCCGATCGCCATCATCCGAATTAACGAAAAGCGCGCGCGCGAATTCGCGCTCGCCCGCTGGGGCTTTATCCCGTCCTGGGCGAAGAAGGACTATCATGAACGCGTCGGCGGCAAGCCGCTGATCAATGCGCGCGGCGAAACCGTCGCCGAGAAGCCGACCTTCCGCTCGGCGTTCAAGCGCCGCCGATGCCTCGTTCCCGCCGATGGCTTTTATGAATGGAAAACCGAAAAGGAAGGGCGCCAGCCCTATCTCGTCAAACCGTCCGCGGGCGGCCTTATCGCTTTCGCCGGCCTCTGGGAGACGGCCGTCGACCCCGACGGCGGCGAAATCGATACGGCGGCGATCATCACGACCGAGGCAGGAACGGACATTGCGCCCCTTCACAATCGCGAGCCGGTCGTCGTCGCGCCGGAGAATTTCGCGCGCTGGCTCGCCATCGACGAACACGAAGCGGGCGGCGCGCAAGAGCTCGTCGCGGCCCGACCCAAAGGGTTCTGGACTTTTTATGCGGTCTCGAAAGCCGTCAACAACGCCCGCAACGAAGGCGAAGCGCTCGCCCACGAAATCGGCCAGCGCGAGATGTTTTGAGCGCGGCCCGCGCCCTACGGTCCGACGGGCCGGCTCGCATCGGGGATGCACTTCACTTTGTCGGAGCCGAGCGCTTCCGGCACGCAATGACAGCGCCTCAGCGCGTCGAACTCGCGTCTCGAGAACGGTCCGCGCACGGCGCAATTGGACGGACGACCGTCATAAACCGTGATTTTCGAGAGCTTCTTGCAGTAGTCCTTCGGCTTCTTTGGAAAGGTCGCCGGATCGGGGACTTTGTTGGCGCCGATGCAGGCGCCGCCGTCGGCTTCCGGATCGTCGAAATCGCGCACGATGAAATAATAATCGGTGATCGCCGCGTCGGTCGCCCGCCGGACGGCGGCGGTGACAAACTCATCGTCCGCGCCATAGGCGGTGACCGAAGGCGGCACGCGAATATCACAACCGCCGCCTCTCCGCGCATAACAGATGATCTTGCCGGCGCCCGGGCTGGCGAGACCCGAATAGAGCCGGTAGGGGCCGTCGAGCGTCGTCCCGGCTTCGTTCGGTTTTTCGCAGCCCGGCAAAAATGCCAAAGCGACCAGCAATGAAGCGATCAGCCTGAAGGGTCCCATAAGCCTCTCCCCGAAGAGACAAACGCCCTTATAGCAGGAAAAAAGCCCTAAAGCATCTTCCCCGGATTCATGATGCCAAGCGGGTCCAGCGCGGCCTTCACCGCCCGCATCATGGCGATTTCGGCTGGCTGTTTGCGCCGCGCAATGTCGTCCCGGCGGGCCAATCCGACGCCGTGTTCGGCGGAAATCGACCCCTGATGGCGGTCGATGACGTCGTAGACCGCTTCCTCGACCGCATCCTGGGCGCGCTCAAAAGCGGTGCGGTCGCCGCCGACCGGCTGCAGCACGTCGTAATGAATATTGCCGTCGCCCATATGGCCGAAGGCGATGATTCGCGCGCCCGGGCAGAATTTGTCGACGACGGCGCCGGCGTCGCGCAGGAAGGCTGGAACCCGCTCGACCGGAACCGATACGTCGTATTTCGCCTGCGCGCCTTCCGGCCGCATCGCCTCGGACATGGCGTGGCGCATGCGCCAGAATTGCGCGGCCTGCGCTTCGTTCTCCGCAATCGCGGCGTCCAAAATCTCGCCCGCCTCGAGCGCCTCTCCGAGAATCGCCTCGACTTCGCCGCGCAGTGCGCCTTCGCGGCCGGAGGAGAACTCGACCAACGCATACCAGGGATGAACGGAACCAAGCGGATCGCGCGTATTCGGAATGTGCTTCAGCAGGAGATCGATGCAAAATCGCGACATCAGTTCAAAACTCGTCACATTGCCGCCGCCCGCGCCTTGCGCGCGCGACAGAAGCGACAACGCATGATCGGGTGAGGCAAGCCCCGCAAACACCGCGACGCGATCGCGCGGGCGCGGAAAGAGCTTCAGCGCGGCGCCGGTGATGATGCCGAGCGTTCCCTCGCCGCCGATGAACAGCTGCTTTAGATCGTAGCCCGTGTTGTCCTTGCGGAGGCTCTTCAGGCCGTTCCAGATCTCACCGCTCGGCAGCACCGCCTCAATCCCGAGGACAAGATCGCGCATATTGCCGTAGCGCAGGACATTGACGCCACCGGCGTTCGTCGAAATGACGCCGCCGATCTGGCAGGTTCCCTCCGACCCGATCGAGAGCGGAAAGAGTCGGTCGATCTCAGCCGCCGCTTGCTGCGCCTCATGCAGGGTCACGCCGGCGTCGACAATCAGCGTCATCCCCGCCGCCGACGCGCTTCTGACCTTCCGCATCCTCTTCATCGAGATCAGGATTTCGCCGTTTGTCGGCATCTGGCCGCCGACCAGTCCGGTATTGCCGCCGCGCGGCGTCACCGCGATTTTTTCGGCCGCGCAAAATCGCACGATCGTCGCGACCTCCGCCGCGCTCGCCGGTTCGACGATCATCGACGGGCGCCCAAACCAGCGGCAGCGCAATTCCTGCAAATAGGGAGGCCAATCCGATTCCTCGATGACGCCCTTCGGGCCGACAATCGCAGCGACCTCATTCTTCACTTTCGCGGGAGCGGTCATCTTGGTCCTGAGGCATTGCCGGCGGCGTTTATCATCGCCCGCGTCATGCAGACGTCAAGGCGGCGCGGCGACGCTTCTCTTGGCGGTCCGGCATGGGCTAGAAGGTCAATCGGGCGCGCAACGTCGAAACGCAATCCTTGAGGGGTAACACAGAATGAAGGCTTCCACATCAATTTTGGCGCTTGTCGCCGCCGCAGGGCTGTTCGCGGCCTGTGCAAAAAAGGCCGACTCCGCAGCCGCCGGACCGTCGCCGACGGACAAGATCCAAATGGACACCAAGCAGGCCGAGCCGCCGATGCCGGACATCAACTACGCGGATCTCGCCGCCGCCGTCCTTTCCGATCCGGCGCGGCCGGAGGCTGACCGCACGGATGACGAACGGCGAAATCCGGCCGCGGCGCTTGAATTCTTCCAGATCGCGCCGTCGATGAAAGTGTTCGAAATCGAAGCAGGCGGCGGTTGGTATACGGAGATTTTATCGCGCGCGGTCGGCCCGACCGGCTCCGTCGTGATGCAGGGCCCGGAAGGCTTCCTCGCATTTTACGGCGAACAAGTGACGGCGCGCCTTGCGGACAATCGCCTTCCCAATGTCCGTCAGTCCTTGTCAAATTTCGACGCGCTCGACGCCGTCGACGCCTCGGTCGATCTCGTCACCTGGGTGCAGGGCCCGCATGAGCTATATTTCAAGCCAAGCGAAGGCGTCTCGCTCGGCGATCCGGCGAAATCCTACGCCGAGATCTTCCGCATCCTGCGGCCGGGCGCCGCCTTCGTCGTCATCGACCACTCCGCCGTCGCCGGCGCGCCGGAAGCGACCGGCAACGACCTTCACCGCATCGATCGCGCGATCGTCGTCGAGATGGCCGAGGCGGCGGGGTTTGCGCTCGAGGCTGAAAGCGATTTCCTCGCCAATCCGGAAGATGCGCGCAAGCTCGCCGTGTTCGATCCAGCGATCCGCGGCAACACGGATCAATTTGCGCTGCGCTTCAGGAAGCCGCGCGGGTAAGCCGGTCGTTGATCGCTTCGCCGAGCCCCTTATCGGGGATCGGCGCGACGGCGATGCCGGAAAGTCCGTGCGTCGCGCAAAGCGCATCGGCGGCGCGCAAATGGGCGAACAGATTGGCCGCCGCCTCGACGAGATCGCCGCTCGGGCTGAGGTTCAGCGTATTGGGAAAATCGCCGTCGGCGCCAAAGCCGAGGAACGCCTCGTTTGCTCGCGGGGCCGACGCATGGACCCTGAGGCGCGCGCGTGGCGCATAGTGGCTCCGCATCATGCCCGGCGCTTCGATTGCCGCCGCCGTCGGAATTTCAAGCGCCTTGCCGGCGATTTTCTCGATTGTGTCGCGCGGAAGGCCGCCCGGACGCAGCAGGATCAGCCGTTCGCCGACGACTTTGACGATGGTTGATTCGATCCCGACGGCGCAGCTGCCGCCGTCAAGAATCAATAAGTCGCGATCGCCGAGGCTCTCGCGCACATGTTCGGCGCGAGTCGGGCTGATCGATCCCGAACGATTGGCGCTTGGCGCCGCGAGCGGACGGCCGCTTGTCCGGATCAGCGCCTGCGCGACGGGACTGTCCGGCGCGCGCACGCCGATCGTGTCAAGGCCGGCGCTCGCCAGCAGCGAAACGCCGCTCGCCGCCTTGCGCGGCAGAACGAGCGTCAACGGGCCCGGCCAGAACGCCGCGGCGAGTTTCCCGGCCAACGGAGGCAATTCGACAAGACGCCGCGCCATGGCGACATCGGCGACATGAACGATCAGCGGGTTGAACGACGGTCGCCCCTTCGCCTCGAAAATGCGCGCGACGGCGCGTTCGTTCGTCGCGTCGGCGGCAAGGCCGTAGACCGTCTCCGTCGGCATCGCGACCAACTCGCCGGCGAGGATCGCTTCCGCAGCGCGCTTGATGTCGCTCTCTGCGATCACTGCGGCGGCGCCGGTTCGACATAGGCGAACGACGCCGTCGCGCCATCAATCACGATATCGCCGAGCCAGGGGTCGACGATTGTCGCAGCTGCGGCGATGCGGCGGCGTTCGGCGGCGCGTTTGGCGCGCACGTCGTCCGCGAGCAAATCTTGTGATGTCTCCCAGAAGACTGGAATGCCGATGGAGCCGCGCGCGACGAATTCTCCAGATTGCGCGGAGAAGGCCGCCAGGCTGACATTGCCGCCAGCACTGACGCTGAACAGCGCATATTCGTTGATCCCGTCGCCGTCGACATCAAGCATGCGGGAGAGGCAGGCGCCTTCGACATAATCGCCGACATAATAGTCGCGGCAATGCGCGGCGGGATCGAAGGATGGCGGCGTTTCAAGCACGGCGGCGGGCGGAACCGCGCCGTCAAGCGCCGTGATCAGCTTCGCGGACTCCGCCGCCGGAATACGTTCGGCGGGAGGATCGAGACGGATCCGTCGCCCCTCGACAAGAACATCCCTGTAAGGATGGACGACCGCGGTTGCAGACGAAAACGCCGTCCTGCGCTCGGCTCTTGTGAATGAGGTTCGACGACTGACGCCCGCCGAACCAACCTCCGCCGACGCCGGCGAGGCGCCATTGACGACGCCGCGATAGCGCCACGCCGCGCCGTCGGCGACGATCGCATGAATGTTCATCGACCCGGTCGCGGCCCATCGGTCATTGCTGAGAATGAGGAGATCGCCATCGCCATCAAGATCGAGGTCGATAAGCCTCGCCGGGCAGCGTCCTTCGTCGGGATCGACTTCCAAGACCGGCGATTCGACCGCAAAATCGCGCGCCGGCGTCGTCAGGCGCTTGCCAAGCCTCTCGCGCTGGCGCGCGCGCTCAGCCTCGAGCCGCTTTTCTTCCGCATAGGCCTTCATCGACTGCACGCAATTGGACACCGGATCATTCGCGCCCATCGCCATCAGCGCGGCGTCGGGAACGGCGCCGCCGCCGAGCAGCGCGAGCGATGCGCGACGATCATTGAAACTCTGCTCAACCGGCGCCCAGGCATCACGGCTGACCGGATTTTTCGCAAGCACCGCGATTCGCTCGTCGCGCGCCGACCCTGTCCGTCCGGCGAGTTTCTTCAGCGCTGCGGCGCCCCAATGGCCGGAGCGCTGGTCGGCGAGAAATCCGAAGTCAAAATCGTCGGGCTCGACGACGCCCCTATCGAGGCGCGCGACCTGATCGGCGACGGCGATGCGCGCCGGGTCCGCGATCGGGGTCATCAAAGCGGTCAAGATCGCGGCGACAAAGAGCGCGGCGGCGATGTTGACCGGCTTGATCAGTGAGAGCCATGCGCCGGGTCTGAGCGCCGCGGCGACATAGCCGATCGCATAGACCGCGACGATCAGGAGTTCCGCGCTCGCGAGAACACGCGCCGGCGTGAAGCCGTACTGGTTGACGCGGAGCCAAAGACCGAGCGCTGCGAGCGCGACGACGCCGAACAGCGGAAACGCGCTAAAGCGGACGACCGCGCGAATGATCGCGGATTTCGGCGGATCACCCGCCTGGAACGCCGCGTTGACTAGAAGGATCATTGTGGCTGCGGCGTTGAGCAACAAGACGGTCGCGCGTTTCGTGTCCCACAAAGGCTCAAGCCCGGTGAAGGGGAGCGCGGCGAGGAACGCCGTCAGAATGAGGGTCATCAGGATCGCGAGCCAGGAGAGCAGCGCGAGGCCGATCTGGCGCGCGCCGCGCGTCAGGCCGGCGTCCGCGTCGGTCAAATGCACGCCAAGCCCAAAAGCGACCGCGGAAGCGAGCCAGCGGAAAAATTGCGAATTTACAGCGTCGTAGATCGCCTCAAGGCCGATCAGTCGGAAGAGCCAGGCGCCGAGTTGGATGACGACCCAGAAAGCCGCGGTGAAGCCGAGCGCCAGCGCCGCCTGGAATCCATGGCGCCAGGCGCGATCGAAATAGGTCTCATAGGAAGCGATGCGCCGGCCGTCATCGTCGGCGGCCTGAATAAACTCATGCACGATGTAGATGACGATGAGCGAGAACAGCCATGTCGCGGTCGGCGCGTTCCGCCACGCAGGCGCGGAAGCGAACCAGCCGAAAGCGAAGATCGCGGCGCCGGCGATCAGCGCCCATGGCGCGAGTTTTCGCAAGGGCAGATTGCCGAAACCGAAGACCAGCGGCAGCGGCGCAAACAACGCGAACAGCCAGAGTGTTGGCAGCAATTGGCTCCAGAATTCCTTGTCGAGGCCGAAGGGGGGCTTGTCGCGCGTCGCCTCGGAAAGCGCGTAGAGCAGAACGCCCTGCGCGACGCCGAGGATAAGTCGCGGCGCCAGCGCGCCCGCGTTCCGCGATTTTATGGCAGTCCCGCTCATCGACAATCCCCTCTTGATCGCCGGCTCATTAGCCGCCGATCATGACATCATTCAGACCGCATCATAGCGGCTTTCGGGCGCTGCGGATCGATCTACACATTCGTCCGGGGCTGCGACATAAGGGTCGCCAGCGAGAGGAGACGCAAGATGGCCTACAAGACCCCGCTGCGCGACATGCGCTTTGCGCTGGACCAGATGGCGGGGTTTCCCGCTCTCGTCAGGTCCGGCGCCTATCCCGATCTTGCGCCCGACATGGTCGATGCGATCCTCTCCGAGGCGGCGAAATACTGCGACGAAATCGTCGCGCCGCTGAACGCCGGCAGCGACCGGACGCCCTCGCGCCTTGAAAACGGCGTCGTCCGGACAAGCCCTGGGTTCAAGGAAGCCTATCGACATTTTGTCGACGCCGGGTGGAATTCGCTCGCCTTCCCTGCGGAATGGGGCGGACAGGGCTTGCCCGGAACGCTCGCCAATGCGCTGGTCGACGCGTTGAACGGCGCCTCCATGTCCTTTGCCATCGGAACGACGCTGACGACCGGCGCCGTGAAGGCGATCCTCAACGCCGGAACCGACTGGCAGAAAAAGACCTATTTGCCGAAAATGGTTTCAGGCGCCTGGACCGGCACGATGAATTTGACCGAACCGCAATCAGGGTCAGACCTTTCGGGATTGCGCACGAAGGCCGAACCGATCGGAGGCGGCCGCTATAAAATCAGTGGACAGAAGATTTTCATCACTTATGGCGACCACGACATGACGGACAATATCGTCCATCTCGTGCTGGCGCGCTTGCCGAACGCGCCGGAGGGCACCGCCGGAATTTCGATGTTCATCGTGCCGAAATTCCATGTGAAAGAAGACGGCTCGCTCGGCGCGCGCAACGACGCGCATTGCATCAAGCTTGAAGAGAAGATGGGGCTGCACGGCTCGCCGACGACGGTCATGGTGTTCGGCGAGCGCGGCGAATGCGTCGGCACGCTTCTCGGCGAGGAGAACAAGGGCCTCAAGAACATGTTCGTGATGATGAACGCCGCGCGGCTCGATGTCGGGCTGCAGGGCGTCGGCGTCGCGGAAGCCGCTTATCAGCGCGCGCTTTCCTATGCGCTTGACCGCAGGCAGGGCCGCGCCGCCAGCGTCAAATCCGGTCCGATGATCCCGATTTACGAGCATGCGGACGTGCGCCGCATGCTCTATTCGATGAAGTCGCTGGTCGAGGCCTCGCGCGCGATCTGCTACGCGAACGCCGTCGCGTATGATCTTGCGCGCCATGCGCCGGACGAAGCGCAGCGCCGGAAGGCCAAAGCGCTCGAAGAATTGCTGACGCCGATTTCAAAGGGCTGGTCGACCGATCGCGCGAACGACGTCGCTTCGCTCGGCGTGCAGGTGCATGGCGGCATGGGGTATGTCGAGGAGACAGGCGCCGCACAGCACATGCGCGACGCGCGGATCGCGGCGATCTATGAGGGAACGAACGGCATCCAGGCGATGGACCTCGTCGGGCGCAAGCTGCAAGGCGACGGCGGCGCCGCGATCAAGGCCTACATTCAGGACGTCCGAGAAGAAGCGACGATCGCGAGGGCCGGCAAGCGCGAGGAACTGAAGATCATCGGCGCGCGCCTGCTTGAGGCGGCGGACGCGCTGAAGGCTTCGTCCGACTGGCTCCTCGACGCGGCGAAAATCGACCAGGAGCACGCGCTCGCGGGCGCAACGCCCTATCTCAAGCAATTCGGCAATGTCGCCGGCGGCTATTACCTCGCGAAAGGCGCGATCGCCGCCGCCCTCGCCGCCAATGAGCCCGGCGCCGACAAGGACTATTTCAACGGCCGCATCGCAATCGCGCGCTTTTATGCGGAGAATTTCCTCACCGAGGCGACCAGCCTCACCGCCGCAGTCGGCGCCGGCGCCGCAACCGTGGCGCGGCTCGATCCGGCCGTGATGACGGGGTAGCAGATTGGCACATTATAACGGGCGTGGTAGTTATAACATTTGTACCCACGAGGCCCGTTATGGCGAAGAATAAGGGACTTTCAGAAGAACCCGCGAAATTCGCGGGCGGAAAGGCGCGTCCCGACGTTCTCAAGATCCGCCAGATCGGCAATTCGCTCGGCGTCGTTCTGCCAAAGGACGTGCTGGCGAAACTTCGCGTCGGCGAGGGCGACGATCTCCACATCGTTGAGACCCCCGACGGGCTGGAATTGCGGCCCTACGATCCCGAGCTCGAACGCCAGCTCGAAGCCGGGCGGTCGATCGCCAAACGCTATCGCAACGCGCTGCGCGAACTCGCAAAGTAGCCGCCATGACTGAATGGATCTGGCTGCGCCGCGACGCTCTGGCGGCGCTTCACGCCGAACAGCTCGCGGAGCACGGCGGCGCCAACGGTGTTCGTGACGAAGGATTGCTTGAAAGCGCCCTTTCCCGCCCTGAAAATCTCGCCGCCTATGGCGACCCGGACGCATTCGATCTTGCCGCCGCTTACGCGTTCGGCATCGTCAAAAACCATCCGTTTGTCGATGGCAACAAGCGTGCGGGTTTCATGGCGTGCGCGACATTTTTCTCGCTGAACGGACACGCGCTGACGGCGTCGGACCAGCGCGTCGTCGAGACCGTGCTTGGCCTTGCGGCGGGGGCGATCGCCGAACCCGCCTTCGCGCGCTTCCTGCGCGAGACCAGCGAGCCCGCATGAACGATCTTGGATCTCTTGAGTACTTGAAGCTCGCGATTTTCTACGCGAGCTGGCTCTATTTTCCGGCGGCGGCGGTCCTCATCCGGGTGATCTTGAACCGCTCGCAGCCGTCGAAAATCGTCGCCGCGCTGCTCCTCGCGCCGTTGACGCTTCTCGCCTATGCGCGCTTCATCGAGCCGCGCATCCTGTTGACGGTCGAGCATGAGGCGACCCTTGCGCGGTGTTTTCCCGAAGCGGGATCGGCGCGTCTCGTTCTCTTTTCGGACGCGCATGAGGGTCTTTTCAGCAACGCGATCCCGATCGGCCGCATCGTGCGGCGCGTCAACGCGGCGAAGGGCGACGCCGTCTTCGTCGCCGGAGATTTTGTCTATTTTCTCGCGCGCGATCGCTATCAGCAGACCTTCAGCGCGCTCGCATCGATCGAGGCGCCGGTGTTCGGCGTCCTTGGCAATCATGATGTCGGCCTGCCGGGGCCCGATGTCGGCGCCGATCTGTCGCGCGCGCTAGAATCGCTCGACGTCTCCATGATCGACGACGACATTGAGGCAGTCACGCTCAACGGATCGACAGTCGAAATCGTCGGCCTCAGCGAATTATGGGCGAACAACCAGGACCGCAAGCTGCTTGAACGGCGCGGGGGATCGCCGCGTCTCGTCCTGACGCACAATCCGGCGACCATTGAGGAATTGCGCCCGCGCGAGGCGGTCGACTTTCTGATGGCGGGACACACGCATGGCGGCCAGATCAACATCCCAGGTCTTACCTGCGCGCTGATGGCGTCCGCCTGCCGCGTCGCGCGTTACGGGTTCGCCGAAACCGAACGCGGTCTCGTCTTCGTCACGTCCGGAACCGGCATGGTCGGCCTGCCGATGCGCTTCAACGCGGTTCCTCGCATAGACGTGATCGACCTTTCCTGGCGCGCCTGCGCGCAGGGCCTTGCTTCGCGCGGCCCGTAAAATTTGTTGAAAAGTCTTTGTACGGAATAATCACTTGCTTCCGTCGCCAGATGCGGCATAATGCCGTCATCTTTCGTTGAGCGTGAACCGGGCGGTCCCGGTTCGTTTGCGAAGGGTCAAACTATTGAAGGCAGATGCGAGCGGGGAGCATATCTCGCGCCGAATATGAAGGAACGACCATGGACCAGCTAATGGAGATCAAGCGACATATCGACGGCCACGGGCTCGGCTGCGCCGTCATCGGCGATCACGTCGCGATCGGCGTCGTCTGGACGTCGAAGACGATCGCGGGCGAAGAGCGCCGGCGCGAGACGATCGAACGCGTGCAGTCGTTCGAGGCGGCCTGCGGCGTCATCGGCTGCCAGTGCTGCAGGAGCGCGGCGACAGCGTAAGACGCTTACAACGCGTTTCAATTTGTCTATGGTCGGCCTCCCTCTGGAAAGGACGGCCGGCCATGTCATCGCTCAAAGGCAAGACCCTCTTCATCACCGGCGCCTCGCGCGGCATCGGCCTTGCGATCGCCGTGCGCGCGGCGCGCGACGGCGCCAACATCGCGATCGCGGCGAAGACCGCCGAGCCGCACAAGCACCTTCCCGGCACGATCTACACGGCCGCCGAAGAGATCGAGAAGGCGGGCGGCAAGGCGCTTCCCCTTATCGTTGACATACGGTTTGAAGATCAGGTGCAGGCGGCGGTCGCCAAGACCGTTACGACATTCGGCGGGATCGACATCTGCGTGAACAACGCCTCGGCGATTTCTCTCACCGGCACGGAAACGACTGACATGAAGCGCTGGGACCTGATGCATTCGATCAATTCCCGCGGCACGTTCCTCGTTTCAAAAACCTGCATCCCGCATTTAAAAAAAGCGGCGAACCCGCATGTGCTGATGCTCTCGCCGCCGCTCGACATGAGCCCGAAATGGTTCGGCGGCCATGTCGCCTACACGATGGCGAAATACGGCATGTCGATGTGCGTGCTCGGCATGGCGGAGGAATTCAAAAGCGACGGAGTCGCCTTCAACGCGCTCTGGCCGAGAACGGCGATCGCCACCGCCGCCGTCGAATTCGCGCTCGGCGGCGACGCCATGGTCAAAGGCTCGCGCAATGTCGACATTCTCGCCGACGCCGCGCATCTGATTTTCACCAAGCCCTCGCGCCAGTTCACCGGCAATTTTCTGATCGACGACAATTTCCTCTTCGAACACGGCGTCCGCGACTTCGAGAAATATCGGGTCGATCCGTCGCGAAAGCTCATCCCGGACTTTTTCGTCCCCGACAGCGCGACGCCCCCGCCCGGCGTCAAGGAGACGCTGGCGGCGTCGATGATCGGCGAATGACACTGCGATGGCGCTGGGAGGATTTTACCGGGGCGCAGCGGCGGCGGCGGCGGCGATTGCGGGGCTTTGGCTCATCTATGTGCGCTTGGCGCCGGACCGGTATGACATCACCGCCTCGCTTGACCTTCTCGACAAGCCGACTTTCGTCACTCTGATAAAGATTGATCGCGCCTCGGACGAAGCGTGTTTCAATGCGCTCGACCGCGCGGGCGTCTTCTACACGAGGCTCCCGGACCAGCCATTGGGCGATCGGTGCTATTTCAAGGGCGTTGCGACGCTCGACCATTCGCTCGCGGCATGGGGCGGACGCGTCTTGCTCACTTGCCCGATGCTCGCCAGGCTGATGTTGTGGGAGCGTCATGTGCTGATCCCGGCCGCTGACTCGCATTTCGGCGCCGCCGTCACCCGCATCGACCATTTCGGGACCTACGCCTGCCGCAATGTCAACAATCAGGCGGCAGGGCCGAGGAGCGAGCACGCCGTCGCGAACGCGATCGACATATCGGCCGTCGAGATCGCCAGCGTCGGCCCGGTCCGCGTGCTCGGCGATTTCGGCGATGACGGCGCAAAAGGCGCGTTTCTCGAAGAATTATTCAATGGCGGATGTTTCCTGTTCCGGACGTCGCTTGGCCCCGACTACAACGCGCTTCACAAGAACCATTTTCACTTCGACAATGGCGCATTCGAAACCTGTCAATGAGGCGCCGCATGCGTGTTGCATCCCTTCACATTCATCCGGTCAAGGCGATGCGCGCAGTCGATGTCGCGCGCGCGAGGGTTGACGTGCGCGGGATTGAGCATGACCGGCGCTGGCTCGTCGTCGATGAAGTCGGGGTGTTCCTGACGCAGCGGACGCATCCGCGCCTTGCAACAATTGACGCGCGCATCGACGGCGGCGATCTTGTGCTTTCGGCCGACGGCGCAGGATCGGTCAGGATCGCCCCGCCGGCCGGCGACAGGCGCCGGCCTGTCGTCGTCTGGGACGCGCATGTCTCCGCCGCGCTCGCCGACGAGGCGGCGGGGCGTTGGCTTTCGCCGCTCATCGGCGAAAACGCCGAGCTTGTGTACATGGATGAAAGCGCTGCGCGCGGCAAAGCGAGCGTGTGGACGCCGGCGCCCGTCCCCGTCAGTTTCGCCGACGCTTTTCCGGTTCTTGTGACGACGACCGGCTCGCTCGCGGCGCTGAACGAGGACATCGCCCGGCACGGCGGCGCGCCCGTGCCGATGGCGCGCTTCCGGCCGAACATCGTCGTCGACTGCGATGAGGCTTGGGCGGAGGACCATTGGGAAAAGCTAGAGATCGGCGACGTCGTTCTTGATCTCGTCAAACCGTCCGACCGCTGCATCGTGACGACGACCGACCAGCGCACGGGAGTGCGTATGGGCAAGGAGCCGCTCGCCGCGCTCGCCCGCATTCACCGCTCGACCGATCCGCGCATCAACGGCGTCATCTTCGGCGAGAACGCCGTGCCGCGCGCGCTCGGCGAGGTCGCGGTCGGGGATGCGGTCATCGCCTCTTAGGCGCCATCGCGAAAGTCAGCGGCGTTGCGCCGCCTAATGATGATGGTGATGCGGTTCGACATTGATTTTGCCGCATTTGCCGCACTTGACAATCGCGCCATGCGCGTCGTGGTGCGAGACATTGACGAAGAGCTTCGTCTTGCAGCCGCCGCAGCGATAGGTCTCGTCGCCGCCGCCCTCGCGCACCGGCCGTCCCGCCATGTGCTGCAGGACAGGCGCGCCTTCGGCGTCTTCCGGGTCGATGACGATCATGTCGAATTGCGGCACTGGCGTTCTCCTTGAGCCATTTATCGGCGCCGGGCGCCGAGGATTGCAATAATCATCATGACGCTTGCGGCGATGATGATCGCGTAAAGCGAGTCGGATCGTTGCACGCCGTCGCGGAAAGCGGAAAAGGCGAGCAGCGCGTTGACGATGACGATCAGCCCCAGCGCCGAATCAGGGAGCGCGTCGAGGCGAATGCGCCGCGCCTCATGGTCGGCGAGCGGCGGGGCGGCGACGGCGCGGCCCGCGAACCGCGCCGCCGGCATGTCGCTCGCCCTGCGCCAGGCCGCGAAGAACAGCGGCGTCGGCACAAGCAGCACAAGCGCCTGCTGCAGCGGCGTTGTCGAAATGAGATCGAGCCCTTCCGCGACGCCAAGCCCGGCGCCGAGCAGGAGGACGCCGAAAAACGTCAACCGCGCCGCGCGACGGATCGCGCGGTCATAGTCGCGGCTAAGATCGAGCGCCTCGTCATAACTGCAAGGAATGCCGCCGGACCCGTCAGGCGGAAAATAAAGATGATCCTCGCCCCCAGGCTGGAAACGCGCCGCGAATTGCGAAACCAGATTGTCGACCGCCATGCCGTACATTATCGGCCCGCCGCTGATGCATCCCGACCCTAATGCCGGTATCAAGCGGCTTCAACCGCCGCCGGAGACCACCCTTGACGACGCTCCTCTACGAACATGTCGCCTTCGGGCTGCATGAAACGCCTCACGGCCATCCAGACCGCGCGGAGCGCTACGCCGTCGCGTCGGCCGCCTTGGCGACGGAGCGATTCGCGGCCCTTCAGCGTCGAACGCCGCCGCAAGCCTCTCGCGAGGCGCTCGCCCGCGTTCACGCCGAGGCCTTCATCGATGCGCTGTTCGAAACGGCGCCCAATGACGGCATGGTGCGGCTTGATCCCGACACGACGATGGGGCCGCATTCGCTTGACGCCGCGCTGCGAGCGGCCGGCGGCGCCTGCGCTGCGATCGATGCGATCTGTAAAGGCGAGGCGACGAACGCGTTCGTGCTGGCGCGCCCGCCGGGCCATCACGCGCCGCCCGATCGCGCCATGGGGTTTTGCCTCTTCAATTCGGCGGCGGTCGCGGCGATGCATGCGCGCGCAGCGCATGGGCTGACGCGAGTAGCTGTCGTCGATTTCGACGTCCATCACGGCAATGGAACCGAGGCGGCGTTCTGGCATGACGAGAACGCCTTCTACGCTTCGAGCCATGAATGGCCGCAATACCCGGGCACTGGCCGAGAGAGCGACCGCGGCGGCTTCGACAATGTCGTCAACACGCCGCTGGCGACCGGCGCGTCGGGCGAGGATTTCCGCCGCGCCTGGGGTGAGCGGATCCTCCCCGCGCTCGCCGATTTCGCCCCTGACTTCCTCGTCATTTCGGCCGGCTTTGACGCACACCGCGCCGATCCGCTCGGCGGCTTGACGTTGACTGAAGCGGATTTCGACTGGGTGACGCGGGAATTGCTGGGGGTCGCGAAATCAGCCTCACAGGGGCGCGTCGTCTCGCTGCTTGAAGGCGGCTACGACCTCAAGGCGCTCGCCGCCTCGGTCGCCGCGCATGTCACGGCCTTGATGGATGGCTGAAAACCGCGCCATAACCCGTCGCAACGAAACGCCAATCCGGAATTCATGATCGGACGGATCATCACTGCGCGGCACGGCCGCCCCAATCTCTCCCGCGACATTCGCATCACCGCGAAGGATTTTGGCGCGTGGTGGGCGCAATATGACGAGAGCGGCCTCCACCCCGACGAAGCGCCGCCGCAACGCCTCATCGACCTCTCCTCGAAGGCGACGACCATCCTGTCCTCGACCCTGCCGCGCGCGATCGAAACCGCGCGCCATGCGACGCGGGGCGAAAAGGAAGTGCCCGCCGACCCGATCTATGTCGAAGCGCCCTTGCCGCCTCCGCCGGTGCCGCTCCTGAAGCTGTCGCCGACGACATGGGGCGTCATCAGCCGCTCTTTCTGGTTTCTCGGCTATGCGCCGGGCGGAGTCGAAAGCCACCGCGAAGCGTGGGCGCGGGTCGATGAAATCGCGAATCGCCTTGCCGACTACGCCTCGCGCGGCGATGTGCTTTTATACGCGCATGGCTATCTGAACTGGATGCTCGATCGCAAGCTGCGCGCCTCCGGCTGGCGGCGCGCCGAACGCGAGGGCGGCAATCATTACTGGTCCTGGCGCATTTATGAACCGGCAGGCGCGACGGCGCCGGCGTCGGACCGGGCGACAGTCGCGGCGGAATAGCTGCGCCCGAATTCCAACCTCTCGAAATGAATGTTCCCCGACCCACAGGCCGGGGACCATTCAGTGTGCGGCAAGCGATCAAAAGCCGGTTCGTTCCAGGCCGTTGAAGAGCCGCTTGGTCTCGGCGAATGCGGCGTCGCCGATCAAAGTCCCGATCCGCCGCGATTCAAGGTCGCCATCCTTGAAATGGATTCCGCCATAGCGTCGCGAAATGCCGGCTTCATCGGCGGCGTCGGTGAAGGTCGCCCACGACAGGGTCAGCGCTGTCGCCGGAACCAGGCCAGGTTCGACGAATGAAGAGCCGGCCGGGAACGTCACGGCGAAGCCGAAGACGTCGCTGCCCTTGACATTGCGCAGCGCCGCGGCGGCCGCGGCGCTGAAGGCGCTGTGGCCGGAGACATATTCCGGGAAGGGCGGCGTGACGATGCCGGCCGCCTGATAGGGAAGCCATTGCTCGCCGCTGAAGGTCGTTGTGCCAGACCCGAGCTTGAAGGCGGTGATCGGCTTGCCGATGAACAGGTAATGGATCGCCGAGACGGGACGGATGTAGTCAAATTGCCGCTTCAGCCCCCACACCCAGACGCTGGCGTCCAGAAGCGCATTGTTCAGGGCAAAGAACATTTTGACGTCGGCGTCGAGCGAGTGCCTGTCGCGCCGCGAGACAAATTGCGCGAAAAGATTCCAGTGACCCGGCGGAAGCTCCGAACTTGGACCATCCGCCCAATATTCGGCGATGACCTTTTGCGCGTCCGTCAGCGTCGCGCTATAGGACAAGACCTCGCGCGCCTGTTCGCGGTAGGCCCTCGTTCCGGCCTTCGCCGGCGCCTTGACCTTGTACTGGCTGAGGGATTTCAAAGCGAACGGCTTCACCTTTCCCCAGTGCGGCGTCACATATTTCTGGGCGACGCCGTTGACAATCAGCGGCTCCCAATGATCCGGATTCGGCGGCGCGGAACCCGTCGGCAAACTGGCGGGGTTGACAGGGATGTAGCCCGTCCAGTCGCTATAGGGGACGCCGGGCGTCCCGCCTGGCTCGTCGCCGAGCTGATTGGCGCCGTCGCGATGGCGAAACGCGAGCACGCGCGCACAGGCCGTGTTGCCGATTCCCGCCGGCGTCGCGATATCAGTCGATTTGTCCGCGGGATTGTAGCCAAGCTGCGCCATCAGCCCGTCGAATATCGGCTTTTCGCTCGGAAAGAGATCGACGGCGGCGCGATAAGCGGCAAAGCTCACCGCCTGCTGCTTACGCGCCGGCGTTCGTTCATGGACCGGACGGCGGTTGAACGGCGCTCGCCAGTGAAGACCGATCGCCTTGGCGTCATAACTCGCCCAGGCGTCGTATTCGCAGGTCTGGAGCACAAAGAGGTCGCGGGCGACAATCGTCGGCCCAGGATGCGTATTGCGGATCGCCTCTAAGACTGCGTTGTTCCAGCGAATGACGACATTGTCAGCGGCGTTCGCTTTGGCGCTGAAGGATGCGGCCAGCATGGCCGCCCCGACGGCGAAGGCTTTCAATCGATTTGACATCGGCAATTCTCCCACATGTTGTCGTCGCACGAACGGTCATTTGGACCGCCTGCCGCACATCGGTCTTCGCTCGCGCTGACGGCGCGTCGGCGACTGGCCTGGCCAGCCGTTCCCCCTTGCAGTCTGCGACGCATCGCGCGTCGCCTGCTATTCTCGTCGACCGCCGATGAGCGGGCGCTGAAACCTGCGCGTACGGCCGACGTCGGTCAATATGATGCGGACAATTGGATGATTTAATTCGTATGCGGTAGTGATCTTGATCACTGCCGACCTCGTTTTGAGCGGGCGCGACGCGGTCCTCAAAACGCATAACGAAGCCAAACTCAATGCGGCGCAGTCTGCAATCGCTCTTTCGTGGGGATCATTGCATCAGCGATTGATCGCGACGCCGGGAGAACCGTGACCGGCCAAAGCGACGTCTGACAGACTCGCCGCTTTGGCGCCGACAAAACCGCAACATCCGGGCGGCGCGCGAGAGATGGCGCGGATTCTCGCGACGGCGGCGTCGCCCTTTGAGCGCGCCATCATGCGCGAGCACGAAATTTCGTGAATTCGCCGAGCCTTTGCGGTTGCGAACCGCACGAAGAACCAAAGAAATCCACAAGGCGCGCGGCGCGCCGCCGTCCGGGCGCCGGCGTCGGACCGGGCGGCGATTGCGGCGGAACAGCTGCGTTTTTCTTGGGCGTTCGCAAAGTTTCATGGCATCATGACCGCGACTTTCAAAGGAGCGGCGATCATGGCCTCCAGCGCGCAACGTCACGATATCGATCGCGACCCGCTCACGCTGCCGATCGAAGACCTCGACGTCAGCCGGTCTGACTATTTCCAGCGCGGGGTTCATCACGCCGTCTTTCGCCGCCTGCGCGCGGAAGCGCCGGTGCATTATTCAAAGACCGGCCCGACCGGCCCTTTCTGGTCGATCACCCGCCATGAAGACATCGTCGCGGTCGACACCAACCACGCCGATTTCTCGTCGAACCGCGACATCGTCATCGGCGACCAATCCGACGAATTCGCGCCGCCGATGTTCATTGCGAAGGACCCCCCGGTTCACGACATCCAGCGCAAGGCCGCCGCGCCCGCCGTCGCGCCGCAGCGGCTTTCCGATCTCGAAGCCCTCATTCGCGGGCGCGTCGGCGCGATCCTCGACAGCCTGCCGATCGGCGAGGAATTCGACTGGGTCGATACGGTGTCGATCGAGCTGACGACACAGATGCTGGCGACGCTGTTCGATTTCCCGTGGGCGGACCGCCGGTTGTTGCCCTACTGGTCGGACGTGACGACCTCAAGCGACATCGTCGGCAATTTCGACATGTCGATGGACGAGCGCCGGCGCATCCTCGCTGGAGAGTGTCTGCCGTATTTCATGCGGCTTTGGAATGAGCGCGCCGCCGCGCCGCCGGCGTTCGATTTCATATCGCTGCTCGCGCATGATCCGGGCACGGCGCGCATGAACGAAGATCCGTTCGAGTTCCTCGGCAATCTCATGCTGCTGATTGTCGGCGGCAACGACACGACGCGCAATTCGATCTCCGGCGGCGTTTACGCGCTCAATCAATTTCCGGAGGAATATGAAAAGCTCCGCGGGGATTTGTCGCTGATCCCCAACATGGTCTCGGAGATCATCCGCTGGCAGACGCCGCTCGCGCATATGCGCCGCACCGCCGCCCGCGACGTCGAGTTTCAGGGACAGAAAATCCGCAAGGGCGACCGCGTCGTCATGTGGTATGTTTCGGGAAACCGCGACGAGACGGTGTTCGCCGATCCGGACCGGCTGATCATCGACCGGCCGAACGCCCGCCGGCATGTCGCGTTCGGCTTCGGCATCCATCGCTGCATGGGCAACCGCGTCGCCGAGCTCCAGCTCCGTATCCTGTGGGAGGAAATCATGAAGCGGTTTTCGCGGGTCGAAGTCGTCGGCGCGCCGAAGCTCGTTCAGTCGAATTTCGTCCTCGGCTATGAGACCCTCCCCGTCCGCCTCTACGCCTGAACCGCTTGCCAGAACGGGCGACAGGCCGCAAAAGGCGTCCATGGCCAAGACCGCACATGACGCGTCCGCGATGACCTTCGAGAAGGCGCTCGCCGAGCTTGAAGCGATCGTCCAGAAACTCGAGCAGGGATCGGTCGATCTCGAAGAGTCAATCGCGCTCTATGAACGCGGCGCGGCATTGAAGGCGCATTGCGAGGCCAAACTCAAAGCGGCGCAGGAGCGCATCGAAAAAATCGTCGTCTCCGGCGACGGGACAGTGAAGGCGGAAACGGCAAAGTTCGACTGAGTTGCGGTGCGCGACCATCGATCGATGGTGTTAGGACGCGCCTCTGTATTTTTTTTTGAGCTGCGGCGTTTATCCGTCGAGGGTTTCATAGATCCGGCCGCACTCGTCACGCTACCGGCGCGCCGTGACGTCGCTCTACCAAGTATCACTGTCAGGAATTTGGACGCCTTCATCAGCCGGCTTGATTGAACTTCATCGGTGAACTGACGGCTTTTGCCGGTTTGTTCGCCGCGGCGTCGGCTTCGGTTTTGCGGTCGTTGCGGCGAGCGCGATCGGGATTTTCGAGGCGCGGATCACGCCGCCCCCACTCCGCAGTTTTGTCGCTCCTGGCGCGCCATGTCCGCGCAATATTTCGGACCGGCTCCATGGCCGCCTGCGCGACGGCATTCAATCCCAACGCTCACGCCAAGGGATCATCAATTAACGGCGTCGGCTTCGCGAAGTCCTTGAGATCGCTGTTTGCGGCGAATTTGACGACCGCGCCGTCAACGTCGACGCCGTAGGGCTTCAGCGTTGCGAACGCGCGCGAGAGATTTTCCGGGCTCATGCCGAGGAGGGAGGCGAGCGTCTTCTTTTCGATGGGGATCGTCACCTTGCCGCCGTCATCTTGCTGCGCGCCGAGGCGGAGCAGGTAGTTTGCGAGCCGCTCGACGCCGGTGCGAAGCTTGATGTTTTTCTGCGCCTTGACGACGCCCCGGAAACAGACGGCGAGTTCGTTGACCATCGCAATGCTGAACGCGCTATCGGCGGTCATGGCGGCGCGAATGTTCTCCGACGGGATCATCAGAATGCTCGACGGCTCCATGGTGCGCGCCGACATGAGGTAAGGCGCATCCTTGATGACGGCCGCGAGAATGAATGTCGAAACCGGCCGCGCAATCGACATTGTCGTTTCGCGATCGCGCCAGTCGCTGAAAAGCTCGACGCCGCCTTCGACGACCACATGAAGAAAATCCGCGGGGTCTCCTTCCCGGATGAGCACGACATGCGCCGGGAAGCGCTGGAAATAGGAACCGGCAAGCAAGCGCTCGAACGCCGCTTCGGACATGTCGCCGAAAAGGCTAAGCGCTTTGACCTGCTCTCGACTTTCGGAGCGCACGGTTGATTCGCCTTTGTGTTTTGACCGCAGACAATGGGTTCGGCTTGATAATTGTCAAGTCTTGGATCGCTGTCGATCAAGCTTTCGCCGCGCTAGCCGCAAGTTTCCGTGCGCAATGTTCAGCGGCGCCATTTGTTTTCGATCGCCCTGCGCCGAAACTTGATCCTGCTCAAGAATATAGGTGCTTCGGCCGCCACCCTCCGCCCCGTCAGCTGCGCGTCGATCCGCGCTTCAACCATGGGTGGCTGGGATGACAATGCTCGAATCAGTCAGGCCGGCGGAACGCCAGACGGCGCTCTGGGCCAGCACGTTCGCGTTTACAGCTTGCTTCGCCGTCTGGACGATTTTCTCGATCATCGGCGTTCAGATCAAAACGGACCTCGGCCTTAGCGAAACCGAATTCGGCCTCCTCATCGGAACGCCGATCCTGACTGGATCGCTCATTCGCCTGATCCTCGGCATCTGGACCGATCAATATGGCGGGCGGCCTGTTTATGTCGCCGTGATGTTGTCGGCGGCGTTGGCGACGTTCCTGCTGACTTATGCGAACACCTATCCCGAATTTCTGATCGCCGCGCTTGGCGTCGGCATCGCCGGGGGCTCTTTCGCGGTCGGCATCGCTTATGTGTCGAAATGGTTTCCGACGGAACGTCAAGGAACCGCGCTCGGCGTCTTCGGCGCAGGAAATGTCGGCGCGGCGGTGACGAAGTTCATCGCCCCCTTCGTCATGGTCGCTTATGGCTGGGAAGCGGTCGCGAAAATGTGGGCGGGCGCGCTCGTCATTGTCGCCCTTCTTTTTTGGCTGGTCACCAAAGACGATCCAGCGCAAGTCGCGCGGCGCAATGCCGGCGTCAAAGCCAGGGGAGCGCTGCTGCAGCTTGAGCCGCTCAGGAACCTCCAGGTCTGGCGCTTCTCGCTCTATTATTTCTTCGTCTTCGGCGCTTTCGTCGCGCTCGCTTTGTGGCTGCCGCGCTACCTCGTCGGCGTCTACGATTTTGACATCAAGATGGCCGGCATGGTCGCCGCATCCTATTCGATTCCCGCCAGCCTTTTCCGGATTTACGGCGGGCATCTCTCCGACAAGATCGGGCCGCGCAAGGTCATGTACACAACCTTCGGCGCGTCGATGCTGTTCCTCTTCATGCTGTCATATCCGAAGACAGACTACGTCATTCACGGCATCGAAGGGCCGATCGCCTTTTCGACCGAGATGGGGATCGCGCCGTTCATGGTCGCAATCTTCGGCCTCGGCTTCTTCATGTCGCTCGGAAAGGCCGCAGTCTACAAACACATCCCCGTCTACTACCCAGGGCATGTCGGCGCGGTCGGCGGTCTCGTCGGCATGATCGGCGGTCTTGGCGGCTTTATTCTGCCGATCCTCTTTGGCGTGATGAACGACCTCACCGGCGTCTGGACCAGCTGCTTCATGCTGCTCTTCGGCATCGTCAGCGTTGCGCTACTATGGATGCACTTCTCGATCCTGCACATGGAGCGAAAAGCGCTCTCGAAGGAGCTCGGCGCGCTGCCGGAATTTCCGGAGATGCAGGAGATTCACACCAAGGAGCGCGGCAAGGCGATGTCGCCCGTCATCGAGGACTGGCGGCCCGAGGATGAGGCCTTCTGGAAGGAAAAAGGGCGCCGAATCGCCAACCGGAATTTGTGGGTGTCGATCCCGGCGCTGCTCCTTGCCTTCGCCGTCTGGATGGTGTGGAGCGTCGTCGTCGCCAAGCTGCCGTCGATCGGATTCAACTACACGACGGACCAGCTATTCTGGCTGGCGGCGCTGCCGGGCCTTTCCGGTGCGACCTTGCGCATTTTCTATTCCTTCATGGTTCCGATTTTCGGCGGGCGGCTGTGGACGACGCTGACGACTGCGTCCTTGATGATCCCAGCCTTCGGCATCGGCTACGCGGTGCAAAACCCTGAAACGCCCTATTTCATCTTCCTCGTGCTGGCGCTTCTGTGCGGTCTTGGCGGCGGCAATTTCGCTTCGTCAATGTCGAATATTTCCTTCTTTTTTCCCAAGAAAGAAAAAGGCAATGCGCTCGCGCTCAACGCCGGCCTTGGCAATCTCGGCGTCTCGACGATGCAGTTCCTGGTCCCGCTCGTCATCACCGCTGGCGTTTTCGGCGCGCTCGGCGGCGAACCGCAGGCGACGAAAGAAGGCGGCGAGCTCTGGCTCCAGAACGCCGGCTTCATCTGGGCGCCCTTCCTCATGGCCTCGACAGCGCTCGCCTGGTTCGCGATGAACGACATCGCCGACGCCAAAGCCTCTTTCGCAGAGCAGTCGGTGATTTTCGGACGCCTGCACAATTGGATCATGTGCGTGCTTTACACCGGCACGTTCGGTTCGTTCATTGGCTATTCGGCCGGCTTTCCGTTGCTGATCAAGACGCAATTTCCCGAAGTGAACGCGCTGCAGTTCGCGTTTCTCGGGCCGCTTGTCGGCGCGTTGTCGCGCTCGATGACGGGCTGGCTCTCTGACAAATTCGGCGGCGGCCGCGTCACCTTCTGGGTGTTCCTTCTAATGATCGTCGGCGTCGCCGGCGTTCTCTATTTCCTTGAGGCGAAAAACTTCGCCGGATTCTTCGCGATGTTCATGGTCCTGTTTTTCGCGACCGGAGTCGGCAACGCGTCGACCTTCCAGATGATCCCGACCATCATGCGTCAGGAGATGCCGCGCCTAATGCCGAAACTCGACGCGGTGGGGCGCCTGAAGCAGGCTGAAAAGGAATCCGCCGCGATCATCGGCTTCACCTCGGCGATCGCCGCTTATGGCGCGTTCTTCATCCCGAAATCCTACGGCACGTCGATCGCGGCGACCGGCGGCCCAGAAGCGGCGCTGATCGGCTTCCTGGCCTTCTATGTCCTCTGCGCCGCGATCACCTTTGTCGTCTACACGCGAAAAGGCGGCCTGCTCCACGACATCGAACGCGGGCGCGCCGCGCCGTCGACCTCAAACCTTCCCCAAGGAGCGCGCGCATGAGCCACCTCCTCAATCGACTGACTTACTTCAAGAACCGCGTCGGCGAGTTCTCGAACGGGCATGGCGTCGTGACGAAAGACGATCGCACGTGGGAAGACAGCTACAGGAAGCGCTGGCAGCACGACAAGATCGTCCGCTCGACGCACGGTGCGAACTGCACAGGCTCATGCAGTTGGAAAATCTACGTCAAGGGCGGCATCGTCACCTGGGAAACGCAGCAAACGGATTACCCGCGGACGCGGCCCGACCTTCCCAATCACGAGCCGCGCGGATGCTCGCGCGGCGCCAGCTATTCTTGGTATCTCTATAGCGGCAACCGGCTAAAACATCCGCTCATCCGGAGCCGTCTCCTGAAACTCTGGCGCGAGGCGCGCGCGACGAAAGCACCAATCGCGGCGTGGACGTCAATCGTCGAGGATCCGTCGAAACGCGCCTCCTACGTGAAGCAGCGGGGGCTCGGCGGCTTTGTGCGCGCGAGCTGGGAAGAAGCAAACGAGATCATCGCGTCCGCCAACGCCTACACCGCGAAGAAATACGGGCCCGATCGCGTCTTCGGCTTTTCGCCGATCCCGGCGATGTCGATGGTCTCCTACGCCGCAGGCTCGCGCTATCTGTCACTGCTCGGCGGCGTCTGCATGAGCTTTTACGACTGGTACTGCGACCTGCCGCCGGCCTCGCCGATGACATGGGGCGAGCAGACCGACGTTCCTGAAAGCGCCGACTGGTACAATTCCGGCTTCCTGATGCTGTGGGGATCGAACGTCCCGCAGACGCGGACGCCCGACGCGCATTTCTATACAGAGGTTCGCTACAAGGGCGCGAAGAGCGTCGTCATTTCGCCGGACTATTCGGAAGCTTCGAAATTCGGCGACATCTGGCTGTCTCCGAAACAGGGAACCGACGCCGCGCTTGCGATGGCGTTCGGTCATGTGATCCTGAAAGAGTTCTACATCGACCGTCAGGCGGCGTACTTTCAGGATTACGCGCGAAAATACACCGACATGCCGATGCTGGTGCGGCTTGTGCGCAAGGACGGACGCCTCGTTCCCGATCGCCTGTTGCGCGCCTCGGATTTTGCCGGCGGGCTCAACGAAGCGAACAACCCCGAATGGAAGACCGTCGCAATCGATGGAAAAAGCGGCGACATTGTTTGTCCGCGCGGCTCCATTGGCTTTCGCTGGGGCGAGCAGGGAAAGTGGAATCTTGAAGAACGCGACGCAAGCGGCGTCGAAACCGCTCTCGCTTTGACGTTGAAGGGCCGCGAGGATGAGACGGCCTCCGTCGCTTTCCCCTATTTCGGCAACCGCAAGCACGATCACTTCCGCGGAACGGATCATCCAGATGTCATTGAACGCAAGATCCCGGTCAAGAAGTTGCAACTCACCGACCGCGAAACGCTGGTCGCATGCGTCTTTGACCTTTTCGTCGCCAATTACGGCGTCGACCGCGGATTCGGCGATCAAAACACCGCGAAATCCTATGACGATGACGCGCCCTATTCTCCTGCATGGCAGGAGGCGATCACCGGCGTCCCGCGCGAGCAAGTGATCGCCGTCGCGCGCGCGTTCGCCGACAACGCCGAAAAGACGCACGGCAAGTCGATGGTCATCCTCGGCGCGGGGCTGAACCATTGGTACCACATGGACATGAACTACCGCGGCATCATCAACATGCTGGTGATGTGCGGTTGCGTCGGCCAGTCGGGCGGCGGCTGGTCGCATTATGTCGGCCAGGAAAAGCTCCGCCCACAAACGGGCTGGCTGCCGCTCGCCTTCGCGCTCGACTGGGCGCGCCCGCCTCGCCAGATGAACTCGACATCTTGTTGGTACGCGCACACAGACCAGTGGCGCTACGAGACGCTTGGCCTTGAGGAGATCATCTCGCCGCTGGCGCCGGAAGGAAAATGGTCCGGCAGCCTCATCGACTTCAACGCGCGCGCCGAACGCATGGGCTGGCTGCCGTCGGCGCCGCAGCTTCAGCGCAACCCGCTGCAAGTCGCCAAGGACGCTGCGGCTGCGGGCATGGAGGCGAAGGACTATGTCGCGCGCGAATTGAAGGCGGGACGGCTATCGATGTCCTGCGAGGACCCGGACGATCCCGCGAACTGGCCGCGCAATCTCTTCGTGTGGCGCTCGAACCTGCTCGGATCCTCCGGCAAGGGCCATGAATATTTCCTGAAGCACCTGCTCGGCACTACCCATGGCGTGCAAGGGAAGGACCTCGGCGCCACTGGCGGGCAGAAGCCGGAAGAAGTGAAATGGCGCGAGGAGGCGCCGGAAGGAAAGCTCGATCTTCTCGTCACCATCGATTTTCGGATGTCGACGACGTGCGTCTACTCCGACATCGCGCTGCCGACGGCGACCTGGTACGAGAAAAACGATCTAAACACCTCCGACATGCATCCATTCATCCATCCGCTGACAAGCGCGGTCGATCCCTTGTGGGAGTGCCGCAGCGATTGGGAGATCTTCAAAGGCCTCGCGAAGAAATTCTCGGAAGTCGCGCCGGAGATACTCGGCGTTGAAAAAGACGTCGTCCTTGTTCCGATCCAGCATGATAGCCCCGGAGAACTTGCGCAGCCCTTGGGCGTCAGGGACTGGAAACGCGGCGAAGTCGACCCGATCCCCGGCAAGACGATGCCGACGGTCGCCGTCGTCGAGCGCGACTACCCAAACCTTTTTAAGCGCTTCACCGCGCTTGGGCCGTTGATGAGCAAAATCGGCAATGGCGGGAAAGGCATCGCCTGGAACACCGAACACGAAGTTGAAAATCTCAAGGCGCTGAACGGCGTCGTGACCGAGGACGGTCAGACGAAGGGGATGGTTCGCATTGCGAGCGACATCGACGCCGCCGAGGTGGTCTTGATGCTCGCGCCGGAAACCAACGGCGAAGTCGCGGTCAAGGCGTGGGAAGCGCTTTCGAAAATGACCGGGCGCGAACACGCGCATCTCGCATTGCCGAAGGAAGACGAGAAAATCCGTTTCCGCGACGTCGTCGCACAGCCGCGCAAGATCATCTCCTCGCCGACATGGTCGGGGATCGAATCCGAGAAGGTCTGCTACAACGCGGGCTACACCAATGTCCACGAATTGATCCCGTGGCGGACGCTCACCGGGCGACAGCAGCTCTATCAGGATCATTTGTGGATGCGCGCCTTCGGCGAGACGCTCTGCGTCTATCGCCCGCCGATCGACACTAAGACGACGTCGGAGCGCAATCCGAACGGCGAGAGGGAAATTCTCCTCAATTTCATCACGCCGCACCAGAAATGGGGCATCCATTCGACCTACACCGACAATCTCCTGATGCTCACGCTTTCCCGCGGCGGGCCGATCGTCTGGTTGTCCGAAGCCGACGCGAAGGAAGCCGGCATCGTCGATAATGACTGGGTCGAGGCCTACAATTCCAACGGCGCATTGACGGCGCGCGCCGTCGTCTCCCAGCGCGTCAAGCCCGGCATGATCATGATGTATCATGCGCAAGAGAAGATCGTGAATGTTCCGGGCTCGGAGGTCACCGGCCATCGCGGCGGCATCCACAATTCGGTGACGCGCGCGGTCCTGAAGCCGACCCACATGATCGGCGGCTACGCCCAGCAGGCCTACGGCTTCAACTACTATGGCACCGTCGGCTCAAACCGCGACGAATTCGTCGTCGTCAGAAAAATGAAAAAGGTCGACTGGCTCGACACGCCGGCGAAAGCGATGGAGTCCGCGCAATGAAAGTCCGCGCCCAACTCTCGATGATTTTGAATCTCGACAAGTGCATCGGGTGCCATACATGCTCGGTCACTTGCAAGAACGTCTGGACGAGCCGCGAGGGCGTTGAATACGCCTGGTTCAACAATGTCGAGACGAAACCCGGCATCGGCTATCCCGACGACTGGGAGAACCAGGCGCGCTGGAGCGGCGGCTGGAAACGCAAGGCGAACGGCAAGCTTGAGCCCAAAATGGGCGGCAAGCTCTCCGTCCTTTCGAAAATTTTCGCCAATCCGCACCTTCCGGAGATCGACGACTACTACGAGCCGTTCACCTTCGATTACGAGCACCTGCAGAAGGCGCCGGAGATGAAGGCGTTTCCGACGGCTCGGCCGCGTTCGCTCATCACCGGCGAGCGCATGGAGAAAATCAACAAGGGTCCGAATTGGGAGGAGATTCTTGGCGGCGAATTCTCGAAGCGCTCCGCCGACTACAATTTCGAGAAGGTCGAAAAGCAGATCTACGGCCAGTTCGAAAACACCTTCATGATGTATCTGCCGCGGCTTTGCGAGCACTGCCTCAACCCGTCCTGCGTCGCCGTCTGCCCGTCAGGCGCGATCTACAAGCGCGAAGAGGACGGCGTCGTCCTCATCGATCAGGACAAATGCCGCAGCTGGCGGATGTGCGTCTCGGCGTGCCCCTACAAGAAGATCTATTACAACTGGAATACCGGCAAGTCAGAGAAATGCATCCTCTGCTACCCGCGCCTTGAGGCCGGCCAACCGACGATCTGTTCGGAAACCTGCGTTGGGCGCATCCGTTACATCGGCGTCGTTCTTTATGACGCCGACCGCATCGAGAAGGCGGCGTCGGTCGAGAAGGAGACCGATCTTTACCAGAGCCATCTCGACATCTTTCTGGACCCCAGCGATCCGAAAGTGATCGCGGCGGCGAAGGCGGAAGGAATCCCCGACGCGTGGACGGATGCGGCGCGAAGATCGCCGATCTGGAAAATGGCGATGGAATGGAAAATCGCGTTCCCTCTGCACCCGGAGTATCGCACCTTGCCGATGGTCTGGTACGTGCCGCCTCTGTCGCCGATCCAGTCGATGGCGGAAGCGGGCGCCTTCGGCGAGAAGGGCGCGATGCCGAATGTGCGCAGCTTGCGCATTCCGATGAAATATCTCGCAAACCTTCTCACCGCGGGCGACGAGGAACCGGTTGCGAAAGCGCTCGAGAAGCTGATCGCGATGCGCGCCTACATGCGCTCGATCCACTACGAAGGCGCGGAGGACGCCAGTCTTCCCGGCAAGGTCGGGATGTCGGCGCAGCAGGTCAAGGACATGTACCAGCTGATGGCGATCGCCAATTACGAAGATCGCTTCGTCATCCCGACATCGCACCGCGAATACGCCGAGAACGCCTATGACCTCAAGGGCGGCTGCGGCTTTTCGTTCGGCGAAGGGTGCGGCGAACCCAAAAACGCGCCGCAATGGACCGGCCTCTTCGCCAAGGCCGCCTCGAAGGAGAACGCGTGATGACGATGACCTTCAAGGCGCTGTCCGTGCTGCTTTCCTATCCGACAGCGGAATTGAAAGACGCCGCCGGCGCCATTCGCGAGGTCCTTTACGCCGAAGCGTTGGCGCCGCGCTGGTCCCTCGATCTGCTAAAAAACCTGTTGACCGAAATCGATACGCTCGATCTATACGAATTGCAGGAACGCTATGTGTTCCTGTTTGATCGCACACGGTCGCTGTCGCTGCACCTCTTCGAACATGTGCATGGCGAGTCGCGCGATCGCGGGCAGGCGATGGTTGATCTGCGCGCGCTCTACGAGCAGGCGGGGCTTGATCCCGATGCGTGCGAACTCCCCGATTTCCTGCCGATGTTCCTCGAATATCTTTCGACCCGCCCTGTCGATGAAGCCCGCGCCTTGCTGGCCGAACCGCTGACGGTGATCGCGGCGCTGAAGGAGCGGCTCGCAAGGCGAAAGACCCCATACGCGGCAGTCCTGCGGGTTCTTGAAGCGATTGCGGGCGGCGCGCCGTCGCCAAGGGAACTCGACGCGCTGAGGAAGGCGCCAGACGACGATCCGAACAATCTGGAAGCGCTCGACGCGCTCTGGGAGGACCAGCCGGTGACATTTGGACCGGGCGACGCCGCCTGCAGCGGCGGCGCAAGGAGATGAAGCAATGCGCGACTTCCTGAACCAATTTCTCTTCGGCTATTATCCTTATGTCTGCCTCGCTGTGTTCGCGATCGGCTCGATCCTGCGATTCGAACACGGCCAATATTCCTGGCGCTCGGGGTCAAGCCAACTTCTCCGCCGCAAGCAGCTTGTCGCCGGCAGCGTGCTCTTCCACGTCGGCATCCTGATCATTTTCGCCGGTCACTTCGTCGGTCTCTTGACCCCGATCGCCGTCTTCGACGCGCTCGGCATTTCTCACGGCGCAAAGCAGATGCTCGCGATCGTCGCGGGCGGCGTTGCGGGCGTCGTGTCCCTCGTCGGCATCGCGCTGCTGACGCACCGCAGGCTCTTCGACGCGCGCATTCGCGCCACATCGAGCTTCGGCGACACCGCTGTCCTGCTCATTCTCTTCGCCCAGCTTCTCCTGGGGCTTGCGACGATCCCTGTCTCCATGCAGCATCTCGACGGCCATGAGATGACGAAGTTCATGGAGTGGGCGCAGCGCATCTGGACGTTCCGCGACGGCGCCGCCGGTCTCGTCGCCGACGCGCATCCGATCTTCAAGGCGCATCTGACGCTCGGCCTCACGATCTTTCTCGTGTTTCCGTTCACGCGCCTTGTCCACATCTTCTCCGCGCCCGTCTGGTACCTCGGCCGGCGCGGCTACCAGCTTGTCCGAACGAAGCGAAAGGCCGCGCCCGCCGAATGACGCGGCCATCCTTCACATGATGGGGAATGACCATGAAAGAAAAACGCACTCTGCTTCTCTCCGCCGCCCTCCTGGCGCTTACGCCTGCCGGGGCCTTGGCTGAAGAGGCCGCAAAACCCGTTGATGAGACCGGCGTCGTCGCCGCCATCAAGGCGGGCAAGCCGATCATCGACGTTCGATATCGCTTCGAATGGAAGGATCAGGCGGGCTTTGCCGAGAACGCCTACGCCAACACAATCAGGACGAGGCTCGGCTACGAGACCGGCGAGTTCCACAATTTCAAGGTCCTCGTCGAGTTCGAGAATGTGGCGTCGATCGGCGACGATCATTTCAACTCGACGACGAACGGCAAGGCGCAGTTCCCGGTCATACCGGATCCGGACGCCGCCGAGATCAACCGGGCGCAGGCGACATTCACCGGGATCGAGAAAACGCCGGTCACCATCGGACGTCAGGCGTACAACCTATTGAACCAGCGCTTCGTCGGCGCAGTCGACTTCCGCCAGAACCAACAAACATTTGACGCCGCACGGCTGTCGTCGACTTACATCGACAATCTCAGCGCAGACTATCTCTATATCAGCCGCGTCCACCGCGTCTTTGGCGATGATCATCCGCTCGGCGAGTACGACAGCGACAGTCATGTGTTCACAGCGACCTATGACGCGAAGAAGCTCGGCAAGCTGTCGGCCTATGGGCTTCTTCTCGATTTCGCGGAGGCGCCGGCGGCGGCGTCGCAGACATTCGGAGCCCGTTATGAGAACGCGCACGTCTTCTCGAAAGAGGATAACGTGAAGGCAGGCATTGTGCTCGAATACGCAAAGCAGCGCGACTATGCGGCGAACCCGTTCGACTATTCGGAGGACTACTTCCATGGCGAGGCGGCGTTCACCGCTTCCTTCTCGACCCTGAAGGCCGGCTATGAACAGCTCGGCGGCGACGGCGCGAACGGTTTCTCGACGCCGCTTGCGACGCTGCACAAATTCCAGGGATTTGCGGACGTCTTCCTAGCGACGCCGGCGGACGGCGTCGAAGATCTCTACGGGACTGCGCAATTCGATTGGAAGAACGGCCTCTTCGGCGCGAACTACGCCGCGTTCGTCACCTATCATGACTTTGAAGCCGAACGCGGCGGCGCCGATCTCGGCAGGGAAATCGACGCCGGCCTCGCCGTGTCGCTCAAGAAACATTGGTCCGCTGAATTCAAGGGCGCCGTCTATGACGGCGTTGCAGGATTCGCTGACCGAAGCCTCATATGGGCCTCCTTGAGGTTTCAGTATTGAACGGAAAGGCGCGCTTATGATCGCTCACCATGATGATCTTGGGCGAAGCGGCGATTTCGATGAGATCGACGGGCGCGGATCGAAAGCTGCGATCGATCCGCCCGATCTCAAACTCATTTCTTCACCGCTCGATTTTCTTTTTGCAGAGCATCTCCGCCAGAGGCAGTTCGCAAAAATCCTGGCGCTAGCGGCTGACGACGTCATCAACCGGAAAACCATTCGCAGTGTCATTGCATTCATTAGAGCCGATCTCGCACAACATATTCGCGACGAGGAAATCGCGTTTTTCCCTTCGTTGCGACGATTATGCGGGCCGGACGACAATATTGACGCGATCCTCGACGTCCTCGCAGAGGAGCATCGAGAGGATGAAACGGCGAGCGAAGCGGTCTTGAGCACGCTTCAAAAGCTGGAAAAAGGCGAAAAGGCGAGCGAAGCCGAGAGCGCCGCGCTGCGTGATTTCGCGGATCATCTTCGCCGCCACATCGCGCTGGAAAATGGCGTCCTGCTGCCGATTGCGCGCGCGCGCATGACCGCTGAAGCGCTATCCCTCGTCGCGCAATCGCTGGCGTCCGCGCGCGCCCGAGACCGAGCAGGGCGATGACGGAGCTTGCGCAGCTGCTGGCGCACAATCGAAAATGGGCGCACGAGAGACTGGCTGAAGACGCAGATTATTTCAGCCGGCTGTCGAAATTGCAGGAGCCGGACTATCTTTGGATCGGCTGTTCCGACAGCCGAGTTCCGGCGAATGTGATCACGGGACTTCAGCCGGGCGAAGTGTTCGTTCATCGCAATGTGGCGAACCTCGTCCATCGGGCCGATCTCAATCTTCTTTCAGTGCTCGAGTTCGCGGTCGAAACGCTTGGCGTCGAGCACATCATCGTTTGCGGCCATTATGGCTGCGGAGGTTTGAGGGCTGCGATCGACGGCGTGCGCCACGGCGTCATCGACCATTGGCTCCAGCCGATTCGCGACATTGCGGAGATCCACCATCAAGAGCTAAGACTCATCGAAGACGGCGCAGCGCGCGAGGCTCGCCTTTGCGAGTTGAATGTCGTTGCGCAAACTGAAAGCCTCGCCCGCACGCCGATCATTCAGTCCGCCTGGGCGCGCGGCCTTCGCCTCTCGATACACGGCTGGGTTTATGGGCTCCATGACGGGCTGCTGCGGGACCTGAACTGCAGCCTGTCTCGAGCTTAGGCTGGCGTTGTCTGGTGCTGGTCGGGGCGGCGCGGCGGAACGCCGCCGGCCGGCTTGCGGGCGACCGTTGCGAGCGCCCCGAGGGCGTCTCGTTCGCGCCGGAAACCCGCCGCAAGGGTCGATATTGGCTGAGGACGCCGCCGCGCCCGCCCGTCATCATTGATCCGATGCAGTTTCGGCATTTCCGCCAGCCCAGTATTTCAGCGATGTTTCAAACCGTCAGATAAAGGCGTGAAAGCAGCGCGGGAGAGAACCAGTGATCAAGATGGAAAAAGTGCAGCCCATTTCGCCGGCAATGATGGCGAGGCCCCTTGAAGGCCGCATTGCGCTGGTGACGGGGTCGACGAGCGGAATCGGGCTCGGGATCGCCGAGCGTCTCGCCGCCGACGGCGCAGGCATCGTTCTAAACGGGTTTGGCGACGCTCGGGAAATTGAAATGACGAAAGATCGGATCGCGTTTGAGAACAGCGTGCCGGTGGCGTATTCGAACGCCGATTTGTCGCTGCCGGCGGCGATCGCCGAAATGATCGCCTTCGCGTCGGACGCCGTCGGCGAAGTCGACATTCTAGTCAACAACGCCGGCATCCAACATGTGGCGGCGATCGAAGATTTTCCGATGGCGAAATGGGACGCGATCATTGCGATCAATCTATCGTCCGCATTCCACGCCATTCGCGCGACCTTGCCCGGCATGAAGCGCCGCGGTTGGGGCCGAATTGTCAACATCGCGTCCGCGCACGGCCTTGTCGGATCGCCGTTCAAGTCCGCCTATGTCGCGGCGAAACATGGCGTTCTCGGTCTTTCAAAGGTCGTCGCCCTTGAGGCGGCGCAGGCGGGCGTCACCTGCAACACGATCTGCCCGGGCTATGTGTGGACGCCGCTCGTTGAAAAACAGATCGAAGACCAGGCGAGAACGCACAATATCCCGCGCGAAAAGGTCATCACCGATGTGCTGTTGAAGGCGCAGCCGAACAAGCGCTTCGCGCAGACCGCCGAAATTGGCGCGCTGGCTGCTTTTTTGTGCTCGGAAAGCGCCGCATCGATCACCGGCGCCGCTTTGCCGGTTGACGGCGGATGGACCGCGCAATGACCAGTCCTTTGGGAGAACCCGCCATCATGCTCGATAAAACCAGCCGCACTGACACTGCTCACTCGCACGCGCATCGCCACGGGGCGAAAAGCGCCGCAAGTCCAAAGCGGGCCCGATCTGCCCCGGTCGAAGCCAAGACCGTCAATCTCGCCCTCCAGGGCGGCGGCGCGCATGGCGCATTCGGCTGGGGGGTTCTCGACCGACTGCTGGAAGAAGAAAACCTCAGCTTTGACGGCGTCAGCGCGACGAGCGCAGGCGCGATGAATGCGGCGCTTCTCGCCTATGGCCTGTCGGTCGGCGGCCGAGAAGGCGCGAAGACCGCGCTCGCCAATTTCTGGCGAAAGATCGCCGGTTCCGCGATGTTCAGCCCGCTGCAGCCGACACTGATCGACCGGCTGTTCCACAACCATTCCCTCGAATTGTCTCCCGCCTTCATGATGATGGACATCATGACCCGCGTCTTCTCCCCCTATGAGACGAATCCTTTCAACTACAACCCGCTGCGCAACGTTCTTGAAGCGGCCGTCGACTTCGAAAAGCTGCGTCATGACAGCCCCTTGCGGCTCTTTCTTTCCGCGACGAATGTGCGGCAGGGCAAGGTGCGGGTGTTCAGGAACCCGGAAATCACGTCAGACGCGGTTCTCGCGTCCGCTTGCCTGCCTTTCATGTTCCAGGCGGTCGAGATCGACGGCGAGCCTTACTGGGACGGCGGCTATATGGGAAACCCGGCCCTCTTCCCGCTCATTTACGACTGCGAGAGCCGCGACATCGTCGTTGTTCACATCAATCCCATTATGCGATCGGAGACGCCGAAAAACGCGCGCGACATCCTCAATCGCATCAACGAGATCAGCTTCAATTCATCGCTGATGCGCGAGATGCGCGCGATCAGTTTCGTCACCAAGCTGATTGACGATGAGACGATCGACGTCGGGAAAATGAAGCGTATGCTGATCCACTCGATCGAAGCGGAAGACTTCATGCGCAAACTCGGCGTGTCCAGCAAGATGAACCCGGATTGGGAGTTCTTGACCCATCTCCGCGATGTCGGCCGCGAGAGCGCCGAAGAATGGCTTGATGCGAATTATGACAACCTCGGAAAGCGTTCGACCGTCGATATCGCCGAAAAATATCTTTGACGCACTGAAGACGGCGTCGGCGCGAATTGCTTCGCCGCCTTCAGCGCCGCCGCGCATCCGCGTCGCCGTTGAGGCCTATGAGGCGCAAAGCGAGCGCATCATCGGCTGGATACAGCTTGCCGGCGTCTTGTTTTTCGCCGCGCTCTACGCCGCAAGCTATGCGGCGTTCGATGTGCATCCGGCGATTGAGCCCGTTCCGGCGGCGCTGCTCTTCTACGCCGGATTGACGCTCTGGCGCCTTCAGCACTCTTATCGAAGCCGCCTTTCGGTGTTTCAGCAATACGCCTCGGCGGCGCTCGACATCGCGCTGCTGACAGCGCTGATCGCCGCTTTTCCTTATCAATATGGCGAGCCGCCGGCGCTCTATTTGAAAGCGCCGACGCTTCTTTACATGTTCATCCTGATCGGTCTCCGGGCGCTCCGGTTCGATCCCGGCCTCGTGCTGTTCGCCGGCGTCGCCGCCGCGGCCGGCTGGTTCGTCCTCGTCGTCTTCGCGGCCGTCGACGGCGCGCCGCTGACCGCCGATTATCGCGTCTACATGACATCGCTGTCCCTGCTTCCTGGCGCCGAGCTGGAGAAGATCGCCGCGATCCTCGCGACAACAGCCATACTCGCATTGGGCGTTGATCGCGCCCGATCGCTGCTCTTTCGATCGGCGACCGAGGAAGCGACAAGCGCGGACCTTTCAAAATTCGTCGGACGGGACGCGGCCGAGCGTATCCGCGCCTCACGCGACGGCATCAGGGCCGGCGACGGCGAGATCCGGCAGGCGGCGATCATGTTCATCGATCTTCGAGGATTCACGCCGGCGACGCGCGACATGGCCCCGCGGGACGTCATCGCATTGCTCCAGGACTACCAGTCGCGTCTTCTTCCCGTCATCGAACGCGGCGGCGGCGCGGTCGACAAATTTCTTGGCGACGGCATTCTCGTAAGCTTCGGCGCGGCGCACGCAACGGGCCGCGAATGCGCCGACGCTGTCGAAACCTCGCTCGCGGTCGCCGCCGAGACGGCCCGCTGGCGGGCTGAGCGCGACCGGGTCGGCAAAGCGCCGCTCGATGTCGGCATCGCGCTCGCCAGCGGCGACGTCGTCTATGGCGCGGTCGGACATGGCGACCGGCTTGAATACACGGTCATCGGCGAGCCTGTGAATCTCGCGGCCAAGCTCGAAAAACACGCCAAGATCGCAAGCGCCCGCATCATTGCGACGTCAGGAATCGTCAGACTTGCTGAAATTCAGGGGTTTCCGGCGGGCTCCAAAAGGAGCCTTGCGGCCGCTCGCGTCGACGGGATCAAGGAGCCGGTCGATCTCGAGGTCCTGGCATGAATGCCATGCTGAAAGCGCATTTCACCTGCTGAAACGGGCGAGGCACTATCGGGCCGACGAAGACCGCAGAGGAGAACACCATGGCGAATCCGACCGACACAAGCGCCTCCATGCAGGGCGACAAAGCCAAGGGAGCTATCATGCGGCTTCTTCCCCACGGATTGACCATTTTTATCGCCGCGGTCTTTCTCGACTCGCTTCGCTTCAAATTCACCAACGCGCCGAAAACCCAGATCATTTTCAACGAACTGGACCGTTGGGCGGCAAGCCTCGGTGCGCCCGGCATATTCGCGCAAGGAGGCGTCTTCAGCCAGTATGTCATCGGCGGCGCGGAACTCGTCGCGTCGGCGATCCTCATCGCGACGATGCTGCTGCGGCGCTATCGGTTCTTGCAGCCGCTCGGCGCCATGCTCGCAATCGCCATCATGTCGGGCGCGATCAGTTTCCATCTATTCACGCCGCTCGGCGTCAATGTCGACAATGACGGCGGCGCGCTCTTCTTCACCGCCTGCGGCGTTTGGGTCGGGTCGTGGGCGCTGCTTTTCCTGCGTCGGCGCGAGCTTGGCGAATTGATCCGCCGGCTGCGGGCTTTCCTTTCGCCGTCGCTGGAAGGATGACAGGCGCGATGTTTGGCGAACTTGAACAGTCTACAGCGCCGACGAACAGACGACCCCATATCGTGATAGTCGGAGCCGGATTTGGCGGGCTCTCGGCGGCAAAAGCCCTCGCAAAGACCGACGCCGATGTGACGCTGATCGACCGCCGCAATCATCATTTATTCCAGCCGCTGCTCTATCAAGTGGCGACCGCCGCCCTTGCGCCGAACCAGATCGCAAGCCCCATACGCGCGATTGTCCGCCAGCAGAAGAACATTTCCGTGATCCTCGACGAGGTCTTCAATGTCGACCGCGATGCTCGTCAGGTTGTCATGCGAGACCGCGCTCTTGATTATGACTATCTGATCCTCGCGACCGGCGCCCGGCATGCCTATTTCGGCAATGATCACTGGGAGCGCCATGCGCCCGGGCTGAAAGCGCTTGAGGACGCCAATGGGATCCGGGAGAAAATCCTCCTCGCTTTTGAACGCGCGGAGCTGACGCCGGCAGGTCCCAAGCGCGATTGCGCGCTCACTTTTGTCATCATCGGCGGCGGTCCGACCGGCGTCGAACTCGCCGGCGCCGTCGCCGAGCTCTCAAAACGCGCGCTCGCCTGCGATTTTCGTCACACCCGCTGCACGGATCCCAAAGTCATTCTCATCGAAGCAGGGCCGCGCCTATTGCCGAGCTTCTCGCCGATGATTTCCGACTATGTGAAGAAATCGCTCGAAAAGCGCGGCGTCGAAGTGCGCCTTGGCGCAGCGGTGACCGATTGTTCCGATCGGCAGGTGACGGTCGGCGGCGACGTTGTCAACGCCGACACCGTGATCTGGGCGGCGGGCGTCAGGGCCTCGCCGGCGGCGCAGTGGCTTGGCGCTTCCATGGACCGCGCCGGCCGCGCCAGCGTTAAAGCAGATCTTTCGATCGAAGGAGCGCCCGACATTTTCGTCATCGGCGACACCGCGAACGCCATCGGCGTCGACGGGCTTCCTATTCCTGGCCTCGCCCCGGCGGCCAAGCAGCAAGGCGCCTATGCCGGCCGCGTCATCAAGGCGAAACTTGACGGCGCCCCGCCGCCCGGGCCTTTCCGATATCTCGATTTCGGATCGCTGGCGACGATCGGAAAGAATGCGGCGGTCGTCGAATATCGCGGCATCCGCCTCACAGGGCTCATCGCCTGGCTCTTCTGGTCGATCATTCATGTTTATTTCCTGATCGGGTTTCGCAACCGCATCGTGGTGACGCTCGATTGGCTTTGGTCCTATGTCACGCTGGAGCGCGGCGCCCGCCTGATTACCGAGAGCGTCAGTTCGCACCAAGGGCGCGCGCCGGCGACGGCGCGTTTGGCGCCGGTCGCCGCCGAATGAGCTTGCGCGCGTGATCTGCGCGGGTCGGCGTTCGGCGTATTGTCCGTCCTTGCCGGATCATCCGGCGGGGGCGTTCCTTCGCGAATCCAGCATTCACGCCAGCCGCAGCGCTTTTGTCTGTATTATCCGGATTCTCGCCATCTGATACAAGTTGCGTTGAAGAAGACTCATGATGTTCCTGTTTCCGGGACTTCTTCAATGGAGAAAACCGTGTCATCCCGGGCGCGCTGCGGCATGACAATGCCGCTGCGCAGACCCGGGATCCCGCGCAATTTCGGGCCCTTGGCTGCACGCGGTCCCGGGTCTGCGCAGCAACACTACGTGTTGCAGCGCGCCCGGGATGACACTTTCATCAGCAGAAGGGGTCCTCGCCGAATACGTTGGACTCAGTGCGACTTGGTATGAAATTGGCGCGCTTGTCCCTCGCCGCTCGCGCTTGTCGCACGGGGCGCTCTTTGTCTGCAAAACGGAATCAACTGCTGGTTCCGCTTCGCCTTGCGCCGGCCAGCCTGAAACCGGACCGTCGCGACCATCCAACTTGTCAAAGAGCCGCCGGGAACGGTTCGCCCGCGCCCGACCTTTATCAACAGAGCAGGTATTGTCTCGCGCCCTGCATTCAAGCAGCGATTTGCTTGTATTTTGCGGCGGGCGTTCGCGCGGCGCGCGAATTCATCCGCTGACCAATTAACCATTTCGTCTCTCGTTCCCGCGCCGCCGAAGGCGGCAGGCGATCTCCGCCGAGCGGCGCAATTCGCAAACGCCGCCGCGCATTTGTGGATCGACGGGGCCAGGCCGTGACGCTAGAACATCGGGCGCGATATGGGAATCGCGCCCGATGTTCTAGCCTATTGATTTGGCGCGCCTTTGCGCGCGAAACCGGTTTCCACTTTCGCGCCCGGCGCGCTAGCACGGCGTGCGCACAAGATATGCGCGGTTTTGCGCGAAAACGCCGCGCAAATCAAAGACCGGATCATCGCGGCGCCTCGGCGGTCGATCGCTTCAGCGTCGCGGCGAGCGCGCCGGCGAGCGCCAGCGCGGCGCCGATTGAAATGACGGTCGCCGTCCAGCCCTGCGATTCATAAATGCGCCCGAGAAGCGCGGCGCCGACAAGACCGCCGAGATAATAGGAAGAAAGATAAAGCCCGCTCGCCGCCGCGCGATCATGTTTCGCCGCCCTGCCGACAAAGCCGGTCGCGGTCGCCTGCGCGAAGAAGGTGCCGACGCCGACAATCGCCAATCCTGCAAGAACAAGCGGCAAATGCGGCGACAGCAGCATCGGCAGGCCGGCGATGGCAAATCCGAGTGAGGCGAAAAAAGTCGGGCGCGCGCCGTATTTCGCCGCGACCCGGCCGGCGAGCGGCGTCGTGATCATTGACGGCGCGAACACGAAATAGACAAGTCCGAGCGCCATCGGCGAAAGGGACAGCGGTTCCGCGGACAGAACGAAATTGACGTAGGTGAACGTGCCGATGAACGCGAACAGGATCAGAAAGCCGATCCCGAAGCTCGCGCTGAGGCAACGATTGCCAAGATGATCGCCAATGATCGCAAGCGGCGCGCGGGCCGCTTCAGCGCCGTTCGACATCGGCTTTGCGCTCTTGAGCGCCGCAAAGGCGACAATTGCGCCGACGAGGTTCAGGGCGGCGAAGAGAACGAAATTTGCGGGGACGCCCGCGGCCTCCGTCACCGTTCCCGACATCAGCCGCCCGATCAGATTGCTGGCGACGACGCCGGTGACATAGGCGGCGAGCGCCGTCGCTGACTGCGCCGCCGTGCAACGCTCGGCGAGGTAGGACATCGTCATCGAGAAGGCGGTGACCATGAACAGGCCCTGCGTCACGCGAAGGGCGGTGAATGTCGCAAGATCCGGCGCAAAAGCGAGCGCCAGGGTCGGCAATGACAGGAGAGCGAGACTCGCGACGACCGCGGTTCGCCGATTGACGCGACCGCCGATGAAAACGACCGCGATGCCCGCGATCGCCATGCCGATGGTGCTCGCATTGACGGCGAAGCCGATTTCGGAAGGCGATGCGCTGTAGCGTTTGGCCAGCGAAGGAAGGATGGCCTGCGCCGCGAACAAGTCGACAAGCGTCAGGAAGCCGATGACGCCGATGATGATCGGCGTTGCCGAAAATTTTGCCGGCGTTAGCGGCGATGCACGATCTGTCATTGTCATTATAAAATCCACCTGAATTGGACAGGCGCCCGGCCGATGAGGAGAGAGCGCAGGCCGGGCGTCCGCCGCGCTGTTGCGCCGCCAAGCGGCGCGACAACGCGAACGAAATGAAAGGCGGCGTTTTCCGATGTCAGTTCCGGGGGGGGAGAAATGCATCAAGAAACGCCGCCTGGATGGCGACAGCGCGCCATCTGTTGCTCGTGCGAAAACCCGGAGGATAAAAAGGCGAGCGGACCGGGAACGCACGGTGATCGCGTGAGACTCTAGCGCCGCCAACCATGTTCGGCGGCTTTTGCGTCGATGAGCGGCCGGGTCATCCAACAAACGCCGATGATCCGGCCGCGTCGGACGATTTATTCGTCGTGTTTGACGTCCGCGGCATAAAGAACCGCTTCCTCGGTTCCTTCATTCTTCCACCAGTGCATGACGCCTTTGACCTCTTTCGAGATTTCGCCCGCCTTGTGGGTGATCCCGACGCTGCAATCGCTCCGGAACTCGGTGATCTCGCCCGAGGCCGTCAAAATGAGCGCCGGGCGGTCCGTGTGGTCATGCCAGGGCACGACGCCGCCCGGCTGAACGACGAGCTTGCGGAAGCGCAAGCGGCGTTTGTCGAACCCGTCGATTTCCTTGCCGAGATCGATCGAGGAAAGTTCGTTGTCCGTGACGTCCTTCGGCGCCATTTCGCCGGTTGTTCGAGCGCCGGCCTTCATCTTGTCAGCCGGGCACTCGCCGGCCTGCGCCGCCGAGGCCGAGAAGACGAGCGCCAAGCCGATCGCCGCGCCGAGGCCAAGTTTTGCAAGGGTGTTGTTTCTGGCAGTCATTTACGTCTCTCCATTTCACTGTTCGGGCCGCGACCTGGCCGTCGCAGCGCTTTCTGAAGACGCTATCCAATTAGACCCGCCGGTCGCCGATTAGAACTTGAAATAATGCATGGCGTCGATGCGGGACGCGCATTGGCCGCCGCGATAGCCTGGCGTTATGCATGTCATGCAGGCCGAGAGCCGCCGTCAATCTCGCTCCCGGGCCCGAAAAATGCTATGCTCGGCCGTCGCCGGAAGAGCACGCCTCGGAAACCCCCATGTCCCAGTCAAATGAACTCGTCGCCGCGCTCGAAAAGGCGGCCAGACGCGCCATTGAGCTCGATGCGCCGCTTCGCGATCGCCTCAAGATCATCGCCGATGAGGTTCGCAAACTCAGCACGGTCTTCGCCGAGGCGGTCGACAAATTCGTCGGACGCCTCCAGGAAGCCGAAGCTGGCCGAGTGGCCCCGAATGTCGGCGACCTCCTACCGGATTTTCTGTTGCCAGATCAGAACGGCAAGCTGGTCGGCCTTGCAGCGCTCCTCCAAGAGGGCCCGGTCGTTGTCGCTTTCCTCCGCGGTCATTGGTGCCCTTATTGCCAGACGACCGCCGTCGCGCTGAGCGAGATCGCCGACGCCGCCGCGAAAAAGGGCGCGAAGATTGTCGCGATTTCGCCTGAGAGCCGCAAATATTCGCAGCGCCTCGCCGCGGATTCGAATAACCGCTTCCTTATCCTCACCGATGTCGACAATGGTTATGCCCTCGCTCTCAATCTCGCGATATGGGTCGACGACGATATGGCGCGGCTAATCCTTGGGGCGGGTTGGGACATTCCTTCCTACCAGACGGCGCGGAGCTGGGTGTTGCCGATCCCCGCGACGTTTGTCGCCGATCGGCGCGGCCGCATCGTTGCGCGCTATGTCAACGCCGATTACCGGACCCGGATGGACGTTGACGACATCCTCGCCGCGCTTGACCACATTCCCAAATAGCGAGCCGTGCGAAAAAGCGGGCTCCGGTTTTTCTCCGAACATCGCGACCGCCAACAAGTCGGCGCCGGCGACGGCGTCACGCCGCGGCGCCCGAAATTTCCGACGAGCGCAACAGGTTTAGCAAGGCGGATGCCGCGGCGCAGCGCTGTCTCCCGGCGGCGGCGTAGACATAAACGGTGCGAGTAACCGTCAGGCTGCTGATCTTCGCGCGCATGAGCGAAGCGGTCTGGGGGGCGCTCTCCGGCACGATAGCAACGCCCGAACTTGCAAAAAGGAGCCCGCCGAGATCATGGTGATGGTCGAATTCGTGCACGGCGTCGAGGACCGCGCCGTGCTCATCAAACCAGCGCGCCATCGCGGGCCGGTCCTCGCACCCTGTCTGTTTGAACAAGGGCTGCGCGGCAAAGTCGTTGACGCTAATCGAATTCTTGCGCGCCAAAGAATGATCGGCATGCAGCGCCGCTTCAAACCCCTCGCTGAACAAGGGCCAGCGGTCGAGGCGCTCCCAACCGTCCTCGACATGGCTTGCAATGGCGAGGTCGACGCCGCCTTCCTTCAGGACCCTTAAAATGTCCGCCCCTGCGCCATGCGCGATTCGAAGCTGCAATCCCGGGAAGGCGCCGAACAGCGCCGACAGCGAATCCATGAAGATTTCAAGGTTGACGCTGTTTGACACCGCGAGCGACAGCGGCGCGACTTCGTTCTTCGTCACGGCCCGCGCCAGATCGCGCGCCGTCATCGCGCTGTCGTAACATCGCTGCATCAGCGGCAGCATGCGCCGGCCAAGCTCGGTGAGGTGAGACAGCCGACCTTCCCGGCGAATGAGGGCGCCGCCGAGTTCGGCCTCAAGCGCCTGAATGGCGCGGGTCAACGCCGGCTGCGACACATTGCAGTCCTCCGCCGCGCGCGTGAAATTCAACGTCTGCGCCAGCGACAGGAAGTACCGGATCTGCTGCATTTCCATTCGAACTGACCTGCCTGGACGAAATCGCGGGCGGAACGGCTCGTCAATCCCGAGCAATTGAACCGTCCCCTCGCACCTTAGCAAATTGGGCATCGGCTGGCGAGCGCGGGCGCCCTTCGCGATTGCTTGAAGATTCGCCGCTGATCTTCACATTGCGCCGCACGGCATTGCGGCGTTTAGGGCGAAACGTATCGCTCCAGCGCGTCCGGCCCGCAGATCAAGCGGGGGAATGGCGCACCGGTTCGAGCGAAACGGGGGACTGGCGGGTCAAACTGCCGAGGCCGCGAAAATCCGCCTGTTCTGGCACAAGGCGGTCCCATGAAGAATGAGGACAGCCATCGGCATCAGGCGCGCCTCGGCGCGCGCGATCAGCCGGCGAAGAACAAGCGGATGATCCTCAGCCAGGCGCGCGGGATGCTGAACCCCTATGGGATCACGTTTGGCCGCCGTCATGTTCGGAGAGCGGTTCGTCAACGGATGATCAACACGCCCCCCGCACAAGATTCCTGACAGTCCCTGCCCCTCAAGGCGTCGGGAGGACAAAGCGAGAGCGTACGGCGCCGGACGCCGACTCAAAATAATTTGACCGGTTCGTCCTGTTGGGGCGCCTTCACGACCCAGCGACCGTCTTCCTTGCAGGCGACGCCCTCAAAGAGGTCGGACCGTCCGTCAAAGGACAATCGTTGCTCGTAGCCGCGGCACATGACCGCCTGCCGGCGGGGGCCGCCGGCGAGATCAAGCTCCGTTCCGGGCGCCTTGATCATCAGGCTCTCATGAATATAGCCGACGACCCTGCCGTCGACCTCGCCGAGCATCCAGGGCTTTCCGACGACCTTGCCGATCACCGTGACGCCGGTACCGGACACCAGCTGCTCGCGCGTTGGAAAATCCGTCGACGGACCAAGCCGGACATTGGCGTTTCGCGTCAACGCGTAAAGCCCCTGTTCGGTCTCATAGGTCTCCGAAAGGTCAAGGCCGTCCGGTATCGGCGGCGCGTCCGCCGGATCCGCCTTGAGATTGCCGACCCGCGCCTCGCGCGCCTTCACCCAGCCGAACGCTGCCGCGCCGCGCCAGTCGAAGCGCTCGCCGACGGCGCCTTTCTCGACCGCCTGCAAGAACGCCGGCTGGAGCGATCTTGCCTCCGCGGGCGGCAATTGCGCGCCAAGGAGCGAGGCGGCGGCGAAATTTACGTCGCCCGCGCCGGAAAGACCGCCCGTGCTGGCGCAGGAGACCGTGAGCAGAAGGAGCGCGGCAAGGACTTGAAAACGCATCGGAATTTGCTCCGTCGGGCGAAAGGAAGCGATTTCTTAACCGGTCGCCCGCCCGCTGCAAACCGGCCCGAACGGTGCGCAAGCGAAATTTTTACAGTTACAGGCAATTATCGGCGGCTAGCTGAGGGATATTTATAGCATGGTCGCAGCGGAGAAGGGAAACGTCTCCCGCCTCAAGCAGTTGATTGAGGTCGCCCGCGAGGGGTCGACGGAGCGACGCGCGGATCTTTTGCGCGAAATCACTGACGTCTTCATGGCGGCGCCCGATCGCTATACGTCGGCGGAGATGCAGCATTTCGACGTCATCTTGTCGAAGGTCACTGAATCCGTCGAGATCGCGCTTCGCGCCGAAATCGCCGAAAAGCTCGCCGACACGCCGAACGCGCCGAAAAATCTGATACGCCAGCTCGCGCATGACGAGATTCTGGTCGCCCAGCCGGTTCTTGAACGCAGCGCCGCCCTGTCTGAAGACGATCTCATCCGCGTCATCCGCCAGCGCACGCAAGACCACATGAAAGCGATCTCGCGCCGCCGCGAGGTGCCGGAAACGGTCTCCGCCGAGCTCGTCGATCGCGGCGACAAGGAGGTGCTCGTCACGCTCGCCGAGAATCAGGGCGCGCGCTTCACCGGCGAGACGATGACGAAACTCGTCGAACATTCAAGGACGCTGCCGGATTTGCAGACGCCGCTGACCGAGCGCTATGATCTGCCGCCCAATCTTTTGACGCAGATGTATTTCTTCGTCTCTTCCGCGCTGAAACGCGAAATCCTGAAGCGGTCGGACCTCCTCGATCCGGCGCTGATCGACGAAGCGATCGAAGGCAACCGCGCCAAGATCATGAAGCAGGCGGTCGAGCACGCGCAGACCGATTTCGCCACCGCGCGCAAATTCGTCGAAGACAAGATCAAGGCGAATATGCTCAACGAGACGCTCCTGAAGGACCTCGTCGAGAGCCGCCGGTCGACCGAGTTTCTTCTCGCTTTCGCGCATCATGTCGGCGTCGACACCTCGACGGCGCAGCGCATTCTGCAGGACAAGTCGTTTGAGTCGCTAGCGATCGCCTGCCGCGCGGCGGGCCTTGAACGCTCGACCTTCGCCAAGATCGTCTTCGGCATGCAGCGTGGAGAAGACGAGCAGCAAAAGGCGCTGCGGATTCTCGATCTCTATCTCAAAGTCCCGCAGGAGGCCGCCGAACGCGTGATGCGCTTCTGGCGCGTCAGGACGGAGACGCCGGCGGTCGAAAAGCCTAAGGCCAAAGGCATTCACGCGATCGCCGACCGCGTCGCGGCGCGGCGATAAAAAACCCGGCGCCGGGGCGCCGGGCTTGCTTCAGGATTGGTAAGGCCGTCAGGCGTAGATTCGAATGTCTGCGCGGTGCGAGCATTCGCGGGCGGCGATCGATCGAAGCTGTCCGTAGGGAACATACCGCGCATCAGGCCCGCGCGCCGTCACCGTGCAGACGAGATCCGATCCGCGGCGGCCGTAGAACGCTTCCTCGACCAGCACCGCCTCGGCGCGATAGCCGCGGATGCGATAGATTTCACGATTGACGATGCGCCCATGATCGCGATAGCCGCGGCTGTCATAATACGGACGATTATTATACCGCCCGCCGCGATCATAATAGCCGCCATTGCCGAAATTCAGCGAAATCGAGAATTCCGGGTCGGCATTGTAATATCGATCGCGAGGGTAATAACTGTAATAGTCGCGATTGTGATACCGATGGTCGTGGTCGATGTCGCATCGATCAGGTCTGCCGCCGCGGTAGTTGCGCCCGTCATAGCGGCGGTCGTCGTAGCGGCGATCGGAGTAGCGGCGGCCGTCATAGCGATCATGATCGCGGCGACGGTCGTCATACCGGCGATGATCGCGATCGCGGTGATCGCCGTCCCGATAATCGGAGCGGCGTCCCTCATACCGACGCTCGTCGCCCCTGTCGCCGTCCCGATAGTCGCCGCGCCGGCGATCGTCGCTTCGGTAATCGTCGCGCCGATGGTCGGAGCGCCGGCCGTCGTCATGGTCGTCGCCGCGCCGATGCTCTTCGCTGCGATGCTCTCTGCCGCGGCGGTCATTATCATCGTCCGCAAACGCCGCCGACACGCCAAGCGCGCCGAGCCCGATTATCAACGCCGCAGCCGTCTTCTGAAAAGTCTTCATTCAAGCCTCCGAGCCATTTGCCCCAGCCGGATCGCCCATCAGCGAATAGTCGGGGTCGAATGCGGCGGAATTATCGCGCGCGCCGTCCGCTTTGCGCCACAATTGGACAATGTAACAGTAAGCGATGGAGCGGGCGCCCCCTGACGGCATCGATCTGCCGGCGCGGCGGTGTTGTCGATATTGGCAGGGGGGTGGAGCGTGCGCCCGCCGAAGGGCCCCGTCGGCGAAGGCCGACAACGAATAGTCAAGCTCTCGCGCCAGAGGACGGCGCCCAGGGCGTCGGTCGCGGCGACGGCCGAGCCCAGATGATCGAAATGCACATAGGTCGGGACGGCGGCCGCGGTCCCTTGCTTGACGAGGCGAAGGCCCGCGCCGCCGACCGAGACTTAGTCGGTCTTCTTCGCGTCGGTCGCGTTGTCGCGATAGACGAGCCCGCCGGTGACCCTCGAATAGAGCGAGTAGATCGTCTCATCCTGAGGAGCCGCCGCAGGCGGCGTCCCGAAGGGGCCGTCCCGGACTTCCTTCACGCGCTTCAAGTCGCCGTCATAGCTGAAGGCGGCGGTCGAATTCCTGGTGACCGTCACCGGCTGGTTGGCGAAGTCGTAGGTGAAACCGTGATTGCCGTTGCCGCCGGTTTCGCCCCTGGCGTCATAGGCGAAATTGCGCACCGGTTTGCCGGTTTCGAGATAGGAGGCGACGCGGTTTGTCGCGGCATCATAACCGATCGTTCCAGTCTTCGCCCCTTCGGCGGCCCGAGCCGCGCTTCAAGTTCGGCGACGCGCGCTTCGAGCCGCGCAATGTTCGCGGCCTTCGCCGATCGGCCCGCCAGTTCCCGGTTTCGCCTGCTCCGGCGCGCCACTTCTAATCAATTGATTTTCGAGTAGTTTTTCAATCACCGTTGAAATGGGAAAGTACTCCAGTCTGATTCCAGTCAGCTGCGCCATTACCGTATGAAACTGCGAACTGCGAACTGCGAACTGCGCCGGGCCGGTGGCAGCAATAGTACAAACCCATTACCGCCGCCTGCCGACGACATCTCCAAATGAAATGGTCACTGGAACGCCGGCGTCATCGAACTCAAAGCTGACGAAATTTCCACCGAGATCAAAGAATTTTGTGGGCGATTCCGGGTAAAATTCCCGCGCAGTGACGAAGCCGGGGATTTCCAGCGTAATCGATTCGGCAAGCGCCTTGACGATGACGATGCCCTCCAGCGGAACGCTGAAAGCATATTCGCCTTCGAACGCCGCCAGTGCTTGCGACGACATGCCATAGACGGCGCGCTGTTCCGGCTTGAGTTCGTCCCAGCCATGGGTCCGCGCCATGCCTGCCAGAGTTTCAAAGAAAATGTCTCCGCCATTGTCGCCATTCGTCATAATGGCGACGCCTTCGCTGCCGTCCATGCGCGCGTAGACGATGGATTTGTATCCGATATTAGAGCCGCTGGCATAAAATGACGGCGGCGCGCCCTCTTTGGTCATGAATTCCCAACCGAGGGCCCAAATGCCAATTTGCCGCGTCAGCATTTCCTCGGTCGTTTTCTGTGACAACACATGGTTGGAGGAACCGGTAAGCGATTTCTGTACGTCGATGGCGAGTTTGGCGAGATCGGTCGGCGTTGTCCAAAGTCCCGCAGGCGCGAGCTCCGGATAGCGATTGTAACCGCCCGGTAAAATTTTGCCTTCGCCAGAATGGCCGCGAGCGTAGGCGTTACTCGAAATCGCAGCTGGCAGATCGGCCCCGTAAAACCAGCTATTGGTCATGCCATTCGGAGCCAGTACGCGATCGTATGCGACTTCAGCGAACGGCCGCCCCGTTGCGGTTTCAATGATATGTTGAACGACGAGAAAAGTGCCGCCGGAATATACATATTTGGAGCCGGGTTTGTAATCGATGGTGACGCCCTCATTTTTCGCGGGCGGTTCGCCATTCAGCATTTGCCGTAAGGTGGGAGTTTTTTCCCCGGGCGCGTAACCAGCAAATAAAATTTTTGAAATACCGGCCGAATGAGACAGCAATTGCCGCAAGGTCGGCGTGTTCGCGTCCGAGTAAGGATTGTCAGGAAACCGCCAGTCGCCAAGCCATTTTTCAACATTGCTGTCGAGATCGAGAACACCGTCTTCGACAAGAGAAAGAGCAGTCATCGCCGTGACCGCCTTGCTGATGGAAGCGGCCTGGAAAATTGTACCCGGCGAAACGGGCGCTTCGCCGCCGGCTTCCAGCATGCCGAAACCGCGAGCCCAGACAATTTCTCCGTTCCGGAAGTAGGCGATCGACACGCCCGGCGTCTGATAAAGCGCCATGCGCTCGGACAACGCGAGCGTTTTCGCGGGTCGGTTTGAGAATTGGTAAGGCGTGCTAAGCCCGTTTATTACGCTGTCGACTTCGTCTTCAACAGAGACTGGAGCGGATGGCGTAACGCAACCGGCGGCGAGCGCCGTCAACAAAACAGCAAACAATTTTTTCATGGTAGCACCCCTTGTCCGGTTCAATGATTGCTGATGCGTACGGTACGATCAACGCGCCTTGGCCCGTTTGAGAAACCTTCTATCGGCTGCCAGCCGCCGGAAGATGATCCTGTCCGAGCCTAGGATCTGGTATCGCGGCGCCGATCAAAGGTAAGTGGCGACCCCGCCTTGAAAAGCGTTGAAGTTATGCGCCTTTTCGCTGCCGCAGACGCCGCGCATCCCAGTTCCCGGTTTCACCTGCTCCGGCGCGCCAGTTTTTAGAAGCGGTTCATCAGGTCTAGCGCGCGATCCGTTTCGCTGAGAGCGCGCGCGCAAAACTTCAAAGCGGTTTGGCGGCCGGTCGATTCCGCTTCGTTCTATGGAAAGATGCTCGCCGCATCGCGCTGCGCTTCGGCCCCGCGCTTAAATGCTGTTGCTCGGAGCGCCGGACTTGGACGATGGCAAGCAAACGGGAGCGCTTGACGGTGCGCGGTTTTGAAATTTCAGTCCGCATTTCTGCGCCTTGCGAAGAGAGATCGCCCCATCTTCACACAGCGCGTGACCGCCCACGAAAGCGTCTCGCCGATGCAAACAGGCCCGCCAAATCCATTGTCGATCTAGAGGAAATTCAGCAACGACAATTCGCTCGCCTGTTTCAGCGCCTGCGCCGCCGCCTCGATCGCGATGCGATCCTGGTTGAGGCGCGCGACCACTTCGGCGAGATCGACGTCCTCGATCTCCGACGCGACAATTTCCGCCAGATCGCGCCGTTCGACATTGCGCGCGCGGGCGTCGTCGGTCTGTCCCTGCGCGAGGCCGTTGAGGCCAAGCTCTTGATAAAGTCCCGCCGAAATCGCGTCGAGGTCGGCGATTTGTTGCGTGAGGAACGCGCTCTGCGCGGCGGTGAGCTGGCCGGAGAACGCGCCGAGCGTCTGCGGCGCATTGGCGAGTTCCTTGAGCGAGGCGTAAAGGCTGCTCGCAAGATCGCGCGCGGTCGCGCCGCCGTCGACTGTCGTTCCCTCTTCAACCGCGAGACGCTGGCGCGCCGCGTCGACAAAGAGCGTGTCCGTGTCGGCCGCGGCGGCGATGTCGGCGAGAGACGTCGCCGTCGTCGGCGGAACAGTCCCGTCGACGCCGCCGAAAACATAGACGCCGCCGGTCTCGGCGTTCAACGCCGCAATGATGCGCTGCGCTTCCGATGCGATCTCAGGCGCGAGCAACTCCGCCCCGCCTGTCGCCAAGGCGACGACGAAACGCTCACGCAGGCGCGCGACGCTGTCCGCGATCGTCGTCATCGCCGCTTCCTGGGTTTGCAGCCGCGATGCGGCGACGCCCGCCGCTTTCTCATAGGCGGTCGCGCGCTCAAGAACGCCTTCGGCGGACAAGAGCTGGCCGGTCCTGACGCCGACGCCGCTATAGCGATCGGCGATTTTTCCCGTTGAAAGCTGGATCTGGCGCGTTTGCGCCGACTCTTGCGCGCGCTGAAAGCTCGAAAGCAGGATCTGTTGAAAGCCAAGATCGGAAATTCGGGTCATGGGGCGTTCCTAGATGATCTGCAACAGCGACTGCCAAAGTTCGTCGATCGCCGCGATGACACGGGCGTTTGCGCCATAGGCGCGCTGGTAGAGAATGAGATTTGAAAGCTCTTCGTCGAGATTGACGCCGGCCGACGCGCTCGCGCGCGCGGTCAATTCCGCCGACAGCGCTTCATTTGTTTGCGCGCGCTGATCGGCCGTGCGCGCCGCAGAGCCGATCTGCGCGATCGACTCCGCGACCGCGCGCGCCGCCGGCGTCGTCGCGACATTCGCAAGAAGAACGGCGCCCGAGCCGTCATTGGCGCCGCCCGGTGCGCCGCCGGTCGGGCGCGCGATCGCAAAGCTCGCCGGATCGGCAAGGAACGCGGCGTTCACCGAGAAAACGCCCGCGGTTTCGACAATCAGCGGCTGGCCGCTCGGGGCCGTCGCGCCGGTCGCGATATTGCCGGCGTAAACGGCGTTCAACTGATCCGCGACGCCGCGCGCGGTCGTCTCGACGAGCAGCGCAAGACGCGGCAGCTCGACATTTCTGAGATTGAGGAGCCCGCGAATTTCGCCGGACGCGATGCCGGCGCCGACATCGCTCGACAGCGCGGCGAGCGCGCCGGTGTCTGGGTCGACCGAAGAAAGCGTGATCGCCGTCGGCGGACCGGCGGCGACGCCGAGCGCCGTGAAGCCGGCGGAATTGGCGAGCACGGTTCCGTCGCGCAAGGCGACTTCGACGCGGCCGTCTTCGCTGCGCGTCACATTGATGGAAACGAACGTTGAAAGCTCGGCGAGCCGCTGATCGAGGAGGTCCGCCGCGCCGGCGCTGTCCTGCACCGTCTGATTGAGGCGGTAGATTTCATCGAGCAGCGCACTGGCGCGCGTCACGTCTTCATTGAGGCGCCCAAGCGCCGCGTCGCTCTCAGCGGCGATCGCCGCGCCGGTTCGAGCAAAAGCGTCAAATGCGGCCTGAAGCGCGTTGAGCGCGTCGGCCTTCGCCGCCGTCGACGACGGGTTGGCGGAGAGCTGCGTCAGCGCGGCGAACGCCTTGTCGAGCTTGTTCGCGTAGGAGATGTTCTCTCCCGGCGCGCCGAACGAGGCTTCAATGCGCGACAGCGCGTCGGCGATGACGCTCGACGCGGCAGCGTCCGCGGCGCCGCCGAAAGCCGCGCTTTGAAGGAAGCGGTCGACCGCCGCCCGCGCAATCTCGACGTCGACGCCGGCGAACTGGTTTGGAATGGCGTCGGTCTGAAAATGCGCTTCGCGCCGCGAAAAGTTCGGCGTGTTCACATTGGCGATGTTCTCCGACGTCGCCGCGATCGCCCGTTGATTGGCGAAAAGGCCAGAGACCGCCGTGTTAAGCGCGACATAGAGGCTCATGCTTGCGGCTCCCCGCCCGGAAAAAACTTCCCACCCGGCAGAATTCGCCGGGAATGAGACGACGCAGCCGGCGGCGACAAGCGCAGATTCGCCAATGATTTCACGGTTTTCTTCATGGCTCCGGCGGAATCGCAAAATCTTCGAGCGTGCATTTGCAATCGGCGAACCACTTGGACGGCCGACCGGCAAAATGCGCCGGCTGCGGAAAATTCTGCAGGCTGATCTTTCCTCGCCTGCGCCTTCTTAATCGCGCTTAATCATGAAAAATGAGCAAATCCGCGCTGATGGGTCATGGCCCCGCTCTTGCCAGAACCCGCGCATCGATGAAACACGGAACATGACAGAAATCGCCCCGATCTCAGCCGAGCAAGCGCAAGCGCCGCGGCGCCGCGAGCAAGCGATGCGCGACGCCGCGCCCGATTTTTCCTACGCCCTCGCCGCCGCCTCGCTGGAGCGCCAGGCGGCCCAGTCGCTGAAAACGCATGGCGCGGCGCCGAAGAATTCATCGCCCGCCGCCGCCTCGACGGCGCCGCCGACTGACGATGCACGATCATCCGTACCGGATTCGCCTACTGACGCGGCTGCGGAAAAGACCGCCGCCGCGACGTCCGCATCGCCCCCGCCGCGTCAAGAATCAAAGGCGCCGCCGGCTCTGTCGGCGCCATCGCCGGTCGCGCCGACGCCGCCGCCCACGGGCGCCGCCGCGCCGTCGCTCTTGCCGGCGCAAACAACGCAAGCGCGGTCCGTCGACGCGGTCGCTGCTCGCGACGCGGTTCTCGCGGCAAAGTCAAAGGCGGCGGATGTGAAAACCCTGCGTCCGCAGGAGCCTGCGGCCTTGCCCGCCGATTTCGCCCGGATACTTGCAAAACGCCTTGAAGAGACCAGCATTTTCGACATCCGCCTCGATCCGCCGGACCTTGGGCGCGTCGACGGAAAGCTGTCGATCAATGACGACGGCAAAGCGGTTCTTGCGCTCGCTTTCGACAATCAGTCCGCGTTCGACCTGTTCTCGCGCGACGAGCAGGCCCTGCGACAGGCGCTCGCCGACGCCGGATTGGATTTCGGCGTGGGCGACTTTGTCTTCTCATTCCGCGAACGCGCTGAAAGCGACGCGGCCCCGCGAGAGGCGAGCGTCGTTGACGCGATGCTTTCGCATGAAGAGCCGGCCCCGTTCGCAAGCGGACGCGCCGGCGCCGTCGATATCAGGATCTGAAAGGAATTTTCATGGACGTCGCCGCCCTCGCCTCTTCGCAGTCGACACGATCCTCAACCGCCCTGTCGCAGCTGACCGGGAACCTTGATTCATTCCTGACCCTGCTGACGACGCAGCTCAAGAACCAGGACCCGCTCGATCCGCTCGACACGGAGAAATTCACCTCGCAGCTTGTGCAGTTCGCGTCCGTCGAACAGACGATCCAGACCAACAAGCATCTTGAAACGCTGATCGGCCTCCAGGCCGCCGCGGATCGCGACGGCGCGCTCGCGATGCTCGGCAAGACGATATTCGTTGCCAGCGACAAGGCGGCGCATCAAGGCGCCGGCGCGACCTGGTCCTACAGCCTGCCGCAGGCGACGGCGCAGGTCAGGCTGCTCATCGTCAACGACAAGGGTCAGCCGGTCGCGCAACTGACCGGCGATCCGGCGAGCGGCGCGCATGCCCTCGTCTGGGACGGCAAGGCGTCGGATGGAACGATGGCGCCCGCCGGCGTCTATCGTCTGATCGCTGACGCCAAGGATAGCGCCGGCGCATCCGCGCAAGTCGCCATTGAAGCGGCGACAAGGGCGAACGGCGTCCTCTTCGGCGCAGCGGGCGCTCAACTCGAAACGCCGATCGGGCTGATCGCGCTTTCCGGCGTCAAACGCGTCGTCAGCGCGCAATAGGGGATCGCGATGAGTTTCTCGGCTCTCTTTTCGATCGGGCTTTCCGGCCTCACCGCCTTCGCGAACGGGCTTGAAGCGGTTTCAAGCAACATCGCGAACAGCCAGACCAACGGCTACAAGCGCGTGCGCACGCAATTCGTCGACCTCATTCCAAGCGACGCCCCGTCGCTTGGCGCCGCCGTCGGGACCGGCGTCATCGGAACCGGCGTCGCCTCGATCTCGCGTCAGATGATCGGCGAGCAGGGCGCGGTGACGCGCACCGACACGCCGACAAACATCGCCGTCGCGGGCGACGGCTTTTTCGTCGTGACGCAAGACCCGGCCGCGACCGGACAATCGACAAAGCTGTTCACGCGCGCTGGCGATTTCACGCCGGACGCGCTTGGCAATCTCAGGAACGCCGGCGGCTATTACCTTCAAGGCGCCGCGGTCGGCGGTGGCGGGCGCGCAGGGTTCGGCGGGCTGCAAAGCCTTGAGACCGTCAACATCAACCGCACGCCGGCCGGCGCCGACCCCGCAACGCTCGGCGCGCTTGCCAGCATCGCCGTCGACCAGGACGGCGTCGTGCGGGCGACCTACGCCAGCGGCCAATCCTTCGACCTCTTCCGCATTCCGTTGGCGCTCTTCGTCAATCCGGAAGGCCTCGCCGAGGCCGAGCGGACGGCCTTTCGCAATACGGCTCTTTCGGGCGACGCGCGCATCGCCGGGGCGCGAACGGGAAGCGCGGGCTCGATCGAGGGCGCGGCGCTTGAAATTTCGACCGTCGACATCGGTCAGGAATTTTCAACCCTGATTTCGACGCAGCGCGCCTATTCGACCGCGTCGCGCGTGATTTCGACCGCCGACGAGCTCTGGCGCACGCTCGTCCAAACCGCCGCATAAGGATCAAATTGACCGCGTCCTGTCCCGCATTGACGCGGTTCGCGGGCGTCCAAAATCCTCACGGCGCATCAATGTCTTAGGGCGCAATTTACCCTGACGTTTAGCCGTTTTTTAAAAGCGCGTCGCGTATTGTTCGAGGATCAAGTTGCGTATTCGAAGGAACCTTTAGCAATGACCGTCGCCGCACAACAGGCGTCGCAGCGTTCCAAGGAGCCGTATGTGATCGGTCCCGACGGCCTGCCGCTGACGCTCGCTGATCTGCCGCCGACATCGACGAAGCGATGGGTGATCCGTCGCAAGGCGGAAGTCGTCGCCGCCGTTCGCGGCGGTCTGCTGACGCTCGAAGAGGCTTGCGAGCGGTACAAGCTGACGCTTGAGGAGTTCCTCGCCTGGCAAAAGGCGATCGACCAGTTCGGCATGCCGGGCCTTCGCGCGACGCGCGTTCAGCAATATCGCTGAAGGGCGCGATTAACATCTTCGAAACGATTGAAGCCCGCGCGCGAGCGCGGGCTTTTTCTTTTCGCCGATGCTGGAGACTTAGCGGAATCTTTACGCTGGACCGGGCAAATTTTGCCGGGCGGCGCCGAGGCATGGGAACGGCGTCGCAGTGAGGGCGAAAAGCCGTGAACGAATTTCTGGGGATGATCCGATCCTTCGGGATTGCGCGTCTCGCCGCGATTGTCGGCGCAACCGTCGGCGTCGCGCTGGCGCTGGCGTTCATCATCATGCGCGTCAGCGCCGAACCGATGACGTTGCTCTACGCCGACCTCGCGCTGAAGGACGGGCAGGATTTGACGGCGCGCCTCGATCAGGACGGCGTCAAATACGACGTGCGCGAATCCGGCGGCGCGGTCTCGATCTATGTGCCGCGCGATGAAGCGGTCAGCCTCAAGCTGAAGCTCGCCGGCGACGGCTTTGTCGCGCAACAGCGCGGCGTCGGTTACGAAATCTTTGACGAGCAGGACGCGCTCGGGACGACCTCATTCCAGCAGAACATCAACCGGCTGCGCGCGCTTGAAGGCGAGATCGCGCGAACCATCTCGACGATTACGGGCGTTCGCTCGGCGCGCGTCCACCTCGTCCTCCCGGAACGGGAGCTCTTTTCGCGCGAGAAAGACGTCGCGACCGCCTCAATCGTCGTCGACGCGCCGGCCGGTCTCGACAAGCGCTCCGTCAGGGCGATCGTCAATTTCACGGCGTCGGCGACCCCGGGGCTGTCGCCGGCCCGTGTGACGGTGCTTGATTCCGCCGGCGACCTCCTCGCCTCGGGTCAAGAGGGCGATGATCCTCTCGCCGCGTCAGGCGGGGTCGACGAACGCATCAACGCGACCGAAGCGCGAATCCGCCGCACGGTCGAGGACATCGTCGGCCGCATTGTCGGTCCGGAAAATCTGCGCGTGCAGGTCGCCGCCGACATCGATTTCAGCCGCGTCACCGAAACCGCCAACATCATCGACCCAGACAGCCAGACCGTCTTGTCGGCGACGACGGTCGAAGACGCCTCAAACTCGTCCGATCCCGCGTTGACGCGCGGCGTCACGGTCGGCAATCAGCTGCCCGAAGCGCAAATCGTCGATCCCCTCGGCGCGACGACGGCGACATCGACCGCGAGACGGACCGAGGAAACGACCAATTACGAAATGACGCGCACCGTCAGAAACGAAGTTCACGAGGCCGGCGGCGTCAAACGCCTCTCCGTCGCCGTCGCGCTCAACCTCGCAACCGCGACAAACGCCGCCGGCGCCGTCGTGCCGGCGCCGCGCAGCGACGAAGAACTCGCGCGCATCGCGACCCTCGTTCGCTCCGCCGTCGGCTACAATGCGGCGCGCGGCGACCAAGTCGACATCATCGAGGCGCCGTTTCAGCCGGCGCCTCCCGAATCGGCCGGCTCGACCGCATCCGCGGCGCCGACGGTCGATTCCGCGTTCGTGATGCGCGGCGTCGAAATCGGCGCGCTCGCCCTTATCGCCTTCGCCTTCATCTTCTTCGTGTTGCGGCCGATGCTGTCGCCCAACGCGCAAGCGGTCGGCGCCGCCGCGACGCCGCCATCGGCGCACAAGATCGCTGTCGGACCGGCGCAGGCGGCGTTGCCGGCGCCCTCAGGCGGCCTTGAAAATCTCATCGACCTTGCGGACGGCAAAGTGAAAGCGTCGTCGATGAAGCGCGTCGCCGACGTCGTCAAAGCGCATTCGACTGAATCGGCCGGCATTCTGAAGAGCTGGATCAGGCAGGCGTCATGACCGCAAAAGCGATTCAATCGGCGGACGATTTGACCGGCGCGGAGCGCGCCGCCGTTGTCATGCTGGCGCTCGGCGAAGAAACTTCAAAACCGCTTTGGGCCGCTTTTGACGAAGATGAGCTGCGCGAAGTGACGCGCGCCATCTCCAAACTCGGCTCTGTCTCCTCCGATGTCGTCGAAAGCCTCCTTTACGATTTCGTCATGAGCCTGTCGTCGACGGGCGCGATCTCGGGATCGGCGGCCTCGGCGCAGCGGCTCCTTCGAAACGTTCTTCCCGCGGATATGGCGGAATCAATTCTTGAAGACATCAAGGGTCCCGCCGGCAAGACGATGTGGGACAAGCTCGCGAATGTGAATGAGCGCGTGCTTTCCTCTTATCTCCGCAACGAACATCCGCAGACTGTCGCCGTCATTCTTTCGCGCATTCGCGCCGAACACGCCGCGAAAGTCATGAGCGCGCTGCCGCTCTTGTTCGCCGAGGAAGTCATCGGCCGCATGCTGAGCCTCGGACCCGTGCAAAAGGAAGTGCTCGACCAGATCGAAATCACACTCCGCACCGAATTCATGGCGACCCTTTCGCGCGGGGCCGATCGCGATCCTTACGAATCAATGGCGGAAATATTCAACAGCTTCGACCGGGCGACCGAGCGGCGGTTTCTTGAAGCGCTCGACATGAAGAACCCGGGCGCCGCCGAACGCATCCGCTCGCTGATGTTCGTTTTTGAAGATCTCGTGCGCCTTGATTCGCAGGACATGCAAAAGCTCTTGCGGCTCGTCGACAAATCCGATCTTGCGATCGCCCTCAAGGGTTCGCCCACAAACGTCTCGGCCCACTTTTTCGCGAATATGTCGGAGCGCGCGTCCAGCATTTTGCGCGACGACATCGAAATCATGGGCCCGGTCAGGATCAAGGAAGTCGACCAGGCGCAGCGAAAGATCGTCGATGTCGCGAAGAAGCTCGCGGACGATGATGAAATCTTCCTGTCGAAATCCGATGAAGAGGAGCTCGTCTACTGATGGGCCGCCCGCTGCCGTTCAATTTCGACGATTTCCGTCGCGGGCCGGCGCCGGCGGACGATGCGCCGCGTCCCCGCTCGTTTTCCGCCGACGACCTCGCCGCCGCGCGCGCGGAGGGCGTCATTGAGGGCCGCCGACTCGCCATGGAGTCGATCGCGGCCGACGAGGCCGCAGCGCTCGCGCGGATAGCGATGCAGGTCGACGAGCAGCGGCGCCGGACCGAAGATTTCGCAGCTTCCTCGCGCGAAGACGTCGCCGCCGTCGCGCGCGCGTTCCTCGAGGAGTTCTGCATCGGGCTCGCGAACGCCCGCGAGCTTGAAATCGCCGAGGACCTTTTCCGCCGCCTGATCGAGAATTCCGACGACCGGCGGAACGCCGTTCTCTTCCTCAACGCGCACAGTCTCGACCGTCTGCGGCCGAGGATCGAAGCCGCGCTCGGCGCGCGCAATCTCGCGGCCTTTATGACCCTTGAGGGCGATGATTCTCTCGCCGTCGGAGAAGCGCGGCTGGAGTGGCGCGGCGGTTCAGCAAGGCGCACGCGCGCGGAAATTTCGGCGGCGATCGCCGCCATTTTTGAAACCCATATGGAAACGGAGCCGCAACAATGAGCGCGCTTGAAAAGACCAGAGACATTCTACCGACGCTGACGCAGGACGACACGGAGACGCGCAAGCCCGCGCTTGAGAGCATTTACGACGTGCCGGTGCGGGTGACAGCCGTCCTCGGCAAGACGCGCATGAACATCGCCGATCTGATGAAGCTCGATGCCGGGTCGATCATCGAGCTTGACCGGCGCGTCGGCGAACCGATCGATCTTTACGTCAACGACCGGCTGATCGCGCGCGGCGAGCTCGTCCTGGTCGAGGGCGCGCTCGGCGTCACGATGACAGAAGTCGTCAAGGAATCGGAGTTCTAAAGCCATGAGGCTCCTCATCGTCGGCGGTCTATACGGCCAGCTTTCCGCGGCGGCGAAAATCGCCATGGACAAGGGCGCGCGCGTCGCCTTTTCGGCGGACGTCGACGCCGCGCTTTCCGCGTTGCGCAAGGGCCAGGGCGCCGACGTCTTGATGGTCGACGTCCGTCAGGATATCGCCCGCCTCATTCGCGCGCTCGGCGAAGAAAGAATTGCAACGCCCGTCGTCGCCTGCGGCGTCAAGACCGACGCCGACGCCGCCGTCGCCGCGATCCGCGCGGGCGCCAAGGAGTTCATCCCGCTGCCGCCCGACGCGCTTTTGATCGCCGCGGTGCTGGAAGCGGTCGCGGAAGAATCGAGCGACCTCATCGCCGTCGATCCGGCGATGAAGCGCGTCATCGCGCTCGCCGATCAGGTGGCGGCGTCAGAGGCTTCGATCCTCATCACCGGCGAATCCGGCGTCGGCAAGGAAGTCGTCGCCAAATACCTGCATTCGAAATCCCGGCGCGCCGACAAGCCGATCATCTCGATCAATTGCGCGGCGATTCCCGAAAATCTCCTCGAATCGGAGCTCTTCGGTCATGAGAAAGGCGCCTTCACCGGCGCTGTCGCCCGCCGCATCGGCAAGTTCGAGGAAGCGGACGGCGGCACGATCCTGCTTGACGAAATCTCGGAAATGGATGTGAGGCTTCAGGCCAAGCTGTTGCGCGTCCTTCAGGAACGCGTCATCGATCGCGTCGGCGGAACGAAGCCGGTCAAGATCAATATCCGCGTCATGGCGACGTCAAACCGCAATCTCGCCGATGAAGTGAAGAAGGGGACGTTCCGCGAGGATCTTCTCTTCCGCCTCAATGTTGTCAATCTGAACGTGCCGCCGCTGCGCGAGCGCCCCGCTGACCTCATCGCCCTCGCCGAACACTTCGCCCGGAAATATGCCGCCGTGAACGGCGTCGCGCCGCGCCCGCTGTCCGACGCCGCGCGGCTTGCGATCGCCGGCGCGCAATGGCCCGGCAATGTGCGCGAGCTTGAAAACGCCATGCATCGCGCGGTGCTTCTCGCCGTCGGCGACGAAATCGACAAGGCCGCAATTCGCCTCCCCGACGGATCGAGCCTGCAGCAAAAGCCGCTCCCCGCGGTCGACGCCGACAGCGGCGAGACGATGGTCGGGCGCACCGTTGCTGAAGTCGAGCAGGCGCTGATCATTCAAACACTCGATCATTGCCTCGGCAATCGCACGCATGCGGCGACGATTCTCGGCATTTCGATCCGCACGCTCCGCAACAAGCTCAAGCAATATACGGACGAAGGCGTCGCCGTGCCGCCGCACGCCGCCGAGCGCGCGAGCGCCTGATCGATGGCCGACGCAGCCGCCGTCAACTTTCGCGAACTCCTCTCGCCCGCGAGACTGAAATTGCTGGTTCGGAGCGATATCGTCTTCGCGTCGGCGATTGTGTCGATGCTGGCGCTGCTGGTCCTGCCGGTTCCGAAATACCTGCTTGATCTTCTGCTCGCGATGTCGATCACTTTGTCGGTGACGGTGCTGATGACGGCGCTGTTCACCAAAAAGGCGCTCGAATTCTCGACTTTTCCGGCGATCCTGCTGATTTCGACCCTCTTCCGCCTCGGCCTTAACGTCGCCTCGACGCGTCTCATTCTCGCCGAAGGCCATCAGGGGCCGGACGCCGCGGGGCACGTCATCGAGGCGTTCGGCGGCTTCGTGATGCAGGGCAATTTCGTCATCGGCATCATCGTCTTCGCGATTCTCGTCATTGTGAATTTCGTCGTCATCACGCGCGGCTCGGGACGCATCGCGGAAGTCGCGGCGCGTTTCTCCCTTGACGCGATGCCCGGCAAGCAGATGGCGATCGACGCTGATCTATCCTCCGGCCTCATCAACGAGACCGAAGCGAAAGCGCGCCGCAAGCAGCTGGAGGATGAATCGAACTTCTACGGCGCGATGGACGGCGCCTCGAAATATGTCCGCGGCGACGCGATCGCCGGCATTCTCATCACCCTCGTCAACATCATCGGCGGGATTTTCATCGGGGTCCTTCAGCAAGGACTGACGCTCGGCGAGGCGAGCCAGAGCTACACGCTGCTGACGGTCGGCGACGGCCTCGTCAGCCAGGTGCCGGCGTTGATCGTCTCCGTGGCGGCGGGTCTTCTCGTATCGAAAGCGGGCGTCGACGGCTCCGCCGACAAGGCGCTTGGGGCGCAATTCGGCGCCTATCCAAAAGCGCTCGCCCTCGTCGCCGCTGTTCTGGCGATTTTCGCGATCCTGCCGGGCATGCCGTTCGCGCCGTTCATGCTGCTCGCCGTCGCGATCGGGTCGATCGCGATGAGGCTGACGAAGCGCAGGCGGACGAAAGCCGACGCCGAGCAGAAGAAGGCGCAATCGAGCGTTCGCCAGAAGAGCGAGGACGATCCGGCGTCAATGCTGGCGATGGACGATCTGCGCGTCGAACTCGGCTACGGCCTGTTGCCGCTGATCGCCGACGGCTCCGGCCCGAAACTGACCGATCAGATCAAGGCGCTGCGGCGCGCTATCGCGCAAGACATCGGCTTTGTGACGCCGCCGGTGCGCATTCTCGACAATATGCAGCTCGGGCCCAACGACTATGTCATTCGCCTGAAAGAGCAGGAGACGGGGCGCGGCTCAGTGCGTCCGGGCCAGTATCTCGTCATGGATCCAAGCGGGCGGCGCCTCGATCTTGTCGGCGAGATGACGAAAGAGCCCGCCTTCGGGCTCGACGCGATGTGGATCGACGACAGCCAGCGCCAGACCGCGACCTTGCGGGGCCTCACCGTCGTCGACGCCGCGACGGTCCTGACGACGCATCTGACGGAAATCATCCGGGCGGAGGCGCCGGCCTTGCTCTCCTATGCGGAGACCAGGAAACTTCTCGACACTCTGTCCGACAAGCACCGCCAGCTCGTGACCGACCTTGTGCCCGCCGTCGCGACAATCTCGACCATTCAGCGCGTCCTGCAGGCGCTCATCGCCGAGCGCGTGTCGATCCGCGATTTGCCGGCGATCCTCGAGGCGATCGCCGAAGCCGCCCCGGGCAATCAGAGCGTCACCCATATCGCAGAACATGTCCGCGCGCGTCTGGCGCGCCAGATATGCGGCGCGCTCAAGGGCGCCGACGGCGCCGCGCCGATCGTCACGCTTTCATCGGATTGGGAACGCGCCTTCGCCGAGAACCTGATCGGCAGCGGCGCTGATCGCCAGCTCGCGATGGCGCCGACGAAGATTCAGGAATTCGTCAGCGCGGTCCTGCGAAAGCTTGAGGACGCGGCGGCGTCCGGCTATGCGGCGGCGCTCGTGACCAGCGCCGGCGTCAGGCCGTTTGTCCGGTCGGTCATCGAGCGCGTTCGCCCGCAGACCATGGTTCTCTCACAAAATGAAATCCACCCGCAAATCCGCCTGCGCAACCTCGGCACGATATAGCCAACGCCCTGATTGCAAGCGGAAAAATTGGTCTCCGGCGGGCTTCGTCATCTTGCGCAATTAAACCCGCCGCCCGATACTGCCAAGCGTCGGTCGCGGCGCTTTTCGGAGTTGCGTTCAAGTCCCATGATGAAATTTATCGCCTCGAATGTCGACGCCGCGAAGTCGAAGGCGAAACGCGCGCTCGGCGACCATGTCGTCATCGTCTCGGTGCGAAATCTGCCGTCGGGCGATGTCGAGGTGTCGGCGTCGAACGGTCCAGCGCCCGCGGCGCCGCCCCTCCCGGTTGAACCGAAATTTGGCGATCACACGCGCCAGGTGTTTGATGAGGCGCCGTTGCGCGGCGGCGCGCAATCGACGGGCGCGCGCCTTAACGAGCCGCTTGAACAGAAATTCGCGCAGGACGCGCTCGCCCGCCTTTCAAACGACCTTTCGGGGCGTCCCCAGAACGCCGGCGCGATCGACATGTCGGACCGGACGGCGCGCGCCATGGCGGACGCGCTTCGCCCGCACAATCTTTCCGACGAATTGATCGCCGCCATCGTCAACGGCGCCCGCAAGGCCGAAATCGAGGACGATCTGCATCGCCTTGAAAAAGGCCTTGCGGAGACCTTTGATTTCGCGCCCGTTCATTTCTCGCCGATGACGCCGATCATGCTTGTCGGTCCGACGGGGGCCGGCAAGACATCCTGCGGCGCGAAGATCGCCGCGGCCGCGCTGAACAAGGGATCGACCGCCTTCATCATGTCCGCGGATGTCGGCAGGGCCGGCGCCATCGACCAGATCAAGGCCTATGGCGACGCCCTCGGCGCCGACTATTACATCACAGAGACGCCGCACGACGTCTCCGCGGCGCTCCGATCAAAACGACCGACGGGCGTCGTCGTGCTCGATACGCCGGGCGTGTCGCCTTACGATCCCGGCGATTTCGCGGCCCTGAAGTCTTTTCAGGAAGCGACGAACGGCGAGGCGGTGCTCGTCCTGCCGGCGAGCGGCGATGCCGACGAATTCAAGGACTGGGCGGCGGCGTTCCGCGAATTCGGCGCGCGACGGATCATCATCACGAAATTCGACGCGACGCGGCGCATCGGCGGCGCGCTCTCCGCCGCTTTCGCCGGCAAATTCGCGCTCGCCCATTTCTCGCAGACGCCCTTCATCTCGGAAGGCCTGCTCGACGCGACGCCGGAGTTCCTTGCGCGCCGGCTCCTGTCCGGGCGCGCTATGCGGATGAATTGATCAAGCATTAACGAAATCTTGCCGCAAAGCGCAAAACCCCCGCGAACGCGGGAGCCGCGCCTTAAGCGCAGTCTGGCAGCATCCGGTCAAGTTTCGCCGGGACTGACCCATGCGCCGCTTTTTCTTCGCTCTCGTCTTCCTGGCGCTCGCTGGATGCGCGAGCGGCATGTCGAAAAAACAATGTCTGTACGCGGACTGGCGCGCCATCGGCTATGAGGACGGCGCGTCCGGGCGCGACGCGTCGGCGATCGGCGGGCGACGCATGGCGTGCGCCGACAAGGCCCGCGTGACGCCGGACATGCAGGCCTATCTCGCCGGGCGCGAGGAAGGGCTTGATCAATTCTGCCGGCCGGCGAGCGGATTTGACCACGGCGCAAGAGGACACCGCTATGCGGGCGTCTGCGCGGATCGCAACGAAAAGGCCTTCGTCGCCGCCTACGAAAAAGGGCTGATGCTTTACGGCCTGATGCAGAATGTCGACGCGGCTTCGCGCGCGCTGGCGAACGCACATGCCGAAGTCGATTCGCTTGAACGCCGGATCTCAGGCGCGGAGGCGGCGCTCGTCTCGCCCACGACGCCGCATGCCGAGCGCGTCCAGCTCCTGGTCGATCTCAAGGGCCTACACCAGCGCCGCGACAAGGTGCGCGACGCGATCGCCGACCTGGCGCGCGATGTCGACCGCGCCGAAGCCGAACTTGAGGATTTCCGGCGCGAGAACGAAAATCGCGACTATGCGCGCGGTTCGCTCGGGACAACCAGCATCAGATATTGATATCTGTCCGGCGACCGGCGAATTGCAGCGCCGGCGCGATCCCTCTACAACGCCTCTCCTGTGCGGTTGAACGACAACCGGGAATATTCCAACGGGAGAAGCTCATGAAAACCACCTTCGTTACGACGCTGGCGTTGGCCGCCGGCGTTTCACTGGCGCCCGCTTTCGCTCAGGAGTCGCCGGACGCTCTCGCCGATGCTTTCGTCGCAGCGGTCGTCGCGGAAGACGCGTCGGCGCTCGCCGGCCTCTATACGGAAGATGCGGACAGTTATGACCCGTCCGGCTCAGTCCAAAAGGGCAGGACGGAAATCGCTGCGACCTGGCAGCAATTTTTCAACGGCTTTGACGGTTTCACCGCCGCGCTCGACCGCAAGGGCGAACTCGCGGCCAGCAAGAAAAGCCACGCCGCCTGGGGTCTTTGGACAATGTCAGCGACGCCCGTCGGCGGCGGCGAGCCGGTCACCTGGAACGGCCGATTCCTCGACGTCGCCGTGAAGACTAAGGACGGCTGGAAATACGCCGTCGATCACGCCTCAATGCTCGCCCCGGCGGCGCCCGCCGCCGCGGAAGGGCAATAGCCCAAGAACGCAAAAGATCCCCGCCGGCGCGCGTTGCCATCCTTCGCGACGCCTCGCTGCCGCGAGGCTCCTCAGGATGAGGCGAAGTTTGATTCGATTGAGAAAAACAGGCCTCATCCTGAGGAGCGCATCGAAGATGCGCGTCGCGAAGGATGGCGCGCCGTGGAGGCGGGAGGAGCCGCCCCCTTCGAGGCGCGCCTAACCGAGCGTCCGGACCGAGCGGCTGATCGGATCAAGGATGATTCCGGTCTTTTTGCGCCGGATCGCATAATCGACAATGTCCGCCGTGCCGCCGAGCCCGCGCGAAGGGCCGCCGTCCCAGACAAAGATCATCTGATTGACAGCGTCAGCGACGCGCCGGCCGGCTCTCAGAAAGGCGTCATCCCGCGACGATCCTCGGACCCGAATCGTCCGCTTCGCGCGCTCGTAAAGGCGGTCAAACGCGCCCTTTGCTTCTTCTTCAAGTTCAATTCGACCCTGGAACACCGGGACGACGGCGATGAGCGCGGCGCCGTGATCGAGGATCGCCTCCGCGAATAGCTGGTCGGCGCCTGGCGCCAGCGACGTGTAGCCGACGACATTCCGGCTACGGACAATGATCGCGTCCATTTCCGAGCGGACCCACGCCCAGTCGGCGCCGTCGCGATGACGGTGTCCCGAAACGCCGATCTTGAAGGCGGACCTCAAAGGCGAGACGCCCACGGGGCCCGCGCATGCGCCGCCTGCCTGCTCACCATTCGTCGCTCCCCCTTTTTGCGCTGTGGCGCAGCATCCGCATTTGGCCGGGAGACACGGGAAATTTCAAGCGTCCGCCGCCAAACCCTTCGCATACGCAGCATTTTTTCAGCCTCGACGAGCATGGAGAGAAGGAAGTACCATCCTTCCGTGGGAGACGAAGCAAAGAGGGCGAAAATTCTATGGACTTGATGGCACTATTGCTGAACGGCGCGGGCGGCGCGATTCTCGGACCGCTGGTGTCGCAGTTTCTCGGCGGCAAAAACCAGAGCATGATCATGCGCGTCATTTCGGGCATGATCGGCGGGGTCGGCGCCGGCGCCGGCGCTGATGCGGCCGGCCTCGGCTCAATCCTTGGCGACGCTCAAATGATGCAGATGATCCAGTCCGTGCTGGAAGGCGGCCTTGGCGGCGGCGCGCTCGCGTCGCTTTCAGGGATGCTGAAGAAGAAAGCCTGAAAAACCGGAAAGCGTCATCAACGGCCGGAGCGGGTCACGCCGCTTCGGCCGTTTCTTCTTGGAAATCTCAACCCTCGCCGTCGCGATCAAGCCGCTCGAGGAAGCGCGCGGCGGCGCCCCTGCCGCCGATGCCAAAGGCGAGCGCGGCGGCGAGCGCGGCGGCGCCGAGGATCAGCACAAAGCCGGCGAAAATGATGTCCTCGCCGAGCCCCATCTCGCGAATGCCGATCGCCGTGACGAGGACGAGAATGCCCCATTGAACAGCGGTCGCGACAAGCTCTGATCGCGCGTCGCCCGTCCGGCGGATCATGTTCGCGACAAACCGGCTGACCGGTACGCCGGCGATGATCACGATCGATCCGAGCAGGATCTGCCCGCCGACCGCCAGAATTTCGCTGAGGGCGGTCGACACCGGGTCGATTTTCAGCTGCTGGGCCGCCGTGATCGCGCCGACGATCAGCATCGCCGCCATCGCGATATTGGCGACGACGACCGACGGCGTGACGCCCGGCGTTTTCGATTTCGCGGCCGGCGCTTCGGCGTCGCGGTGATCGATGACGATGCCGAGCTGGCGCCAGAAATTGTCGAATCCGACGCCGGTGAGGAACGAAATCATGAAGGCGCGCAGCGCCCGCGCGAACAGCGTGAAAAGCGAAAGGACGATCACCGCGGCGATGATGTTCGGGATCGCGTCGAGGATCGTCTGCAGCATCCGCGTCGCCGGCTCGGTGATCGACTGGATGCCGAGCGCCTCAAGGCCGCCGATGACGGCCGGGATCAAGATCAGCGCGAAGATGATGAGTCCGGCGGCGTTGGCGATTTCCGTTCCCTTGATGAGGTCGCCGATCTCGGCGCGCTCGGCCGCGTGATCGATCGGCGCCGCCGCAAGGAGACTCTGCACGACGCGGCCGGCGACCATGGCGATCAGATAGCCGATCGCGATGATCAGCGCGGCTTCCGCGACCTTCGGCAAATACTCGCCGACGGTGTCGAACATGTCGTAGAGCGGCGCCAGCGTCTGCGAAAGGCCGAGCGTCGTCAGGATCGGCGGGATGAAAAGCAGCAGGATCAGCCAGAAAACCGCGGAGCTGAGCGACTTGCCCAGCGACGGGTTGTTCGGTCCAAGCGCGTTCCGATTGGTCGCGACGCCGATCTTCGACTTGTCGACGCGCTTGCGGACAAACTCGGAGACGATGCGGGCGAGCACGAGGCCGAGCAGGAACAAACCGAAGGCGCCGAGCGCATTGTCGATATAGCCGAATTGCTCAATCGCCTGCCGCCAGCCCGCGCGGATCTGATCGATCATCTGAGCGTCTCCAAGCCAAAAGGGGCGTTCGCGGGCGCGAATCGCCGTCGCATCGTCTCGCGCGGGATAGCAGGATGCGGGGCGACGGGGCCAGCGGAAAAATCCGGCGGGTCGACGGCGCCGGCCAGATTCGCCTTAAACGGGCGCGCGGTGAAATACGCCGCCCCTGAGCGGTCGGGGAACGCGCGTCGTTCGCGGGAAACTGATCGGAATTTTTCTGAGCGAGCGCACCGCAAGATAGCCGAAACATTCCGCCTCAAGTTCGTCGCCGCGCCAGCCGACCGCCTCGGCCGAGACGACGGCGCCGCCGAGCGCTTTGGAGAGCGCCTCCATCATCGCCGGGTTGCGCCGGCCGCCGCCGGCGACGATCCACTCCGCGGGCTCCTCCGGCAATTGCGCGAGCGACGCGCGCAGGCACGCCGCCGTGAACGCCGTCAACGTCGCCGCGCCGTCCGCCGCGGAAAGGGCGAGCGCCGGGTCGAGCTTGAAATCATACCGGTCGAGCGACTTCGGCGGCTTTCGCCGGATATAGGGGTTCAGAAGCATCAACCGCAGAATGTCGGAATGGACCTGTCCCGATTTCGCCAGCGCGCCGTCGACGTCCATCGGCTCGCCGGTCTTCAACTCCATCCATTGATCGACAAGTCCGTTGCCGGGTCCGCAGTCAAACGCGATGAGATCGAGATCGCCGCCCTCGCGCGGAACATAGGTGACATTCGCGACGCCGCCGAGATTGATGACGCCGACCGCGTGCGCGCGGCCGAGCGCGCGAACGAGCGCCGCATGATAGGGCGGCGCAAACGGCGCCCCCTCGCCGCCTTCGGCGATATCGGCGCTCCTGAAATCCGAGACGACGTCGATTTTCGTTTCTTCGGCGAGCGTCTTGCCGTCGCCGATCTGCCAGGTCCGCCCGACGCTTTCTGGCGTGCGCCGCGGCCGGTGCAGGATGGTCTGGCCGTGAAAGCCGATGACGTCGATCGCGGTGCGTTTGAGGCCCGATTTCTCGAGGAGTTCGGCGACGGCGATCACATGCGCCTGCGTCACCTCGCCGGCGGCCTTGCCGATGTCGGCGGCGCCGTCGCGCCCTTCGAGCGCGGCTTTGATCGCGCGGCGGACGAAGATCTTCAGATCGCGGCCATAGGGAACGAAATGCGCGGGGCCCCGCTCGACGACGCTCTCGCCGTCGGTGCGCAAGACCGCCGCGTCGATCCCGTCGAGCGACGTCCCGCTCATAAGGCCGATCGCGGTCAGAACGGTCATGGAATGTTGCGGATCATTTCCTTGACGATCGCCGCAAGCCCGGTCTGGCGGCGCCGGCGCAGCCTTTCGGCGAGAAGTATGGCGCGCAGCATCTCTTCCGTCTCGTCGAGATCGTAATTGATCACGACATAGTCGTATTCCGCCCAATGCGAAATTTCGGCGTCGGCCTTGGCCATGCGTCCGCGCACGACCGCTTCCGGGTCCTGGTTGCGCGCGCGCAAGCGCCGCTCCAGCTCCTCGCGCGACGGCGGCAGGATGAACACCTTGACGACGTCGCCGCCGGCGACCGCGTCGAGCTGCTGGGCGCCTTGCCAGTCGATGTCGAACAGAACGTCGACGCCGGCCTTGAGCTGGTCGAACACCTTGGCGCGCGGCGTCGCGTAATAATTGCCGAAGACGTTCGCCGATTCGAGAAACTCGTTATTGTCCCGCATACGGAGGAACTCCGCCTCCGAGACGAAATAATAGTCCTTGCCGTCGACTTCGCCGGGGCGCGGCTTGCGCGTCGTCGCCGACACCGAAAGGCGGATCTTGCCGTCGCTCTTGAGGAGGCGCTCGGCGAGCGTCGTCTTGCCGGCGCCCGACGGGCTCGACAGGACGAACATCAGCCCGCGTCGGCTCACTTTCTCGGCGTCAACCGTCATCATTCCACGTTCTGAACCTGTTCGCGCATCTGATCGATCGTCGTTTTGAGATCGAGGCCGATGCGCTTCAGCGTCATGTCCTGCGCTTTTGAGCACAGAGTGTTTGCTTCGCGGTTAAACTCCTGTGTCAGGAAATCGAGTTTCCGGCCGACCGCGCCGTTTTCAGCAAGGAGCGCCCGGCCGGCTGCGACATGCGCGGCGAGGCGGTCAAGCTCCTCGCGAATGTCGGCCCGGAGCGCCAGCATGGCCGCCTCCTCGGCGAGCCGTTCCGGGGGGACCGCGCCGGTGAGGAGATCGGACAATTGCGACGCGATCCGGGCCCTGATCGCCTCAGGCGCCGCCTCCGCCGAAGCGCGCGCGGCGCCGGTCAACCGCTCGATGTCGGCGAGCTGGCGGGCGATGAGGTCCGCGAGCGCGTCGCCTTCGCGGCGCCGCGCGTCGAGGAGCGCGCCGACGGCGCCGCGAAAACTCTCCTTCAACGCCGCGGCGAGCGCGGCGCGCGCATCCTCGTCATCAAGCGCCGTCTCCTGGTCGATGACGCCGCGAAGCGCGAGCACGCCCTCGGGCCGCGGCCGGTCGCAGTCGATCCGCAGCCTCAACTCGTCGATCAGCTTGATAGCGCTATCGAGCGCCGCGCGGTTGATTGAAAAAGCGCCTTCGACCGCGGCGCCCTTCAGCGACAGAAATACGTTGAACGAGCCGCGCGAGAATTTCTCCGTGAGGCTCTTGCGCAAATCCTGCTCGAGAAAATCATAGCCGGGCGGCAGGCGAAAGCGCGGCTCGACGCCGCGTCCGTTGACGCTCTTGATCTCCCAGGTCCAGCGCGTGTCGGCGAGCGTCCCGTCGACGCGCGCAAAACCGGTCATCGAAGAGAGCGCCATTCCTAGCCTTCTTCGCGCTGTTCGCGTTCGATGCGCCGCCATTGCGCCACATTGCGATTATGGTCATCGAGCGTCGCCGCGAAAACGTGGCCGCCGGTTCCGTCGGCGACAAAATACAGCGCGTCGGAATCGGCGGGATTGAGCGCCGCTTCAATCGCGGCGCGGCCGGGATTGGCGATCGGCGTCGGCGGCAGGCCGTTGATCACATAAGTGTTGTACGGCGTCGCCTTTTCAATCTCGCTGACGCGCAGCCCGCGCCCGAGCGGTTCGCCCTTCGTCAATCCGTAGATGATCGTCGGATCGGACTGCAGGCGCATTTTTTTCTTCAGCCGGTTTGCAAAGACCGCGGCGATGAGGGGTCGCTCGTCGGCGACGCCGGTCTCCTTTTCGACGATCGACGCGAGAATGATCGCTTCCTCGGGCGTCGAAAACGGAAGGTCCATCGCCCGCCTGTCCCAAAGATCGGCGATCGCCGCGTCTTGCGCGTCCATCATGTCCTTGACGATTTCGTCGCGCGTGCGCCCGCGCGTGAAGGCGTAGGTCTCGGGAAGCAATTCGCCCTCCGCCGGCGCGAGCGTCAGCTCGCCGGCCAGCGCCTCGTCCTCGCTGACGAGACGCAATATCTGCTGCGTCGTTTTTCCTTCCGGCGCCGTCAGATAATGCAGGATGCTCTTGCCTTCGACGACGAGGTCGATGACGTCGAAGACGCTCGCGCCCGCCGGGATCTTGTATTCGCCGGCTTTCAGCGAGCCTGCGTCCCCGCGCGCGCGGACCGTCGCGATGAAAAGCTCGGGATACCGTATCGCGCCAGCCTCGCCGAGGTCTTTCGCCATCGACGCGACCGAATCGCCAGGCTCGAAGAGCACGACGACGTCCTTGGTCAACGGACCCGGGCGGGAGGCCTCGCGCCAGGCGAACCAGCCGCCGACGCCGACCGCCAGGATCGCCAGCAGGAAAAGACCGGCGACAAACGACAGAAAAGATCTGATCGCCCCGCCCCTTCGCCGTTCCGCCGTCATCGCCTTCTCCTCACCGCCCGGGCGGGATGTTAGCGGTCAACGCGGCGGACGACCAGACTGGCGTTGGTTCCGCCAAATCCGAAGGAATTGGACAGGGCGAGGTTGACTTCCTTGCGGACGGGTTTCTTCGGCGCGAGGTTGATTCGCGTTTCGACCGAGGGATTGTCGAGATTGAGCGTCGGCGGACAAACGCCGTCGCGGATGGCGAGGATCGAGAAGATCGCTTCGACCGCCCCGGCGGCGCCGAGAAGATGGCCGATCGAGGACTTCGTCGACGACATCACGAGCTTTTCGGCGCCGTCGCCGCCGAACAGCCGCTCGACCGCGCGCAATTCAATTTCGTCGCCGAGCGGCGTCGACGTTCCGTGTGCGTTCACATAATCGATGTCGGTCGGGCTTGCGCCGGCGCGCGCCAGCGCCATCTTCATCGCGCGATAGCCGCCGGACCCGTCTACCGCCGGCGCCGTGATGTGATAGGCGTCGCCTGAAAGGCCGTAGCCGACGATTTCGGCGTATATTTTCGCGCCGCGCGCTTTCGCGCGCTCATATTCTTCAAGGATGACGACGCCGGCGCCTTCACCCATCAAAAAGCCGTCGCGGTCGCGGTCATAGGGGCGCGACGCGGCCGCCGGGTTGTCGTTGAAGTGGGTGGTCAGGGCCTTTGTCGAGCAAAAACCCGCAAAGCCGAGCCGGCAGATCGCCGATTCAGCGCCGCCCGCGACCATCACATCCGCGTCGCCGAGCGCGATCATGCGCGCCGCATCGCCGATCGCATGCGCGCCGGAAGCGCATGCGGTGACGACGGCGTGGTTCGGCCCTTTCAAGCCGAACCTGATCGACACCTGGCCGGAAACGAGGTTGATAAGGCTAGACGTGATGAAGAAGGGCGAAACGCGCCGCGCGCCCTGCTCATGCAGAACCAGCGTTTGCCGCGCGATCCCGTCAAGCCCGCCGATGCCGGAGCCGATGAGGACGCCGGAGCGTTCCTGTTCCTCCTCGGTCTTGAAGTCGAGACCGCTGTCGGTCACGGCCATCTGCGCGGCGGCGATTCCGAAGGTGATGAAATCTTCGATGCGCCGCTGGTCTTTCGGCGACACCCAATCGTCGACATTGAAGGCGTCAGCGCCGGCGGCCGCTCCGCCGCCATAACCGTTCGACCGCGGGACTTCCGCGCCGATCTTGCAGGCGAGATCCGCCGTGTCGAATTTTTCAATTCGGCCGGCGCCGGAGTCGCAGGCGAGAAGGCGCCGCCACGTCGCTTCGACGCCCGCCGCCAGAGGCGAGACCATGCCGAGCCCGGTGACCACGACGCGCCGCATGCCGCCGACACACCCTCCGGTCATTCTGGTTTTGCTTCAGACGCTTTGGGTCGCGCCGAAACGCGAACGCGCATCGGCGCTTTAGCCCTTCTGTTCGGAAATGAACTTGATCGCGTCGCCGACCGTCTGGATCGTCTCGGCCGCGTCATCGGGGATTTCGACGTCGAATTCTTCTTCGAACGCCATCACCAGTTCGACAATGTCGAGACTGTCCGCGCCGAGATCGTCGATGAAGCTCGCTTTCGGCTCGACTTTCGCCGGGTCGACATCGAGATGTTCGACCACGATCTTCTTCACGCGTTCAGCAAGATCAGACATTCGAAAGGCTCCTTCTCGATGTTGCGCCGCAGCCAAGTCTTGGGCGCGCGGGATAGTTTAGTCACAGCCTGACCGCAAGCGCCAGACGATCAGATTGCGCCGCCGCAGCGAAGTGATGGCGGCGCTTACGGCAAATCCGACAGGGTTGCAACGCCCATCGCCGGCCGCGGCGGCGGCCGCAATTCCGCCGACAACGCCAAGCCGAACAGCGACTTAGATCATCGCCATGCCGCCATTGACGTGCAGGGTCTGGCCGGTCATGTAGCCGGCTTCCTCGCTGGCGAGATAGACGGCGGCGGCGGCGATGTCTTCCGGTTTTCCCATCGCCCCCGCCGGAATTTTCCCCAGGATCGCCGCTTTTTGCTGATCATTGAGCGCGTCCGTCATCGCCGTCGCAATAAAGCCCGGGGCGATGCAGTTCACCGTGACATTGCGGGAGGCGATCTCCTGGGCAAGGCTCTTTGTCATGCCGATCATGCCGGCTTTCGAGGCGGCGTAATTCGCCTGCCCGGCGTTGCCGGTGACGCCGACGACCGAAGTGACGCCGATGATTCGGCCAAACCGCTGCTTCGTCATGAAGCGTAGCGACGCCTTCGCGAGGCGGAAATACGCGGTGAGGTTGACGCGGATGACCTCGTCCCACATGTCCGGCTTCATCATCAGCATCAGCATGTCGCGCGTGACGCCGGCGTTCGACACGACGATTTGAAGGCCGCCCATCTGCTCGGCCGCGGTCTTCGGCAGAGCGTCGACCGCGTCAAGATCTGATAGATTGCACGGGGCGACATGCACCCGGTCTTTCAGGTCTTTTGCAAGCGCTTCGAGCTTTTCCGCCTTGGTGCCGGATATCGTCACCGTCGCCCCTTGCGCATGGAAGGCCCTGGCCACCGCGCCGCCAATCCCCCCGGTCGCGCCGGTCACCAAAGCGCATTTGCCTGTCAGATCGAACATAGACCATCATTCCTTCCATCGTTGACGCTGCGGGGCGGAGATTTTCCGGGTTTGTCGGCCGCATTCCCGTCATTTGGAACATCGACCAGCTTGTGTACCAGCATCGAATATGGTAGAGGCGCTGGTATGGATGAAATGCGAAAGATCACTGTCGAAGTGCCTGAAACGCTGCTTGAAATGGCGCAATCGGAAACCGGCAAGGGCGTTAGCGAAACGGTGCGCGAGGGACTGAGAAAACTCGCTTCGACCCGCGCGCAAAAGGAACTGCTGGCGCTTCGAGGCAAGGTGAAATTCTCGATGACCTGGCAGGAAATGAAAGAAGACCGCGAATGATCGCGGCGGACGCGAGTTCTCTTTCGGCGTTGCTTGCCGGTGAGGAAGGTTCCGACATTGACCGACTCGCGGCGGAAATGCGCCTTGGCGAACTTAGGCTGCCGCCGGTCGTCATTACGGAACTGTTGACTGACGCCCGCGTGTCGAAACTCCTCGCGCCGAAGCTCGCGGAAATTCAATTGCTTCAAATCACCGACGGCTATTGGCAACGCGCTGGAGAAACGCGAGCCAAGCTCAAAAACCGCGGTCTCAAAGCCAACATCGCCGACGTGCTGATCGCGCAGTCTTGCATCGATCACGATGCATTGCTTTTGACTCGCGACAGCGATTTCAGGCATTTCGCCAAACATTGCGGGCTGCGGCTTGCGTGACGACGGCCGGAATCGGCGTTTCGCGCTGGTTCTTCGTTTTGTCGCGTGATTTTGCAAAAAACCGGCAACCACTTCTTTTCATCACGCTTTATTTTGTTTTTCGCGCCGTATTGGCGAAAAACCGGCTGCCGCATTTACGCCCGGCGCTCTAGAATTTCGTGAACGCATCGACGTCCCCGGGTTCGCCGACGCTGATGATCGACGCGTCCTTGGCGATGCGCTTGATGAGACCGGCGAGCACTTTGCCGGCGCCGATTTCGATGAATTTATCGCCGCCATTCGCCGCCATATAGGCGACGCTTTCGGTCCAGCGCACGCAGCCCGTCACCTGCCTGACGAGGAGATCGCGGATTTCCCGCGGGCCGTCGACCTCCCTTGCGGTGACATTGGCGACGAGCGGCGCGATCGGCGTCTTGATCGTCGTTCCTTCGAGCGCCGCCGCCATCTTGGCCGCCGCGGGCGCCATCAGCGAGGAATGGAACGGCGCCGACACCGCGAGCAGCTTCGCCATTTTGACGCCGTGCTTTTTCGAGGCCTCGACGACCGCCTCAACGCGCGCCTTCGCGCCGGAGACGACGACTTGCCCGGGCGCGTTGTCATTGGCGATTTCGCAGACGCCGAGCTTGGCGTCCGCAGCGGCGATCGCTTTTTCAGCGCCTTCGATGTCGGCGCCGATGAGCGCGGCCATCGCGCCCTCGCCGACCGGAACCGCCGCCTGCATCGCTTCGCCGCGCGTCCTCAAGAGGCGCGCCGTGTCGGACAGCGTGATCGCGCGCGCGGCGCACAGCGCTGAATATTCGCCGAGCGAATGCCCGGCGACGAACCTTGCGTCGGCGAGATCGAGCGCGGTCTCCCTTTCGAGGACGCGCACCATGGCGATCGAATGCGCCATCAGGGCCGGCTGCGTGTTGGCGGTCAAATTGAGTTCTTCCGCCGGCCCTTCCCACATCAGTTTCGAGAGCTTGCGGCCGAGCGCGTCGTCGACTTCCTCAAAGACTTCGCGCGCCGCCGCAAACGCCTCGGCGAGCGCGCGGCCCATGCCGACGGTCTGGCTTCCCTGTCCCGGAAATACGAAGCAGCGCGCCATGGCGTCATTCCTTGATGGTGGACGGCTTAGCTAGCTCAGGGAGGCGGGGCTGACAATTCGCGCTGCTCATGTCCGCCAGAAAGCCGGCGTCAAAAGCACGAGGATGGTGAAAAACTCAAGACGGCCGAGGATCATCATGAAAGAGAGAACCCATTTCGCCGGATCCGGCAGCGTTGAAAAGTTTCCGGCGGGCCCGATCACGTCGCCAAGGCCCGGGCCGACATTGGCGAGCGCCTGCGCCGAGCCGGTCAGCGCCGTCACAAGATCGCAGCCGAACCAGGCGAGCAGGAAAGTCGACAGGATCAGCGAAACCAGCATCACGACGAGGAAGGCGAGAATCGCGAACGCGACATCGTCCTCGACTTTCCGGTCATGATAGAGAACCGGCCTCACCCGGCTCGGCGACACGATGCGCGACAGATGCGCAACCGCCAGCCGGCCGAGGATCTGGAAGCGGTAGATCTTGACGCCGCCCGCCGTCGATCCCGAACAGCCGCCGATGAAGGTCAGGATGAAAAACGCGCCGACCGCGAACGGGCCCCAGAGCTGATAGTCCTCGCTCGCAAAGCCGGTTGTCGTCACGATCGAGACGATATTGAACGCCGAATGGGTCAACGCCTCGCCGATCTGCGTGTCGGAACGCGCAGCGCGCGTGATCGCGATCAGCAGGATCGTCGAAAAGAGGAATGTGAGGAACGCTTTGAGCTGGATGTCAGTGAAAAAAGCCTGATATTTGCCGCGCGCCAGCCGAATGAACGCGACGAAAGGCAAGGCGCCGGCGATCATGAAGATCGTGCCGGTCCAGACCAGCGCCTCATTCTGGAAATATCCGAACGATGAATCATGCGTCGAGAACCCGCCGGTCGATATTGTCGTCATCGAATGATTGACGGCGTCGAACCAATCCATGCCGAAAATGCGGTAGGCGCCGGCGCATAAGGCGAACAAGGCGACGTAAATCCCGAAGATCCAGATCGAGAGATCAAACGCCTTGGCGACGATCTTCTCGGACTTGTCGGAGCTTTCGGTGTGAAAAAGCTGCATGCCGCCGACCCTGAGGAACGGCATCATGATGATGCCGAGGACGATGACGCCGACGCCGCCGAGGCTTTGCATCAGCGACCGCCAAAGGAGAATCGCCGCATCCGTGTCGTCGAGGCCGGCCATGACGGTCGACCCGGTCGTCGTCATGCCGGACACCGCCTCGAAATAGGCGTCCGTCACGGAAAGCCCATGGCCCATCAGCGGAAGAGCGCCGAAAGCCGGCAAAATGATCCAGGCGAGCGCGGTGACCAGAAAGCCCTGCTTGCGGGTCAGTTCAAAGCTCGCTTTCGTCGGGCTGAGCGCGATCAGGGCGAGCCCGCAAAAGGCGGTCGCCAGCGCCGCGAGGATGAAATCGGCGCCCGAACCCGTCAGCAGCGCAGGGGCGACCATGAGCGGCGCCAGCATGAAGGCCGAAAAGGCGATCAACAGGCCGCCGAGCACCCGGAAGACTGGCGTGAGCGATAGCACGGGGCCGGCGTCTAGACCGGTTCCGCGGCAAACGAAAGCAGGGCGATATTGGTCTTGCGCCGGGCGCGCCGCTCGGCTACCTCCCCCGCTTCCGAGCGATGGCCGGAGCCGCCAGCCCAAGCGGGCCGGTTTGCGGGATGGTCCCGCCAGGTTCCGGGCCGAAGGCGGCCCGCGCTTCCAGCAAGGCGCGCCGGTCCGTCTCCATCGCCAATCTGGAGCTGGCTTGATGCCTCTTTACGAGCATATCTTTATCGCGCGCCAGGACATTTCCCCGGCGCAGGTCGAAGGGCTGACCGAAACCCTGCAGAAAATCATCACCGAAAACGGCGGCAAGATCGAAAAGGCGGAATATTGGGGCCTTCGAAGCCTCCAGTACAAGATCAAGAAAAACCGCAAAGGCCATTACAGCCTTTTCAATATCGATGCGCCGGCGGCGGTCGTCCACGAGCTCGAGCGCCAGGAAAAGATCAACGAAGACATCCTGCGCGCCCTGACGATCCGCGTCGAAGAACTCGACGAAACTCCATCGCCCGTGCTGTCGCGCCGCGACCGCGACGGCCGCGACCGTGAATTCGGCGACCGCGGCGATCGCGGAGATCGCGGCGACCGCGGCGACAGAGGCGATCGTGGCGACAGAGGCGATCGGGGCGACCGCGGCGATCGCGGCCGCCGGTTCTAGAGAGGAATGAGCAATCATGGCTAAACCCTTCATGCGCCGCCGTAAAACCTGCCCGTTCTCGGGCGATAACGCGCCGAAGATCGACTACAAGGACCCGAAACTGCTGCAGCGTTTCGTGTCCGAGCGCGGCAAGATCGTGCCGTCGCGCATTTCCGCGGTTTCCCAGAAGAAGCAGCGTGAGCTCGCCCGCGCCATCAAGCGCGCGCGCTTCCTCGCGCTCCTTCCCTACGCGTCGGAGTAAGCACCAATGGAAGTCATTCTCCTGGAGCGCGTCGAAAAGCTCGGCCAGATGGGCGATGTCGTGCGGGTCCGCGCCGGCTTTGCGCGCAATTTCCTGCTGCCGCGCAAGAAGGCGCTGCGCGCCAATGAGGCGAACAAGAAAGTGTTTGAGACCCAGCGCGCCGATCTCGAAGCGCGCAATCTCGACCGCCGCAAGGACGCCGAAGCCGCCGCCAAGAAGCTCGACGGCCGGTCTTTCGTGATCATCCGCCAGGCGTCAGAGGCCGGGCTGCTCTACGGCTCGGTGTCGACAAGAGACATCGCGGAAGCGGCGGCGGCCGACGGCGTCAAGGTTGAACGCACCCAGGTTCGCCTCGACAAGCCGCTAAAGACGCTCGGCGTCTCGAAGATCCGCGTGATGCTCCACCCGGAAGTCTCAGCGACGATCGACATCAACATCGCACGGTCGGCGGACGAAGCCGAACGCCAGGCGCGCGGCGAAAACGTCTTGTTGCGCGCCGACGAAAAGCCGGAAGCCGAAGAGACCGGCGCTCCCGAATTCTTCGACGAAGCCGCAGCGGCGGAAGCGCAGAAAGAATAAAGCGCCGTCGCGTCCTGAAGGCGCGCCGCAATGGATCAGCGGCGCTTGTGGACAGATTGGAAAACCGGCCGCTCGACGGCCGGTTTTTTTTATGTTTGATCATCCAGATGGCTGACGGCGCGCTCAAACCGGATTCGAAAGACGTTGCGCAAACAGATCGCACGCCGTTCAACCTTGAATCGGAGCAGGCCGTTCTCGGCGCGATCCTGTTCGACAATGAAATCTATTACCGGATCGCGGCTTTCCTGAAGACCGATCATTTCTTCGATCCGGTCCACCAGCTGATCTACAACACCTGCGGCGCGCTGGTTAATCAGGGCCGCCTCGCCTCGCCGGTCATGGTCGACGCTTCGCTCGCCGCATCGCCTGGCTATATCGAGGCTGGCGGGCGTCGCTATCTCGAACAGCTCGCCGCGAATGTCCCCTCGACCGCCGGCGCGCCCGACTATGCGCGCGTCGTCTTCGACATGTCGGTCCGGCGCGGCCTGATCACGGTCGGCTCGGACATGATCGAGCGCGCCCGCGACGCGTCGCTGGAAGACGAGCCGGCCCTGCAGCTCGCGGAAGCCGAGCAGGCGCTCTATAAGCTCGCGGAAACCGGAAAATATGGCGGCGGCTTCAAGAGCTTCCGCACCGCGATCGCCGAGGCGATCGACATCGCCGACGCGGCGGTCAAGCGCGACGGCGGCCTTGCGGGCGTCGCGACCGGCCTTCGCGACCTCGATCACACCCTCGGCGGGCTCCACCCGTCGGATCTCATCATCATCGCCGGCCGTCCCTCGATGGGAAAATCCTCGCTCGCGACCAACATCGCGGTCAACGCGGCGCGCGCCTACAAGACCGAACGCCAGCCCGACGGAACCCACCGAACCGTCGACGGCGCCGTCGTCGGCCTGTTCTCGCTCGAAATGTCGGCGGACCAGCTGGCGACGCGCATCATCGCCGAGACGTCGGGCATTCCGTCGAATGAGATCCGCCGCGGCGAAGTCGACCAGGAGCAGTTCGAGCGCATCTATCACGCCGCGCGCGATCTTGAATCGCTGCCGCTTTATATTGACGACACCGGCGGCCTGTCGATCGTGCAGCTGATGGCGCGCGCGCGACGACTGAAACGCCAGCATGGCCTCGACCTTCTCGTCGTCGACTATCTGCAGCTCCTCAGCGGCGGCGGCGGCCGGCGCAATGACGGCCGCGTGCAGGAAATCACCGAGATTTCCATGGGCCTTAAAGCGCTGGCGAAAGAACTGAACGTGCCGGTGATCGCGCTCGCGCAGCTTTCGCGCCAGGTCGAGCAGCGCGACGACAAGCGCCCGCAGCTCGCCGACCTTCGCGAGTCGGGATCGATCGAGCAGGACGCCGATGTCGTCATGTTCATCTATCGCGAGGAATATTATTTGCGCCGAACCGAGCCGCGGCCGGATTCGGAAGGCCATGCGAAATGGATCGCCGATTGCGACGCGGTCCGCGGCATCGCCGAAATCATCATCGGCAAACAGCGCCACGGACCGATCGGCAAGGTTGAACTCGCGTTCGAAGAGAAGCTGACGCGGTTTTCAAACCTCGACCGGCGCTATGAGGATTACGGCCGGCTGAATTAGGGCGCCGGGGGCTTGTTCCTGAGTAGGGCGCGGCAATCAAAGCCAGCCCGCCCCTTCCCCTCCCCCTGTCATTCCGATGCGCTGCAGCGCGTCCTTCGAGACGCCGCCTGACGGCGGCTCCTCAGGAT
>CADEDN010000007.1 GCA_902826095.1 uncultured Alphaproteobacteria bacterium | reverse complement strand
ATGTGTTACCTATGTCTCGGGAATAATCTGTAACCCATGTGTCCGGAATGGACCCATAGGGGCTGGCGGAGAGGGTGGGATTCGAACCCACGGTACGGTTGCCCGTACTCCGGTTTTCGAGACCGGCCCGTTCGGCCACTCCGGCACCTCTCCGTGGTCGAAGATTGCGGCTTCTATCGGCGACTTACGCGCGCCGCAAGGAGCCGCCGAACAAAACGCAATATTCGCGCGCCAAAGGCGCGCGGGCGGCCGCTCCGGCGCCTCTCCGTGGTCGAAGATTGCGGCTTCTTTCGGCGACTTACACGCGCCGCAAGGAGCAGCCGAACAAAGCCGCGTCAGGCGCCGCCCTTTTGATCAAGAATAACGGCGCCCCTTTCAGTCTCCCGCACCGCCCAGCCGCCGCCCGGCGCCATAGCGAGCCTATCAGAGAGATAGGCGAGCATCCCCGCCAGCGCTGGCCCAAGGCCGAATGGCGGATTGATGATGAAGAGGCCGCTGCCAGTCAGCCTGTCGCGGGCGGCCGGCGCGATCCGCAATTCCACAACCAACGTTTTGCCTATGCCGAGCGCTGATAGGGCCGCCAGGCACCGCTGATAGCCCGCTTCATCCTTGACCGGGCGCCAAATCATGAAAGCGCCGCTCGCCCAGCGCCGGACGCCGTCGGCGACCGCGCCGGCGAGGCGGTCGAATTCGCCGGGCTCCTCAAAGGGCGGATCGATGAGGACAAGGCCGCGCCGCTCTTTCGGCGGCAGAAAGGCGCGGACCGCCTGATAGCCGTCGCCTTCATAGAGGCGAATCCGCCGGTCCGTGCCGATCAAACGGTCGAGAGCGGCGCGCTCTTCGGGGTGAAGTTCGCAGAATTTGGCGCTATCCCCGGCCCGCAGGGCGTCACGGACGATCATCGGGGAGCCTGGATACCAGCGCTGCCCGCCGAAGGGATTCTGCCGCCGGACCGCCTCAAGATAGGGCGCGAGCGACGCGGGGATCGCCGGGTCGTCCCCCAGTCGGAGAATCCCTCCCCGATGTTCGCCCGAACGCGCCGCTTCCGGGCTGTCGAGGTCGTAAAGGCCCCGCCCTGCATGGGTGTCGAGCACTGTGAAGGGCTTATCCTTCGTGCGAAGGCTTTCAAGGATCAGGGCAAGCGCGGCGTGTTTGAGGACATCGCAATGATTGCCGGCGTGAAAAGCGTGGCGGTAATTCATGGTTGACGGCTTACCGGAGGCGCGCGGCCAAGAAAATCGCCTGCTTGACCTCTCTTTGCCGAGCGGCTAGTCAGCCGCCTCCCATCGGAGCCGGGCGCCAGAACCCGGGATCAAAAAGGACGCTCGCGCAAAAGGCGCGAAGAGGAGTCGGAGCCATGTACGCAGTCGTCAAGACTGGCGGGAAGCAATACCGCGTCGCCAAGGACGATGTCCTTAAAATCGAACGCCTTCCGGGCGAGGAAGGCGACATCATCACGCTGAGCGACGTCTTGATGGTCGGCAACGGCGCCGCCGTCACCGTCGGCGCGCCGCTCGTCGCCGGTGCTTCGGTCGCGGCTGAGATCGTCGAGCAGGCGCGCGGCCCGAAGATCGTCATCTTCAAGAAGCGCCGCCGCCAGAACTATCGCCGCAAGAAAGGCCATCGCCAGCTGCTGACGGTCGTCAAGATCACCGACATTCTGACCGACGGAGCCAAGGCTTCAGCCAAGAAGTCTGAAGCGAAAAAACCGGCGGCGAAAGCGGCCGCCGCGGCCGACGACATCTCGCTGATCGGCGGCGTCGGACCGAAGCTCAAGGAAAAACTCGCCGGCTACGGCGTCACCTCGCTGAAAGAGATCGCCGCGATGTCGGAATCGGACGTCGCGAAAATGGACGCGGCGCTCGACCTTAAGGGCCGCGCCGCGCGCGACGAATGGGTCGAGCAGGCGAAAGAATTGATCGCCGGCAAGCCGCCGCGCGCGAAAACGGACCGCGCGCGCGCGGACGAAGAATAAGACGGGTGCGGATTAAAGGAGTCGGATCATGGCGCATAAAAAGGCAGGCGGCTCGTCGAAGAACGGCCGCGATTCCGAGTCGAAGCGTCTCGGCGTCAAGAAATTCGGCGGCGAGGCCGTCCTCGCCGGCAACATCATCGTCCGCCAGCGCGGCACGAAATACCACGCCGGCCCCAATGTCGGCATGGGCCGCGATCACACGCTCTATGCGCTTTCGAATGGGCGCGTCGCATTCGCGGTGAAAGCAAAAGGCCGCCAGTACGTGATGGTCGCGGCCGAAGACTGAGCCGCGCGCGACATCGTCATTTCTTTGTTGCGAGCCCGAGCCGACCGCCAGCCCGGGCTCGAAGTTTTTCCCACCATGGCCGGTTGTCGAGATACCAGCGGACGGTCCGCCGCATCCCCTCTTCGACCGTGACCGACGGCTTCCAGCCGAGTTCGCGCGCGATCTTCGCCGCATCAATCGCATAGCGCATGTCGTGGCCCGGCCGGTCGGTCACGAATTCGATCAGCTCTTCATGCGCGCGACTTTTCGGCGCCATTTCATCCATCAGCCCGCAGATCATCCGGACGAGATCGATGTTCCGCCGCTCATTGCAGCCGCCGATATTGTAAGTCTCGCCCAGGCGCCCCTTGTCGAGCACGGTCAAGAGCGCGGCGGCGTGATCTTCGACATAGAGCCAGTCGCGAATGTTTTCCCCCTTGCCGTAGACGGGGATCGCCCGCCCCTCGAGCGCGGCGATGACCGCGACCGGGATCAGTTTCTCCGGAAACTGGAAGGGACCGTAATTGTTCGAGCAATTGCTGGTGACGACCGGCAGCCCGAATGTCTCCCGCCATGCGCGCACGAGAAAATCCGACGACGCTTTCGACGCCGAATAGGGAGAATTCGGCTTGTAGGACGTCTCTTCGCTGAAGAGCCCGGTCGGCCCGAGCGTGCCATAGACTTCGTCCGTCGACACATGGTGAAAGCGGAATCGCTCCTTCGCGGCGCCGCCCAAACCGTCCCAATAGCGCCGCGTTTCCTGCAGCAGCGTGAAGGTCCCGTTGATATTCGTCTCGATGAAGGCGCCGGGCCCGTCGATCGAGCGATCGACATGGCTTTCGGCGGCGAGATGCATGAGGGCGTCGGGGCGGTGCGCGTCGAATGCGGCGCGGACGGCGGCGGCGTCGCAAATATCGGCTTTGACGAATTCGTAGCCCTTGTGCGCGTCATAGCCGGCAAGGTTGTCGAGATTCGCGGCGTAAGTGAGTTTGTCGAAATTGACGACAGCGCGCCCTTCGTCAAGCGCGCGCCGGATGACCGCCGACCCGATAAAACCCGCGCCGCCCGTCACCAGGATCTTCATATTTGCCCTCGTAAATACCGCTCAGCGAGCGCTCATTAAGCATCGCCCGCAGACAAACGCCATATTTTCTGTCCGGCGGCGGGACGCCCCCGGCATTTGAATTGCATTTGCCGTGAGTTGGATTTGATTTCCACGCGTTGCTGGGGCGAAATTCCGGGATGACCCTGAGAAAGACCGCTTTGATCGCCGGGGCCCTCGCCGCGTTCTTCAGCAAAGCGACCGCCGCCGATTTTTCCGTCGCCGGCGCCGCGGAGCTAAGGCAGGCGCTCGCCGCCGCCGCGCCGGGCGATACGATCGCGCTCGCAAGCGGGCATTACGGCGCGCTTGACCTTCGCCGGCGGCATTTTTCGCCGGCGATCGCGATTAACGCCGCGGACCCGCGCCGGCCGCCGATTTTCACGTCAATCGTCCTCATTGGCGTCACCGGCGTCGCTCTGCGCGGCGCCTCGGTCAACTACGGCTCGACAGTCGCGCCGCTCTCAAGTTACGCGATCAATATTTTCGAGAGCGCCGACCTAGAGCTCCTCAATCTCCAGGTGATGTCGTCCGTGAACGGCGTCGCCGGCGACGACGCTTATGGGGTGAATGTCCGAAACAGCAGACGCATTTCGCTTCGAGGCTCAAGGATCAGCGACGTTCATCGCGGCGCCTCGATTTTTGATTCGGATGATGTGGAAATCCGGGGCAACATCATTCGCGCCGTCGCGTCGGACGGGGTCGTCGCGCGCGGCGTCGTCAATTTCTCGGTCATCGACAATTATTTCGCTGATTTCAACATCGCCGACGACGCGCGGACGCACCCGGACGCCATCCAGATCTGGTCGCGCCATGCGACGAGATCAAGCGAAAACGTCATCATTCGCGGCAATGTCATTCGCCGGGGGACCGGCGGACCTTCGCAGGGCGTTTTCATCACCACGCCGGAATTCGCCACCAACGGACTCATCATCGAGGACAATCTCATCGAGCAATCGATGGGTCAGGGGATCGCGGTGATGAACGGCGCGGATGTCATCATCCGCCGCAACACCGTCATCCCGTTTGACGCGGCGACCGACCGTCCGGGGATCGACGTGCGTCCGCCCTTCTCCAATGTGACCGTCGCCTCGAATATCATGATCGCTTCGCGGCTTGCGCCGGGCGTCGTCGCCTTCGGCAATGAAACGGCCGGTCACAACCATCCAGACGTCGCCGGTTTTGTGCGCGACCGAATCGCCGGCGACGATTTGCGCACGCGGCCCGCGGATTACATGCCGACAGTCGCCGCCGGCGCGCACGCCTTCGCGAAGAATATATGGAACGGAGGACGCGCGGGCGCGTCGCATTAATCGATCGGCGCGCTACGCCCCGGCTTTTTTCGCGTATCGCCACGCCATCGCCGCGAGCGGCGCGACGGATTCGCCCATTTTTACGCCTTCGGGCGACGAGGCGTTTCCGGCGAGCGCGCGCGCGTAAACGCCCTGCACGATCGAGGCGAGGCGAAACATGTTGTAGGCGAGGCAGAAATCGAAATCGGCGAGCGAGGAGCGCCCGGTTTTTTCGCAATAGCGCGCCGCAGCCTCCTCAAGCGACGGAATGCCGAGCGACTTGAGATCGAGACCGGCGAGGCCGCCGCGGATCGTCGGCGGAAAATGCCAGACCATCATGAAATAGGTGAAATCCGCGAGCGGGTGGCCGAGCGTCGACAGCTCCCAGTCGAGGACGGCAAGCGCCTTCGGCGACGTCGAGCCGAAGATCACATTGTCGAAGCGAAAATCGCCATGCACGATCGAGGTGGCGGCGTCGGTCGGAATCGCCGTCGGCAGAAAGGCGATCAGGCGGTCCATGTCGACGATTTCGCCGGTCTCGGCCGCCTTGTACTGCTTCGACCAGCGATCGATCTGCCGCTCGAAATAATTTCCGGATTTGCCGTAATCGCCGAGCCCCGCCGCGGCGTAGTCGACCGTGTGAAGGCGCGCCATAACGTCCACGAGTTCGAAAAAAAAAGCGCCGCGTTCCATCGGTTCGATGTCCGGAAGGCTGGCGTCCCAGAAGATCCGCCCCTCAACCATTTCCATGATGAAGAAAGCGGTGCCGATGATCTCGGCGTCTTCGCAAAGCGCGAAAGTTCTTGGAACCGGAAAGCCGAACCTGCCGAGCGCGGTCATGACCCGATATTCGCGGTCGACCGCGTGCGCGGAAGGAAGAAGCTTGCCCGGCGGCTTTCGGCGCAACACGTATTTGCCCGCGGGCGTCGCCAGCAGGTAAGTCGGATTTGACTGACCGCCCTTGAATTTTTTCACGGTCAGCGGGCCGGCGTAACCCTCGACATGCGCCAGCATGTAGCGGTGGAGCGCCGCCTCGTCGAATTTGAAGCGATCGGGCGTCTCGGTGACGCCGGCAAAATCCTGCGAAGGCGATTGCGTCATGATTTCCTCAGAGCGATCGGGGCGACGGTCGAGTAACGAAGCGGCGCGTCATGCGGTGATCGTCCGCATGCGCTGATGGAATTCAAGGAATTGGCTGACGACGGCTTGCGGCGCCTCAGTCTGCGGATAGTGGCCGATCGTCTCGAGAAGGACGGCGTCCGCGCCGGGAACGAGGTCGCGGTAATGATGATAAAGATGCGCGCCCGACACCGGATCGGCGCCGCCGTTGATGAGGCGCATCGGAACCGGCGCCGCCTGCAGCGCGCCTACCCAACGCGCGCGATTTTCGCGCCTTTCCGGAATATAGCGCAGCAGCTTGTGCATGACGCGCTTGCCGCCCTGCTCGACGATCATCGACCAGTGCGCGTCGATCTCTTCGTCCGCGGCGCGGGTGTTTGGCCCGAAAATCTCATCGAACGTCTTGCGCAGCCGCGCGCGCGACAACATCAATCCGAGGACAAATCCAAGCGGCGTCAATCCCAGCTTCTGGATCGGGCGCGCGCGGTGCTGCTCCGGGAAAAGGCCGCCATTCAGGAAAACGACGGATTTCAGCAGGAAGCTCAGCGTTCCCTCTTGGTGGCGCGCCAGCAGCTCCTGCGCGACGGTGTCGCCGTAATCATGCGCGAGAATATGCGCTTCGCCGACGCCGAGATGCTCAAGCAGCGCCTCCTGGAAGTCCGCCTGCATGGATATGGCGTATTGAATGTCTTTCGGCTTTTCGGAAAGCCCGAAGCCGAGCATGTCGAGCGCCGCAAGGCGGAAATGGCGCCCAAGATCGCGCCACACGAATGTCCAGTCCCAGGACGACGTCGGATAACCATGAATGAGCAGCAGCCACGGCTTCGTCTCGTCCTTCTCGTGCGCCGTCCAGTAGGCTAGGCGCCTCCCGCCGGCGGCGAGCGTCTTTGCTTCTTTTCTCCAGGCCACGACGGATTTCATAAGAGCGCCTTCAATGCGCGCCAGGCGATGTCGCGCCGGCAATATCCGCCGTCCCAATCAATGCGGTCGACGCCCTGATAGGCGCGTTCGACGGCGTCGCGAATGGTGTGTCCAGTCGCCGACACGTTGAGGACGCGTCCGCCCTCCGCAACGAGCCGCCCGCCCTCGATTTTTGTGCCAGCGTGAAAAACAATCACGTCGTCGACCGCGTTCGCGGCGTCGACTCCGCTGATTTCCGAGCCCTTCGAATAAGCGCCAGGATAGCCTTTCGTCGCCATCACAACGAGCGCGCAGGCGTCCTTGGACCACTCCAGCGGGCCGCACTTCAGGGCGCCGGCGGCCGCGTCGCGAAGCACAGGAAGAATGTCGCTCTTCAATAAACGCATCATCACCTGGCATTCGGGATCGCCGAACCGCGCATTGAACTCGATCAGCCTCGGCTCTTCGTCCTTGATCATGAGACCGGCGAAGAGAACGCCTTTGAACGGGGCGCCGCGGCGGCGCATCTCGGCGATCGTCGGCTCGATGATCCGCTTCATTGTCCGCTCCCGGACGAGCGGCGTGAAGACCGGCGCCGGCGCGTAAGCGCCCATGCCGCCTGTGTTCGGCCCCTTATCGCCGTCATGGGCGCGCTTGTGATCTTGCACCGCGATGAGCGGCGCGGCGGCTTCGCCGTCGCTGATGACGAAAAAACTCGCTTCTTCGCCGTCGAGATACTCCTCGATGAGAATTTCCGCGCCCGCCGGCCCGAGCGCGCCGCCCAGCATGTCGGCGACCGCCGCCTCCGCCTCATCCAGCGTCGCCGCGACGACGACGCCCTTGCCGGCGGCGAGACCATCCGCCTTGATCACATAGGGCGCTTCCACCGACCGCAAATAGGCCTTCGCCGCAAGCTTCTCCCTGAAGCGTGCGCAGGCCGCCGTCGGGACGCCGGCGGCGCTTGCGACCTCTTTCATGAAGGCTTTCGAGGATTCGAGCCTCGCCGCCGCGGCGCTTGGCCCAAAACACGGGATTGATTTCTCCGCGAGACGATCGGCGAGCCCCGCGGCGAGCGGGGCCTCGGGACCGACGACCACAAGATCGACGGCGCGCGCCGTCGCGGCCATCACAATTTCGTCGATATCGTCGGCGCTGATGCCGAGCGGCGCGCCCAAAGCATTGAGACCGGGATTGCCGGGCGCTAGATAGAGTTCACTAAGGAGCGGGCTTTGTGCGATTTTCCATCCGAGCGCATGTTCGCGCCCGCCGCCGCCGACCAGCAAGACCTTCACCGCAACCTTCTCCCTGCCGTCAAAAGCGTTTAGGCGTCACGCCGGACCGGATCAATGCCGACAGACACCGAGACCGACGCGACTGAAACGCCGCCCGAGACGCCGACGCCGGTTGACGCCGGAGAAGCGATCACGGCCGCGCGCGATGAGCGACTGCCTTTTCCGCCGCGCGTGCGGCGATTTCAGATCAAGATCCCTAAAGCGATCGGGAAGCAATTGCGCGCGCTTGACCGGCAGGCGGTCCGGCTTGTGGAGCGATTGGGCGACACCCAGAAAATCCGGCGCCGCACCTCCATCATCGGCGCTGTCGCGCTCAACGCCGCGATGCTGTCGCTGCTGGCGGTTTACGGGCGCGTGCACATTTTTGTGCCGAACAAGCCTGCTGAATCGATTTCTGTCGTCTATGTCGATTTGCCGGCGAGCCCGCCGGTGCTTGACCTTCGCGACCCTGAGATCGCGCCGGAACCTGAGCCAGAGCCGATCGAAGAACCGGAAGTGACCCCGGAGCCCGAACCCGCGCCAGTGCCTGAGCCGGAGCCGCCAGCAGAGCCCGAACCTGAACCGGAACCGGAGCCGGAGCCCGAGCCGGTTATCGACCTGACTCCCGAACCAGTCTTCGCGCCGCCGTCCGAGGTCGAGGAAGCGCCGATGATTCCGGAGGACGCCCCGACAGCGACGCCGAGCATCGATGAGCCTTTGCCCGGCGACATCACGGTCGAAGGCGAACAAGCGCCAACAGAAGAAGCCCCGCCGCTCGTCGCCGTCGAACCTGAGGCCCGGCAGGCCGAGGCGGAGGTGGACGCTGGCGACGAGGAAGAGCAGGGCGACGAAGAGGGCGCCGGCGAAGTCGCGGCGGGCGAAGAGGAAACGCGCGAGCAGGCGCCGGTCGCCGCCAGGGAGCCGGCGCCGGCCGAGAAGCCTCAGGCCGGCGACGACATGTTCGACGAGGAGCCCGTCTTCAACGGCAGGCGGATGGCGCTGCCGCCGGTCGACCTGCCGAAGGGCGACACATCCGCCGTACCCGGAACGTCCGGCGTCGTCGCGATCTATTGTCCGGAGGAATTCAAGGACAAGGAAAAAATCGCCGAGTGCGCCGGGCGCCCGGAAATTCGCTCCGGCTGGCGGCCAGGCTCATCGGGCGAGGATTTTTCGAAGGCCGCCGCCGTTCTCAAGGACCGTCGCAAGCACGGCGATTTCTCCAATGACGACGTGACCTTCGGCCCGGAGCTCGCAAGACAGGCCGAAGAGCGAAAGCGCCTTGAAGATCTTGAAGACCCGCGCGCCAGTCAGCGCGATCTGCACGGCGCCGGCGTCGGCGGCAGCGATCCGGCCGCCGGCACGCGCCCGGATTTCTCGACGCCCGGCGTCGAGCCCGGCTGGACGCGCCGCGATGATCCGCTGGTCGACAAGGACGACGTCGAGAAACTCCGCAAGGAGCTCGAAGAGGCGGAGAAAAGCAAAACGCCCGACTAAGCCGTCAGGCGATCTCGCGATAGAGCGCCGCGACGTCTCTGGCGTAGGCGGCGACGTCGAAAAGCGGCGAGACCGCATTCGACTGAAGGAGCGCGCCGCGAATGTCCTCGCCGGCGCCGATCCGAGCGGCGAGATCGACGGCGATCGACACATAGCTGTCGACGTCGCTCGCCAGCCATTGCGGACGGTTCGCCCCCGCCAGAAGACTGGCGCCCATGCGTCCGCAAAAATAGCGGCCGGCGAGCGCGACGGCGGGAACCCCCATATAGAGCGCATGAACGGTTGTCGTGCCGCCATTATAGGGGAACGGGTCCAGCGCAATGTCGATTTCGTGATAGCGTCGCATCGCCGTCTCAAACGGCTGCGGCGGCTCGAGACGGAGGCGGACCGGATCGACGCCGCGCGCCGCGAATAATGCCGCTGTCTCGGCAACCGATTGAGGCTCGGCGAAGGCGGCGCACTGAAGCAGCAGCCGTGTCGACGGCGCCGATTTGAGGATGCGCGCCCAAAGATCGACAACGCCGTCATTGATTTTCGGGAAGTGATTCAGCGAGCCGAAAACGACAGGCCCTTCCTGTCGGCGCGCGCGCGGCGAGGGCATGCCCGGCGGCGGCGAAAACGCCAGGAACGAGCGCGGCAAGCGCGCGAGGCGCTCCGTATAAAGACGCTCCGACCCATGGGGGAGCACCAGCGCGTCGCCGATCAGCCAGTCGACGCCGGAAAAGCCCGTCGTTGATGGATAGCCGATAAAACACGCCGTCGACGGCGCCGCCGATCGCCCGAGGACCGGCAGTCGGCGCCCGCTCGTGTGGCCTGAAAGGTCGATGAGCAGGTCGATGCTGTCGCGCCGCACCAATTCGGCGACCGCCTCGTCCGAAAGCGCTTCCGTCGAGCGCACATCGATCATCGTCCCCATTCGCGCCGCCGTTTCGTCGGCGCGCGGCTTTGAATCATAAGCGACGCTCTCGATTGAAAACCCACCCTCGCGATGACGCTCGATGAGCGGCGCGACGAATTGCGCCACCGGGTGCTGGCCATAAAAGTCCGACGTCAGATAGCCGACGCGGAGGGATTTTCGCGATCGCCGCCGCACCGGCGACATATCATGCGTCGGCCAGTCGGCCGTCAGGCGGCGATGCTCCGCAGTGACGAATTCCGGCGTCAGCGAGGGATCATAGAGGAGCGACATCAGATAGCTCGATCCCGCCGCGCGGCGGCCCTGCGGCGTCGCCAGCAGTTTTTCAAGTTCGCGGCGGGCGTCGATCGGCCTGCCGACATTGATGAGGCAGTTGGCGATCTCGACGCGAATAATGGCGGCGTCGCTGAATTTCGCGGCGGCTTCATAGGCGGCGATCGCCCGCCTGTAATGACCAGTCGATCGATAGAAATAGCCGAGGTTTTGGAGCGCGGTCGGATCATCCGGCCGCAATCTGGCGGCGCGCTGCAGGAGCGCGGCGGCGGCGTCCCCCTCGCCTCTTAGAAACAGCTCATTAGCGCGCCGCGTCAGCGCGTCCGCGTCGGCGTTTTTGGCTTCGACAAGGGCTAGCGCGTCGCGCGCCTGATTGAAATCCGGCTTTAGTTCGAGCGCGCGCCCGTAGGACGCGCACGCCTCGTCAAGGAGACCTGCGTCTCTCAGCGAATTGGCGAGGTTAAAATGAATCTCCGCCGGCGCCGCTTTGTTCGCCGCGGCGCGCTGATAGAGACGGAGCGCCTCCGCGTTGTTTCCGCCGACGCGGGCGATCCGCCCGAGATTTGACAATGCGCCGGGATGATCCGGCGCCGCTGCGAGAATTTCGCGATAGAGCGCCGTCGCTTCATCCGTCAATCCCGCGCGATGATTTTCAACGGCGCGGTCGAATAGCGCCGCAATATTCATGATGCGTCAGGGCCGATCGACAGGACCCGCCTGATCTCATCAGATTTGAAGCCGATCGCGGCGGGCCGTTTTGCGCCGTCAAGAACGGCCGCGTCGAACAGCTCCGTCACAACTCCTTCCAGTCGCAACCAGTGCGCAAGGTCGCCGGTCTTCAAGTCGATCACCGCAAGGCCGCAGCGCGGCTGCGCGCCGGTCTTGTCGAGCGTTGCCTGCAGGGGAAGGCCCTCGAAGGTCTTGTTGCCGCGCGGCAGCGACATCGTGACGACGGCGAAATCGCCGACGAAATCAAGCCCTCGGAGGAAACCGGGGCAAAAGGCGATCGGCGTGAACTTGCCGTTCGCCGTTTCGACATGGCCGAATTCGCCGGTCCCCGCATTGACAAGGAAGACCTTGCCGTCTCGCCAGCGCGGCGCATGCGGCATTGAAAGGCCTGTGGCGACAATCTCGTTGCTTGCGACATCGATCAGGACGCCGCCGCCGGCGCGATGATCGCGCCAGCCGTCGGCGACGTCGCTCTTCCCGACCGCGGTGACGAAGGCCGGTCGGCCGTCGCGCATCGCCATGCCGTTGAGGTGGCACCGGTCCTCCGCCGCAAGCCTTGTCACGAATTTCGGGCGCCAGATCGGGTTGAAACTGTCCGTCGCGGAAATCGTCGCAAGGCACGAGAAAAGCGTGTTCACAAATATGACGCGCCCGCCAGCGTCGATCTTGATGTCATGGATGTCGATATCGCCTGTGACCCAGGATTGGCGCGCGGCGTAGAGGCGGTCGTAACCTTGATAGTCGCCGGCGCCGGCGATCGCGGCGAACCGCCAGAGCTGGAAGAGGCTTGACAGATAGAGATCGCCGCCCGATGCGCACAGCGCCATCGGCCGCTCGATCGTCCGCTCAAAGACTGAAATCGCTCCCTCGGCGTTGACCCCGATCAGGAAGAACTTGCCGGCCTGATAGGTCGTAAAGGCGATCGAGGCGTCGCGGCTCGCGAGCCAGCTTGCAAAAAGGCGCGAAGTCGTCAGCGAAAGGGTGCTCTCTTTCGGTTTTTCATCCATTTGAGGCACGGCTCCCGTTGTTCTCCGGCGCATCATTATGAAACGCCGTCAACAGCCTGTTAGCGGTGGCGGCCAAGGTCGGCAACCGCCTCCGCATACGCGGCTTTCATGCGGCGTTTTGCTCTCGGGCGGTCGGTCGCTTGCGCTTTCAAACGGACGGCGTCCTGTTAGTCTTCGGGCCGATGGGCAAGGTTCGATTAAGGAGATCGATCGGCGTTGCGGCGGCCGGCGCGCTGGCGCTCGCGTTGCTAACGATCCATTGGCCCGTTCCCGGCGCGCGCGACCAACGCGCGATCGCCGTCGCTTCGTTTGGCGAAAACAGCGGGCGAGGATTCATTCTCATCGAGCCCGCTCTTTCCGCGCGCGACTACAAGACCGCAAAAGCGCTTGAAGCGAACCTTGCGCGCTATCTTGATGTCGCCCGCGATAATGGCTGGCTGTCGGCCGACTCTGTCGTTGTTTTTCCCGAACATATTGGAACCTGGCTGGTCGCGGCGAACGCGCCCGCCCTCGCCTATCGCGCCAAAACGATATCGACCGCGTCCATCGCCCTGATCCTCGACGAACCAATCGCCTTCGGCATGGCGTATTCGACATCGCGCGAAAAGGATCGCGCGGCTGCGGCGCTTTTTCGCGCGCGCGGCGAACGAATGGCCCGCGATTATCAAGCGGTCTTCAGCGCGCTCGCGCGCGCTTATGGCGTGACAATCGTCGCCGGCTCGATCGCGCTCGAAAACCCTGTCATCGCGAAAGGTGAAGTCGAGCCAAGAGACGGCGCGATCTATAATGTCAGCGCCGTCTTCAAACCGGACGGGTCGCTGCACCCTTCGCTTGTTCACAAGCGCTATCCAATCCCCGGCGAGCTTGCGTTCGCCGCCCCGGGCGCTCAGCCGACGCCGGTTTTTGACACGCCCGCGGGACGGCTCGGCGTCCTTATCTGCGCGGATTCGTGGCATCCCGACATTTATTCGGAGCTGGCGGCGAAGAAGGTCGACATCATCGCCGTTCCCGCGTTCCTTCAAGGATCGGGCGGGTGGAGCAAACCATGGGGCGGCTATGTGACCCCGGCGCCGGATGATCTCGATCGTCGTGATATCGGCAGGCTCAGCGAAGGCGAAGCGTGGGTCAAATATTCCCTGCCCGGAAGGATCGGCGCATCCGGCGCGACCGCCGGCGCGACGGCGTTCCTGCGCGGCGGACTCTGGGATCTCGGCGCCGATGGACGCACGCTCGCGGCGGCGCCATCCGGCGCCTTCGTCGGCGAGAGGATTGACGGCGGCGCTGTCACTGTCATCTGGCGCTGATCAGGATTGCGCGGCCTTGCGCGCCTCGGCGCGCAGGCGATAATAACGCGCCGCGACCAGCGGCGCCGCAATGAAAGGGTGTTTTCGCTCCCAGGGCCTCACCGCGACGTCGACGCCGGCGTGGCGCTTCACTTTCCAGGCGATGTAGTCAAGGCCGCCCCTGAAGGTCGCCGTCGCCTTCAGCAGGCGGATGATCGACAAATACGCGCCCATGAGCGCGCGCAATCGCCAGGCCGCGTCAGCCCGACGCGTTCGCCGCGCCGAAGGATCAAGCGCGAATGCCGCGACCGTCGCCGGCCATTCGCGGTAATTCTCAATCAGCTTCGCGGCGCGGTCCGAGGATTCCGCGCGCAGCTCCGCTTTGTAGGAAGCGTTCATGCCGGCGAGCCAGACGGCGCGCCAGTCGCGGGGATTGTCGACGAGGCCCTGCGAATTTCGAAGAAACGTCGCGATCGCCGTTTTGACCGCCGCAATCATGCGCGGTTTTTGCGCTTGTGGACAGCGCACGAGCCGACAGGGTTGCGCAAAGCGCGCCCAGAAATAGGAATGAAAAGTGCGCTTGCTGACCAGCCGCTCAAACGCCGCCATCGACAACAGCGCGTATTTCGACCGCAAGAGTCCCGCTGGCGTTTCGAGCTCGAAATAGTAAACGTTTGGCGGAACAGCGCGCGCGGCGAGCCGCTCGACGAGATTTGGGACGGCCGTGCGATAGTCCGGCGCGATCACGTAAAAGTCGAACAGAATGTCCGTCGCGTTTTCGCCGGCGCTGACGCTGATTCCGGAGCCGTAGAGGAAAATCGCCGCGCCGGGATAACGCAGATTGAGCGCGTCGGCGATCAAGAGCGCCGCCTCGGGGCAGGGCGCGGACAAGACGCTGTCGAGATAGGCTTCAGGAGAAATCGTCAATTCAGAAATTCAGCATTGTGACCGGTTTCAATCGTCACGCGCTCGCCCGCGCCGACTGTGAAGAATTCGCCGTCAAAGACGACCGTGCCCTCGAAATCAGCTTCGAGCGCATTCGTGCGCCAGCTCTTCAAGCCCGCTTCGTCAAACCAGGGTTCGGATTTGCCGCGCAGCACCGATGGCGCCGCCGACATGATCTTTCGCGCGGGGAACCCGATCGTCGTAATGCGAAGGGCGCCCGGCCCTTCGCCCCAGAAAGGATTGACGCCGAGCACGAGGCGCCGAAGCGTCGTCATCAGGGCCATCGTCATCGGTCGCGGGCCGACATCGGGCGCCTCGGGCGCGCGCAAATCGGCGACGAGCGGCGGGTCGACGGGCTTTTCGCCGAACGCCGCGCTCAAAATGGCGCCGCCGATTGACAGCCCCATCGCGACGGATCGCTTGGCGCCTTTGGCCTGGATCTCGGCGCGCGAATATTTCACCGCTGTCGTGAACGCGCCGGCGCCGAGAAAAAATCCGTATACGGGCGCGGCGCTTTCGCCGATTCGGACGCCCATCAGCGATCGCTTCTGGCGTTTGACCTCACCCTGATTGCGCCGCCACAAGAACTGGTCGAGCGCATCGATCGGCGAGCCTTTAAGGCCGCAGTCGGCCGCGATCACATTTGTCATGCCGCAGGGAATGGCGACATAGCGCGGCGCGTGCTCAAAGCGCCGCATATTGATTGCGTCGGTGAAGGCCGCCTGAATGGTGCCGTCGCCGCCGGCGACCATCAAGGTGTCAATCTTCGCCCGATTGAGGTCCGAAAGCGCCTTATCGAGCCCATCAACGCCGTTGAGAACGGACGCGCGCACCGTCGGAAACTGTTTTGCAACATGAAGGAGATCGCCAAGAATGGACCGAACGCGGCTGCTTCGCACGTTGATAATCAGGCCGACAGCCGACATTTGCCTTGTCCCGGATAGAAAGCGACCGGCGCGGCCCGCGCCCTCGCCGAACCAGGCGAGGGAGGCGATCCGGCTCGGCTCCTTCATAAAAACGGCGTCGAACTTACATAATAGCGTCACAAAATGCACTAGGCGGCGCGCGGCAAAGACCGAATTCTTGCGGACACCCCCGAATTTGTGACAAAGCGCGGGGGCCATGCGCCTCGCCCATCTGACCGACCTGCATTTGCCCATTCCGGCGCGGCCCAAGCTTGCCGAATTAATGAACAAGCGGGCGCTCGGCTATTTGTCCTGGACCCGAAATCGCCGCCATCGCCATCAGAAAGAGGCGCTGGCGCTGATTGTCGCGGATTGCCAGCGCGAAAAGCCGGATTTCACCGCGATTTCCGGGGATCTTGTTAACATTTCGCTCGCCAGCGAATTCTCGACTGGAATTCAATGGCTTGAAGAAAATTTCGATCGCCGCATTACAGCCATGACGCCCGGCAACCATGACGCCTATATCCCTCTGGACTGGGACGCCGGCGCCGGGCGGCTTGGCGCCTATATGGGCGGCGAACGGCAAGGAGAAGCGGCGCGCTCGCCGCGCGACGAGACCGATTTTCCGTTTGTCCGGACGATTGGCGCCGTCAGTCTCATCTTTGCGAACTCTTCTCCGCCGACCGCGCCGGGGCTTGCGACCGGGAGGCTGGGCGACGGCCAGCTGGCGCGTATCCGATCAGAACTCACACGCCTCGGCGAAGCGGGGCAATGTCGGATCCTTGTGCTGCACCATCCGGTGACCGATGGCGCGACGCCGCGCCGCAAGGCGCTGGATGATGCGGCGGCGCTACGGGCCGTTCTCTACGAGACCGGCGTCGAGCTCATTCTCCATGGACACACCCATCGCTCGATATTTTCGGATATCGAAACAAGCGCCGGCGCGAGGCCTGTGGCGGGCGGCGCGTCCGCGTCACATCCCACGGCGCACGGACGCTACCGGCCGGCGCGCTACAACCTCTTCACCATTGAAGGCGACGCGCCGTCAGGCTGGCGCATCGATGTCGATGTGCGCGAGCTTGACCCGGCGTCGGCCGCCGTGAAAACCGCTGAACGCCGCCGCCTCCTGCCATCGCCGCCATGACCCGCATTGAGCCTTCCCTTTCGGCTGCGGACGCCCCTGTCGACGCGCTCGTCCTCGCGGGTCGGCGCGAAGGCGAGATCGACCCGCTCACCTCAATCGACAATGTTCCGCACAAGGCGCTTTTACTCGCGGGCGGCAAACCGCTTATCCGTCGCGTCGTCGACGCGTTAAGGGCGTCAGACCGCGTTTCGCATATCCGGATCGCGGCGCCGGCGGATGTTCGCGATGCGCTCGCAAAGGCGCTCGGCGGCGTCGAGGATTGGTCCTTCGCGGATACGGCGGGCTCGCCGGCGTCAACGGCGATGGGGGCGATCGACGCGCTCGGCGAGAAAGGCCTGCTGGTGACGACCTGTGATCACGCGCTGCTGACGAGCGAGATGATCCGCTCTTTCCTGAAAGACGCGCAGGCGGCTGGCGCGGCGGCGGCGTGCGTCGATCGAACGGTCTATGCGGCGCGGTTCCCGGATTCCCGCCGCACCTTTATTCGTCTCAAGGATCTCAGCTTTTCCGGCGCCAATCTCTTCTGGTTCGCCGGCGCGCGCGCCAAGGGTCTCGCCGATTTCTGGCGCAAGCTTGAAGCCAAGCGCAAAAATCCTGCGGCGATGGCGCGCGAGATCGGCGTATTTGCTGCGCTTTCCTACGTGAGCGGCCAGATGACCAAAGCCGGGCTCGAAAAGACGATCCTGAGAAAGACCAAGGTCGACGCCCGGCTCGTACCTTTGCGGAATGCGGAAGCGGCGATCGATGTCGACAAGCCGGAAGATCTGGCGCTCGTCCGCACCATCTTGTCCCTGGAGATTTCAGGCGCGGACGACGGCGAAGCCTAGGACCGCGAGCATCAACAGCCGGCCGACCGCGAGCGCAAGCGCCGCAGCGACGACGCCCAATGGCGGCAGCAGCAGGACCATCGCCGCGATGAGCCCGACCGCACCCAGCGATTGCGCGAGAAGGGCGGCGCCCGCCTTGCCGCGCGCCACCGCCGCCGATTCAAAAACGACCGTCGTGATGCGGACGAGCTGGTAGAGCGCCATGCCGGCGACGACGACGCCGGCGGCTCGGAATTCCTCGCCGCCGACCGCCGCGGCGATTTCGCTCCGGAACAGCACGAATAGAAGGATCAGCGGCGCGGCGATCGCCGTCGCGACCCCGGCCGATTTCAGCGCAACGCGCGCCATTTTCTCGCGCCCTTCTTCGGCCTCGACGCGCGCGAGCTCGGGATAGGTCGCATGATTGAGCATGTTGGTCGGATGCGCGAGGAGATTGGTGATGTTTTGGGCGAGCTGAAAGAATCCGGCGGCGGCGCTGCCGGCAAGGCCGCCGACAAGAAGCACGGGCGCGGACTCATTGACGAGGTCGAGCGTCGACACGCCGTTCGTTTTCAACATGAACGGCAGCCAGGCGGGGTCGCTGGTCGCGGCGGTCCTGCCGATCAGCGCCGGCGCGAGTTGGCGGGCGTGCAATTCGCGCCATCCAAGCGCCCAAAGGCTTATCCCATTGGCGAAGGCGCTGGCGATCCAGACGATGATGAACGCCTCAACGCCGCCGCCCGCCAGCGCGGCGGCGATCGATCCGAAAAACCGCGCCGCCGGCATGATCGTCATCTGCGCGCCGAGCGTCTTGAATTTTCCAAACAGCCGCAAAACGCCGGTCGGCGTCGCGCCCATCAAGAAAGGAACGGCGATCGCATAAACGTAGACGAGGCCAAGAACCTCACCGTCCCACTTAAACCACCTTGCTGCGAAGGGCGCGGCCGCAATCGCGAGCGCGACGCCGACGATCGCGCTCAGCGCGTCAATGCGCGCTGTGTAGCGAACGAGATGCCGGAACGCCTCGTCCTTGCCGCTGGAAATCATCGGCGTCCCGAAGCGGATGACGGCTTGCCAGGACTGAAACCGCGCAATGCCGGCGACCGTCATCGCATAGGCGTGCGCGAGGACGAGGACGCCCATATCGTGAGGTCCAAGCGTTCGCGCCGCGATGGCGAGATAGGCGAGGCTGAGAACGCCCGCCGCTCCCTTGCCGCTGACAAGCGCGCCGGCGTTCTTGAAGATGCGCTTGACCGCGCTTTCTTGCGGCGCGCCCGGCTCCGCCGTCATCTCAGCGCCTTGCCTTGAAGAACTCGCGCAGGAGCGCGGCGGATTCTTCCGAATACGGGCCGCGCTCGACCGTCGGCCGCCAGTGGCAGGTCGCCTGATCGAAAAAGCGGGGCCCATGAAAGACCGCGCCGCCCTTTGCGTCTTTCGCCGCGATGACAAGGCGGGCGATGCGCGCATGGCTGATCGCGCCCGCGCACATCGCGCAAGGCTCAAGCGTCACATACAGCGTCGCGCCGCTCAGCCGGTAATTGCCAAGACGGAGCGCGGCCTCTCGCATGACGCGGATTTCAGCATGCGCCGTCGGATCATGCATGCCGATTGGCGCATTGCCCGCGGCGGCGAGGATGTCGCCCGCCGGATTGGCCAGAACGGCGCCGACCGGCGCCTCGCCCGCAAGCGCCGCCCGCCGCGCTTCTTCAAGCGCCCGTAGCATCATCTGGTTGTCGGTCTCGGCGACGTCCATGACGTGCTTCTAGGAGACGCTGGCGGCCTTCGCCAGCCGGCTACGCGAGAAGATTGACGCGCCGGCCCGACGGCGCAATCCTGATCGTAACGCCGGCGTCGAAGGCGATCGCATCATCTTCGATCCCGTCCGCAAAGACGACGCCGCGCGCCATATGCGATTCTACAATCAGGGGATTTTGGGCTGTCGCCTCGCCCGTAATGACGCCGGTCGAGAACCCGCGCCCTGGCCATGCTTCGCGCACGCAGAATTTCAGCTTCTCTTCGGCGGGGTCGAATGCGGCCGCTTCGCCGATCAGGGAGCGCAGCCATCCGCTTGAACCGGACCCGGTGGCGGCGATGACGCCGGATGAGGATTGCAGCTCCGACGCGGCGCCGTGGCTTAGGCGGTAGCGCGCGGATTGATGCGTCGGCGCGCCGACGAAAATTTCATTGAAGCCGCGCAGGATCTGGCCGTCATCGGTCGAGGCTTCCGCAAGCACCGCGCTTCTTGTGTCGCGCCGCCCGGCGATCGCGTCCGGCAGCGCGCGGATGAAACTGTCGACCGTGAACGGCAAGAGCGCGCCCTCAAAGGCATTCGGATCGGGATTGACGCCCGCAAGCGGCTGCCCGTCGAGATATTTGCCGACATTGGCGACAAGGCCGTCCTGGCCGAGCGCGACGACGAGATCGCCCGGATCAAATACGAATTGCGCGACGAGATTTCTGTCGATTTCAACGGTTTGGATGTCGCGCGGCAACGCTTTGCGGATGCGTTCAAGGGCGGAGGACTGCGCATCGTCAGATTTCACCGCGCGCTTGAAGTCGGCGTCGCCCTCGCGCGCGCGCGTCATCATGAAGGCGGCCTGCGCGACGGTGCCGTAGCGGCGCTCAAGCGCGACCTTCTCCGAAAGTCGCGTCAGGATGACGACCCGTTCGCGCACTTCATTTGCGATCAAGCGCGGCGGCGATTTTCTCGAGCCCATCTCCCGAGAGGGTCAACGACGTGAGCGACGAGTTGACGCTCGCCCAATCCTTGAGGCCGAGCGCGGCGATGACCCCCGGCGACAGCTCCGTCCATGGTTCAAGGCGCATGCGTTCCGCGGCCGCCGCGCTCGCCGCTTCCGCCCTGACGGTCTGTGCGCGCGCTTCGGCGAGCGACAGTTTTTCGCTTTCCAGAGATTTCGCATGCGCCAGCTCGACCTGCGCCAATTGGACGGCGTTTTCCTCGTTGCGCATTTTGAGATCGTGCTCGTCATTGGCGGCGGAGCGGCGGCGTTCAAACGCCGCCGAATCGGCTTTGCGCAGCAATTGCTCGCGAACGCCCGCTTCAAGCGCTTTCCTGATTTCCGGCGCGGGTCGGATCGAGAGCACGAGCACGCGCTCGACCGCGACGCCTGCCGTCGACACGCCGTCGTCAGCGCGAATCGCCGCCATGATGGCCGCGGAGAGTTCATTCGACTTCGTCAGCGCGTCATCGAGCGTGGCTTCCGCCAAGGTCTCGCGCGCGGCGGTCTGGGCGATCGCCTTCAGCCGTTCGGCGATCTGCTTCATCGGCTCGCCGCGATGGTGCATGTTCGCGAGGTTGACGGAAAAATCCTGCCGTTTCACAGCGGCGACGGGATCGCTGATCCGGTGCGAAATCAATCCCTGTATCGTCACGGTCTGGAAATCGGCGGAAACGCCTTCGACCGCGAATACGTCGTCGCGCGCATCGGTCGGAACCACCGCTCCCGTCGCGAATGGCGCAAAGAGCACGCCGGAAAGACCGGCGCCCTTGTGGGCGAGCCTGCCGCTTGAGTAGAGAAAGACGAAATCCGTCGCCCGCGATTTGATAAACTGGAAGCCAAGCATGCCGGAGTCCGCGAAATTGCCTCCGGCGAAGATTCGCCCTGTTCGCCTGATCAGGCAACCCGGCGCGCCGCGACGCTCGGCTTTTCAGCAAGGCAAAACGCGGTGACCCCGGCCAGGCGATTGAAAGGGAATAGCGTCGCGCGTTCGATGTCATGAACGGCGACGAGCGTCTTGGCGAGCCACGGCGCGGCGGGCTTCATCGCGCTTTCGGTCGCTTCCTTGTCGCCCTTGAAGGCGCTGTCCGCGATTCGCATCGCCGCAACCGCCGGGAACAGCATCCCGAAGAAATAGCGCAGTTTTGTAGGTTGCAATCCCGCCTTCAGGACGCACGCCTCCAGCGTTTCGAGCGTGTAGCGCCGGCGATGCTCAAGGAAATCGTCATGCGACGACCAGAGGAAATTGAACGCCGGCGCCGAAATCAGGAAACGCGTTCCCGGCTTCGACATCCGCGCATAATCGGCGATCAGCGCGACGTCGTCATCGACATGCTCGATGACGTCGATCATCATCACCAGCGGCGCCTCGTTTTCCGCGACCGACCGGACATAGCGCACGGCGCCGTCCTGATGCGCCCGCAGCCAGTCATCGGTGTAATTCGGATCGACACAGACCGAGCGCGCGGCGACGCCGCCTTCCGTGATCATCCGGGAGAACACGCCCGACCCGGCGCCGACGTCGAGAACAGCCTCATAGGGGCCCTCGCCGATCAGCGACCGGATCGCGCGCCCTTTGGAGATATAGTACCAATGCGACGCGGGATCGCCGCCGATCGCCTGTTCTTCCTTGAGATCCATGCCCGCCCTCGACAAATGACGACAGAGGCGAGCATATGAGCGTCCCGTTCTTAAGGACCGCTTAACCATGGCCGCCGCGGACGCAGAATTAGATCCTGACGGCGAACGCATCGCGAAGTATCTCGCGCGCGCCGGCATCGCCTCGCGCCGGGAAGCTGAAAAACTGATCGAGCAGGGCATTGTCACGGTCGACGGCAAGGTGCTGACGACGCCGGCGTTCAAGGTGAAGGACGGGATGGACATCCGCGTCGACGGCGCGCGCGTCCGGTCAAAAGAGCCGCCGCGCGTGTGGCGCTATCACAAGCCCTCCGGCCTTGTGACGACGCACAAGGACCCGCAAGGCAGGCCGACCGTTTTCGACGCCGTCGGAGGGAGGCTGCCGCGCGTCATCTCCGTCGGCCGGCTTGATCTAACGACGGAAGGGTTGCTGCTGCTGACCAATGACGGCGCGCTCGCGCGTCAATTGGAGCTTCCCGCCAACGCCTGGGTCAGGCGCTATCGGATCAGGGCCTATGGCAAGACCGACCAGGCGGCGCTCGACGACCTCGCCAAGGGCGTGACGATTGAGGGCGTCGCCTATAAGCCGATCAAGGCCAAGCTCGACCAGGTGAAAGGCGGCAATGTCTGGATCACGGCGTCGATCACCGAAGGCAAGAACCGCGAAATCCGGAAAGTCATGGAGCATCTCGGGCTTACGGTGAACAGACTGATCCGAACCGCTTTCGGCCCCTTCCAGCTCGGCGGGCTTGAGGAAGACGGCATCGAGGAGATCCCGGCGAAACAATTAAAAGAACAGCTCGGCGCGAGGGCGAGCGAAACTCTTGGACTCTGAGATGGCCGACATCGTCAATCTGAACCGTGTACGAAAGAAAAAGCGCGCCGCCGACAGAGACAGGACCGCAGCGCACAACCGCGCGAAATTCGGCCGGACGAAGACGGAAAAGTCCAAGGAGAAAGCTACGCGGGAGATACTCGACCGCTCGCTCGACGATAGCAAACTGGACGATTGCGATTGATGCGCGTCATCGGCGGGCGATTTTCCGGGCGCGCGCTCATCGCGCCGAAGGGACGGGAAACGCGGCCGACCGGCGACCGCGCGCGCGAATCGCTGTTCAATATTCTCGCCCATCGCGACGATTTTTCATTTGAAGGCGCGCGCGTCATCGATCTGTTCGCGGGCTCGGGCGCGCTCGGGTTTGAAGCGCTCTCGCGCGGCGCGGCATTCTGTCTCTTCGTCGAGACCGACGCCGCGGCGCGCGGCGCGATCCGCGACAATGTCGAGGCGCTCGGCCTGTTCGGCGAAACCCGCGTCCACCGCCGTTCGGCTACAATGCTCGGCCCGAAGCCGGCGGGTGTCGGACCGTCCTTCACCCTGGCCTTTCTTGATCCTCCTTATGCGAAAGATCTCGCGCGGTCGGCGATGGAGACGCTGAAGTCCGGCGGTTGGCTGGCGAAGGGAGCGCTTGTCGTCGTCGAACAGGGCAAGGACGAAGCGCCCGTCGCCGTCGACGGCTTTGCTGAAATCGACCGGCGCGAATATGGCGCCGCACAAATCGGATTGTACCGCGCCACTGCTTGATCCTCGCCCGCGGCCGCCGATAGGGTTGCGCCGCCAAAACCGATTTTCGGAGTTCCGATGAAGAGCGATATTGAGATTGCCCGAGAAGCGCGGCTTGCGTCGCTTCCTTCGGTCGGATCGAAACTCGGCCTTTCGGCGGACGCGCTTATTCCCTACGGCCGCAACAAGGCGAAAATCGATCTCGCCTCGCTCGGCGATCTCAAGGCTCGCGAAAAAGGCGCGTTGATCCTTGTCACCGCGATCAATCCGACGCCCGCCGGCGAAGGCAAGACGACGACGACAATCGGCCTTGGCGACGCGCTCTGCCGCATCGGGAAGAAGGCGGCGATCGTTCTGCGAGAGCCCTCGCTCGGTCCCTGTTTCGGCGTCAAGGGCGGCGCGACCGGCGGCGGCCTCTCCCAGGTCGCGCCGATGGACGACATCAACCTGCATTTCACCGGCGATTTTCACGCGATCACGTCGGCGCACAACCTCCTCGCCGCGCTGATCGACAATCAGCTGAATTGGGGAAACGGGCTCGACCTCGACGCGCGCAAGATCGTCTGGCGGCGCGTCATGGACATGAATGATCGCGCATTGCGCGACATCGTCATCGGCCTTGGCGAGGGAAACGGCGCGCAGCGGCAGACGGGATTTGACATCACCGTCGCCTCGGAAGTGATGGCGATACTCTGTCTTTCCGAAGATCTCGGGGATTTGAGGCGGCGGCTCGGCGACATCATCATCGGCCGCAACCGCGACGGCGCCGCCGTCACCGCGCGCGATCTGAAGGCCGACGGCGCGATGACGGCGCTTCTTAAGGATGCGATCAATCCGAACCTGGTGCAGACGCTCGAAAACAATCCGGCGATCCTGCATGGCGGGCCTTTCGCGAATATCGCGCATGGCTGCAATTCGGTGATCGCGACACGGACGGGTCTTGCTCTCGCCGATTATGTCGTCACCGAAGCCGGTTTCGGCGCCGATCTCGGCGCTGAAAAATTCTTCGATATCAAATGCCGCAAGGCGGGATTGAAGCCGAAGGCCGCGGTCATCGTCGCGACCGTGCGCGCGCTCAAAATGAACGGCGGCGTCGCAAAAGGCGATCTTGACCGCGAAAATGTCGACGCCGTCAGACGCGGCGCGGCCAATCTTGCGCGCCACATCGAGAATGTGCGCTTGTTCGGCGTTCCTGTCGTCGTCGCCATAAACGCGTTCAACGCCGACACCCCCGCCGAATTCGCGGCCGTCGAGGCCGCCGCCGACCGGGCCGGCGCGCACGCGATTCTCTGCCGGCACTGGGCGCAAGGGTCGGCCGGGGCGGAGGAATTGGCGCGCGCCGTCGTCGACCTCGCCGAAAATGGCGGCGCGAATTTTCGGCCGCTTTACGTCGATGACCTGTCGCTGAAGGAAAAAATGGAGACCATCGCCGGGAAGATTTATCGCGCCGGCGCCGTAACTTACGATCCGGGCGCGGAAAAATCCCTAGCGCGTTTTGAAAAACAGGGATTCGCCGCGCTCCCCGTCTGCATGGCGAAAACGCAATACAGTTTCTCCGACGACCCGGCGCTGCTCGGCGCGCCGGAGGGCCACACGCTTCATGTAAGGGAAGCGCGGCTTTCCGCCGGCGCCGGCTTTGTCGTCGCGATCTGCGGCGAGATCATGACGATGCCGGGTTTGCCGAAAATTCCATCAGCGGAGAAGATCACCGTCAACGCCGCCGGCGATATCGACGGATTGTCCTGACCTGCTTTCATGGAGGAGCGACGTGAAGAAAATCGCGCGGCGCGCCGTTTGGGGCGCGCTTGTCATTGCTCTTTGCTTTTCCGTCGCAGGCCCCTCCCTCGCCAAATCGCCGCTCAAACGCGCGTCCGGCGAAATCGTCGACGCGGCGCGGCTTGAGGCGATCAAGCCCATTCTCGACCTTGAAGTCGAGAAAGGCGCCCGCGCCGGCTTTGTCGCCGGCGTTGCGACGCGAGACGGCGTCGTTTTCACGGCTGCAGCCGGCATGGCGGACCGCGAGAACGCCATTGCGATGACGGCGGCGACGCGCTTCCGGATCGCGTCGATGACGAAACCGATCGTCACCGCCGCGATGATGCAGCTCGTTGACCGCGGGATCGTCGCGCTCAACGACCCGGTCTCGCTTTACATCCCCTCTTTTGCGGATGCGCGCGTCGCAACCTCGATGGAGCCCGGCAAGAACGGCGCATTTGCGACCCGCGCGCCGTCGCGGCCGATCACCATCCACGACCTTCTCACCCATACCGCCGGCCTCGGTTATGTCTTCGATCGCGCGACGACGCTTGACCGGCGCTACGTCGAGGCGAACCTTCTCTTGACCGAGGGAACGCTCGGCGAGCGGATCGACAAGATCGCGCGATTGCCCCTCTACAGCGATCCCGGCAAGGAGTTTCGCTACTCCTACTCCATCGATGTCGCCGCCTATTTGATCGAGAAGGCGACGGGGGAGCCGCTCGAATCCTGGCTCAGAAAGAATTTCTTCGATCCGCTCAAAATGACGGATACCGCGTTCTTTGTCGACAAGACTGATTTCGAGCGCCTCGCCGTCGTCTATGAGTTCGATAATAATGGAAAGCTGTTTCGCGCGGGAGAGAATGCGCTGGCGAGCGGCCTCAATGATGACGGCTTTGGCGTCTTGTCGGGCGGCGCCGGGCTCATCTCTTCCGTCAATGATTATCTGCGCTTTTGCCGTATGATGCTGAACGGCGGCGAACTCGACGGCGCGCGCATTCTCTCGCCAGCGGCCGTGCGGCAGATGATGTCGGACAATCTCCAGCCGGGCGCCGCCGCGCGGCTTTGGGAAAGCAATAGCGCGACGTTCGGGCTTGGCGGCTCGGTCGTGACCTCGCCCGGCAGAACAGGGACCATCGCGGCGCCCGGCGAATGGAGCTGGGCCGGCTATTGGGACACATGGTTCGTGGTCAACCCAGAAGACGGCGTCGCGGTCGTTCTCCTCTCCCAGACGCAGCCGGGCGCCTCGACGCCGCCCTCACGCGCACGGAACCTCGTCAAGGCGATCGCTTATGGAGCGGTGCGGCGTTAACCCTTCGCGCCGCCCCCTTTACGCCCCCCTCCCTCGCGCCTAATTCAAAGGGGCTGCCCGGCGCGTCAGGACGACATTCCCCGGGGCCGTATCTCACAGAACGGGAGCTGCCTCTGGCGGGGACCGTGGTCCTCGTCATGCGGCGCCCACCTGAACCTTAGGGTCCAGGGCGAAATCGAAGTCCGACGGCCAGGGCGGCGCCTGTTTCTTGAGGCGCTTTGACTCGAAAAGAGAGTGAGCCTTGATACTCCCGCCGCTGCCGCCGCTGACGCCCGGTTTCGCCTCGAAGGAGATCCTCCGCCTTCGGATGGCCGCCGCGCGGAAGGAGGCGGCGCGCGCAAGGCCGGACGCGGGAAAACACGCGGCGCGCGTGTTCATGGAGCATGCGCCGCTGCCTGAAGGCGCGATCGTCTCGCTCTATCATCCGATGAAGGACGAGCTTGACACCAAGCCGCTCGCGGAGGCGCTCCTTGCGAAGGGATTCACGATCGCGCTGCCAGTGACGCCGAAGCGGCGCGGCCGGCTCACCTTTCGTGCGTTTCGCGACGGCGATCCGCTTCACCCCGACCGCTACGGCATCATGACGCCGTCGGAAAAGGCGCCGGAGGTCCGCCCGGTGCTGATCGTGACGCCGCTGCTCGCCTTCACGCGAACGGGCGCGCGGCTCGGCTATGGCGGGGGTTATTACGACCGGACGCTGGCGGCGCTGCGCGCCGAGGGCGACGTCCTCGCGGTCGGCTTCGCCTACGCCGCGCAGGAAGTTGAGATTGTTCCAATGTCGAAACGCGATGAACGCCTCGACTGGATCGTCACCGAACGCGAGGCGATCGACGCGCGGGGCCTGCGCATTTCCGGACGAGCGTGAAACGGCGCTTCGCTTGAAATGCGCATGCCGAGAGTGAGGAAGTCCTGATCATGAGAATCGCGGTTTTCGGCGACATTGTCGGGCGATCCGGGCGCAAGGCGATCATCGAGCGCCTGCCGGGCCTCCGGCGCCGATACCGGCTCGATTTCGTCATCGTGAATATCGAGAACGCGGCGGCCGGCTTCGGCGTCACCGCCGAAATCGTCGAAGCGGTCCTCGCCGCCGGCGCCGACGTCCTCACCACCGGCAATCACGCCTTCGACCAGCGCGAGGAAGTTGATGTTTACAGGACCGAGCAAAGGCTGCTCCGCCCGCTGAATTTCCCGAAATCGAATCCCGGCCGCGGCGCCGGCGTCTATCAGACGGCGGACGGCCGCAGCGTCATGGTTCTCCATGCGCAAGGACAAATCGAGATGCATCCTTGCGACGATCCCTTCGCGGCGATCGATGCGGCGATGGGGCCGGCGACGCTCGGCCGTGATATCGACGCGATCATCGTCGATTTCCATGCGGAAGCGACCAGCGAAAAGCAGGCGATGGGCCATTATCTCGACGGCCGGGTTTCCGCGATCGTCGGCACGCATACGCACACGCCGACCGCCGATGATCGCATCCTCGCGGGAGGGAGCGCCTATATGAGCGATCTCGGCATGTGCGGCGATTATGACAGCGTGATCGGCATGGAGAAATCCGAACCCCTGAACCGCTTCCTGACGAAAATGTCGTCGCAACGATTCCAGCCGGCGGCGGGCGAGGCGACCTTGTGCGGCGCCATCATCGAGACGAACGCCGCCGGCCGCGCGATGTCGATTGAGCCATTGCGGCTTGGCGGGTGTCTTAAACAATTCGCTCCGTCCGCGTAGCGCTCCCTTCACGGCGACGTGTAAAGGAGCCGCGTTGACGGCGCGCCGCCGCTATAGCCTAATTCGACTTCGCATCTTAGCCGGGTGGGTCGCCGATGCGCCGAACCATTCACGCCGCCCTGTTTTCCTTATTCATTTCGGCGGCCGCCGACGCGGCCCCGCCGGAAATGCCCGCGACGACGGACGCAAAGGCGGCGGCGCTCTTTCGCGACTATTACTCAGCCTACGCTGAGAACGACTACGACAAAATGGCGTCGTTCTACGCCGAGGACGCGGTTTTCGAGGATCCGACCAGCGACTTATTCGCCCGCGGCGTCCCGCAATTGCGCGAAGCGATGAACAGCCTTGACGCTTATCGCAAGCTGCATTGGCGATTTCATCAGATCGTGCGCGACGGCGATGTGATCGCCGGTCAGGCGAGCGTCACCGGCGAGGCGAATGGCGCGCCCTTCGCGACGCGCTTTGCGACGATGATGACAATGAAAGACGGCAAGATCGTCCGCCATATCGATTACATCGACAATCGCCCGCCCTTCGCAGCGCTCGGCGGCGCGGCCAGCAAGACATTATGGGACGGGCGCGCGCTGGACGACGTCGCGGGCAAGGCGACAGGCAAGAAGGCGAAGAGAAATGAAGCGTTGCGCGTTGCGAGCGACTATCTCGGCGCGCTCGATCGCATCGAGGCTGACGCGGTTGGACGGCTTTATTCCGAGGATGCGATTTTCGAGGACCCGACCTTTCGCATATTCATGAGGGGGCGCGCGGCGATCGACGCTTACGCCAGGAGCGCGTTCGAGCATTATCAATATGTGCGTTTCATGCCGCAAACGATCATCGCCAGCGCGGACGGCGCCGTCATCGAGGGAACAGGTTTTGGCGTCGCCGACGGATTCCAGGCGCCGATGCGGTTCATGACGTTCCTGCGCGTCGCCGAGGGAAAGATCGCGTCGCACGCGGATTTCTTCGACTATGGCGAGTACGAACGCCTGACCCGCGCGCGCGATCTTATCCGCGACACGAATGCGGTGAGCGGCGCCTGCGCCGGCCGCGCCGCCCATCATCTTGGATTTTGGACAGGCGAATGGGTCGCGACGATTGCCAATGGCACGGAAGTCGGCCGCAACCGTATTGAACGCGCCGCCGGCGGATGCGCAATCCTCGAGCACTGGGACGGCATCCTCGCTTCGGACATGAAGCGACATTTTGCGCGCGGCGTTCACTGGATCGACGGCGAAGTCTGGCGTCACGCGTGGATCGACGACAATGCCGGCACGCTTGAGTTCAAAGGGCGCGCCGATGGCGACGGCCTCATTTACGCGCCCGTGAAGGAGCCAGATCCTTCGAAACGAACGCGCATGACGATCCGTCCGCTCGATGGCGGTCGGGTCGAGCAGTTCGGCGAAGAATCGACCGATCGCGGCAAGACCTGGTCCGAGACATTCCGGATCTTCTATGCGCGAGCGGATTAGCGCGCCGGGCGCGAAAGTGGAAACCGGTTTCGCGCGCAAAGGCGCGCCAAATCAATAGGCTGGAACATCGGGCGCGATTCCCATATCGCGCCCGATGTTCTAGCCTTCAGCGCACATAGCTCGCGCCGTTGATGTCGAAGGTCGCGCCGGTCGCCGAGGCGCAGGCGCCGGTCAATAGAAACACCGTCATGGCGGCGACTTCCTCCGGCGTCGCGACACGGCCGAGCGGAATGTCGACGAGCGCCTTGCGGCGGGCTTCGACATCGGTCGGCGCCATGCGCGTTTCGACCCAGCCGGGCGCGACCGCGTAAAAAAGAATATTCTCGGCCGCGAGCGCGCGGGCGAACGTTTTCGTCATCGCGAGGATCGCGCCCTTCGACGCGGCATAGGCGGCGCCGTCGATCGCATCGCCGCGATGGCCGGCGCGCGAGGCGATATTGACGATAATGCCGCCGCCGGACTTTCTGAAATGCGCGATCGCGGCGCGGGAGATATCGGCCGGCGCCTGAACATTGACGGCGAGCGTCTTCGCCCAGGCGTCGCGCCACTCGCCCTGCGGCGACGTCAGCGCTGAATCGACATAAATCCCAGCGTTGTTGACGACCGCGTCGAGGCGCGGCGCGACGGCGAGCGCCCTTTCGACAAGGCGGAAGCCGGCGCCGGGCGCCGACAAATCCTCAAACAGCACGCGCGAGGCGGGGATTTTAAGGTCCGTCGCGACGGCGTCGATCGCATCGCCGGCCGCGGTCGCGTGAAGAATGAGGCTCGCCCCCTGAACGGCCGCCTCGCGCGCGATCGCCGCGCCGATGCCGCGCGACGCGCCCGTCACCAGCACTGTTTTCCCCTTTAGATCCGCCATGAGCCCGTCGCCCCCTTGATATCAGCCTTGCGGCCTTGGTATGGCCCCGCCTTCTCCGCATCAAGAGATTTGAACGAGGCGTTGATGGCCGGCCATTCGCAATACGCGAACATCATGCACCGCAAGGGCAAACAGGACGCCAAGCGGGCCAAGATGTTTTCAAAGCTTTCAAAGGAAATCACTGTCGCCGCCAAACTCGGCGCGCCCGACCCCGCCTTCAATCCGCGCCTTCGTCTCGCGATCCAGGCGGCGAAAGCCCAGTCCGTGCCGAAGGACAATATCGAACGCGCCATCAAGAAGGCGACCGGCGGCGACGGCGCCGGCTATGAGGACATCCGTTATGAGGGATTTGGTCCGGGCGGCATCGGCGTCATCGTCGAGGTCCTGACCGACAACCGCAATCGCGCGGCGGGCGAGGTTCGGACCGCCTTCGCCAAGAACGGCGGCAATCTAGGCGAATCCGGCTCCGTCGCCTTCATGTTCGATCGCGTCGGAGCGATTGAATATCCCGCCGGCGTCGCCGACGCCGATGCGATGCTCGAAGCGGCGATCGACGCCGGCGCAAACGATGTTGAATCGAATGCCGACGGTCATCTCGTTTACACCGCGAATGACGAACTCGCCGCGGTCGCAACCGCCCTCGAAAAGAAGTTCGGCGACGCCGCCTCGACCAAGCTCGTCTGGAAGCCCCAGAACCTCATTGAAGTCTCCGGCGACGCCGCCGCGACGCTGATGAGGCTCCTTTCAGCGCTCGACGATTGCGACGATGTCCAGAACGTCTACGCCAATTACGATATCGCCGCCGCCGAAATGGAGCGGCTCGCGGGATAGGCTCCTTCAAGTCAGGGTTAACAGTCGATAAAGCGTTTGACTGTCGCGCCGAAGCGACAGCAGGAACCGCGCCGAACCGCTAGGCTGAAGCGAAAAGCGGGGACTTCAATATGCGGCTCAATGTCATCGGCGCTCCGGCGCGCCGCCCGACCGATTCCGTAACAATTTTCGCCTAATGCATCCGACGATGAAACCGATCGCCGCCGCGCTCGCCGCCTTCTTGTGTCTCGCCGCGCCGGCGACGGCGCAAGATGTTGATTTCGCGACCTACGCGCCGCGCCTTGCGGCGGTGAAGATCAGCCGTGACGAGGCGCCGAAAATCGACGGCGATCTTTCGGACGCCGCCTGGTCGAAAGCCGCGGTCGTCGAGCAATTCTATCAGGTCGAACCTGTTGAAGGCGGCGCGCCGACGCAAAGGACGCGCGCCTATCTCATGTATGACGAGCGGACGCTTTACGTTGGATTCCGCCTCTACGACACTGAGCCGGAAAAGATCCGGCGCGCCGTGCTCGCGCGCGACGGGCAGCTCCGCGATGAGGATGCGATCCGCGTCATGCTCGACCCTTATGACACGCGGCGCGACGGCTATTTCTTCGCGACCAACGCCAACGGCGCGAAGGTCGACGCGCTTCTTGAAAACAATTCGTCGATCAAACTTGAATGGAACGCGCTCTGGGACGTCGATGCGCGCATCGATGAGGAAGGCTGGATCGCCGAATTCGCGATACCGTTCCAGTCGATTTCGATCGATCCCGCGAACGACGTCTGGGGCCTTCAATTGCTGCGCACCATTCGGCGGACGAATGAAGAGGTGCGCTGGTCGAATATCGACCGGACGAGGGACCGCATCGACCTCACAAACACCGGGCGGCTGTCGGGCGTCGAGGGCGTCAGTTCCGGCCGCGGCGTTGAAGCGCAGCTCTTCGCGACCGGCGCGACGTCCTATGATTGGGAGACGGGCGACACGGATTTCACTTTCGATCCGAGCGCCAACATTTTCTACAAGATCACGCCGAGTCTCACCGGCTCGCTGACGGTCAACACGAGCTTCGCCGACGCGCCGCTCGACGAGCGCCAGGTGAACACCGGCCGGTTCGATCTTTTCTTTCCGGAAACCCGCGACTTTTTTCTGCAGGACGTGCAGTCGTTCGAATTCGGCGGGCGCGTCTTCCAGGCGAATGTCAACGGCCTTCCGTTCTTCTCGCGCAATATCGGCATCGTCGAAGGCCGCCCGGTCGATCTCATCGCCGGCGCGAAAGTGAGCGGCAAGCTCGGGCCCGCCAATCTCGGCGTTCTCGCGGTCAGAACCGGCGACGATTCCGTCTATGGCGGGCAATATCTCGGCGCCGCGCGCGCTTCCTTCGAAGTGCTGAACGAATCGAAGGCCGGCCTCATCTTCACGCATGGCGATCCGACCGGGCAATTTACAAACACCGTCGCCGGCGCCGACTTTCAATACAAGAATTCGACCCGTTTCGCCGGAACGCTTTATAGCGATATCACTTATCTGCGATCCTTCGACAGCGACGGCGTCGATTCGGCGAACGATCATTTCGCTTCGATCGCCGGCGCCTATCGCGGCCTCAAATGGGAGTGGAACGCGGAGATCTACAATATCGGCGAGAATTACCGCCCGCGCCTCGGCTTTGCGAACCGCGCCGGCATCCGCCAGTACCACGCGAACGGATTTCGGCTTTTCCGCCCCGAAAGCGGACCGGTCCGCCTGTTCATGGCCGGCGTCTTCGGCCTTGCTGTGACCGACCTTGATGATGAGCTTCTCGATCGCGAGCTTGGCGCGTTCACGCGCGTCGAAGGGCGGGCGGGCGACAGCGCCGAATTCGAAATCTTCCGCGGCTTTCTCGACATCCGCGAGGCCTTCGACATCGCCGGGCGATTGCCGGTGCCGGTCGGGGAATATCATTTCACGCGGTACAATCTGTTCGCGGAAATGACCGAGGGCCGCAAGATCGCGGTCGGCGGCAAATATCGCTGGGGCGGCGTTTATGGCGGCGATTTCCGCAACGCCGGCGCGAGCTTGTTCTGGCGGCCGAACCGGCATTTCAACATTCGCGGCGAATACGACCTTGTCCAGTTCATGCTGCCAAGCGGCGATCTCGACATTCATGTCGGCGTCATCGGTTCGACGATCGCGATCAATCCGCGCATGTTCATCCAGACCGATGTTCAGTATGACAGCATTTCGGAGAATTTCACTTTCCTCTCCCGCTTCAGCTGGGAGCCGATGCCGGAGCGCGAGATATTCATTTCGTTCGGCCACACCGCGCTGATCGAGGAAGATCGCTTTCCGCAATCCTTCCGCGCGCAGGGGACAAGCCTTGCGCTCCGGCTCGGGCATACGTTCAGAATGTGAATGAAGGCGCCGGCTTGCGCCGACGCCTTCGTAAAATCCGATCATAGCGATAGATCACGCCGCCGGGTGAGCGCCGGGGTCCGGGCACGCCGCCTTCGGCCGACGAAGCAGCAGCGCGAAGAGAATGATCGCGATGATCGGCGAGCCGACGATGAACAGCGTCATGGCGACGGCGCCGCCGGCGGCGACAAGGCCGACGAGCGCGCCGATGAGCCCGACGACGATGCCGATCGCGGCGCCGAAAAGGCCAAGGATGATGCCGGCAAGACCGCCAAAGCCCGCCGCGATCGACTCGGCGACCGAAAGGTCGGTTTCGGAGAAATTATAGGCGGCGACGGAAAGCGCGCCGCCAAGGAACAAGATGAGCAGGACGGGCATATAGAGCCACATCATGCCGCCGCGGCGGGCGCCGCCGTCATAGGTCGTGTCGAGATTTGTCATGTGATCGCCCCTTTTGCTTGTTTGGGTTTGTTGCGTTCGTTCTGGCTGTCGCATGGAGTCATTTACGCGCTCCAATGTCCCCTTCTAGATCGCGCAGGCCGGCCCCGCCCGCAAGTCGGCCTGTCGCAAACCTCGCCCCGCCGGTCGCAGCGGCCGGGGCGCTGACGGAACAAATTTCCGGGAGCGCGGAGCCGGCGCAAAGCCGCTGTGGTAGGATCGCGCCATGGCCCGCATCGTCCCGCTCTGGCGCTCCCCGGAAATCAGCCTTCACCGTTTCGACCACCCGGCCGAACATGAGGACCGGCCCTATGAGGAGATCGCCGGCGCCTATCGGGCGAGCTTTGTCGAGACCGGCGCGTTCGATCTTCAAGTCGACGGCGCCGTCTGGCGCGTCGGCGCGGGCGACGTGATGCTGAGCCGCCCCGGCATGCGGTTTCGCGCGAGCTATGAGGGGCGCGGCTTCAGCGACGTCTGCCTTTCCCTCACCTATCTCAGCGCGGCGGAAGACCGTTTCGATTTCAGGCAAAGCTGGTCGAAAACCAATCGGACGGTCGTCAACGCCAGCAACCGCACGCGATATTTGCGACGCGCGCTTCAGGCCGCGATCGCCGACGACCAGCCGATGACGGCCGAATTCTGCGCGACGGAGATATTTCGCGAAATTCCCGACGGCCCGCCGGCGCCGCTCTTTAGCGATCGAAAGTTCGCCTGGTACGCGGAACGCATCGACCATGCGCGCGAACGGCTGACGAAGGAATATGCCGAGCCGTTGACGGCGTCCGATCTCGCGCGCGCCGCCGGGATGAGCATGTTCCATTTCACGCGCGTCTTTTCGGAAATGACCGGCGCGCCGCCGCATCAGTTCCTTCTTCGAACGCGGCTTGAGGCGGCGCGAACCATGATCCTTGAAGGACGCGGCGTCACCGAGACCTGCTTTGCCTGCGGCTTCAACAATCTCAGCCATTTCACCCGCAGCTTCGCGCGCCGCTTCGGCGCGCCGCCGTCGCGCCTCGCCGCCTGAAATTCGCAAAAAAGCGCAAGCGGCAGACACCGCCGGAACGATAGGCTCCCCTGGTCCTGACGGAACTGAGGAGCCTGAATTATGCCGCCCAGAAAAATTGCGCCGATCGCCGCCGCGATCGCGGCCAGCATCGCCGGAAGTGTCGCCGGCGGCGTCGCCAATGCTGAAGACGACCGCGCGACAATCGCCGCGCTCGATGTCGCTTACCAGGCGGCGGTCGAGCGCAATGACGCGGATGCGATGGCGGCGATCCTCCACGAGGACATGATCCTCGTCGTCGGCGCCGGCGCTGTTTACACGGGCGAAGATCTCTTGCGGTCTGCGCGCGTCAAGGAAATTGTCTATGAGCGCCAGGTCGAAGACGCGGGGACGCAGACCGTGCGGCTCTACGGCGATGATACGGCGATCGTCACCGCGCGGCTCTGGCTCAAAGGCGAAAGCAAAGGACAGAAATTCGACAAGCGCCTGTGGTTCAGCGACACCTATGTGAGGACGCCGGAAGGGTGGCGATACGCCTTCGGCCAGGCGTCGATCGCGCTGCCGGCGCATGGAGAGACGCGATGACCCGCATTGCTCCGTCATTCCGGCGGCGCCTTCAAGAAATCCCGGATGGACCGCCCGATCGCGTGCGGAACGTCTTCCTGAACGAAGTGCGTTCCCTCAACTTCGACCTCCGTTAGGTTTGGCCAGCTTCGCGGCGTCGATTTGAGCGGCTCCGGAATGAGGGCGCCCGGCTGGACGTTGATCCAGAGCTTTGGAACCTTCGTCCTCGCCATAAAGGCGAGATAGTGGTCGAAAAGCGCGGCCACATCAGCCGGGTCTTCGCCGATCGGCGCCTGGCGCGGAAATGCGAGCGTCGGCAGGCGCGACGCGCCGGGCGTCGCGAACGGCCGGCGGTATTCATCGAAGTCCTGGTCGGAGAGGCGGTCCTTCATCTGCCTCAGCAGCACCGTCTCGACAAACTGGTTCTCATCGAGAACGGCTTTGGCGCCTGCTTGCGAGCGATAGAACTGAAAAAAGCCGAGCACTTCTTTCGGCGCCGTCGTCGGCATGCGCCAGACAAAAGTCTCCATGAAGACCAGCGCGCGCAGCTTCGTTTCGTTGCGGCGCGCCCAGTCGAAGCCGAGCGGTCCGCCCCAATCATGCACAACGAGGGTGACGTTCCTGTCCGCCCTGACGCGCTCCATGAAGGCGTCGAGATGCGCAATGTGTCGTTGAACGCGGTAATCGCTCTCGACGGCGTCCGGAACCTTGTCGGAATCGCCCATGCCGAGAAGGTCCGGCGCGATGCAGCGACCATACGGCGCAGCATAGGGAATGACATTGCGCCAGAGATGCGACGACGTCGGGTTGCCGTGCAGGAAGACGATCGGATCGCCGTCGCCCGCTTCGACATAGGCGAGCGAAAGCCCGTCGATCGTCCGTGCGCGTTTTTTGCGAGCGGCGCGGCTGCGGCGTCCGGCGTCGCCGGCAGCCGCCGTCGCCGGCCAGATGGCGCCCATCGCGGCGAGAACTGTGCGTCGCGTCGAGTTCATGTCCTGCTCTCCTGATATCCGCCATGCTTGCCGGTCCGGCCTTGCGCTGTTACGGCGGCTGGCCCGCCGAACCCAAATCGCAGCCTATGACAACCGTTAGACGGAAATCCCCCACGGCGCCGCCGCCCCGCGCCTGGCAGCGCATGCTGTCCGGGCGCCGGCTCGACCTTCTTGATCCCTCCCCCGTCGATATCGAGATCGAGGATATCGCGCACGGGCTCGCCCGCGTCGCCCGCTGGAACGGCCAGACGAAGGGCCCGCTTCCCTTCTCGGTGGCGCAGCATTCGCTGCTGGTCGAAGTCTTTTGCGGCGCGCTCCGCCCGGACTGGCCGGCGAAATGGCGGCTTGCCGCGCTGCTCCATGACGGCCCGGAATTTGTCATCGGCGACATGATCAGCCCGTTCAAATCGGCGCTTGGCGACCAGTACCGCACGATCGAAAAGCGGCTGCAGCGGGCGATCCATTTGCGGTTCGGACTTCCGGCCGACCTCCCCGAGACCATCGAAAAAGCGATCAAGCGCGCCGACCGGGCGAGCGCCTTCTTCGAGGCGACGCAACTCGCCGGTTTCGACCCGATCGAGGCCAACAGCTTGTTCGGCGCGCCAAAAGGCGTTCCGCCGACAATCATCCGGATCGAACCGACGTCGACCGTGCAAAAACGCTATCTTGACCGGTTCAGCGCATTGATGGCTGATCTTGACCGGGGCCGCGGGCGGTAAACTCGCTGCGACCTCAACCGCCTGTGATCGGGGCGTTCTTTTATTGGCAAGGATCAAGGACCACACTCCAGTCCATGTTGATTGTCTCCTCACTCGCCGGCGCCGGCGAGGCTTTTGAAAAACATCGGCCGGCGCGCGTGATTTCGCTCCTCTCGGAGGAAGAAGCCGCGCCTGCCTTTCGAGGGCTCGATCCGGCGCGTCACCTCCTTCTTTATGTCGACCGCGAAAGCTGCGCGGAGACGATCAACAAGGCGGCGCGCGATCGCGCCGGCCAGATCATTGATTTCGTCGGGGCCTGGGACGGCGCGGGCGATCTGCTCGTCCATTGCAATCGCGGGGTGTCGCGTTCGACCGCCGCCGCCTTCATCGTCCTTTGCATGCGCGAGCCGAATGTGTCCGAGGCCGCCTTGATGAAACGCCTCAGAACCGCGGCGCCGCACGCCGACCCATGCCCGCTGCTTGTCAATTACGCCGACGAACTGCTCGGGCGGGACGGCCGCATGACCGACGCGCTCGACGATCTCTCCCCGCCCTGCTGTTCGGACATGGCCGCGCCCCTCGCCATGGTGAGGCTCGCGGCTTAGGGCGCCCGTCTCTTTCCTCCCCCGCGACAGCGGGGGAGGTGGCCCGCAGGGCCGGTGGGGGGAAGCCGCACGTCCAATGCGGACATCGAAGAGCCCCCTCAGTCGCTTCGCGACAGCTCCCCCGTTGAAAAAACGGGGGAGCAAAGCCTGTGCAAAGCCGCAATGGCGGGTCGGACTCTCGACTTGAGGAGGTCTCGCGCGACCCGCCGCGACATTCAGCCGTTCGTGCACGGAGCGCATGGCCGCGGCGAGCCCTACATTTTTTCCGGCAGTCACGCTAAGAGCCCGGTTGTGGCCAAACCCGAAACCCATCCGCCAATCGCAATCGTCCTCAACGCCGTGCTCGCCGTCGTCGAGGACGGCCAGCCGCAATCGCTGTGCGTCCGTCGCGCCGACGGGGTCGGCCTTCCTTACGGCCCGTTCGATCCCGCGCAGCATCGCACCTTCGAGCTCGGCCTCCGGCAATGGGTCGCCGAGCAGACGAAAGTGACGCTCGGCTATGTCGAGCAGCTCTATACGTTTGGCGACAAGGGCCGCGAGGCGCCGGCCGCGGTCGTCGACGGCGGCGACGCCGCCGCGCGCGTCGTGTCGGTCGGGTATCTCGCTTTGTCGGCCGAACCGGCGAAGGTCGCGGCGAAGGACGCGCTCTGGCGCAGCTGGTACGTGTTCTTCCCGTGGGAGGACTGGCGGGGCGGCGCGCCGGCGATCTTGAGCGATCTCGTCGCGCCGGCGCTCGCGTCCTGGATCGCCGCCGGCGACAGCGACGCGCATCGCAAGGATCGCCGCGCGCGCGCGGCGCTCGCCTTCGGTCTTGGCGATGCGGGCTGGGAGGAAGAGCGCGCGCTTGAGCGTTATGAATTGATGTACGAGGCGGGTCTTGTCGCCGAGACCTGGCGCGACCGCGCCGCCGCCGGCCTCAAGGAGCCGCGCGCCGATCGCGCGGTCGCCAGAGCGACCGGCGCTCCGATGACGTCCGACCACAGACGAATTCTCGCGACCGCGATCGGCCGCCTCCGCGGCAAGCTGAAATACCGCCCCGTGATCTTCGAACTGATGCCAGCCGAGTTCACGCTGCTCTCGTTGCAGAAAACCATTGAAGCGATTGTCGGCTTTGACCTTCACAAGCAGAATTTCCGCCGCAGCGTCGTCGACGGCGGGCTTGTCGAAAAGACCGGCGCGACGGTCCAGCAGGCGAGCGGGCGTCCGGCGGCGCTCTTTCGCGCCTCGCCGGCGATCCGCGCCGACGGCGCCGCATCCGGCCTTGCGATCCCGCGGATGAAGGCGGGCCCGGCGGCAGGCGAGCGCTCGAAAATCATCGGTTGAATTTGCGCCGACAGGTTCAAGGTCGCTGCACCCTGATTGGGTCGCCCGTAAAGGACATCATTTGTGCGCCTTTGCTCCCCCGCTTGCGGGGGAGCTGTCCGCGAAGCGGACTGAGGGGGCCCGTTCGGCGAGCGCAATCGCTTGTGACGACCCCCCTCCGGCCCTGCGGGCCACCTCCCCCGCAAGCGGGGGAGGAAAGGCGCGGCGGAACTCATGCAAGCCCCCGCCGATAATTGTCGAGCACCGGCGCCCAGCCATTCTCGCACATCCCGCGGCGTTCGGCGGCGGATTTTGTTTCAAGCCAGCCGCGATGGACAAGCGTGAAATTCGTTCCGCCTCGGCCGTCATTCGCGAAAGTCACTTCGATCTCTGTCGCCTCGGCCGGGTTTTCGAGCACCCATGAGAAGACAAGCCGGCGCGGCGGATCGCATTCCTTGACGCGGCCCCATTCGCGCATCCGACCGCTGGCTTCGATTTCGTAGATGCGTCCGCCGCTTCGCGCTTCAAAGACGAGACCGCGCGCCTGATCGTGTGACAGCGAATGCTCGGCGAGCGGCCACCAAACGCCGATCTTGTCGGTGAAATGCGCGAAGGCGCGTTCGGGCGACGCCTTCAAGGACAGCGTCTTCACGATGGGCGCGACGGCGCCGGGTCTATATTCCTTCACGCGTCACCTCCCTCAAGCGATCGTCTGTAGGCGTCGAGCGCGACATCCCAGAAGCGGTCGAAATAATCGCGAAGCGCGGCGACGGATTTCGGATCGACGCTGTAAATGCGCGCCGCGCCGCGCCGCGCCTCGACGACGAGGCCGGCGTCTTTCAGCGCCTTCAAATGCTGCGACACCGCCGGCCGCGAAACCGGCATCCCTTTGGCGAGCGCGCCGACCGAGGACGGTCCCGCGGCGAGCTTTTCAAAAATCGCCCTTCGGGTCGGCGGTCCCAGCGCTTCGATCATCGTTCCGTAAGTCATGGCTTACGTATATGGACGGTCATTTGGTAAGTCAAGGCTTACGGACAAGAATTTTTGGGCCGAGGTTGTACGGTTCCCGTCTCTGGGGAATTCCGGTCAGGACGGCGCGGCGACGAAGATCAAGGTCGCGATCGTCCCGAGGACGCTGCGCACGCCATGCAGCACGCCCCATTTGACCAACAGCCGGCGGCTCTCCGGCCCGGCCGCGTCCGGCTCGATCGCTTTCAGCCGGTGATTGGTCGGCATGATGACCAGCAAGGTGAACGGCCAGTTCGCGAGAATGAAAGCGGCGCCGGCGAGCCAGAGCCAGCCTTTCGTTTCGACATAGGCGGCGAGCGCCAATAGTCCGGAGACGACCGCGAGCGTCGCTTGCATGGCGAAGCCGCGCGCATAGCTCGGCTTCCACTGCGCGAGCAGCGCCCGATCGTCGAGTCCCATGCGCGCCGGATGCTCAGCGATGTTGATGTAGATCGCGGCGCCGGCGAAGGCGGCGGAAAGAGCAAGGGCAAGATCGCCGCTGAGCATCGCCATAGCTCCCGCCGGGCCGCGCGGATTGCGCGACTGAAGCGGCACGCTATCCTGCGCCGATCGTCAATAGCGAGGAAACAATGCGCGCGCTCCTCTTTTCAGCGATTCTTGCTGCCGCGGCGGCGCCGGCCTACGCCCACGATCCAGCCCGCGCGACCTATCTCGGCAATGCGGGCGTGATGGTCGCGCGCGGCGAGACGAAGGTCCTATTCGACGCCTTCTATCAGGACAATTATGGAGACTATGCGAGCGTCCCGGCCGCGATGCGCGACGCGATGATGGCGGGCGTCGCGCCTTATGACGGGATCGACGCCGTTTTCGTCAGTCACATCCATGGCGATCACTTCCTCCCTGAGCGGATGATTGCGTTTTTGCGCGCGCAAGGCGGCGTCGTCCTTTTTGCGCCGGAGCAGGCGCGCCTCGCCATGCTCGCCGCCGGAGTCGCCGACGACGATCCGATCCTTGAGCGCGTCAGGGCGATCGACATGGCGCCCGAGGACAAGGCGCGGCGTTTCAAAATCGGCGCGATCGACATCGACGTCGTTTCCGTCTTGCACGCTGGCGATCTGAAAGACGTCCAGAACTATTCCTGGCGCGTGACGCTCGACGACAAGACCACCGTCATTCACTTCGGCGACGCCGGCTCCGTCATGGCGAATTTCGAGCGCCACAAGGAGCACTTCGCCGCCAAAAAGCATGACGCCGCCTTCCCGCCTTATTGGTGGCACATGGAAGAGAGCGGGCGCACGATCCTGAAGGATGTCATCCGCGCCGCGCAATCAATCGGCGTCCACGTGCCGGCGACGGCGACCGGCAAGGGCGATGCGACAAGGGCCGACCTCGGCGGCGACGCCTTCACCGATCCCGGCGAAACGCGCGAGATTGATTGATCAAATCACCGTTTCGTCTTCCGCTTCGCTGACCGTGACGATCACCTTGTCGATGCGCCTTCCGTCCATGTCGGCGACTTCGAATTTCAGGGTTCTCACCGCGATGATGTCGCCAGTCTGCGCGATGCGCTGCAGCGCGTGGACGACGAGGCCCGCGACCGTCGAATAATTTTCCGGATCGACAAATCCCTTGGCGCCGACGAGGCGCTCGAATTCCTCGACCGGCGTCATGCCGTCGATGAACCAGGAGCCGTCCTCGCGGCGGACGGCGGGGCCGAGCCTGTCGGCCGGCGAAAACGCCTTGGCGCCGGCGATCGCGCCCAGCATGTCCGCCGCGGTGACGATGCCGGCGAAATCGCCGTGCTCGTCAAGCACGATCGCCATCCTGACTTCCGAATGCGCCAGCGCGTCAAGGAGCGTCGCGACCGACAATGTCTCCGGCACGAAGACGGGCTTGCGCATCGCCTTGTCGAGATCGATCGCGCCGGTCGCGGTGAGGCGGCATAGAAGATCCTTGGTCTGAACAATGCCGATCACCTCGTCGGCGTCGACGCGCACCACCGGAAAGCGCGAATGCCCGCTCGCCGCGATCTCCTTCAAGGTCTCGGCCGGCGGCGAGGCGGCGTCGACCCAGACGACCTCGGTGCGCGGCGTCATGATCGAGCGCACATTGCGGTCGGGAAGATCAAGGACGCCCTCGATCATCTCGCGCTCTTCGGCGCCGATCGCGCCCGAGGTCGCGCCTTCGGCGACCAAGTGAAGGATTTCTTCCTCCGACACTTGCTCTGGCTTCACGCGCGAGAGGCCGAGCGCCGCGATGACGCCTTCCGTCGAAAGACGAAGCAGCGACACGGCGGGATGCGCGAGGAAGGCGATAACGCGCATCGGCCGCGCGGCGAACGAGGCGATGAGTTCGGGCGCGGCGAGCGCGATCCGCTTCGGCACGAGTTCGCCGACGACGAGCGAAAAATAGGTGATGATGACGACGACGATCGCGAAAGCGGCCTCGTCGGCGCGCGCGGCGAAACGCGGAAACGCCTCGGCGAGGATCGGCGCAAGGTCGTCCGAAAACGCCGCCGCGCCATAGGCGCCGGCGAACACCCCGACAAGCGTGATGCCGATCTGCACGGCGGACAAAAGCCGCGAGGGATCGTCAAGAAGCGCGATCGCCGACGCGGCGCCCTTGTCCCCGGCGTCCGCCCGCGCCTTGAGGCGCGCTTGCTTGGACGAGACAAGCGCCATTTCCGACATGGCGAACAGGCCGTTGATCAGAAAAAGCGCCAGAAGAATAGCAAGTTCCATTGGGTTGGACGGCGCGCCGTCCTGTCTCCTCTCTTCGGGGCCGGCTTAGCTAGGGGGCGCCGGCCCGGAAGCCAAGGCCGTATCGCCGGGAAGCGGTTGACCTCCGCCGCTCGCGGCGCGATGCTCAGCCGTCGCCCCCATTGCGGGCGATTTTTTCCGTCCCATATATGCTCTATCTGAGCATAAATTGGGCGGATCGGGAGACGACCATGACCATACTGGAATTTGCGCGCAGCAAACCGGCGAAGGCGGGCGATCTCCCCTACACAGCCGAAGTCGCGGCGAAGACGGACGCTCTCTACGCAAAAGTCGAGAAGCTGATCACGCCGGCCGAATGGCGCCTCCACGCGCCTTTGATCGCCGCGATCAACGACCTCAAGCGCGAGAAGAACGCGGTCATCCTCGCCCACAATTACATGACGCCGGAAATCTATTTCGGCGTCGGCGATTTCGCCGGCGACAGTTTGCAGCTCGCCAAGCAGGCGGCGGCGACGGACGCGAAAGTGATCGTCCAGGCGGGCGTTCATTTCATGGCCGAGACGTCGAAAATTCTCTGCCCGGAAAAAACCGTCCTCATCCCCGACCTGGCGGCCGGCTGCTCGCTCGCCTCGTCGATCACCGGCGCCGACGTGCGCCTCATGAAACAGAAATATAAGGGGGCGCCGGTCGTCACCTATGTGAATACGTCAGCCGACGTCAAAGCCGAGACCGACATCTGCTGCACCTCGTCGAACGCGGTCGAGATCGTCGAATGGGCGGCGAAGGAATGGAATTCGGATATCGTCATCTTGATCCCCGACCAGTATCTTGCAAAGAACGTCGCGGCGATGACGGATGTGAAGATCGTCACCTGGGCGGGCGCTTGCGAAGTCCATGAGCGTTTCACCGTGGACGACATCCGCGAATTGCGCGATGGAAATCCCGGAATCATCGTGCTCGCGCATCCCGAATGCCCGCCCGACGTTCTCGCCGAAGCCGATTTCGCCGGCTCGACCAGCGGCATGTCGAATTTCGTCAAGCGCCACCAGCCGGACAAGGTCGTTCTCATCACCGAATGCTCGATGTCGGACAATGTCAGCCTCGAAAATCCGAAGGTGAATTTCGTCCGGCCCTGCAATCTCTGCCCGCACATGAAGCGGATCACCCTGACGAAGATTTTGCGCTCGCTGCAGACGATGCAGCATGAAATTCTCATTGATCCGGAAATTTCAACGCGGGCCCGCGCGGCGATCGAGCGGATGATCGCGCTCCCCCTGACGCGCCAGTCGATGTACACGCATGCGAAAGCGCCGCAGGTGCTGGCGGTCGAGGCGCGGGCGTGAAGTCAATTCTGAAATTAGTAGACGCGATTGCTGTTGCACTATTCGTGCTGGTGATTGCGCTTATGTTGCCGCCGCTCGTAATGGGTTGTTCCGGCGATCTCGCAGGCTCACCGCCGTCTGGCAGCGCAATCTGCAAACTCTTTCAAGCGAATTTCCCGTTGATGATGAAAGGCCTCGTGTTGCCGGCGTTGGGAGTCGCTGGCTTGTATGTCTCGATACGAAGTTTCCATGACCTGATTTCCAGTCGCCATCGACGTCACCGTTCCTAGCTGCAGCCGAAAATGACCTCCCCCATCCTCATCATCGGCGCAACGGAGCCAGGGCGAGCGCATCATCTCCGCTCCCCCGCTTGCGGGGGAGCTGTCGCGCGCAGCGTGACTGAGGGGGCGCGCTCCCGCCGCAAGGGCCGCTCTCGCGGAGAGAGCCCCCTTCGTCGGCTTCGCCGACACTTCCCCCGCTGTCGCGGGGGAAGAAAGCAATGCCGCGCATGACATCCTCGATCCTCATCATCTTTGAAACGCGACTTTGCTCCCCCGCCCCGCGCCGAAGGCGCGATTTGCAGTATTGCGCGCAATGCGCGCAGGGGGGAGCTGTCACGCGAAGCGTGACTGAGGGGGCGTTTTTCCCGCTCGAACTTGTCTTGTCATCCCGCGCGCGGCGCAGCGCGCAGCGGTGCGCCGCAGACGCGGGATCCCGTGCCGCAAGAACTCTTCAGCTGCGACGGATCCCGCGTCTGCGCAGCAACACTTCGTGTTGCGGCGCGCGCGGGATGACAAGCGTGTCGGCCGCATGACCACGATCCTCATCATCGGCGCGGGCGTCGCGGGCCTCTACACGGCGCTGAAGCTCGCGCCCCGGCCTGTGACTGTCATCACCGCGCGCCCGCTGGGCGCGGACGCTTCGAGCGCATGGGCGCAAGGCGGGATGGCGGCGGCGATCGGGGAGAATGATTCGCCGAACCTTCACTTCGCCGACACGATGGAGGCGGGCGCCGGCCTCGTCGATCCTGAAGCTGCGCGCGTTCTCGCCTTCGGCGGCGCTGAAGCGGTCGAGGATCTCGCGCGGATCGGCGTCAAATTCGACCGCGACGAGACCGGACATTACATCCTCGGCCGCGAGGCCGCGCATTGCCGCCATCGCATCGTCCACGCGACCGGCGATCAGGCGGGCGCGGAGATCATGCGCGCCCTCATCGACGCTGCGAGGAAAGCGCCGCATATTGAAATTCTCGAACGCGTCGTTGTCGAGGATTTGCTGATCGACGACGAGGGCGCTGTCGCCGGCGTTCTCGCTTTCATCGTCGACCGCGGCGAGCGCGTCCTCATGGAGGCGTCCGAGACCGTGCTCGCGACCGGCGGGCTCGGCGGGCTCTATGCGGTGACGACGAACCCGAAACCCGCGCAGGGACACGGCCTTGCTTTCGCGGCGCGCGCGGGCGCCGTCATCCGCGATCCTGAATTCGTGCAGTTCCATCCGACCGCGCTTGATTTCGGCGAGGACCCTGCGCCGCTGGCGACGGAAGCCTTGCGCGGCGACGGCGCGGTTCTCGTCAACGCCGACGGCAAGCCCTTCATGCAGAAATACCACCAGGACCGCGATCTCGCCCCGCGCGACGTCGTCGCAAGAGCGGTCGAAGCCGAGCGGAAAGCAAAGCGCGGCGCCTTTCTTGACGCGCGCCATATCGGGCCTGCGTTCCCGGCGAAGTTTCCGACCGTCTTCGCCGCCTGTCAGCGCAACGGCGTTGATCCGCGCACAAGCCCGATGCCGGTCGCGCCGGCCGCGCATTACCTCATGGGCGGCGTCATGACCGACATGCAAGGCCGCGCCTCGCTCGACGGGCTTTCCGCCGTCGGCGAAGTCGCCTCGACCGGCGTTCACGGCGCCAATCGCCTCGCCTCGAATTCCCTCCTTGAGGCGGTCGTCTTCGGCGCGGCGATCGGCGAGCGGCTGAGAGCCGCGCGGCTTGCGCCGCGCAAGAACGCCGCCGCGCCCGAGGACCGCTTCGCGCTCGCGCCAAAACCCGCCGAGCCGACCTTGATGATGAAACTCCGCAAGGCGATGTCGAAAGGCGCCGCGCTTTTGCGCTCGGAGAAATCGCTGACCGCCGTCATTGAGACGATTGATGATCTCAATCAAAGTCCGCTGATGACGAGCGGGCTAAAAAGCGCGCTCGCCTCGGCGGAGCTGATCGCGCAAGGCGCCTTGATGCGGGAAGAAAGCCGCGGCGGCCACACCCGCACCGACTTTCCGCAAGCCGACGACGAACCGATGCACACCGAAATCTGCCTTGCTGAAACCGCCGACCTCGAATGGGAGGAAGAATTGACATGACGCGGCTTCCGGCATTTTTGATCGAGGACGCGGTCAAACGCGCGCTCGCCGAGGACCTTGGCGACGCCGGCGACATAACGAGCGCCGCCTGCATCCCGGCGAACGCCGAGAGCCGCGCGACCTTGTCTTCCCGCCGCCCCGGCGTCGTCGCCGGCGTTGATCTCGCGCTCGCCGCCTTCCGGCTTGTCGATCGCGACATCGAGGTGAAAATCCAAAATGGCGACGGCGCGCGCGTCGACGACGGCGACGCATTGATGCGGATCGAAGGGCCGGCGCGCGGCATCTTGACCGCGGAGCGCGTGGCGCTGAATTTTCTCGGCCGGCTTTCAGGGGTCGCGACATTGACCGCGCATTATGTCGAAGCTGTCGCCGGCACGCGCGCGAAAATCGCCTGCACGCGGAAGACGACGCCAGGCATTCGAGCCTTTGAAAAATACGCGGTCCGCTGCGGCGGCGGCGTCAATCACCGTTTCGGCCTCTATGACGCGGTGATGATCAAAGACAACCACATCGTCGCCGCCGGCGGCGTCGCCGAAGCGATGCGCGCCGCGAAAGAAGCCGTCGGCCACATGACCGCGATCGAGATTGAAGTTGAAACCCTCGAACAGATGGAAGAAGCGCTCGAACACGGCGCGCGCATCATCCTTCTCGACAACATGTCCTTGGACGATCTTCGCCTCGCCGTCGCGCTCAACAAGGGCCGCGCGATCCTTGAAGCCTCGGGCGGCGTCACCCTCGACAGCGTCGGCGCGATCGCCAAAACCGGCGTCGACGTCATCTCCTCGGGCGCGATCACCCATTCGGCGCCGAGCCTCGATCTGGGGCTGGATTTTATTGATTGACCCCCCCGTCTGCGTCGCTGACAACGCCCTCGAAAGACCGATCCGCCTTCGGATAACCAGCCAGCGACGGTTCGCCTTTGATCCTCCGTGAAGCGGGGAGCAAAGCGCATGCCTCACGCCCCCTCACCCTGCCCTCTCCCGCAAGCGGGAGAGGGGGGCGCACCATCTGCGATCGCCCTGCGCTGGCGGGGGAGCTGACGCGCGAAGCGTGACTGAGGGGGACGGCTCACTTGCGCCCCAACCGGCGCTGGGCGAATGATCGCGCCATGTCCTGGGAGAAAGAACTCGAAGAGCTTCGCCGCCGCCAGGCGCTCGCCGAGAAAATGGGCGGCGCGGAAAAGCTCGCCCGCCAGAAGAGCCGCGGAAAACTCAATGCGCGCGAGCGGCTCGACGCGCTCCTCGATCACGGCTCCTTCCGCGAGATCGGCAAGATCGCCGGCAAAGGAAAATACGCCGACGACGGAAGCCTTGAGGATTTCACGGCGTCGAATTTCATCTTCGGCCGTGGGCGGATCAACGGCCGCAATGTCGTCGCGAGCGCCGATGATTTCACCGTCAGGGGCGGCGCGGCGGACGCCGCCATTCATCGCAAATTCGCGATGGCCGAGCAGATGGCGCATGAGATGGGCCTGCCGCTCATCCGCATGATCGACGGCACCGGCGGCGGCGGCTCGGTCAGAAGTCTTGAACAACTCGGCTTCACCTATGTGCCCTTCGTTCCGGGCTGGGAGCATGTCGTCAGGAATCTCGAAACGGTTCCGGTTGTGGCGCTGGCGCTTGGGCCCTGCGCAGGGCTCGGCGCCGCGCGCCTTGTCGCCAGCCATTATTCGGTGATGGTGAAGGGGATCGCGCAGGTTTTCACCGCCGGCCCGAAAGTCGCCGAAGGCATCGGCGAGGCGGCGATGTCGAACGAGGCGCTCGGCGGCGCCGACATCCATGCGAGGAACGGCGTCATCGACGACGAGGCGGAAAGCGAAAAGGAAGCCTTCGCGCGGGCGCGCGCATTCCTCTCCTACCTCCCCTCCTCAAGAAAAGAACGCGCGGCGCGCGCCATCAATCACGATCCGGTCCACCGCCGCGAGGAGGCCCTGCTCTCGATCGTGCCGCACGACGCCAAACAGGTCTATTCGATGCGGAAGATCATTGACGCGGTCGCGGACAGGGAAAGCGTCTTTGAAATGGGCGCGCGCTGGGGACGCTCGGTCATCACGGCCTTCGCGCGGTTTGACGGCTGGCCGGTCGCAGTGCTGGCGAGCGATCCGACCTTTCTCGGCGGCTCATGGACGGCGGACGCTTCGGACAAGGCGCGGCGGTTTGTGGGGCTCGCCGAACTCTTCCGCCTCCCCGTCATCCACCTTGTCGACAATCCGGGCTTCATGATCGGATTGGAAGCGGAAAAAGCAGGAACGATCCGCCGGGGCGTCGACGCGATGAACGCGATCTACAAGGCGACAATCCCCTGGGCGACAATCATCATCCGCAAGGCCTATGGCGTCGCCGGCGCCGCGATGTCGAACCACACGCGCTTTCAATACCGCTTCGCCTGGCCGTCCGGCGACTGGGGCTCTCTCCCGATGGAGGGCGGCGCCGAAGTCGCCTACAAGGCCGAGCTTTTAAAATCGGATGATCCGGCGGCGGAGCTTTCGAAAATCAAGGCGAGATTGCACGCCGTCACTTCGCCCTTCCGCACCGCGGAGCAGTTTCTGATCGAGGACATCATCGACCCGAGGGATACGCGCATGTTGCTCTGCGAGTTTGCGGGGATGGCGGCGTTATCATGACCGCCCGCTCCAGACTCATACAAAGTTGCGTTGAAGAAGACTCATGACGTTCCTGTTTCCGGGACCTCTTCAAAGGAGAAAACCGTGTCATCCCGGGCGCGCTGCGGCATGACAATGCCGCTGCGCAGACCCGGGATCCCGCGCAGTTTCGGGCCCTCGGCTGCACGCCGTCCCGGGTCTGCGCCGCAACACTACGTGTTGCAGCGCGCCCGGGATGACACTTTCAAAAGCAGAAGGGATCCTCGCCGAATGAGTTGGACTCAGTGCAACTTGGTATCAGTTCTTCTCAGAACCGATCCGCCCTCGGATAACCAGCCAGCGATACTCCGCCTTTGCTCCCCCGCGAAGCGGGGGAGCTGTCGCGGCGTGAAGCGGCGTGACTGAGGGGGGCGTTCGATCGGCGAGCCAAGTCGCTGTGACTCACCCCCTCCGGTCGCTTCGCGACCACCTCCCCCGTAAACGGGGGAGGAAAGGCGGGGCGCTAACTCCCCCAAACCTCGCCGAACAATCGCAGAAAATTCCCGCCGAGCACCTTGTCGATCCGCGCTTCCGGAAATCCGCGCGCGGCGAGGAGCCCGGCGAGTTTTTCAAACTGCGCCCTGCCCATCAGATCGGGCGGCACGGTGATGATGTCCGCAGACTCGCCGGGCGCGCCGACGCCGAGCTTTTTCCGGTTTTCGACATCCGCGCGATGCGCTTTCAGAAATTCCGGCATGTTGTCGATTGGGGTGACGAAGCCGTCATTGCCGATCCCGACATGATCCTCGCCCATGATTTTCACCGCATGTTCGATGTGGGCGACGACGTCCGCCGCCCTATGCTGACGGCCGGGCGAAAGATACGGCATGAAATAAATCCCGGCGACGCCGCCCTTGTCGGCGAGCGCGCGCAGTTCCGCGTCGCCGCGATTTCTCGGATGCGGCGCGAGCGCCGCGCAGCCCGTATGGGTGATGGCGATCGGCGCCGTTGACGCCGCAATCGCGTCGATCGTCGTCTTTTCCCCGCCATGGCTGAGGTCGACGAGCAGGCGCTTCTCGTTCAGCGCCGCGACAAGGTCGCGCCCGAAATCGGTGAGGCCCTTGTTCTCCGCGACAAGCGCGCCGTCGCCGGCGGCTGAGCGAAGATTGTAGGTGAGCTGACAGACGCGCACGCCAAGATCGGCGAAGATGCTGGCGCGCGAGGCCTCGCCCGCGAACATGTCGGAGCTTTGAAAGCCGTAGATCACTCCAGCGAGGTTCTTCTTGTGCGCGGCGCGAATGTCTTCCGCCGTGAGGATCTTGAGGAGCTGGCCCGGCCGCAGGCGGATCGCCTCGTTCCACCAGGCGATGTCCTCGATCGTCGAGACGAAGGGATCGCCCTCGCCGAAGACATAGCCGAGCGTCAGATTGGTCGCCGCAAGGCCTGCCGCGCGCGCATCCTCGATCGACCGCTCGAACAGGAAATGCGCGGCGATTTCCTTTTCGCCGAATTCCCCGCCATTCGGATCGCCGAGCCCGCCAAGCGCGTTGATGACGAGCCGGCGCTTCCGCTTCTTCGCGAAGGCGGGCGCCGCCGGCAATGCGGCGAGGCAGGCGACGCCGGCGATCAACGCCCGGCGGTCCGGCTTCATGAGCGCCATTGCATGCCCCAATTCTATTCGACCTTTGTCGCGAGCGTGTCGTGATGGCTCGCAATCAGCGAGCGGAGGTAGAAGGAAATATCGGCGCGATCCTTGAAGCCGACGGCTTTCGCCGCCGCTTCCCTTTCGTCGTCGCTCGCAGGGGCGGTCGCGGCGAACGCCTCAAGGCTCTTGTGAAAACCGATGGTGAAGACGTCGATGTCGGAACCGTTGGCGCGCCGGAAAATCATGTTGGTCGTTTGACCGGTCGCGGCGAGATAGGCGTTCTCCATGCGGCGCTGCTCGAAGAGTTCGCTCTCTTTCCCCGGCGCCGCCGCAAACATCTCGATATGGAAAAGACCGTTCGCCGCATGGGCGCTTTCAAGCTCATTCAGCGGCGGTCCGTAGGCGAACAAATCCTCTTCAAATGCGATCAGACCCACCTGGGACTCGATGAGGGCGGAATGCGTCTTGGCAGCGGCTTCCCGCTTTTTCACCCTCGCTTTCGAGTAATAGGCGGCCCAGCTTTCCATCGGCAGGATGACGAGGAGATCCCACTGGTCGCCCTGGCTGTGCCGCATGACGAACGGATAGGGCGACCCGGCCGCCTCGAAATAGCCGGCGTCGCGCGCGGAAGCCGCCCAGTTCAGCAACGCCTCCAGCTTTCCGGGCGCCGCGCGGATGGTCTCGATCCGGTAGAGGTAGTCTCCCTCGTTTCCGGCATGCGCGGCGGTGAAATGCGTGAGCGCCGCGACGATCATCGCCATCATCTTGTTCATGTCGTCATCTTCCCATTTGCGACGGCGACGACGGTCGCCTTTTTCATAACCGTCGGCAAGCGCGCTGCCTCCGGCCTCAGCCATTGCCGGCCGTCCGTCGCCTTGAATGATCTCGGCGCCTTCGCCGTCATCACATCGAGTTCGAGGTGGAAATGCGTGAATGTGTGGGTGACGGTTCCAGCATGGCGCCAAACGCTCCCCTCTCCCGCTTGCGGGAGAGGGGCTGGGGGTGAGGGGGCGTCTTCCAAAGGCGATCCCTTCACCCGGCGCTTCGCGCCACCGTCGGACGCATGGCCCGACCCCGCACGCAGGAGAGGGTTGGTCGCCACCCACGCCGTCCCCGGCAATCCCAGCATCCCGCCGAGGAGGCCCCTGTCCGGCCGGCGCTCAAACAGCATCTCGCCTTTGGCGTTGACGAGCGCGTAAGCGACGCCGCGCCGCGTCGGCTTTGCCGCCTTCTTCGCCTTCGCCGGCAGGCTTTCAGCGATTCCCCTGGCGCGCGCGGCGCAATGATCCGTGAGCGGACATAAAAGGCATTTCGGCGCGCGCGGCGTGCAGACCATGGCGCCCAAATCCATCAAGCCTTGCGCAAAATCGCCCGAGCGCTTCTTCGGCCAGACCGCGCCGATCGCCGCCTTCAGTTCCGCCTTCGCTTTAGGCAACGGCGTTTCGACGGCGAAGAGCCGCGCGGTGACGCGCTCGATATTGCCGTCGATGACGACAGCCCTTCGGTCGAACGCGATCGCCGCGATCGCCGCCGCCGTATAGGCGCCGACGCCGGGGAGCTGGAGAAGGCCTTTCTCGCTATCCGGAAAGCCGCCTTGCGCCGCGACCGTCATCGCGCATTTGTGGAGATTGCGCGCGCGGGCGTAATAGCCAAGCCCTGCCCATTCGCCCAGCACCTCGTCGAGCGGCGCCGCCGCCATCGCCCCGATCGTCGGCCAGCGCTCGATGAACGCGCCAAACCGCGTGCGGACGGTCGCGACCGTCGTCTGCTGCAGCATGATCTCGGAAAGCCAGACGCGATAGGCGTCTGGCGTCGCGCCGGCCTGCCGCGCCTGCGGCCCGACCCGCCAAGGCAGATCGCGCGCGTTGGCGTCGTACCATTTGAGAAGCGCTCTCGGGATCGCGGACATTCTCGCGCGCTTATGCTAGGTTCGGCGGCGATGAAATCCCCCCGTCTCCTCAACCGGCTCCTCAACCGCCCGCCCCTTCGCGACGGCCTTCCCCCGCCGACCCGCGCGGCGAGGGCCTCGGCGCCCGCGCTCTCCCGGTTCTCGGCGGATATTCTCGCCGACCTCGCCCGCAAGACGCGGTTCGTCGATCCGGAGCTGATCGCCCGCTGGCCGAGCCTTGCCGGGCCTGACCTTGCGCGGCTTTGCCGGCCCGGGCGCCTCACCGGCGGGCGCGAGGGACGGACGCTCGAAGTCATCGTTCCCCATGGCGCGGCGGCGGCGACGGTCGAATTCAGTTCGGAAATGCTGCGCCGCCGGCTGAACGACTATTTCGGGCCGGGCTCGATCGCGCGGATCGCCGTCATCCAGGGCCCCGCCGCCCCGACGGCGCGCGGCGGTCTTTCCCGATTCAGGACCGGCTGATCCCACCGCATTGTCGCTGGCGGCTTCACAAAACCTCGATTCTTTAGAGCAACCTTGATTGGGCGCGAGGCCTCTGCGATTTAGGGAAAAATGGCGGGACCGGGATGTCCGGATCTCCAGCCGACCCCGAAAGGTATTCACATGAAATTCCGCGCCCTGTTGACCGCCGCCCCGTTCATCCTCGCCGCCTGCGGCAACGCCTCGCCGGAAGCGGCGAAGGCCGGCGACGCCAAACCCGCGGCGACGTCAGCCAAAGGCGCCGAGATCGCGGCGACCGACATGGTCCTTGGCGACCCGAAGGCGAAAGTCACCCTGATCGAATACGCCTCGGTCACCTGCCCGCATTGCGCCGCCTTCAACGAACAGGTGATGCCCGGGATCAAGGAGAAATACATCGCGACCGGCAAGGTGAAGCTGATCTTTCGCGAGTTCCCGACAAGCCCCGCCAATTATTCGCTGATCGGCTCCGTGCTGGCGCGCTGCGCCGCCGACAAGGCCGGCGGGCCCGAGGCCTATTTCCTGATCACCGACGCCCTCTTTCGCGGCCAGCAGACCTGGATCAAGGACAATCCGCGCGAGGAACTGGTGAAGATCGTCGCGCAGGCCGGCATGGACGAAGCGGCCCTCGACGCCTGCCTGCAGCGCAAGGAACTTGTCGACATCATCAACAAGAACGCCAAGGAAGGCATGGAGAAATACGACGTCACCGGCACGCCGCAATTCATCCTCAACGGCGAAAAGATGACCTACAAGACGAAGGAAGAATTCGAGAAGCTGGTCGCGGACGCTGTGGAAAAAGCAGGCGCCTAAAAGGAATTTTGTTGCGTAACATTTCGCTCATACGCCTTTGGTCATTTCTCCACAGGGGCGCGCGCAAAATTGCTCCGTCCGGAGAATCGGCGCTCGGTGACTTGCTTCGGGCGGTCGCCGCGCGCAATGGCGGGCGGTTTCCGCGGTCGTCGGGGTCCTTGTCGTGAGATTCTTGTCGTGAAATTTACGAATCTTCGTCTGGTCGGTTTCAAGTCGTTCGTCGAACCGACCGACCTTGAAATTCGCGACGGCCTTACCGGCGTCGTCGGCCCGAATGGCTGCGGGAAATCGAACCTGCTCGAAGCCCTGCGCTGGGTCATGGGCGCGACATCCGCGAAAGCCTTGCGCGGCGACGGCATGGGCGACGTCATTTTCGCCGGCACCTCGATGCGCCCGGCCCGCAATTGGGCGGAAGTCATTTTGACGCTGGACAATGCCGACCGCTCGGCGCCGGCGGAATTCAACGACAGCGACGTCATCGAAGTGTCCCGCCGCATCCTCAACAAGGATGAAGGAACGCAGTCGATCTACCGCATCAATTCGAAGGAAGTGCGCGCCAAGGACGTGCAGCTTTTGTTCGCCGACGCCTCGACCGGCGCGAATTCGCCGTCCCTGGTCCGGCAGGGGCAGATTTCGGAACTGATCAGCGCCAAGCCGCAAAACCGCCGGCGCCTGCTTGAAGAAGCGGCCGGCATCACCGGCCTCCATTCGCGCCGGCACGAGGCGGAACTGCGCCTTCGCGCCGCCGAGCAAAACCTCTCCCGCCTCGACGATGTCATCGGCGAACTTGAAAACCAGAAGCAGGCGCTCGCCCGTCAGGCGCGGCAGGCGACGCGCTATCGCAACCTCTCCGGCGACATTCGCCGCGCCGAAGCCGCCGCCGCCTTTTTGAGGTGGAAGGAAGCGGTCGACGCGCGCGACGCCGCCGGCTCGCATCTTCAGGAAATCGCCGCGCTGATCGAGGAGACCGCGCGCGTCGCCGCCAACGCCTCGACCGCGCAGGCCGGGGCGCACGAAGCCCTCGATCCGCTGAGACTTGAAGAAGCGAAGGCGGCCGCCGGCCTCCATCGCCTCACCGTCGCGCGCGAAAATCTCGATGAAGAGGCGGCGCGCGCCGATGCGGAGATCAGGCGGCTTGCCGCCGAAATCGACCGCCTGTCCGACGATCTCGACCGCGAAAAGGCGCTGCGCGCCGACGCCGATGACGCCGTCGCGACGCTCAACCGCGAGGCTGAAGGCCTCAAGGAGCGCGAAGCGGCGGAAAAGAGCCGCATTGAAGCGGCGAGGGCCCGCCTTGACGCCGCAAACGATGCGGTGCGGGCCGCCGAGACGGTCTTTGAAGAGAAAAGCGCTGAAGCGGCCGATGTCGATGCGCGGCGGCGCGCGATCGCCGGCGCGATCGAAGCGGCGGAAAGACGGCTGCAAAAAGCGCTTTCGCAGATTGCGCAGCTCGCCGAAGAGCGCGGCCGGATCGAACCGACGCGCGAACAGGCTGACGCGCTCGAAGCGGCGACGGCGCGGTTTGTCGCTTCCGAGGAAGCCGCGCGTGCGGCGGAAGCGGCTTTCCACCGCGCCGAGGAAGAACGCGCGGCGGCGGAAGCCAACGAAACCGCGGTTCGACAGCCGCGCCACAAGGCGGATCAGAGCCTTTCGGAAATTCGCGCCGAGTGCGACGCGCTGCGCCGCGTATTGAGTTCCCAGACTGACGGCGACTGGCCCTCGCTCATCCAGGCGGTCGACGTTGAACCAGGCTATGAGAACGCGCTCGCCGCCGCGCTTGGCGACGATCTCTTCGCGGCGCTTGATCATTCAGCGCCCGCTTATTGGAGCGGCCGGCAGGGAGAAGCCGCCGCATCGGATCTTCCGTCGGGCGTTGCGCCGCTTGCGCGCTTCGTCGCGGCGCCGGCGGCGCTCGCCCTTCGCCTTGCGATGGTCGGCGTCGTCGATGAAGAACAGGGCGCGCGGCTCGCGGCGGCGCTTTCGCCCGGCCAGCGGCTGGTGTCGCGCAAGGGCGACCTTTGGCGATGGGACGGCTTTGTCGCGCGCGCGGAAGCAAAGACCGCCGCCGCCATTCGGCTGGAGCAGCGCAACCGTCTGCATCAGCTGGAGAAAGATCTCGGCGTCGCGAAAGAGCGCGCCGCCGCCGCCGCGCAGACGCATGACGGCGCCCAGGCCGAATTGCAGCGCAGCCAGTCGATCGAACGCGACGCCCGCTCGCTGTTCGCCGAAGCGCGCCGCGCGCTTGACGCTGCCCGCACCCGACAGGCCGACCTTGAACGCGACCATGAGCGGGCGACGACGCGCCTTGCGTCGATCGCCGAAGCGCTCGGCCTCGCCTCCGCCGATCGCGATGAAACGAATGCCGACCTTTGCGCCGCGCGCGAGGAGAAAACCCGCCTTCCTGACGCTTCCTTGATCGCCGAGGGCGTCGGCGCCGCGCGGGAAGCCGCCGCGAGAGCGCGCGCCGAAGCGACCGAAGCGCGCGCCGCGCATAATGATCTCGCCCGCGAAGCTGAAATGCGCGCGCGCCGGATCGACGAGATTATTCGCGAGCGGAGCGTCTGGGCGACGCGCGGCGAGACCGCCGCTTCGCGCCTTGCTGAAATCGCCGGCCGCCACGAAATCGCGACGTCCGCGCAAGAGACGGCCCTTAAGGCGCCGGCGATGATCGAGGAAAAGCGCGCGCTATTGCTCGACCACATCGCTGAAGCGGAGAAGGCGCGCAGCGCCGCCGGCGACGCCCTCGCCGTCGCGCTGACGCGCGCGCAGGAAGCCGACCGCGCCGCCAGGATCGCCGACAATGCGGCGGCCGAGGCGCGCGAAGCGCGCGCGCGGCTTGAGGCCCAGTCCGAAGCCGCGATCGCCCGCGTCGAGGAGGCGGCGGCGCTCGCGCACGAGACCTGCAATGCGACGCCGGAAGAGCTTCCGGCGATCGCGGAATTCAAGGTCGGCGCCGAACTTCCCCCCCGTTCTGAAATCGACGCCAGGCTCGATCGCTACAAGCGCGAGCGCGAAAATCTCGGCGGCGTCAATTTGCGCGCCGACGAGGAGATGCAGGAAGTCTCGCAGCGGCTTGAAGAGCTGACAAGGGAGCGCGAGGACTGCGACGGCGCGATCCGGAAGTTGCGCGCCGCGATCGGCAACCTCAATCGCGAAGCGCGCGAGCGCCTTAACGCGGCGTTTGAAACAGTGAATCGCAATTTCTCGTCGCTCTTCACCAGGCTCTTCAATGGCGGCCAGGCGGAATTGCGCCTGATCGACAGCGAGGACGTGCTTGAAGCGGGCCTTGAAATCTACGCTTCGCCCCCCGGCAAGAAACTCGCCTCGATGTCGCTGATGTCCGGCGGCGAACAGGCGCTGACGGCGACCGCCCTCATCTTTGCGGTGTTCATGGCGAACCCCGCGCCGGTCTGCGTGCTCGACGAAGTCGACGCCCCGCTTGATGACGCCAACACCGAGCGCTTCTGCCGTCTCCTTGAAGAGATGGCGAAGGAAACCGCGACGCGTTTTCTCATCATCACCCACTCCGCGTTGACGATGTCGCGCATGAGCCGGCTTTTCGGCGTGACGATGGTCGAGCGCGGCGTTTCGCAGCTGGTGTCGGTCGACCTCCATAAGGCCGAACAGCTCGCCGCGGCGGAGTGAGCAGCGTCGGGGAAGTTTCTTTCTTCGAGATCGGCTGGGTCTGGCCGACCTTCTTCGCAGCGCCGCTGATTATGCCTTTCGCCGGTGAACCTCCAGGTCCTTGAGTATTGGGATTTGCGCGTTGAGCGAACTTTCGCCGATCCGCGCGCGACGATTGAGGACATGCAAGAGACGGCCGCCGACGGCTCCAATGAGGTTTTCACATTCGTGTTCGGCGGGGCGCCGGCGCTCAGCTATTCATTTTTCTGGTTCGCTTTTTGGCGTTGGACCGCCCGGCGAAGAAAGCGAACGGCCGATTGACATCCGATGCATTACCGGGGTAATGTAGATTATGACCATACAGTCCAAAATAACCGCCCAAGGGCAGATCTCCGTTCCCGCCGAGGTTCGCCGCGCGCTCGGCGTCGGCCCTGGCTCGGTTCTCGAGTGGGAGCAGCAGGACGGCAAATTCGTCATTCAGCGCGCTGGACGCTACACGTTCGAGGATATTCATAAGGCGGTGTTCCCGGATGGTCCGCCCAAGGCCAAGTATGGCGGCCTGAAGGACGGGATTCGAGAATATATTCGGGAGCGCCATGCGCGCGGCAGATACTAACCTCGTTGTTCGGTTGTTGGTTCGAGACAACGCCAAACAGGTCAAAGCGGCCGAGAAATTCATCGAAAGCGGCGCTTGGGTCTCGCTCCTCGTGCTGGCGGAGACCGCTTGGGCGCTCGATTCGATTTATTATTCCGGAGCGCGAGAAATCGCGGATGCCGTCGAGATGCTGCTGCGCCATGAATCCATTGCGATTGAACAGCCTGAGACCGCGGAAGCAGCGCTGAAATTGTTTCGCGCGCATCCCGCCCTAGGTTTTTCGGATTGTCTTATTGTGGAGATAGCGCGCAAGGCAGGTCACCTGCCATTCGGCACGTTTGACCGCGCACTCAGCAAGATTGACGGCGCCGAGCGGGTCGCCTGACGCGTCAGCTCACCTTCCGGCCCTCACCATGTCGCGCATGAGCCGGCTTTTCGGCGTGACGATGGTCGAGCGCGGCGTGTCGCAGCTTGCGTCGGTCGATTTGAACAAGGCGGAGCAGCTGGCGGCGGCGGAATAGGCCAGCGGCCCGACGAAGGTCCATTACCTTGGCGATGAGGGGCGACGGTTCATTCGTTGATCGCCGTCCTAGCGCGCCGGGCGCGAAAGTGGAAACCGGTTTCGCGCGCAAAGGCGCGCCAAATCAATAGGCTAGGACATCGGGCGCGATTCCCATATCGCGCCCGATGTCCTAGCTAGTCGAAATTTCCGCGCGCGGCGTCGGTCCCGGCCCTGTTCTCGAAGGGGAATGGCGGCGATTATCGTCAATCGCTGGCGATCCAGCGGCTCTTTGCGCCTCGGATCAGCCTGACGGTCAGGAAATTTCCGACGGCGCCGGCGATCACCATGAAAACCGCGAAGACTGCCCAGAATGTCTGCAAGTCGGAAATCTGCGGTCCGAACCCGCGCGTCCAAGCTTCGGCGCCGGCAGCCAGAACCAGTCCGAAATAGGACCAAGCCATCATCTCAATATGAACTGCGAGGGCGCCTTTTGAGCGTTTTCCGGCGTAGACGAGAATGGCGACCAGTCCCGCAAGCGACGTCGCAAGGCTGGCGGCCGCCGCTATATGAAAAAAATTAATCCCGCCGGTGAAATCATAGATCAACAACGCGGTCGCGTTTGTCATGAGCATCGCGAAAACATAGCCAAGGCCGATTAGCCGGTGCGGAAAGTCGCCTTTGCGGCGCATGAAAATGAGCGGGCCAAGCAACAGCGCCGCCATCGCGGCATACATATGAAAAAGGCCAAGGCGATCGTCAGACCATTCCCAGAACGAGTAAACCGCTTTCCAATCCATCGCACCCCGCCTCACTTTGCTTTTCAAAGTACATGCGGGAGCTAATCGGCCGGGTGGCGGGTTGTCAATCGGCAATCCGGCGCCTGGCCAGGGCGGCTCGCCGCTGCATGGCAACGCTCCGCCGCATTTTTTATGGCGCCGCGCGGCGAGGCCTGCTCTTGTCCGCGCCAGGCAAATCCTGGGGACATCATGCGCCAAATTCTGACATTGTCGGCGAGCGTCGCCGTTATCGCCCTTTCGGCCTGCGCCACCGCGCCGGAAGGCCCTTCATGGCCGAAGGCGGATCTTGCGGCCGCGGCGGCGTCGGCGGGCGTCGAGGTCAGTTCAAATGTCTTCACCGCGCCGTGGACGGGTCCTTATGGCGGCGTTCCCGCTTTCGACAGGATGGACCTTGCGCAATTGAAGCCCGCGATCGAGGCGGGCATGGCGATGAATCTCGCGGAGGTCGACGCGATCGCCGGCAATCCCGATGCGCCGACTTTCGAGAATACGATTCTGGCGCTCGAAGATTCAGGACGCGCGCTCAGCGACGTCTTCGCCTATTACGGCATTCTCTCGAGCAACATGTCGACGCCCGACTTTCGCGCGATCCAGCAGGAGATGGCGCCCAAACTCGCCGAGTTCTCCTCGAAAATCACCCAGAACGAAAAACTCTTCGCGCGCGTCAAGGCGGTGTACGAAAGCAGGGCGGTCAAGAAAATGCGCCCCGACCAGCAACGCCTGGTGCGGCTCGTCTATGACGGCTTTGCGCGCGACGGCGCGACGCTGACCGGCGCGGCGAAGGAGCGCTACGCCGCGATCGAGAAGCGGCTCGCCGAACTCTACACGACGTTCGGCAACAACACGCTGCATGACGAAGAAACCTATGCCGCCTATCTGACGAAGGCGCAGTTGGGCGGCCTGCCCGACTCGCTCGTCAAGGCGGCGGCCGCGGCGGCGCAAGAGCGCGGCGAAAAAGGCAAATACGCGATCACCAACACCCGCTCTTCGATGGATCCGTTCCTCACCTATTCGACCGAGCGAAAGCTTCGCGAGAAAATCTGGCGCACCTATTACGACCGCGGCGACAATGGCGATCAATATGACAATAACGCGATCATCGCCGAGATCCTCAAATTGCGCGACGAGCGCGTTGGCCTCCTCGGCTACGAAAACTACGCCCAATGGCGGCTCGAAGACCGCATGGCGAAGACGCCGGAGCGCGCGATCGAGCTGATGGAGGCGGTGTGGCCGGCCGCCGTCGCGCGCGTCAAGGAAGAAGTCGCCGACATGCAAAAGATCGCCGACGCGGACGGCGCCGCGATCAAGATCGAGCCCTGGGACTATCGCTTTTATGCGGAGAAGGTCCGCAAGGCGAAATACGACCTCAACTCCGATGAAGTGAAGCAATATCTCGAACTCGGGAAATTGCGCGAAGCGATGTTCTACGTCGCCGGCGAACTCTTCAACTTCAAGTTCACGCCGGTCGCCGAAGGCGCGGTCCCGGTCTTTCACCAAGACGTCAAAGTCTTCGAAGTGACCGACCGGACGAGCGGCGATCATATCGGGCTATGGTATCTTGATCCCTTCGCGCGGCAGGGCAAACGCTCCGGCGCCTGGGCGACGAGCTATCGAAGCCATGAAACATTCAACGGCAAAAGGACGGTGCTGTCGTCCAACAATTCGAATTTCGTCAAGGGCGCGCCCGGCGAGCCCGTGCTGATTTCATGGGACGATGCGACGACTTATTTCCATGAATTCGGCCATGCCCTGCATTCGCTGTCGTCGAACGCTGACTATCCGACATTGAACGGCGGCGTCCGCGACTACACCGAGTTTCAATCGCAGCTTCTCGAACGCTGGCTGATCACCGATCCGGTGATTGAAAAATTCCTGGCGCATTACAAGACCGGCGAGCCGATGCCGAAGGACCTCGTCGCCAAGATCAAGGCGGCGGAGAATTTCAATCAGGGATTTGACACGACGGAATATCTCGCCTCGGCGCTTGTCGACATGCGGTTTCATACGGCGGACCCGACGAACATCGATCCGGACAAATTCGAACGCGAGACGCTCGCCGACCTCGGCATGCCGAGCGAAATCGTCATGCGGCACCGAAGCCCGCATTTCGGGCATATTTTCTCCGGCGAGGGCTATTCGGCGGGCTATTACGGCTACATGTGGGCCGACGTCCTGACCGCCGATGCGGCGGAGGCGTTTGCTGAAGCGCCGGGCGGCTTTTATGACAGGGCGCTCGCTGCAAAGCTCGTCAGCGAACTCTTCGCGCCGAGGAACGCCGTCGATCCGGCGGAAGCCTATCGGCGTTTTCGCGGACGCGACGCCGGCGTCGAGGCGCTGATGCGCGATCGCGGATTTCCGGTCACGAAGTAGACGCATCCGCGTCGCGCCCGGTCTCCGCTTCATATTTGAGGCGAAGCAGATCCATGCGCATTGAAAGCTTCATGATCAGCACATGGCGCGCAAGATGGAACGGCGGAAGGCCGGAGAGAAACAGCGTCGTCTCGGTCAGGACGACGCTTGAACCGCCATTGTTCGTCGGGGAGATGTCGTAAACGCCCGACGATGAAAAAATCGCGCCGAACGGGCGACGATCTTCGCAATGAACAGTCGCCGCGAGCCGGGCGGCCGGCGTCGACGACGTCACCTGCAGTTCGAAAGGACGGTCTTCCATGCCGGGAACGAAGAGGCGGAAAAACCCAGCGCGCGCATCGATCGCCTCGATCCTTTCGCCCCTGATCCGCCAGCGGTTGAACTCGGCCGCAGGGTCGATCAACGTGTGGACGTGATGGGGGGCCGCGTTGATGCGAATGCTCGCCCGCTGTTCAACCCCGCCGACCCGCTCTCGCCCAAGCGATCCGACAAAAAGCGGCGCGGCGAGAAAGCTTGCGGGCAACGCGGCCAGTCTGACGAGGGCGAATTCGAGCTTTGACATGCGGTCAAGGTAGAATGGCGAGCTTAAGAGCAAGTTGCGCCGCCAAAGCTTAGCGCGGCAGGACGCCGCGGCGCAGTTAATGGTGGAAATTCAAGGAATTACGTGAAAAAACCGCAGCTTGACGCTGCGTTGCAGCGCGGCTAGTTTCCGCGCCGTCTTTCAAGGGTGCGGCGTTCGTCCGCGCCCCTCTTCGGGCACGCCAATGTCAGATGGCGCCAAGCAGGAACCTCCCTCGCTCGATGAGTTCGCCAAACGCCTTGACGCCGCCCGCGGCGCCCAAGAGGCGGAGGGCGGCTCCAATCGGGCAAGGGGCGTAGCGCTCGGACGCGCGTTTCGCGTCGGGTCGGAACTCCTCGCGGGCCTCTTCGTCGGCGCGCTGCTCGGCTTGGGGGCGGATACGCTGTTCGACACGAAGCCCTTTCTGCTTCTGGTCGGCATCCTGTTCGGGTTCGCGGCGGGCGTTTTGAATGTCAGCCGCGCGTTTAAGGCGTCGACGACCGACGCCGCGGCTGGCGGCGACAAACCGTCCGGACAGGGATGATCCTCCCTTACTCCGGCGCGGCGAAGGGAAGGGACCAGATGATCGACGCGGCAATCGCCAGCTTCAGGGCGCTTAACCCCTACGCCGCCGGGCCGATGGAGCAGTTCGAAGTCCTGCCGATTGTGCCGCTGACCCTTGGGAACATCGACGTTTCCTTCACCAATTCGTCGCTCTGGATGGTGATCGGCGTCGGCCTCATCATCGCGTTTTTCTTCGCGGCGACAAGCAAGCGCGCGCTCATTCCAGGCCGGCTGCAATCGGCGGCGGAAATCCTCCACGAATTCGTCGCCAATCTCGTGCGCGACACGATCGGGCATGACGGCAAGAAGTTCTTCCCCTACGTCTTCACGCTTTTCATTTTCATTCTCGTCGCCAATTACATCGGCCTTATTCCGTCTATTCCGGGCTCCGCGCACCAGTTCCACGTCTTCACGACCACGAGCCACATCATCGTCACCTTCGCGCTCGCCCTGCTGACGATCGCGATCGTCGTCGTTTACGGGTTCGCCAAGAACGGCCTCAAATTCCTGAGGCTGTTCGCGCCGTCGGGACTGCCGCTCTGGCTGATGCCGATCCTGGTTCCGATCGAGGTCATTTCATTCCTGTCGCGCCCGATCAGCCTCGGCGTCCGATTGTTCGCGAACATGCTCGCAGGGCACATCATCCTGAAGCTCTTCGCGATGTTCGTGATCATGCTGCTCGGCGCGCCGGCGGCGTTCAAGGCGCTCAGCATCTTTCCGTTCCTCGGCTCGGTCGCGATCTTCTTCCTCGAATTGCTGGTCGCGGCGCTGCAGGCTTATGTGTTCGCGATCCTCACCTGCATTTACCTCTCCGATGCGGCGCACGCCGCCGATCACTGACCGATTTGCGTTCCCTCGCGGCGAACGGGCCAACCGCGACGAAGGGATAACAGGCTCTCTAAAGAAGACCTCAAGGAGTTCACCCCATGGAAGTTGAAGCAGCAAAACTGATCGGCGCCGGCATCGCCGCCATTCCGCTCGCCGGCGCGGGCGTCGGCCTCGGCCTCATCTTCGGCAATTTTCTCGCCGGCGCGTTCCGCAATCCGTCGGCCGCGGCCGCGAACCAGCAGACGATGCTGCTCGCCTTCGCGCTGACGGAGTTCACGGGCCTCCTCGGCTTCGTGATCGCGATGATCATTCTCTACGCGTTCTAGTCGCCGCTCACCTAACCAAGAGGCGGGCGTCATGCTCACTTCCATCGCGCTCTTTGCAGCGGAGACTGCGGAAGCCGCCGAAAAGGCGGGCCTGCCGCAGCTCAACGCGACGAGCTGGCCGAGCCAGCTGTTCTGGCTCGCGCTGACTTTCGGCGTTCTTTACTTCCTGATGTCGACCTACTTCCTGCCGCGCATCGGCGCCGCGCTTGAAGAGCGGCGCGACCGGATCGCCGACGATCTCGACAAGGCCGCCGAGGGCCGCCGTTTGGCGGAAGAAACCGAAGCGGCCTATAATCGCTCGCTCGGCGAGGCGCGGGCGCGGGCGAATGTGATCGCCGCCGAAACGCGCGATGAAGTCGGCGCCGAAATCGCAGGCCTGCAAAAGGAAGCGGAGGCGCGCCTTGCTGAAAAGTCGGACGCGGCGGAAGCGCGAATCTCGGCCATGCGGGCGTCGGCGGCGACGAAAGTGCGCGACGCCGCGACCGACACGACGCGCGCGATCGTTGAAGCGCTGATCAAGGAATCGCCGGTCGACGCCGTCGTCAGCGCCGCCGTCGCCAAGGCGACCGGCAAGGTCTAGGAGATCGCCATGATCGCATCGATCGCGTTAATCGTTAAAGAAGCCGCACACGGCGCCGCTGAAACGGGGGCCGCTGAAACGCATGTCGGCCTGCTGCAGGACCCGACGCTTTGGGTCTTGCTCGCGTTCCTGATCGTCGTCGCGATCCTCGCGAGGGCCGGCGTCCACAAGATGATCGGCTCGGGCCTCGACCAGCGCGCGCAAGGGATCGCCGACGAACTCGACCGCGCGCGCGCGCTGCGCGATGAGGCGCAAGAGCTGCTCGCGAAATATCAGCGCCGCCAGCGCGAAGCGGAAGATGAGGCCGAGAGCATCATCGAGCAGGCGAAGAAAGACGCCATGCGCATCGCGGCGGAGGCGAAAGCGAAAATAGAAGAGCAGTTGGAACGCCGGGCGAAAGCCGCCGAAGACAAGATCGCGAGGGCCGAAGCCCAGGCGATCGCGGAAGTTCGCGGACAGACGGTCGATATTGCGATCGAAGCGGCGCGCGACATCATCCGCTCCCGCATGGACCAGGGCGCGCAATCCGCGCTCGCCGAGCGCGCGATTGACGAGTTGCGCAGCAAACTGCACTGACGCGGCGTGGGCGCGGAGCAGATCAAGCGATCGACTTGCGCGGCGGCCGACATCCTTGATTTCTGGTTCGTTCAGTCCGGCCGGCGGAAATGGTTTCGCGGCGGCCCTGTTTTCGACGCTGAAATCCGGGCGCGATATCAGGGTCACCACGCCGCCGCCGCTGCGGGATTGCTCGATCCCTGGCGCGCGACGCCGACCGGCGCGCTCGCGCTCATCTTGATCCTCGACCAGTTCTCGCGAAACCTCTTTCGCGGCGACGCGCGCGCGTTCGCGGCCGACGCCTATTGTCGGCTGATCGCCGAGGGCGCGATCGCGCGCCGGTTCGACAAGATCGCGACGCCTGAGGCGCGGCCGTTCTTCTATTTGCCGTTCATGCATTCCGAGCGCGCCGACGACCAGCGCCGATCCGTCGCGCTATTCAAGGCGACGCTCGCGTCCTCAAGCAATTTGCGATTCGCGATCGAGCACGCGGCGATCATCGATCGCTTCGGTCGATTTCCCCATCGCAATGAGACGCTGAAGCGGCCCTCGACACCGGAAGAAATCGCGTATCTGAAGCATGGCGGCTTCAGGGGGTAAGGCGCTTTTTAGCTTCGTCGGCTCCTCAGTGAGACGGTGTTTGTTTCAATTGAGAAAAAGAGGCCTCATCCTGAGGAGCGCGCGGAACGCGCGCGTCGCGAAGGATGGCCGCGCTCGCCGCGTCAGTCCATCAGATTCTGGCCGCCGTCATCCATTTGCTGCGGGCGCTTCCAGTAGTGGAATTGCGGCGTCCAGTCGTCGGCGCCGACGCCGCCAAGCGCGAGCAAATGCCATAGGGGATTATAGAGGTCGCCCGGACCAAAGTCCGCCCTGCCGCGGCGCAAGATCCTTGCGCCCTGCCGCTCATAAACGACCGCGCCCGGATAATTCGCGCCGTTGATCGATTGTTCCTTCATGTAATCGCCGCCGCCATGGCTCGCCATCCGGAATCGCCAGCCGCGATCATGGGCGAGCCGGCGCTGCAATTCGGGCGGATCTTTCGAAACGAGCGCGACCGCCATCGCGTCTTCAAGATGCGGGAGCAGCCCGTTGATTCCATCCGCCCACAAAGTGCAGTAGCGGCAGCCCTGGCCCATATTGTGAATGACGAGCAGGCGGTCCCTTCCGCCAAAGAGCGCCGACAGCGTCGTCTCTCCCTCAAGCGTCGCGAAAGCGTAGTCGCGGATTTCCGCCGGCGTTTCCGCCCTGCGAAGGGCGGCGAGGGTCAGCGCCTTTTCCATGATCTCCATTTCAAGTCGGTCGGCTTCGGACATGGTCTTTCTCCCTCGCAATTGCGCCGCGCAGCGTCCGACTTTCGCCGGGCGATTTCAAGGCGACCAAATCCCTCGGAATGCCGGTCGCCGGCGCGCGCGCGGTCTTGTGCTTCGACTTCGCGCAGCGGCTGGCCAGGCTGTTCTTGCGGCTGATGACGGGAAAGCGGCCGCTTGGAATCGTCTGACCGGGCTTGCGCGAGGGCGCGGAAGATTTAGACTTGGCGGAGACGAAGCGCAGCAGCGAAAAGAAGCGGCTTGGCGAAATATATCAGATTGTCGTCAGGGGATCCGGCGCCGTGGTTCCAGCAGCGCACGAGCGCCAATCCGCGCTTCGTGTTTGACACCGCCGCCGGGCGATACATCGTCCTTTGCTTTTTCGCGACCGCGAGCGACGCCCATTCGCGCGCGGCGCTCGACGCGGTAATGAAACGGCGCGCGCTTTTCGACGACGCGAAGGCTTCCTTCTTCGGCGTCAGCAACGATGCGGCGGACGAAACCGAAATGCGTGTCGCCGACGCCGTTCCGGGCGTGCGTTATTTCTGGGACTTCGACGGCAGGGTTGCAAAGGCCTATGGCGCGCTGCCCGTCGAAGAGGGCGACGAGCTGCGGCCGCCGCCCGCGCGACGCTGGGTCATCCTCGATCCGACATTGCGCGTCATGGACGTCATCCCTTTTGGCGCCGATCGTGGCGACATCGCGCAGGTTCTCGACCTTGTCGAGCGCCTGCCAGCGCCCAATGCGTTCCCGGGATTTGAGGTGTCGGCGCCGATCCTCGTCCTGCCGAATGTCTTTGAGCGCGACTTTTGCAAGGAACTCACCGCCCTTTACGAGCAACATGGCGGCGAGGATTCCGGATTCATGCGCGAGATCGACGGCAAAACCGTCGGCGTCGTCGATTACGGGCACAAGCGCCGCCGCGACTATTCGATCGATGATCAAGCGCTCATCGATCGCACAAAGGCGCTCGTCAATCGCCGCGTCGCGCCGGAGATCTTGAAGGTGCACCAGTTCAAGGTCACGCGCATGGAGCGCTATATCGTCGTCTGCTACGACGCGGCCGAGCAGGCGCATTTCCGCGCGCATCGCGACAACACGACGAGCGGCACCGCGCATCGGCGTTTCGCCGTCTCGATCAATCTCAATGACGACTTTGACGGCGGCGAGGTTTGGTTTCCGGAATATGGTCAGCGCCGTTACAAGCCGCCGGTCGGCGGCGCCGTCGTCTTTTCCTGTTCCCTGCTTCATGCCGTGACGACCGTGACGCGCGGCAAGCGCTACGCTTTTCTGCCCTTCCTTTATGACGATGCGGCCGCCCAGCTCCGCGAGGCGAACAACGCCCGCCTCGGCGAGGGCGTCGGGCGGTATCAGGCCGGCCTGAAGGAGCCTTGAGTTTCCAAACCTCGACGGCCGCAACGGCGCGGCCTAAGAGCAGGTGAGAGCTTGAGGGCCTGGGCATGACCATGACGCTTGAAGAGGCGGAAGCGCAGGACGCGCGCGATCCGCTTCGCGATTTCGCCGCGGAATTCGACCTGCCTGACGGCGTCTTGTACCTCGACGGCTGCTCGCTCGGCCCGCCGCCGCGCCGCGCCCTTGTCCGCATTCACCGGTGCGTCGATGACGAATGGCGCGAGGGGCTCATCCGGTCCTGGAACGACGCCGGCTGGATCGACCTGCCGCAGCGCGCCGGCGCGAAGATCGCAAGGCTGATCGGCGCGCTGCCCGACGAAGTCCTCGTTTGCGATTCGGTGTCGGTCAATCTGTTCAAGCTCGCGGGCGCGCTTGCTTCGAAACGCAAGGGACAGGCGCTCGCGGTCGAAGCCGACGAGTTTCCGACCGACCAATATATCGCCGAAGGGCTCGCCCGGCTGATCGGCGCGCCGCTGATCCGCCTCGCCCCCGGCGAGCGGCCGCCCGCTGAGACCGGCGTCCTCATCAAGAGCCTCGTTCACTACAAGACCGCGGAGATCGCGGACATGCCGGCGGAAGAAGTCGCGGCGCGCGCGCAAGGATACGACATCATCTGGGATTTGAGTCACGCGGCCGGCCTCGTCGCCGTCGATGTCGAGAAAGCCAAAGCAAGATTTGCGGTCGGCTGCGGCTACAAATATCTAAATGGCGGCCCCGGCTCGCCCGCCTTCATCTATGTCGCGCGCAACGAAGCCGACGGGCTCGAACAACCCCTGTCCGGCTGGATGGGCCATATCGCGCCCTTCGCCTTTCGCGGCGACTTCCAGGCGGCGCCCGGCGTCGCGCGTTTCGCCGCGGGGACGCCGCCGATCCTGTCCTTATCCGTCCTCGATGCGGCGCTCGATGTCTTTGACGGCGTCGACTTGAGGCTCGTTGAAAAAAAGGCGCGCGCGCTTGGCAGTCTTTTCTTGCGCCAGGTTGAAGCGTTCGGGCTTGAGGCGGCCGCATCGCCCGCGCGGCGCGGCGGGCATGTGTGCCTGCAAAGCGAGCACGGCTTTGCCATCATGCGCGCGCTGATCGCGAAAGGGGTGATCGGCGATTTCCGCGCGCCGAACCTGATGCGGTTCGGCTTCTCCCCGCTCTTTCTCTCTTATGCGGACGTCTGGCGCGCGGCGGCGATCCTCGGCGATGTTCTGTCGAGCAATGAATGGCGAAAGCCGGAATTCGATCGTCGCGGGAAGGTGACGTGAGGGACTGGGGATTAGGGACTGGGGATTAGGGACTGGGGATTAGGGATTGGGGATTGGGGATTGGGGATTGGGGATTGGGGATTAGGGATCACGGCCGCGCACGATGAAAGTGCGTTTTTTGATAGCCTCTAGGGAGTTCGGGGAAATGGAGAATTCGAAAAGGGAATCATGCGACGCTCGACGGAAGCGTCCGTACGCCAACTAATCCCTAACCCCTAATCCCTAACCCCTAACCCCTAATTCCGCGCCATCGCATCGACGATGCGGTCGGATTCGTTGATCGGCGGCAGGGCGTTCAGCGCGTCCTGAAAAAACGCCTGGCCCTTGAGGCGCTCGCCCGTCGAGAAGGCGATGAGGCCGCGCCCGACCAGCGCTTCGTAATTGTCCGGCGTATAGGCGAGGAGACGCGACAAATCGGCGTCGGCGCCTTCAAAATCGCCGGCCGCCGCCTTGCAATAGGCGACATCGGTCATCGCATCGAGCGCCCAGGCGTCGGCCTGAAGCCGCGCTTTGGCGCCTTCGCAAACCCCGGTCTCGAAGGACTTGCCGAGGATGGCGACCGCTTCCGCCCGAAAATCGAACGCCGGGCCCTGCCCCAGCGTTTCGGCGCGATCGGAGGCGAGCATCGCGGGGCGGCCGACATCGACATTGACTGGGACATTGACCGGAAGCCTCGCGGTCGACCCTTGCGGGACCTGCCCGGGCGTCAGTCTTTCAGGCGGCGCAAATTGCGGCAGATAGACGACCCCATCCTGCGGCTCATCGCGCAGCACCGGATGGGGCGCCGGCGCCGCGATGAGCGCGCCGACAAACGGGATATCCTCTGCAGTCGGCGCAGCCGCCTCGACGTCGCCTTTAGCGTTGTCGCGCAGGCTTGGCGGCTGCGGCGCTGTCGCCGGGGCGAGCGGGGCCGAACCGTTTGGCGCAGCGGCGGCGCGATCGTCGGCGAACTCGTATTCGATGCATGGCGCCGGCCCGCTTTCAGCCTCGCATTCAATCAGGCGAATTTCGGCGAGCGGCCTTTCGGCGGCGATCTTGACGATGCTCGCAGGACCAGACCGCCTGATCGTCAGTCTGGTTGCGAGCGCGCTCCGCGAGGCGAGGTCGACATCCAGGTCGGCGGCGACGCCGACAAGGCGAAACGCGCCCTCTTCAGCCGGCTCGATCGCACAGCGCGCCGAGCAGATGAGGGCGACCCTGAGGGTCCGGTCCCGTTCGCCGATCTGGACGTCTTCAAGGACGCCGCCCGGCTCCGCCGCGATCGCCGCAAAGGCGGCGGCGATGATAATGGCGGCCGATGCCGCCGCAGCGATGCGTGCGTTGTCCGTTTTCATAAGCGGCGGCGCGGGGGCCATTGGAACCCTCCCAACCGCCCTATTCCCTCTCTGTGTTCGCGGGGCGGGTCAACGAGGCGGCGCCGCGATCGCCGGGGCGTTGAAAGGTCTGAAGAACCGGGGAATGAAGTCCTGGTTCGCCGGTCCATTCCGGGGCGAGCGGGAGGCCGGCTTTTGGCGCGCGCGCATCAGCTCACGTTTCTTGAGTTTTTCGCCGGCGGCGGCATGGCCCGGCTCGGCCTCGGCCATGGCTGGCGATGCCTGTTCGCGAATGATTTCGACCCGCAAAAACGCGACGCCTACGCGGCGAATTTCGGCCTCGACCATTTTTGTTTCAGCGACATTCATTCTTTGACGCTGGAACAGCTCCCCTCGGTGCGGGCGGATCTCGCCTGGGCGTCCTCGCCCTGCCAGGACGTTTCGCTCGCCGGCGCCCGCGGCGGCCTCGCCGCCAGGCGAAGCGGCGCATTTTTCGGCTTCTGGCGCATCATCGAGCGGCTCGCTGAAGCAGGCCGCGCGCCGCGCCTTATTGTCATTGAAAACGTCACGGGCCTCCTCACGTCAAATGGCGGGGCGGATTTCGCGCATGTCATCGCCTTGATGGCCGCGCAGGGCTATCTTGCAAGCGCGCTTGTCCTCAACGCCGACGCCTTCGTTCCGCAGTCGCGACCGCGCCTGTTCATTGTCGGCGCCGAAAGAGGGACCGGCCATCATTGGACAAGAACGCCGCAGACCCTCTCGGCAGCAACGCCGCAAGCGCTGATCGACAGCGTCGCGCAATTGCCGCCGGCGGCGAAAGCGGCCTGGCGGCGGATCGCGCTTCGACCGTCCGCCGCGCGCAACGCCGCGCTGATCGATATCATCGACGAGGGGGCGCCCTTCGATCCGCCGCGCGCGACAAAGGCCCGCCTCAAAGCAATGGCGCCGCGCCAGCGTCTTGTTGTCGAGAGTCTCGCCGCGTCTGGCGCGCGCCATGTCGGCGCCGCCTTCCGGCGCATCAGGGTGGAGGACGGCGAAAAGATTTCGCGCATCGAAGCGCGATTTGACGGCGTCGCCGGCTGCCTCCGGACGCCGGCGGGCGGCTCTTCGCGGCAGATCATTTTCGACATCGACGCCGGCAAGGCGCGCTCCCGGCTGATGACGCCGAGAGAAGCCGCGCGCGCGATGGGCCTTGGCGAAGACTATCGATTGCCCGCCGGCGCCACCGCGGCGCTGAAACTCATCGGCGACGGGGTCGCGCCGCCGGTCGTCTCATGGCTCGCGCGCTTCGTGCTCGAACCGGCGCTTGCTTCACGGCGGGCCGCGGCGTGACGCGCCGCAAGAAGCGCGCGGACATTTTCAGCCCGCAAAAGCGCTCCGAGATCATGCGCGCGGTCAAAGGCAAGGACACCGGGCCCGAAATCGCGCTCCGCCGCGCGCTGCACAAGATGGGGTTTCGCTATCGGCTGAACGTCAAGACCCTGCCCGGCGCGCCGGACCTCGTTTTTCCGAAATATCGCGCCATTGTATTCGTGCACGGATGTTTCTGGCACGGCCATCACTGCCCGCGCGGAAGGCGGACGCCGAAAACCAACGCCGAATACTGGCGCGCGAAGATTGCGCGCAATGTCGAACGCGACCGCAAAACGATTGCTGCGCTGCGGCGTCACGGATGGTTCGTTAAAATTTCATGGGAATGTGACTTGAAAAATTCACCCGGAGAGGCCAACAAGATAGCGGGGTGGCTAATGTCGCGTAGAGCCCAAGGGAGAATGCGTTGCCCCCGAAATCATTCGCTGCAACCAAGAACGATGCGATCAAGATCGATCACGCTGAAAAAAACAATCGCGGCCGGTACTCGATGAATACGAAGGCCGGCGAAGCCGAGCTGACCTATTCGCTGGGCGCCGGCGACGCAATGATCATCAATTCGACCTTTGTTCCAAAGGAAGCGCGCGGCGGCGGCGTCGCCCTCGCGCTCGTCAAGCGCGCGATCGATGACGCCCGAATTCGCGGCCGAAAAATCGATCCGGTCTGCCCTTACGTCGACCTGATCTTCGCCCGGCACCCTGAATGGCGCGAATTGCGCGTTTAGGACCTCGGCCGGACGGTTCGATCAGATCAATCCGTTCGCCGCAAGCGCGGATCTGATTTCGCCGTCGCCGACGAGCGTGGCGCGCATGCCGGCGGCGATCGCCGCCTCGACATTGGCGGGAACATCGTCGAAGAAATGGATGGAAGCGGGCGAAACGCCAAGATCGGCGGCGACGGCCCGATAGATTTCCGGCTCCGGCTTGCGCAGCCCCATCTCATGCGAGAGGTAGCGCTTGTCGAACAGCGCCGGCACGCCGAGTTCGATACAGCGCTCCCAATGCGCGGGGTTGACGTTGCTGAGGCAGGCGAGGCGATGACGCTGGCGCAAAGCGCTCAATAAAGCCGGGACGCCGTCGAACACGCCGACGACCCAGTGTTTGAACGCTTCGACGAAGTCCGCTCGCTCAATGTCGAGACCCCATCTGGCGATGAAGGCGTCCGCGAAGTCGAGCGGCGCGATCTCGCCGCGCTCCAGGCGGTCAAGCTCGGGAAGCCGCCACCAGTTCGCCCGCCAATAATCGAGCGAATAGGCGCCCCTGGCGGCGGCGTGCGCGCCTTCGCCGCCGCGAAAGTCGACGACGACGCCGCCAAGGTCGAAGAGAAGGACTTCGGAAGAGGCCATCAAGCCTTCTTCGACGCGATCCATTCGTCGACGCGGCGCTCAAGGACGCTCAAAGGAAGCGCGCCGCCGCCGAGCACGGCGTCATGGAAACCGCGCATGTCGAACTTGTCGCCAAGTTCAGACTGCGCCCTCGCGCGCAAATCCTGAATCTTGCGCATGCCGATCTTGTAGGCGGTCGCCTGCCCCGGAACGACAATGTAGCGCTGCACCTCGGATTTGATCGCCGCCGGCGCGTTGGGCGAGTTCGCCGCGAAATAGTCGAACGCCTGCTGCTCGGTCCATCCCTTGGCGTGAAGGCCGGTGTCGACGACGAGCCGGATCGCGCGCCAGAGCTCCGACGAAAGGCGCCCGAAATCGGAATAGGGATCCTGATATGCGCCCATCTCCTTGGCGAGATATTCCGAATAAAGGCCCCAGCCCTCTGAATACGCCGTGTATCCCGCCTGCGTTCTAAACTTCGGGACGCCCGTCGCTTCCTGCGCGATCGAAATCTGCATGTGATGGCCGGGATTGCCCTCATGATAGGCGATCACCTCAAGCTGAGGGATCGGCAGATCGCGCATATCGGTCATGTGCGCATAATAAACGCCGTCGCGTGAGCCATCCGGCGTTCCCGGGAAATAATGTTGCGCGGCGCCCTTTTGTTCGCGGAACGGCTCGACGCGCTTCACGACGAGATCGGCCTTCGGGAGAATGCCGAAATAGTCCGACAGCTTCGCCTTGATGAAGCCGAGATGCCCGGTCGCCGCGTCGATATAGGCCTGGCGGCCCTCATCCGTATTCGGATAAAAGAACTGGTCGCCTTCGCGGACGTGCTTGAAGAAGTCCTGGAGCGAGCCCTTGAAGCCGACCGCGTCCTTGATCTTCTCCATTTCGCCGTGAAGACGCGCGACTTCCGCAAGGCCGAAGGCGTGAATTTCTTCCGCCGTCATCTCCGTCGTCGTGTTCGCGGAAAGCCGCTCTTCGTAGAACGCCTTGCCATTCGCCAGCTTGCCGACGCCGGTCGCGACTTCATCGGCGTTCGCCCGGTCCGATTCGAACCACGCGATCAGCGCCTGATAGGAAGGCCCGAGTTTTTCGACGATCGCCTTGCGCGCGGCGGCCTCAAATTCGGCGGCCTTCGCCGCGTCGATCTTGCCGGCGTCGCGGAGATTTTTGATTTCGGTCTTGGCGTCGGCGAGAACCGGGCTGTCGGGCCCGGCGGCGAAGGGCGCGCCGGCGACGACGTTCTTCGATTGCGCGATGACGCCGTCATAAGCAAAGCGCGGCGGGCGCGTCCCGGCGGCGGCGTTGGCTTTCGCCTGATCGAGGAGCTGATCGATCGCGCGCGCGACGCCGCCGATGCGGGCGACATAGGCGTCCATGTCCGATGGCTCATCCACCTTGTGGAAGACGATCAGGAATTGCGGCAGGAACGCCTGCGCGCCTTGCATCTGCGTGAAGACATATTGGTTGCGGCGGAATTCGTTGGCGCGCGCGGCGCGCTCATACTGGTCGACCCAGACATCCCATGACGTCCGCGCCTCCGGCGACAGCGTCGCGTAATCAAAGGTCGACTTCATTTCCTCAACGCTCGCGCGCGCCCATTCAAGCCGCGCGTCCTGCGCGGCTTCCGACAAATCGTCGATCTTGTCGTAGTCTTTCTTCTCGCCGAGAAAGGTGCGCTGGATCGGCGAAAAGTCGAGCTGCTCCTCGAACTTGGCGTCGAACCATTTGTTGAGGCGGTCGCTCTCGGCGGCGATTTCTTCCGCCGTCGGCGCGGCGGCGACGGGGGCGGCGGGCGCCGCAGCCTCCTTCTTGCCGCAGGCGGCGAGCGAGACGGAGGCGAGCAGAATTAGCGTCAGGCGGCGGGTGGTTCGGCGGCGCATGGATGGGCCCTTTTTTGAGGTGAAGGCGCGAGACGCTAGTGTGGAACGCGCGCCGCCGCAAACCGGGCCAGCGCGGGAAGGAGGCCGCCTGACGAAAAAAGAGGCGGCGCTGGCGCCGCCCCCACAAAAAATCCGCCCCCCTGAAAGGGCCCTCCATTGCGATTCGCCGCGCTAAAACGCCTCCGCCGCGAGCGTCATCACCGGCTCGGCGCCGGTCTTGAGTTTCGCCAAATGCGATTTCGGGTTGGGGAGCATCCGAGCGAGACCGCCGGATCATGATTCCGAATAGAGCCGCGGAAACAGAAGGTCGAGCGCATCAATCGGGAATCGTAACGAGACCGGGCCCTTCGCCGTCTCCGATGCGAGCAGTCCCCTTGCGACAAGGTCATTAAGTAGGCGGCGCGACGTGCGCTCGGGCAAGCCGGCGGCGCGCGACGCGTCGCCGCGCACGATTTGTCCGCGCAGCAACGCTTCGGTCAACAGGCGCGCCGCTTCCGGTTTCAATCCGCTTTCTCGGTCGACATAGCGTCGAAGGCGCTCGCCAAGCGATTCGAGATCAAAGAGATCCGACATGAATCTCACCTGATCGAGGCAGACAGCGAGAAACCACGCCGTAAATTCCTTGAGCGCGCGCTCCGACAGATTGCCCCTTCCGTCAAGGTCGCCCTGACGCGGCGAATCCGCATGATCCATCATCCGTTTGTAGTCCGTGCGGCTGTCAAGGCCGCGGGCCAGGCCGCGCGACACCGACCAAAGTCCGTGCGCGCCGATCCCGGCCTTCAACGCCATCGCGTGGCTCATCAGGCGGCTGACACGGCCATTTCCATCCGGGAACGGATGAATATAGTTGAAGCGATGATGCGCCGCCGCAATCGTCATGATCCTTGCGCCGGCGCCCAGCCCCTCAAAACGATACCTGCTTGCAAAATGCGCCATGAAGTCGCCGACACGTTCGCTCGACGGCGGAATGTGCCGGCCGACCGCAACATCGTGGCCTGGCGCCGAGCGCCATTCGCCAGGCTCCATCACGAAAGTTGAGTGCTCGCTGGAGATCGTCCGCAGGGAGAGCGGCGCGTCCTTGTAGAATTCTCTGTGCAGCCGCCGGATGAAGTCCTCCGAGGCCGGCTCAGGCAGCCGATTTTCTGCAGCCATAAGATCGATCGACTCTTGTATCCGGATATGGGCGAGCGCCTCCAACTGCAAATTACGGCGATCTTCACTGGCGTCGAATTCGCCCGCCATGGCTTTTTCGATGTCGCGGGGACGGGTGTTATGGCCTTCGATCAGATTGCTGTAATAGCAATTCATAAGACGTACCGCGCCGGCGAGATTGGCGGCGGTCGTCGGGTGAAGCCTTGCCCCGAGCCTGGCGCTCGCGGTGGACAATTCCGCAATCAGGTTGGCGATCGCCTCCGGCGCGTCCGCGAGCCGGGCCGGTTCAATCCGGGTCGCCGCTTCGATGAGCCATTTGGCCGATTCCATCGCTGAGATTTTATCCTGTTTTTCAATAGGTTGAGGCCAAAAAAGAGGTTAGTTGGCCGATCTCTTGGCCGATCATAGCCGCTTGGCGGCCAGCTCGCAATGGCCGATCACTGTTATTCTAATAGTATGTTTTTACTAATAGAATAATCCAATTTGGCCGATCTTCCGGCCGATTGCCAGCAATCGTCCCGCGCCAAATCGAGATGGTCTCCATCCTGCGCGTATGTCGAATGCCCGCCCCCTCAAAACGCCTCCGCCGCAAGCGCCATCACTGGCTCGGCGCCCGTCTTGAGTTTCGCCAAATGCGATTTCGTATCGGGGAGCATGCGCGCCAGGAAGAATTTCCCGGTCGCGAGCTTGTTGGCGTAGAACGGGTCCTTGTCGCCTGTCTTTTGTTTGGCGATCGCCGCCTTTGCGAGCTGCGCCCAGCCGAAGGCGAGGCACAAGAGCCCGAACATGTGGAGATAGTCCATCGATCCGGCGCCGGCGTTGTCGGGGTTTGAGAATGCGTTCTGCATCAGCCACCCGGTCGCGTCGCCGACATCCGCCTTTGCCGCCGCGAGGCCGTCGAGGAACGGTTTCATCGCCGGCTCGCTTTGATTGTCGGCGATAAACTGGTCGATCTCGGCGAAAAAAGTCTGCAGCGCGCGGCCGCCGTCCTTCGGCAATTTGCGCCCCACAAGATCGAGCGCCTGGATGCCGTTCGCGCCTTCATAAATCATCGCGATCCTGGCGTCGCGCACGAACTGCTCCATACCCCACTCGCCGATATAGCCATGGCCGCCGAGAACCTGCTGCGCGTTGGTCGCGTGCGCGTAGCCCTTGTCGGTGAGATAGCCCTTGAGCACTGGCGTCATCAGGCCGAGATAATCATCCGCCTTCTGACGTTCGGCGGGGTCCTGCGACTTGTGGAGAAGGTCCGCATGCAGCGCCGACCAGTACATCCACGCCCGGCCGCCTTCGAGCGTCGCTTTCTGTTCGAGCAGCATGCGCCGGACGTCGGGGTGGACGATGATCGGGTCGGCGGCTTTGTCCGGCGCTTTCGCGCCCGACAGCGAGCGGCCCTGAATGCGGTCTTTCGCATAGGCGGCGCCGTTCTGATAGGCGACCTCCGATATCGCGAGCCCCTGCAGGCCGACGCCCAATCGCGCTTCGTTCATCATCACGAACATCGCCTTGAGGCCCTTGTGTTCCTCGCCGAGAAGCCAGCCTTGCGCCTCGTCGTAATTCATGACGCAGGTCGAGTTGGCGTGAATGCCCATCTTCTCTTCGATCTTGCCGCAGGAAACGCCGTTGCGTTTCCCGAGCGAGCCGTCCTTGTCGATGAGGAATTTCGGCACGATAAAGAGTGAAATGCCCTTGACGCCTTCCGGCGCGCCTTCGATGCGCGCAAGGACGAGGTGGATGATGTTGCTCGTGAGGTCGTGCTCGCCGGCCGAGATGAAAATCTTCTGGCCGCTGATCTTGTAGGAGCCGTCGGCGTTCGGGATCGCCTTGCTTCGCAACATGCCAAGATCCGTGCCGCAATGCGGCTCGGTGAGATTCATCGTGCCGCCCCATTCGCCGGAGATCATTTTCGGCAGAAAAGTCGACTTTTGTTCGTCAGTCCCGTGCTCGTAGATGGCGTCCGCGGCGCCGCGCGCGAGGCCCGGATACATGCCGAACGCCATGTTCGCCGCCGAAACCATTTCGTTGAAGGCGACCGCGAGAATGTAGGGAAGGCCCTGTCCGCCATAGGCCGGATCGAACGAGAGGCCCTGCCAGCCGCCTTCGCGGAATTGGGCGTAGGCTTCCTTGAACCCCTTGGGCGTCGTCACCGAGCCGTCGGCATGGCGGGTGCAGCCCTCATGGTCTCCCGACTGGTTGAGCGGGTGAAGGACATTCGCGGCGAGCTTGGCGCCTTCCTCAAGGATCGCGTCGACGACATCGGGGGTCGCGTCGGCAAAACCCGGCAGATTTGAATATCGGGCGATCCCGAGAACGTCATGGAGGACGAACTGCATGTCGCGAAGGGGCGCATTATAGACGGTCATCGGCGTTCCTCTTTTTCCGGCGCGGCCCCGCGAGCCGCATTGGCTGCCGCAGGCTTTCCCAATGTGTGGGCAGGGGCCTTGCCCGTAAAGCGCCGCCCGCACATCCGCGCTGTGGAAAGTTTTAACGCGGCCTTAACCACGTTGGCGATGTTGTACCCCCTTGGAATCGCTTTTTAACCCTTTGCGCTCCGCGCGAAGCACCTTACCGCAGGTTGATTATCGTGAGCCGGCAATCCTGCGAGGGCCCTGATCCGGCTGCGGCGCGCGCGCAATCAAGGGGGGACGCCCCCGGGACATTCTGGTGATGGACGCCATGAAATCGAACGCCCCCTGGAGCGTTAAGGGCATTGAAAGGGACGCGCGCGAGACCGCCAAGGCGGCGGCGCAGCGCGAGGGAATGACCGTGGGGGAATGGCTGAACCAGATCATCTACACCGCCGGCGACCCGAACGCCGCGCCGACCGAAGGCGAGATCGAAGGGCTGCGGACGCGCGACCTCGCCGCGGCGATTGAGCACCTTAGCCGGCGCATCGCCCACTCGGAATCAAAAGGCGCCGAAGCGGTTGAAACGCTGGCCCGCAGCCTCGGCGGCGCTGTCGAAAGGCTGCAGCGCCTGGAACGCTCGGAACCGCGCGCGGCGGGCGGCGATGACGCCCTCCAGTCCCGGGTCGAGGCGCTCGAAGCAAAGGCGACCGACCGCCAGAGAATCGAAGCGCTGCGCGCCCTTGAGCGCGCTGTCGGCCAGATCGCTGTCCAGTTCGACAATTCCCAGAAAGCGACGGTCTCAAGGCTCGACGTCGCCGAGCGCCAGCTTCAGTCGATCGCGAGCCGCGTCGATCAGGGCGGCGGCGATAATGTCAGCGCCAGCGCCGTCCGCGACGCGATCGACGGCATGGCGGAGCGCATTGCTCGCGCCGAAAAAATCGCGGCCGAGGCCGCCCAGCTGAAATCCGAGGCGGGCGAATCGATTGATTCGGATTTCATTCACAAGACCGGAATCCGTCTTCGCATCCTTGGGGACGAGATCAAGCGCGGCGGCGATCAGATCCGCGCCGTCGAGACGACAATCACGCGCCTCTCCCAGCAGATCGACGCCGCGGAAAAGCGCAGCGCCGAGGGCGTCGCCAAAGTCGCCGAAACGATCGCCGACCTGCGCGCCCAATTCTCAAGCGCGGACGCGACCGATCAGGCCGCGGCGCGCGCCGAAATCGAGGCCGCGGTTTCGGAAATCACCCAGCGCACGGAAGACCGGATCGAAACGCTGCAGCAGTCGTTTGACCAGATGGTCCGCCGCCTTGAATCGACGAGCGCCCAAACAGATCACGTCGCGGCCGAGACAAGACCCCAGCCAGCGGCGGCCTTTGCGGCTGCCCCTGCGCCAAAAACCCAATCGAAACCGATCGCGGATCTCGACAGCGAACTTGAGGACGCCTTCGCGGCGCTTGAGCTTGAAGAACCGATTCCGACCCCGCCGGTCGCAAGCGCGCAGACCAAGGCCGTCGAAGGCGAGGACGATTTCGGATTTGACCTCTATGAACCGCAAGCAGACAAAGCGGCGGAGCCGGTCGATTCCGAAACGGAGGACGTGCTCGCGGAAATTCGTGAGGCGTTTGGGCTGGACGACGGTTCGGCCCGCCCGGCGCGAGCGTTGGACGAACCGGCCGGTGAAGAAGAGGACGGCGCCGACGAAGCGCCGGAAGCCCTGACCGAGCCGCCGACGGTCGCCGCCGCTGCGCCGCCGCCGAAAGCTTCCGACCAATCCCAGGCTGACTATCTCAAAGCCGCGCGCCAGGCGGCGCGCGAGGCCGCCGCCAGAGCGGCCGAAGAGCAGGAAGGCTCGCCGACAAGGAAAAAGCTGACGCCAAAGCAGCGCGCGATCCTCGCAGCGAGGATCAAGAAGCGCAAGGAAGATGAGGCGAACGCCAAAGCGGCCGAAATCGCCGCGTCGCAGCCGGGCGCGCTATTTGATGATGACGAACCCGCCGGCAAGGCGGACGCTGGCGACGCCCGGTCTGTCAAGGCGCGCGTCAAGTCGCTGGTCGACAAGATCAAGAGCCGTCCGTCCGCCAAGCGCGCCGAAGAGCCAAAGGTCGAGTCCGATGACGGCGCGCCGGCCGTGAAAGCCAATCCGAGCCTCCTTGGCGGCGCTTCCTCGGCAATCGGAAAGCTCAAGGCGATTCCAAACGCTGGCGGCGTCTTCGGCCTCGGCGCAGCAATCCTTCTTGCCGCACTCGCCGCGGTGTTCTTCCTGAAGGACATGGGCCGCGGAAAATCGCAAAAGCAGCCCCAGCGCGCCGAAGCGCCTGTCACCGCGGAACCTGCCGCCGAAGACAGGATCGCGCCCTCGACGGCTGATGCGACGGTCCGCCCGAGGGACCTTTATCTTGAGAATATCGCCGCCCTCAAATCAGCGACGAATGACGCCGACGCCAAAGCGGCGCTGACGCATATCGAAGAAGCCGCGACGCTCGGCCATCCGCCGGCGCAATTGCAGATCGGCGAGCTCTACAAACTCGGACAGCTTTACAATCGCGATCTCGGCGAGGCGCGCCAATGGTTCGAGCGAGCCGCCAATGGCGGCAATGTCCTCGCAATGCACCGTCTCGGCGTCATGGCGGCGCGCGGCGAAGGCGGCGCGATCGACCCGGCCGCCTCCATCAAATGGTTCGAGATGGCGGCTTCCTTCGGGCTCGTCGACAGCCAGTACAATCTTGGCGCCACCTATCATCCGACGGCTGACGGCGCCGCCGCCGGCTTCCAGGATCGCGCAAGAGCCTATTTCTGGTACTCGATCGCGGCGAAGAACGGCGACGCGCAGGCCGGCGAAATGGCGGCGGGCCTCGCCTCCTCGATGCCGGCGACGGAAAAATCGGCGAAAGACGCCGAAGTCGCCGCCTGGGCGCCGAAAACGCCGGACCCCCTCGCCAACGAGCTTGCGGCGCAGGGCTAACGCGCCGGGCGCGAAAGTCGAAACCGTCCGCGCGAGTTGCGCCGGACGATTTCTCGCGCTGGTGGAGCACGGTTTCCCACAAGGGTTTCTTGCGGCTATTCTCCCCCCGTTGAAGGGGAATACGCGATGTCTCAGCAAGATGATCTGACAAGGCTCGGCCTTTACGCCGCGGCCCCATTCGTGTTCGCCGCGGCGATCATGTGGGCCTCGCCGCTTATCATCCCGCAATGGGTCGCCCTCAACATCCACACCCTGATCCTCGCTTATGGCGGCGTCATCGCCGCCTTCTTCGCCGGCGCCGCGGCGTCCGGCGCGCTTTACGCCGGCGCGGCGTCGCGAGCGGCGCCGTTTCTGATCGCCTGCCTCGCTGCGTGGTTTGCGATCTGGCCTTCCGGATTCCTGTATTTTTCCGTGCCCGCAGTCTGGCGCTATCTGATCTTGATCATCGTCTTTCTTTGGCTGTCGATGCGCGGGACAAGTCAATCCGCCTACGGAGCGGTCCAGACCCGCATGACGTTCTGGATCGCCGTCTCGCTCGTTCTGATCATGGCGCGGCTGATCGCCTGGCGGCATTTCTAGAGCGGGTTGCAGCGAAAGTGGGTCCCGGTTTCGCGCCGCAACCCGCGCCACAAAAGACCGACAGCACGCCGGGCTTCCCCGCTCCCTCCGGCGGGAGAGAGCGGCGAACAGCCGGTTTCGATTGCCCGCGCGCCGCCAATGATCATAATCTTCGACGCCGACCCGGGAGCGCGCCATGACCTTCGACGTCAAGATCAGCAACGGCCTAGTCTTCGACGGCGACGGCGGCGCGCCGATCCGGGCGGATATCGGGATCAAGGACGGCCGGATCGCCGAGATCGGGCGCTGCGCCGAGGACGCCGATCATCACCTTGACGCCGACGGCGCGATCGTTTGCCCTGGCTTCATCGACCTTCACACCCATTATGACGGCCAGATCTCGTGGGACGAGGAGATGCGCCCCTCGGTCAATTTCGGCGTGACGACCGTCCTCATGGGCAATTGCGGCGTCGGCTTCGCGCCGGTGCGGCCGAAGGATCACGACCGCCTCATCCGCCTGATGGAAGGCGTCGAGGACATTCCGGGCGCGGCGCTCCATGAAGGGATCAACTGGGGCTGGGAAAACTTCGGCGACTATCTGAACAAGATCGACTCGATGCCGCACACGATCGATTTCGCGGCGATGGCGGTGCATGACCCCATACGCGTCTACGCGATGGGCGAGCGCGCGAGTTTTCAGGAGGATGCGACGGCGGACGACATCCGCCGCATGCAGGCGGTCTTGAAGGACGCGCTCGACGCCGGGGCCGCCGGCTTTTCGATCGGGCGCTCGGACATTCACCGCACCGCCGACGGCGACTGGACGCCCTCGTCGGAAGCGAGCCGCGAGGAGCTGGTCGCGCTCGCCTCGGTCCTGAAGGGGCGAAAGCGCGGCGTCCTTCAGATCGTCAACGATTTCAACCTCGAACGTCCCGGCGATCAGTTCCCGGACGAATTCGCGCTGGTCGAAGCGTTCGCGCGCGCCGGCGGGCGCCCCTGCTCCATTTCTCTCATGCAGCGCGATTTCGCGCCGGATCAATGGAAGCGCATCCTCAAGGAGACCGAGCGCCTCAACGCCGACGGCGTCGATTTCCGCGTGCAGGTCGCGCCGCGCGGCATCGGCGTCTTCAACGGCCTTCAGTGTACGATGCACCCGCTGATGGCGCAGCCCGCCTATCGCGAAATCAAGGACAAGCCGCTCGACGAACGCGTGCGGGTCATGCGCGATCCGGACTTCAAGCGGCGCTGCCTTGCCGAAAACCCCGTAAAGCTCGCCGGTCCCGGCTCTTCCGTGCCGCCGATTGTCGACAATTTGATCGCCGGGCTCGCGCTCGTCGCCAACAAGTTTTACCGCCTCGGGGAGACGCCCGATTATGATCAGGGAGCAGACGGCTCGCTCGGCGCCGAAGCGCGGCGCGACGGCGTTAGCGTCATGGAGAAACTCTATGACGTGCTGCTGGAACTGGACGGCCGGCAGCTCATCTATTTCCCGATCTACAATTACACCGAATTTTCCTACGACAACGTCCACAAGATGCTGACTCATCCGAACGCGATGATCGGATTGTCAGACGGCGGCGCGCATGTCGGCACGATTTGCGACGCGTCGTTCCCCGCCTATCTCCTTTCCTACTGGACGCGCGACCGCGCCGATCACCGGATTCCATTGTCCCGTGCGGTGCGGATGCTGACCGCCGACGGCGCGGATTATCTCGGGCTCGCCGATCGCGGGCGGCTGAAAGTCGGATTGAGAGCCGACATCAACGTGATCGATTACGACCGCCTGACGCTGAAAGCGCCGCGCATGGTGAAGGACCTTCCCGCCGGCGGACAAAGACTGCTGCAGGACGCCAAGGGCTTTCGCGCGACGCTCGTCAACGGGCGGCAGGTGGTGTTGAATGACCAGGTGACGGACGAACGACCGGGGCGGCTGGTGAGGTTTAATTGACAGTCAATTCGAAGGTGGCGAGCGCTGAGAAGTCTGGAACCTGCTTCAGATTTCGATGACTCGTGACATCGATGATTTTGGCGCCGCGATGACGCTTCTTGATGTGTTCTTGCTTGCGTCGTTGGATCATTTCGAAAACCGGAAGACGGAGGCTGGGTTGACGTTCCGGCAGATTCGACATACAATATGTATGTCGATTGACCAGAGTTACTATGCGCAAAGTCCAGGTCTTTCTCCGCGACGATCAAAAAACCGCCCTAAAGCGCCTCGCTGCGCGAACGGGCCGGCGTCAGTCGGACCTTATCCGCTCGGGCGTCGATCTCGTGCTTGAGAACGATCAACACAAGAACGAAGGCTGGCGTGAAGCGACCCGCGCGGCGGCGGGGCTTTGGCGCGACCGCGACGATATCGAGGCGGCTTCAAAAAATCTGCGCGACGCGGCCAAGAAGCGTTTCAAGTCCGTCTACGGCGCCGAGTGAGGCTGCTCGACACTTGCATCCTGATCGACTTGCTGCGCGGACGCGATGGCGCTGTCGCGTTCATCAGCGGCCTCAGAGCGACCCCAGTCATTTCCGTCATCACCGCGACGGAGCTAGTCGCGGGGGCGCGCGGCGCCAACGAGACGGCGGCGATCGATCGCATCCTGGCGACCTATCAAGTGGCCGATATCGACCTTGAAATCGCACGGATCGCCGGAGAGTACGTCAGGGAATACGGACCAAGCCACGCCGTTGACCCGATCGATGCGCTGATCGCCGCGACGGCGAAGACGAAAGATCTTGATCTGGCGACCCTCAATCTGAAACACTTCCCGATGTTTCGCGGGCTCAAGCGGCCCTATCCGGCTTGAGCCGCCAACCGGCGGCTTCCTATGAACTTCACCTTCCGCACTGTCCCTTCCGTTATTTTCGAAGCCGGCGCGTCGGCGCGGCTGGGCGTCATCGTCCGCCAACGGATGACGCGGCCCGTCATCGTCACGGACAAGGGGATCGTCAACGCCGGGCTTATTAATGCGGCGCTCAAAAGCCTCAAAGCCGAAGGGCTCGACTTTTTTCTGTTTGACGGCATCGAGGCGGACCCGCCGGCGCGCGTTGTTCGCCAGTCCGTCGATGTCGCGAGACTGCACAAAGCAGACGGCGTCATCGGTTTCGGCGGGGGCTCGTCGATGGACACGGCGAAGATCATCGCGGTCCTTCTCCATTCGACGCAAAAGCTCGAAGAGATTTACGGCACGGGCAATATCAAGGGCGGCCGCGCGCCGCTCGCCTTGCTGCCGACGACGTCCGGCACGGGAAGCGAAGTGACCGACATCGCGGTGGTGACGACGGATGACGAGCAGAAAATGGGCATTCTCGGCGACCAGATGTTCGCCGATGTCGCGATTTTGGACCCGGCGCTCACGCTTGGCCTGCCGCGTCAGGTGACGGCCGCGACCGGCATCGACGCCATGGTGCATGCGATCGAGGCCTATACGAACCGCCACAGAAAAAATCCGGTCTCCGACGCGCTGGCGCGCGAGGCGCTCAGGCTTCTCTCCTCGAACATTGTCGGCGCCTGCGAGACGCCGAATGATGCGACGGTGCGCGCCAATATGCTTTTGGGCTCGATGCTCGCGGGACAGGCTTTCACCAATTCCCCGGTCGGCGCGGTGCACGGCATGGCCTATCCGCTTGGCGCGCTCTTTCACATTCCGCACGGGCTCTCAAATTCCCTGATGCTCGAACCCGTGCTGCGCTTTTCGGCGCCGGCCGCCGCGCCGCTTTACGCTGAGCTTGGCGACGTCATCGGCGCCAACGACACCGGCGATTACGCGATGCGCGCCGACGCTTTCATTGGCAAGCTGATGGAGATCGTCGCCGCGACCGGCGTCGAACGCCGCCTCTCCAATCTCGGCATTTCGCACAACGACCTGCCGCGCATGGCCGAAGACGCGATGAAGGCCGAGCGCGTCATGCGGAACAATCCGCGCGAGGTGACCTATGACGATGCGCTGAGGATGTATGGGGAAGTATTGTGAGTCGTTCAGCGCTGCGCTTGACAAGCCCTTTTTATGTATATACATTAAGATAATGGCGCGGCGCGATGTATGAATGGGACCCCGGCAAAGCGGCCGCCAATCTGATCAAGCACGGGGTGATGTTCGACGCTGCGAGGCGTTTTGACTGGCGGACTGCGCTTGTGCGGCCGGATGCCGCGCACAGCCAATTGGAAAGACGGTACGTCGCTGTCGGCTTTATCGACGAGCGGCTGCACGTCATGGTGTGGACGCCGCGCCGGGCCGCCTTTCGGATTATCGGCTTGCGCAAGGCGAATGACAGAGAGAAGAAGCTTTATGACCAAGTCGCCTAAGCGGCCGGCGCATATCTCGAAAGCGGACTGGGATGCGGTCGACATCCCTGAACTGACGGCCGACGAATTTCGCGGCATGCGTCCGGCGTCCAAGGCTTTGCCTGCTGGGTTGAAGCGGCTTGTCGGTCAACGCGGGCCCGGCAAAAGACCGGCCAAAGTCGCTGTCTCGCTGCGCGTCGATCGCGAGGTGCTGGAGCGCTTCAAGAGCGGCGGGCCGGGCTGGCAGTCGCGCATGAACGCGGCGTTGAAAGCGGCGGCAAAGCGCGCGCCTGGGCGCGCCAAATCGAATGCATGACGATCTCAATCGCGTCACGCGCGCCGTCTACAAACACTTCCTCCCCCTCCAGACGCGCTGGGCGGACAATGACGTCTACGGCCACGTCAACAACGTCGTCTATTACGGCTATTTCGACACGATCGTGAATGAATATCTGGTCGCCACGGGCGCGCTCGACATTCACAAGGGCGCCGTCATCGGCCTCGTCGTCGAGACGGGGTGCAAGTATTTTGCGCCGCTGGAATTCCCGCAACGTCTTGAAGGCGGCTTGCGCGTCACGAAGATCGGCAATTCCTCCGTGCGCTACGAAATCGCGATCTTCAAGGCGGGCGATGAAGCGCCCGCCGCCGAGGGGCATTTCGTTCATGTCTATGTCGACCGCGAAACGCGGCGGCCGGTGAGTTTGCCTACGGCGCTTCGCACCGCGCTCTTGCCATTGTTCGCCTAGAACATCGGGCGCGATATGGGAATCGCGCCCGATGTTCTCGCCTATTGATTTGGCGCGCCTTTGCGCGCGAAACCGGTTTCCACTTTCGCGCCCGGCGCGCTAAGCTTGTGACCGCTGCCGACCGTCGCCGGTCGTATTCGCGATGGCCGGCTGCGCCATCTCGGTCCGAATTTTTACACTCTTGTTCGGGATCGCCTCTCCGGCGCTGTTTGGCGACGGCTATTTGCTCAAAGCGCTGATCGGCGGAGGAGCGCCACTCTCCTCCTGATGAGGCCTGTGCGCGGGTCTTCGTCGACGAATGTCATGACTCATGAGTCGGTCGGCTTGGAAGCGACCTGCGCGCGCCGGCGATGAGGAGCCGCCCGATCGCCGCCATCGCCGCGGTCAGTGACAGACGCCCCAAACAAAAAGGCCGCCCTGCGTGCGGCCTTTCGAATGCGGCGTTGCGGCGGGAGGAATCATTCCTCTCCGTCGGGGTCCTTCATCAGATCTTCTTTCGAGACCTTTTTGTCCTCGACGTCGGCTTTTTCGAGGATGAAGTCGACGACGCGCTCTTCAAAGAGCGGCGCTCTGATCTGGGCGACGGCGTTCGGGTTTTGCTGGTAGAATTTCAAGACTTCCTGCGGGCTGATTTTCTGGCCCTGCATGGCGAAGAGCTGCGCGTCGCGCAGCGCTGATTCCTGCACCGCGCGCTGCAGCTGGTCGCTCGGCACCTGCACGTCGGCGCGGCGGCCGATTTCGGCGAGAACGAGGCCGAGGCGCACGCGGCGGACCGCGATCTTCCTGTATTCCTCTTTCAGCTGCTCGTCGGTCTTGTCCTTGTCTTCCTCGTCGCGCTCGGCGTTTTCGATCTGGCGCCAGATCTGGCTGAATTCCGCCTCGACCATCGATTTCGGCAGGTCGAAATCATGCGCGGCGTCGAGCTTGTCGAGAAGCGCGCGCTTCACATGACTGCGCGACATCGAGCGATATTCGGTCTCGAGCCGCTCGCGCACGCGCCTTTTCAACTCGGCGAGATCGTCAAAGCCGAGTTTCGTCGCCAGCGCCTCGTCCGCCGTCGCGTCCTGCGGCGCCTTCACTTCCTTCACCTTGACCGCGAAGACGGCGTCCTTGCCGTCAAGTTCGGCCGAGCCGTATTCGGCCGGAAAAGTCAGCTTCACCTCGACATCGGCGCCCGCTTTCGCGCCGACAAGCTGGTCCTCAAAGCCCTTGATCAGCGTGTTCGAGCCGAGAATGACGGAGTGGCCTTCGCCCTTGCCGCCCTTGAATTCCACGCCGTCGATCGTTCCGACGAAATCGATGACGACCATGTCGCCCTCTTTCGCCTTGGCGTTTTCCTGGCGCGGCTCGTAGTCGCGATTGTTCTCGGCGAGTTTTTGGAGCGCTTCGTCGACTTCCGTTTCGGCGACATCGGCGACCGGGCGCTTCAGCTTCATGCCGTCGACGACGGCCGGCTCGAATGCGGGGAGGATTTCCGCCTGCACGTCATATTCAAGGTCCGCCTTGCCGTCGATGATCGCGTCGAAATCGGTGACGAGATTGGGCCTTGGCGTCGTCGCGGGTTTCAGATCGCGGTCGGTGAACGCCTTGTAGCTCGTCTCGTTGACGATCTCCTGCAAGATCTCGCTCATCATCCCCTTGCCGTACATCTTTTTCAGGAACGGCAGCGGCGCCTTGCCCTTGCGAAATCCTTTCAGCTGCACCCTGCCTTTAACGTCGGCGAGGCGCGCATTCAGCTTGGCGTCGAGTTCGGCCGCCGGCACTTTCACCGTGAATTTGCGCTCGAGGCCCTCGGCGGTCTTTTCAATCACTTCCATCGTCGTCCAAGCCTTTTTCTGTCGGCGCGCCGCCGCGCCTGCAATTTAATTTCGCCCGGGCTCGCCGAGCCGAAGCGCGCGGTCGCCAGTCCGCTTTCGCCCGCTTCGCGCGCGAAGACTGGTGCGGGTGGAGGGAGTTGAACCCCCACGCCTTGCGGCGCTGGAACCTAAATCCAGTGCGTCTGCCAGTTCCGCCACACCCGCGAGCGCGCGCCGGCCGGCCGCGCAGGAAGCGCCCGGGCCGCGAAAGCGGGTCTCTATAGCAGAGGAAAGCCGCCTGTCGAGCCGGTCAGAACCGCTTTTCGAACCACATCACGCTGTAATAGCGGCCGAATTTCCGCCCGACCTCGTCGAGGGTCGAGACATGGCGAAAGCCGAAGCGCTGATGCAGGGCGACCGACGCCGGATTGGGCGCGACAATGCCGGCGTAGGCGCGGTGGACGTCCGCCGCCGAGACGGCCGCGAAAAGCGCTTCATAAAGCTGCGCGCCGACGCCTTTGCCCTGGGCGTCCGGGGCCACGAAGACGGAAACCTTGATCGAGGTCTCATAGGCCTGGCGCGCGTCAAAAGGCGCGGCGTTCGCAAAGCCGAAGAGGCGGCCCTCCCCTTCCGCGACGAAAGCGGGATGGCGCGGATTGGCGAGGCGGCTCTCGATCCAGCGGCGGCGAGCCTCCAAGTCGATCGGCGCCGTCTCGAAGGTCGCCGGCGTTTCGAGAATGAACGGGTTATAGAGCGCGTTGATCGCGGCGGCGTCTTCGAAGGCGACGGCGCGGATGATCATTGTCGCCCGTTCTGCTCAGGCTGCTTTTGCGCTTCCGGCGCAAACAGCGATTTGAAGACCGGCTGCAGGGCGTCCGGAAGATCTTCGGCGATAAGGCCGGGACCGGCGATCTGCGCCGCGGCGCCATGGAGCCATACGCCCGCCGCCGCCGCATCAAGCCCCGGCATGCCTTGCGCGCGCATCCCCGCAATGACGCCGGCGAGCACATCGCCAGCGCCGGCTGTCGCGAGTTCGTAAGGCGCATTGGTGTTGATCATCGCCCGCCCGCCTGGGCTCGCGATCACCGTGTCGGCGCCTTTAAGAACGACGACCGCTTTCGCAGCGGCCGCCGCGGCGCGCGCCATGCCGAGCTTTCCGCTGTTGGCGTCGACGCCAGGAAAGAGCCGCGCGAATTCGCCCTGATGCGGTGTCAAAACGTCGTCGGCGCGGAGCGCTGCGAAGAGGGCGGCGGCGTCCGTTTCAAAACTCGTCAGCGCATCCGCGTCAATGACCGCGCCGGCGCCCGATTTCAGGATCGTCAGCACTCGCTCTTTCGTCGGCGCGCCGACGCCGGCGCCGGGGCCGATCAGCGCCGCGGTGAAGCGCTTGTCCGCGAGAATGTCGCCGATCGCCGTCGCGTCATCGGCTTCCCGCAGCATGATCGCGGTCAATTGCGCGGCATTTTCGTCCGCCGCATCCTTCGGCGAAAGGATTGTGACAAGGCCGGCGCCGCACCGCAGCGCCGCGCGCGCCGCAAGACGCGCCGCGCCCGTCCTGAGGCGCGGTCCGGAGACGACCGCGACATGGCCGCGATCATATTTGTGCGTCATGAAGGTCGGCCGGCGCCAGCGGCCGGCCCAGAGCGCCGGGTGGTTTTCGAACGTCGCGGGGTTCAGCCCCGAAACCCATTCGTCCTTGATCCCGATATCGGCGACGCTGACGGCGCCGCCAAGCGCGCGGCCCGGATAAAGGAGATGTCCGGGCTTTCTTGAAATGAAGGTCACGGTCGCCGCGGCCTTCATCGCCGCGCCGAGAACCGCGCCGGTGTCGGCGTCGACGCCGGAAGGAATGTCGATTGAAAATGTCGGCGCCGGATGTTGGTTGGCGGCGATGAAGAGTTCGCGCAAGGCGCCCTCGACCGGGCGCGCGAGGCCGACGCCGAAAACCGCGTCGACGATGACGCCGGCGCCCTCAAGGACGGCGGGCGTCAAGGGCTCGATCGCGCCGTCATAGAGCGAAGCCATCAGCGCCGCTTCGCTGCGCAATTGCGCTTTCTCGCCGAGAAGGCCGACGCGCACGGTCCAGCCCTGCTCCTTCAACAGGCGCGCGACGACAAGGCCGTCGCCGCCATTGTTCCCGGGCCCGCACAGAATGGCGGCCGGGCGCTTTGAAACGCTCCTTGTAATGAACGTCGCGACGGCGGCGCCAGCGGCCTCCATCATCGCCGGGCCCGAATGCCCGTTCTTCATGGCGAGCGCCTCGACCGCGCGCGTTTCGGCGGCGGAGAGAAGGAGGAAGGGAGGGATCACTAGGCGAATGCCTTTAACTTATTGTTTTCCATGCAAGTTTCTCGCCTTCAGCCGCTGTGGTTGAATTATTAACGGACTTGTATGATATAGAACTCGTGGGCGTCGCCCGGGGGTTCGCGCTTAGCTGCGAGCCGAAATTTGGGGTTCAGCTTGGCTGGACCCCTTATTTTTTTCGTACGCGCTCGAAACAACTGTATTTTATCCCGCGCGCGGCGATCACATCTTCTGCAAACAGGCAATCGGCGAGTTTTCCTGCATCCTTGAGCGCGCGATACGCCCGGTAATCTGGGTCATAGCCGCCCTTCACCATTGGATAAAGATAAAGATCTGCGATCTGGATCAGGGGAACCTGCTTCGTTCTCTCTCGAGGCTCGCTCCTTATGACGGACTTCAAGCTCGCAGCGGACATTCCCTCGTAGGACGCCGACTGCGCCGTGTCGAAGGGCATTCCCGCCTTCTTCATTTCGCGCACATAAAGCTTGATCGCACGATCTGCGTCGCGTCCGGATTGTTCGAAATAAATCCGCAAGCTCCTATTGCGGTCTCGCGCAATTTTTGCTGAGCGCTCTATCAGGATGGCGCAGGCCGTCTTGCACATCATCCAGGGCTTGCCGCCGTAACGCGCGCCATAGCGCGCAACGTAACCAGGCCGATCGATGACGGCGGCGATTCCGATCACGGGAAGGCCGACCAACATCTCCGTCAACTCCGCAAAAAACTGCACTGCGACCTCCGGATTTTTCAACCAGCCGAATTTCCCGCGCCCGCCCCTGATTTGCTGGGAATGCAGTGGATAGTCGATTTTCCAGCGCAAACAAAACTCCCGGTGTCGGCGATAGATTTCATCGATGTCCTCGTCATTCACCAGGACTCCGCCGAGCGCGAAACAATCCATGCCGTCGCTTCGGTCTAGCCCCGGCTCGCGGTTTGGATGTCGACTTCCCGAATCGTCGAAATATAAGTGCAATTCCGATTTCATCTAATGCATCGCCCGCATTGAACATTTTGATTGACCATTGAGCTAAGGATCGCAATGGTGACACGCACTGCACACGACTCCAATTGGACCATGAAGAAAATCGAAGCGATCATAAAGCCGTTCAAGCTCGACGACGTAAAGGAGGCGCTGCACGAGATCGGCCTTCAGGGGATGACGGTCACGGACGTCAGAGGCTTTGGCCGTCAAAAAGGCCACACGGAGCTTTATCGGGGCGCGGAATATGTCGTCGATTTCCTGCCGAAGGTGAAAATCGAGATCGTGACGACCGACGCGCTCGTCCCGCGCGCCGTCGAGGCGATCCAGGCGGCGGCCCATTCTGGCCGAATCGGCGACGGGAAAATTTTCGTTTACGCGATCGAGAACGTCATCCGCATTCGCACTGGCGAAACCGGAGATGACGCAATCTAGCGTCTTCTATTAAATTTTTGGCGCTTTCATCCAATTTTTGGCCACTTGCTGGCGAAATTCGGAGTTTCATATTGCGCTGCAAAAATTCCTGTTGATTTCGCCAACGCCCAACCGTCATCTGTCCGCATAAAAAGAGCCCCTGCGCGGGGGCGCTCCCCCGCCTCGGGCGCCGTTGCGGCCACCCGAAGAAGGAGCTTCTTTTCAATGTCATCTGCAGCTGATGCGGTCCTTAAGCGCATAAAGGACAAGGACATCCGTTTTGTCGACCTGCGGTTCACCGACACGCGCGGCAAATGGCAACATGTCACCTTCGACCGCGAACTCGTCGACAGCGATCTTTTCGAGGAAGGAACGATGTTCGACGGCTCGTCGATCGCCGGCTGGAAAGCGATCAACGAAAGCGACATGATCTTGATGCCGGACCCGGCGACGGCGTTTGAAGATCCGTTCTTCGCGCAGCCGACCTTGACGATCATCTGCGACATCCTCGATCCCGCGACCGGGCAGCCTTACAGCCGCGATCCGAGAACCACCGCGAAAGCGGCGGAGGCCTATCTCCAGTCGACCGGCATCGGCGACACCGCCTATTTTGGTCCGGAGGCGGAGTTTTTCGTTTTCGACGACGTCAAATGGTCGACCGAGCAGCACAATATGGGCTTCTCGCTCGACTCGGACGAGGGCCCCTATAATTCGTCGACCGCCTATGAAGGCGGCAATCTCGCGCACCGACCGGGCCCCAAAGGCGGCTATTTTCCGGTGCCGCCGGTCGACAGCGCGCAGGACATGCGCACCGAAATGCTGGCGATCATGGGCGATCTCGGCCTGAAGCCCGAAAAGCATCATCACGAGGTCGCGCCGAGCCAGCATGAACTCGGGATGAAATTCGCCAATCTCGTGACGATGGCGGACCGGATGCAGATGTACAAATACATCATCCATCAGGTCGCGCATTCCTACGGAAAATCGGCGACGTTCATGGCCAAGCCCGTCTTCGGCGACAACGGTTCTGGCATGCATGTCCACCAGTCGATCTGGAAAAACGGCAAGCCGCTTTTCGCCGGCGATCGCTATGCGGATCTTTCCGAAACCTGCCTCTATTACATCGGCGGGATCATCAAGCACGCGCGATCGATCAACGCCTTCGCCAATTCGACGACGAATTCCTACAAGCGCCTGGTCCCCGGCTATGAAGCGCCAGTGCTGCTCGCCTATTCGGCGCGCAACCGCTCGGCCTCGATCCGCATTCCGTGGGTGCCGTCGCCGAAAGGAAAACGCATTGAGGTTCGCTTCCCCGATCCCGCCGGCAATCCCTATCTCACTTTCGCCGCGCTGATGATGGCGGGCCTCGACGGCATCGAGAACCGCATCCATCCGGGCGAGCCGATGGACAAGGACCTCTACGATCTGCCGCCGGCGGAATTGAAAGACATCCCGCATGTCTGCGCGAGCCTCAGGGACGCGCTCGACAATCTCGACAAGGACCGCGCCTTCCTGAAAAAGGGCAACGTCTTCAATGACGACCAGATCGACGCCTATATCGAACTCAAGACTTCGGAAGTGAAGCGCTTCGAAATCACACCGCACCCGGTCGAGTTCGCCATGTATTATTCGTCGTAAGCGTTTGCGTCGAATATATGGGGGAAAGGCCGGGAGCGATCCCGGCCTTTTTCTTGCGGCGCAAGGCCCGCATCGCCTGGCGGACCCGCCCGGCTTTTCTCCATTCCGGGGCGAAATGCGCCTTTCTGGGGAAACGTCCCAATTTGCGACGTTGGAACGGCGCTTGAATGGAAGCGCATCAGCGCGTTTCATAAGGGCAGGGGCGGACGCGCCCGGAGGATCCTGTGACGTTGATTTCGGTGTTTTGGTGGATCTTTGTCGGGCTCGCGATCGGCGCCGTCGGCAGTTTGATCGTCAGCCGCTATCGCGGCCAGCACGGCCGCGCCGCCGTTCTTGCGGCCGAAAACGCCGCGCATCTTGACCACATCAGATCGCTGGAAAGCGAGACCGGCCAGATTCCCGATCTGAAGTCGACGATCGCCGAGCTTGAAGCGCGGCCGCCGACGATTGTTGAAAAGCCCGTCTTAAAAATGGTCGAGCGCCCTTTCGACAACACGGCGCAGATCACGCGCATGCAGTCGCTCGAAAAGGAAGCCGCCATGATCCCCGGCCTTCGGGCGAAGATCGCGGAACTTGAGTCGCGTCCGCCGCAGGTCGTCGAGAAAATCGTCGACCGGCTTGTCGACAATCCCGCGCACATCGCCCGCATCCGAACCCTTGAGGATGAAACCGGAACCATACCGGCCCTCAAGGCGAAAATCGTCGACCTCGAGGCGCGCCAGCCGGAAGTCGTCGAGAAACTCGTCGACCGGCTTGTCGACAATCCAGCGCATCTCGCCCGCATCCGCGCGCTCGAAGACGAGGCCGAAATCATCCCGGAACTTCGCGCGCGAATAGTCGACCTCGAACAGCGCCCGCCGCAGATCGTCGAAAAACCGGTGGAGAAGATCGTCGACCGCCTCATCGACAATCCAGTCCATGCGGCCCGCATCCGCACGCTCGAAAAAGAGGCGGGCCTCATCCCGTCGTTGCGCAAGAAGATCGCCGATCTCGAAGCGCGCGCTGCGAATTTCGACGCGGGCGGCTATGGGCGACCTGTCGAACGGATCATCGAACGGCTCGTCCCCGATCCGCGGGCGAGCGAGGAGCGCGATCAAAAGCTCCGCGAGCTTGAACGGCGCTTTGAGGCGCTGGAGCGGGCGCTCGGCCGCCCAAACGGCGCGCCGGATGCGCAAGCGCGCGACGGCGTCGATCCGGCGCCTGTCGACGTCGCATCGGCGCGCGCCGAGGGCTTTAATATGTGGGGTCCGGATGATCTTCGGATCCTGTCGGGCCTTGACGATGCGGCGGCCGACATTTTGAGCGCCGCCGGCGCGTCGACTTTCGCAACGCTCGCCGAGATGACGCCGGCGGAGATCGAGCAGGTTCTCCGGACCGGCGGCGGCGTCATCGATCGGGCGGCGATTGAGGCGTGGCCGGCGCAGGCCGCGCTCGCCTTGCGCAACGACTGGCGCGGGCTCAAGGCGTCGCAGCAGTCTTTCTCAAGCGACCATTAGCTCGCTTTCGCGGTGATTTCCGCCCGCCAAAATCCTCTTTCCACTTCAGCGTCCCACGCTTAAGACGAGCGCCTTGGGCCGCGACGCTTTCGCCGCGCGCCGGGAAATCAGGGAGCCCGCTCATGCCCGCGCTTGCGCTTAACGACCTCAAGTCCTTCGTCGAAAAGACCTGGCGCGAGGAAGTGACGCCGACCTTGGTCGACTATATCCGCATCCCGAACAAATCGCCGATGTTCGAGCCCGAATGGGAAAAGCTCGGCCATATGGAAAAAGCGGTGACGATGTTCGAGGCTTACGCGCGCGGAAAGCTGAAGGAGCTTCCCGGCGCGACGCTGTCGGTGATGCGCGCGCCCGGAAGAACGCCCCTGATCGTCATCGACTCGCCCGGGCGCGTTTCGGGCGAGACGGTCCTTCTCTACGGCCATCTCGACAAGCAGCCGGAAATGGCTGGCTGGGCGCCGGGCAAGGGGCCGTGGATCCCCGTCATTGAGAACGACAGGCTTTACGGGCGCGGCGGCGCCGATGACGGCTATGCGATGTTCGGCGCGCTGACCGCGCTGATCGCGCTTGAACGCCAGGGCGTTTCCCGCGCGCGCTGCGTCACCATCATCGAGGCGTCGGAGGAATCCGGATCGCCGGACCTTCCCTACTATATGGAGCTGCTGGCGCCGAAGATCGGCGATGTCGGGCTCGTCGTCTGTCTCGACTCGGGCTGCGGCGATTATGAGCGGCTGTGGCTGACGACGAGCCTGCGCGGCCTTGTCGGCGGGACCTTGCGCATCGACGTTCTCAAGGAAGGCGTTCATTCCGGCGACGCGTCGGGCGTCGTGCCGTCGTCGTTTCGAATCCTGCGCATGTTGCTCGACCGCATCGACGATGTCGCGACCGGCGCCGTCAAACCCGCCGCCTTTCAGACGGCGATCCCCGAGGACCGCCGGCGAGAGGCGAAGATCGCGGCGGGCGCCCTCGGCGACGCCGTCTTTTCGAAATTTCCATTCGTACCCGGAATGTCGCCGGCGGCGGGCGACCGCGCCGAGCTGATCTTCAACCGCACCTGGCGGCCTGCGTTGTCCGTCACCGGGCTCGACGGCGCGCCTGTCCCGGCGAACGCCGGCAATGTCTTGCGCCCCTTCACGGTCGCCAAACTGTCGCTGCGCCTGCCGCCGACAATCGACGCCGACGCGGCGAGCGCGGCGTTAAAGCGCCTCCTTGAGGAGAACCCGCCCTATGGCGCGCGCGTCGCCTTTACGCCGGAATCGGCGGGCGGCGGCTGGAACGCGCCGGCGACGGCGCCCTGGCTTGCGGGCGCGCTCGACGCCGCCTCGCAGGCCTCCTGGGGTCAGCCTTCAGCGATGATGGGCGAAGGCGGCACGATCCCCTTCATGGGAATGCTCGGGCGCGTCTTCCCGATGGCGCAATTCGCGATCACCGGCGTCCTCGGGCCGAATTCCAACGCCCACGGACCAAACGAGTTCCTCGACCTGCCGACGGGCATGCGCGTCACCGAGACCGTCGCGCAAGTCGTCGCCGCGCATGCTGGGAAGTGATCGCTCCCCTCTCCCGCATGCTGGACCTCCGCGAAACTCGACAATTGCTGTCATCCCGGGCGCAGCGCGAAGCGGTGCGCTGCCGACCCGGGATCCCGCGAAATTGTGGGAGGTCCCGTGTCTGCGCCGCAGCACTTCGTGCCGCAGCGCGCACGGGATGACACATCCCATAGGCGTTTTGCAGAAGTCTCGCGAGCGAGATAGGGGCGTCACCCGAACTGCGTGAGGCTCAAATTGTTCCCGTCCGGATCGCTGAACCAGGCGACGCGCACGGATTTGTCGGGCGTCGTCCAGATTCCATCCGCATCCTGACCAAAGCCCGGGTAGATCGTGAACTTGACGCCGTTTTTTGTCAGGTCCGCGACCGTCTTCCTGATGTCGGCGACGGCGAAGCCGAAGACCGTGTGCTCATGCGCTTTCCAGTCGCCGACGGTCGAAAGCCGGAGCGGCGCGCCGCCGATGTCGAACACCGCGGCGAAATCGTCCGATCCCGTCATTTTCAGACCGAGCACGTCGCGATAGAACGGCTCCGACATCGCGCGGTCGCGCGTGCAGATGATGACGACGGGCGTCGCCTGCTCCAAAATTCCCATCAAACCCTCCCTTTGCGCTGTGCGCCGCCGCCGCGCGCGAACGGGGGAGTGACCGCCGGAAGGGGCGCCGGTCAAGCGCTGCAAGGCTGATGGCGCTCGGGGCTTTACATACATCGATTTTCGATGTAGGTCATGATCAATGATGGCGGATCCGCTCTTGGACGATTGGGAGAAAAAATGGCGCAAGAGCGTCCTGCCGATGGCGGCGCTCGCTGTGCTCGGCGAAGGGCCCAAACATGGCTACGCCCTCGCGGTCGCCTTGCGGCAGGTGATCGGCTCCGCCGCGCCCGAAGGGACGCTTTATCCGCTGCTCAACGGTTTCGAGCGCGACGGCCTCACCAGATCGGACTGGGCGATCCAGGAATCCGGCCCCGCGCGAAAGGTCTATGCGCTGACGCCGAAGGGCGCCGCGATCTTGAAATCGGGCGCCGCAAGCTGGAAGCAGTTTCGCCGCGATGTCGAGGGGCTTTTCCATGACTAGCTGGACGGAAATCGCCGACCCGGCCGCGCGTACGTCGATGGCCGCCTATTTCAGCAAGGTCGATCGCGCGCTGGCGCCCCTCGCGCGCGATGAAGCGGCCGATGTGCGGCGCGAACTTGAGGCGCACGCTTTCGACGCGATGAAAGAAGGCGCGAGCGCGGACGACGCCCTCGCTTCTCTCGGCGAGCCCGACAAGTTTCTGCCCGCGCTCGTCGCCGATCGCTTGCGGCGACGCGCGGCGCGAACATTGCGCCCCGGCGACGCGGCCGCGGCGCTCATTCGCGGCGCATCGACCGGCGTCGCGGGCCTTTCGCTCTCGATCGTCGTCGGCTGCGCCTACGCGCTCGCGACCCTTTCGATCGCGCTTGGCGTCCTCAAGATTTTCGCGCCGCGCGGAACCGGCGTCTACCGCCTCGACGACGGGCGGGTTTTCATCGGCGCCGATGAAACCGTCAAAGGCGTCGACCTTCTCGGCATGTGGTTTTCGCCGATCGCGATTTTCGCTGGCGTCGCGCTTTATTGCGCCATGACGTTCGCCTTCGGTCATGTGCGCCTTGGTCAACGGCCGATGAAACCTGGAGCCCGGTAGAAACGACAACGCAAGGAAACAGCCATGAATCGTCTTTCCCTCGCCGCCCTTTGCGCCTTGTGCGCCTCGCCCGCCAGCGCGCTCGACATCCGCATCGATCCGGCGCCGCTTTATGTGTTCGACGCCTCGCCGGACCGCGGCGTGGCCGACGTCGTCATTCAAAATATCCTCATCGTGAACAAGGAGCGGCGCGCGCGGGATATTCGCGGCCTGCGCGTCGAACTTCTCGCGAAAGGCGAAGTCGTTTCGGTCGTCAGGATTCCGGCGGCGACGATCGCCAAACGCGCCGAGCAGGTTTCGCAATACGACAAGGCTGGGCTGCTGAAAATGCTCGACTTCCAGTTCCATCTTTCGCGGCTGTTGAAGGAGGGCGAAAATCTCAGCGCCGACACAAGGCTCGATCAGGGCGAGGCCTACCTCAATATCAGCCTTTACGCGTCCGCGCCCGCGACGCCCGACATGGCGCGCATCATCGTCGAAGGCCCTCGCGGCGACATCGCATCGAGAGAGACGTCGGTGTCGCGGCGGCAATCGACGGTCAAATACCGATCGCCGGTCGAAGGCCGCTGGTTCGTCGCTTCATCCGCCGATGTCGCGCATCACCATCGCTGGGTCGTCTCGTCCGAATACGCGATCGACATCGTGAAAATGGACGAGGACATGCGCACATTCGCCGGCGACGGAACAAAACTCGCGAGCTACCGCGCCTTCGGCGAGCCCATTCTTGCCGCGGCGGACGGCGTCGTCGTCGCGGCCAGAGCCGACAGGATAGACAATGAAGGAATGCTGAGAAAGCCTGGAACGCCGTACAAGGAATATGAGGTGCTTGTCGCCGAAGCGCAGCAGGCGACTTTGATGACGGACGGGTTCGAGGGCGCCGCCGGCAATTACGTTCTCATTCGCCATGACGGCGGAGAACATTCGCTTTACGCGCATTTGAAACAGGCGAGCGTCATCGTGAAGCAAGGCGATGTCGTCAAGGCCGGACAAATGATCGCTCATGCCGGAAGCTCGGGCAATTCAACCGAACCGCACCTGCACTTCCAGGTGATCGACGGTCCTGATCTCAACAGCGCGAGAGGCCTTCCTGTGAGTTTTGAGGGGCTCGTCGAGGACTGGTTCGCGATCGGCCCGCGCCATTTGCGGGCGGGCGACATTATCGAACAGGAATAGGCCGCATCACCAGATCTGCGGGCGCTCCGGCCGTTTGACGCGGATGCGCTTTTCCTCCGCCGGGCGCCCAAGCTCCGCCAGAACGTCGGCGCGCGCTTCGTCGAGATTGGGCGCGGGCGGACGCGTCGGCGACGAGCGGTAGCCTGAAATCTTGAAGGCGCTGCCGGTCATCATGAGCCGGCCCATCTCCTTGTCGTCGACGGCGACGAACATGTCGCGCGCTTTCAATTGCGGATCGTTGACGACTTCCGCCATCGTGTGGATCGGCGCCGCCGGAATCCCGCGCGCGCGAAAGAGCGCGACCCAATCGGCGACGGATTTCGCTTTCAGCGCCGCCTCGATCTCGCCCTTCAGCGCGACGTGGTTGGCGAAGCGCATATAGATATTGTCGTAGCGCGGGTCAGCCTTGAACGCGGGACGCTCCAGCGCATCGCAAAGCTCGTCGAACAATTTGTCGTTGGCGCAGCCGATGGCGATCCGTCCGTCTTTCGCCGCAAAGACGTCGAAGGGCGTGATCACCGGATGGCGCGAGCCTGTCGGCCTTTGGGTCTCGCCGGTCGCCAATTGCCGGACGAGCGCGCTTTCAAGCAGCATCGTCTGCACGTCGAGCATCGCGATGTCGATGAAGCGCCCCTTTCCGCTGGCGCGCCTTTCATAGAGCGCCGATGAAATCGCGAGCGCGGCGAAGGTTCCGGCGGCGAGGTCGCCGAGCGAAATGCCGAGGCGCACGCCGTCGCCGCCTTCCTCGCCATTGATCGAGATCATGCCGCCCAAGGCCTGCACGATAAGGTCGTAGGCGGGCAAATCGCGATAAGGCCCCGTGTGGCCGAACCCTGAAACCGACGCATAGATCAGCGACGGAAAACGGTCCTTGATCGCCTCATAATGGAGATTGAAATGCTCCATCGTCCCCGGGCGGAAATTTTCGATCAGCACGTCGGACCGTTCGAGCAGCTCTTCGAAGACGCGCTTGTCCGCCGCGTTCTTGAGATCGAGCGCAAGGCTCCGCTTGCCGCGATTGATCGAGGCGAAATAGACGCTCTCGCCGTTCTGGAAGGGTGGAAAGGCCCTGGTGTCGTCGCCCGGCCCCGGCTGCTCTATCTTCAAGACCTCGGCGCCAAGCTCCCACAGCAAGGTCGTGCAGAACGGCCCCGCCAGCACCCGGGTCAGATCGAGAATGCGGACGCCGGCGAGCGGCCCGCGCGGTTCTCCCATGCCGGTTTCAGCCATGGCGACGGCTCCTGATGAATCGACCCGACTGAACCAGCTTTCAGCGCCGAACGCCAGCAGCGCTCGCGATTACCCGCTCATAATCGGCGAGCGGGGGAAAATGCTCGCGGCCGTGACGCGGCCGTGCGCCGTCCTTCAGCCGCACATAATCCTCGACGATCGAGGCCTGCTGCTCATAACCATAGGCGGTGAAGACGCGCGCGGGATCGATCGCGTAGCGGTAAAGGCGGTTCGACAGGAGTTCGATCCCGGTCCGCCGCAGCGCCTGATATTGCCAGACATGAACGAGCTCATGGGCGAGATGCGCGCGTTCGGCGAGCGTCGTCGCTTCGGCCGGCGCGTGTTTCCAGAAAATCCGCGTCCCGCGTACGATCGTCACTTTGAGCATCGCCGCAATCGGCGTGTGCCAGCGCGCCAGAATGCGGACCGCGTCAAGATCGATCGCCGCGGCGAGCGGCGGCGGAAGCAGGCGCTTTTCCGCCGGGGACAGGCCCCTTGAAAGAGAAGCGCCGCGACTCAAGGCCGACAGGTCGGGCAAGTCGCGGCGCGGCGTTTCGGCACCTTCCGTCAAATCAATTAGGGCAGATAATTTGACCGTGCGTATTCAGAGGTCTCCTTCGCCGCTTTCTTGAGCGCCGACTTGAAGGATCCGCCGAAGACCCCACCGGAAATCTCGCCGCCCGTCTCGACACGAGAGATTTCAGCGCCGGCGCTGTCAAGATAGACGATCTCGATCGCCATTGTCCCCTTGCCGGCGATCGGCCCCAGCATATAGCGCTGGAACCGACTGCCGTCGTTGACCTGGATAAACCGATAGCGCAGCGTCATGCCGTCCGCTTCTGTGAAACCGCCCTCCCCGAACAGGTTTTCGGCGAGTCGTTCACGGAAAAAGGCTTGGTATTCTTCCTCGACCTTCACAGTGTCTTCGCCGTGTTCGATCTTCATCAAAGCGGACTTCGACGCGCTCGCCGCCGGCGCCAGCACCTTCGTCGTCGCCGATGCGCAACCGACGACCGCAAGCATGGCGGAAGCAAAGATGATGTTGATCAATTTCATGGGATGCCCCTCTTTCTGAAACAGCAAGAATAGAGCGGTTTTGGTTCGGCGCAAGCGCCTCCTAATCCGCGAACCAGGCCGCATGGAACCCGAACGGGACGCGCTGCGGGAGCGCGACCGTGGCGACAGGGCCTTTGGCGAGGTCCTTGGCGTCGAGGACGATGAAATCGGAGGCGTTGCGCGCTGCGTCATAGGCGATCGACATCAGATAGCCGTCGTCTTCGCCCTTCCCCGCCTTGGCGAAGACCGTTTCGCTCGGCGCGCGGCCTTTACCCAACTCGGCGATCGTCGCCTCGCCTTTGTCGACGTCGAATTTGACGATGCGCGTGCCGAGATTGAATCCCGCCTCGTCGTCTTCATGCGTCGTGATCGCGTAGCCGTAGCGGTGCTTCAGCCCGGCTCTGTCTTCGCGGATGCGCGGGAACTCGACCGGCAGATCGTCGATGTCCTCGCCTTTGGCGATCCCGGTTTTGAGATCGAGACGGAAGCGGTGAAGATGCGCCGGGGCGTCGAACCCTTTCACCCACATTTTCTCATAGCGCGCGACATCCAGGATGACGGCGTCGCCGTCGTCATAGGCGTTCAACGGATGGAAAATGTAGCAGGAGGGAATTGAAAACCATTTGAGGTCCTTCGCCGTCCCGTTGCGCGGCATGATTCCAAGGCGCGCTTGATACTCTTCGCTCCATTTGTACGGCATGCCGCCCGCCATCGCGCTCGCCATGTCGAAGACGATCGGCAGGTCCATGAAGATCACGCGCGTCCGCGTCACGCCGAAATCATGAATCATCGTCGGGCCGCCGACCGGAATTTCTTCCGATTGCGCGAGGCGGCCTTCCCTGTCGAAGCGATGATAGGTGAGAAAGGGCGGCATGAACGCATAGCCGAAGGCGAGCATCTCGCCGGTCTCGGGACATATCTTCGGATGCGCCGTGAGCGCCGTTTTCAGCCTGCCGTCGAAATCGACGCAGCCTTTCGTCTTGAGCTCGCCGTCGATCTCATAGGGGAAATGCGCCTCCTCCAGCGCGAGGATGCGGCCCGCATGGCGCACGATGTTGGTGTTCGCGGTCGACGCGGTCTTGTCCATGAAGACTGAAGGGTCGCGCGTCGTCACGGCGTTGCGGCGCAGCGGCGTCTCGACATAGCGGTTGCGATACCAGCGCGCGTTTCCCTTTTCGAGCCTGACGCCGTGGATCATCCCGTCGCCAAGGAACCAGTGCGGGGAAGGCTCGCGCGCGGGGTTTGGCCCGGTGCGCATGAAGACGCCCGAAAGTTCCGGCGGCAAAGCGCCTGTCACTTTGAGATCGAACGCCTCAACCTCTTTTTCGACGGGCGCGAAATTGCCCTTCAGCCACCATGCCGTTCCTTGCGCGCCGTCCGCCATATGCGTCTCCCTGTTTGACGCGGAGCCTACGCCAATCGCCGCCATGGTCCTACGACGAAAGACAGGGCGCAGGTCAGCGGCCGGACTTTGGCGGCAGCGCAAACGCCACGATCGAATCGCCGAGCGTCGTCGTCATCCTTCCATGGCCGCCGGCATAGATGACGACATATTGCCGGCCTTCCCATTCATAGGTCATCGGCGTCGCCTGCCCGCCGGCGGGAAGCCTGCCTTTCCAGATCTCCTCGCCCGTCTCGATGTCGAAGGCGCGCAGATAATTGTCCATGGCGGCGCCGATGAAAACGAGACCGCCGCCGGTCGCGATCGGTCCGCCGAGATTGGGCGTGCCGAGATCGAGCGCGAGCCCGCCGGCGATATCCTTCGTCGTGCCGAGCCGCTTTCGCCAGACGATGGCGCCGGAATCGAGATCGACGGCGGCAAGGACGCCCCATGGCGGCGGCGTGCAGGGAAGCATGATCGGCGACAAGAGGAGATCCCGGCGGACGCCGAAGGGCGCGCCGGTCTGCGGCCCGATCTCCGCGTCGTGATTGAGTTCTTTCGCGGCCTTGACCGCGGCGGCGGGGATAAGCGTCACCCGATGCGCCATGTTGCTCATATTGACGATGAGCAGATTGCGCGTTTGGTCATAAGCGGCGCCGCCCCAATTCGCGCCGCCGCCATTGAAGGGATAGATGAGCGTCCCTTTTGTCGATGGCGGCGTGAAGAGGCCTTCAGATCGCGCCCGCGCGATTTCCCGCGCGCAATACCGCTTGTCGAGAAAGGTCAGGCCGAACGCATCCTTCGGTTCAAGGCGATCAGGCACGATCGGCGCCGTCGCGACAGGAAAAGGCTGTGTCGGCGACAGCCATTCGCCGTCGACGGCGCCTTGCGGAACGGCGCGTTCCTCAACCGGCAGGAACGGCTCTCCGGTGTCGCGATCGAGAACAAAGACAAGGCCCGTCTTCGTCGCCTGCGCGACGACATCGTGCGGACGCCCGTCGCGCCAGACGGTGTAAAGACCTGGCTGCGCGGGAAGATCATAATCCCAGATATCATGGTGGACAGTCTGAAAGCTCCAGACGACCTCGCCGGTTTCAGCCCTGAGCGCGACGACGGAATTTGCGTAATCATTATTGCCGGGGCGAAGACCGCCAAAAAAATCGGGGCTCGCGCTTGATGTCGGCAGGAAAACAAGCCCGCGGCCTTCATCGACCGACATCGGCGCCCAGACATTGGCATGACGCAATCCCGGCGCCGGATCGAAGGACCATTTCGGCGCGCCCGACCGCGCATCGAACGCCCTGACGACGCCAGAGGGCGCCGCGACGCGCACATTGTCCGAAGACGACGAGCCAACAATGACCGTGTCGTTGACGACGACGGGCGGCGATGTGATCTGAAATTCGCCCGGCCACACAAGGTCGGCGCCGGGGTCGAGGCGCGCGGCGCCGTCGGCGCCGAAATCCGTGCAAGGCGCGCCGGTTCCCGCATCGAGCGCAATGAGGCGGCTGTCATTCGTCCCCATGAAGATGCGCGAAGCGCATGTCCCCTTAGCGCCGGCGTCGCGCCAATGAGCGACGCCCCGACACACGAACTGGTTGGCGGGCTGCTGGTCGAGCGCGATTTTCGGGTCGTAGCGCCACAGCGCCGCGCCGTTCGCCGGGTGAATCGCGATGACTTCATTGAACGGCGTGCAGAAAATCAGCCGTCCGTCGACAAGGATCGGCGTTCCCTCCGCCGCCGCCTGTTTCTGCAATTCGCGCGGCCGCGTCGCGTCGCCTGTCTCATACGCCCACGCGATTTCGAGCGATCGGACATTCGCCGGGGTGATGTCGCCGAGCGCGCTGAAGCGTCCGCCGCCGGCGTCGCCGCCATAATGGCCCCAGCCCTTATCGTCGCTGGACGTTGCGGCGCCATGCGGCGTCGCGCGTCCCGAAATATCAAGCCCCTTCGCGCCGCCGAGCAAAGGGATCATCGATCCGCCAGCGAAGAGCGCCGCGAGGATGGCGACGAGAGCGACCATCGAAAATGTCAAAGGGCGATTGAAGAATTTCATGGATTTTCCTTGTTGCACGCTCATGGCAGACGCACATCGCCAGGCGCAAGGGCGTCGCCAGCGGCACATCCTGGAATATCGTCGACCCGTCGCCAGATCTGGCGCTTGCAAAAGACAAGCGCGCAGCCCTTGAGATCGAGCGCGCCCGCATCCGTCAGTCTGATCTCGCCCCGATAGGTTCGGCCGTCGTCCGGGTTCTTGAGCCATCCGTCGCTGAACGATTCTCCGTTCCATGCGAAGTCGCCAAGCATCGCGGCCTCGCCCTGCCGCGCGGCGATGTCAGGATCCCACGACCAGACGAGCGTTCCGCAAAGCCTTGACGCATCCGTCGCGCATCGCTCGAGCGCGACATGCGCGCCATGGCCCTCGGTCGCCCAGACCCCGACGATCGCGTCAAGCGCCTTGGCGGGATCGGGCGCTGCAAGCGCGCGCTCCGCGTTTGCGCCAAGCGCGACGGCGGCGGCATAGGCGGCGACAGCGGTGACGATCGCCCGCGCCGGCGGCAGCGCCTTCACCGCCGACCCGTCGAGCGGCTTTCTGACCGCTTCGGCGAATTTCTCGCGGTACAGCGGGTGCTCGGTTTTCATCAGGCGGTCCCAGAAGGTGAAATAGAGCCCGTAATTCCAGCCGGCCTGCGCATGGTGAAGATCGTGATGGGTGACCGTTGTCAGCCAGTCGAACACCGGGCGCCCGTTCCGCCATGCGGGCGTCAGTTCATAACCAGAATGCCCGATCGCGTTGCGGATGATCATATGGGCGAGGAAAATGAAAACGCCGAGATCGGCGACCGGCAGGAAAAGGATCGTCAATGGCATGAAGGCGGCGTTGATCGCGGCCTCGCCGATATCGAAAGAATAGGCCGTCCATGGCGACGGGTTGTAGGATTTGTGGTGCAGCCGGTGTAACCGACGAAACAGCCGCGGATCGTGGATGAGGCGGTGCGTCCAGTAAAACCACGCGTCGTGGAGCACGATGAGGAGGCCGAGCGACAGCCAGAAATAGCCCCACCCATAAAGCGCCGGATCGTCATAGACCTTCATGATCCCGGCGTCAGACCCCATCACCGAGATGATCCCGCCGACAGCGAAAATCGCCGACGTCCGCAGCGAGGCCCAGAATTCCCGCACCATCTGGGCGCGCTTTGGCGAGTCCGGCCTGATCTTCCGGCCGGCGAGCGGCCCCGCAAGGAAGGTGATCAGCAGGAAAACGCCGGCGGCGCCGACGAGATAGCGGCCGAACTCAAAGGGAAGGATGTGGAAAAACCAGCCGGCGGCGGTTGCAAAAAGGTCCGCACCCGAGGCGTCGGCAATGTCATGGTCCATGGAGGGCTCCATCAAAACGATGGAACCGAGATGCGGCGCCGGGCGCGGAATTTCTCCGCAATGCCCGAAATTCATTAGCGTTTTCGGATTCGATCAGAGGTTTTCGGAAATGATCAGCCGCCCTGATCGGCGGTCGCGCAAATCGCGACTGCGCCGGACATGAACCTCAATGCAGGAAACTGCGTATCGACTTGGCGGACAAGGGGATTGGTTGTGGATCGCAGGGCTTTCGTCGCGGGCGGCGCATCAACTTTCGTCTTTGCAACGACCGCCGGGGCCGGCGCACCCGCGATGACCGCGTCCGCGACCGATCTTGCCGGCGACATCAGAATTCTGAAGGAGGCGTACACAACGCTCCATCCTGGCCTTTACCGGTACTTGGCGCCAAGCGTCGTTGACGCAAGTCTTGACCGGCTTGAGGAGATCTTCCGGCGCCGGCCGTCGCTGCCGGCGGCTTATCTCGCCTTGTCGCGCTTTCTGGCGAGCATCCGCTGCGGCCATACCTACGCGAACTTCTATAATCAGTCCGACGCGGTCGCCTCGGCGCTTTTCGCCGGCAATAACCGCCTGCCGTTTCATTTTCGCTGGATTGACGGCCGCATGATCGTCACGGCCAATCAATCGGGCGACCGCCGCCTGGCGCGCGGGGCGGAGGTCGTCTCGATCAATGGCGTTCGAAGCGCGAGGGCGCTCAAGACCTTAATGGCCTATGCGCGCGCGGACGGCGGCAATGACGCAAAGCGCCGGACATTGCTTGAAGTCGCCGGAACGGATTCCTATGAGTCGTTCGACATCTTCCACGCGCTGCGATTTGAGCTCACTGGCGGCCCGCTGACGCTGAGCGTCAAGGGCGCGCCGGAAATCGACGGTTCCGTATTTGAAATTGCGCCGACCGATCTTGCCGGGCGCCGGTCGGCGATGACGGGCGGCGACCCCGAAAACCTTGGATGGACGCTCGCTTGGCCGCAAGACGATGTCGCCCTTCTGACGATGCCGAGTTGGGTCGCTTACAAGACGAACTGGGACTGGAAGGGATTTCTTGACGATGTTTTCGTGCAGCTCAGGGATCGGCGCGCAACCGGCGTCATCATCGACATCCGTCAGAACGAAGGCGGCAATGATTGCGGCGACGAGATCATCGCTCGTCTGATTGAAAAAGACTTGCGTCGCGAATCCTACGACAGGCGCGTGCGCTATCGAAAGACGCCGGAGGCGTTGAATCCGCATCTCGACACCTGGGACCCGTCCTTTCGCGATTGGGGCGACAGCGCCGTAGCCTTTGACGAGCGGTTCTATTCCTTGAAATCAGACGGGGGCGCCGATGAAGCGGACGTCATTAGACCAAAGGGTCCGCGCTTTACCGGCAAAGTCGTCGTCCTCACATCGCCTGTCAACAGCTCCGCGACGTTTCAATTCGCCGAGATCGTGCGATCAAACGGGCTTGCGACGTTGATCGGCGAGCCCACTGGCGGCAACCAGCGCGGCATCAACGGCGGCGCCTTCTTCTTTCTGAGGCTGCCGGCGTCCGGCCTGGAAGCGGACTTGCCGCTGATCGGAACTTTTCCTCGAACCGCGAAACCCGACGCGGGTCTTGAGCCTGACATTGATGCGCCGATGACCGCGGAGGCGATCCGCGATGGGAGAGATCCGGCGCTTGAATCGGCGTTCGCATTCCTTCGTTCCTAGATCGTCGCGCGTGATTTGGAAATCGCGCCCGATCATCTGGTTTTTTGTCGCGCCGTTCGGCGAAGGCCGGCCCCGGCTTATTCGCCAAGCGCCGCCTTGCGGAATTCGCTCGGCGTCTTGCCGGTCGCTTCCTTGAACGCCCGGTTGAACGGAGCGATCGATCCGTAACCGACGTCGAGCGCGACCTGCAGCACCTGGCGCCGAGCCTGCGCCGGGTCGGCGAGCAACCGCATTGCTTCCTCGAGGCGGTAGGAATTGAGAAAAGCGGAAAAATTCCGATGGCCGAGCTGACCGTTGATCAGCGCGCGCAGCTGATGCTCGGGAACCCCGACTTTCGCGGCAAGCGAGGCGACGGTCAGCCCTTCCTCGCGCCAGACGCCCTCCGCCATGAGCCAGGTCAGGCGTTCGTAAGCGGGCCTGTCCGCGGCGCGCATCGAGAGCGACGGCGGCGTGACCGCGTCAGCGCGGACGACGCTCGCGCCATCCGGCGCGCCGTCCAGCACCTCCCCCTTCATGGCGAGCAGCCAGACGCCGAAAGCGAGCGTCATGATCAGCAAGGCGCTCGCCTGAAAGAGCAGCACCCAATCGGGCGGCTGATCGCGAAACCCGACCGTCTCCGAATAATTGATGATGAAGCCGGTGATCCCGACCGCGACAGCGAAAACGATCCGGAATCGCCGGCGCCCTTCGATGAGATCGTCATTCAGATAACGAAGCGCCGAGTAGATCGCGTGCCCGAAAGCCGCGATCATAACGAGGCGCGCGAGGACGAAACTCGCCGTCCACACGCCGCCGGTGACGCCGGTCAGATGAAAGATGACGATCGGCGCAACCAGCGCCAACGGAAGAAGCGCGATCCATCGCATCCGGAACCCGTCATCGAACAGCGACAGCGCGAACCACCAGAAAATCACCGGCGCAATGATGGAAAGGACGCTGATGACGACCGAGCCCGGCCCGATCGCTTCGCGCAGCGGGCCCGACGTGTTGATCATGTAGCAGGCGGCGGCGATGATGAACGCCGCGCCGAGCCCGCGTCGCCAGGTCAGCGGCCATCGCGACAGGAAGACGAGCGCGATCAGGACTTCGGCGCCGACCGTCATGCCGCGCAGCAAGGTGTCGATCAGTAGGAGTTTCTGCGGCATCGGCGCGGACAGTTTCGAGGCTCGCGGCCGGTGTCAACGGCGCCCTTGACGGCGACGCCGCTTTAGGTAACTATATAGTTACCTATGAACGCCGACACGGATATGGACGCGGTCTTCTCCGCCCTCGCGCATGAGACGCGGCGGCGGATCCTCGATCTCCTGCGCGCCAAACCCGGCGCCGCCGTCGGCGAGATCGCGCTTGCGTTCGACGTCAGCCGCATCGCCGTCATGAAGCATCTTGCGGTCCTTGAGGAAGCCAATCTCATCGTCTCGCAAAAGGACGGTCGGACGCGACGGCTCTATTTCAACGCGGCGCCGATCCGGATGATCTATGATCGCTGGACGGATGATTATAGCGGCTATTGGGCGGGCGAGATCACGCGCCTCAAATACCTCGCCGAAAAGCGCGCCGGCGAGACGGCGAAAAAACAAAAACGCGGGAGAGAATGATGAATGCGTCGACCTTCGCGGCAAAGCAGATCTATAAGGTGATCATCAACGCGCCGATCGAGACCGTCTGGTCGGAGTTGATCAAGACGACGAGCCCCCGCCCCTTCTTCTGGAATTCGTCCTGGGACGCGCCGGCGATGAAGCCCGGCCGGCCCTTCCGCATGCTCTCGGCGGACAAGCGCGCGGTCGGCGTCGTCGGCGAATTTCTTGAGATGGACCCGCCGCGCCTCCTCTCGCACAGTTTCAGGCTGACGTCGCTCGACGATCCGCCGTCGAAGGTCACCTATACGCTGAAAGAAACGAATGACGGCGTCGAATTTTGTCTGATTACGGAGAATATTGTCGTCGGCTCGAAAAGCGAAAAGTCGATGGACGCCGGCGCGAAGTTCATCGTCGAAAATTTCAAGGCGTTCGTTGAAACCGGCAAGGCGACGATGGGCGCGCGCATGCAAAATGCGATGTTCGCGCTGATGGGGCCGATGACGCCCAAAGCGCTGCGCGCCGAAAACTGGCCGCTGAAGGGATAGGAGCGCGTCATGACAAAATCCGCCGCGGAAATGGAAGCGTCGATGATCGCCGGCTTCAGGGAGAAGACCGGAAAGACGATCGAACAATGGCTCGCCGTCGCGAAGAAATCCGGCGCTGAAAAACACGGCGCCTTGTTGACGCTCCTGAAGTCCGAGCACGGATTGACGCATGGTTACGCCAACATGGTCGCGCTGAAGCATTTCAGGACCGACGCCGGCAGCATGGCGGAAAGCGGAACCGACCTCGTCGCCGCCCAATATGCGGGCGACAAGGCGGCGCTAAAGCCCGTCCATGACGCGCTGGCGAGGCTGATCGAGGGCTTTGGCGACGATGTCGAATTCGCGCCGAAAAAGGCCTATGTGAGCGTACGCCGGACAAAGCAGTTCGCCATCATCCAGCCTTCGACGAAATCGCGCCTCGACCTTGGGATCAACCTCAAAGGGACGGCGCCGAAGGGCCGTCTTGAGCCCTCGGGCAGCTTCAACGCGATGGTGACCCACCGGGTCAGGCTTGAAAGCCCAGCGCAGGTCGACGCCGAGATCGCGGGCTGGCTCAAGGCCGCCTACGCGCTCGCCTAGCGGCATGGCGCTCAGCGGCCGGCGAGGCTCCGGATGCGCTTCGCGTTAACGCTCTTTGTCCAAAAAGCCGCAGCGGTTTTTGCCAAATCGCCCTGTGGAAAACCTGCCGCGTTAACCATTTCCGACCAGAAATCATGTATTGCCGCCGGGAATTGTTCGGCGTCCGCAATTAACACTTTCTGGTTGTGGATAATTTGCAACATCGGGCAATTTTGTGCGGCGCCGTTAACCTTACCATAACGTAACGCCCGCAAATCTGTTACGGAATAGCAATGTCGCGACTCATGGTGATTCGCGGCGAGTTCAGTTCCTAGTTCAATGGGGAATGTTTCATGAAGACCCTCGTTGCAGCCCTGTTCGCGGTTGCAGCATCCCTGTCCGCCTCGCAGGCGGCAGTCATCGACTTTGTCGCCGAAGCCGCGGCCAATCCCGGCGGCCTCGCCAATGGCTACACCAAGAATTTCGGCGGCTTTAACGTCACCATCACGGCGAGCCGGGGCAATCCCTATCTCGACGGCCTCTTTCAGAAACGGCCGGGCGGCCTTGGCGCCTGCATTTTGACCGGCGGGCCGGGATCGAAGTGCAACAACAAGCTCGCCAACAACTCGGACAATGTCGGCAAATTCGACTCTGTGACGCTTGATTTCGGGCGCTCGGTCGATCTCTCAGGCTTCTCGTTCACGGACGCCGAGCATTTCGATTTGAGCGCCAGCAGCAATACGCTGCTGGTCAACGGCGTTGAGTGGACTTTTGCAAACCTCGTCGCCGCGACCATATCGGGCGTGCAGACGCTGACCCTCGCCTGGGGCGGCGCGAACCCCTCGCAATTCTATCTGAACGGCATCGCCGCCGTGCCGATTCCGGCCGCGGCGCCGCTGATCCTCTCCGGCCTCGCGGGCCTCGGCTTTGCCGCGCGCCGTCGCCGCAAGACCGCCTGATCGACGCTGACAATCGGACAAAAGACGCGGCCGCCCCTTCTCGGGCGGCCGTTTTCGTTCGCGCCGAGCCGGCCTAGATGAAGCGGCTCGAACCCTGGAGATTGATTGTGTCCGACCTGTCGCCGATCGCTCTGACCGACCCGGCCGCCTTTGCAACGCCGAGACGGCTGCATGAGATGTTCGCGAGGCTGCGTCGCGATCAGCCGGTGACGCGCGTCGAGGCGGACGGATTTCCGGCCTTCTGGCTCGTCACGCGCCATGACGACATCAAGGCGATCGAAAACGATTCCGCGATTTTTCTCGCCGGACCGCGCACCATTCTCCAGACGCTGTCGCAGGAGAAAGTGAATCTCGAAAAATTCGGCGACATCAACGGCCTCAAGACGCTCGTCCACATGGACGGCGACGAGCATCTGAAGCATCGCCTCATCGCCCAGAGTTTCTTCTCGCGGTCGAATATCGAAAAGCTGCGCGCGCGGACGGAACGCCAGGCGGATTTCTTCATCGACAAAATGGCCGCGATGAACGGAAGCTGCGATTTCGCGGCGGACATCGCCTTCTGGTTTCCCTTGCGCGTCGTGCTCTCGATCATGGGCGTTCCGCCGGAGGACGACGCGCATATCCTGAAACTGACGCAGCAGCTTTTCGGCTTCATGGACCCGGAGCTCGGCTACGGCCAGGAACTGGGCGAGCTTGGCGTCGTCAAGGTGATCGGCGATTTCGCAACTTATGTGAACGCGCTCATCGAAAAGCGTCGCGCCGCGCCGACCGACGATCTTGCAAGCGTGCTGGCGACCGCCGAAATCGACGGCCGGCCGATCGACGGCTTCAAGCAGCTTTCCTATTTCATTCTGGTGACGACGGCCGGCCACGACACCACAAGCGCGTCAATCGCCGAGGGGCTTAACGCGCTGATCGACGATCCGTCGGCGATGGCGCGGCTGAAGGCCGAGCCCGCGCTGTGCGCGACGGCGGCCGATGAATTCATCCGCCTCGCCGCGCCGGTGAAGCATTTCCTCCGCACGCCGACGAAGGACGTCGTGATCGCCGGCGTCCCGATCAAGGCGGGCGAGACGATCATGCTCGCCTTTTCCTCGGCGGCGCGCGACGAGCGGATATTCTCCGAACCGGATCGCGTGACGCCGGACCGGCCGGTCAATCAGCATCTCGCTTTCGGATACGGGCCGCATGTCTGTCTCGGCAAGCATCTCGCGCGCATGGAGGTCGAGATCTTCTTTCGCCGCCTGTTGCCGCGCCTTCATTCGATCGAGAGGGCCGGCCCGGTTGAATATATGGAAGGCGGATTTGTGTCCGGCATAAAGAAAATGCCGGTGCGGCATGCGATGACATGACGATCCGCATCCTGATCGACGCTGACGCTTGTCCCGTAAAGGAGGAAATCTACCGCGTCGCGCTCAGGCGCGAGACGCGGGTTCTGGTCGTGACCAATGGCGGCATCCGCATCCCGGATCATCCGTTGATCGCGCGGGAGATCGTCGGCGACGCGTTCGACGCAGCGGACGATTACATTGCGGAGCGCGCCGACGCGACCGCGATCGTCGTCACCGCCGATATTCTACTCGCCGATCGCTGTCTGAAGAAGGGCGCGGCGGTGATCGCCCCGACGGGAAAACCGTTCACCGCAAGTTCGATCGGCGCGGCGATCGCCACGCGCGCGATCATGCAGGATCTGCGCGGCAGCGGCGATCCGACCGCCGCCGGCGGCAACAGGCCGTTTTCAAAAGAGGACCGCTCGCGGTTCCTGCAGACGCTCGACACGGCGATCGTCAAGGCGATGCGCGCCTAGCGCGCCGGGCGCGAAACTGGCCCTTCTCGCCCCTCCCGACCTTTCACCCCGCCCTGTCATGTGTGGACGGCCCCGGTTGGGCAAGAGGTTTTTTTGATGATTGCGCAGCGATTGATCCGGGACCCCGTGAGATTGAGGGCCCCTCAGCCGCGCAGGATCCCGGATAATTCGCTTCGCGAATTTCCGGGATGACAAGGATTTGCGGTTTCCGTTTTTGTTCCTGACGTGTACGAACGATCTTTCCCCATTTGTCATCCCGGACAATCGCAAAGCGATTGATCCGGGACCCCGTGAAATTGAAGGGCCCCCGGCCGCGCGGGATCCCGGATCATTTGCTGCGCAAATGTCCGGGATGACAAAGTGTGTCGGCTTTCGATTTGGATTCTCTGCGTTTCGCTTCTACCGCGCCAGTCGCCCCGCCGCCTTTTTCTCGCCCATCTGATATCGGATGAACGCCGGCAGGAGCGCCATCTTCTCATTGGTCTCGCGGCCGTCCGCGAGGCGATAGAGATTCTCGTAATAGAAGGCCATCGCCGCGAATCCGTTGAGCGCCTTGATCGTCGCATTCGTCGAATTCGGGCCCCAAAATCCGCCGCCGAGCCTTAAGGAATTCTCGTGGCGCACCGCCTCCGCCGCGGCGCCCGAAAGGAGCTTGGCGCAGATATCCGGGTCGACGCACATCGGGCGCGCGATCCCGATCAGGTCGGCGGCGCCGGAGGAGAGCGCCGCGTCCATCGCCGCGCGCGAGCGGAACCCGCCGGTGACCATCAGCGGCATCTTTGCGACGCGCGCGGCTTCCTCCGCGAACTGAATGAAATAGGCCTCGCGCTCCTTCGTCGAGGCGCGCTTTTCCTCGGCGGGCTCAAGACCCTCCATGTCCATCATCGCCGGCTGCTCGTAAGAGCCGCCGGATATCTCCAGGAAATCGACGCCGACCTCGTTCAGCCAGTCGATGACCTGCAGGCATTCTTCAAACGCGAAACCGCCTTTCTGGAAATCGGAGGAATTAAGCTTCACCGCCACCGGAAAACCGGAGCCGACCTTCTTCCTGACGACGTCAACCGTGCGGATCAGCAGCCGCGCGCGGTTCTCAAGCGAACCGCCCCATTGATCCGTGCGCTGATTGGCCTTCGGATTGAGAAACTCCGAAATCAGATAGCCATGCGCGCCATGCACCTCGACCCCGGAAAAACCCGTCGCCTTGCAGATTGACGCGGCGTTGGCGAAGCGCGCAATGACGTCAACAATCTCATCCTGGGTGAGCGCGCGCGGCGCGCCGAACTGTCCGCCCGGCAGCGCCAGCGCAACGGCGGACGGTGCGACCGGCGTCTTGTTGACATAGATCGGCGTCTGCCGTCCCGCATGGCTCAATTGCGTCATGATCTCGGCGCCGGCGGCGGCCGCGGAAGCCGCAAAGAGCTCAAGGCGCCTTAGCGCCTCCGCATCCTGCGCGCCGTCGATCGCGACATTGCCCGGCCGTTCGAGATAGCGGCGGTCGATCTGGATGTTGCCGGTGATGAGCAAACCCGCCCCGCCCTCAGCCCATCGGCGGTAGAGCGTTTCGTGGCGGGAGGTCGCGCGGTTCGCCGCATCGGCGAGCCCCTCGGTCATCGCCGCCTTGACGAGCCGGTTCTTCAGCCGGACGCCGCAAGGCAGCGTGATCGGGTCGGCGATAGAGACAGCCATTGGCATCCAGTCTGTTCGGGCGAGCGAAGCGTTAACGCAAAACGCGGATTTTTTGACCCTGATTCGAAGGCGTTAACCTTATCATTACCTTTCTGACACGATTTTGTCGGCGACAGGCTGCAGCTCGCAGCCAGGCTGGGCGCTGTTGTCCGCCCCGCTTTAATGGAGCAAGTCAAATGAAGCGGATCATCTTAAGCGTTTTCGCCGCGCTCGGCGCGCTCGCCGGCGCCGCCTCGGCGAAGACGATCGTTCTGGCCGATGTGATCGCCAGGAATGGCGGCGTTCCCGCCAACGGCCTGATCGACCTTGGCCCGGTCACCATCCAGTTTTTCACGCCCGCATTCGCGCGAGACTTCTTTCCTGACGAAGATCTTGCGCGATCGGGCGGCCGATGGCGGTCATTGCAGCCGAATTCGTCTCGGGTCGCGATCGCGGCCGAACGCGCGTCGTTCACAGCGATCCACATCAATGGCGATTTCAAGATCACCAACCTCAAATTCAATGACGGCGATCCGGGCGACATGACCAAGACCCGCAAGACGCTGGTCGTTAACGGCGTCGCCTATCATTTCTCGAAGATCGGCGGCATGACCTTGACCGACTCCGTCATCGTCATGCGGCGCGGCGGCAGCCATCCGTCGACATTCACCCTTGAAGCCTTCGACATCGAAGCGTTGGCGACGCCGATCCCCGCGGCGAGCATTTTGATGCTCGCTGGTCTTGCCGGCATCGGCTTTGCGATGCGTCGAAAGAAACCAGCCTAAGGTCCTTGCACCGGACTTCCTGCTGAAGGGGCCGCCGTCAGACCGGCGGCCTTTTCATTGTTGCGGCTCACCAAGGCGGCCATATTTCTTCAGCGCCGCCTGCAGACGGTCGTGCGGCAATTCATGCACGGTGTAGCCGTTAATCCCGGTCATGGTTTCAGCCGCGACCAGCGCGTTGACGATCGCTTCCTCCGTCGCCTCGACCGCGGCGAGAAAAATCGGCCCGAGGGAATCATTCGGAACAAAGTCGACTTTCTGGTTGGCGGTCCGATAGGCGGCCTTCGAGTTCGCCGTCGAAAACGCGATGAAGATGTCGCCCGAGCCGTTTGACGCGTAGCTGCCCATGCGGCCGAGGGCGAGCGACGCGCGCTGCGCGACGCGCCGCAACTGATGCGGCAGAAGCGGCGCGTCGGTTGCGATGACGACGATGATCGAGCCCTGTTCGTCAGTTTTCGGATTTCCCGGAAGGAGATCCGCGATTTCCTCTCCGATCGGAACGCCGGCGATCCGCATCGTTCTGCGCACGCCATAGTTCGACTGGACAAGCGCCCCAATGGTGAATGCGCCGTCGTCTTTGGCAATCACGCGCGAGGCCGTGCCGATCCCGCCCTTGAATTCATGCGTGATCATGCCCGTTCCGCCGCCGACATTGCCTTCCGCGACAGGGCCCGGCCTTGCGTCGTCGAGCGCGTCAAAGGCGTCCTTTTTCGTCACGTGAAAGCCGTTGATGTCGTTGAGATCGCCGTCCCAAGTCTCCGCGACGACCGGCAGCGACCAGAAGACATCGGGCTCGCCCGGCAGCGCTTCGTAGAATTTGTTCTTCACCTGCCATTCGATGACAGCGTCGTGCACGACGCCGATGGAGTGGGTGTTGGTGATCATCACCGGGCCTTCGAGAAATCCGGATTCCGTGATCCACGTCGTCCCGGTCATTTCGCCATTGCCGTTGAGCGCGTGCCAGCCGGCGAAAACGGGATCATAGGTGCGACCGCGCGGCAGGATCGCGGTGACGCCGGTCCGGACCGGTCCCTTGCCGCGCTTCAGTTTTCCCGAGCCTTTGATGATCGTCTTGTGGCCGACCTCGACGCCGGCGACATCGGTGATCGCATTCAGCGGCCCCGGCGTTCCATCGAACGGCACGCCGAGATCGCGGGCGCGAACGGGCGCATCCGCGGCAAGCGATGATGAAAAGAGGATGACGGAGGCGGCGAAGAAGGCGATGGCGGTGCGCATATTGGCTCCTGTTGGATGCTCCATCCTATGCGGATTTGACGGGAGAGTATCCTCACCGGCAAGCCGCGCCGGAAGACGACCTGCGAGGCATGGCCCCTTTCCCGCCGCAATCCGCGCGTCTACGATCGCGCCATGACCATCCTCCTCCCGCTCGCCTTCATGCTGACGCCGGAAGCGACGTTGCTGCCGGCTTATCTCGACCAGATCGGCGGCACGACCGAGCGTTTCGCCGAATGCGTGAAGCTCGTCGCTGAGGACGTCCCGAGCGGGCGCCGGGCGGCGGAAAGCTGGGCGTCGGGCGGCGGCGGCGCGCCGGCGCTTCATTGTCTTGCGATCGCCGATCTCGCCGCCGGGTTTCCAAAACTCGCGGCGATCCGGCTGACCGAGATCGCGGAACGCCGCGACGCGGGCGATCAGCGCTCGCGCGCAAGGCTCCTCGCCGAAGCGGCGCTCGCCTGGGCCGAGGCCGGCGATCTTCAGCAGGCGGAGAAGTCGATGAAAGCCGCGAAGGCGATGGCGCCGGTCCTGCCGGAGCTCGATTTTGTCGCGGCGAGAATATACGCGGAAGGCGGCGAGTGGCAGGCCGCCGCCGACGCCGTCACCGCGGCCGAGAAGGCCGGCGTCACCTCCGCCGAGGCCTATGTGATACGCGCCCGCGCGCGGCGGGCGCTCGGCAAGGATATCGAGGCGGCGGACGATGTGGTCGCGGCGTTGACGATCGATCCCTACGACATCGACGCGCTGACCCTGCGCGGAGAGCTTCGACAGGCCGGGATCGAAATTGAAGCCTATTATGGCGACGAGAAATCCGAATAGCGCATGTCGGCCGACGCGATCATCGCCGCGCTCGGCTTAAAGCCGCATCCTGAAGGCGGCCATTACGCCGAGACCTTTCGCGACGAACCGCAAGCAGGCGGCAGGGCGCGGTCGACCGCGATCTATTACCTTCTTCGCAGGGGCGAGCGCTCAGACTGGCATCGCATCGACGCCGTTGAAATCTGGCACTATTACGCGGGCGATCCGTTGCAGCTTTCGATCGCCGGACCAGCGGGGGCGGACCTTATCGCGCTTGGTCCTGATGTGCTCGCCGGCGAACGCCCGCAGGCGATCGTGCCTGCGCGCTACTGGCAGTCAGCGGAGCCGCTCGGCGCTTGGACGCTGGTCGGCTGCACCGTCGCGCCCGGATTTGAATTTGCGGGCTTTGAACTCGCGCCGGCCGGATGGGACCCGGCGGGCGCGTAGACGGCGCCGGCAAATCACCTCAACTTCCGCGTTTCTTAACGACTCGTTAACGCTGGGCGTCGCCAAGTGGCGCCGTACCCAGGGAGGCGGCGCCGCAATGACTGAGACCAATCCTGTCCCGCCCGCGCACGCCGGCAAAACAGTTCAGGAACTGCAGTCGATCGCGGCCGACGCCGCCGCTTCGCTGCCGGCGCCGCCCAAAAAACAGATTTCCCGCGCCGCCCGCCTCCACCTCGTCGACCAGCTGTCGCGGTGGGGCGGATCGGGCCTCGCGCTGTTCGCGGGCGTGTCGATCTATATCGGCATCGTTATCGCGCGCCCGATTCCGATCCGGGCGGCGATTTGGGCGGCGTTGATTTTCGGCGCACTCTACCTGTGCCGCCGCTATCGCAAGGAATTTCGTCGCGGCGATCGCATCGCATCGCGGCCGTTTCGCTGGCGAGCCTATTACACGTCAACGCTTGCCGCCGTCAGCGCCGCCTTCGGCGCCGGGGCGTTCCTATTGCTGCCCGATGGGACCAGCGACCGAGCGGCGATCGAGACCTTGTCCCTAATGGTGATTGCGGCGATCGGCGCCGCCGCCTTTCACTCGGCGCACCGCCCGACCGCGATCGCCGCGGGTCTTCCAGCATCTCTGGCGATTGCCGGCGCCGCCGCGGCGACTTTTGGACCTTCAACCCTGACGCTTGTCGTGTTTGTCGTCGAAATGGCGGCGGCTGGCGCCGTCCTCTACGCCGCCGGCATTGTGGAAAAACGCGCGACAATGCGGTTTCCCCGCACGAATTTCGTGCGGCGCGACACGCTCCGCGCCGCCGCTGAAACCGGCCAGACCATCGCGGGACGCGCCGCCGCGTCATGACGCAGCGCCCGTCAGCGCGCGCATTCCGTTAGACTTCAACCATGGCGTTAAGCTAAGACGCCCCGCAAAACCCGCCGCATTCAAGGGCTGGTCGGCGCCGCATTGCGGCCGCGGGAGGTATCACAATGGCTGAAGGCTTTCATTCCGTCGCGGACACCAAAACACTCAAGAAAGTCCTCGACCTTGCACGCGTTCACAAGGACTCCCCCAGGACGAAAAAAGGCGATCTCGCGCCGGCGTTTGAAAACTATGTCGAGCAATTGGTGCGATTTGCAACCGGCGAGGATCGCCATTGGGACGAGCCTGCGAGTCTTCTCGCGCGCGCGATCGGCGCGTGGAAGGCGACGGAGAAGCGCAAGAAGGGCGCGCCGAGCGTCAGCCTCTCCCTGCACAAGGGCGCCGACTGGCGTGAAACGCGGCTCGTTCTCGAGATCGCCGCGGACGACATGCCGTTCATTGTCGACAGCGTGACGTCGGCGCTCGCGGAAGCCGGCAAGCCGGTTTCGTTCTTCGTCAACGCGGTCGTCAATGTCGCCCGCGACGCCAAAGGCGCCCGCGTCATCGACAGCGACGCGACGACGATCCCTGAATCGATGATTCACGCCGAAATGGATCCGCCGGTCGAGGATTCGGAGATTGCGGATATTGAAACCGACATCCGCGCGGTTCTTGCAGATGTCGCCGTCGCCGTCGCCGACTACGAAAAAATGCGCGCGCGCATGCGCAAGGCGATCGACCAGCTTGAACGCGCCAAGCCCAAAGGCGTCGACCGGGAAACGCTCGAAGAATCGGTCGCATTCCTCAACAAGCTCTGGGAGAACAAATTCACTTTTCTAGGCGTGCGCCGCTATGATTTCGCTGCAAAAGGCGCGAAAAAGACGTTCACACGCGACGAGACGGGCGATCTTGGCATCCTGAAAGACAGCGCCAGGCGCGTTCTCAAGACGACTTTCTCCGATGAGGGCGAACTGTCGCCGTCCGTCGCCGCATTCATGGTCTCGAACGATCCGCTGATCATCACCAAGGCGAACGCCCGCTCGACCGTCCATCGTCGGGTCCACATGGATTATGTCGGCGTCAAGACCTATGACGACGCCGGAAAGGTGACCGGAGAAGAGCGGTTCGTCGGGCTGTTGACGTCAGACATGTACAACCGTCCGGCATCGGACATTCCGATCCTGCGGGTCAAGGAGCGCAAAGCGGTTGAAGGCGCGGGATTTCGTGCGGGCGGACACAACTCCAAGGCGCTTGTGCATATTCTCGAGACCTTCCCGCGCGACGAAATGCTGCAGAGCGACGTCGAGACGCTTCGCGAAACCGCGCTCGGCATATTGCGCCTTTACAAGCGGCCGAGAACGAAAGTGTTCGTCCGGCGCGACCGATTTGACCGCTTCGTCTCTGCGCTCGTCTATGTGCCGCGCGACCGCTTTTCATCCGCCGTGCGCGAGGCGATAGGCGAAACGCTCGCAAAGGGCTATGGCGGGCATGTCGCCGCTTTCAATCCGCATTTCGGCGAGGCTTCCCTCGTTCGCGTTCACTATATCATCGGGATCAGCCCCGGCGCCGGAGACGGCCCAAGCGTCGCCGAACTGACGCGCCGCATCCGCGACCTGACGCAAAACTGGTCTGACGGTCTCCTTGACGCGCTGCGGGCGGCGCATGAGGGCGCGACGCCGCTTGGCCTCTTCAAACGCTGGGAATACGCCTTCGACGCCGCCTATCGCGAACAGATCGCGCCGCCCGAGGCGCTCGACGACATCGCGGTGATTGAGGGCATGGGCGAAGCGCGCCTCGCACAGAGGGTGTTTCGTCGCTCGAGCGACAAGGAAACCGAGATCAACATCAAGCTCTATTGCCGCGGCGGCGCCTTGAAACTGTCGAGCCTCATTCCGCCCATTGAGCATCTCGGCCTCAACGTCGTTCAGGAGAACGGTTATGCGATCAGACCGGGCGAAGAAAACGCGGCCTTCTGGATTCACGATTTTCGTGCGGAAGACAGGCTTGGCCGCAAGATCGATGCTGCGGCCGTCAGAAAGCTGCTCGAAGACGCGTTCAGCGCGGTTATCGAGGGGCGGACCGAGGACGACGGCTTCAACGCTCTTGTCGTATGCGCCGGCCTTAACTGGCGCGAGGCCTGGTATCTCCGGGCCGCGGCGAAATATCTGCTTCAGGCCGGCATCCCGTTTTCACAAAGCTACATCGAAGAAACGCTTTCGAAACATCCGGAAATCGCCCGCGCGCTGATCGCCGCGTTTCATGCGCGCTTTAATCCCGCCGGCCCCGCCAATAAAGAGTCCAGGGAAAAGGAACTCGCCGCCGCGGTGGCGCGCGTCGCCGGACTGCTCGACAGCGTCCAGAGTCTCGACGAAGACCGAATTCTGCGTCGGTATCTCAATCTGCTTCTCGCCACCTCGCGGACGAATTATTATCAGCGCGACGAAACCGGCGGTTTCAAATCCTATATTTCCTTCAAGATCGTCTCAAAGGACGTCGCCGACCTTCCTGAGCCGCGGCCCTATCGAGAGATATTCATGTCGGGGCCGAAGGTCGACGGCGTGCATCTTCGCTTCGGCGCGGTGGCGCGCGGCGGCCTGCGCTGGTCGGATCGCCGGGAGGATTTCCGCACAGAAGTGCTCGGCCTCGTCAAAGCGCAGCGGGTGAAGAACGCCGTCATCGTTCCGACCGGCTCAAAGGGCGGATTTTACCCAAAGCAATTGCCGGCCGGCGGCGATCGCAATGCGGTGTTTGAGGAAGGTCGCGCCGCCTACATGCTTTTCATCCGCAGCCTGCTCGACATCACCGACAATATTGTCGGCGGCAAGACTTTGACGCCGCAAAACGTCGTCCGCTGGGACGATGTCGATCCCTATCTCGTCGTCGCCGCCGACAAAGGCACGGCGACCTTCTCGGACACGGCGAACGGGATCTCGGCGGAATACGGTTTCTGGCTCGGCGACGCTTTCGCGTCGGGAGGGTCGGCCGGGTATGATCACAAAGTGATGGGCATCACCGCGCGCGGCGGCTGGGAAGCCGTGAAACGCCACTTCCGCGAACTCGGCAAGGACATTCAAACGGAGCCGTTCACGGTCGCCGGCATCGGCGACATGTCAGGCGACGTGTTCGGGAACGGCATTCTGCTGTCCGAGCACATAAGGCTGCTCGCCGCTTTCGATCATCGCGACATTTTCATCGACCCGAACCCGGACGCCGCCAAATCCTTCGCCGAGCGCAAGCGGATCTTCGATCTGCCGCGATCGTCCTGGGCCGACTATAATCCGAAACTGATTTCGAAGGGCGGCGGCGTCTTCTCGCGCAATCTGAAATCGATCCCGCTCTCGGCGGAAATGAAGACGCTGCTCGAAATGAACGCGGACAGCGCGACGCCGCAGGAAATCATGCGCGCGATCCTGAAACTCCCCGTCGAGCTTTTCTGGCTCGGCGGCATCGGCACCTATTTCAAGGCGCCGCAGGAGGATAATGCGCGCGTCGGCGATCGCGCCAATGACGCAATCCGGATATCCTCGGACGAAATGCGCATGAAAGTTGTCGGCGAAGGCGCAAATCTCGGCCTCACGCAGGCCGGCCGCATCGCCTTCGCGCTCCGGGGCGGGCGGCTTAACACCGACGCGATCGACAATTCGGCGGGCGTCGATTCGTCGGACCACGAAGTCAACATCAAGATCTTGTTGTCGGCGGCGATCGAAAACGGCGAACTCAAAGCCGCGGCGCGAAACGACCTTCTGAAGAAGATGACCGAGGGCGTGGCGCAGCATGTGCTTGCGCACAATTACGACCAGACGCGCGCGCTTTCCCTGATGCAGGTGACAGCGGCGCAGGATATCGACGCCTACGGACGGTTCATGAAAGCGCTCGAACTTGAAGGGCGCCTCGACCGCGTCGTTGAGGGCCTGCCAGACGACAAATCGGTCGCGGCGCGCAAGACCATGGGGCAAGGCCTGACGCGGCCGGAGCTCGCGGTGCTCCTCGCATACGCGAAGATGCACATTTACGAGGAGCTTCTCGAGACAAAAGCGCCGGACGACCCGTCCTTCGAGCGTGAACTCGACTTTTATTTCCCGGACGAAACGCACAAATTCAAGATGGCGATCGCCGGCCACCGGCTGAAACGCGAAATTATCGCGACCCGCATGTCGAACGAGATCGTCGACACTTGCGGCGCGACATTCGTCAACCAGCTGATGGAGGTCTCCGGCGCCGGCATCGGCGACATCGCTCTCAGCTATGAAGCGGCGCGGCGCATCCTCGAGCTTCGCGATTACGGCGCCGGCGTCGACGCGCTCGACAACAAAGCGCCGGCGGCGCTTCAGACCGATCTCTACAACGCCGCCGTCGATCTCCTGAGCGAGCAGGTCAACAAGATCGTCAGCGACGTCGAAGCGTCAAACGCCCTCGCAAAGCGCGGCGTCAAGGGCCTTGTCGATCAATACAAGGAGCCGATCCAGACGTTGAAGAAGGCGCTTCCCGACATTTTGCCGCCGGCGGCCGCGCAAAGCCTTCGCGCGCGCATCGCGCAATGGAAAGAGCGCGGCGCGCCGCAATCGCTCGCCGAGCAGGCCGCATTGATGCCGGCGCTCGAATTCGCCTTCGACATCGTCAATCTCTCGCAATCGACCAAATGGTCGGCGGGCGCCGTCGGCGGGCTGTTCTTCGCAGTCGGCCATCGCTTCCAGGTCGAACCGGCGCGCGCGGCGGCGCGCGCCGCCGCTCCCGGCGGCCATTTCGACCAGCTTGCGGTCCGACGCCTGACGGAGGAGCTCTCGCTGCGTCAATCCGCGCTGACGCGGGCGATCGCGGCGTTCGCAAAGAGCGAACCCAAAGGCGCGGCGGCAAGCTGGCTCGATGCGCTGTTCAACGAATGGCGCGCCACGAACGCGCTCGCCGTCGAGCGCTATGAAAAATTCATGGCTGATCTCGACATCGGCGCCGGCATGAGCGTCGGCAAGCTCTCGCTGATGTCGACGAAACTCGCCGACCTCGTCGAGCGCGCGGGCGGCAGGTAAGGAGCAGGCGCGCCGCCGCTCCGACTGCTGTGCGCGGCGCGTTCGCCCCTACTCCGCCGGCTTTCGCGGAAACGCCCAGATAAGCGCTTCAAGCGCCTCGCGGTGATAGATCGTCGCGTGCTCAAGGTCGCGACGGTCGGAGAACGTCCAGGCGACGCCTTTCGGCTTTTCCTTTTTCAGCGCGGCGACGACCGCAAGCACGCCGTCGCGCATGGCGCCTTTTTCATTGGCGATCGCGAGGTATATTTCCCTCTCGCCCTTCGGGAAATCGTCGAGGATCTTCTTCGCCGATTTCCCGAGCGATCCGAAATCCCACCAGAGACTCGGCGAAATGGCGATATAGCCGTCCGCCGATTTCGGGTGTTTGAGAAATGTCTCGACGATGAAGAGCCCGGCGAGGCTTTCTCCCAACAACGCGTCCTCGCCGCTGGCGCGATAGGATTTCTCGATCAGCGGCTTCACTTCGTCGACGAGGAATTTCCGAAACGCCGCGCTGTTCCCATTGGTCGGGAAATCGCGATTCTCGGCGGGATCGGCCGACCGCCAGGTGAGCTCGGCGCGCCGATCCTTCGTCTGCACCCCGACGACGATCAGTTCATCGAAGGCAGAGCTCAAGGCGCCGTATTGCGCAAGGCCCGCGATATGATGGAAATCCTGATCGAGCGCGCCGTCGATCAGATAGACGACGGGATAGCGTTTTTGCGTCTGCGCATAGGACGGCGGCAGAAAGACGTTGATCTCGCGTTCATCGCCGAGCGCGGCCGATTTAAGCAGGCGCTGTTCGCCGATGACGATCGGTTTCGTCGTCGGCGCGGCGGGCGTTTCGGGCTTGGGGCCGGACGCGCAGGCGGCGGCTAAAAGCGCGAGAAGGAGAGCGATCTTTTTCATGGGATCAATGCCTGAAATGACGCATGCCGGTGAAGATCATGGCGAGCCCTGCCTTGTCCGCGGCGGCGATGACCTCGTCGTCCCGCATCGATCCGCCGGGCTGAATGACCGCGGTCGCGCCCGCCTCCGCCGCCGAGAGCAATCCGTCCGCAAACGGAAAGAAAGCGTCGGAAGCGACGACGGACCCCACCGCAAGCGGCTGCGGGAGGCCCGCGGCTTTTGCCGCGTCTGCCGATTTTTGCGCGGCGATGCGGCTTGAATCGACGCGGCTCATCTGGCCGGCGCCGATCCCGACCGTCGCTTCATCTTTGACATAGACAATCGCATTCGACTTGACGTGCTTGGCGACGCGAAAGGCGAAGACGAGATCGCGCATCTCGGCCGGCGTCGGCGCGCGCTTCGTCACGATCTTGAGATCGCCCGCCGAGATCCGCCCGCAATCGCGCGATTGCAGGAGAAAGCCGCCGGCCAAAGGCCGCATCACAAGCCCCTTTTCGGCGGGGTCCGGAATTCCGCCGGCGGCGAGCACGCGCAGATTCTTCTTCGCCTTCAGGATTTCGAGCGCCTCGTCATCGACGTCCGGCGCGATGATGACTTCGGAAAAGATCGCCGTGATCTTCTCCGCCGTCGCGCGGTCAAGCCGGCGGTTGAGCGCGATGATCCCGCCGAACGCCGACACCGGGTCGCAGCGCCGCGCAAGGTCGTACGCCCCGCCCATCGTCGCCGCAGCCGCGACGCCGCAAGGATTGGCGTGCTTGATGATGGCGACGGCCGGCTTGTCGTTCCCAAGCTCGGCGATCAGTTCGTAGGCGGCGTCTGTGTCATTCAGATTGTTGTAGGAAAGCTCCTTGCCCTGCAGCTGGCGCGCCGTCGCGACGCCGTAGCGCGGCGAGCCGCTTGCGTAGAACGCAGCATCCTGATGCGGATTTTCGCCGTAGCGAAGGGTCTGAACGCGCGTTCCGGCGATGGCGAAGCGTTTGGGAAACCCGTCGCCGAGAACGCCCGCGAACCAGCTTGAAATCGCGGCGTCGTAAGCCGCCGTCCGCGCATAGGCCGCCGCCGCAAGCCGTTTCTTCGTGTCGCCGGCAAGGCCGCCTGTCGTCTCGATCTCCGAAGCGACGGCGTCGTAATCCTCCGGGTCGACGACGACGCCGACATCCGCATGGTTCTTCGCCGCCGCGCGGATCATCGCCGGCCCGCCGATGTCGATATTCTCGACGCAGCTATCGTGATCGGCGCCCGCCGCGACGGTCTTCTCGAACGGGTACAGATTGACGACGAGAAGATCGATCGGGAGGATGTCGTGCGCCTTCATCGCGGCGAGATGCTGAGGGTCGTTTCGCAACGCGAGCAGACCGCCATGCACTTTCGGGTGCAAGGTCTTGACGCGGCCGTCCATCATTTCGGGAAAGCCGGTCAGATCCGAAACATCGCGCACCGCAAATCCCGCGCTCCGCAGCGCGTTCGCCGTGCCGCCCGTCGACACCAGCTCGACGCCGCGCGCCGCAAGCCGCTTTGCGAAAGCTTCAAGGCCCGTCTTGTCTGAAACGGAAAGAAGGGCGCGCCGGACGGGCGTCACAATCATGGAGAGCTCCCAAGATTTCGCGCGTGGTTTAGCCGCCGAAAGAGGCGTCGACAAGCTTGACGCCGTCAGCGCTTGCCGCTGGGCTGTTCGGCGCTTCTGCCCTCGCCGAGCGCCGGCGAGAACTCCGGCACCAGCGCATGGACCGCCTCGTCGAGCGATTTCTGGTCGGCGGCCTGCGCCGCCCTTACGATTTCAGTAAGGCGCGGATTGAGGAGCGGCAGATCGATCATCGCCGGCGCGCCGAGGAGCACGCCGTCAGCGCCCGTCTTGATCAGCTTGTCCGTATCGAGAAAAATCTCCTCAAATAATTTCTCGCCAGGGCGAAGGCCCGTGAATTTGATTTCGATGTCCTTGCCGGATACGAGGCCGGACGCTTCGATCATGCGCCTTGCAAGGTCCAGAATGAGAACGGGCTCGCCCATGTCCAGCACGAAGATTCGCCCGTCATGGGTGACGATGGATTTCTCGCCGCTCTCAAGGCTCGCCGCCTGAAGCACGAGCTGCACCGCCTCCTTCGTCGTCATGAAAAAGCGCTTGATGTCTGGATGCGTGACCGTGATCGGCCCGCCCGCCGCGATCTGGCGCGCAAACAAGGGCGCGACGGAGCCGGTCGACCCGAAGACGTTGCCGAATCGCACGGTCGTGAATCTTGTGTCGCTTTGCGCGACGTCGAGCGCCTGCGCGTACAATTCCGCGATACGCTTGGTCGCGCCCATGAAGCTTGACGGATTGACCGCTTTGTCCGTCGAAATGAAGACGACTGTCTCAGCTTTGACGCGCGTCGCGGCGTCAAACACGAGCTTTGCGCCCGTCACGTTCACCATCGCGGCGGCGCAGCGATTTTCTTCGACGATCGGCACATGTTTGTAGGCGGCGGCATGAATGACGATTTCCGGCATCACGATATCGAAGACGCGCGCGAGATGTTCCGCCTTGCAGATGTCCGTCAGGGTGGAGAAAAGATCGGCGCCGAGCCCCTTCTCGCGAAGCTCCATATCGATCTGGTAGAGATTGAATTCCGAATTATCGAGCAGCGCGAGGCGCGCCGGCTCGAAGGCGGCCGTCTGACGGGCGAGTTCGGAGCCGATCGTGCCGCCGGCGCCGGTGACCAGAACGCGCTTGCCGCTGATGAATTTCCGCGCGGCGCGCTGATCGATGCGTCGCTGCGGCCTGTCGAGCAGTTCGGCGATGTCGAAATCTTCGACCGATTTCGGCGTCCGCTTCGCCGCCTTCGACCCGGCAAAGAATTTCCTGAACAAGGGGCGGGGCTCCATGCGGTTCTACGGCCGGCGCCGCGATCAGGCCGCGTCCATGCGGCGAAAACTCCACCGTACTACACAATCGCCGCCCGGTGACGCTTCCGCTCCCGGACTGCTGATGACAATTTGTTCAGTCGACTGCGGCAGCCCGCCGTCGCCGCAATAGATGCTGCGCTCGAGCGCAAGCTCTTTGCAATTTGTCCTAAATCGCCAGCCTTCCTTGTTCGGCAGGGCGAGAATGATCGATTTTCCGTCGCGCGCGTGAGACGCCTTGACGCCCGGATGAAGATGGAACCGAAGTCGCCAGCCGTTGCGAATGGCGGGAACGGCGTTGACCAGGGTGTCCTCGCCGCGAAGATCATCGCCGCGCGCGGCGAGATAGAAACGCCTGACATGCTGCATGGCGCCGCCCTCAACGCTGAAGACCCGTTCAATTTCGAGAAGATGGCCGCGCATGTCTTCCGCACGCCGATGGGTGATGACGGCGTTCCTGAAGAGAACGGCGCCGGCCTCGCGCGGCTCGGTCGAAAGCGTTGAGTGCGCCGCCGCTTGCCGCAGCGCCGTTCCCCACTCGCCCGGCAAATGCGCGCCGGCGCCGCAATTGACGATAATGCGGCTGCGGCCCGAAGAAAAATGGAACGAGGCGCCGCTTTGAAAACCGCCGGGCGTGGCGGCGCCGCCGCGCGCCGCGCCAATGTCCGCGATAATGACGCTGCGCGCCGCTTCAAGGCGCTGAAAACCCGAATGGCGCGCAAATCCGGTCGGCTCGGCGCCCACCTCGATCGCCTCGAGGGCGGAGGCCAACGCCGCGCCGTCATCCTCATAACCGCCGTTAAAAACGCCGAGGCGGCCGTCGCCTGCGCGAAACAGCTGCGCGTGCGCCGCCGCGCGTCCGATGATGTGGCGCAGGAATCCAGGCGTCGTCATTCGCCGCGCTTCAAGACCCTTCAGCACCATCTGCAATCTGACGACGAGTTCCAGTTGCCGGGACGGATTTCGGCTGACATGCCCGCCGTCCGGTCGGATCTGCAACCGCAATTCGCGCCGCAAGAGTTCCAGTCCCTTTTCAGCGGCGGAATCGCATCCTGGCAGCGCCAGCGCGGCGACCGTCAGCGCCATCGCCGTCAGCAGGCGTTCATGGGCCGCGCCCGCGCGGTGTCCGGAGCGTGCAAGATGGCGCGTCTGGCGCGCCATCGATGTCAGCACGCGGCTGCGCCAAAGGGCGTCGCCGCGCGCGAGGACCACTTGCCCGTGACAGCAAAGATGGATCAGCCGCTCGCCGGTCGTATAGGGCTCCCAGCTGTCAGGCGACCATTTCTCATTCGCAGCGAACCACGCTTCGGCGAGGCGCTGCGCCGGATCGCGTCCGCGCTGACCAAGCGCCGCCAAATGTCGGAGCCAGACAAACCGGTGGAGAAAATCATGCAATGGGCCGTCGCGGCCGGCGAGCGTCCAGAGGCGCTCAAGCTCGCCCTCGCAATCGACCGATTGGGCGCCGATCGACAGCCGGCCCGCGAGCAATGATTCCCCGAGCGCCTTGTCCGCGCCATAGGGATCGACGGGCTTTACGGCGAGACGGTCCGGCGCGGGGCCGTCAAGCTGGGCCTGATAGAACGGGCTCTCGCCCCATGCGCGCTGAACATGGGCGACGACCCGCTCAGCAAGCGCCTGATCCGACCGTTTTCCCGATGTCGACGCCACTCTACCTTGAGCCCTTCAACGCCGCGATATTCGCCGCATAGGATTTCGGATCGCCCTTGAACACCGCCGAACCCGCCACAAGCACGTCCGCGCCGGCGGCAATGACCTCTTTCGCTGTCTCAGCGTTTACGCCGCCGTCGACTTCAAGCATGATGTTTCGGCCGGAAGCGTCGATCAGTTTACGGATGATTTCAATCTTCTTCAGCTGCGAGCGAATGAACGCCTGGCCGCCGAAACCCGGATTGACGCTCATGACGAGAACGAGATCGACGTCGTCGAGCACCGGCTCGATCGCGGCGACCGGCGTTCCAGGATTGAGCGCGACGCCGGGTTTTGCGCCTGCCGCCCTGATCGCCTGGACGGTCCGATGAAGGTGGGGGCCCGCCTCCGGATGCGCCGTCAGGATGTCAGCGCCCGCCTTCACGAACTCATCGATGTAAGGGTCGACCGGCGAAATCATCAGATGCACGTCGAAAGGCAATGTCGTCGCCTTCCTGATCGCCCGGATAACGAGCGGCCCGATGGTGAGGTTGGGGACGAAATGGCCGTCCATGACGTCGACATGGATGAAGTCGGCGCCCGCCGCGGCGACAGCGGCGATTTCCTCGCCGAGGCGCGAGAAATCCGCAGAGAGAATCGATGGCGCAATTCGGATGGAAGGCATCCGGTCTGCCTATCGTGATGCGCTCCAAGGACGCAACAAAAACGGCCGAAGGTTGAAGCGACTGCCTTCAAGGCCGGGACATTCCGACGAACGGTCCACGGCGGGCTGCGTCCGTTTGGGGTTTCGCAAAATGAAAGCCGCCCGGTCTCAGGGGGTGCGGGGGGCGCGAGACCGGGCGGTTCTGGGTGCAGGAAGCGTCAAAGAGGCTCTATGAAGCTGATGATGACTATAGCGCCCCAATGCGGCGGAAATGCGGCATTACCAACCTTGCGATAATTTAAGTCATTGTTTTTATTGGTTAATCAATCATTAAGGGCGCGCTGTCGATCGCCAGACGGAAAGCGCTTTTCGCGCCTTTCCGGCGCCGATCATGACAGACAAAGTGACGAGCGCGCCGAAGACGAGGCCTGCCGCCCACTCGATGTCGTATAGGCCAATGCCGGTCAGGGCGACCAGAGCAAGACCCGCCGCCAGGACCGCAAGCCGGATCGGCGAGATGATCGCGCGGCCGACCGCCCGCACCAGTTCAGAGGTTCCGGAAGCGACGGCTTTCGCGGCGTTTGCAACTGCCGGTCCGGCCGCCTGCGCCGCCGCGCGGATGCGCCGCCAACCGATCAGGCGGGCGACGCCCGCGAGCGCCGCCGCAGCAAAGCCGGCGATCGCCCATTTTCTGGCGGGGCTCGACGGGGCGGCCGCTTCATCGCCGCCATGATCGGCGAGCGTCGCGGCATGTTCGATGCGCGCCGGTTCAATGGGCGGGCGGTCCGCGGCGTGGGAGACGGTCGTCGCCATTGTCAGCGCGGCGCCGGCGAGAAGCGCCGCTTTGAGACGCGAGGATGTCTTCATCAGTCAAGACCCCTTTCACGCGTTAGATGGTGATCGCCGGGAATGCGATCAAGCGTCGCCGGCGATTATTGTCGAATGTCCCGCCGCCACGAGCGCCGCCAGCATGAAGGCCGGGGCGAAATTAATTTGCGTGAACGCCGCGTGGATTTGAGTGTGGTTCGTAAACAGTTCGAGCCAAGCGATCGGCGCGAGGGCGACGCCAAGAAAGACGCTGCGCGCTTTTATCAGCGCCGCCCAGCGCCGGCGGCGCGCTTTCGTCGCAAACGGCAAGATGACGAAAGTGATGACGGCGACCGGCCCCCAGAACGTCTTCATCGCGGCAAAATTTTCGTAGATCGCGGCGCCCGGGAGGAGGCTGTCGACATAATCGGTTTCACCGCGGACGCGGAACAACACCGCGTCAATAAAATTGCGCCAGACATCGGCGTCGAGAACGGCTGCCGCGATCGCGATCTTGATCACAATGAATCCAGCCCATCCGGCGCTCCAGAAAACGCCGTTCAGCAAGAGTTCCTTCCAGCGCGGGATGCGCGCCGCGCGGCGTTCGTAGAGCGCCCAAACGAACGCCGCGAAGAAGAAGATGAATGCAGGCGCGGTGAAAAAGTCGAAATAGGCGGTCAGGGCGCCAAGCACGAAAAACAGCGTCAAGGGCGGCCCCGGATCCTTGCGCCGGCTGAGCGCCAACCCCGCGCCGACCGCAAGGAGCCAGGTGACGGCTTTCGTTACGACGACAAACAGCCCCATCGCATTGATGACGATGAAGGGCGCGGCGATCGCTAATGCGGCCTTGGCTCCGAAATCTTCGCTGATGCGCCACAACAACCAACCGAAAAGGCCGACTGAGAGGGTGAAGAGATATCCGCGCAGGTCGTTATACGGCATCAGCGCGAGCGCCGGCCGCGCGATGACGAGATAGCCGTGCCAATAGCGGAAATAATCCTGCACGCGCTGTGATGTTGGATCGCTGACCCATGGCAGGATCGCATCGCAGCCGAGAAGGCTCTGCGCGTTGACCGCGCGGCTCGGGAGCGGCGCTCGCGGAGCGGTCAGATCGAGCCCGATGCTGAGGCCGATGCATTCCGTATCGGCGTCGATCACGCGCCCGTTGTCAGCGCGGCGCGCGAACAGGACCTCCGGCCGGTCAATCAGGTTCTTGAGGATCGGCTCATTCGGAACGGCGAACGCCGCAACGATCCCTGCAAGAAAAAGCGCCGTCAGCAGAGGCGTGAGCGCGAGGGCGATCAGCGCTTTTCTAAAGACGCGGTTCATTCGCCTTGTCCGGGCGGCGGCGCGAGGCCGAGATAGGCGAGGCGTTTTGTTTCAGCAAAATGTTGCGCCTGCGCGTCGAGAATGGCGCCGGCGAAAAAGACGCCGATGCCGACAATGGCGAGCGCCGCCGATACAATCAGAGTCGGAAATCGCGGGACAAGTCCGGTCTGAAGAAACTCGATCAGGATCGGGATGAATATGATGCCGGCGACGCCGGTGCAGACAATCCCGAGCACGCCATACACAAATCTCGGCCGATGAAGTCTGAGGAAGCGGAACATCCGCCGCAGGATGCGCGCACCGTCGCGCAAGGTTCGCAATTTGCTGGCGTCGCCGGCCGCCCGCGCCGCGTAGCGCGTTTCGATCTCCGCGACCGGCAGCCGGAGAAGCGCCGCATGCGCCGACATTTCGATCTCGATTTCAAAGCCGCGCGCGCGTGAGGGGAAACTCTTGACGAAGCGTCGCGACAAGATGCGATAACCGCTCAGGATGTCCGAATAATTCGCCTTGAACAGCGATCTGAAAATGCCGCTGAAGACCTGATTGCCGAAAACATGGCCGGGGCGATAGGCGTCGGCGGCGGAGTGCGCCCTTACGCCGACAACCATGTCCAGACGCTCGCGCTGGAGCTTCTCGATCATCGCCGGCGCCGATGCCGCATCATAGGTGCCGTCGCCGTCGGCGACGACGTAGATGTCGGCGTCGATGTCGGCGAAGGCTCTTGTCAATGCATTGCCTTTTCCCGGCATCGGTTCGGCCCGGACGATCGCGCCCGCCGCTGCGGCCGCGCGCACGGTTCCATCCGTCGACGCATTGTCAAAGACGAAAACCCGCGCCGCTGGGAGCGCCTTTTTGAAATCGGCGACGACCGAGGCGATCGCTGTTTCCTCGTTAAGACACGGAAGGATGACGGCGACCGAGGCCAATCAGATCTCCGGGTCCGGAAGGCCGCGTCGCCGCGCGGCGGCGAGAACCGTATTTTTCAGCAGACACGCGATCGTCATTGGTCCGACGCCGCCAGGGACCGGCGTGATCGCGCGCGCGCGTTGCGCCGCGCCCGCGAAATCGACGTCGCCAATGAGCCGTTCGCCGACGCGGTTGATGCCGACATCGATGACGATTGCGCCGGATTTCACGAAGTCGCCCTTGATGAGCGCCGCCTTTCCGACTGCGGCGCACAGTATGTCGGCGGAGCGGCAGGTCTCGGCGAGGTCGCGCGTTCGTGAATGCGCCATAGTCACCGTGCAATTTTCGGCGAGCAGCATTAAAGACAATGGTTTGCCGACAAGGATCGATCGGCCGATGACGACCGCGTGCAGGCCCGCGAGCTTCTTTTCGATCGTCTTGATCAGGATGACCGACCCTTGCGGCGTGCAGGGCTCAAGGCCCTTGACGCCGAGAAGCAGCCGGCCGGCGTTCGCTTCGGTGAGGCCGTCGACATCCTTGGCCGGATCGATTTCGTTGATGACGCGATGCGCGTCGATCTGCGGCGGCAGCGGCATTTGCACGAGAACGCCGTCGACGGCGTCATCCGCGTTGAGACGCCGCACAAGCGCGACGATTTCCGCCTCGCGCGCATCCGCCGCCAAACGATGCTCGATCGAGCGCATGCCGGCTTTCTTCGTCGCGATCCCCTTGTTGCGGACGTAAACATGGCTCGCGGGGTCGTCGCCGACCAAAACGACGGCAAGGCCCGGGACGACGCGGTGACGCGACGCAAGTTCGGCCGTCGCGCCGCCGATGCGCGCGCGAAGAGCCTCCGCAATCGCCTTGCCGTCGATGATGTCAGCGGTCGCCATGCTCGCCTTCCAACAGAACGGCCAATCGCGCCGCCAGCGCCTCCGGATCGCCGTCAAGGGCGAAAGTTTTGAGGCGATCCGTTTCGCCTGCGGTAACCCTGACGGCCGATTTCGGCAAGCCGAACGCCTCGGCGAGCGCTTCCGCCGCGGCCTTGTTGGCTTTTCCCTTTTCGGGCGGCGCGCCGACGCGAACGATGAGGCGCGCCTCGCCAGAAGGCCCTTCCCATTTGCCGCCGACGGCGACGCGGGAAGCGCTTGGGCTCACGCGAACCCGCAGCAGAAACCGACCGCTCACATTAGCGGGCGCAAAACGTAATTGTTGACGCCGATCTGCAGCGCATTGATGCCGAGGATGAGGATGATCGGCGAAATATCGATGCCGCCCATATTGGGCAGCATATTCCGGATCGGTCGCAACAGCGGCTCGGTCAGCGCCTGACACGTCGACCAGATGGCCTGGACAAGCTGGTTGTGTCGATTGATCACGTTAAAGCTGATCAGCCAGCTCATGATGACGCTGACGATAATCACGAAGCTGTAGAGGTTGATGACCGCGTTAAAGAGGTATGAAATGACCAGCATGGTTCAGCGTTCCGAGAATGCCTGATTGTCGCATCTATGACGCGTCGGCGTCGATCGCAACCGGCTATTCGCTTTCCAACTTCATCGCCCGAACGCAAAGAACCGGCGTTGCAAGCCCGCCGGCCCTGACAAAGCCGACGCCGTCGCGCGCATCGATGAGCAGGGTGACGTCGCCCGTCGCCCCTTCGACCGCCGACACGAATGGCAGATCATCGGCCGACCAGAGCAGCCGGCTGTCGGTTTCTGTCATTGCGGCCTTGCCCTGCCAACAGCCCGAATAGGCGCATACGGACAGGTCGCCATCGGCGGACCCCCAGATGTCCAACGGCGTAAAGGCGCCCGGCGGCGTCGCCGCGCAGCCGTCCGCGGCGCACCAGACCTCCAGCTGGTTGCGGCAGTTCCAGCTTTCCGGGGGGACTTCAGACTTCGACGCGCCGAGCATCAGCGCCGCCGCCAGTTCGATCATGAATGCCTCCGGAATGGCGTTTTCCGGGACCTTCCTCCCTCAATTGACAGGGCGCAAGCCCACGCCTAGATCAGCGCCACCCAAATCCTGGGGCCAAAAAGGCCGCAAGGGGCTGTAGCTCAGTTGGGAGAGCGCCTCGTTCGCAATGAGGAGGTCAGCGGTTCGATTCCGCTCAGCTCCACCAGCCTTCGCCCTGCGGGCTACGGCTCGGCAAGCCAGCCAGGAAAAGTACCCGCAGGGCGAAGGCTGTCGCGCCGGAGCGAAGCGCAGGCGGACCGGTCGTAGCGGATGAAATACGTCTACATCCTCGAGAGTGTTAACGACCCGACGCGCCACTATGTCGGCCTGACCGACGAGTTGAGGGCTCGGCTTGAGAAGCATAATGAGGGCGGCGTTCCGCACACCGCCAAATTCAAACCTTGGCGCGTGAAGACCTATCTTGCCTTTTCCGATGTTGAGCGGGCCGTCGCCTTTGAACGCTACCTCAAGTCCGGTTCCGGCCGAGCGTTCGCCAAGAAGCGCCTTTAGGGTTGCGGCTCGGCGAGCCGGCCGGGAAAAGAACACGCAGCAGCGAAGGCTGTCGCGCTGAAACGCAAAATGTCGCTATTCTTCGCCGTAGGTCGTCGCCGCAATGGGAGGCTCCGCAATGTGCCGCAAGTTCTTATTCGCGACCTTCCTTATCGCCGGATGCGCGACGGGCGCCGCGGACGAAACGCCGCCCGCTGTCGCTTCGCCTGATATTCCCGATACGGAGATATTTTTCGGCCGGATCCGCGACGACGCCGGCGGCCGCACGGCGGCCGAGTTCAGGAACGTCACGATCCGCAAGGGTTACGACAACCAGCCCTACTTCATCCCCGGCGAAGAGGCGTTCTATTTTGTCTCCGAAGGCGAAAGCGGAAAAACCGACATAAGCCGCTACGATCTGAAGCTTGGCGCGAGCGCGCCGGTGTTTGTTTCCGCCGACCGCAGCGAGTTTTCGCCAAGGCGCGCCCCTGGCGGCGAACTTTCCTATATTCAGGAAAATCCTGCCGGCGACGTGACGCGCGTTCATCGCCGCGCGCCGGGCGCCGCTAAAGGCGCGGCCGTCGCAGATTTCGCGCCGGTCGGCTATTACGCATGGCTCGACGGCGGCGCGGCGCTCGCCGTCTACTTTCGGTCTGACCCCGGCAGCCTCCACCGCATCGATGTGGCGAGCGGCGCGACGAGCCTCGTTCGCGAGAAGATCGGGCGCGCGATGGAGGCGAGCGCGTCGGGCGACTCGCTCTGGTTCGCCGCGATCGAAGACGCCGCGACGCCGTCGTTCCGACTGATGCGTTACGATTCGGCGGGCGGCGAGCAGGCGCCTCTCTTCCCGCTTCCGGACGGCGCGCAGGACTTTGCAATCGACTTCGACAACCGGGGTGAGGCTGTCGGCGTCTATTCGGCGGCCGGGTCCGCACTTTATTGGCGGTCGCTTGGCGCGCCGGAAAGCGGATGGCGGATCGCCGCCGATCTTTCGCCCTATGGAATAGCCAAGGCGAGCCGTGTCGCGGTCGATCGCGAACAGGGCCTCATCGCGGTCGTCGGCGAAGCGTCAGATTGAGATCGTCCGCGCGCGCTGCCTCTTTTGCTGGACATCGACGCCCGTAATACGGGAAACTGACGCGTTTTCCGAGTTCCCGCACCGCTGGAGGAACCGATGGCCGATACGACGAGACCGATTGAAACGACGCCGGCGCGCGACGCCGAACTCGACCGGATTTTCCATCTGCAAAAGCGCGCTTTTGAGGCGGAGCCCAATCCGACGCTCGCCGCCCGCGCGGCGCGGCTTGGCGCGCTCATCCGCGCCGTCGAGGCGAATGAGTCCCGAATCATCGAGGCGATCGACGCCGACTTCACCTGCCGGTCCCGGCACGAAACAATCGTCGCGGAAGTGATCGTTTCTGTTTCCGCCGCAAAGGCGGCGCGAAAACATCTCGCTCAGTGGATGCGCCCGCGTGCGATCGCGACGCCGCCGCACATGCTGCCCGGCAAGAGCCGGCTTGAGCCGCAACCCTTGGGCGTCATCGGGATCATCTCCCCGTGGAACTACCCCGTGCAGCTCGCGCTGTCGCCGGCCGCCGCGGCCCTCGCCGCCGGAAATCGCGTGATGATCAAGCCGAGCGAACTGACGCCGACGACGAGCGACGTCCTGCGCGACATCATTCGTGCGGAGTTCGACGAAGGCGTCATGGCGGTCGTCACCGGCGGCGTCGATCTCGGCCAGGCCTTCGCGTCCGTGCCGTTCGACCATCTGCTCTTCACCGGTTCGACGTCGATCGGCCAAAAGGTCTACATGGCGGCGGCGAGAAACCTGACGCCCGTCACGCTCGAACTCGGCGGAAAGTCTCCGGCGATCATCGATGAAAGCGCGGACATCGCCGCCGCCGCGCTGTCGATCGCGCACGGCAAGACCTTCAACGCCGGCCAGACCTGCGTCGCGCCGGATTACGTGCTGACGCCGCGCGCGCGGCTTGATGCGACCGTCGACGCCCTCGCCGCGTCGGCGCGCAGGCTCTATCCCGAAATCGACGTCACGAGCGATTACACGGCGATCGTCTCGCCGCGCCATTTTGCGCGGCTGAAAGCGCTTGTCGCGGAAGCAAGGGACGCCGGCGCCAGAATTGTCGAAGTTGGTTCGTCGAACGCGCTGGATCCCCAACGAAAAATCCCGCTGACGATCGTCATCGATCCGCCGGCGGACATCGCGCTGATGAAGGAGGAGATTTTCGGGCCCGTGCTTCCGGTGCTCGGCGTCTCCGGCCGCGAAGAGGCGATCCAGCGGGTCAACAAAGGCGACAGGCCGCTCGCGCTCTACTGGTTCGGCGAGGACAAGGCCGCGCGCGACGACGTCCTTAAACGGACGATTGCAGGGGGCGTCACCGTCAACGACACGCTCTGGCACGTCGCGCAGGAAAATCTTCCGTTCGGCGGCGTCGGCAAGAGCGGCGTCGGCGCCTATCACGGCGCCAGAGGCTTCGAGACCTTTTCACACATGAAGCCCGTGTTCTATCAAAGCAAGTTTGCGTCGAGCAAAATGCTCTATCCGCCGTTCTCGGAGAAAACCGACAGGCTCTTGAAGATGGTGCGCAAGTTCGTCTGATGGCCGAATTCCCGAGCGAAACATTCGACTACGTCATCATCGGCGCGGGATCGGCGGGCTGCGTCATCGCGAGCCGCCTCAGCGAGGACGGCAAGTCGACGGTCTGCGTCCTTGAGGCGGGTCCGGAAGACAAGAGCGCGCTCATCCATACGCCGCTCGGCTTCGCCTTCTTCCCCAAGGGAACGATTTACAATTGGTCATTCGACACCGCGCCGCAAAAACACATGAACGGCAAGATCGGCAAACAGCCGCGCGGGCGGACGCTCGGCGGCTCAAGCTCGATCAATGCGATGATCTATATCCGCGGATCGAAGGCCGACTATGACGGCTGGGCGAAAGCGGGCGCGACGGGTTGGGGCTGGGACGACGTCCTTCCCTATTTCAGGAAAGCGCAGGACCAGCAGCGCGGCGGCGACGAGTTTCACGCGACAGGCGGCCCGCTCACGGTCAGCGATCTTCGCTATCAAAATCCCCTTTCTGACGCCTTTCTCGAGGCGGCCGCCGAATTGCAATTGCCGAAAAACGGCGACTTCAACGGCGCGCGCCAGGAGGGCATGGGATTTTATCAGGTGACGCAGCGCGACGGGCGACGCTGCTCCGCCGCGGTCGCCTATTTGCATCCCGCGCGCGCGCGATCAAATGTCGACGTGAAGCCGAACAGCCGCTGTGAAAAGGTCCTGATCGAGAACGGGCGGGCCGTGGGCGTTCGCTTCCGCCAGGGAAATATTTCGAAGGAAATTCGCGCGCGGAAGGAAGTGATCGTCTCCGCCGGCGCGTTTCAATCGCCGCAAGTGCTGATGCTGTCGGGCGTCGGGCCGGCGCAGCACCTGAAATCCGTCGGCGTCGACGTCGTCGTCGATGCGCCCGAAGTCGGCAAGAACCTGCAGGATCACCTTGACTACACGGTCCTGCGCAAGACGGGCGCGCCGTCGTCGATCGCATTCACCCTCGCCTTCGCGCTCAATTTTCCAAAAACTTTCAGCGATTTCCGGACGCGCCGGACGGGGCCGTTGACGTCAAATCTCGCCGAGGCCGGCGGTTTCCTGAAAACCGACCCGATGGAGGCCGAGCCCGACATCCAGCTTCACTTCCTGCCGGCGCTTGTCGACAATCACGGCGAGAAGAAACATTTCGGCGGCGGCTTTTCCTGCCATGTCTGCGTGCTGAGGCCGAATAGCAAGGGCGAGGTTCTGCTCGCCTCCGCCGACCCGACGGCCAATCCGGTGATTGATCCGAATTTCCTCTCCGATGAAGATGATCTCCGCCGCCTGATGAAGGGCGCGCGCATCGTATTTCGCATTCTCGAGGCGCCGGCGATGCGAGCTGTCGCCGGCGACTATCTTTACGAAGGCCCGACTGCGACGGATTTGGAGCTCATCGCCGACATCAAGCGCCGGAGCGACACAATCTATCACCCGGTCGGCACCTGCCGCATGGGGTCCGACGCGCGCGCCGTCCTTGACCCTGAGCTCCGCGTCAACGGCGTGTGCGGCCTTCGCGTCGCCGACGCGTCGATCATGCCGAACCTCATTTCCGGCAACACCAACGCGCCCTCGATCATGATCGGCGAAAAGGCGGCGGATTTGATCCGCGCCGCGTGACCGGCGCGGCGCGCGCAAGAGCGCGCGCGGTCCTGCGCGAAAACGCCATTCGTCTGTATCAAAACCAATCCCCACCCTACCCTCCCCTTTTCAAGGAGAGGGAATCCGGACGCGCCTCCTTCCTTCACCCCCCTTGGAAAGGGGGCAGGGGGGATTGGGGCTGTTTCAGCCTGATCTCTCCGCCCGCCACCACCCTGTTATCCCGGATGCGCTGCAGCGTGTCCTTCGAGACGCCGCCTGACGGCGGCTCCTCAGGATGAGGGCTGCTGCGCTGATCCGGGATCCGGTGAGATTGAAGCGCCGGCCGCACGGGATCCCGTGTCTGCGCGGCAGCGCTGCGCGCTGCAGCGCGCACGGGATGACACTTGCCAATTTCCGGCGCCCCTCCCGGTTGACGCTCCGCATACGGAATGCCTGATCATGGGGGAATTTTTGGCCGATTCCGCTAGGGCGGAGTCCGGCCGGAGGCGGAATTTCTTTAATTATATAAGCGGTTGATTTTCGG
>CADEDN010000006.1 GCA_902826095.1 uncultured Alphaproteobacteria bacterium | reverse complement strand
ACGCGGCTTCCTTCCTGCTTCGCTTCCTAACACGCCCCAAACACACAGGGATGACAATGCATGGCGAAAACCCGAAAACCCGCGCCCGTTGAACTTTTACGGGACGCGGGTTCTCGTCATCGCGGGAAGGATTTCCCCGAAGGTTTCGGAAGAGCGGCGCGCGGGACAAGTCCGTGCATTGTGTCTCAGTCATGTGGGACTTCTCAAGTTCAGTCCCGCGCTCCCGGACGTTGTCTGGCGCCAACCTGAGGACGGTTTACCGGGGTAGCCCATTCGTTACCTACTAGGGCCATTGCCGGCGGTTCAGGTCAGCCGGCAGGGTCTCGTGAGGGCCTCCAAGATGCAGCCCTCCTGCCCGCTCGCCGGGGCTTCCCGCACTTTAAGGCCTGGTACCAAAAAGCCTCTTCCGAGCGGGTCGCGCTTCTAATATAGGCGCGCCGTCAAGGGGTGGGACAACTTCGCCAAAGACGGCTTCAAAGCGGTTAACGCTTAACCTTAATGCCGTATACGGATCAATTGAATCAATCACTTGGGCGACGCGATCCTTGACGCGACCGCGCGAAAACGCCGTCCGCGCCGCACAAATTGGCTTCCCTGCGACAACCTGCCGCAGGGGCGGGCGGGGGCGCATATATTCTGTGTACAGAACGTAGGCGGCGAACGGCCCTCCGCTTTCCTCCCCCGCGTCAGCGGGGGAGGTGTCGGCGAAGCCGACGGAGGGGGTCAGTCATCGAGACTGCGCGCGCGGATAGACCGCGCCCCCTCAGTCACGCGCGCGCGTGACAGCTCCCCCGCTCGCGCGGGGGAGCAAAGGCGACGCCCCAAACCCTCCCGTTCGACGCTCAGCGTCTCACCCCGCTCCGTTTTCAAGGGGGGTGAAGAAAGGGCGCACGTCCGAATTTCCTCCCCTTGGAAAGGGGAGGGCCAGGGAGGGGATTGGTTTTGATACAGACGAATGGCGCGACGCGTTCAGAATCTCGTGCGACGAGCGCGCCGCTAAACTCCCGGGATCCCGGATCAGCGTCGCAGCCCTCATCCTGAGGAGGAGCCGTCAGGCGGCGTCTCGAAGGACGCGCTGCAGCGCATCCGGGATGTCAGGGTGGGGTGATGGAGCGGCTGGAGAGACTCCGCTGAATCAGCCCCAATCCCTCCGCCCCCTTTCCAAGGCGGGTGAAGAAAGAAGAGCGGGATCTTATGGGGAATTGTCATCCCGGACGCGTCGCGCTTCTGGGTTCAAGGGGCCGCCGACCTTCGCGTAACGCATGGTGGTCCGAACGCTATCGACAATACGCTGCGGCTGAGGTCCGGCGTCCGTCTTGTTCGTTGAGGCCGCGAACAACTGTACTCAGCGGAAATGACAGCTCAGAGCGCGTCGGCGACCGCGTCCGGCCCTGCGAACGCTTCGGAGCTCTTGCTCATGGCGTTTTTCGCAAGGTCGTCGGCGACGACGCCCAGCGATTTGATGACATCGTCAAAGGACTGCTTCAACAGCTCGATATTGAGGTCGTCGCCGTCAAGCTTTTTCAGCGACGCGACGTAGATCGAACGCGTTTCGCGCAGATCGGAAATCGCGTCTTCGAGCAGGGCGACATCCGCGAGACGGGGGTTTGGCGCATCACATGCCGCCTCGGCGACCGCATTCAGGGCGCGGGCGGCTTCGAGATGTCGATCGGCGTCCGCCATCAGCGCCTTCTCGGCGTCGCCATCATTCGAGAGCGCATCGACGTAAACATCGATCGCGTCGTCCCTGGAGACTTTATCGCCATCAGGCTCGACGCCCGTCAGCCGTTCCGCCAACGTCGACGATGAGGGTTTTGGCCAAGGGGTTTTGGCGACGACCGTCGCGGCATCACGAAGCGCCTGGCGCTCGGACGCGGACGCCTGAAGTTCTTCAGCGCCATCCGCCCTGATGACAGTTGAACACCCAGCTGAAGAAAATGCGACAAGAAACGCCGCGAATGCCGGGCGAAACCCGAAACTCAAACTGCCCACGAATTCAGACTCCCGGCGCGCCCGCCCGACAATTCCAACGCTACTAAACCCGCCGAGCCGCCTTGCGAGGACGCACGATCGGGAGTTCGATCCCGACCACGCTCTCCCCGCGGTCGTCTTGATTGTTCGCCCCTGCCCCCGTTAGGACATAACACGACCCCTTTGACAGAGTCAGCATCAAAATGAATGAGCGTCTCGACCTTTTTCCCGCGATTGAACCTTATGAGACGGGGCGATTGAGGGTCTCCGACATTCACGAAATTTACTTTGAGATTTCCGGCAATCCCAAAGGCAAGCCGGCCGTCGTCTGCCATGGCGGGCCAGGCGGCGGCACGACGCCGTCCATGCGGCGCTATTTCGATCCCGAAAGCTATCGGATCATCCTTTTCGACCAGCGGGGTTGCGGGAAATCGACGCCGAACGCGGAACTTCGCGAGAACACAACATGGGATCTCGTCGCCGATATGGAGAAATTGCGGCGACGATTGGACATTGAGCGCTGGCAGGTCTTTGGCGGCTCGTGGGGATCAACGCTCGCCCTCGCCTACGCCGAGACGCATCCGGAACGCGTGACCGAACTTGTCCTGCGGGGCATTTTCACCATCCGCCGCGACGAAATTCGCTGGTTCTACCAGGAAGGCGCAAGCTGGATGTTCGCCGACGCCTGGGAGAAATATCTGGAGCCCATTCCGGAGGCCGAACGCCACGATCTGCTCAGCGCCTATCATCGCCGCCTGACAGGCGACAATCCGGCCGAGCGATTGCGCGCCGCCAAGGCGTGGAGCGCGTGGGAGGGCGGGACGGTTTCGCTGATCCCCTCGCAAGAGCGGATCGACAGTTTTTCCTCGGACGCGTTCGCGATCGCGTTTGCACGGATCGAGTGTCATTATTTCGTTAACCGCGGATTTTTCGATCGCGACGACCAGCTGATCGTCGACGCCGGGCGGATTCGCCACATTCCGGGCGTCATCGTTCAAGGCCGCTATGACGTCTGCACGCCGATGAAAACCGCCTTTGAGCTGCACAAGGCCTGGCCCGAGGCGGAGTTCTACATAATCGACGACGCCGGCCACGCGGCGAGCGAGCCCGGGATCATCGACCGGCTGGTCCGCGCCACCAATGCGTTTGCGCGACGCTGAAAGCCGTCAGCATCGTTAGCGATCCGTTCACCATGATCGCGCCTCGACGGCCCGTTCGCCTGCATGAATTCTTAACGACTTCGGATCGAAGATGTCCTTCGCGTAAGGGAAGAGCGGACTCCATGTGCAGGAGAGCCCGCTCAAAAGTGCGGGGAGCACATTTGTGGATACGCCGAGCGATACGGCCGCGCTGGTGGACTACACGCAGATCGAAAGTCTGCTCGATATCGCCGGGCGAACCGGCGTTGATGAAATATTGCGCGCCTTCTGGCGCTCGACCGACGATCTCGCGCTGCGCCTCAAGACCCAGATTGACTGCGGCGACTTCGTCGAGGCGTCGCGCACGTCGCACGCCGTGAAAGGCTCGGCGGCCAATGTCGGCGCGAATGCGCTGGCGGACGCGGCGAAGGAAATCGAACATTCCTGCCGGGAGTTGAACGCCGAAGGCGCGGTCAGAGCGCTGGCGCGGCTGCGCTTCATTTACGAGCAGACGAAGGCGGCGATCAGCGAGCGGCTTGAAGCGGCCGCCTGAAGCCGCGCATTCTGGCGACGCGCGAGCGATGCTCAGTCCCTATAGGGTCGTGCCGTCCGGATCGCGGCTCATATGCGCGCTCATGGCGATGCCGAAGCCGATCATGATCGTCAGCATGACCGTGCCGCCATAGGATACGAGCGGCAACGGCACGCCGACGACGGGCGCAAGGCCCATCACCATGCCGGTGTTGATCAGCACGTATAGAGCGAAGGTCACCGTGACGCCGAGCGCCGCCAGCCGCGCGAAATGCGAGCGGGCGCGCAGCGCGATGTTGATGCCGGTCAAGATCACAGCGAGATAGACGAGCAGGAGGCCGAACGCGCCGACAAAACCGAATTCCTCGGAAAAGATCGTGAAGATGAAATCGGTCTGCATCTCCGGGAGGAAGTTCAATTCGCGCTGGGTCCCCATCATGTAGCCCTTGCCGACGAGGCCGCCCGAGCCGATGCCGATTTTCGACTGCAGGAGGTGGTAGCCGGCGCCAAGGGGGTCGCTGTCCGGATCGAGGAAGGTGAAAATGCGTTTCAGCTGATAATCGTGCAGCACGCCGAACCGGAACGCCGCAATGGCTCCGCCGACAGCCGCAAGGCCGCCAAGAAAAATCAACCGCCAGCTGAGCCCCGCCAGCACCATGATCGCGACGCCCGTCGCGCCGATCATGATCGCCGTCCCGAGGTCCGGCTGCAGGAAGACGAGCCCGACCGGCGCCGCGATCATGATCAAGGGCGGAATCAGAAAAAGGATGTGCGACACCTGTTCGGCGCGAAGGCCGTGATAATAGCGCGCCAGCGCCAGCACGATTCCGATCTTCATCAATTCCGAGGGCTGGAACTGCATAGGCCCGAGATCGATCCATCGCCGCGCGCCCATGTTGACGTCGCCAATAAAGGGAACAAGGGCCAGCGCGACTAGGGCGACGACGTAGATCGGATAGGAAAGAAACATCCAGTAGCGGATGCCGATGAAGCCGACGAAGATCATCGCGCCCATCGAGATTGCAAAGCGCAGCGCGTGCGTGCCGGCCCAGGGCGTCCATGATCCGCCGCCGACGGAATAAAGCGTCGCGACGCCGGCGCCCGCGATCATCGACAACATGATGATGAGCGGCCAGTGGAGCCTTCCGATCTGGTCCTGAATGCCGCGGCGGGGGCCTGGCAGAATGATCGACGCCATGGCTTATCCTCCGACCGCGGCGTCCGCGGTCTTTGCGAGCGCGCCGGGACTCATTGGTTTGAGACGCGCCGGGTCTTTCGCCATCACCGCCGTCATGATTTCCTTCGCCTTGGGTCCCGCCATGCGCGCGCCGCCGATGCCATGCTCGACGACGACGGCGCAGGCGTAACGCGGCGCTTCATACGGCGCAAAACACACAAAAAGCGCATGGTCGCGGCGCTGCCAGGGCAGATCTTCCGGCTTGGTGAGGCCGCGGGCGCGTTCTTCCGCGGTGATTCTGTAAACCTGGCTTGTTCCAGTCTTGCCGGCGAGTTTCCATTCCTTGTTGTCGAAAGCCGATCGCACCGCCGTTCCGCCCGGCTCATTGACGACGGCGTTCATGCCGTCGCGCACGATCGCCAAATGCTCCTCGGCGATGTCGATCCTGGTCGCCGTCGGCGTCGGCAATTCGAGTTCGCCGCGAAAGCGCACGATTCGCGGGCGAACGGCGCGCCCGGAGGCGATGCGGGCCGCCATCACCGCGAGCTGCAACGGCGTCGCGCTGACCGATCCTTGACCGATGGCGACCGAAAGGGTTTCGCCCGGAAACCAGATCTGGTTTTCCGGCGTTCCGGCATAAAATCGCTTCTTCCAGGCCCGATCCGGCACGACGCCGGAGTGCTGCCCCGGAACGCCGAGTTCATAGGATTCGCCGAGCCCGAGCTTGCGCGCCGTGTCGGCGATGATGTCGACGTCGATCTGCGTCGCGCAGGTGTAGAAGAACGTGTCGCAGGAGTGCTTGATCGACCCCTTCATGTCGACGGTTCCATGTCCTTCTTTCCGCCAGCAATGGAAGAACCGGTTGCCGTACCAGAATTTGCCGTTGCAATGGACGCGGAAGGACGGCGAAATTCCGGACCGCATCGCGGCGATCGCGGTCACCATTTTAAACGTCGAGCCCGGCGGGTAGATGCCGCCAAGCGGCTTATTGAGGAGCGGCTTGTAGGGGCTTTCGTTGAGTTCAGTCCAAAGCTCGGTCGGAATGCCCTTGGTGAAGATGTTCGGATCGAACGCCGGCGTCGACGCAAGAACAAGAATGTCGCCGGTTTCAATATCGATGACGACCGCGGACGCGCTTTCGCCTTCAAGCGTTTTCATCGCCGCAAGTTGAAGATCCGCGTCGATCGTCAGCCCGAGCGTCGCCCCCTGCACCGACGGTTTGACGCTGTCTTCGATTTCTTCGATGACGCGGCCATGCGCATTGACCTTGACGTCGACCGTTCCGGCGACGCCGCGCAGCTCTTTTTCATAGGTGCGCTCAAGGCCGTCCCGACCGACCTTGAATCCCGGCTGACGCAATAACAATTGCTGATTGTCATTTTCTGGCGACTGAAGGTCGCGGTCGGTGACCGCGCCGACATAGCCGATGACGAAAGCGGTCGCATTGCCGAGCGGATAATCCCGCGTCTCGCTCACCTCAGGGTGCGCGCCCGGCAAATGCGGAAGTTCGAAATTCACTTTCGAAAAGTCGTCCCATTCGAGATTGTTGACCACTTCGACGGGCGCGTACCCTTGCGTGCGGCGCACTTCGCGAAGGATCTTCGCGTGCTTTTCGTCTGATATCGCGACATAGCTGCGGATTTTCGCGAGCGCTTCTTCGACGTCGCCGGCTTCGTCCGGGATCAGCAGGACCCGGAAATTCTGGCGGTTTGACGCGAGCGTGCGTCCGTAGCGGTCGACGATTTCGCCCCGCAGCGGCGCGAGGATGCGCGTATTGAACTGGTTCTCCTGCGCAAGGCGCATGTATTTTTGATGATCGACGACCTGCAGCTGGAAGAGGCGAGCGCCGATTCCTGCAAGCAGCAAACCGAAGCCGCCGCCGAAGATCGCCGCGCGTCGCGAGATGATCTCGATTTTTTCCGGATCGTTCGAATTGACGCGCGTATTCATGAACTCACACCTCGATGATCACGCGCCGATGAAAATCGCCGAAGGCGATCGCAAACAAGGGGTAGACGGCGATCGTCGTCAGCATCTGCATGGCGAGGCCGCCGAGCGGCAGCAGCGTCGCCGACATCAAGCTCATGAACAGCCACAGCATAATCGAAACGCTGATCGCCGCCACCGCAAATCCCATCCAGACGACGTGAACCTCGCGGCCGAGGAAATAGGCCTGCTGCGAGATCGCGACATATTGGACGGCGAGGTAGACGGCGGGCCAGAGACCGAGGGGGCCTCCGCTCAGGAGATCCTGCAGGAGCCCGATTGCAAAAATGCTCGCCGCAGGCAGGTGCCCGGGAGAGTAAAGCGACCAGAAATAGACGACGACAAGCGGGATGATCGGCGTTGCGACCTGCCCCTCAAACAGGCGCAGCGGCGATGCGAGCAACAGCACGCCGAAGAAACCAAGCAGGGTCGGCGCCGCCAGGCGCGCGATCCGTGCCAGATTTTCAGCGCGAGAGGACATGTCAGTCGCCCTCGTCCGGCGCAGCGGGCGCGGCTTCGGCGGCGGCTTGCGCCGGCGCCGTTGCGGCTCGCGTGGTCGCTGCAGGAGCCGGGGCGGTTGCGGCGGCGGAAGTCGGCGCGCTCGCGGCCGGCGCGTCAGCGGGCGGCGCATCCGCTTCTTCCGGCTCCACCTGCGGGAACTGGTAGTTGATGATCCGCACCATGCGCGTGCGGGCGTATTCGGCGGACAGATCGACGATCGCTTCCTTTTCCGTCACTTTCTCGATGACGCCGACCGCAAGCCCGCGCGGCAAGACCCCGCCTGCGCCGGAAGTGATCACCCGCTGGCCGGGTTGGATCTTGTCGCCGTCTGCGAGCATGGTGATAGCGATGGTCGGTCTGCTGGTCGATCGGCCGACCAGAAGCCCTTCGACGAACGAGCCTTCGACGAAGACCGGAATCCGGCTCTGGATGTCGTTCAAGAGCAGAATGCGTGAGGCGTTCGCGGAAACATCGACGATACGGCCGATCATGCCGCGCTCATCGACCGCCGCGAGGCCGCGCGCGACGCCTGCTATCTCTCCGGCGTTCACGATCATCGAATGCGCGTAGGCTTCATTCGCCTCGCCGATGACGAGCGCATTGATCGGTTTGGCTTCCGGCGGCTGCTTGTAGACGTCAAGCTCCTGAAGCGCCGAAATCACCCCTCGCAAGGATCGCGCTTCATCCTCCCACTGACGAAGCGCGGCGTTTTCCTCGCGGAGCGCTTTATTCTGTTCAAGCACGCGGAAATAATCGCCGACATCGCCGATGCGATCCTGCGCCCAGCCGATCGGGCCGGAGAGCGCCTTCAGGACGGGCGAGGCCGCCTCAAGCGCCGTCTCGCGCGCCTTCTTGAAAACGCTCGCTTCCGCCGCATAAAGGCTCGACAGGAGAAGGATCAGCGAAACCAATGAGAACAGCAGCAGGCCGACATGGGAATTGGACCGAAGCCCAAACGCCTGACGACCCTCTTTCCCCAAGACATCCATACAATAACCGGCCCATCAAATTGGCGGAGGCGCCGCAAGCGTTGCCGCCCGGCGCCCCTTTATCCCGCGACTCGGCCCCCAGATACAAACGTCTCGGGCGAGCCCCAAATCAATAATTGAAAAGGCTCAAATGGCGGACGACAGGACGCCGCGCATCGCCTTTTCGTTTTCCAGCGCCGCGCCGGTGCCAAGGGCGACGCAGCATAGCGGGTCGTCCGCGACGGAAACCGGAAGGCCGGTCTCGTCCCGAAGGACCTGATCGAGATTTCGAAGAAGCGCCCCGCCCCCGGTCAGCATGATGCCGGTGTCGACGATGTCCGCGGCGAGCTCAGGCGGGGTCGCCTCAAGCGCCACTTTGACCGCCTCGATGATCTGGCTGACCGGTTCCGCGAGGGCTTCGGCGACCTGCGCCTCGCCGATCCGGACTTCCTTCGGCACGCCATGCATAAGGTCGCGGCCCTTGATCTGGATGGTGACGCCCGACCCTTCGGTCGGGATCATGGCGCTTCCGACTTCCTTCTTGATCCGCTCGGCCGACGCCTCGCCAATCAGGAGATTATACATCCGGCGGATGTAACCGATGATGGCGTCGTCCATCTTGTCGCCGCCGACGCGAACGGAGCGCGAATAGACGATGCCGCCGAGCGACAGGACCGCGACTTCCGTCGTGCCGCCGCCGATGTCGACGACCATGGAGCCGGTCGGCTGGGTGACCGGAAGCCCGGCGCCGATCGCGGCCGCCATCGGCTCTTCAATGAGCTCGACCTTGCGGGCGCCGGCGGACAGCGCCGATTCCTGGATGGCGCGGCGCTCGACCGCCGTCGCGCCGGATGGGACGCAGACGACGATGCGAGGGCTCGCGAAAGAGCGGCGGTTATGAACCTTGCGGATGAAGTGCTTGATCATCGCCTCGGCGACTTCGAAATCGGCGATGACGCCGTCGCGCATTGGACGGATCGCTTCAATCTCACCCGGCGTGCGCCCGAGCATCTCTTTGGCCTCGTTGCCGACCGCCCGGACGAGTTTTCGCCCCCCGCGCGTTTCGATCGCGACGACCGAGGGCTCATTGAGGACGATGCCCCGACCCTTCACATAGACCAGCGTGTTGGCGGTCCCGAGGTCGATCGCCATGTCCGAAGACAGCATGCCGAAAAGCGTTGAAAGCATGAACAGTTCCTATCGCCGGTAATGACCCGACGACTCATTTAACCTTAATGGGTTCCGAAATCGTCAACAAAACCCACCCCGAAGCCCTCAATCGAGGACCTCAGCCACAATCCTCATAGCGGGATTCTGCCCGTAGCGACTTAAAATATGGAGCGGATAGCCGAATCAATGGTCGCAACCCTGCGGCCCAACCGCGCAAACCGAGGGCGTCCCCCGCTAGGCCGCGTCGCGCCGGCGCATCCGATGGTAAATCCAGCGCACCAGCAGCAAGAACCCCAGCCAGCCGGCGATCAATGCGACCAGCAGGGCGAGGTCTTTGGGCTCGCGACTCGTGAAGAATTCGTAGATCCCTTGGATGCCGTCCGAGACCGATTGCTCGTTTGGGGCAAGCGTCGAGAGAGCCGCGACAAACAAAATCTTCGGGACGATCCCGATGCTGGTGCCGGCCCAATATTTCCACAGCGGGATATGGGCGGCCCCCGCCGCCGCATTCACGACGATAAAGGGCGCTGACGGCACGACGCGAATGAGCCCGCTCGCGAGAATGCCGTGGCGGCCGATGAAGTCGATGGTTGATTGGGTCCGTTCGCCGCCGAAGCGCTTGACGAACCGGCCCCCGAACCAATGCCCAAGGCCGAAGGTGAAGGTCGCGCTGATCATGGTGGCGAGCCAGGAATAAAACGCGCCGTCCCGTGCGCCGAAAGCAAAGACCGTCGCGGCGATCAAGATGAACTGTGGAAATCCCGTCAACGCGAGAATGACGAAAATCGAAACGATGATCGGGACCGCCCAAGGCGATTGCGACGCATCGAAAAGGAGCCGGTTGAGGTCGCCCTGATCATCCAGGTTGAGCCATTGCTGGCCGAAGAAGAACATCAACAAGACAAAGACAAGCAGAGCGGCTGACACAAAAAGCGAGGTCGCCGCCTTGGCGTCCATCGTCGTCAGGAACCGGCCAAGGTCGTCAATCAGTGACTTCATCAAATACGCACCTGCGCGAGACGCTTCTTGCGGCGTCGATGATGCGCCGCCATTTCCCCTCCCCTGATTTGAATGGGCCGGGGCGGCGCCCGGGGGCTCTTAGCCTTGGGGCTTTCCGCTGGCAACGAGGTCGGCAGCAAGCCGCGCAATCGCCGCTTCCGGGGACGCCGCCCTCGGCCATTCAGCGGCCTGATTGCGGAACCAGGTGAGCTGGCGCTTGGCGAAGCGCCGGGAATTCTGTTTTGCCAAGACAACCGCCGCTCCGAGATCCGATCCGCCCGACAAATGCGCAAGAAGCTCGGCCGCGCCGACCGCCTTCATCACCGGAAGATCGGACTGCAGACCGCGCGCCGCAAGCGTCCGCGCTTCTTCAAGCGCGCCCTCGGCAAGCATCGCGTCATAGCGTCGCTCGATCGCTGCATAGAGCGCCGCCCGCGACGGTTCGATGATGATGCGGGCGTCGACATGGTCGACAATCGGCGCGCCCGGCTGCTTTTGAATTTGCGATAAGGGAACGCCGGCCGCGTGGTACACCTCAAAAGCTCTGATGTGGCGCTGGCGATCGTCGGCGTCGAGACGGACCATCGCCGGGTCGAAGGCGAGCACTTCAGCGCGGAAAGCCGCCGGGCCGATCGCGTCATGGCGAGCGGCGGCCGCAGTCCGAATTTCGTCAGGAATAGCCGGCGCATTAGAAAGCCCGGTTTCAAGCGCCCTGAAATAGAGCCCGGTTCCGCCGACGACAATCGCCGGATTGCCGCGCGCATGAACGTCGCCGATCGTAAGCGCCACATCTTGCGACCATTTGCCTGCGGAATATCTCACCCGTCCGTCGACATGGCCGTAGAGGTGATGGCGCGCGCGCGCTTCTTCATCGGGCCCCGGACGCGCCGAAAGAATGCGCAAATCGCGATAGACCTGCAGCGCATCCGCATTGATGATTTCGCCGCCGATCCGCTCGGCGAGCGCAAGCGCCGCCGCGGACTTGCCGCTGGCGGTCGGTCCTGCGATAAGAATGACCCGCTTTTCCGACATCGGCATGCCTGTTACCGCAATCACTCTTGTTTGTAATCCGGAATTCGAAAGCCTCGGCGACGACCTTGTCAACGAGGCGATGCATCGCCTGCTGGAAGCGTCTGACGGCGCGGAGGTGCGTCGCCGAACGCTCGCCGAGGACGTCGCCGAGGATTTCATCGTCGATGCGGAAATCATGCGCGGCGCCGCGGAAAACGCGCTCTCGGACATCCTCGCTGAAGCGTCGGCGGATATCATCGTTCAGCCGGCGGCGCATCGCCGAAAGCGGCTCCTCATCGCCGATATGGATTCAACGATCATCGGCCAGGAATGCATTGACGAACTGGCGGATTTCGCCGGCCTCAAGCGTGAAATTTCGGCGATCACGGACCGCGCAATGCGCGGCGAGCTCGACTTTGAAGACGCCCTCAAAGAACGCGTCGGCATGCTGAAAGGGCTGCCGGAATCCGCCCTTGAGGAGGCATTCCGGACCCGCATTGCGCTCAGCGCCGGCGCCCGGACGCTGGTTGAAACCATGAACAGCATGGGCGCCTTGACCGTCCTCGTGTCTGGCGGCTTCACATTTTTTGTGGAGCGTGTCGCGCGGCTTGCAGGCTTTCAGCGTTTTCAGGCGAATGAGCTTTTGATCGACGGCGGCGCGCTTACAGGGAAAGTGAGGGCGCCGATCCTCGGCCGCGAAGCAAAAGAAACAGCGCTTCGGCAGTTTGCGGAAAAGGGCGCGATTGCGCTGGCGGAAACGATCGCAGTCGGGGACGGGGCCAACGATCTCGACATGATCGCGGCGGCGGGTCTTGGCGTCGCCTATCGCGCCAAACCAAAAGTCGCCGCCGCGGCTGACGCCTCAATCAGACATGCCGACCTGACGGCGCTCCTCTATGCGCAAGGCGTTTCACGCAATGAGTTCGCGACGTGAGATCTTGAATGCCCCGCCTTCACGCGGCTTTTGCGCGCGCAAGCAGCAACTCCATGCGCTTTACTTCGCGGATGACGCGGTTCGCCTGCATCTGCGCCCAGTGCATCAGCTTGATGACCGACATCGCGATCATGAGGAGCAGGCAAAGCCCGCCCCAGCGCATCATGTCCGACGCATCGCCTGCGGCCAAAAACGCGCGTCCCGAATACAGCGCGCCGGCGAAGAGGATGACCTGCATCGCCGCCGACAGCATGTTCCAGGGCCCAAGTTTGCCGGCGAACAGCGCCGCCGTTTCGCCGAATAGTCCGGGCTCTGCGTGTTTTGAAAAGAGCGCGCGGTCTTCCGCGTCGAGCGCTTCTTCAATCATCTGGTCGAGTTTGCTCATTTTCAGTCTCCTTCCATTGCGCCGAGCGCGATCTTCAGCTTTTCGCGCGCGGCCATGAGGCGGGTCTTGATCGTGCCCGCGGGAACGCCGAGCGCCGCGGCGATTTCCGCAATGCTCAACTCTTCGAGATAAAAAAGCGCGATCGCGGCGCGCTGCTCCGCCGGCAACCTCGCGAGCAACGCATTGATCGACGGCGCCGACGCCGTCGCTTCCAACGCGTCCGACGCCGTGCAGCGGGCTTGCGGCTCGGCTGCGAGCGCCGCAACGCCGGCGCGGTTTCTTTGCGCGCGGCGTATCGCGTCGGCGGCGCGGCGCGTCACGACACGAAATGCAAAGGCGGGAAACGCCGCCGTGTCATCCAGTCGGCGAACGCCCCGCGCGATGTCGACCCACGCATCCTGCGCAATGTCATGCGCCTGTTCCCGATCGCCGGTCAGCCGCCAGGCGTGGCGAATAAGGCGCTTTTCCCATCGTCGGGCGAGTTCGCCGAGCGCCTCACGGTCGCCGGCGCGCGCCGAAGCGGCGAGATATTCGTCAAGAATGCGCTCTTCCCGCCGCATCCGGCGCTTCTCCGATTCTTTAGTCTTTGATGGTAAGGTCGTTTGCCGAGGAAGTCCGGTTCACCGCCGGACGCTAATTTTTTGGAGACCGGATGGCGGCGTTTTCGGCGGCGGAGCTTTTGAAGCTGAAGAAGGCCGCGTCCCTTCTGCTGGAGGCGGAAGATCGCCTGCCGGTCCTGAAAAGCCTCAGCTGGGACCGCTCGATCGGCGACGCGTTCCTCAAGAGCGGCTGCGCAACGCCGCCCAGGCCGACCTATCCGAAGATCGATCCGAACCCGTCGCGCGAGCGCGTCGCGGCGGCGCGCGCTTTCATTTCCGGTTCCTCGCCCGTTCACCGCTGGCTCGCCAGATTCGCCGACGTGACGGAAGACACGGCGTCGCTATTGTCCGCGATCGGAACAAGAGACTTTTACGCCCGGTCGAGCGGCCTTTACGGAAGTCCGGCGACGCCGATCGCCGACGGCAAGCGCACGGCGCTCGACCTTGCAAAGCGTCTTGACGAGCTGCTCGCCGATTTCGAGATCGGCGCCAGGCTTGAGCCGCCAGAGATCCTTTCCGCCGCGGAGATCAAGCGTCGCCTGGATGAAACGCTGCCCGCGCATTTTGGAAACGCGGCGCCGCGCGTCGACGTCACCAGAAATGTTTCAGGGAAAGCCGCCGCGGGGCGCGATTACATCAAGCTGCGCGAAGACGCGATGTTCTCCGATCTCGACGTCACGCAGCTTCTTCAGCATGAAGCCTTCGTCCACATTGCGACCGGCAAGAACGGCCTCGCGCAGGACGGCTTTGCGATCCTTGCGGAAAGCTACCCCGGCAACGCCAAGACGCAAGAAGGCCTCGCGGTCTTCGCCGAGTTCATTTCAGGCGCGCTCGATCCGCGCCGTTTCCGGCGTCTCGCCGACCGCGTCATTGCGATCGACATGGCCTCGAACGGCTCCGATTTCATCGAAATCTTCAATTTTTTCCGGGAGCGGAACAAATCGGACGCGCCGTTTGAGGCGTTCGAAAGCGCGCGGCGCGTCTTTCGCGGCGGCGTTCTTGAAGGCGGCGCGCCGTTCACCAAGGATTCAATTTATCTCGGCGGACTTCTCGAGGTGCACAATTTCCTGCGCGCAGCGGTCAAGAGCGGCGATGCGGACCTCATTCACTTGCTGTTCGTCGGCAAGATCGACCTCGTCGATCTTGAGGCGATGAAGATGCTGCGCGACGAAGGGCTGATCAGCGCGCCGCGCTTTATGCCGCCCTGGGCGACCGACCTTCGCTATCTCCTGTCCTATCTCGCCTATTCGACTTTCCTCAATGAGATCAGCCTGAAAGACGTCGTCGCCAAATACGAGCCGCTGTTCGGCTGAAACGGTTCGGCGAAGCGTCAACCGGCGTCGTCAAAGCTCCAAACGTCCTCGAACGGCGCACCGAAGACGCGCGCGATGCGAAAGGCGAGTTCGAGCGAGGGCGCATATTTTCCGGCTTCGACCGCGATGATCGTCTGACGCGTCGCGCTGACGCGATCGGCAAGCTCCGCCTGGGTGAGGCCGGCCCGCTGCCGAAGCTCGCGGATCTTGTTGAAAACGCGTCCCTTTGCGATGAAGCGGTCCGTCCCTGTCAGTTGTGTCCCTACTGGAAGCGATAGAGCGCGATCGTCGTCATCCGCTTCAGGCATTCGCCGGCAAAAAGGATCGTGAGGAGAACGAAAAACAATGTCGGCAGGTTTTCAAGATCGATACGCGGCAAGCCATGGCCTGCCAACGCCCCTTCCCACAGCGCCTGCCAGATGACGACATTGACGGCAGCGATCAGAAATCCACGCTCGACAAGATTGGCGCGCGCCTCAATGGCAAGGTCGCGCTCATCGCGCTTGACCGCAGCGCCGCGCGCGCTTGCGGCGATGACGCCGGCGATCGCAAGTTCGGACAAGCTCGCCGCCGTAATGACGAGAAAATACACCCGCAACAGTTCATTGGCTGGCTGGTCGACGATCGTCCAGCCGTCAAGCATCCGCATCTGGAACCAGAAGTAAACGGCGGCCAGCGCCGTCAGCGAAATCCAGGAATAAAGTTCAGCTCTCGCCATTGGCGTATCCTTCGCACCGCAATATGTAAAACAACTTGGACATATCGAAGGCGCCGCCAAGTGTCAAACACTATTTACATTTGTAACTTAACTCACGGAAATTCAAGCATTTTTGTTGTGTCCGCGGCATCTAGCCACTTGCTTTTTGGCGGCCCAGAGAGCACATAGACGACCGAAAATGCCAATCCCTTTGGAGATGGCTCGCCCCCGCTGTAGAGTGCGCCGACCGGCCCGGTGTTAACCATGTGTTTACCAGGCGGCGGTCGCCGCACCCTGATCCGGTTTTTGACTGGGCAGGACAGGCGGGATCGCGATGGAGATAGAGAATGACCGCGAAAAAGACCGCCGCGCAGAAACGCCCGGCGCAGAAGTCTGCAACAAGAGCTGCAAAAGGCGCCAAGGCGTCGGCGGCCGCTCGCAAACCGGGGCAGGCGAAACCAGCCGTCGCCAAAGCGCAACCCAAAGTTTCGGCGAAGATAACGCCTAAAGCCAATCCGGCCGCCAAGCCTGCGGCGGTGAATCCGTCGAAGCCGGCTGTCGTTGTGAAGGCGGCCGCAAAGCGTGCGCCAGCCGCGAAAGCGGAGCACATGGCGTCAGAAAAGCCGCAACAAAAGTCGGCCGCGCCGAAGCTCGGCGTCATCAGGGCGATCGGCCAGCCGTCGCCGGCGAGGTCGCAAGCGCCGGCTATCGCCAAGAAGCTTGGCGCTGTCGCAGCCCGTGCAAAACCGTCCGCCTCAACGTCATTCGACCCAGACCGTCGGCGCGAGCTTATCGCCGCGGCCGCTGCGCGACATCGCAAGGCGCCGCCGACGCGCGCGCCGATCGCGCCGGTCGCCGTCGTGCAGCATCGCGAACCAAGCGCGGCGGAACGTCACCGATTTTCCGTTGGCGACGAGGTGCGCGTCATTTCGACGTCCGGCATGTGGTTCAAACACGGCGTCGATTACCGGATTACAGCGGCGCTGCCGCCACAGGCCGGCAAGCTGCAATACCGCATCAAGAACGAGGCGGAGCCTTTTGAGCGCGTCGTTAGCGAGTCGCAACTGGCGTCCGCGCCCGCACACGCCTGAGGTTCCGGGCGCAAGCTCGTCAGAATCGCAAAGCGCCCTCCCCCTGAAAGCCCAGGGCGATCGCATTTGGTGCGCCACCCTCTCCCGCTTGCGGGAGAGGGCAGGGTGAGGGGTCGTCTGAACCAGGGATTCCCTTCGTTGACGCCCCCTCACCCCCAGCCCGTCGGACACATGGTCCGACCCCGCAAGCGGGAGAGGGGGAGGCATTGCAGCGCCATATGCGATCGCCCTGCCTGGAAAGCCCGGGAGTATTTCTCTCGCTGCGCCCGCACCGCACGCCCGGTCCATGTGTTGATCCGCCTGGCGTCGAGCCGATCTTCCCCAAAGTGACTTCCACGGAAGTCAGCCCATGATAGGATTCGGCGAATTCCTTGGAGCATGCGCGCATGTCGATCGAACTGGCGACCGAGTTCTGGACAGTCGCTGCGCTCTATCTGGCGACGGGGGCGGTTGTCGCGGCGCCGATAGCTTTCTGGGGAACCTCGGCGACCGATCACGCGGCGCGCGGCGCCGGCGTCGCCTTTCGCCTGATCATCATGCCCGGCATCATCGCTCTCTGGCCGTATTTCATTCTGCGCATGCTTTCCGGCCGGATCGTCAACAAGCCGATCGACGAGGCGGGCCGCGAATGAGGCGCTTTCACCGACGCTTGCATCTTTGGATGTGGATTGCGCTTGCCCCATTGACGGCCGTAGGCCTCGCGCTCGCGATCGCATCGGTTCCAAAAGAGCAGACCAATGATCTTGACGGCGCGCTGATCTCGGAGGCGCCGTAGTGGGTCACCAGTACAAGGCGGTGCAGTGGAACGTCGCAAAGATCGTCTACGATCTTTATTGTCTTGCGGCGCTCGCCGCATTCATCGGAATTTTCATGACAGTCGGCCTTGCGGCGCATCCGAGCGGCCATAGGGCTGATCCTGTCGTGTTGCTGATCCGCGCGCTTGGGACCGCCGCCTTCCTGATGCTGACGATCGTGCTGGCGATCGGCCCGCTGGCGCGCCTTTCACCGCGTTTCAATCCGATGCTTTATAATCGCCGCCATTTCGGCGTGATGACGTTTCTGGTCGCCGCGGCGCATTTCGGACTTGCGACCTTCTGGTATCACGCAAGCGGGCCGCTCAATCCGTTCGTGTCGCTGCTCGTTTCAAACCCGCTCTATCAGTCAGCGGAAGGTTTTCCGTTCGAGGTCTTCGGACTGGCCGCCTTCGCCATCTTGTTCGTGATGGCCGCAACCAGTCATGACTATTGGCTGAACAATCTCTCTGCGCCGGTCTGGAAGGCGCTGCACATGCTCGTTTACGCCGCTTTTGGGCTTCTCGTGCTGCACGTCGCCTACGGCGCCTTGATGACCGAGAAATCGGCGATCTACCCGGCGCTGACGGTCGCGGCGTTCGCGATCGTCGCCGCGCTTCATCTTTGGACAGGACTTCGCGAGCGCCGCCGCGACGCCGGCATGCGGGGCGTTAGCGCGAGCGACGGCTGGATCGATGTTTGCGCGCCCGCGGATATTCCCGACAAACGCGCCGTCATCGCGCCGCTGCCGTCCGGCGAGCGCGTCGCGATCTTCCGCGACGGCGCAAAGATTTGCGCGATGACGAACGCCTGCCGGCACCAGAACGGGCCCCTTGGCGAGGGCTGCATCAAGGACGGCGCGGTCACTTGTCCGTGGCACGGCTGGCAATACAGGCCCGAAGACGGCGTCTCGCCCCCGCCCTATACGGAGAAGATAGCGACCTATGATACGCGGCTCTCCGCCGGGCGCGTATTTGTGAAAGTCCGTCCGAATGCGCCGGGACAGCGATCGCAATTCATCATGATGGGCGCGGCGCCATGACCCTCAATCGCGGCGTTTATCGCGGACGCGCCGATAGCGACATGTTCATCGGCTGGGCGAAAACTCCCGCCGTCGATCGCCGCTTTCTTGTCGCCGCCCTGCCGACAATGCTCGCCGGCGTCGCGGGCGCCGCTTATGCCGTCGCGTCCAATCTCGACGATCCAGGCGCCGGCGCGTGGAAGACCGGCGCGCTCTATCGCGCGACCGGCGTCCTCGCGACAAGGCCCTATCCGATGCTGCGAGTCGCCGACGCAACAGCGCCCGATGGCGTCCGCAGCGTCCTCATCGTCGCGCAGGGAAAATGCACGAGCGCGCTGAAATTACCGGCGAATGACGGGCGCTCCTACGCGGTCGCCGGCGCGCTGATCGAACGCGGCGCGCGGCGGATGATCGAGGTCCCGTTGATGCTCGGCGACTGGCTGACGCCCGCAGATGAGAGCGCCGCCTTGCCGCCGCCGCGCATCGAACCGCTCGGCCGCAAGACCCTCGCCGGCCAGATCATGGACACGAAATGTTTTTTCGGCGTGATGCGCCCAAGTCGAGGAAAGACGCACAAGGCGTGCGCGAGCCTGTGCATTCGCGGCGGCATACCGCCTTCCTTCTGGGCGAAAGGCCGCGATGGAAGGGAATCCGTTCTGCTGATGACGGACCCTGACGGCGGGCCGCTTGGCGAGAGCATTCTGCCGTTCATCGCCGATCCGGTGCGCATCGACGGCGAGGTTTTCCGCGTCGATGATCTCTTGCAGTTCCGCGTCGCAACGCACGCCATCGCGCGAATATAGACATCACCCGCATTCGCCGCGCGGCGCGGCGATCCCCCATTTCAACGCAAAAAGAAACGGCGGGCCCGAGGGCCCGCCGTTCCGCAACAGCGTTTTTCTTGGTTCTAGAAGTCGATGGTCGTGCCGAGGAAGAGGAACCGTCCCTGAGCGTCATAGGTCTGCGGATAGGTGTTGCCGTTGGTGAAGCCCGTTTGCTGGGCGGTCAGCGGCGGATCCTTGTCGAGCACATTGTTGGCGCCAACGCGGACATTCCACTTTTCCGTAATGTTATAGGAAGCCGCGAGGTCGATGTAATGACGGCTGCCGAGCGTGTGGTTGCGATCGACCGACGGATCAGGATTCGCAATGCCGAACTGGTCGACCGACGAGAAGTACCGCCAGCTGACCGACGCATCGACGCCGATCGGCATTTCCCAGGTCGTGCGCAGCTTGTGACGCCAGACCGGCGACGGCGCGCCGATAAAGGTGTCGCAAATGCCGGCGTATTTCCCGTCGCAGGCGCTCAACGGATCGCCCGGCTGCGGTTCGATTAGATAGTCGATGAGATAGGTGCCGACCAGATCAAACGACAATCCGCCCGCATCGCCGAGGCCGACGTCGGCAAAATCGAAGCCGTAATTGCCGTTGATATCGACACCCGACGTCTGGATCGAGCCGGTGTTGTTGTTGAGAAGGGTGATGAAGCCAGCAGTGCCGAGCCAGAGTGACCCGTTACCGGGCGCGCGGTTGATCAAGCTGCAGGCGAACGCCTCTCCACTAAGGCACCGACCCATGATGTTGTCACCGGACGGACCGCTGATGTAGTCCGAAACCTTGATGTCGAAATAGTCGACCGACACAAAGAGATTGCCAGGGACGAATTCAGGCGTCAGCACCACGCCGACCGTATAGGTGTCGGAAACCTCGGGGCGAAGGTTGGCGTTGCCGCCGAACACCGCATTGTACTGGTTCGCCGGGTTGTTCGCGATCGACCCGTACTGAGCCGCTGAAACGCCCGTATTCATGCACTGCGCGAGCGTCGCGATCGGCGTTGCGCCGGCGCATGGATCGCTGAGGCCGCCAACGGCGGTCAGAGCGGTCAGGCCGGTACGTTGCGGGGCAAACGATTCCAGCACGTTTGACGCACGCGATGCGCGCTGCCAGCCGCCGCGGACGCGAAAGTCCGGCGTCACCTGCCAGTCGCCCTGGAGTTTCCACGTGGAATAGGACCCTGACGTTGAAACATCCGAGTGACGGTATCCGCCGTTGAACTTCAAGAGTTCGGCGAACGCCATGCCGGAAACGAGTGGGATTTCCGCTTCAACATAAAAGTCGGTCGTCTCGATCGAACCGCTCGTCGGCGGCGTCGTGCCGCCTTGGCCGGCGAGATCGCCCGACTGGAAAAGGGCGTCAGGCGTGTAAACGAGTTGGTCCTTGCGCCATTCGAAACCGCCGGCGAGACCAATCCCGTCTTCGGCCCAAGGCGATTTCATCCCGTACTGGCCGAGATCGCCTGTAAGGTTGACTTGTCCCGTATACTGGAATGTGTCGCCATCCTGGAATGACGGAAGGGAGACGTAGGCCGCAGCCGCCGGCGTCACGCCGCCGATGGTGAAGATGTTGAGCGGCACGCAAGCCGGGTCGGTGCCGTTGACGACCGAACGACAGGTCGGAACGCCGCCGACGTCGACCACATCGAGAGCGCGGATCATGCGCGTGATCGACGCGTCGTTTTCATAGCGCTGCGCGTTATGGGTGTTCGCGTATTGGAAGAACGTGTCGTAGGTCCATCCCTCGAAGAGGTCGCCTCGAACGCCCGCGACGATGCGGAAGCTTTGCAGACGAATATGGTCGTTTCGTCCCGCGCCTGTCTCGGTGAGGCGTTTGCCGGGGTACAGCGTCGCCGTGACCGGCAGTCCCGCATTGGCGCCGCAAAGAATGCCCGCTTGCTGAGCCGAAAGGAGCGGGTTGTCGCAGTTGATCGACGTCGGATTGAAAAATGTTCCGGAGAAGGCGATCTGCGCGTCGGACGTGTAATCGTAGAACATCGCTTGCGTATAAACGTCGGCGTGCTCGTTTACCTCATAGTGCGCGAACGCGCCGAGTACGTAACGCTCGTCCGGACGCTGATAGAAGTTCGTCGGTGCGAAGTTGAACGCGTCCGCCGACAACGGATTGACGAACACGTCGGTAGGCCTGAACGTGTTGCCGGGACCGTTTTCGTCGAGCGTGAACGTGCCGGTCGGCGTCGCGAAAACGCCGATGTCAGTCGTCGGCGATCCGGAGCAGCCGTAGCCGAACGGCGTCACCGGCGTGAAGGTGCCGCCGCCGAACTGGCACGCTGAATAGTCGCGATCGCCCTGCGAGATGACGTCGTTATTGCGATACCCGGCATAGGCGGTGACGTTGCCGCGACCGTCTTCGGAGTTCGCCCCGATAATGAGCGTGATCTCTTGGCCTTTCCCGTCGAACACGCCTTTTTCCGGCGGCGCGATGTTGCGGAACGCCAGAATGTCCTGCGACAGGCTGTTGTTGTTGGTGTGCTGGTAGCCGCCCATTTGGCCGTCGATGCGGACGCCCTCGAAATCCTTGATCATGATGAAGTTGACGACGCCGGCGACGGCGTCTGAGCCGTAAACGGCGGAGGCGCCGCCGGTTAGGACATCGACGCGTTCGACGAGCGCGCCGGGAATCTGGTTGAGGTCAGGCGCCGATGAGATCGCCGAGCCGTATTGCAGGCGGCGACCGTCGACGAGGACGAGTGTGCGCACCGAACCAAGACCCCGCAAATTGACCTGCGCGGTGCCGGTCGCGCCATTCGAGATGTTCGCGCCCTGCGCAGCGAACGCCTGCGGCAAGGTGTTCACCAAGTCTTCGACCCGCGATGTGCCGCGGATGTCGAATTCGACGTTGCCGATGGTCGTCACCGGGCTTGTGGAAGAGGCGTTTGTCGAAGGAATGCGCGAACCGGTGACGACGATTTCGTCGTCGACCGCGGCGTTCTGCGCGAAAGCGAGTTGCGGCGAGACGATTGTCGCGGACGCCAGCGCGAATACGGAGGCGCGCGACAGGAGCCCGCTCTCCCGTCGATTCATTGTCGTTTTTTGCATGTAAGCCCCTATCCAGTTGAGGTTTGCCAATTGGTTTTTTCGGCGCGCACTTTCGCCTTCGGAGCCGGAGGCTTCCGGTCCGTGTCGGCCCTGCGCATGGGTGAGACAGCGCGGCGGAGGGGGCCCTCAGTCTCGAATCGGGAAACCGGCAGGCATGTTGCGGTTCGGCAACAGATTATGGCGAGGGGCGCATTGCGCCCGAATGCTCCGGGGCGCTAAGGTCCAAAAAGTGGTCGGAATGTCTTGCACACATTCCGACCAGTCTAACTGGAGGACTATCGACGGGCTCACCATCGATGTCACGACCTTCAGACACCGGACATTGAACACCCCTCAATCGGGGATCTTTGCCCGGACAAGAATCTGAAGGCGCAGGCATTGCATCGGCGCAGCGCAGCTTTTGCGCGTGCGTTTGAAATATGGGTGTGAGCGCGTGGCCGATTTTGGCGACAGCATTAACGGGCCCCCTTCGCTCGCCGACGGCGAGGCGATCGATCGCGCCATCAGGCGCCATGACCGGATGCTGGTCCGATGGCTCGCTTTGAAATTCGGCGACGTCGACACGGCGCGCGACATCGCGCAGAGCGCGTATCTGCGCGTGTGGCGCTACGCTCAGACCCAGCCGATCGAGAACCTGCAGGCGCTGATCTTCAAGACCGCCGCCAATCTCGCCGCCAATGAATTCCGCGCCCGCAAGCGCATGCAGGCGATGAGGCTCGAACCCTCGCCGGACGCCAAGGAAAATCCGATCGAGCAGGTTCCATGCTCAACGCCGTCGCCTGAAACAACCGCGGTCGCGCGCGAGGAAATCGCAGCGTCGATGCGCGCGATTGAATCGCTTCCTCCGCAGGCCAAACGCGCCTTCGTTCTGAGCCGCTTCGAGGAAAAGACCTATCGCGAGATCGCTGTCATTCTCGGCGTTTCCGAGAGCAGCATCGAAAAATATATCATCGCGGCGCTGAAGGCGCTGCGACACGCGGCCGAGGAGTCCGGTCGGCCGCCGAATATCGTTCACCTGCCGAACAGGCGAACCCGGCGTTGAGAGTTGAAGAAGCGTTCAATGAAAAAAAGAGAAAAACATGAATCAGAGGCTCACATCAAACGACCACGGGGAGTCGGCGGACGACGCCGCCGAACGATGGATGGCCCGCAAAATGTCCGGCGCCATGAACGCGGAAGAACGCGGCGCCTTTGAAAGCTGGCTCGCCGCATCCGCTGAGAATCGACGCGCTTTCGCCGAACTCGAACGCGCCCTAGGGCGCATCGATGCGCAGGCCGAGACGCTTCTCGCGGAGGAATTCGAGCGCCAACTGACGCGGGAATCCGCCGCGAAAGACATGAGACGCAAGACAGCGTTCAACGCCGTGGCGGCGTCGCTCGTCGCGGTCGCCTGCGCCGGCGTCATCGCCGTATTCCTCGGCGGCGAGCGCGGCGATGTCGCGACGATCGCCTATGAAACGAAAATAGGGCAATCTGAAACGATCGCGCTCGCTGACGGCAGCGAGATCGAACTCAACACAGACTCGCGGATCACGGTCGCATTCAATGACGCCGAGAGATCCGTGAAAATCGAGGAAGGCGAAGCCTTTTTCAACGTCGAAAAGGATCGGGCGAGACCGTTCATCGTCACGACCGGCGTCGCGGAAATCGCGGTCACGGGAACATCGTTCAATGTTTCGACGTTCGGCGACAGCGCTTCCGTTCATGTCCTCACCGGCGTCGTCGACGTCAAGCCGGCGAACGGACACGCCGCGACCCTGCTCGCCGGCGATAAGCTCTCGATCGGCCGCGACGGCGTCGGCGGCGAAATCAGCCGCTATGACCCGACGCTCGTGTTCGCCTGGAGATCGGGCAAGGCGCGCTTCCGCGCGGAACCGCTCGGCAATGTCGTCACATCGCTCAATCGGTATTTCGAAACGCCGATCGTCCTCGGCGACGAAAGCCTCGCGGGCCTTCCTGTCACCGGCGAGTTCGACATTCGAGATCGCGCCACGGCGGTCAAGGCGCTCGCACTCGTATTCGGATTGGAGACCCGCGATGAGCCGGCGCGAACGATCCTGATGGAGCCGTCCGCGCGATGAGACGGACGCTTCGACTCTGGCTGCTCGCCGCTGCTTCCGCCCTTGCGATGGCGGGGCCGGCGCGCGCGCAGACAGAGGAGGAATTGCATGACGATCTTGCTCTCAGCGCATTGCCGGGGCCCGGGGGACGGGGCGCAGGTCCCGCGCTCTTTCCGATCGAAAAGGTCCTCGATTCGCTGCGGAGCGCGCTCGGTTTTTCGTTCATTTTCGACAGCCGCCTCATCGCCGGCGCGAAGATCGGCGCCGTTGATCTTTCGAAATCGCCGGAGCGAGCCCTACGCAATGAATTGAAGTCGCTCGATCTCGATCTCCATCAGGTCGCGGCGAGGACCTTTGCGATCACGCACGCGGCGCCGGCGGGAGAAAGCGCGGAGGAAATCGTCGCTGAAGTCGAGACGGTTCCAGAGCCGCTGATCGACACCATTCTCGTCATCGGCTCCGCGCCGATCGCCAACGCCACGACGGGCTCAAAGCGGCTGTTCGACATAGACACGGACGATCTCGCCTATCTCAGCGTCACAAGTCCGGCCGAGGCGATCTACGACCTGCCGCAATCGCTCGCCTCGTTCACGCCGTCGAACACCGCCCTGTTCGGCGCGACGGCGGGCATCAGCCTTGCCGATCTACGCGGGCTCGGCCCCAAGCGCACGATGGTGCTTGTCAATGGACGCCGTCGGACGATCACCACGGGCGGGAACAGCGAGGTCGGCGGCGTCGATCTGAATTCGATCGCCGAGCCGTTCCTCGAGAGAATCGAAGTTCAGGGGCTTCCTGGCGGCGCGCGGCATGGGGCGGGCGCGGTTGCCGGCGTCATCAACTTCGTCAGCAAATCGGATGTCGTCGGGCTCGAAGCGGGCGCAAGAACAGGCATATCAGAGCGCGGCGACAGCGAGGAGATTTCGCTGCACGCGCTCGGCGGCGCCGATATTGGCGAATTCGGCAATATCACGATCGGACTCAATGTAACGCGCATGGAGGGCCTCGTCGGCGCGGACCGGCCATTTAGCGCGATCCCCTACGGATTTGGACGCAACGGCTTCAAGACCTCATATCGAGCCGGGCAGTTTCTTCCTGGTTACGGTCAAAGCGCCGTGACGGATCGCGGCTCGTTCGGCGGCGTCATTCTGTCGGACGGTTCGTTTGAGTCATTTCCGGACGGCCGCTCTTATATTCCCGGCGCGGACGGATCAGTCGCGCCCTTTGTCGGCGCGCTCAGTCAGCTTTACAATTGGGCGTCCTGGCAAAACATCGTCATCCCGAATGACCGACTGATCGGCCGGCTTGCTCTTACAGGAGACATCGCTGACGGCTGGCGCGTCTTGGCGGAGGTCGACGCGGGCGTTTCGGCCTCCGACAACAATCTCGCGCCCCTGCCCGCGACGCGCGCGCGCGGCGTCGATCCAGTCACAGGCGACGCCGCGGTGATCCCGCTTTCCAATCCGTTCCTTCCTCAATCAGTGAGAGACCTCGTCACCGGTTCGTTCGGCGCCGCCGCGACCGGCGTCGTTTTCGATCATCGTTATGCGGAACTCGGACCCCGGCGCCATCAGATCGACCGGCGCTATGTCGACATCGCCGCGGGCGTCGAGACTGGCGAGGCCGCGAGCGGGCGACTGGGCCTCACCTACCGCTTCGCCCAAAATCGCGTCGTCACGCGCGATGCGGACCGGATCGACAACAACAAACTGAAAATCGCACTTGATCCCGCGCTTTGCGGCGCGACGCAAGGATGCAGCGTCGTCGACTATTTCACGACCGCGCAAATTTCCGAAAGCGCGCTCGCGTACATAAAAATTCCGGAAATCCGTCGAACGATGTCGGTCGAGGAGCATGAGATCGCCGCTGCGGCGGCGAAGTCGTTTTCGATCGATGACGAACTGACGGCGAAAGCCTCCGCCGGCATCGAATGGCGCCGATCGTCCCTCAGCGATCACGACGAAATTCCAGCTGGCGTCGCGCCGGTCGGATATCTCGGCGGCGCGAATTACGCAGGCGCGGTCAATTCGATCGAAGCCTATGCGGAGATTGACGCGCCGCTGCGGCGGGCGCCGAAAGCCGGCGGCGATATCGACGCCTCCCTCGCATTGCGCATGACGAAATCATCGCTATTCGATTATTCGATGAACTTTGAGGCCGGTCTCGACTGGCGCCCCGTCGACGGCGTCTCGCTGTTCATGCGCCGTCATATCGGCGAGCGAACGCCTGATCTGATCGAGCTCTTCTCGATCGGCCCAACGCTTGAAACAGGCTTCCTCGACCCTTGCGGCCTCGCGCCGTCCCTGCAAACTCCTGAGATTCAACAAAATTGCGCAAGCAGCGGTCCGCTCGGAGTCCGACAGGGCTTCGTGCAGACATCGCCGCTCGCTTCTGCGACATTCTACGGTAATGCCGAACTCGAAGCCGAAGAGGTGCGAAGCGCCGCCTATGGCGCGACAATTTCACCGACCGATTTCTTTCCTTCCGTGCCAGGGCGCATGGAGATCACGGCGACATGGCTCGATTTTAAGATCAGCAAGGCGATTCAGGAAGCCTCCGACGTTCTCGACTCTTGTTATTCCAGCATCGGTTTGTCGGCCCCGTCGTGCGGCGTCAATCCGCGGACCGGCGCGCCGATCATCATGCGCGATCCTTCGACGCGGCAGGTCGTCTCTTATGACAGCGTCCTGCAGAACGCTGGCGCGATGACCTGGCGCGGCCTCGATCTTGAACTCAGATATACCGCCGAACCGGAATTCTTGCCGTTTGCGGACAGGATCTGGGTCAGCGCGCTGCACACCTACACGGAGCGCGTCAAAAACACCTATTCTGACGGGCGAACTGAACGCATGGACGGGTTGATCGATTTTCCGCGTCACCGGACGCTGATTTCCGCGGGCCTCGACGCCGGCCGCTTGTCCTTTGTCGCTTATGGAAACAGGCGCGGCCGCGCACTGACGCAGGAGATCGACATTCCCGAGACCAGAATTCCGGCCGCCTTCTATCTCGACACGACGGTTCGATTCGACGTGACCGATCACGCCTATATTCAGGCGAGCGTAAAAAACATCACTGACAAAGAACCGGCGATCACCGCCTTCAACGACATCGGCAATTTTGCGCCGGAATACTACGACCCGGTCGGAAGGCGTTACGCCCTTACGGTTCGCCTGAGCTTTTGACGGGCCGATTGGCCGCACAATTCGATTTACGCGGCCGGCAGATTTTCGGCGAAAAAGCGAATTGCGTTCTCACCCATCACGGCGCGGATCGTCGCCTCGTCAACGCCGATTTCGAGAAGCGCTCCTGTCAGCGCGCCGGCCTCCGACGCGTCAAAAGGAACCGTCGTCGCGCCGTCGTAGTCCGATCCGAGCGCGACATGGTCGGCGCCGACGAGGTCGACGGCGTAGGCGATCGCGCGCGCAATCGATTGAACTGTCGGCTCGCACACCGCGCCGTCCCAGAATCCGACGCCGATAAGCCCGCCGCCCGCGGCGATCTCCTTCATCAGCGCGTCAGGAAAGTTGCGCGCGCTGTCGCAATGTCCGCGCAGCCCCGTATGCGAAACGATGATCGGCTGGTCCGTCATGGCGAGAACGTCGCGAACGACGGCCTCCGATGAGTGCGCGACGTCGATGATCATCCCCTTTTCGATCGCCGCAGCGACAGCGTCGCGCCCGAATGCGGTCAGTCCGCCGCCGGACACGCCGTGCAGCGAGCCGCCGAGTTCGTTGTCGAAAAAGTGCTGCAGGCCAAGCACACGGTAGCCGGCGTCGTACAGGCGGGCGATGTTCTCGATTTTACCTTCAAGAGGGTGCGCGCCTTCCGTCGCCAGAATCACGGCGAGCGCGCTCGCGAGGGCGAGGTCGTCTTTGGTGCGCGCGATCGCCACCTCGCCCCTGGATCGCCGGGCGGCGCCCTCGGCGCGGCGGGCGATATGAAGCGCGCGCTCTGAAAGGCTCGACCAGGACCCGATCGGCCATCGCTGCGCAATCACGAGCGGCGTAATATTGTCGCTGTCCCCGGTGTTGCGGTCATAATTGAGGTTCTTCGGCGTTTTGGTGACCGCTGCGAGCACTTGCAGCCGATATCCCCCCTCAATGAGGCGCGGCGCGTCGGTGTGGCCGCGCCTATTTCGCGCAAGAAAATCGCGGTCCCAGAGAAGCGCGTCGTCATGAAGGTCGGCGAGCCGCAGACTCGCGTGGAGCGCTCGCGCTTCATCGCTGATGACGAAGGGCGCGTGCGGGACGATCTTGTTGAGCGACCGGTCGACGCGCTTGGGCACGACGAAAAAAAAGACTGCGGCGACGGCAAGCGCCGCCGCGGAAATCACTACAGCAAGAATCCTCAAATCCCAATCCCCGCAATATGTCCGCCGGCGCCGCCCCGCCCGCGGTCAGCGTTCGACCATCTCCACCCGACGATTGGCGGCGCGGCCTTCGTCGGACTTATTCGATTTGTCCGGCGCGAGCGGCCCGACGCCTTGCGCAGAAAGACGAGCGGGTGCGATCTTGTAATCAGCCGTCAGCGCCTTGACCACGGCGGCCGCTCGGTCTCGAGACAACGCGAGATTGTATTCGAGGGCGCCGATCCTGTCCGTATGCCCGACAATGTAGACGGAGAGCGCAGGGTTGTCGGCAAGAAATTTCGCGATGACGTCAAGCGCCGGCTTCGACTCCGGTTTCAACGTCGCCTTGTCGGTGTCGAAGAAGAGGCCGTCCAGCACTGCGCGCCCGTTGAGCAGCATGCCGTCCGACAGCGCCTTCGCCGTAACAAGGCCGCGCTCCATCGCGGCCGATTGAAGGACGTCAATCTCGTGTCGCAAAGGGGCGACGAGAACGGCGACATAGATGTCGCCGCCGTCCTTGACGTGTCGCGCAGCGATATAGCGCATCTCGGAAGTGAAATAGCGAAGGCCTGTCAGCCGTCCCCAGCGGCTTGACGCATAAGAAGGTCCGCACACGGCCCCGGCGCACTTGAACAAAATTTCGAACCCGCCTGCGGCAAGGCCCTCGGCGTAATTGGCGAAAATCTCGTCCGCCGAGCGGTTCTTTGGATTTTCATAGGCAAGCCGTGTCAGATTGCCCTCAACTTCCAGAGACTCCAGCGCATCCTTGTCTGAATCGCCCTGCGGATTGACACCGACGATCAGCGTGTAATTCGTGTGTCCGACATCCTTGCGGCTGGTCGCGACCGATCCGGTATAAGGTTTGATCGCCGGATGATCGTTGATCACGGAGGCGCGTGTTTGCGCTGCGAGCATCATGCCGGTCGCCGCCAGTGTCGCCGCCAAGAGTCGAAGATAGGCCATGGCGATATCTCTCCTCATCATCTTTCTTCGAATCCGTCTGGCCGCATTGACGTTCCGCCATGGAAGGCGCCGGGCAGCGCGCCGATCGCCGCCCGAACAATGTTCGCCTATTCCGCCGCAAAGCAGTAAGTGCAGATCTTGTTGCCGTCCGGATCGCGCAGATAGGACGCATAGGCGGTCGGCGTGAAGGTGCGCGGACCCGGTTTTCCTTCGCAGGTTCCGCCAGCTTTCAGTCCTGCTTCATGAAAAGCGTGGACCGCCTTGCGGCTCGGCGCGGCGAATCCGATTGTGCCGCCATTCGCGTAGGTCGCCGGAAGGCCGTTCGCCGGTTTGGTGATGATGAATTCAGGGCCGTCCTTGCCCCACATGTGGCCGTTCGCGCCCATCGGTCCAACGCTTTTCAGTCCGATGGCGCCGAGCGCCGCGTCATAGAATTTTTTCGATCGTTCGAGGTCGTTCGTGCCGACGACCATATGCGTGAATATCGCCATTGGAGTTCCCTTTCTCCGGGTTTGCCCGCTCTCCTCCCGCGACGGCTTGCGGCCGGCGGGCTGCGGCGGCGGGACGATACGCAATCGGCGCGGCGACGGCAATTGAGGGCGGCGCCTCAAATCCGCGCGAGCGACCGCATGAACGCCCGCGATCCGATCGCTCGCAGATCCGCGACATTGTCGACATCCCGAAGGGCGCTGACGAAGGCGATGGAGGCGCCCTTCGGCAGGCTCGCCATAGCGTCGCCGAGCGCATGTTTCGTCGACCAGCGGACGCCCTCGAAAATGGCGCTGAAGGCGCGCCGGCGCGCGCAGCCGACAAGCCAGAAACCGCCGTCATCCGAAGGGCCAAAGACGAAGTCATGGGCGGCGAGCGCGCGGAATGCCTGGCGAATATTCGGCGCCCGGACGGCGGGCGCATCGGCGCCGATGATGAGCGCCGGACCCTCCGGCGCCGCGCCGAACGCGGCCGCCATGCGTTCGCCGAGATCGCCTCTCGCCTGCGCGACGCGCGGCATTCGAGGCGGCCAGGTGTGGGAAAATCCCCGCGCTGACGCCGGCGGATCGACCGCCAGAATTGTGCGCCATGGCCCGCGCCGCGCCTCGGCGATCGTTTGCGTCGTCAGATGGCGGAAGATCGCCGCCGCGCGCGCAGGACCAAGATCGCGCGCAAGTCGCGTCTTCACACGGCCGGCGACCGGCGCTTTCACAAAGATGACAAGCGTCCCCCTCATCGGTAAATCGCCGCAATCTTCAGCGGCGCAACGCCAAATCTGTACATTGCAAGACAGCAGGCGTTCCTGACGACGCGGCGAACATACCCGTCGCGGAGATACCGCTCGGCCGACGTCGTCGCCGTCGATTTGAAGATGTGGAGCGCCTTTCTCCCATTTGCGCGAATGATCCGGTCGATGATGTCGACATCCTCAAACAACGGCAGCGCCCGGAAGCCTCCAATTTGGTCATAGAGAGTTCGGGAGACAAGGAGCCCCTGATCGCCATAGGGCGAGTGTAAAATCCTTGTGCGGATCATCGCGCCGGCGGCGATCGCTTGAGGCATCGCTCCCTTCTGGTCAAATTTCAGGGTGAAGACGCCGGTTCGTTGCGGATCGGCGCTGATGAACGCGCTCGCTTCGTCCTCCCATCCCGCGCCGAGCACCGTGTCGGCGTGGAGAAAAAGCAGCCAAGCGCCGCGCGCTGCCGCCGCCCCGCGCGCGAGCTGTCCGCCGCGCCCCTTGTTGCCGCTGACAAGCCTCGCCCCCGCTTTTTCGGCGATCGCCAGCGTCGCGTCCCCGGACCCGCCGTCCGAAACGATCACCTCGCGAACGAGCCCGCCGATCGCGGCGGGAGCGAGCGCCGCCAGAGCCGCCGGCAGGCGCGCTGCCGCATCGAGCGTTGGAATGATGACGGAAATCGGCGCCGGTTGATGCATGGATCGATTGGGTATGCCGCGGGCGATCAGCGCGAAAGTCCTCGCCCTTCACGTTCCGGTGGAAATTTTGTTCTTGATTTGTTCTATTCTGCTGCTAGCTTCCGTCAATGACGCGCGCCGCAGGCCCTTCCATCGCCTCTCGCCGCCCACGAGAGGATCGACCGCCAAGCCCGACGAAGGGCCGCGGCGCGCGCTCAAACGCTTCCGGCCGGTTTGAACCGATCGCCAGGGAGGCGGCCGATGACGGCTGGTCGATCGAGGAAGATTTGCCGCCGTTGGCGACAAGCGTCATCGCCGAGACGCCGCGAACGATCGTCAATTACGTTTCAAGCCCGTTCGTCGGCTTTGACCGTTCGATCAATCCCTATCGCGGCTGCGAGCATGGCTGCATCTATTGTTTCGCGCGGCCGACGCACGCCTATTACGGATTGTCCGCGGGACTCGATTTCGAAACGAAACTCTTCGCCAAGCCGAACGCCGCCGCCCTCCTCGACCGGGAACTCGCTGCTAAATCCTATCGCCCGCGCCATATCGCGATCGGGACCAACACCGACCCCTATCAGCCGATCGAAAAGAAATTCGCGATCATGCGCGGCGTTCTTGGCGTCCTTGCGAAATACAATCACCCAGTGTCGGTGCTGACGAAATCGGCGCTGATCACGCGCGACATCGATCTGCTCGTTCCGATGGCCGAGGCGAAAATCGTCAAGACGATGCTGTCGGTGACGACGCTCGACGCCCGGCTCGCCCGCGCGATGGAGCCGCGAGCCTCGACGCCGGCAAAACGCCTTTTGGCGATCCGCGCGCTGAAAGACGCCGGCGTCCCCGTCGGCGTGATGACGGCGCCGATGATCCCGGGCCTTAACGACCATGAGATGGAGGAAATCCTCGAAGCCGCGAAGGAGGCGGGCGCGGATTGGGCGGGATACACGATAATCCGGCTGCCGCTCGAAGTATCCGGTCTGTTCAAGGAATGGCTCGAATCCGCGTTTCCGGACCGGACCGCGCGCGTCATGCGCCATATCCGCGATATGAACGGCGGACGCGACTATGATCCCGAATGGTCGCGCGCCAAAGCGCCTCGAAGCGTTTTCGCCAAACTCATCAAGGAGCGTTTCGACAAGGCGACGAGACGGATCGGCATTTCGCCGGACGCGCCGAAGCTCGATCCGGCGCTGTTCCGGCGGCCGGCGGAGAAGCAGGCGCAGTTGACGCTGTTTTAGAGCAGTTGCACGTTCGACCGCGCGATCTGGATGTCATGGCCAGCAAACGATCGCGTCGAGCGGAATTTGGCGCTAATGTCTTTTCGAAACATCAGCCGAAACGGCCATGCCCCTCAACATAATATCCCGCACCGAAATCGAAGCCGCCGCCTTCCGCCGTCTTGTCGCGCACCTCGCCATGCGAACGGACGTCCAGAATATCGATCTGATGATACTCGCGGGGTTTTGCCGCAACTGCCTCGGCGACTGGATGAAGGAGGCGGCTGACGAGCGGGGCGTCGACCTGACCAAAGACGAGGCGCGCGAGGCGGTCTACGGCATGCCCTACGCCGAGTGGAAGAAACGCCACCACAAGGAGGCGACGCCGGAACAGTTCGCGGCTTTTGAAGCCGCGCAACAGGCGAAGGGCTGACTGGTTTCCCACAACCCGGATTCCATTCGTTTCGAGCACGCGCGAATCGGCGAAGCATCGTTTCGGATTTGAAACGCTCGGAGGCCGTCATGGTCGAAACGCCGACATTCGAAATCGAGGACCAGTTCGAGGGCCCGATCGCCGGCGTCGACGAGGCGGGGCGCGGCCCATGGGCGGGACCTGTTGTCGCGGCGGCGGTCATTCTCGATCGCGCCAATGCGCCGGAGGGGTTGCGTGATTCCAAGACGCTCACCGAAAAGCGTCGGCGCGCGCTTGCCGCCGCGCTCTGGAAATCCGCGCGCATCGGCGTCGGCGTTTCGAGCGTTGAAGAAATCGACCAGATGAACATTTTGCGCGCATCACTGCTCGCGATGGCGCGCGCGGTCGCCAATCTGCCGATCGCGCCGGCGATCGCCATTGTCGACGGCAACATAAAGCCCAAACTGCGCTGTCCCGCCTATACGGTTATCAAAGGCGACCTGAAATCGATGTCGATTGCGGCGGCGTCGATCATCGCCAAGACGACGCGGGACCGGATGATGCTCGAACTCGCGCGCGATTATCCGAATTATCAATGGCAGTCGAACAAGGGCTATGCGGCGCCGGCGCACCGGCAAGCGCTCGGACTCTACGGCGTCACCCCACATCACCGACGAACTTTCTCGCCGATCCACAACATGTTGTATGAAGAATCTTCAAAGCCGCTATTATCAACTTCTCGGTAACCTTCGTAAACATTTGATTTAGAAAGATTTTCTTGTTGACGGCGAATCCCGCCTGACTCATTCTCCGCGTCCTTGATTGGGAGGCGGATGAAATGGCGATCGCGAAAAGCGACAAGAAGAAGACGGTCGCACTGAAGTCGGTCGCCGCGCGCGCGGTCTCGGCGCCGTTGCGCGATCCCGCCGACTGTCTCGACAAGATCATTGCCGGCGATTCGATCGAAGCGCTGCGCTCGCTGCCCGACAATTTCGCCGACCTCGTCTTCGCCGATCCTCCTTATAACCTTCAGCTCGGCGGCGAGCTGACGCGCCCGGACAACAGCCGCGTCGACGGCGTCGATGACGACTGGGACCGCTTCGGCTCGTTTGAGGACTATGACCGCTTTACGCGCGACTGGCTCGCCGAGGCGCGGCGCATCCTGAAGCCCGACGGGGCGATCTGGGTCATCGGCTCCTACCACAACATCTTCCGCGTCGGATCGGCCTTGCAGGATTTGGGCTGCTGGCTCCTCAACGACGTCATCTGGGTGAAGACCAATCCGATGCCGAATTTCCGCGGCACGCGTTTCACGAATGCGCATGAAACGCTGATCTGGGCGTCAAAATCAAAGGAATCGCGACCGACCTTCAATTACTCGGCGCTGAAAACCGCCAATGACGATCTGCAGATGCGCTCCGACTGGTTGTTGCCGATCTGCACCGGCAATGAGCGTCTCAAAGGCGCGTCCGGCTCAAAAGTCCATCCGACGCAAAAGCCGGAGGCGCTGCTCTATCGCGTGCTGATGGCGACGACCAATCCCGGCGACATCGTCGTCGATCCGTTCTTCGGATCGGGGACGACCGGCGCCGTCGCAAAAATGCTCGGCCGGCATTTCATCGGCGTCGATCGCGACAAGGACTATATCGCCGCCGCCGCAAAGCGCATCGCCGCCGTGAAGCCGGCGGATGCTGACGCGCTCAGCGTGACGCCGTCAAAGCGCGCCGCCGCGCGCGTGCCATTCGGATCGATCGTCGAAAAGGGCCTATTGAAGCCCGGCTCCACCCTCTACGCGCCGCAGAAAAAACATGCGGCCCGCGTCCGCGCCGACGGATCGATTGCCGTCAAGGGGCCGGACGGCGCGATTGAAGGGTCGATCCACAAGATGGGCGCGCATGTGCAAAAGCTTGAGGCCTGCAACGGCTGGACCTATTGGCATTATGAAACGAAGACCGGATTGAAACCGATCGACTTCTTGCGCGAGAAAATGCGTAAGGACGCGAAAGTCTGAGCCCGCTCAGTTCGCTGGCGCGACTGTGATTTCGAAGATTTCGCCCGCCAGCCCGAGATAGGTCAGCTTGCCGTCTTCGCCGGGCGTCACCAGCGCGCCGGTCGTCATTTTCGGCAGCTTTTCCGATCGCCCGATCTCCTTTCCAGTCGCGGCGTTGCGAAAAACGACCTCTTCGGTTCTGTGGGACCGCAGGCACTTCATGAACAGGCAAAGCCCGCGAATATCGGTGCCGATCCAGACCCGTTCCGCCGGTGATCCGATGAGGGTCGAGAAATTCATGGTGCGCTGCTTTTGCATCCACAGCTTGCGCATCTTCGCTGTCGTTTGATTGAACGCATAGGCGGCGACAAGGCCGTAGCCGGCGTCGGCGATGTAAATGCGGCTGTTCACGGGGTCGACGCTCAGCATCGCAGGCAGGAACGACTTTGATCCGAACGTATACTCCCAGGGCGGAACATTCTCGAACGGATTGATGCGGACAAGACGGCCGTCGCGCTGATTGACGGCGACGACGCTCAGCGGCGTTTTCGCCGGGACGGCGTTCGTCTGCAGGACGACCCAGTCGCCGAGGACCGCCGCCGCCGGGGCCGGGCTTTGGCCAGGCAGCAAATAGCGAACCGGCCCCCAGTCCTCATCAAGAGCGAGCCGCGCGCCGTCCCAATTGTAGCGGTAGAGACTGCGTGCGCCGACGAGATAGAGCCGGTCGACGCCCTCAAACCGCGCCGTCGTCAGGCGTCCGCCAATATGCTCGCGCGCTTCATGGGAGGCGAGAACTTCCATGGAGGCGGGATCGACGACCGCGATCATCGAATTAGCGACGTCGCGCGCGCCCTCGCAACGCAAGAACGCGGAAAATCCCTGTTGGCCGCAACCTTCGGCCCGATTGACGGATTTCATGACAAGGCGCCCGTCGCTGAAGGCGTTAAAGCCGTTATAGGCGGCGTCCATGGCGGACGCGGACGCCGGCAATTTCGCTTTCGCGACAACGGCGCCGGAGCGAGGGTCCAGTCTCGCAATTTCATCCGTATACGCCGCATAGACAAAGCCGTCGGCGAGAACGCCGGCGACGCCCGGATAGTTCCAGCGGGCGGGTTCGGCGACGGCGTCGAAAAGCTGGCGGCGCCAGACTTCCGCGCCGTCGGGCCCAAGCCGCGCGACGAAGCTCCCCGGCGCGCCCGGGTAGTCGCCATAGGCGCCGCCATAGACAAAGCGCGCGCCCGCTTCGCCGATCACAAGATTGTACGGCGTCAACAGCCCTTCGGCGGCCTTGCGGACTACGACCTGATTTGGCGCATCGAACGCGCCGGCGAACCTGGCGCAGCGAAATGCATGGGTGCGGGCGCTGTCGAAATGCTCGAACGCGACGACGGAAGGATACCACGGCCCGTCTTTTTGCGGGTCAAGCGCGCAGGACCGCGCTTCCGCGCCAGCGCCGGCAAGCGCTATCCCGACCGACAGGACGACAACGCGCCAAGAGGCGCCGTCGCTCGTCATCCGCGTCTCCTTGCCCCCCGGCTCGTCGCTTCTCTCCGGGCCGGAGTTTCGGCTGCCTGGGCGGGAAGGTCAAGATTTGGCGCCGGTCAACGCGACAGCGCGCGTTTGAAGACGAACCGGCCAAGACCCGCTATCTCGACGTTTGGGACAGATGGGAGCCTCCGGCATGCGCCAATCCGCCTTCGACTTTGTCGGCAATCTTGACACCCTTCTCGCCGTCGTCATCGGCGCGATGCTGGCGACGATCGGGGGGCTTGTCGCCGAACATTACGAGGACCGCATCGAAAGAAGGCGGCGTGAGCGCGACGCCGCGCGGTTCTTCGGCGAAATACTCTATTCGATCGACACTCTCGTCACGCGCGCGATCGACTCGCAAAAGATCGGCGATCCGTGGGGGCCGGTGACGCTCCGCCTTTTCAAGACCGCCCTGCGCGAGGCGGAGGTCTATGAGCGAAACCGGGAACGCCTGTTCGACCTTCATGACGGCGAACTTCGCAAGAAAATCCACACCCATGTCGTCAGCGAGATCCTGCCGCTTGAAGGAATGCTCGACGGATGCGAGCGCCTCGCGGCTCTGGCCGCGGAAATTGAGGAAAGAGAGGACCTCCCGCCGCAACGCCGCGAGAAAATCGAGAAGATCTCGGCGGAAATCGTCGATATGCGCGAGCGCGCGCTCGGCTTCATCAAACTGGAGCGGGAGATGACGGCGGATCTCTGCGCATCCCTGCAACGCCTGGCTTCTATCGGCGCGCATGGCGCCGCGGCGCGGCCGAGCGCGCTTTCCCCGAGTTAACATTAAACCGTCTTCATCCTTACACGGATTTTATTGGACGCCGCCGCCGCGGGCGGCCATGGTCGCGCGCAAGGCGGCGACCTCATTCGCCTTCGCGCCGATCGCCGCCGAAGAGGGGATTTCGCTCGACCACGGTCGAGGCCTTCAAGTCTTGTATCGTCAGAAAGGACCCCGAATGACCTATCGCACCATCGCCGCAGCCGCCGCGTTCACGCTCGCCGCGAGCGCCGCCTTCGCCGGAGAGGGCATGGACTTCACAACGCTCGACGCCGACAAATCCGGCGCGCTCTCGCTCGCAGAAGTGCAAGCGGCGGCCCCGGACGCTTCCGCCGACGATTTCGCCTCCTATGACGCGGACAAGTCCGGCGACCTTAGCGCCGCGGAATACGCGGCCTGGCAGGCGGCGGCGAAAAAATAGCCGCCCTTGACGCATCACGAAGGACAGAACTGGAGCGCCTTCGGGCGCTCCGACTTTCAGGCGCGCTTCAACCTGGCAGAACGTAGCCCTTGAATTTCTTCCGGAGCTCCGTCTTCAACACTTTGCCGGTCGCGCCGAGCGGCAATTCCGGAACGAACTCGACGGCGTCCGGCCAGGCGATCTTGTCGAGTCTTGCCTTCAGGAAATTCTTGATGTCATCCGCATTCGGGTTTTGCCCCTCGCGCTTGACGACAATGAGCAAGGGACGCTCCTGCCAGCGCGGGTGAGCGACGCCGATGACGGCGGCATTGGCGACGCCGGGGTGCATCATCGCGGCGTTCTCGATGTCGATCGACGAGACCCACTCGCCGCCGGTCTTGATGACGTCTTTCGCTCGGTCGGTAATCTGCAGAAAACCGTCTTCGTCGATGATTGCAACATCGCCCGTATCGAACCATCCGTCGGCGGTGAGCGTCGGCTGCGTCGCCTTGTAATAGGCGTTGACGATCGTCGCCCCTCTCACCTGAAGCCTGCCGTCAGAAACCCCGTCGCGCGGCAATTCCTTGCCGTCTTCCGACACGATGCGCATGTCAACGAATGGCAACGACCGCCCGGCTTTCAACTGATAGCTGATGCGCTCATCCTGCGGCATCGCCCTGATCGTCGGCGGCAGGACGTTGACCGTGCCGATAGGGCTCATTTCGGTCATGCCCCAGCCCTGCTGCAATTCAATGCCGTGCTTTTCAAAGCCGCGAATGAGCGCTTCGGGAAGCGCCGATCCACCGCAAAGGCCCTTTTTCAAATGCGGCAGGGTCTTTCCTGACTTTTCCATATATTGGAGGAGGCCGAGCCAGACGGTCGGAACGCCGAGCGAGTAGTTGACCTTTTCGGCGGCGAGCAATTCGTAAAGGCTCTCGCCGTCGAGCTTCGGCCCGGGGAACACCTGCTTTGCGCCGATCATCAGCGCCGAATAAGGCGTGTTCCAGGCGTTCACATGGAACATCGGCACGACAGGGAGAAGGACATCGCCTTCCTTGCATCCAAGCGCCGTCGGCAGGCAGCTTGCGAGCGTCTGGATGACGCAGGACCGGTGGGAATAGACGACGCCCTTGGGATCGCCGGTCGTCCCGGACGTGTAGCACATCGCAACGGCGGTGTTTTCGTCAAATTCCGGCCAGTCCATTGAGTCCGGTTCGCCGTCGATCAGCTCTTCGTAGGGCTGATCGCCGGTGCCCGCTTCAAGCGCATGCTTGGCGTCTGTCAGCAGAACGAAATGATTCACCGTCTTGAGTTTGCCGCGCAGCGCCGAAACCAGCGGCGCGAAAGTGATGTCGTAAAAAAGCCAGGCGTCCTCGGCGTGGTTGATGACAAACGCCGCATTGTCGGGACCAAGGCGCGGATTGACCGTGTGCAGGACCGCGCCAAGGCCGCCGACGGCGTAATACATTTCAAACTGACGATAGGTGTTCCAGCCAATGACGCCGACGCGGTCGCCGACCCCGACGCCGGCGCGCCGCAATGCGCTGGCGAGCTTGGCGATGCGCCTGTAAGAATCAGCCACCGTGTAACGGTGGATCGGCCCTTCGACAGTGCGGGTCACGATCTCCGTTTTGCGAAAATTCCTCACCGCGTTCTTGAGGATCTCCGTTGTCAGCAACGGGCGATCCATCATCAGGCCCCTCATAGCGTCTCCCAAATTCCTGTGTGGTCGGATGCGTCTTGAAAATTATCGTGTTTTCGTCTCCTACGGTCAAACGCCATGCGCCGCTGCGGCGAAAACTGCCGCCCGTCTTGCAAGGCCCCGCGGCCGCTTTATGGTCGCGCTATGACAATAGCCCGCCGGAAATCCGCCCTTGAGGGCGTTCGCGTTCTCGATCTTTCCCGCGTCCTCGCCGGTCCTTGGGCGAGCCAGCTCCTCGGCGATCTTGGCGCGGAAGTCATCAAGGTCGAAAAGCCAGGCGCGGGCGACGATACGCGCGGATGGGGCCCGCCGTTCCTCAAGGACGCCGCCGGGGAGACGACCGACGCCGCCTATTTCCTCGCCGCGAACCGCAACAAGAAATCTGTCGCCATCGACATCGCGGATGAAGACGGCGCCGCGCTCGTCCGCAAGATCGCCGCGACAAGCGACATTCTCATTGAGAATTTCAAGGTCGGCGGGCTCAAGAAGTACGGCCTCGATTACGATAGCGTTTCCCCGATCAACCCGCGCCTTGTCTATTGTTCGATCACCGGTTTCGGCCAGACGGGTCCATACGCGCCGCGCGCGGGATATGATTACATGATCCAGGCAATGGGCGGCCTGATGTCGATCACCGGACAGCCGGACGGCGCCGCCGGCGCCGAGCCGATGAAAGTCGGCGTCGCCGTCGCCGATCTCTTCTCGGGCATGTACGCCTCGACCGCGATACTCGCCGCGCTCCGCCACGCCGAGCGCACTGGAGAGGGCCAGCATGTCGATGTCGCGCTTCTCGATTGCCAGATCGCGATGCTCGCCAATCAGGCGTCAAACTTCCTGGTGTCGGGAAAAGCGCCGACGCGGCTCGGCAACGCGCATCCCAACATTGCGCCCTATCAGGTGTTTGAGACGAAGGACGGCTACATCGTCATCGCCGTCGGCAATGACGGGCAGTTCGCCGCCTTCGCGAAGGCCATCGGCCTTGCTTCAATCGCCGAGGATGAGCGGTACAAGGCGAATCGCGCGCGCGTCGCCAATCGCGCCGCGCTCACCGCGCTGATTGCGCCGAAAATGCGCGAGCGGACCACCATCGAATGGCTCGCCTTGATGGAAAACGCGACGGTTCCCGCAGGACCGATCAACGCGATCGATTCCGTGTTCGCTGACGCGCATGTCGAGACGCGGGACATGACGGCGCCGATGGCTCGCGCTGACGCCGCCGGCAAAAAAATGGTCGCACACCCGGTCAAATATTCAAGAACGCCGGCGCGCGCAGAGATGCCGCCGCCGATCCTCGGGTCGCATACGGATGCTGTCTTGTCGGAATTCTGCCATGAGGCGACGCGCGCTGCGCTAAGGGCGCGCGGCGTCATCGCTTAAGCCGACTGCGCTGTCGGCGCGGGCTTGGCTTCGGGGATTTTCGCGCCTTCGATGAGGCCGATTTCCGCAAGCTTCAGTTCGATCGACAGGCGGTCAAACGGCTTTAGCAGATAATGCGCGGCGCCGGCGGCCTTCGCCAGGGTGAATTGCTGGGGATCGTTTTCCGTGGCGCACAAAATGATGGTCGGACGCTGTTCGACCGGCAGGTCCGCAACGCCGCGCAGCATGTCGAGCGCGCCGAGCGAGGGAAGATCCCAGTCGAGGAGGACGACGTCCGGCTTGGCCTCGCGGCACTTCTCCAGCGCTTCCGCCGCGGTTTCCGATTCGCTGGCGCTAATCCCTAGGTCGGTAAGGATGCGAAGCGCGATTTCGCGAATGACGTTTGAATCTTCGACAATGAGACAGGTTTTCATAAGCGGCGGCGAGGTCCCTGATTTTCGCCGCCACTCTCGCCTGATTGCGTTATCCCGCCGTTAACGCAAGTCCGCCCGCGGCTACGGCGCCGGCGGCAAATCGAACATGGAACGAAAGCGCCCCTTCTTCCTGGACGGCGGCGACGCCGCCCCCTGACGCCCGCGCCGCAAGGCCGGATAGATAATGAGGGGTAAATTTCGGTTTCAATTCCGAAACATCCCCGGCGATCGCTTTCAGCATGTCGTCTTGCACGATGACGCGCGCGCCGGTGACACGAATGTCATAAGACCCGCGCCCGCCTTCAATCACCACCGCGCCGCCGCGCGGCACGCAGTCCGCCGCCGCAGCGCCAAGGACGAGAATCGCCTTGACCTCGTCTTTCGGCGCATGGCCGGGCGCGATCCGCCAGTCGAGGCTCGCCTTCGTCCAGGCAAGAAGCGCCTCAAGGACATGCCTTGCCTCCTCATAGGGAAGTTCGGCGCCATGCCCGCCAGCGGCGCCATAGGCGAGCCGGGCGTACTTCAAGAGCGCAACGGACTTTTCAGCGCTCGTCCGGATGAGATCGAGCGCTGCTTCTTTCATGCCTTCGTCCATTGACGGATCGGCAAGCACTTCAAGGCCCGAAGCCAGCGCGCCGACCGGATTGACGAGATCGTGACAAAGCCTTGAGGACATCAGCGCGGAAAGGCTGACGGCGTCAATTTCGGATTTGGCGGCAAGCGACATGAAAACGGGGCCCCTTTGATGAGGCCCCGTTATGGATGATTCGCGATGAGAAGTCGGTCCTTACGGCTGCTTCGCCCAGGTCCCGTCCGGCGTCTGGACGCACTCGCCGGAAGAGGCGTTGTTCACCAGCCGCTCAGCGGTCAAAGCCGCGGCGTCCTCGATTGTCACGCCGTTCTTGGCGGCCAATTCCGCGTAAAAGGCCTTGCGCTGCTGGTTGATCGCGCGCACCTCGCGACGGACGGCGTCGCTCGCAGCGGCCCCGTCGACGACGCCGAGATAGCCGTCGGACTGCTCGCCGACGATGCATTTCGACTTTGCGTCCTCAATGATGGCGGAGGCGGCGCCGGCGCCCGAGATGCTAGCGGCGAGCGCGAGCGCTGCGATGGCGGATTTCAGAAATGTTCTGGTCATGATGATCGTCCCTTCCTGGAGCCCCTAAAAGATATCCGGGTTATTGGCGATGAGGTCCTGGATCTCCTTGTCCATCTTGATCAGGACTTCCTGCTTGATATTGACGTTCATATTGATTTCGATTGGCTTGTCCGGCGCCTCGACCTTGACGGTTGCGCAGGCGCCGATGGCGACAAGCATCGCTGCGGATTGCGCAAAGTTCGCGGCGCGTCTTCGGCCAAAAGTCTGTTGGAGCATGCCACCCCTCGCCTTCCTTGAGAATCACCTGCCTGTCGCCACCCTAACATAGACGCGGACCGTGTCGAAATAGGGGCGCTTTGTTCGCGATCCGGCCATCTTTGCGCCGGGTTGCGTCAGAAAATGTCCGGATTTGACCCGATCAGATCGTCGACCGCCTTTTCTTGCTCGCCTTCCGACCGGGGCGCCGCCTTCAAGAACCCAATCGGATCGACCGCGGCTTTCACGCCCTGCGCCAATTGCAGCAACGGCACATTCATTGTCAGTCGATAGATGATCGGACTGAGCACGCTCGTGGCGCCGCCTCGCGATTTGATGGGGATGGCGCCCTCGCCGTCAAACACGATCCTGAATTGCAGATCGCCGTCGAGCGGGCCGTCAATCACAAGCGACAGATTTTGAAATTTCACTTCTTTGAGCACTTCATAGGCGAGCTTTGTCTGGTCATTGGCCTGAAACGCCGGCTCCGCATTCTTGTTCTGATAGCGAATGACGCCGCCGCCTTTGGCGGAAAGGACGCCGTTTCTGATGAACGCCCGCCCGCCCTTGAACTGGATCGGCAATACGCCCTCAATGATTCCCTCGCCCGAAAGCCCGTCCACATTCGGATATTTCAGCAATTGCCCGAGATCGACATTGTCGATCTGCAGAGTCGTCTCCGTCGCGCCGCCGGCGATCGACATCTCGGAATTGTAGGCGCCGACGGTTCCGCCGAACCACGGAAACTCAGCCTCGACGATTTTCAACGTTTCGTCGCCTGGCAGCGCAAATCGCATTTCGCCGTTCTCGAGTTTCAGCGCGTCAAGGTCGATCTTCCGTATCAAGAGCGTCTGCTCGCCGGCGGTCGCGACCGGGCCGAGACTTGTAAAGACCATCTTCCCGGTTACGCCCTCGGTGCGGGTCACGGCGACGCCGGGGCCGCCGAAAGACACATTGTCGAGATTGACGGTCGCTGAAGAGGCGATTTCGTTCGGCTTCCACTCAAAGCGCGCGCGGCCTTCCGTCATGCCGGTCGCGCTCGAAACGACGCCGCGCAGCGCCGGCAGCAGCGCGTCCGGCTGGAGGCCGTAAGCGAAGGTCAAAATCCCGGAATCAAAGAGCGCCTCGCCGCGGCCGGTCCTCACCTGGTGGAACCCCTCGCCTTTGCCGAGCGGCTGACCCTTCGGCGTCATCACCTTGAAATCAAAGCGCGCGATGTCCTTCGCAAGGTTCGCCTCGCCCGACACCGCGACGGGCGCCACCATTTCCAAATCGGCGTTCTGCGCGATCCGCATCGACGCCAGCGCGACCGTCGCCGTCATCGCATCGCCCGCGACGCCGCCTTCGAAATTTCCCTTTGCGGCCGTCAGGACAAAGGCGTCGTTCAAAAGAATGCGGCCGCCGGAGAAATCGCCGCTGATGCGGCTTGTCTGGATTGCGGGATCATAATCGAGCGTGAAATTGACTGTCGGCGGCGCGCCGTCAAATATCGTCTTGCCGAGGCGGTAATGCGCGGTTTTTGCGGTCAGCGCGCCGACGACGCGCGAGCGCGAAGGCTCGGCGAAGCTGACCGCGACAAGGGGTTCGCTCGCCGCGCATAGCCTTGAGGCCGTCACGCGCGCGACCATGTCCTGTTCGACCATTTTGAAACTGGCGCGGTCGACGTCAAGGCAGCCGCCAGAAAGAGGCGTCGCCGTGAGCGACTTCTCCTTCACATCGAAGGCGACGGCGAGGCGCCCTGCCGCCGGCATGTCATTGATCCGCAGGCGGCCGATGTCGGCGCCTTTGACATGCGCAAGCATGTCAGCCTCGCCAGCGAAGCGATCATCCGCAAAAGAGCCCCTGAACGATCCGGTGAATTTGCCGAGCGCCACGGCGCCGATCATCTGGTCGCCGAGCGCGGCTGTCGCTTCGATCGCCCACGGCCCTTCGCCTTCTGATGAAGCCGCAAGGCGGGCGGCGCCCTTGGCGACCGGCCCTTCAAGCAGCGCTTTAAGAGCTAGGCGCTGCTTGCCAGCCCGGCTCTCATAAAGCGGGCCTTGCGCCGCTTCGATCACAAGGCGGTCGCCGCGATCGGCGCTGATCGCAAGCGGCCCGCCCTCGATTGAAACCCGATAACCGTCTTCCGCGAAGGTCGCTTTGACGGCGCCGCCAAGCGTCAATGTCTTGATCGGCGCGCCCCCTGCCGCGGCCAACGGCGCCAAAGTCGGCATTGCCGCCGCGTCGAGCGTCGACGATTTCAGCGCGACGATCGCTTCGCCAGACGGCGCGCGCGGCCCATCGCCGAAAAAACCCCGCCAGGAGGCGAGCGCCGCTGTGAGATCCGCGTCGAACCCGCGGACCGTTCCAGCCGGCGTTTCGACGTCGCCCTTTATCACCCCGTCGGCGACGATTGATCCGTCGGCGCCAAGACGCAGGGTCGACTTGCCGGAAGCGCCGGAAATTGTTGCGGGCGCAAAGCCGGCCTTGTCCGCATCGAGACTGATCTTGAAATCACCGCCGTCAGCGTAGTCGAACGCGCCGGCGACATCAAAGCGCGCGTCGCCCCTCGGCGTTCTGGCGATGATCGCGAGATCCTTGACCGCCAGCGCTTTGAACGGCGGCGGCGCTGGTTTCACATTGGGGTCTGGCGACCATCCGGCAATGTCGATCGCACCATTATCGTCAAGCGCAACGGCGAGCGTTCCGCCGTCGATGTCCACAGACTTCAATTTCGCGTCGAAAAGCAGCGCGCGCCAGTCATAGGAGATCACGACATTTCGAAGATCGAGCGCGCGCGACGTCTCGTTCGCGCCGGCTTCAAGGGTCGAGATCGAAAGCATCGAAAGCGTGACGTCTGCGACAGTGACAGTAGGTTTTTCGATGCCGGCCCCTTGCAGCCCATATTCGACCGTTGCGGCGACGATCGGTTTGCGCATCAGAAAAATCGCGACCGCCGCAAGGACAATCACGACCACGACGCCGACAAAAAAGCGGAAGGCGATGCGCATCCGCTCTACTCCCTAGCGCGACCCACGAAACCCCCTCAACGCGCTGGTCGTCGCCGGCCCCCGCGCGCCCGCCTTAGAAAAGCCTTTCCACCATGGCGAAAATTGCGCGGAAAAGCGAGGCCGAGGCTTAAACGCCGTTCGTTGATAGTCCTTTGACCGTTCCATGGCCGCCGCCTTGAGGCCGCCGAGCGGGCGCGCCCGCATTGACTTCAGCCGGCAGCGCAAACAAGAGATAGCCCGCTGCCGCGGCGGGAATTGGGAAGGCTCCGGGATGGATTTCGGCGACGGAATCGAGGGCGAAGCTGCGCAGCGCGCGCCTTTCGCTGTCGCCGCAGCGCTCGCGGTCCTCGGGCTTGGCGGGGCCTTTATCGCCTTCGCCATGAGCCGTCCCGCAGCGCGCCCGGAAGTCGCCCTGGAGACGACTGCGACGCCACACGCAGCGCTGCCAGCGCCAATCGCGCCGATCGTCGCCGCGAAAATCGCGCCAACCGCTCCGATCGCCCTGCCCGTAGAATCAGCGCCCGCACCGGCGCCGCAAGATCCGGCGACCGTTGTCGCGGACGGCGTCGCCGACGCGTTTGGCGGTCCCTTTCGCGTGAAGCCGGCCCGCACTGCGTCGCTCGACGCATCTCCGGCGATTGCGCCGCGGCTCAAGCCGTCAGGCACAGGATCGTCGCACGCCGGCCCGCAATCGGCGAGCGTTCTTTCGCTCGCATCGGCGTGGGTCGCGGACGAGACGGATCGTCCGCCTCCGTTCTATTTTGCCGACGAACTGCAGCCTGGGGCCGCGAGCGCCGCAACGGCGCGCAGTTCCGAAGGCGACGCCGAAGACGGCCCCACGGAATTGCACGTGACGCTCGCCAAAGGTGAGACATTCGTCGATGCGCTGAAGCGCTCGGGCGTTCGGACGCAGGACCGCAACGAAGCCGCCTATGCTTTCGGCAAGCTCTACAACATGCGGCGATTGCGGCCGGGGCAGGAACTGGCGCTGACGATTGCGACGCCATGTCAGACTGTGTTCCAGGCGGCCTCCTCCAAGGAGACGCCGCCCGCATATCTGCTGTCGCTCGACTTTCGTGTCGACGCGGAAAACCGTATCGCGCTGACGCGCGGCAGCGACGGTCAATATGCGGCCAAGGAATTCGCGACGCCGTTGACAACGCGCGTCGCCGCGATCAACGGCCGCATCGACGGCAGTCTTTATCTCTCCGCCAAGCGCCAGGGCGCGCCCGACGAAGTGATCGCCGGGCTCGCGCAGATGTTCGCCTATGACGTCGACTTCCAGCGCGAGATTTTCGGCGGTGACGAGTTCGAGGCGATTTTCGAAGTGCGCTATGATGAGGCGGGCAGACTCGTCGGCGGCGGCGACATTCTTTTCGGGCGTCTCCATTGGCGCAGCCGAAGTAGGGAAAAAGGCTACTACCGATTTGAGGCCGAGGACGGCGCCGGCAAGGCCGATTATTTCGACGCCTCGGGCATGAGCGCCCGGCGCCTGCTGATGAAAACGCCGATCGACGGCGCACGGTTATCTTCAGGTTTCGGCTCGCGCCGACATCCAATCCTTGGGTATCAAAAAGCACACAAGGGCGTCGATTTCGCCGCCTCGCGCGGCACGCCGATCATGGCGGCGGGCGACGGCGTCATCGAGCGCGCGGGTCCGTACGGCTCCTTCGGCAATTACATCCGCATCCGCCATGCGCAGGGCTACAAGACCGCCTATGCGCATTTGAACGCTGTCAAGAAGGGCGTCCGCACCGGCGTTCGCGTGCGGCAAGGCGACGTGATCGGGTATGTCGGCTCGACCGGGCGATCGACCGGGCCGCATCTGCATTATGAAGTCCATGTCAAAGACAGGCCGGTGAACCCGCAAAGCCTAAAGATCGCAACCGGCTATGAACTCGGCGGCAAGGAGCTGCAGCGGTTTCGGGAGACGCGCGAGCGCATCGACGCGATGCGCGCTACCCATGCGGAAGCGGTGACGGAAGATTCCGGCCTCCTCGCCGACAATCGAGCGAAAGATAAAGCCCTGTAGGTGATGCGGCCGGAGACAAAGACTTATCGGCGCTTGGCGATCCACGTCCCTGCGCCGCTATTTTTCGTGTCGCCGCCCGGCCTTTCCGCCAACGCCTCGCGCAAGCGCGAAGGCGACGAGACCAAGCAAGATCAAAGGCGCAGCCGGAGGCGTTGGCACGGATGGGACGGCTGCTTCGCCGTCCTCGATCCCGTTTGCGCCTTCCTGTGAGGCCGCATTCAGCGAACCAATGGTCAGCGCCGGCTCGACGAACAGCGCCGTCGACAATCCGCCGACGCTATTTCGCAAATTACTGATGACAATCGGCCGCGAAGGTCTCTCGCGACTTGCCTGCCCGCTCTCTGCAAGCTCACTCGTCGAATCTTCGATTGTCGTATAGCCGACAATCGCCGCCGAGGCCGACTGAGCGGCCAATCCGGCGCAAGACAGGGCGATTACTGCGGCGATCGCCCGCTGCGACACAAACATCCTCACGACCCCCAAGCCGTTCGAGATGACCCTATGGTTGGATGATTTGGGCGCGTCAATGGCGGCCGCGCATACGCCGTCGATAATTACGATTATTTGAGCTTTCGCTGCGCTTTTATCGCGTCATTAATATAAGCGTCGACATCAAGCTCGCCGGTCGCCTGGCCCCTGATGCGCTCCTTGACCTTATGCGGAAGATCGTCGGGCGCGATTGCGCCGGCGCTCGCGACCGTTTCCCGGATAAGCTTCTTCAATGCTTCTTCCTTCGTCTTGTCGCCAATCGCATTTTTGGCCATCGCGTCCTCCTAATTCAGCAATGCGCCGACGGGCGCCGAATCGGCAAACCGCTTGGCGCGCCCGTTCGGCGCCTCGCCGTTGACGGTCAATCCCGCAACATCCGCGGAGACTGTCAGCGTCTCCCCATCCTTCACTTTGCCGGCGAGAATGAGATCGGCCAGCGGGTCCTGCAACTCCTTTTGAATGACGCGTCTCAGCGGGCGCGCGCCGTAAACAGGATCATAGCCCGCATCGCCAAGCCAACGCCGCGCCCTCTCGTCAAGCTCGATGGCGATTTTGCGGTCGGCGAGCAGCTTGCCGAGACGGGCAATCTGGATGTCGACGATCTTGTCCATATTCGCCCGCGTCAGGCGATGGAAAAGGATGATTTCGTCGAGGCGGTTCAGGAATTCCGGCCTGAACCGTCCGCGCACCGCGTCCATGACTTGCGGGCGCACGGCGTCGGAATCCTGGCCTTCCGGCTGGTTCGCCAGATGCTCGGCGCCAAGATTTGAGGTCAGGATGATGAGCGTATTCTTGAAATCGACCGTGCGGCCCTGTCCGTCGGTCAGACGCCCGTCGTCGAGCACTTGCAAGAGCACGTTGAAGACGTCCGGGTGCGCTTTCTCGACCTCGTCGAACAGCACGACCTGATAAGGACGCCTGCGGACAATCTCGGTGAGCGCTCCGCCCTCTTCATAGCCGACATAGCCGGGAGGCGCGCCGATGAGGCGCGCGACGGAATGCTTCTCCATGAATTCGGACATGTCGATGCGCGCAATCGCCGTATCGTCGTCGAACAGGAATTCAGCGAGCGCTTTTGTGAGTTCCGTCTTGCCGACGCCGGTCGGCCCGAGGAAGAGGAAAGAGCCAATCGGCCGATTGGGATCTTTAAGGCCCGCGCGCGCGCGGCGCACGGCTGACGACACGGCTTCGACGGCTTCATGCTGGCCGATCACGCGATCGCCGATCGTCTCTTCCATGCGCAGCAGCTTGTCGCGCTCGCCTTCAAGCATCTTGTCGACCGGAACGCCGGTCCAGCGCGAGACGACGCCGGCGATGTTCTCGGCGTCGACGACTTCGTGGACGAGCGAGGCTTTGTCCTCGCGCGCTTCGGCGGCGGCGAGTTTCTTGTCAAGGTCGGGAATAACGCCGTATTTTAGTTCCGACGCGCGGCCGAGATCGCCGCGGCGTTCGGAATCGGCGAGCGCCTGACGCGCCTGATCAAGTTCTTCCTTGATTTTTGTCGCGGTCGCGAGGCTTTCCTTCTCGGCGCGCCATTGCGCCGTCAACGCGCTTGACTCTTCTTCCAGGCCTGCAAGCTCGTCTTCGAGCTTCTCAAGGCGGTCGCGCGAGGCGTCGTCGTCTTCCTTCCTTAGCGCTTCGCGCTCAATCTTTAGCTGGATGATGCGCCGATCGAGTTCGTCAAGCTCTTCAGGCTTGGAATCGACTTCCATTCTGAGGCGCGATGCGGCCTCGTCGACGAGATCGATCGCCTTGTCAGGGAGAAATCGATCCGTGATGTAGCGGTTCGACAAGGTCGCCGCAGCGACGATCGCGCTGTCGGATATCCGGACGCCGTGGTGGAGTTCGTATTTCTCTTTCAGCCCGCGCAGAATCGAAATCGTATCCTCGACGGTCGGCTCCTCTATGAACACCGCCTGAAACCGGCGTGCGAGCGCAGCGTCTTTTTCAACGTGCTTTCGATATTCGTCGAGCGTCGTTGCGCCGATGCAGTGAAGCTCTCCGCGCGCCAACGCCGGTTTCAACAAATTCGAGGCGTCCATCGCGCCCTCGGATTTTCCGGCGCCGACAAGCGTGTGCATTTCGTCGATAAAGAGAACGATCTCGCCCTCCGCTGAAGTCACCTCATTGAGAACAGCCTTCAGGCGCTCCTCGAATTCGCCGCGATATTTGGCGCCGGCGATCAAGGCGCCCATGTCGAGCGCGAGGAGCTTCTTGTTCTTGAGGCTCTCGGGCACGTCGCCATTGACGATGCGAAGCGCAAGACCTTCCGCGATCGCGGTCTTGCCGACGCCGGGCTCGCCGATGAGGACGGGGTTGTTCTTGGTCCGGCGCGACAGAACCTGCATCGCCCGGCGGATTTCCTCGTCGCGTCCGATCACCGGATCAAGCTTGCCCGAGCGCGCCGCTTCGGTGAGATCGCGCGCATATTTCTTCAGCGCGTCATACCCCTGTTCCGCGGAAGCGGTGTCGGCGGTGCGGCCTTTTCTCAGATTGTTGATGGCGGCGTTGATTGCTTGGGGCGTCGCGCCGGCGTTCTTGAGGATCTTCGAAGCCTCCGCGTCCGGCGTCATCGCAAGCGCGACGAGCAGCCGTTCGGCGCTGACGAAAGAATCGCCGGCCTTCTTCGATTGCTCTTCAGCCGAAGCGAACACGCGCGCCAACGCCGGCGCAAGGTAGATCTGGCCCGTCCCGCCTTGAACTTTCGCCAGCTTCTTCAGAGCCGTTTCCGCGTCGGCAAGCGCCGCCTCAGGCCGCGCGCCCGCGGACTTCAAGAGGTTCGCGGCAAGACCCTCCTGGTCGTCAAGGAGGCCCTTAAGGAGGTGCTCCGGCGTGAATTGCTGATGGCCTTCCCGCAGCGCGATTCCCTGCGCCGCCTGGATAAGACCGCGGGCGCGATCCGTGTAGTTTTCGAATTGCATCGTCTGACCTGTTGGCAAGCGTCATCGATCGGACGCCCCCGAAGGCGACGCCCCGTTGCCCTTCAGATAGGCGCGAAACGGCCTTGCGCAAGGCCCAAACGCCAAAAGAGCGCAATGAAAAAGGCCCGGCGCGCGGCCGGGCCCTATCGTCAGAATTTCGGCGTCAATATCCGGAAAGCTCAATGATCGCCCGACTTGTGCTCGCCGTGTTCCATCTTGCCGTGTTCTTTCATCATAGCCTCGTGCTTGCCTTTGTGGTGGGCCTTCGCTTCTTCAAGCGTCAATGCGCCGTCGCCGCCGGAGGCTTCCGCGAATTCCTTTTTCGCTTTCGCCGTCATGTAGTCGACTAGCTCCGCTTCGGTGACACTGCCGTCGTCGTTCGCGTCGACTTCCTTGAAATGCGACTCAACCTTGGCGTTCCAGTCGATGCCCTTGTCGCCCTTTTCGCCGGCAAAGGCGGCTGTCGCGGCGATTGCTGTCGCAGCGACGATCGCAATTGCATATTTCATTCGTGATTTCCTCTCGAGGTGATTGCCCATAGGCGCAGCGCGCCCCCGTCATTCCGCAAAATAGAAGTGACGGCGGACGGCATAACTTAATCCTTGGTCATGAACGGGCGATCAAAGCGACCCGAGGCTGACCAGCGCGCCGCCGTCGATCACAATTTGCTGACCCGTCATCCAGCGCCCGGCGGGCGAGGCCAGAAATACGGCGGCGCCGGCGATCTCGTCCGGCTCGCCGAAGCGGCGAAGCGGCAATTGGCGGGTGATCATCGCTTCTACCTTTGGGTCCTTCCAGAGCGCTTCGGCGAAATGCGTCTTGACGATGCCGGGACAAATGCAGTTGGCTCGGATGTTGAGCGGGCCGTACTCGACTGCAAGATTGCGCGCGAGTTGCAGGTCCGCCGCCTTTGAAATGTTGTAAGCGCCGATAGCGTTGCTGCCGACAAAAGCGCCGATCGACGAGATGATGATGATCGATCCGTCCTTTCGCGCTTTCATTTGCGGCAGAACGAGTTGCGAAAGCCAATGCGTCGCCTTGACGTTCGCCGTGATGATCTTGTCGAACTGCTCATCGGTGATCCCTTCTCCCGATCCGAAATAGGGATTGACGGCCGCATTCGAGACAAGAATGTCGATCTTACCGCGTTCGCGGTCGGCGAAAGCGACGAGCGACCGAAGCTCTTCCTTGCGGGTGATGTTGCATGCGGCCGCCAGCGCCGCTTTCCTGCCGACAGTCTTGTTGATCGAGGCCGCAACGTCCTCGCAGGCGTCGATCTTCCGACTTGAAACGACGACATCGGCGCCGTGCTCGGCCAGCCGTCGGGCGATCGCTTCGCCGATGCCGCGCGACGCGCCGGTGACGACGGCGGATTTTCCGCGAAGATCAAATAGCGAGCCCGCGATTGTCATGACCATCTCCCACGAGGACCGGCCAGACTATCGACGTCAGCGATGGCGTTCGCAATCGGCGAACGCAGCGTTCGTCGTTCGACGCCGTTGTGCGTCAGGCGCCGGCCGGTTCGACATCTTCGCCGACATCGGCGGGGGCGCCGTCCTCGCGATGGCGACGCGGCCGGCGGCGCCGGCGGCGACTGTCGAAATCGCCGTTCCGCGCCTGACCTTCTTGTCCGCGATGGTCCGGCGCGCGTTCTTCGCCGCCGGCGGGCGCCGCCTGAAGCGGCTGGTCGTCCGCCCCGGCGTCCGTCTGCGCCTCATCCGGTTCAAATTGCGGCTGCGGCTGGCGCTGGTCGCGAAAATCCCTCTGGTCGCCGCGCTCGCCGCCGATCGAAGGCTGGTCGGCGCCGTCGAATTCGCCATCTTGCGCGCCGTCGAACGACTGGGCGGCTTGCGGACCCTGGATCGAGCGAAGAACCCGGAAATAGTGCTCTGCGTGCTGAAAATAGTTTTCCGCCTTGACCCGGTCGCCGCTTGAAGTCGCGTCGCGGGCGAGCGCGAGGTACTTGTCGTAAATCTGCTGGGCGGTGCCGCGGATGCGCACGTCCGGGCCGTTCGAATCAAGCGCTCGATTCGGATTGACGCCTTGACGCCGGCGCTGATGATTGTTCCGGCCGCGCTTATTGAAATGATTGTTCATACTTGTTGCTTTGTTCAGCCCGTTTCTGGATTGAGGCGGCGTCGGCCGCATTCGGCGCGCAATAACGATCGTGTGCGGAATTTCGCTTCCGCCGCCGGTCAGGGATTGCGCTTTAGCTAATCAGTTTGCACCCCGCAGCGCATATGCTGCTTATAGCCAGTCGTCTGTTCTTACAGCCGTCTCTCTGGAATTGCCGGAAAACCGCGCGCTGCAAATGCCTAGGCGCCGATCTTCTGAAAGCGCAGTCTAGCGACCTTCGCTTACAATTCAATATCTAGGCCTACCCGTGCGAAAGGTCAATGACAAACGCCCGGGGCCGGCCCGCCATATCCGCAACGACCGCTGTGGAAGCTTTCGGGAACGCCGTTCTTGCGATTTCGTTAACTGGGCCGGCCTGCCCATCTCCAAGTTCAAGGACGACAAGGCCGCCAGGAGCGACCCGCGCCGGCGCTTCGGCCAGAATGGCGCGATAGGCGTCAAGTCCGTCCGCCCCGGCGAACAGCGCGCGCGCGTCTTCAAAATCGCGCACCTCGCGCGGCAGGATGTCGCGATCGCCGGTTCTGACATAGGGCGGATTCGACACGATGACGTCAAATCGCGCGTCGACAGCGTCGAACCAGTCGCTTTCGAGAAACGCCGATCGCGCCGCAAGCCCAAGCCGATCGAGATTGCGCGCCGTAAGCGCGACCGCATCTTGATTGATGTCGACGCCGAGCCCGGTCGCATTTGGAAAAGACGCCAGCAGGGCGCATAGGAGGGCGCCGGAGCCGCAGCCGAGATCGAGAATGGCGAGCGGCGCTTCCTCGTCGCGCCGACGGACGACCGCCTCGATCAGAGCCTCACTATCCGCACGCGGAACAAGAATGCGCGGCGCAACTTCAATATCAAGCGACCAGAACTCGCGCCGGCCGATTATGTGAGCGACCGGTTCGCCGTTCGCGCGACGATCGATCATCGCGTCAAATACGGCGCGCGCCCCGGCTGCCACAGCGCGCCCGCCGTCGGTGATCAGGCGCACATCGTCAAGCCTGAACGCCGCCTTGGCGAGCACCCGCGCATCGAGCATCGCCGTCGGCGACGAAGAAAGTCGCCGCGCGCCGCCGCGGATCGCGGCGTCCAGCGTCAACAACGCCTCAGCCATGCGCTTCAAGCGCCGCGAGCCGATCGGCCTGGTCCTGCGTGGTCAACGCGCTGACGATCTGGTCGAGCGCGTCGCCGCGGATGACGTCGTCGAGATTATAGAGCGTCAGATTGATGCGATGATCGGTGACGCGGCTCTGCGGGAAATTGTAGGTGCGGATGCGCTCGGACCTGTCGCCGGAGCCGACCATGCCCTTGCGCGCCGCCGCGCGTTCAGCGTCAGCCCTCGCGCGTTCAGCGTCATAAAGGCGCGCGCGCAAGATCAGCATCGCTTTGGCGCGGTTCTTGTGCTGCGATTTCTCGTCCTGCTGGCTGACTGAAACGCCGGTCGGCAGGTGCGTGATGCGGACGGCCGAGTCGGTCGTATTGACGGACTGGCCGCCCGGACCCGACGCGCGAAAAACGTCGATCCTGAGATCCGATTCCTTGATCTCAATATCGACGTCTTCAGGTTCCGGCAGCACGGCGACCGTCGCCGCCGAGGTGTGAATGCGTCCTTGCGCTTCGGTTTCGGGAACGCGCTGCACGCGATGCACGCCCGCCTCGAATTTCATTCGCGCGTAGACGCCGTCGCCTTTGATCGAAGCCTGGATTTCCTTGTAGCCGCCCTTTTCAGCATCGGAGACCGACAGCACTTCAACGCGCCAGCCGCGCAAGGTCGCATAACGCTGGTACATCTTGAAGAGGTCGCCGGCGAAGAGCGCCGCCTCTTCGCCGCCGGTGCCGGCTCTCACTTCGAGGATGACCGAGGAATCGTCAGCCTTGTCCTTCGGAAGCAGCATCAGCTGCAATTCTCGCTCGACCGCTGGCGCTTTCTCCTTCAGCTCTTGCAGCTCTTCATAGGCCATCGCCGCCATGTCCTTGTCGGCGCCTTCGACCATTTCGGCCAGTTCGTCGAGCTGGCGCCGAATGGAGGAGAGCTCACGCGCCTTGTCGGCGACAGGCTTCAATTCGCCATGCTCTTTCGAGAGGCGGACGATCTCCTCGCCCTTTGTCGCCGACGACATCGCCGCCTCGATCTTTTCGAATTTGGCGATGAGGGCGTCGACTTTGGATTGGGGGATCGATGACAAATGAGGCGTATCCTTCAAACAAAAAAGCGCGCGGGACGTCCCGCGCGCTTGCCTATGCGAATGAGCCTCGCTATTCCGCCGCGACTTTTTCTTTTTCCTCTTTGGCGCGGATCTCAGCGGCCTTCATTTCGACGAGTTCGACGAGGTGATCGAGGATTTTGTCATTGTCGAGCCGGTGGTGGGGCTCGCCGTCGAGATAGACCTGCCCGTGGTCCTTGCCGGCGCCGCCGCCGGTGAAGCCGATATCGGTTTCGCGCGCTTCGCCGGGGCCATTGACGACGCAGCCGATGACCGAAAGCGACAAGGGCGTCGTCACATGCGCGAGGCGCTTTTCGAGTTTCTCGACAGTGTCGATGACATTGAACCCCTGGCGCGCGCAGGATGGACAGGAGATGACGTTGACGCCGCGATGCCTGAGGCCGAGCGACTTCAAGATGTCGAACCCGACCTTGATTTCCTCAACCGGGTCGGCGGAGAGCGAGACGCGGATCGTGTCGCCGATGCCGGCCCAGAGCAGCGAGCCCATGCCGATCGCGGTCTTCACCGACCCTATCCTGAGGCCGCCCGCCTCGGTGACGCCCAAATGCAGCGGGCAGTCGATCGCCTCGGCGAGCTGGTGATAGGCGGCGACGGTCAGGAATACGTCCGACGCCTTCACCGAAATCTTGAATTCGTGAAAGTCATTGTCCTGAAGGATGCGCGCGTGATCAAGCGCGCTTTCAACCATTGCTTCGGGGCAAGGCTCGCCGTATTTTTCGAGGAGGTCTTTTTCAAGGCTGCCGCCATTGACGCCGATGCGCATCGAGCAGCCGTAGTCCTTGGCCGCCTTGATCACCTCGCGCACGCGCTCTTCCGACCCGATATTGCCGGGATTGATTCGAAGGCACGCGGCGCCGGCGACTGCGGCCTCAATCCCGCGTTTGTAGTGAAAATGGATGTCGGCGACGATCGGCACAGGGACGTTCTTGCAGATCTCTTTCAGCGCGGCGGTCGATTCAACGTCGGGGCAGGATACGCGCACGATATCGGCGCCGGCTTCGGCGATTTCGTTCACCTGGCGGATGGTCGCCTGCGCGTCGGAGGTCAGCGCGTTGGTCATCGACTGCACGGCGATCGGCGCGTCGCCGCCGACCGGCACCTTGCCGACCATGATCTGTCTCGATTTTCGGCGCGATATATCGCGCCAGGGACGCAGCGACATGGTGACGATCCTTGCGGTTCTCTCTGAAACCCCTTGCAGCCGAATGCGGCGGGCGAACGACGGCGCTGGGGCTGCTTTTGCGCAATCGTACCGAAAAAATCAATAATTCGCCGGCGCCGGTTCCCTTAGGACGGGCGCTCGAAGCGAAAGCTCGCGGGCACCTCGAAAGCCGGGCGCGGCGCACCGTCCTTTGTTTTCGGCGAAAATCGCCAGCGCTTGACGGCGTTCAGCGCCGCCCGGTCGAAGCAGGAATTGCTGGACTTGACGACGCGCTCACTGACGACGGCGCCGTCCGGCGTCACCGTAAAGGCGAGGTCGACGGTTTCAGTCGCTTCGGCCTCAGCCTCGCAATCCGGCGGATAGACCGGCTCGATCCGTTCGAGCAGTTGCGGGGGAACATCGGCGGCTTCGGGCGCCGGCGACACAATGTCTTGCCCCTCCGGCGCCGCGCCGCCTGCTGCGACGATCGGCGTCGGGACCGGTGCGGCCTCAGCTTCCGCCGCGGCCGGCACGCCGTCGAGTTTGAGCGGGCGATTCACCGTGTCGGGCCCCGGGCGCGTCACGATAAGCACGCACCAGACCATAAAGCCGAGAATGGCGAGCACCGCGAGGAGCGAGAGACGTGCGGGTTCGGCGCGTTCGGCGGGCGCAGGCGACGCAATCGTCGCCGAAGACTCCGGCGCCTTCTTACTCGCGACAAATCCCGATTCCGCCTTGAAACGCTCCACGACCGGCGCGGGATCGAGACCGAGCGCTTCGGCATAGACGCGCACGAAGCCGATCGCATACGGCTTGGAGGGAAGCGCCTCCATCGCCATGCGCTCGATCGCCTCGATATAGCTCGCCTTTACATGGGTGCGGTCGCTGAGGGTGGCGACCGAAAGCCCTTGGCGGTCGCGGACGGCTTCGAGATAGGCGCCGACCGTCGGATAATTTTTCGGATCAATGTCGGCGGCGCGCAAACGTGCGCGCGCATCGTCCAATTCGAAGATTTCCGCCGAGCCGTTTTTTACCGACACTGTGATGACCGCCTTCTTGGCCGCCGTATGATTAATCTAACTGATGCGAGTCCCCATGACCACCGCCGCCTGGCGGCGCCGACCGCGCGGCCGCATTAACAACGCGACAGCGCGGACATCAAGCTCAAAGCATCAATTGCGCCAGCGCCGGTCGGTCAGATTGCGGCGCCGGACGCCTTCAGCATCGCCGTAAACGCCCGCCTGAGATTGGCCGGCTTCTCTTCATATCGGTCCTTGAGCCATTTTGAGACGGAAGCCGCATCCATCGAACGCAACAGCCGACGGAACGGGCCGATCGTCGACGCGGATGATGAAAAGCGCGTGAACCCGACGCCGATCAGCGCCGCCCCCATCAGGAGGTCCGACGCTTGCTCCCCGCAAAAAGTGACCGGCTTGCCAGCCTTGCGCGCCTTTACGGCGATTTCCGCTATGAAACTCAAAAATCCAGACTCAAGCGGGTCATAGCGTCCCCGGGTCATCTCGGAATCGCGATCGGCTGCGAAATAGAATTGCGCGAGGTCGTTGCCGCCGATCGACAGGAAATCGACCCTTTCGGCGATATCCGACACCCGCCACGCGGCCGCCGGCGTTTCTATCATCGCGCCAAGACGGATCGATGCTGGCAGAATGCGGTTTCGCCGTTTCCTGAACTCGATCTCGCGATCAAGCAACGCCCGCGCTGCGTCCACTTCCTCAACCAGCGTGATCATTGGAAACAACAGGTTTAGTTCGCGGCCGGCGGCGGCGGCGAGCAGCGCCCGGATCTGGGGACGAAAGAGGCCCGGCCGATCGACGGCCATGCGGATGCCGCGCCAGCCCATCGCCGGATTTCCTTCGTCGCGCCGTTGCATATAGGCGGCGGACTTGTCGCCGCCGAGATCGGCAGTCCGGAAAACGACCGGCTTGCCGCCGGCCTTGTCCAGAATCTCTCGGTAGAGTTTTTCCTGCACGGCGGCGTTCGGCAGCTGCGCGCCGATCAAAAACTGCAGTTCGGTGCGAAACAGGCCGACGCCCGCGGCGCCCGTGCTTTCAAGATGCGCCATGTCGAGGGGAATGCCGACATTCATCAGGAGGTCGATTTCAACGCCGTCGCAAGTGACGGCCGGCAAGTGACGTTCCGCCGCAAACGCCGCCTGCCGCTCCGATTGCAGCGACTGCTTCTCGCGGTAGCTCGCTTTAACATCCGCATTCGGACGAATGTGGACTTCGCCGGTGTCGCCGTCGATAATGACATCGTCGCCTTGCTCGGCGAGCATGATCGCATTGTCAAAGCCGGCGACGAGCGGCACGCCGAGCGCGCGCGCGACGATCGCGACATGCGACATCGCCGAGGCCTCGCTTACGATGAGGCCCTTGATCTTCGTCCGGTCATATTCAAGAAGCTCGGCGGGCCCGAGAATGCGCGCGATCAGGATCGCTTCCGAAGGCATGTCGGGCGGCGCGGCGCTCTGCCCCGTCAAAAGCCGGAGAAGGCGATTGGACAGATCGTCGAGATCGTGCATTCGCTCGCGGAGATAGGGATCCTTGACCTGCGCCATCCGCGCGCGGTTCTCAGTCTGAACCTGTTCGACGGCGGTTTCGGCGGTCAGCCCCGAGCCGACGGCCGCGCGCATGCGTTCCTTCCAGCCGCGATCATACGCGAAGAGGCGGTAAGTTTCGAGCACTTCGCGCGAGGCGTCCTCGAGCGCTATGCCGGCGAGCAAGGCGTCGACCGACGCCTGCAGCCGCTCAAGACCCTTGTCGAGGCGCGCCGTCTCCGCCGCCGCATCCTTTGAAAAGACCTTGTGCTTGGGCGTCGGCGGTTCGTGAAATGCGGCGCGCCCGAACGCGACGCCCGGCACGACGCCGGCGCCAAGAAGCCTTTCCGGCCGGTGCAGCATGGCGCCGACTTCTTCGGTCGTGGTCGGATCGAACAGTTCGCCCGAGGCCGCGATTTCCGCAAGCAACATGCCCACCGCCTGCGCCGCTCCGAGTTCTTCATCCGTATACCGACGGCTATCCTGATTCTGGAGAACCAGGACGCCGAGGGATTTGCCTGACCGGATCAGGGGCACGCCGAGAAAGGAGTGCAGCGGATCCTCGCCGGTCTCCGGCCTGTAGGCGAATTTCGGATGCAAAGGCGCGTCCGACGTGATGAGCGGACGCTGCGTTTCCGCGACGACGCCGACAAGCCCCTCGCCCCAGTTAAGTCGGGTCTTATGGACCGCTTCCCGATTGAGGCCTTCGGTCGAATAGAGTTCGAGCTGATCGCTCGGCACGCGTATGTAGATCGAACAAACATCCGAATCGACGTGACGGGCGATGACGGCGGTCAATGTGTCGAGGCGTTCCTGCGCGCTGACGTCGGCGGCGACGGCGTCATGCATGCTGCGCAAGAGATCGGCGACCCCGCCCTTCTTCGGACCTGGCTTCTTTCTGGCGGTCATGACAGGCGCGCGTCGCGCATCGCTATGCGGCGCCCTGAGCGCGGTCGAGACCATAGGCCTGGTGGAGCGCGCGAACCGCAAGCTCGCCGTAGTCGGAGGCGATCAGCACACTGATCTTGATCTCGGATGTCGAGATGTTCTGGATGTTGATCGACTTTTCGGCAAGCGCGCGGAACATCGTCGATGCGACGCCCGTGTGGCTTCTCATGCCGACGCCGACGACTGAGACTTTGACGACGTTCTTGTCAAAGAGCATCTGAATGTACCCGATTTTGTCTTTCGCCAGGGTCAGCGTGTCGACGGCGCGCGCCAATTCCGATTCCGCCATGGTGAACGAGATGTTCGCGCCGGCCTGCCTCGACGGGCTTTGCACGATCATGTCGATATTGATGCCGGCGTCGGCGAGCAACCCGAAAATCAGCGCGGCGCGGCCGGGTTCGTCGGGCACCGACATCAGACTGATTTTCGCCTCGTCCTTCAAAAGCGTCACGGCGCTGACGATCTGTTTTTCCACGATGTCTTCCTCGTCGCAGATGAGAGTGCCGGGGCTCGGCGAGTCGGGCGCCTCGAAACTCGAAAGTACGCGCACCGGCACCTTATAGGCCATCGCGAGTTCGACGGAACGCGTCTGCAGCACTTTCGCGCCGAGCGAAGCCATTTCCAGCATTTCTTCATAGGAGACGCGGTCGAGACGACGCGCCTGCTTGCTGATCCGCGGATCAGTCGTGTAGACGCCGTCGACATCGGTGTAGATGTCGCAGCGTTTGGCGCGGAGCGCCGCAGCCAGCGCGACGGCGGTCGTGTCCGAGCCGCCGCGGCCGAGCGTTGAAACGCGCCCGTCCTCCGCAATTCCCTGAAAACCGGCGACGACGGCGATTTCGCCATTGTCGATCGCTTCGCCGAGGGGATCTTCGGGAATTTCGAGAATGCGCGCCTTGCCGTGGGCGTCATCGGTCCGGATCGGCGCCTGCCAACCCTGCCATGAACGGGCTCGGTAGCCCATTTTCTGGAGAATGAGCGCGACAAGGCCGGACGTCACCTGTTCGCCGCTGGCGACGACAGTGTCATATTCGACGTTGCGGACGTCCAGCGCCGGATCTGGAGGGCCTGCGTTCGCGCAGAGTGCGACGAGGCGGTTCGTTTCGCCGGCCATCGCCGACACCGCGACGACGATCGAATGCCCGGCGTCCGCCTCGCGCTTCACGAAGGCGGCGACGCGGCGCATGCGCTCGACATCGGCGACCGACGTTCCGCCGAATTTCATCACAATCCGCGCCATGCGCCCGATCGCCGCCTTTTAACCTGGTTCCTTTGGCGCCATGTCTATAGAGGGCCTCAGGCTCGGCGCAAGGCTCGGAAAACGATTGCGTTATTGAGGTTTAGTGAAGGCGACCCGCCCATGGATGCCGTTCGCACAAGCATCGACCCGTCCGAAATCGAGAAGTTCTCGAAGATCGCGGACGAATGGTGGGACCCGTTCGGCAAATTCGCGCCGCTTCACAAATTCAATCCGGCGCGCCTCGCCTATATCCGCGACGCCGCTTGCGCGCATTTCGGGCGCGACCGCCGCGCAAAGGCGCCGCTCTCGGGGCTTCGGCTGCTCGATGTCGGCTGTGGCGGCGGTCTTGTCGCCGAACCGATGCGCCGCCTTGGCGCCGCGGTCACCGCGATTGACGCCTCCGAGCGCAACATCAAGACGGCGCAGGTTCATGCGCAAGAGCAAAAGCTCGACATCGACTACCGCGCCGCGACGGTCGAAGCGCTTGTTACGAGCAATGAGAGCCCGTTCGACATTATCTTGAACCTTGAAGTCGTCGAGCATGTCGCCGACCCGGTCCAGTTCCTGCAAGACTCATCGATGCTTGTCCGCCCGGGCGGTCTGATGGTCGTCGCCACGATCAATCGGACGCTAAAGGCCTTTGCTCTCGCCAAGGTCGGCGCAGAATATGTGCTTGGCTGGCTGCCCCGCGGCACGCACGATCCGGCTAAATTCCTGAAACCGGAGGAAGTCAGCAGCGCGCTCAGCGCGGCGGGAATGATCGTTACGGCGGCGGCCGGCGTCGCCTACAACCCGCTGATGGACTTGTGGAAAATCGTCGAAGAGACCGACGTCAACTACCTTCTCACGGCGATAAAGCCCGGGCCGGAATGAGAGATTTCCGCTCCGCCCACGCCATCGACACCGACGCGCCCGATCCGCTGAATCGCCGAATCGCGGCTCGTCAATCGCCAAAAAGGCCGCTGCGAAATTTTTCGTCAAGCCACGCGCGGCTTATGGACCGCCCCATAAGGCGCGGGTAAATATGGGCCGTCGGGGGACTGAAGGGGTCAATTCATGTCGACATCGGTTTTTCAGGTCGGGCTCTTGAGCGCCGGCGTGATCTTTCTCATCGGCGGCGCAGTGCTCGCCGTCATCGCATCGCGGATCGCAAGCGCCGGCAAAGCCGCGCAGGCGGACGCGAATGTCCGCCTCGCTGCGAGCCAGGAACTCGCCGCCGAGGTGAAACGCCTCGCCGAAAAGGTCGAACTCTCGCTGCAATCGCGCGACGCTTCGATCGAAAACGCTTTCCTGCGCCACAACGACGCCTGCGCCGCGTCGATCCAGCAGGCGTACTCCGCAAAGGGCGGTCATGGTCATCATGGCGATGATGACGGCGACCATCACAAGAAGCACCATGCCGCCCTCAGCGGCAAAGGCGGGCATCATGACGACGATGATGACGACCACCATCACAAGAAGCATCACGCGATGAATGGCGAGCGTCCCTCGCTGCTCGCCCGCCTTATGGGACGCGTGCATTAAGCACGCCAGCAGCGATTCCCGTCAACGCGCCTGAAAGATCTTGAGGAACGCCAGAACAGCGCCGCGCACTCGCGCCCGGCGCTGTTCCGCGTTTTGCGGGTCGAGAATTCCCATTAACGAGGCGACATGATCGACGCCCATGATCAGGCCAAGAAGATTCGAAGCCGCGTCGCGCGCGCTTTCAAAGTCGAGATCGCCCGCCGATTTCGCCCGCTCAAGAAAGTCGGCGATCTTCTCATGCACGAAGGCGGGGCCGCTCTCAAAATAGACCCGAGCGAGATCCGGGAATTGCGTCGATTGCGCGATGACTAAGCGCTGCATGGCGACGCGCTTGGGATCGAAGGCGATTTCGACAAAGCGCTCGCCGAACCGCATCAGCGTCTCCTGCGTCGACGCCGCCTTCGACCCTTGCGCGAACACGCTGACCAGATCTTCCGCGACCTGATGAACGACCGCCGCGAGCAGGTCATGCTTTGAAGCGTATCGCGCGTAGATCGTCTGTTTTGAGACGCCCGCCGCCGTTGCGATGTCGTCGATCGAGGCGCTGTAGCCGCGATCAAGGAACAGGTCGCGCGCGGCGTCGAGAATAGCCTCGTCTTTTTGCGGATCGGCGCGCCGACCCCTCTTGTGCGCGATCTCCATTAATGCCCCCCGACTTCGACGCCGGCTTTAGGCGGCGACGCGATGATGAGAAGCGGCGGCGTCATCAGGCAAAGCAGCGTGACGATCTGAAAGACGTCGCTGTAGGCGAGAACCGCCGCCTGGCGCGCGGCGATCTGCGACAGCGCTGCGAGCGCCGCGAGATCAGGCTCTGGATGGCCGGCTGCGGAAAAATGCGCGGTCAGCGCCGAAATCCGTTCGGCGACGACGGCGCGCGAGGCGTCGAAATGATCGGCGAGGACGCGCGTGTGGTAATCGGTGCGCTCCGTAAGAAAGGTGTTGATCAGCGCAAGACCGAAGGCGCCGCCGAGGTTGCGGGCGAGGTTGAAGAGTCCGGACGCGCCGGGCACCCTCGCCTGGTCAAGCGTTCCAAGCGCAATCACGTTCATCGGAGCGAACGCCAGCATCAATCCGACGCCGCGCCCGACCAGCGGCCAGAACAACTCCGAATAAGACCAATCGGACGTGACGCCGACGAGCGCATGCGTGCTGACGGCGATTGTCAGGAGGCCGGCGCCGCAAACCAGCCGCGGATCGAGCTTCTTTGACAAGATCGCCGCCGCCGGGGCCGTTAGAAACATCGCTGCGCCGGTGACGAGCAAAGTCTCGCCGATCTGCATTGAATTGTAACCGCGCACGCGCGCCAGAAAGAGCGGCAGCATGTAAATCAGACCGAAGAGCGCAACAGCGGTCATTGCCGCGACAATGACGCCAGAGGTGAAATTCTGATTGCGAAAGACGGAAAAATCGACGAGCGGCACTTTCGACTTGCCCATGCGGAGAAAGAACGTGATCCCCGACGCGATCGATGTGACCGCCATCGCCGTTATCGCCCGATCCTGAAACCAGTCTTTCTCGGGCGCTTCTTCAAGCACATACTGGGCGAGACCGAGCGTCAGGGCGAGCAAGACGAAGCCGGTCGCGTCGAAACCCTTCAGGAGTCTCGGATCGGGTTCATCGAAATCGGCATAGAGCCAGACCACCGCGGCGATGACGGCGCCCGGAACGACATTGACGAAAAACAGCCAGTGCCAGCTTAGATATTCCGAGATCGCCCCGCCGAGTGACGGCCCGATCGTCGGCGCAAGCGTGACGATGAGCCCCATGCCCGCTGATAGCTGCGTCGCGCGCGAGCGCGGAAACGCCGTCATCGACGTCGAAAAAACCAGCGGGATCATCGCGCCGCCGAGAAATCCCTGAACCGCCCTCAAGACAATCAGCGATTCCATGCTCCAGGCGAATCCGCAGCCAAAGCTCGCCAGCGTGAAGCCGCCAGCCGACAGCGCAAACATCACGCGCGTCGACAGCGCGCGCGACAGATACCCGGAAATCGGGATCATCACGACTTCGGCGATGAGATAGGCCGTCTGCACCCAGCTGATCTGATCAGCGCTCGCCGACAGGCCCGCCTGAATTTCGGGAAGCGACGCCGCGACAATCTGGATGTCGAGGATCGCCATGAACATGCCGAGCGTCATCAGGGTGAAGACGGCGAGGCGCTTCGGGTCGATCCGGTCCGCGCCGTCGGCCGGCGGCGTCACGAGGGCGTCTGCGACCGCAGACGTCATGACCGGGCGTCCGCCGCAGCTTCCTCTTCGCGCCGCGGGGCGAAGAGCGCTGTCGGCAGCCCCTTGTCTCCGCCGCGGGTGTCGACTTCCGCCGTGACGGAAAGTCCAGGCAGGAGCGCGACGCTCGCCGGAGCGCGCGTCACCTTGATTTTCACCGGCATGCGCTGAACGATCTTTGTGAAATTGCCGGTGGCGTTTTCCGGCGGCAACAGGCTGAATTCGGAGCCGCTCGCCGGCGCGAGACTGTCGACTTCGCCTTCGACCTTTACGCCCGGATAGGCGTCGACGTTGAGCGCGACCTTGGCGCCCGGCCTGATCCTGCTGATCTGCGTCTCCTTGAAATTGGCGATGACGTAAATTTCCGCAAGCGGAATAATCGAAACGAGGCGCTGCCCGGGCGAAACGAATTGCCCGGCGCGCGCCGCAAGATTGCCGGCGACGCCGTCCTTGGGCGCCCGGACCCGCGTATTTTCGAGATTTTGCCTCGCAAGATCGAGCCGCGCTTCAGCGATCGCGAGCGCGGCGCTTGCTTCTTTCAGTTGCGCCTCGGCGATCGAGGCGGACGCTTTGGCCGAATCAAGGCCAGCCGCCGCGCCCTCGAGCCGGCCGCTCCAGTCTTTCAGCGCCGCATTCGCCTGATCAAGCGTCCGCTTGGTCGCAAAACTCTCCTTGGCGAGTTCCGCCGCGCGTTCGCGTTCAAGCTTTTGCAAGGCGAGCGAGGCTTCAGTTGATTTGACGGCGGCGGCCGCGCCGGCGATTTCGGCGCCCGCCTGCCCGATTTTCAGGCGAATGGCGTCCAATGCTGCGGCCCGGGCTTCAACTTCTCCCTCGGCCTGACGGACAAGCGCCGCATAATCTTCATCCTCGATCACGACGATGACATCGCCGGCTTTCACAAGGGCGTTGTCGGCGACATCGACGCGCGCAATCCGGCCGGAGATTTTCGGCGCGACGACGATCGTATCAGCTTTCAGAAAAGCATTGTCGGTCATCTCGATAAAGCGACCATGCGCCAGCCAGCGGACGCCGACATAGCCGGCGAGGGTCACGATCGCGGCGACCAGGGCCGCCAGTGCGTATTTCTTCATCGGTCCATTCCTCGCGGGGTAGAATTCCATTATCATACTAGACTGATTAGTATGAAATGAATTTGCAAGTCCTCTGCCTGCTGTTGCGATGAGTGATTTTTTAAAGCAAAAACAATCAGTTACGTGGAAGATTCGCTTCGACGATGGCGGCAAGCTTGCTCCAGTTTCGGTCTAGCGCCCCAAGCGTCGAGGCATAACCGTCAATCACCGCCCGGTCATATTCCTTCCAGTCCCTGAGTTCGACGCCGGCGACGTCCGGAGTGACGAGGATGTCCGCGGGGCTGTCTTTCGGGCGCAGTTCCTGGCGCGACGTCGCGGCGCGCATCAGCAAGGATACAATCGGCGGCGCCGAGCGGAACCCGTGGCGCCAAACCCACCGCAGGAAATGCGGCGGGTCTGCAAAGGCGTCCGGCGAAATCGTCCCTTCGCGCGCGACGTCGACGCCGATCGTCACGCCGCGATGGAAATTGGTCATGAGGTCGGTCGGGAAGTTGTTCATGACAGCGCCGTCGACGAGAAGGTCGCCGTCGACGACGACCGGCGGCAGAATTCCCGGCAGCGCGATCGACGCTCGCAGCGCGTGCCTCAAAAGCCCGCGCCGGTGCACATGCGTCACGCCGCGCGTCATCTCCGAGGACGTGCAAAAGAACGGGATCTCGAGATCCTCGATCCGCGTATCGCCGAAATGACGCTTCAGGCGGTCTTCGACTCGCAGTCCGCGCGTCAGCGCGACGACGGGCAGCACGTGGTCGCCGAGCGGATTTGACGCGACAAAGCCGTCGCGGATGCGCGCTTCGATTTCCTGATCGCTCCATCCCATGGCGACGCAGGCCGCGATAATCGCCCCCATCGACGCGCCGGCGAGAAAGTCGATCGGAATTCTCCGCTCGCGGATCGCCTTGATCGCCCCGATATGCGCGTAGGCCCTCGCGCCGCCGCCGGACATGACGATCGCGACCGTCTTGCCGGCGATTGCGCGCGCGAGCCGCTCCTCGGTGCGCGGGCCGCTGACGTGAAAGACGCGGTTGGCGTCGACCGCGTCGACCCAATCGGAAACGCTGCCCGACTTCATCCCCTCATGCAGCATGACGATGTCGACAAGCCGGAATTTCTTGGCCGGCGAATCCTCCGTCGGCGTTAGCGGAAAGGGGCGCGGCGGCCGCGCGTCCTGCCGCGCAAAGACGAAGAACCGATCGGCGTGGCGGAGCGCAAAGCGATAGGCGAAGGAATCGCCGACGCGCGCCGTCAAGAGGACGACGTCGTTGGCGTTCTCGATGTCGTCGAACTCGCCTTCGCTGAGCGATTCCGGATCGCCGATGACGACGGCGCGGCCGCCGTAAAGCGCGATCGCGCGCGCGAGGATTTTCGCATGCGCTTCGATATCGACGGAAGGCGATGATCCGATCAACGCGAAAACGCGCGGGCTCGCCCGTTTGAACGAAGCGTTCGGGTGCCGCGCGCGGGCGACGATCGAATTGGCGAGGGCGTGGGAGAAGTCGGCGCAGCTGTCGAGCAGCTGCTCGGCGGCGTCTTTGTCGATCGCCAGGAGCTCCGTGTCGCGGAGCGCGTAGACCGACGCCGATCGCTCATCGCCCGCGAGAAGCGACATCTCACCGACCGGCTCGCCCGACCGGACATAGCCGAGCACTTCTTCGCCGGCTTCGCCCCTGCGAACGACGATGAGGCGCCCTGTCAGCACGAAATAGACAGCGTCGGCGGCTTCGCCCTGCCGGAACAGCTCCATCCCGCCGGTCAGCGAATACCAGCGCCCGCGATCGATGACGGCCCTTAGCGACTCATCGTCGAAGACCTTGAAATAGGAAAGCTCCCGACAGCGGTCGAAGACTGGCTGCATGGCCGGAACAAAGACCGATGCGAAGCCGGATTGCAAGCCGAAGTCGAGTGCGCGCGTCTAGTTCAACTTCTTCTTTTCGGCCGGGGGCGCGCCCGGGGAGGCGGGCAGCGGCGCGATCGAGACGCCTTCATCGACAAGCTCCTTGACCTCCTTGCCGGTCGCCTCGCCGTAGATCTGGCGCTCTTTAACTTCGCCATAGTGAATCTTGCGCGCTTCTTCGGGAAACTTCTCGCCGACATAGTCGAAATTCTTCTCGACATAGTCCCGGGCGCGCTTGGCGGCTTCGGCCATCGTCTCGCGCATCGCCGTGAGTTGGTCCTCCCGACGCGCACTCGACCCCGAAACGATCGCCGGCGCCATGATGGCGCGCGAAATCTCCATTGATCCGCATAGGGGGCATTCGAGTGTCGAGCCCGTCGCCTGCGCGTCAAAATCGTCGCTCGACCGAAACCACCCTTCAAACGAACAGCCGGTTCCGCACTTCAACTGGTACTTGATCATGCTTCTATAGTGTGGACTTTGACGAAGGTTTCAAGAGCGAGGCTCGGAATTTGGGTCCGCGCCTTCCTGACGCGAAGCGGGTCTATCTCGGCAAGGATAATTCCTGGTTCATCCCCCTTCGCCTCGGTCAAAATGTCGCCCCACGGAGAGATTATCAGGGAATGACCGAAGGTTTCGCGCCCGTCTTCGTGAACGCCCCCTTGCGCCGCAGCGATGACGAAAGCCCCGCATTCAATCGCCCGGGCCGTCAGGAGCGTCTTCCAGTGGGCTTTCCCAGTCTGGCGGGTGAAAGCGGCGGGAACGCACAGCACCTCGGCCCCCGCGCGCGCCATCGCGCGATAAAGATGGGGGAAGCGGACATCGTAGCAAATGGACAACCCAAACGCGGCGAGCGGCGTCGCGACGACAACAGCCTCATCGCCGGGATGGTAAACGCGTGATTCACGCCAGCTCTCGCCGTTTTCTAGGCTGACGTCGAACATGTGAATCTTGTCGTAGCGCGCCGCGATTTCGCCGTCCGGACCGAACAGAAAACTGCGATTGGCGAGCCGACCGTCGCCGCGCCGGACGGCCATCGATCCGATCAGCAGCCAGACGCCATTGTCAGCGGCGGCGGCTGAGAACGCCTTCACTTCCTCAATATCCTCGCCTTCAGGCAGCGACGCCGTCAGCCTTTCGGCATTGCGGTCGACAGCGTTCGTCATTTCCGGCGTCAAGATGAAATGCGCGCCTTTTTGCGCGGCTTCCACGATCAGCGCCGTCGCAACGCCAATGTTGCGCGTTCGGTCGACGCCGGAGCGAAGCTGGACGCACGCCGCCTTGAAAACCGTGCGTTCGCTGTCGGCGTTTTCACTCATTGAGCAACGGGTCGAGTTTTCCCGCCTCTTCCAGAGCGTAGAGATCATCGCATCCGCCGACATGACGCTCGCCGATGAATATTTGCGGATAGGTTCTGGCGCCGCCCGAACGGCGGATCATCTCCCCGCGTTTCTCATTGTCGAAGGCCGCGCTGACTTCCTCAACCGCCGCGCCCTTTCTTTTCAGGAGCGACAGCGCCCGGACGCAATAGGGGCAGAGCGGTTTGGTGTAGACGGTGACGGCTTTCATGCCGGTTCGATCCTCGGGCGGCGGCGAGGCCCAATGATCCACGATTTTTCAACCGACGCCTAGTGTCGCGGTTCAGGAAATCACGCCATTTCGCGGCGCGCGCAATGAAAATCCCTGTCAGGCGAGCGCGGTTCCGCCCTTCAGCACGCGCGCGAGGACAAGCGCGTCGACTCGCGCGGCGCCCGCCTTTTTCAGCGTGCGCGCGCAGGCCGACAACGTCGCCCCCGTCGTCAGCACGTCGTCAATGAGCACGACATGAGCGCCCTTGACGCGCGCCGCCGCACTTTCCCGCACCGCAAATGCGCCCGCGACATTGCGCCGGCGCCCTTCCGGCGAGAGGCGTTGCTGCGGCGGCGTCGCCCGAGTCCTTTCGAGCAGCATCGGCTCGAATGCGGCGCCGCTCGCCCGCGCGACCGCGTCCGCCAGAATAGCCGCCTGATTGTACCGACGGGCGAACAGGCGCTGTCTATGCAGCGGCGCCGGCGCGATCAAAGACCCGCTCCTAAGGAGACCCCGGCTGGCTCGCAGGAGCCAGCCCGCGAACATCGGCGCAAGTTCGGTGCGGTCGGCGTGCTTGAACGACACGATGAGGCCGTGGCTCGCATCGTCATAGACGACGGCGGCTCTGGCGCTGTCGAAATCCGGCGGCTCGGCGATGCAGCGCGCGCAGGAAACGCCGTCGCCGAACTCATGGGCGAATGGCGCGCCGCAGCGGTCGCAAACCGGATCGTCGATGAACTGCAGCGTCGCCCAGGCGGCGGCCGACAGGAATCCTGGCGCCGCGAGCGGCTCGTTCGTCACCGGACACAAAGGCGGCGCGAGCGCGTCAAGGAGGCGCGACGCAGCTCTCTGAAGTAAAGACATTTCCCGGAAATCGCCTATCGTTAATGCTTAAATTCAAGCATTTCGTCGCCTTCACTCGCACTCTTTCACCACTCTAACGCCAAGCTAACTTTATCCTGCACGCAACATAATCAGCCTAGTAACCATCTTTCCTAACCGCGTGTCAATTACGAAGCAGTCACATTCAATTCGAACGATTGATGAAAGTCGAAGTTCGTCCTGCCGCGCCTGTCATGCAAGCGCGGCGGATAAGGCAGTGAGGAAACACGCGTCTATGCTCTCTTTTGATCGGTACTTCCGCAACCGCGACGGCAACATCACCATCATGTTCGCCTTCATGTTCGTGCTTGTCGTGCTGTTCGCCGGCGGCGCGGTCGATTTCACCCGGCGCAACGCCGTCAGGGCCGACCTCGTCGAATCGCTCGATGCGGCGGGGCTCGCCATCGCCCAGCTCGATGAGTCAGGCGACTATGACGAGGATGAACTGAAGGAATATGGCGAAAAGTTCTTCCATGAGAATTTTTCGCATGAAAACGAAATTCGCGATCTCGATCTTGATTTTGTCATCACCGAGCAGTCGATCACGCCGGTCGCGACCGGTGAAATCAAGACGCTTTTCCTCGGCCTCGCCGGGAATTTCCTCGGCGTCAACACGCAGTTTGACACGCTCTCCATGACGACCGACACGGAGATCACCCGCCGCGGCTCCGGCCCGATCGAACTGGCGCTCGTCCTCGACGTCACGGGGTCGATGTCTGAAGATATCGGCGGCGTCGCGAAAATTCAGTCGCTCCGCGACGCGTCGGACGCGCTTCTTGACGCCCTTTACGGAGACGCCGACGGCGTTACGAGCGAATTTGTGACGACCTCCGTCGTCCCCTTCAACAACTTCGTCGGCGCGGGTTCCGCGGTCAAGGACGACGGCTCATCCGCCTGGAATTCGGCCTGGAGCGACACCAACGCGCTCTCCTATTATCACGGCGCGAATTTTCTCCACGTCACCTCGACGAGCGCGATCGACCTCAATACGAAAGTCAACCATTTCAACCTCTTTAATTCGATGACGGCGACGGATTGGGCAGGATGCTTCGAAGAGCGCCCCTATCCGCTCGACGAGATGGATGTCGAGGCGAATGCGACGTCGACCACCGCGGCGATCAGCGCCTATAATGATCCGCCGGACAGCACCAATTCGCTGGTGGTGACGGCGTTTTCGGACGCGCCTGACCTGCAGCTATCGGCTGCCGCGCTCTCAAGCGTCGAGAATTCGCGATTTGTGCCGATGTTCGCGCCGGATGATCCGGACTGCAATAGCAGCAATGAATGCGAATGGGGCACGACCACCTACACGCTCGGCGGCATCACCTACCGCGGCAACTGGTTCCATGATCCGGACAACGACAGTCTGGACGAAGGGGACTACGGCAACAGCTTTGTCAGCGACAAGCAATACACCTATCGCAGCCCGTCGACTTATCTCGCCAAGTATCTGCCGGTCGTGAACTACGCGCAGAAAGTCCTGCGCACGCACAATGGCGAGTCATCGTCGACGCAATGCGCGACCGGATCGCAGACCGACTCCGCGCTGAACAGCTGGCTCGCCGCGCGCGGCGCAACCGAATGCAGGGACGATGAATACATCCTTCGTCAGGCCTATGTCGGCACTTGGAACGCCAGCACGCAGAAATATGAAAACAAACTGAACCTGACGACGTCGATCGACGAAACGATCAACGAGGCGTCCGGCGACGAATCAACTCGCGGGCCGAATGACGGCTGCACGTCCTCGATCCTCTTTTCGACAAAAGAAAAGGACGCGATTTCAGACCACATCAACGCGCTCGCTCCAAGCGGTTCGACGAACTCCGCCGAGGGCCTGATGTGGGGCTGGCGCACGCTCTCTCCCGCAGCGCCGTTCGAAAGCGAGATCCCCTATAATGACGACCAATGGCAAAAAGCGGTTGTCCTGATGACCGACGGCTTCAATTCGATCAGTGATCGCAACACGCACCAGTATACGGACTACACGGCCTATGGCTTCGGCCGCGAGGCGCGGCTCGGATCCGGCATCAACACCGACTCTGAAATGGAAGACGAGATCAACAACAAGCTCTTGCGCATCTGCACGCGCATGAAGGCGCAGGGTATCCTGGTCTACGCCGTCACTTTCGGCCTCAGCGATGACGACCCCGATGAACTCGCGACCAAGCAGGTCTTCCAGGCCTGCGCGACCGAGAGCGAAGCGCCCTATTATTTCGACGCGCCGGACGGCGAGGAATTGCAGGCGGCGTTCGAAGACATCGCCTCCGACCTCGTCCAGCTGCATGTCAGCCGCTAGCGACCCGAAAGGAGGCCCGCCATGCGCGTCCCGTCCCTTCGACCCTTGAAGCGTCGCCTGCTCGCAGGCGCCGCGGACAGATCCGGTTCGACGGCGGTTGAGTTTTCGCTGATCGTCCTGCCGTTCATGACCTTGATGCTGTCAACCTTTGAAGTCGGCTGGTTCTATTTCGCGAACGCCCAGACCGACCTCGCGACGATTGAGGCCTCAAGGCTCATCCGCACCGGCCAGGCGCAGGAAGGCGGCTTCGACAAGGACGAGTTTTTCGCCGAAGTCTGCCCCTATCTTCGCGCCTTCGGCGACTGTCATTCGGTGCTGACGGTCGAAGTCGACACATTCGACTCGTTTGCGACGCTGGCGGCCGACACTGCGCCGGTCATCTGCACCAACGACGAGACGGAGGAGATCGAGGCGCTCGCTTACGATCCCGGCGAGGACAATTCGATCGTTCGCATTCGAGTCTGCCTGCTCTACAACACGCTCAATCCGACGATCGGCGTCAATGTGTCGAATGTCGACGGCGGAAAGCGGCGCCTCTACGGCTCCTACATTTTCCGGAACGAGCCCTACTCCAAAAATAACCGAAACAGCTGATCGGCAAGCGTCATTGTAAGGGGCCTGTCATGCGTAGTCTCAAAACCAATCGCCGTCTGGCGGCCGCCCTCGCCTCAAATCGCGACGGCATCGCCGCTGTCGAATTCGCGGCGCTCCTGCCGGTGATCACCCTCTTGTTTTTCGGCATGCTCGAGGCGTCCGATCTCTTCACCGTCAACCGACGCCTCGCCAATGCGACGAACTCGCTCGTCGATCTCATCGCCAAGGAGCCTTCGATCACAGAGGCCGAACTCGACGACCTTATCATCGGCGTCACGCGGATCATCGAGCCCTCGGACACGTCGACCGTGACGATGAAGGTGATCTCGGTGACGCGCGCGTCCAGCGCCTCCGATCCCGTGCTCGTTCACTGGAGCCGGGACGAAGACGGCGAAGAGCCTTATCCGGACGGCGCCGTCTACACCAACCTCAACGACGACGAATCCCTGAAACCCGGGCAGTCCCTGCTCGTCGCCGAGATCGGCTATCAGTACAATTCCGGCTTGACCGGCCGCGTCTTTCAGTTGCCGTTCAACTTCAACCATCAATCGGCGCGCTGGCCGCGAAAGTCGACGAAGGTCCAGCTTTGCGCGACATCAGACGAGAGCACCTGCACCTCTTAGCGCAGTTGCCGGGCGCGCGGGTACGCCGTAATGGCGAGGCATGAGCAAAGCCCCGCCGCCCAGAATATTCGACCGTCGGCTCTACGCCCGCCGCCGCGCGCGCGCCGCGAAAACAATCGCCGCGCATGATTTTCTGCACGCCCGCGCGATGGCGGATATCGTCGACCGGCTTGAGACGGTGACGCGGAGTTTCCCGCGCGCGCTCTTTTACGGGGTCGGAGACCTGAAGCGCCTCCTTACGGCGAAGGCGGGCGTCGGCGAGATTATCGAGGCGGAATTCGCTGCGCGCCGACTTTGCGGCCCTGGAGGGCTCGCATTCGACGAGGAAGCCTCGCCGTTCGCGCCGGAATCATTCGACTTGATCGTTAGCTTGCTCACATTGCATGCGGCGAATGATCCTGTCGGCGCGCTCGCCCAGATGCGCATGGCGCTCAAACCCGACGGGCTCTTGATTGCTGTCCTCTTCGGCGAAGAGACGCTCAAAGAGCTGCGCGCCGCGCTCTACGAAAGCGAGGCGGAACTGACGGGCGGGGTCGCGCCGCGAATAGCGCCATTCGCCTCCGTCCGCGACCTTGGAGGGGCGCTGCAGCGCGCCGGTTTCGCGCTGCCGGTCGTCGACGCCGACGCCGTCAAGGTGCGCTATGGCGAGCCGATGCGGCTCTTTGCCGATTTGCGCGGAATGGGAGAAACCAATTGCCTGACGCGGCGCGGACGCGGCGTCACACGCGCCGTTATCAGCGGCGCTGCGGCAAGGCTCGCCGCACAAGAGACCGTGTCGTTCGATCTCGTCACATTGACGGGATGGGCCCCGCACCCGGCGCAGCAAAAGCCGCTGAAGCCGGGCGGCGCGACGCATTCTCTCGAAGCGGCAGTCAGGCGATTTTAGAGCGCCGGGCGAAAAAGCGGCTGCCGGTTTTTCGCCAATACAGCGCGAAAAACAAAAGGCTAGAACGTCGAGCACGATTCAGAAAATCGCGCCCGACGTGCTAACTTTCGAGATTGCTCTGAATTTCGGAGTACAAGCTCTTCGTTTCTTCGGTGTACCCTTTGATCGCCGCGCTAATCGCCAGAAAGATCAGCGAGATGATCAAACCGTACTCGATCGCGGTGGCGCCCTCTTCGTCGCGCCAGAACCGCACGGCGACGCCTGACAGCGTCAAATTTTGTCCGCACCCAATCATAACAAGTCCCTCAGCTGAGCGGCGAGCGGGCGATCGGCGGGGGGCATGTCGTATTCCCCGAACGCCGAAGGCTTCACCCATTTCAGCGCCGCCGCCTCAAGAGGACGAGCAACGCCTTTCCACTTCCTGCACGCAAAGAGTGGCATCAAAAGGTGAAAGTCGCCTGAATTCATCGAGGAAAAGGCGATCGGCGCGAGGCAGGACGCCTCGACATCGATACCCAGTTCCTCTTTCAGCTCGCGCACCAGAGCCCCCTCAGGCGTTTCACCGTCATCAAGCTTGCCGCCGGGAAACTCCCAAAGGCCCGCCATCGTTTTACCCTCAGGACGGCGGGCCAAGAGGACCCGTCCGTCGCCGTCGATCAGGGCAACTGCCGCAACCAAGAGCAGCTTCGCCATGTTTCCGCCTCAATTCCTAATTGACGCCGATTACCACGCGCTTTCGGGGGCCCGGCAAATTTTACGGACTTTGCTATTCGCCTTCCCTGTCCGGCGGAAAAAACGTCACGTCTTCTTCTTGCTTCAGCGCTTCGATTGTCTGTTCGACGGCGCGCAAGGTTAAGAAGCGCTTGACGCCGTCTTCGACAGCGCCGAAGGCGACCCCGCCGGTCGCGCGACGATCGAGGACCTCGAGGATGTGCCAGCCGAACTCGCTGGCGAACGGTTCGGCGACGGCGCCGACTGGCGTTGCAAAAGCGGCTGATGCGAAGGGCGGCGCCATCATGTCCTTGGTGAACCAGCCGATCTCGCCGCCAAGCGGGGCCGTCGCGCGGTCGAGCGAGCGCGCGCGCGCATAGGCGGCGAAATCGCCGCCCGCTCGGATTTCCGCGATGATGGCGCGCGCTTCCTCTTCGCTCGCGACAAGAATGTGCCTTGCCCTGATTTCATCGCCGAGCCGCGTGACGTCGACCTGGCTGTCATAGAGCCGCTTGACGCGCTCCGGCGTCACCGCCGCGGCAATCCGTCCTTCCATATAGGAAGACGCAAGAATGCGGTCGCGCGCGGCGTTGAGGCGACGTTGCACTGACGGATCGCGCTGCATCCCTTCTTCGGCCGCTGCCCGCGCGAGCAGGCGCTGCTCGACATAAGCGTCGACGAGCTCGCGCTGAAAGGCGGCGTCAAGGCTCAGATCCTCGCCGTCCTGGATCTGACCGCCGGCGCGCGCAAACGCCTCGACCTCGCTGAGATGGACGAACCGCCCGTCAACCCGCGCGACGATCGGGTCGTCAAGATCGATGGGGGGCCTGAAAATTTTGTCGAACGACACCGCATCAGCCCTCGCATTCCGGATCTCGTCCGCCGCCCAAAGCGCGCAAAGGGACAAGACGATGCTCGATCCTGCGGCATAGGCCCTGCCGCTGCGCGAAGGGAGCCACCGAAAGACTTCCGCGAATGCGGCCGCCGCCGCCCGAAAACTCGACCCAACGAACCGCGTCGACGAATGAATGCTGAGCTTCAGGCCGCGCCATAAAGCGCTGTCTAGCGCCTCGGCGAGCCGCCAGATTGTACGGATGACCTTTAAGACGCCGCCAAATACGCCGCGGACGCCGGCGCCAAGCGCGCGCGGCTTGCCGCCGGGCTTCGCCGCGCGAGGCGCCTCGAACACCTGGCCATCAGGCGCCCGGACGACGCCGGGCCTTGGCTCTTGATTGTTAAGGTCTTGGGCCACCGAAGGAATTCCTGACTTCGTTGACAGCCCCAAAGCTGCTCACTATCTCTCGCCCGCCCGTCTTGAGGGCTCCGCTGCCGCGCCCGCTCTCTTCGCCGACTAAAGGCGCGTCCAGGGCGACCTGGCCGCTCAATCTGAAGGTGCGTTCACTCATGGCGCTGTTCGGCCTCGCAAAAAAGTTTTTCGGTTCTTCCAACGAACGCCGGATCAAGCCTCTATGGCGCCGCGTCGAAGCGATCAATGCGCTCGAGGGCGAGGTCCAAAAACTGACCGACGCCGAGATCATCGAGCGGACGCAAAAGCTCAAGGCGCGCGTCGCCGGCGGCGAGAACCTCGACGCCGTGCTGGAAGAAGCGTTCGCGACCGTGCGCGAGGCGGCCAAGCGCGCGCTCGGCCAGCGCCATTACGACGTGCAGCTCCTCGGCGGCATGGTGCTGAATGACGGGTGTATTGCCGAGATGAAGACCGGCGAGGGAAAGACGCTTGTCGCGACCCTGCCCGTTTACCTGAACGCGCTTACCGGACGCGGCGTTCATGTCGTCACCGTCAACGACTATCTCGCCAGCCGCGACGCTGAATGGATGGGCCGCGTCTATGAGCGGCTCGGCATGACGACGGGCTGCATTGTGCACGGCCTCTCCGACGCGGAGCGGCGCGCCGCTTACGCCTGCGACATCACTTACGGCACCAACAACGAGTACGGCTTTGACTATCTGCGTGACAATATGAAGGCGACGCGCGAGGACATGGTGCAGCGCGGCCATCATTACGCGATTGTCGATGAAGTGGATTCGATCCTGGTTGATGAAGCCAGAACGCCGCTGATCATCTCCGGCCCGACTGACGACAAGTCGGAGCTCTACATCACGATTGACAGCTTCATCCCGAGGCTTGAAGCCGAAGATTTCGAGATCGATGAGAAACAGCGATCCGTCACCTTTACCGAAAAAGGCAATGAGCATCTCGAGACGATGCTGAAAGAGGCGGGACTGCTTCAAGGCGAAAGCCTTTACGACGCAATCAACATTTCGATCGTCCATCACGTCAATCAGGCGCTGAAGGCTCACAAGGTCTTCCAGAAAGACAAGGACTACATCGTCCGCGGCGACAAGGTCGTCATCATCGACGAGTTCACTGGACGGATGATGGAAGGCCGCCGCTGGTCGGAGGGGCTGCATCAGGCGGTCGAGGCGAAAGAGAAGGCGGCGATCCAGCCGGAAAACCAGACTCTCGCCTCGATCACCTTCCAGAATTATTTCCGCCTCTACGAAAAACTCGCCGGCATGACCGGCACCGCGCTCACCGAAGAGGCGGAATTCGCCGACATCTACAAGCTCTCCGTCGTCGAAGTGCCGACCAACAGGCCGATCGATCGTCATGACGCGGACGATGAGCTTTACATGACGGCCGCCGAGAAAAACAAGGCGATCGCGATCCAGATCGCGGATTGTCACAAGAAAGGCCAGCCGGTTCTCGTCGGCACCGTCTCGATTGAAAAGTCGGAACAACTCTCCGCCCTGCTCGGCGACAAAGCGTTCTGGCGCGATGTCGCGACGACCTTGAAAACTCGGGCCGGCGAATTGAAGGAAAAGGAAGCCGATCTCAGGAAGACCATGCTTGAGCGCGCGAATCACATCGAGACGCTGGCGATCAAGAAGGTTCCGATCCCGCACAATGTGCTGAACGCACGCTTCCACGAACAGGAAGCCTCGATCGTCGCCGAGGCTGGAAAGCCCGGCGCTGTGACGATCGCGACCAATATGGCGGGGCGCGGCACCGACATTCAGCTCGGCGGCTCGGTCGACAAGCAGCTCCTCGACCATCTCGAAGAGGGCGATTCCGCCGAGACGATCGCAAGGAAACGCGCGGAAATCGAAACGCGCGTCGCCGGCGAAAAAGAAAAGGCGCTCGCCGCCGGCGGGCTTTTTGTTCTCGGCACTGAGCGTCACGAAAGCCGGCGCATCGATAACCAGCTCCGAGGCCGTTCGGGCCGTCAGGGCGATCCCGGCGGCACGAAGTTCTATCTGTCGCTGCAAGACGATCTGATGCGGATCTTCGGCGACGGCATGGAGAAGATGTTGAAGCGTTTCGGCATCAAGCCCGACGAATCGATCGAGCATCCCTGGTTCACCAAGGCGGTCGAGACCGCACAAAGGAAAGTCGAACAGCGCAATTACGACATCCGCAAGAACCTCCTCAAGTTTGACGACGTCATCAACGACCAGCGTAAGGCGATCTACGAGCAGCGGAAGGAATTCATGGCCGCGCGCGAAGTTGACGACATCGTCGCCGACATGCGCGATCAACTCGTCAATGACCTTGTCGCCGAACACATCCCGCCGAAATCCTACGCCGAGCAGTGGGACGCGCCGGGCCTTGAAAAGAAGCTTGAAGAGATCTTCGGCCGCTCCTTCCCCGTCGTTGAATGGGCGAAACAGGAAGGCGTCGCAGACCTCGAGATCAGCGAGAAACTCAGCCAGGCGGTCACCGATCACGCCGCCAAACGAACCGCCGAAATCGGCCCCGACGTCATGCGCCGGATCGAAAAGTCGATTCTGCTCCACGTGCTCGACACCAATTGGCGCGAGCATCTGCAGATGCTCGACCATTTGCGCTCGGTCGTGTGGATGCGCGGCCACGCCCAGCGCGATCCGATCAACGAATTCAAGACCGAAGCCTTCGCGCTGTTTGAAACGCTGCTCGACGGCCTCAGGCGCGACGTGACGCGCATGCTGATGCGCATCCAGGTGCAGCGCGCCGAAGACGCCGCGCCCCGCCCGCAGGCGCCCGTCCGCACGGTCGAAAGCCACGTCAATCCGAGCACCGGCGAAAACGAAGTCGAGGCCGCCGAAGCCGCCGCCAGAGAGCGCGGCAGGCGCGGCGCGTCGGCGGGCCTCGGCACGATGTCCGGCGTCGCGCGCGCGCAGACTGTCGACATCAGGAAGCCCGAAACCTGGGGAACGGTGCCGAGAAACGCCCCCTGCCCCTGCGGGTCGGGCCAGAAGTACAAGGCCTGTCACGGGCGGATTTGAGGCTTGTTGCGCACGCCGTCGCCGCAGCGCAGACTGCCGCGCTGGAGGGCGCGTCATGACAACACGGGGCCTATTCCTCGTCGCGCTGGCGGTCGTCGCCGCGTGCGGCCGCATGGAGAAATCCTCGCGCGCCCGCCCCGGCGACGGCGCGGTCATCTATTCCTCGACCATCATCACCATGGACCCTGCGCGCCCGTCGGCGACTGCTGTCGCCGTGAAGGACGGGAAAATCCTTGCCGTTGGCGACATCGACGACCTTGTCGAGGGTTATTCCGGTTCCATCATCGATGAGGCTTTTGCACGTAAGACGATCCTGCCCGGCCTGATCGATCCGCATGTGCACATGGCGCTGTCTTCTCTGCTTTACGCGACGCCGACGATCGCGCCCTGGCCGATGGCGGCCGCGAGCGGCATGGTCGAAGGCTATCCTGACCGCATCGCCTTCATGGCGCGGCTGGCGGAAATCGAAGCGGCCAAGCCCGCCGGCGAGCCGCTGATCGTTTACGGCTATCACGATCTCGTCCATGGCGCGCTGACGAAGGCCGATCTAGACGCGGTGACGACGAGCAGGCCGCTGATCGTCTGGCACTATTCAGGGCACGACTTTTATCTGAACTCGGCGGCGCTTCAATGGGCGAAGATCACCGGGCCCCTGCACAAAAAATTTGAAGGCGTCGCCGTCGATGCGAAAGGCGAGCCGACGGGCCGCGTTTTCGAGGATGCGGCGCCCTACCTCATGCAGACGCTTGGTCCGACGCTTCTCGATCCGGTGCGCGTCAAGGCGGGCATGGCGTCGTTTTCGCGACTATTGAACGCTGGCGGCGTCACGACAACAGCCGATCTCGGCTATGGGCTATTCGGCCTGCCGTTCGAAGACGCCAACATCGCCGCGAATTGGGGCTCACCGGAACAATCCGGGTACAGACTATACCTTGTCCCCGAGCATCGCGCGTTCCTGGCGGCCTTCGGCGACAAGAGCGCCGCGACAGTGCTCGACATGGTCAACGGCGCGCGCGCGGTTCCGGCGCCGGCGTTGCCCCAGGTGAAGTTTTTCACGGACGCCGCCTTCTATTCGCAGACGATGCGCGTGTCCGATCCTGGCTATTTGAGCGGTCAGTCGAATGGGTCAAAGGGCCTCTTCGTGACCCCCCCGAATGATATCGCCGAGACCATCCGCCCCTATTGGGAAGCGGGGCTCGGCGCGCACATCCATTCGAACGGCGATGAAGCGCAGGACGCAACGCTCGACGCGCTGGAGACGCTCCGGGCGTCGAGCGCCGCCAAAGATCCCGTCAACCGCCGTTTTGTGATTGAGCACGCGGGTCTCTTCTCGCCGGAGGAGGCGCGACGCGCCGGGGTTCTTGGCGCCGCTGTTTCGGCCGCGAGCCATTATGTCTTTTATCTCGGCGAGGCCTATCAGGCGCCGCTCGGCGCCGAGCGCGGTGCGTGGATTTCGCCGCTCGCGTCGCTGTCGGCGGCCGGCGTCAAGGTGGCGCTCCATTCCGACGCGCCGCTGGCGCCGCCGCTTCCCTTGCGGGCGGCGAGCGTTCACTTGACGCGCGCGACACGCGAGGGCGGCGTGCTGACGCCGTCAGAAATGCTCTCGCCCGAGGAAGCCCTTCAAGCGATCACCATCGATGCGGCTTATGCGCTCGGCCTTGAGGCGGAAATCGGCTCGATCGCGCCCGGCAAGCGCGCCGATTTCACCATCCTTGAGCAAAGCCCGCTCGCGACCGCCGGCGAGCGTTGGGGCGACATCCCGGTCTGGGGCGTCGTCCTTGGCGGGGAAAAACGTCCCCTCTCGCCCGCCGGTTGATCATCCGCCTAAGGATCGCCTGCCGGCGATTGCGCACGGCGGAGCGCTCGGCGCCCGCCAATATTTTCGCCCGCTCGCGCGGCGCGCGACGTCGGCTTTTTTCCGCAATTTTCCGGCGCGCAATTTGGCTTTGCGATTCAAGATGATAGCGGGCCGCTCCAAGTTATCCCCCAACTTATCCCCCACCTTATCCCACACCCTTGAGGGCGCCTTAAGATGATCGCCATGCAGGATCGGCAAGGCCGGCGCAGGAGCGCATCGGCGGCGCCGAGATCCCGGCCCGTGAAAGGAGACGCCTCAATGTTGGAGCCGAATGCGCGGAGAAAGGAGACTGCGCCCCGCCGTGCAGGCGGATCGGCGCGCCGAACGATCAGCGCCGCGCGGGTCTGCGATTTTCCGGCGTTCAGTCATGGTGAATTCGCGGGGCTTTTCGCCCGCAACCCGGCGCGAAACGCCAAAAAGCGAAGAGCCGGGCGGCGCGAAAAGCAGGGCGAACCGGCCCTAGATCCGCGAGCGGTAGACCGGCTGGATATCGACCGGAATGTCGGTCAGCGAGGCGATCACTTTCTCGGCCGGCGCGTCAAGCACGGCGTATTTTTGAAGGAAGGCCTTGGCGCGATCATAATCGCCGTCGCCCTCGACAAAAACGACCTCCGCCGTCAGCGCCGAAATCGCCGCTTCGAGCTTTGCAAAGTCGAGGCGGAATTTCCCGCTCGCCGCGTCGACAGTGAAAGCGCCTTGCTCCTTCAGAAAGGCGTACTGGAACGCCGCGCCCTGGCCATGCGCTTCGTTGATGCCGAATCGCATGGCGCGGAAGAGCCCGACGAAATAGGTCGCGAGGAAATTCTCCTTTTCGGCGATCGGAAATTCACCTTTCTGCATCATGTAGAGGACATTATAGGCGCCCATGACGTCGGCCTTGCCCTCTTCGACGGGCGCATGCAGCTCCTTGAGCTCCGCCGTCACCGTCGTCTCGACGCCGTTCCTGGTGATCGTCCCCGGCCCGAGACTGTGCGAGAGTTCGTGGAACAGCGTTTCCGCGCCCATGTATTTCTGCATCAGCATCGAGGCCTGTTCCGAAATGAGGACATGCTCGGCCATCGGCGCCAGGATTCGGTCGAATTTCGCCGCCATGACATTGCTGAGCAGCACCTTCTTGGCGCCTTTCGCTTCACGCACGCGCTCGTCATTTGGAAGATTGAAGGCGATCGTCTGAACGCCCGGCACATTGTCGCCGCCGCCATGGACTTGCGCGACGACCGCGATCGGCGATTCAAAGCCGCGGCGGAAATTCTTATATTCCGGCGGGACGGGAAGATTGCCTTCCATGTCCTTCAGATAATTCTTGTACTTGGCGAGCGCTGCGCTCTCTTGCGGGTCCTTCACGGTGACAAACGCTTCAAACGCCGTCTTGTAGCCGAAGAGCCCGTCCGTATAGACTTCATAGGGCCCAATCGCGACTTCGATCGGCCCTTCAAGATCCATCCACGCCATTTCGCTTTCATAATAATCATCGCTCAGAAATGCGTCGGCGCGCATCGTCAGGAATTTCTTAAGCGAAGGGTTGGTCGTGATCTCCGCCGCCTGACGAAGGAGCGCGGCCGCAGGCTCCAGCCATTCCTTGTAATATTCAGAATACGGAATGGCGGCGAGCGCGCCAGCCTCATTGCGGCGGATGACGGTGTAGCCGCTTGTGAAAGCCGCCTTATCGGCCGGGTTGGCCTGAAGATGCGCCTCGAACTCCTCCTTCGTCATGTCGCGCGGGTAGAAAGCGGCGCCCGCCGAATTTGTCGATTTCCCGTAAAACGCCTTGCCTTCGTTGAGGCTGTTCCACGGCCCGAAATGAAGATCGAAAAGATTGAGGAGAATCTCCTTGTCTGGATGATCGCTCGCCGCGATCTCGGCCCGGACGGCGGGATTTTCCTCGCTGATCTGGCGAAGATAGATGTCGCTCATGAGGCTTCCTGCTTCATTCAGCAGATTGACGACGCGCACTTCCTCATTGGTGAGAAATGTCGTGTCGGGCGTCATGTCGACGATCGCAAACTGGGCGCGCATCTTTTCGAGCTGGTCGCGACTCGCCGCCATGGAAGACGCCGCGGCCGCGATATCGGCCGCTGGCGCGGCCGACGCGGAAGCGGGCGCTTCCTTCTTGCCGCAAGCGGCGGCGAGAAGGAGAGCGGAAACGGCGAGGGCGAAAAATGGGCGCACGGGCGGGCTCCTTCGCAACGGCCAGCCCGCAAGCGTCGGGGGGCCAGGATGATTGTTAATGAAACCTTAAGCCATGCCGGGCCGCTCATGAAGCCCGCTCGAACCAATGGCGAAGACGCCGTATTGCCGCCTTGTCGAGCCGCCAGAGTGCGCATTAAGAGGAAAGAAGACCGAATCGTTGAGGGGGCTGTTGAGTGACAAAATCGCTGAAAACAAAGCTTGCGGCGTTCGCGCTCAGCCTCGCGGCTTCATCGCCGGCGTCCGCCGAGGATCTGAGCTTCGAGGACTGGCTGAAAGGCTTCAGAGCCGAGGCGGCCGCCGCCGGCGTCAGATCCGAGGTTATCGACATGGCGTTTGACAGCGTCGTGATGAACCAGCGCGTTTTCGAGCTGAACGACAACCAGCCGGAATTTTCGCGATCGGTCTGGGATTATGTCGACGGCGCGGTCTCTGAAACGCGCGTCGCCGAGGGGCGGGCCAAACTCGCGGAAAATAAGGCCCTACTCGACAAGGTCGAGGAGGAATTCGGCGTCGACAAGGAGATCATCGGCGCGATCTGGGGGCTTGAATCCTCTTTCGGCAAAATCATGGGCGACCATGACGTGATCGGCGCGCTCGCGACGCTCGGCTGGAAGGGCCGGCGCACGGCCTATGGGCGCGAACAGCTGATCGGCGCGCTGAAGATCCTGCAGAACGGCTACGCCGACCGGACCGAGTTGCGAGGCTCCTGGGCCGGCGCGATGGGCCAGACGCAGTTCATCCCGACGACCTATCTGCGCTTCGCCGTCGATCATGGCGGCGACGGCCACCGCAACATCTGGACCGATCTCGACGACGTTTTCGCCTCGACCGCCAATTACCTCGCCGCCTCGAATTACCATCATGGCGCGCGCTGGGGCATTGAAATCGCGCTGCCCCAGGGCTTCGATTATGAGCTCGCCGACGCTGACGTCAGGAAGGCGGTCATCGAATGGGCGGGGGCCGGCGTCGCCGGCAAAACGCTCAATCTCGGTCAGGATATCGACCCCAATACGCGGGCGCGGATCTTTCTCCCGGCCGGGCACAAAGGGCCGGCCTTCCTCGTCTTCGAGAATTTCGAGGCGATCCTCAAATACAACCGCTCGACATCCTACGCCCTCGCCGTCGGCCTCCTATCCGACCGCCTTGCTGGACGCGAGGAGCCGATCCTTGCGGAATGGCCGCGGACCGACCGGGCGCTCTCCCTCGCCGAGCGAATGGCTCTGCAACAGGCGCTGAAAGACAAGGGTTTCGATCCCGGACCGATCGATGGGGTGATCGGCGCCGGCACCAAAAAGGCGCTCAAGGCCTGGCAGAAGGCCGCCGGGGTGCCCGTCGACGGCTATGCCTCCCTCGAAACTCTGACGCAGTTGACCTCATAATTTTTCTTGCTGCAGTGCACAATAACCCCTATAGAAAGGTCAATGCTGCGCTGCAACATGGCGCAGCGGGCCCCGCCCCACTGACCGGCCGGGCCTTGAACCTTAGATGAAGGAGCCTCCCATGGCCGCCAGGAAAACGACTGAGACGATGTTCGACGGTGACGGAAGCGCGGTCGCCGGCGCATGGAACGAAGCGGCGCGCGACCAGTTCGGCGTCGCGCTGAAGACCTTCAACGATGCCGCGGAAAAGATCCGAGTACAGACGGAAGAGACAATGGCCGCGTCGCGCAAGGGCTTTGACGCCGCCAATGAGCGCATGCGGGCGGTCAGCGCCGACGCCGTCGCCGCGGCCCGCGTCGAAATGACCGACGCGGTCGAATTCGCGAACGAGCTTGCGCGCGCGAAAACCATCAGCGACGCGCTTGAACTCCAGCGCGGCTACTGGACGAAACTCTTCGAAACGCGCGTCGAGCGCGCCCGCGCGATGACCGAAGCTTCGGTCGAAGCGACGCGCGAAGCCTTCGAGCCGATGAACCGCTCCTTCGGTTCGGCCTTCGCTTTCGCGCCGTCGTTCGACAAGATCTTCCCGTTCGCGTCGAAGTAAGATTATTGTCTCGCCGATGACCGGCGGGATCGAAACGGCTCTGGTGGACTGGGAAGCGAACGCTCCCCGGTCCATTTTTTTCGGCGACATCTATTTCTCCGGCGATGGCGCCGCGGAATCGCGCCACGTTTTCATCGACGGCAATGATCTCGCCCGCCGGTTCGAAACCGCGCCGCGCCTTGCGATCGGCGAACTCGGATTCGGCACAGGCCTCAATATTCTTGTCGCCGCTGATTTGTGGCGCCGATCCCGCAAGCCGCATGGCGCAAGGCTTGAGTTTCTCTCCTTTGAAAACCGCCCGCTTTCGCCCGAGGATCTCGCGCGCGCGCACCTTGCCTGGCCGCAATTCGCCGAAATGAGCGCGGCGCTGCGCGCGCAACATCCGCCGCCGGTCGCAGGCCTGCATCGGATCGCGCTCGCAAACGACATTACGCTGACGCTCGTTTTCGGCGATGCGCGGGCGATGCTCCCCCGCGTCGAAGCGCGGATCAACGCCTGGTTTCTCGACGGTTTTGCGCCGTCAAAAAATCCGGACATGTGGTCGCCTGAAGTGTTCGCCGGCGTCGCAAGCCTCTCAGCGCCGAGCGCGACCGCGGCGACGTTCACGGTCGCGGGCGACGTGCGTCGCGCGCTGCAGGCTGCCGGCTTCGCCGTCGAAAAGCGCGTCGGTTTCGGACAAAAGCGCGAAATGCTTGCGGCCCGGATCGACTCGCCGCCAACAGCGTCGACGCGCGCGCCGTGGTTCGCGGCGGAAAACATGAAGGCGCTTGGCGGCGGCGCGCGCATCGCGATCATCGGCGGCGGCGTTGCGGGCGCATCCCTCGCCTTCGAACTCGCCGCCGCCGGAATTGCGCCTACGATCATTGACCCAAATGGGGTCGCCGCCGGCGCGTCCGGCAATCCCGCGGGCCTCATCATGCCGCGTCTTGATCTTGGCGACGGCCCGGCGGCGCGATTTTTTCGCGGCGCCTATTTGCGCGCGATACAAGTGATCGCATCACTTGAGCGAGCGAGCGGCGAGCGCATTTTGAACCCGTGCGGCGTCCTTTTGAAAGCGGCGAGCGCGGAAGAAGCGGAGCGCCAGCGCAAGATTGTCAGCGCCGGATTGCTGCCGGCGGCGATGGTTGAGCCGCGCGCCGACGGGCTGTTCTTTCCGTTCGCCGGCGTCATTTCGCCGCCGCGTTACTGCGCGCTGCTTGCGAAAAACGCCTCGCTGATTGACCGGCGCGCGGTCGCGATCGCGCGCGACGCGGCAGGAATAACAATTCGATTCGACGATGGCGCGCGCGCGGACTTCGATGCTGCGATCATCGCCAACGGCCGCGACGCGTTGCGCTTCATCGAGGCGCGAACCTTGCCGCTGAAGGGCGTCTTGGGGCAGATCGATTGCTTTCCAGACGCCATGGCGCCGACGGAAGCGATCGTCTTTGGGCCATACGCCGCGCCGGCGCCGTCCGGCGGCCTCGTCATCGGCGCCACATACGAGAAATTGCAGGCGAATGCGGCGCCGGAGACGAGCGTCGCCGCGACGGCGCACAATATCGCAGCGATGGCGCGCACGATTCCCGACATCGGCCGGACACTTCAGGTAGCCGCGTCAACGCCGCGTGCGAGCGTGCGTTGTCAAACGCCAGACCGCTTGCCGATTGCTGGGCCCGCGCCCGATTGGAATCACTATGGCGCTGCCTATGACGATCTTCGCCTCGGAAAGGTTCGCACCTATCCCAATGCGCGCGCGCAGGAAAATGTCTTTATCCTGACCGGCCTTGGCGCGCGCGGCCTTGTGACGGCGCCGCTCGCCGCTGCGCATGTTGTTTCGGAGATGACCGGTACGATGTCGTCGATCGAGAGGGATGTCGCCGAAGCGTTGCATCCCGCGCGGTTTTTTATTCGCGATTTGCGCCGCAACCGGACGATCGCGCTAAAATCCGGGACCGAGCAAGAAAATCACGCCGCCGGCAACGAGGCCGACGAGCGGCGATAATACGAGAAGCCCGATCCGGAAAGGCGAAATGCGCCGCTTGGATGCGAAGGGAGACACCAAATACGCCGCAACGCAAAACGCCGCGGCGGCAACCCCAGTTGTCGGCGACGCGAGGCCAGCGACAACCACAATGAGAAACAATAGCCAGAACATGGCTGCGGCGCCTCCGGCGTCGTCGCATTAAAGCGCAGGATGGTGAATAATTGAAAAATGCGCCGCTTGCGGCGCTCCCGGCGAGACGGTAATCCGCAGTGAACAGGACGCCCCGGCGATTGGCGGCGCAAAGGGAGTAGACCATGATCGAAACGCCCTTCGGACCGATTCTCGACAATGTGCTCGAGGGGATCGGCAAGACCCCGATGGTGAAAATTTCGAAGATCGACACCGGCCCCTGCGAGCTCTTCTTGAAGCTTGAATCGAACAATCCCGGCGGTTCAATCAAGGACCGGATCGGTCTTGCGATGATCGAGGATGCCGAAAAGAATGGAAAGTTGAAACCAGGCGGCGCGATCGTTGAGGCGACCGCAGGCAATACGGGCCTCGCGTTGGCGCTCGTCGCCGCGCAGAAAGGCTACAGGCTGACCATCGTCGTTCCCGACAAAATGGCGCAGGAAAAAATTTTCCACCTCAAGGCGCTCGGCGCTGATGTCCGCCTTACGCGCTCGGATGTCGGCAAGGGGCACCCGGAATATTATCAGGACGTAGCCCAGCGGATCGCCGAGGAAACGGGCGCCTTTTACGTCAACCAGTTCGGCAACAAGGCGAATCCGAAAGCGCACGAAGAAATGACCGGCCCCGAGATCTGGGGTCAGATGGGCGAAAAAATGGACGCGCTCGTCGCCGGCGTCGGATCGGGCGGCACGATCTCGGGCCTTGCGCGCTTCTTTGAACACGCAGCGCCGCATGTCGAGATCATTCTCGCCGACCCCAAAGGCTCGATCCTCACCGATTATGTGAACACCGGCGTAAAGCCGAACGAAGTCGGCTCCTGGCTCGTCGAAGGCATCGGCGAGGATTTCATTCCAGACATCTGCGATCTGTCGCGCGTGAAGAAGGCCTACGGAATCACGGACAAGGAGAGTTTTGAAGCCGCGCGCGATCTGTTGAAGAAGGAAGGCATACTTGGCGGATCATCATCGGGCACCATTCTCGCCGCGGCGCTCAAATATTGCCGCGAGCAGAGAACGAAGAAGCGCGTCGTCGCTTTCGTCTGCGATCGTGGCGACAAATACCTCTCGAAAATGTACAATGACTATTGGATGTACGATCAGGGGTTCATCAAGCGTCCGCCGAAGGGCGACCTTACCGACCTTATCACCCGCAAACATTCCGAGCGCGCGACCGTGACGGTCAAGCCAGACGATACGCTGATGGTCGCCTATGGCCGGATGAAACTTTACGACATCTCGCAGCTGCCGGTTCTCAACGAAGACGGCACGCTCGCCGGCATCATCGATGAAGAGGACATCCTGTTCGCTGTCGTCCGCAATCGCGACAAGTTCAAGGACCCCGTGAAATCCGCGATGACCTACCGAGTCGAAACGCTCGATGCCGACCGGAAGATGGAAGAACTTCTTCCCGTCTTCGCCAAAGGCTATGTCGCGGTGGTGACCAAAGGCGGGAAATTCGAGGGGCTCATTACGCGGACGGATTTGCTGAATTATCTCAGATTGCAAGTGGCGTGAGACATGGGCGTCGATTTTTACGGCCTCAAGACTTGCGACACATGCCGCAAGGTTCGCAAGCACCTCGACGACGCTGGCGTAAAATATGAATTCCATGACGTCCGCGACGACGGCGTCACCAAAGCGCAATTGACGCGCTGGGCGAAAAGGGCGGGCTGGGAAGCATTGCTCAACCGGTCGTCGACGACATGGCGCGGGCTGTCGGACGCCGACAAAACCGGCATAACGGAGGCGAAAGCGATTGCGCTGATGGCCGCCCACCCGACCCTGATGAAGCGACCGATTATCGAACGCGGCGACACCGACGTTTTTGTCGGCTGGTCGAAAGACGTCGAGACGGCGCTTTCAGGAAAGCGCTGATTTGATTATGACCGAAGCGCCCCTCTCCATTCCGCCGCCGCAGGAATTCCGACCATCGCTCGCCGGCCGGATCGGAGTCGGCCTCGCGGCTCTCTTCATTGGCGCGCTGGCGCTTTTTCACATCGTCGTCGCCGTCGGCGCGTTCGCCGTGAATTTCTTCTTCGGCGCCGCCATGGCGTCAATCGCCGCGCTCATGATCGCGCTGACAGCGCTCGTCGCAAAGGAGGCCGTTTCGCGCTGGCGGCTTTACGCGCGCCTTGAGGGCGGGCGCCTGATCGCCTTGCTGCCGCGCCGCCGCGGCTTCATCGATCAGCCGCGCGTCAGGGCGGAGATTGCGCTCAGCGACTATCACCGCATCGAAACGCGGCTTGAATCGTTTTCGTCGCTCGGCGTCACGACGGCGCAGCGCGCTTATGCGCTTGTCAAAACCAATGGCGAGCGGCTTACGCTTGGCGCCGATCGCGAAATGCTGGCGCCGTTTTTCGCCAATCTGGTCGCCGCGATCGTTTCGCGCACCGGCCTTCCGGTCGTCGATCGCGGCGCCGTCGACGGCGATCCCGGCTTACTACTGGTTGCAAAGCAGAGCGTCCCGGACTGGACGGCGTCGTCGCTCGCGGCGGACGAGATCGCAAAGCGGGAGAAACGCCGCGCGAGGACCCCCTGGATCATCATCGCCTTCTCCATGCTGGTGATCCTCTCCCGCGCACTTTCAGGAAACTGATGTCAGCCGGCAAAAGGCCGATCGCGCAGCCACAGCGAAGCGATCCACTTCTCGCCGCGCTCAATCGTTCGGCCGGCATGGCGCGCGGAATAATCGAGCGCGCCGGATTCATCAACATTGTGAAAGACGAGAATATCGCCGGTTTTTCCCGCGAATCTGATGTCGGGGACGAGAAAATGCGTTTCGCCCCCGGCATATCCGTCATTCAGGTAAAGCAGCGCGGTTTTCAGCCTTTGCCCGTGCGCAAGCAGATCCGGGTCATTTGGCCCAAGAAAATCGTGGTGGATCTTATATTCTTGGCCCGGTAGATAACGCAGGATCGACAATGGCTCGCCGTTCGAATAGGAGAGCTGCGCCAGCGACGCCATTCTCTGCCCGGCGATCACCGCTGGCAAGTCGGCAAACCCAAAGCCTAATAGGGCGCCCCAGGCCGTGCGATGCGGGTCGGTTCGCCGCAGACCGTCTGCGCCGAGCACTTGCTCCCGCTTCAGTCTCGGAAGCGCCGCGCCGACTAAATGATCGCAAAGATCGCGCCCAACGGCGGCTCGAAATGCGGTGATGCGCGGTCGGCTGCAAATCTGCTCGCTGTTGACGTCATTCTTCACCACCAACAGCTTGCCGAACGCGTCGCTCAGCGAAACGCACTTTTCATTGGTCGGCAGGCCGCGTCGCGCCCGGCGGGCGACTAGCGCCGCGGCAAGCGCGTCGGACTTCGCCGCTGTCACAAGAAGCGCCCCGCCGTCCTCGTCTTTTTCATCGGCTTCGAGAATAAGCGTCGCAATCTCTCGTAACGACGCCGCTTCGCCGCGCTCGCAGGCCTCTCGCATCATCGCGAGCGCGCCCGGCCAGCCTTCGTCTCCGACGAGACCGGCCGCAGTGAGCGCCGCCAATGTGCGAAGCGCGGCTATGCTCCCGTTCTCGCGGGCTTTCTGCAGTCCCGCGACCGCCTCGCCACGCTGCTCAATCGCGCCTTCGGTCTTCGTCAGTAAGGCGCCCGCGAGCGTAAACAATGCATCCGCGTGGCCCAGCGACGCGGCGCGTTCCAGCCAATGCCTTGCAAGGTCTTGCTGCTGACGTTCTGACAAAATCGCGGCGAGCGCGTATTGCGCCTCGGCGTCTCCCGAAAAGGCGCGACGCTCAATCTCATGAACCGTCGGGATTGTCATGGCCGGTATCTAAACCGCCGGCCGAGCCGCGTGCAACCGGCGTTTTAGAGCTTCCACCTTATCTGGAACTCAATCTCCTCCTCGCCGTCGCCGCGCTCGTGTTCTATATTGACGAGGGCGCCCTTTGGAACACGAATGCGCTCGCCGGCGATCTGGATCGTAAACGGCTCGCGCGTTTCCAGAGCGTCGGCGAAGCGGCGCAGCTTGGCGATGAATTGACTGAGAGGATATGACTTTTCGATGTCGCGCGGTTTCTTCGCTGGCATTTCCATTTCCCTGTTTTGGCGTCGCAGACCTTCCCGTGATTCGCCACCGTTGACGCGACCCTAGAACCGCAGCGCTTTCGCCTGCTTGACGTTTGGGAGCGCGGCGACTTTGGCTAGCACTTCGTTCGACACGCTGTCGTCGACGGCAAGGAGCGCGATGGCGTCCGCGCCTGGCGCCGACCGGCCGAGATTGAAGGTTGCAATATTGACATTCGCCGCGCCGAGCGTTTGGCCCAGCGCACCGATGAATCCTGGCTTGTCCGCATTCGACACGTAAAGCATGTTCGGCGCAAAGGACGCCTCCATCTCGACGCCCTTGATCTCAACAACGCGCGGCGTCTGCCCAAAGAGCGCGCCGGAGACCGTGCGATCCTGGCGTTCCGTCACAATCCGGAGGCGGATGACGCTCTCAAAATTCTCGGCGTCGTCTCGAAACGTCTCGGCGATTGCAATGCCGCGTTCCTTGGCGATCATCGGCGCGTTCACGATATTGACCTCGGCGAGCATCGGGCGAAGGACGCCGGCGACAGCGGACGCCGTCATCGGCCGCGTGTTCAGCTTGGCGACGCCGCCCGCATAGACGACTTCGATCGCCTTGACGCTCGTTTCGGTGAGCTGGCCGGCGAATTTGCCGAGATTTTCAGCAAGCGCGATGAACGGCCTTAATCGCGGCGCCTCTTCAGCCGTGATCGAGGGCATGTTCAGCGCGTTCGTCACGGCGCCCCGCATCAGGTAATCCGCCATCTGCTCGGCGATCTGAATGGCGACATTTTCCTGCGCCTCATTGGTCGAAGCGCCAAGATGCGGCGTCAGCACGACTTTCTCATTGCCGAATAATGGGTGGTCTGTCGCCGGCTCGACGGCGAATACGTCGAGCGCCGCCGCCCCGATCCTTCCGGAATCAAGGCCGGCCTTCAGCGCGACCTCGTCGAGCAGCCCGCCGCGCGCGCAATTGACAATGATGACGCCCTTCTTTGTCCTCGCCAGCGCTTTGGCGGAGAGAATGTTCTTGGTTTGCTCAGTGAGCGGCGTGTGCAGGGTGATGATGTCGGCCCGCGCCAGGAGCGTGTCGAGGTCGACCTTCTCAACGCCAAGTTCGATCGCCCGCGCATTCGTCAAGAAGGGGTCAAAGGCGATCACTCGCATCCTGAGCGCAACGCCGCGATCCGCGACAATGCCGCCGATATTGCCGCAGCCGATGACGCCGAGCGTTTTTGCGAACAGCTCAACGCCCATGAAGCGCGATTTCTCCCACTTGCCGGCGTGCGTCGAGGCGTTCGCCTGCGGAATTTGTCGCGCGGCGGCGAACATCATGGCGATCGCGTGCTCCGCCGTCGTGATGGCGTTGCCATAGGGCGTGTTCATGACGACGACGCCTGCGGAGGTCGCGGCTGGAATATCGATATTGTCAACGCCGATGCCTGCCCGGCCGATGACTTTCAGGTTTTTGCCGGCGGCGATGACCGCAGCCGTCGCCTTTGTCGCCGAACGCACCGCAAGGCCGTCGTAAAGGCCGATCACCTGCTCGAGCCTTGCCTTGTCCTTGCCGAGCGTTGGTTCATAAGCGACTTCGACGCCGCGTTCCTTGAAGATGTTGGCAGCGGTTTCGGAAAGCTCGTCGGAAATGAGGACTTTCGGCATTTGTCGATCTCGTCATTGCGGGGTTGAAAGGCGTCAAGGCGCGGCGCACGGCGAATCAGTCGCGCGCTATTTGCTTCTCGCTGATTTTGCTTCAGCGAAAACCCAATCGAGCCAGGGACAAAGCGCTTCAATGTCGGCGCGTTCGACGGTCGCGCCGCACCAGATTCGAAGGCCGGGCGGCGCGTCGCGATAGCCGCCGACATCGTAGGCGGCTTCTTCCTTGCCGAGCAGGGATTCCATCTGCTTGACGAAAGTCCGCTGGTCTTCGTCGCTGAGTTTTGCAATCGCCGGATCGGCGAATTTCAGGCAAACGGATGTGTTCGAGCGGGATTTTTCGTCAGCGCACAGAAAATCGATCCATGGCGTCCTCGCCGCCCATTGCGACAGGGCGTGAAGATTGGAATCGGCGCGCCGGACAAGCTCTTTTAGGCCTCCGACCGATGCGCCCCATTTCAGCGCATCGACCCAATCTTCGATGACGAGCATCGACGGCGTATTGATGGTTTCGCCCTCAAAGATGCCTTCGATAAGCTTGCCGCCCTTGATCATCCGGAAAATCTTCGGCAACGGCCAGGCAGGCTTGTAGGTCTCGAGCCTTTGAACTGCGCGCGGGCTCAATATCAGAACGCCATGGCCGCCCTCTCCGCCGAGCGCTTTCTGGAATGAAAACGTGACGACATCGAGTTTTGGCCAGTCGAGCTCCTGGGCGAACGCCGCCGAAGTCGCGTCGCAGATTGTAAGGCCCTCGCGACGCGCGGAAATCCAGTCGGCGTTCGGCACACGCACGCCAGAGGTCGTGCCGTTCCAGGTGAAGACGACATCGCTCAGGGGATCGACTTTGGAAAGATCAGGCAGAGCGCCGTAAGGCGCCGTCAGCGTCAGCGCATCGAGTTTCAACTGTTTGACGACATCCGTGACCCAGCCTTCGCCAAAGCTTTCCCAAGCAAGCATGGTGACCGGCCGCGCGCCGAGCAACGACCAGAGCGCCATTTCGACGGCGCCAGTGTCTGAGGCCGGCACAATGCCGATGCGATAATCGGCGGGAACCTCAAGCAGCGCGCGCGTCCGGTCGATCGCTTCCTTAAGGCGCGCTTTGCCGAGCCGGGCGCGGTGCGACCGGCCCAGCGTTTCTGTCGCAAGATTTTCCGCAGACCATCCGGGGCGCTTGGCGCAGGGGCCGGATGAAAAGTAAGGGCGCGCGGGACGCACACCCGGTTTGGTCGCCATCGTCTTGTCTCCCATCCTCTCAGATGGGTCGCGCCTCGTTGGGAAGGCGTGGCCCGCAGCGTTTCTCCAACAGAATTGCTAGGGCAGTCAACAGAATTTTCGCATTGCAGCAAGATGCTCGGCGGAGCATTTTATGCTTCGCCTATAAATGAGTCGGTCATGAACTCGCCAATGCGCCCGAAGCCCGGCCCTACTGAGGCGACGCCGCTCGACTGGGCGCTGCTGGCGTTGCTCACGGCGCTCGGCGGCTCGTCGTTCACCTTCATTCACGCCGCGATCGAGACCGTGCCGCCGCCGATTGTCGCGATCGGGCGGCTGTGGATTGCGGCCGCGACGCTCTTCATTTCGATGCGCGCATATCGGCAAAACTTTCCGCCATTCCTGGTGCGGACGAATAATCGCCGGCGCCTAACAGCCGAATGGCGATGGATGATTGGCATCGGTATTATCGGCTATTCAATCCCATTCCTGATTTTTCCCTGGGCGCAGCAATATGTGGAGAGCGGCCTTGCCGGCGTTTATATGGCGTTCATGCCGCTCTGGACGCTTGGTCTCGCCTATCTCTTCGCAGACGAAAGGCTGAACGCGCGGCGCATCATCGGATTCTTGATGGGATTTGCCGGCGTTCTCATCCTCCTCGGTCCGGAAGCGATCAAAGGCGTGAGGGCGTCAGGGTTTCTGGCGCAGGCTGGTTTGCTCGTCGCGACCTTGTGTTACGCGATATCGGTGGTCATGACGCGCCGCGCGCCGGGCGTCGGCCCGCGCGTATTTGCAGCCGGCGTCGTCGTCATGGGCGCAGTGTTTGCGACGCCCGCCCTTCTGCTCGCCGAGTTTGATCCGTCGATGTGGTCGCTCAAGAGCGCCGGAAGCGTCGTTATTCTCGGCATCGGCCCGACAGCGCTTGCCGGATTTATCATATTTACGATCGTCGGCAGGGCCGGCGCGAGTTTCATGGCGCTGGCAAACTACCTAACGCCGGTCGTCGCCGTCATGCTCGGCGCGCTGATATTCCATGAAAAGCTAGAGCCAAGCGCGTTCGCAGCACTGTCAATCATTCTTGCGGGCGTCGCCGTCAGCCAGAGCAAGCAAGCCGCGCCCATCTTCGCCGCACAACCGAAAAATCAGTAATCAAGCAGTCCCTTCATCACCGGTACTGCATTGCCGCCGATGCGCACGGATTTGACCGCGCCGCCAAGGGTCTCAATGGTCGCGTGAATGCGGCTCGGGCGGCCCATTTCAAAGCCCTGCTCGATCACCCATTGGTGCGTTCCGTCGGCGAAATTCTGCGAGAGGGCGATTTGGCCGGGGAGGGCCGCGGCTGCGCCGCCCGTTGCGGGATCTTCAGGAATGCCGGCTCCTGGCGCGAACATCCGGACGTGGAAAGCGGCGTCTTCCGACTCGCCGCCTTCAGCATAGAGCAGGACGCCGACCGCGTCGCCAAAGCGCACGGCCTCAAACGCGGCGCTGTTGAACTTCGCTTTCCTCACCACATTGAGCGGCGCTTTCGCAAAGAAGAAATTCGCGCCGGCGCCGACTTTGCGAATTCGATGCGGGCCGCGATCGATCGAACCAGCCGGAATCGAGAGCGCCGCTTCAATGAGCGCGGCGTCCGCTGCTTCGCCTTTTTCCGAAGGGAGATTGGGGTTCTGGAATTCCGCGAAGGCGACAGGGCGGTCAAGGTCGACCCGCACCGGAAAAACGCCGGTATTGAGTTCAAGCCGCAGTTTTTCCGTCAGTTTGCGGGCGCGCGCGATCGCGATCGCCGTCCCAACCGTCGGATGTCCCGCGAACGGCATTTCGTAACCGATGGTGAAAATCCTGACGCGCGCGGTATTCGCCGGATCTTCGGGCGGCAGAACAAACGTCGTCTCTGAATAATTGAACTCGCGCGTGATCGCCAGCATGTCGGCATGAGCAAGGCCGCGCGCATCCATGATGACGGCGAGCGGGTTGCCGGCGAATCTGCGGTCTGTAAAGACGTCGAGCGTCTCAAATTCAAATTGATGCATTTCTCGCGGCCCGTTCAATCCTAGATACGCCCAATGCGCGGAGTTCTAAGCGGGCGCTGGATGGCGATCAACGCAGGAAAACGAACTTCCCGGTAAGCGCGGCTGACGCTCAGATTTCCGGGCCGACCCGGCTCAGTAGCGGGCGATCAGCGACAAGGTCGCTTGATGCGACGCAAATTCATCAAGCGGATTGGTCGCGCTGCGGTCACGATAATTATACCCAAGTTCCGCCGCCAAGTGGCGATTGAACAGGAATTCAATGCCGGCGCCGGCGGTCAGGTCGTCTTGCGTCTGGCCGCTCGCACGAAACTCGCCATGCCGGTAACCGATTTCAAGGCGGCCGCGAAGATTGTGACGAATTTCCTGGTAGAGTTTGGCGGACGCGCGCGTATCAAGGCGCCCGCTTGCGCCGGTTCTATTGGTGGCGACGTCGCCGCGGAAAGCGTCGATGACAATTGCTGTCCGCGCCTGTGGTCGCCACTTGACCGATCCCTGAAAGCCAAGCCCCGTATAATCGCGCAAAGTCGGATCGTCAAAAGTCGCTTTGAAGTAACCGACGCCGACATCGCCGGTCAGTTTGTCGGTGATGTCGAAGGCGACGCCGGCGTTGGCTCCATAAGTCTCGCCGTCGCGATTGACGCCGCTAACGTCGACAGGCAACCGAAAATCGCGCCAGACGCCATAACCTTCAACGAAGAAGTCGACGCGACTCGATGCGCCGAATAGCGCGCGCGTCGAAGCGCGATAGCTGGTCAAATCGCGCTCGTCGTCGACTGGGTCGCGATAATTCGACTTAAAGACCCCGGCTGCCGCGGAAAGGCCGAGCCGGCCCGGCCTGTAGAGATACCCAACCTCGCCCGACAGATTGTCAATCGTCGTCGGCGGGATGGTGAAATTCGTATTACGCTCGGGATCGTAGCGCCGCTGAAAGCCGCGATCATAGCCGACGCCGAGCGAGGCGGTGTGAGCGCTGTTCGCCTGATAACGCATTTTCGCGCTTGCGCCGAACGTCTCGACATTTTCGTTGTCGTTCTCGAAATAGCGCCGAATGCCGCCATAGGCCGCGCCGCTAAGCTGAAGCGTCGTTGTTGAGCGCTCGAACGCCACGCTTGGCTCGATCAGGCCGACAACATCTTCATCCTCATTTGTGGAAGTCGCGAAAATATTTGAATCCGCGACCGCGCCGATCCTCAATTCCGGGTAGAATGTCGTTGAACCGAGCTGGCGCCCCTGCCGCTCATAACCAAGCGGCGGCGAGCGATCGAATGAGGCCATCGCGGCCGTTTGCGCGTCGCTTTGCGCCAGCGCTTCGCCCGCGAGAATAAGCGCGGCCGCCGCCGCCCCTCCGCAATGCACGCACTTAAATCCCCGATGGGAATTGGCGGCGCGTCTTTGGTGGGCGGGTTCGCGTCGGAGGAGTTCGGCGTCCAATGTCAAAACCACCCTTCATAAACCCGAATGGTGTCCCCGGGGAGAATAAGGCTGTCGAGCTTCGCCTTGCCTGAGACCGCTTTGCCGTCGACAATCCGCGTAATGACGACCTTGTCGGTGCTGGCCCGGAAAGTCGGTCCTCCCGCCATGGAAAGGGCTGTAAGCACATTCATCTTCGGCGCATAGGAATACTGGCCCGGCTTATTGACTTCGCCGATTACGAAGAACGGCCGGTACTGCGAGATCTCTGCGCTGACGCTTGGGTTGTAAACGAGATTCTTTTCAGTGATCGCCGCTTCGATCGCCGCCTTGACTTCTTCAATCTGTTTGCCCGCGACTGACATCGTGTCAAGCAGCGGCAGGGAAATCGTGCCTGAATCGCTGACACGATAGGTGTTCGACATTTCCGTCAGGCGGAACACCGAGATGCGGATTTCATCGCCGGGTCCGAGGAGATAAGGGTCCGCGCTCGCCTCCGGCAATGGAGGCGGCGTCGACGCGCAAGCGGCGAGAATTAACGCGAAAAACGCCGCAAGAATTCGGTTGATCATAGAGTTCCCCGTCACAACACCCCGGTCGATGATCCGTCAGTTGGTCATCGAATGGAGTATTAATCTATGCGAATTTGGGCCAAGCCACTAGCCCAGGTCAAGAAAACGGCGGCAAAAATCCCCAAGAAATCAAGTCTGTGACGAATCGGACGCGGGCCCGGCATGTCGGCGTTAGGCGGGCAGCCGTCTGGCGCGGCTCGCAAAGGAAGCGCCTAGCGCCAATAGCATCGGGACTGTCCAGATGCGTGCGTACATATGGGGAGACGCGAGCGAAAACATGACGAATGCCGACAGGACTGACAGCCCAAGGGCGGCTTCAATCGGACGTTCCCTCAACGCTGCGGCCGCGCTGACGCCCATGACGCCGATCAAACCGATCCAGGCGACAAGGGCGAGAAACCCCCCTTCGTTCCAGAGGAGCAGGAAGGAATTGTGGACTGGCGTTTGGTGACGACTTTCTTCCTTGTATTGGTCGACTCCCAGACCGATGAGGAATGTCTTATCTGCGAACTCCCAGGCCTCAAGCATCAAATCGCGTCTGCCGAGAAAGGTTCCTGCCTCTTCGATGTTTCCGGTCGCCAGGGCTGGCGCGACCCTCGCCTCGAAAGCCTTGGGGAGCGGCGCGCCGGCGAGTACAAATGCGCCGAAAGCCGCAGCGGCGAATCCGGCGCGCAACAAGGTGATGCGGATTCGGCCCGCGATCACAAAAACGCTTGTGACGAGCACCGCCGCCGCAAGCCCCGTATTCGATGCCGAGAATACGATCGCAGCAATCAAGATTCCAAGACCCAGCAGAAAAACAACCGGCGGTATTGTTCGTTTCACGCCGAAATAATACAAAAACGGCAATGTGCAGCTGATCAGGGCCGCATGATAATTAGGATTGCCGACAAACGAACCGATGCGGCCGGAACCAGTAGAAAATCCTGGGCCAAAACGGCTGCGGAGCGCCGAATATGAGCCTTCATAATAATGGTATATGAAAAATGTCGCAACCTCCATAACAACGACGCCCGCGAGAAATGCGAGCGTGACTGTCCGCCAGCGCGCGTTGTCGTCGCCGACGAGCACCATCGATAGAAACACGTAGGCGAAAAAATATTGCGCGGAAACTATCAGCCAGCGGTCGACCGAACCATTGATCATGCTGCTGGCGAATAACGCCACCAAGAGCAACGCCGCAAACAGGAACCAAGCGGAGGTGAACGTGCCGAATGGCCGCAGATGCAGCCCTTTGCCGAGCAGCAACATGATTCCCCCCAACACGAATAGCACGTCGCTGTATGTAAGAAGGATGTCGAATGGCCGAAATTGCTGATAGGCGGCCAAGAACGCGCCCAAAATGATGAACGCCGTCGACAAATTCCAGGCGCGCGGGATCATCATACAAGGCCTCTCGCCGCGGAGTTTATCGCATACGCTGAGGCGACCGCTTCCGTTCTTTCCGGGCGCAACCAGCCTGACAAATCTCTCCGAATGAGGGCGCCGAGATTCATCACGTCTTCAAGGTAGTAATCGCGAAGGAAAGCGCGCGCTTCCGCATCAAGCGCCGGATAGTCAATCTCCTTTGCGAACACCCCCCGCAGCGCTTCAAACCAAGACTTCCCGCGCCAGGGCGCCACGGCCTGCTTTAGAGGGCTTAGCGCGCGGCGCATCGCTATCGGCAGCAAGGGGGATGAGCTGTCATTCTCGCGCGCAACGCCGATTGCTTCCAATTTAATGCGATCGGCGCCGATGTGATCGGCCGCCATATCGAATGTTCGCTGCGGTTCGTCGCGAATGTCCTCATAAAGAAGAACCAGCACCTGTTCTCGCGCAAAATGATCAAAGCAGCGCCGAAGGTGCTCGAAATACAATCCGCCGCGCAAGAACCTAGATCCAATATCGTTGGGAGGCGACCGTCTTGAAAAATAGGCTTCCGGAGGATGTCTAGTCGTCCCACGCCGATAGAGCATCCGATAATCAGAGTATGCGCGATCGACGGGGTCTCTGAGCTGCACGATAATCTTGGCGGCGGGGATGGCCTTCGACATGCGCGCAAGCGCGGTCGGATGCGCAAGATAGTCCGCGGATTTCTCGCCGACGATCGCCCCGGCCGGCGCGGATGAAAAAAGGGCGAGATACCATTCCAGCCCCTTGTCATAATTTTCGCTGAAGAACCGCGGCTCCGGATTGGGGACAAATATGTCCGGCCTCCTCGCCAGATGCACGGCGGTCCAAGTCGTAGCCGCTTTCACCGCGCCGACTATGACGAAATGCGGAATCAAACTCGCGCCCATGGAGGCGTCGCGCACCTAGGCCGTCGCCTGACGAGCGATATAGCGCAAAATTTCGCCCATTTCACGAACGTCCTCGATCGAAAGCGTCTGATCGACTGGAAGCAGAATGCTGGTCTCCCCAAGGCGCCGGGCGATTGGAAACGTCTCGTGATGCGTTTCGGCGACATCAGCAAATGCGCGCTCCCGGTAGATTTCCGGGCAACTCCCGGCCTGACATGGCGCACCCAGCGCAGCCGCCTCTCTCAGGATCCGGTCGCGGGACCATCCGACTTTCAGATGCTCCGGCCGAACAAACATGTAGTATTTGTAATAGGCGTGCCCGATGTGGTTGTTCGCAGCCGGCACGCGAAAGAGCTTCACGTCTGCGAAAGCATCGTCGAGGAGGCGTGCGCGCCGACGGCGTTCCTCAATCCATGAACGCAGCTTGGACAGCTGGCTCAGTCCGATCGCGGCTTGCATTTCAGTCATTCTGAAATTGCTGCCGATAGAGGCGTGGATCCATCGGAATACCGGCTCGGCCGATTTTTGCAGGGCGAGCCGGAAATCTTTTCCGTGGTCCTTGTAGGACCATGCGCGCTGATAGGCGTCTTCGTCCCGCAGCAACAGCATACCGCCTTCGCCGCCCGTCGACATGATTTTGTCCGTGCAGAAAGAAAATGCCGCAGCGTCTCCGAACGAACCGACCGGCCGCCCCTTGTAGGTAGCGCCATGGGCTTGCGCGCAGTCTTCGATCAGCGCGAGGCCCTTTTCTTCCGCCAATGCGCAAAGGTCGTCCATTTCGCAGGAAAACCCGGCGAGGTGAACGAGTACGACCGCCTTTGTGTTCGGCGTCAGCGCGGCCCGCACCGACGCCGCGGTGAGATTCTGCGAGTCGAAATCAACATCGGCGAAAACTGCCCGGGCGCCGCAATTAGCGACGCAGCTCGCCGATGCGACGAAACTCCGCGACGTGACAACAACATCGTCGCCGGCCCCGATCCCAAGGGCGCGCAACGCCAGCTCAAGCGCAAGGGTGCCGTTCGCCAGCGAAATCGCGTATGGCATTTCGCACGCCTCGCCGAACGCCTGTTCGAAAGCGCGGCAATTGTCGCCGTGCTGTAGCGAGTTGACGCGGCCTGACCTCAGCACGTCAACGACAGCCGCGATCTCGTCTTCGTCGTACACCGGCCATTTCGAGCGGATCGGCCGAAACACGCGCGGCGCAGTCCCCCCCGAAACGCGGTCCCGATTTGGGACCGTCTTTCCGAGCAGGCGCTCAAACTCGTGCGCCAATAACTCCGCAACCCCCATTTTACACCGTCCCGCTAATCGTCTCCAGCGCGTTCGACGCTTGGCTCGCTGACGCGCTGTCGGGCGTCATTGCAGTCTCCATGCCGACCCGATCTTCACCTTCGTCGGCAATCAGCGCGAAAATCTCTTTGCGAACCGAAGTTTCGTCGGATTTTGCAACCGCTGCCGTCAGGCGCGCAAACATTTCATTAAGCGTAGCGAGCGGCACTGGCGACGCCTCCGCCTCGAATATGCCGGCGATCTCCGACTGAAGCCTGCGCTCGCTCTTGTCAAAAAGCTGCTCAAACAGCTTCTCGCCGGGCCGCGTGCCGATAAACTTCACCTTTGCGTCGACGCCGGGTTCAAGACCGGACAACTTGATCATTCGGTGAGCGATATCGACGACTTTGATCGGCTCGCCCATGTCAAGGACAAAAATCCGCCCACAGCGCGGATTGCGCGAAAATGCGGCGTTCGCTGTCTGCAGCACCAAACCAACGGCTTCGTGAATGGTCATGAAGAACCGGGTCATGTCGGGGTGCGTGACCGTCAAAGGCAGGCGATCGCGCAGCTGGCGCTGAAACAGCGGCACGACGGAGCCGCTGGAGCCAAGAACATTGCCGAAACGCACTGTGAAAATTCGCGTCGCGCCAGGATCGCCGCAGTTTTCAAGGTCCAGCGCCTGGCAATAAAGCTCTCCCAGCCGTTTCGTCGCTCCCATGACGCCGATTGGGTTGACGGCTTTATCCGTCGACACCTGGATCATCGCTATCGCGTGACATTTGCGCGACGCGTCCGCGACATTGCGCGTTCCGATCAAATTGGTCGCCACTGCGGGGCAAGGGTTGAGCTCGACAAGCGGCACATGCTTCAGCGCAGCGGCGTGGAACACGAATTGCGGTTGGTGCTCAAGAAAAACCGACATCACGTGATTGCGGTCGCGAATGTCGCAGAGAACCGGAACAATCTCCGTCTCCGGAAAGTTCTGGCGAGTTTCAAGTTCGATCTGGTAGAGATTGAATTCGGATTGCTCGATCAGGACGATCTTGCGCGGCGCGAAGGAGGCGATTTGCCTTACAAGTTCGCTCCCGATCGATCCGCCGGCGCCCGTCACCACAATTGATCGATTGCCGAGCGCGACGGCGGTTTTCCCATGGTCGAGCTTAACCAGCGGCCGCCCAAGAAGCTCCGAAAGGTCAAAGCTTTTCAGTTCCACCCTGGCGGCGCCTTCGACGCCGGTCAGCGCCGCACGAATGACAGTCAACCCGAGGTCGCTCGCGCGACTGGCAAGGCTCACATATTTGGCGTCCGAGGCGTCGGCGCCGCCCGCTGCGATCACAAGCGCTTTCGGAGCGGCCGCAGTATTCATCCGCTGTCGGAAAACATGGTTAAGCGACTGAAGGCCGCCGACGACCGGCACGCCATGAATGCGGCGGCGAAGATTGAGTTCGCCCTCTTCGAGAACGCCGATCGGACGGAATCCCTTGAGAACGCCCAGCTCGCGCTTGCGCAACACAAGTTCAACGGCGTCCGGCGAGCCCGCAATCAGCGCAAGCGGCTCATCCGGCGACGCACCGGCGCCCGAAAGGCGGCTTGCGAGGGCAAGCGCCCGCGGCCCGAAACGACGCAAGCCCCGCGCGGCGCTCATCAAACCGGAAGCCAAAAAGAACTGAACGAGGTAGAATCCGACATTTGGCGCAAGATCGCCAAGAGCTATCGCGAGCAAAAGCGAAAGCAGCATTGTGACGGCGGCCGCAGACGCGACAATCAGTGACAAATCGATGATCGAGACAAACCGCCAGAACCGCCGGCTGAGCCCCATGAAATAGAAAATCGCGGCGGCGGCCGCGGTCACCAGCGCAGTCGCAAGAAGCGCGTGCGGCCAAGAAACGGACTGAAAAACTCGCGGCCACTCAGCAGCTGCAGCGATACCAATCGCTGCCAAAGTCGCAGCGACATCGATACCCAACAACACAACATGCTTGCCGCCGCGCCAAATCGCGCCGGTTAGGCCCTTAGATGGAAACTGCATTCTCCCCAGAATCCCCCATCACACTCACTATGAATGGCTTGATTTTCCTAACGGAAACCGCCCACCGTACTAGTGCTCCTGATTGCTCCCAAACCGCCGACTTCACCGCCTAGTCAAAACAAGCGTGAAATCATACGATTTAGTAACGCTCGGCGCCCGCAGCGTCAAACCTAGAAGCGCGGAATCCTATGATTTATCTCACTCCCGAGATGTTTTTTCGCAATATGTTGTCGTCGCTGCCACCATGCTCGCCTGAAGGGGGAATAGCGTTCCGTGACTCGCGTTTGCCGATCATGCGACATTCTATCCCGATTTGCCGACAGGAAAGGCGGCAACACCTTGCGCAAGCCAAAATTCGATTTCGATTCAATGGCATGAACAGTGCACACGCAGTCTCCCCGCACAATGGACGCGCCGCGGCGGCCAATAGTCTCATTCGGACTTGGCGGGGCGCCTCAAACTGAAGTGCGGCTGACAGATGTTGCTGATGCCTCCTGCGAGAATTCTTCATGCGATCACCGGCCTCAATATTGGAGGCGCGGAGGTAATGTTATTGAGATTTCTCGCGCATGCTGATCGCAACGTACACGCTGCAAATATCCTGTCCTTGCTGACGCCAGGTCCTTTGGCCCAGGATGCTCGCGTCCTTGGAATCAAGGTTTCGACACTGGGAATGAACCCCGGCCGACTTTTCCCCTTATCGCCGATGGCGTTGCGGTCATCAATGACAACGGAGCGCCATCACCTCGTCCACGGCTGGATGTATCACGGCAATCTGGCCGCCTCGATCGCGTCCGCCGCGAGCCGAAAAAAAACGCCTGTCATTTGGAGCATACATCATTCCCTTCATGATTTGTCGAACGAAAAGCCGATGACAGCGCGACTGATCAAGATACTCGCTCGCATCTCAAGATCGGCCGAAGCGATTTCCTATTGCTCAAATGTGGCCGCAAGGCAGCATGAGCTACTTGGATTTTGTTCTGAACGAAGCGTCGTTATTCCAAACGGCGTCGATTGCAAGGAATTCGCGCCGGACGCCAACGCGAAGCTGGCGCTCGCAAGATTGATCGGCGCGCCGGATAATCGACTTTTGATCGGCAACTTCGCGCGATTTCATCCGATGAAAGACCAGGTGCGGTTGGTCGACGCGATCGCCGACCTGACGCTTCGGGGACATGACGTTCAGGCGCTGTTTGTCGGCGCTGGGCACGACAATGGCGTCTTGCGAGGGCGTTCGCGCGAGCTGAACATCGAAGATCGCGTGACCATCCTGCCGGAGCGCAAGGATATCGCCCGGATCGCGCCCGGCCTCGATTTATTCGTGATGACGTCATCATGGGGCGAGTCTTTTTCGCTCGCCGCGGCGGAAGCGATGGCTTGCGGGGTGCCTGCAGTCGTCACGGATGTCGGCGATTGCGCATGGGTTGTCGGCGATGGGAGCTTCGTCGCGCGCCCGGGAGGCACTTTGTCGATCAGCGCTGCGATCGAGCGTTTGCTTGCGCTTACTCCTGATGAAAGACGAGCGGTGGGAATGCGCGCTCGCGCGCGAATCGAAGCGAACTTCGGCATCGCCGATTATGTGAACAAGCACCATGCGCTTTATGCGCAGGCGCTGGAGAAGCGCGCCTCGAACGCAAAATCCAGTGCGGCCGCCAGCATTTCGACAAGACTCGCTGGGGAGTTCTGACCATGGCGCTCACCGCGACCAAGTTTTTTCTTGATGAAGATCGCCAGCTCACCGCCGAAGACGAGGAAGAGTTCTTTCGCTCGTTGAAAGTGCGCAATACGAATTCGAAGCAGACACGGCTCGGCCGACTGGACGCCCTGAACGACGCGGCAATCGCGCTGATTCAAATTAAGAAGTGGGGCGCCTTCAACGCGCTTGATATCGGGATTTCTTCCGGCGTGACGACGATTGAGTTCAATGAGCGCCTGAAGGCTGCGGGACTTTTTCCATCGATGACCGCAACCGACCTCTCGTTTACGGCGTTCCTCGTCGACGCGGCGCCGGAATGCCGGGTGCTGGTCGACGCCTCGGGCGACATTCTGCAATTTGACCTGCTCGGCCAGGCGATAAGGCCGTGGCGGCGCCGACTCGATTTTTTGAACGGCATGCTCTTCGTGAAGGCCGGACTGCACAAGCTCTACGCCGACAAAGCGAAGCGTATGCGAGCCGATTGCGGCGACACGGCGCGGCAAATCCGGCTTTTAAATCCCCGCCTTGCCGCAGCGCGGGATATCACCATCCTTGAAGACGACATTCTAAAACCAAACGCGTCGTTCCACGGGAAGTTTCAGTTTGTTCGCGCCGCCAACATCCTCAATCGGGAGTATTTCGATCGGGAGACCATAACGGGCGCGCTCTTGAACCTGGGTTCCTATTTATGCGGACCTGGCGCCATGTTGTTGGTCGGAAGGACGAACGATTCGCGGGGCCACGACGCATCGTTCTATGAATTGGATGAACGCGGCGCGCGGTTTAATGAGATCAATCGGATCGGCAGGGGAAGCGAACTTGATGATTTGATCAGGTCGCTCACCATTCAAGCGCGCCAGCAATGACACAACCCGCAAGAGACGCGACCATCGCCGCGCATGAGTGCGTCGCTTGCAACCGCCCGCGTCGCGCGCTCCATGTCATCACCGGCTTGAATGTCGGCGGCGCTGAACGGATGCTCTTGAAGCTGGCCGCAACCGGCACCGACGCTTCGATGGTGCGACACTCCGTCATTTCGTTGACTGCGCCGGGCGTCGTTGGAGACCAGTTGAGACAAATGGGGATCGGCGTCGAATCGCTCGAAATGCGTCGCGATCCGGCGGCTGTCGCAGCGCTCTGGCGATTGCGCACACTAATTCAAGCGAATAACCCGGACATCGTCGTCGGGTGGATGCACCACGCATTCCTCGCCGCCACGCTGGCGATGAAGGGCTTGAGTCCGAAACCGCGCCTGATTTGGAACGTGCGCCATTCCCTCGCCGACGCCGGGAAGGAGAAAATGTCGACGCGCATGATTCTCGGCGCGTCCGCGCGTCTGTCGGGCGCTGCCGACGCGATCGTCTACAATTCACGAAACGCGCGGCGCCAATATCAGAAAATCGGCTTTCATGACTCGAATGCGCTCGTCATTCCGAACGGCTTCGACATCGAAATCTTCAGCCCGAGGTCCGGCGCTCGCAAGAGGCTTGAGGCGATTTTCGCAGTGCCGCCCGATCGAACCATCATCGCCATGATCGCGCGCGCACATGAAATGAAGTCGCCGGAGGTTTTGGCGGAGGCGTTCAAGGGTCTGCTTGAGAGGAAATGCAACGTTCACCTCCTTTTTGTCGGCGAAGGCATGACGTCCCCGCAGGCGCCGCTAGTTCGGGTGCTTACGGCGATGCCGCAAGGACGCGTTACCTTGTCGGAACATCGCGGCGACCTCGCGGAGTGGTTCGCAGGCGTTGACATCTGCGCCTTGTCGTCCAGCTGGGGCGAGGCTTTTCCGAATGTCCTCGGAGAGGCGATGGCGTCGGGCGTCCCATGCGTTGCGACCGACGTCGGCGATTGCGCCGACATTGTCGGTGACACAGGGAGGATTGCGCCGCCAGGCGACACAGTCGCCTTTGGCGCGGCGTTGCTGGAATTGACGTTGATGAGCCAGGAAGATCGAAAGTCTTTGGGCTTTCTCGGCCGCGCGCGTGTCATTGAGCGCTACGCCATTGAAAAAATCCGCGCTGATTATGCAGCCCTATATGAGCGCGTAGCAGCCGACGGCCCGGCGCCGCTCGCAAGCGCGCCGGCGCGCGGAACGGCCGCGACATGAAGATCATTGTCATTGCGAGCCTCACCAAATCGCTGATGAATTTCAGGCGGTCGCTGCTTGAAGAAATTGTCGCAAGCGGCGAGCATGAAGTGATCACGTGCGCGCCTGAGGATGACGCCAATACGATCAGCGAACTCGCCAAGCGTGGCGTCGGCTTTCGTCAAATTCCAATGGCGCGCGCTTCAACCAATCCGATCTCCGATCTAAGAACGCTTTGCAGCCTGATTTCGCTTGTCCGTCGTGAAAAACCGGACATCGTCCTCGCCTACACGCAAAAACCGATCATCTATGGCGGAATCGCCGCGCGATCGACGCCGTCGGCGCGGTTTTTCGCCATGCAGAGCGGGCTTGGCTTCGCTTTCAGCGAGGAAAACAGGAATGCGGCGCTTAAGCGACTCGTTGCGATGCTATACCGTTGGGGCGTTGCGAAGGCGCAAGCGGTTTTTGTCTTCAACGGCGATGACGAAGCGGAAATGCGGCGCCAACGAATCCTGCAGGCGGGAGCGAGAGTCGTGCAAGTTCCGGGCTCCGGCGTCGACATCGAGCAGTTTCCTGCCCGTCCGGTTCCCGGCGATCCGCTGACCTTCTTGCTTGTCGCTCGCTTGATGCGGGACAAAGGTCTCTACGAATATGCAAGCGCCGCCAAACAAGTGCGTGCATCGCATCCAAACGCCAGATTTCAGGTCCTTGGCCCGTTTGACGCCAACCCGGCGTCCATAGACGAGGCGGACCTTGAACAATGGCGCAGTGACGGCGTCATCGACTATCTTGGCGAAACTGGCGACGTGCGCCCATTTCTGGCAAATTCGACAGTCTTCGTGTTGCCGTCCTTTCATCGCGAGGGCCTGCCGAGATCGATTCTGGAAGCAATGGCGACCGGCAGGGCGATCATCACGACGGACGCGCCGGGCTGTCGGGAGACAGTCATTCAAGGCGTAAATGGTTTCCTTATCGCGCCGCGCGACGCCGGCGCGCTCGCCAGCGCGATGGCGAAGTTCATTGAGGATCCGGCGCTTGCAAATCGAATGGGCGCCGAGTCGCGCCGCCTCGCAGAACAGAAATTCAACGTCCGCATCGTCAACGATATCATTCTGCGAATTATGGGTCTGCGCGGCGCCATAATCGCCGGTAATGAGCCGCTTCGTTCCGCGGCGTTTGATCCCTTGCGTCGTTGCGTCGATGTCGCCGCAGCGTTGAGCTGCTCGATCGTCATCGCGCCGGTCGCCTTAGCGGTTGGCGCTGCAATCGCCTTGACCATGGGCCGACCCGTTCTGTTCACGCAGCGGCGCGCCGGGCTGAACGGCCGCACATTCAGACTCGTCAAGTTCCGATCTATGTCGAATGCGGTAGGCGCTGACGGCGCGCTATTGAGCGATGAGGAGCGCGTCACCGGTCTTGGACGATTTCTGCGCCGTTCGAGGCTCGATGAGATTCCTGAACTCTGGAACATTCTACACGGCGAAATGAGCCTGGTCGGCCCGCGCCCGCTATTGCCGGAATCGCCGCCCAATCAAGGCGCGCGCGGCGCAGAGCGGCTCCGCCTTCGCCCGGGCCTGACCGGCTGGGCGCAGGTGAATGGCAACACCCTGCTCAATGACGAGCAAAAGCTCGCGCTTGACCTCTGGTATCTCAGGAACCGCTCGTTAAGGCTCGATCTCATCATTATTTTGAAAACAATCGGCGTCATCATTTTCGGCGAGAGGCTGAATGAGGCGGCTGGGGCGCGGAAATGAAGGCGATCGTCGTCGGAGCTGTTGAATCAACGCGGATTGCGCTCCGTGCAATCGCGGAGGCGCCAGGATGGATGGTCTCCGCGGTGGTCACGCTTCCACTGTCGCTCGCCGGAAGACATTCCGATTTTGTCGACCTGCGACCGGAAGCAACCGCTTGCGGCGCCGAACTCATTGAAGCCGCCAATTCTAATGCGCCGGAAATCGTTGAGAGCGTTCGTTCTCTCGGTCCGGACATGATGTTTGTCATCGGGTGGTCGCAGATCTGCAAGCGCGAGTTCCGCGACGCCGCCAACGGCAATGTCGTCGGCTATCACCCCGCGCCCCTCCCAAGGCTTCGCGGCCGCGCGGTCATTCCCTGGACAATCCTGCTTGACGAAAAAATAACCGCGTCGAGCCTCTTCTGGATCGACGACGGCGTTGATTCAGGCCCCCTTCTCGGCCAGCAATTCTTTCATGTCGCCGAAGACGAAACCGCGACAACGCTTTATGCGCGGCACATGAAGGCGCTCGATGGCCTACTCCGCCAGAACCTCAATGGTCTTAGAGACCGCATAGCAAAGCGACAGCCGCAAGACGAGCGACATGCGACTTACGCAGCGCGGCGCACGCCCAAAGACGGCGAGATCGACTGGCGGCGCCCAGCAAACGAAATTGCGCGGCTCATCCGCGCGACGACGCGCCCCTACCCTGGCGCCTTCACGTCATGGAAGGGCGGAAAGCTGGTGATCTGGGGCGCGAGTGTTTGGGCCGATGCCGGCCGTCACGCGGCGGTACCAGGCCAAATCATTCGCATGGACCAGAGACGCCTTGCGATTTGCTGCGGAGAGGGCGCGATTGAGACCGCCGATTGGTCGATCGACGGGGACGCGGATTTTCGAGCCCATGCTGTTCTCGGCGAAAGAAATTGAATCGGAAACGTCAAAATATGCGCATTCTTGTCGTCGCACCGCACGCGGATGATGAAACGCTCGGCATGGGCGGCTCGATCGCGCGATTCACCAATGAAGGCCACGAAGTGCATGTCGCCTTGCTGACAGGCGCCGGACAGGGCGGACACCCGTTCATCGACTCAAAAAGCTTTGAAGTCGTCCGGAAGGAGTTCAATTCGGCGCTCGATGTGTTGGGCGTCAAGCATCGTCATGTGCGCGATCTTCCGGCTGTCATGGTCGACAGTTTGCCGACGCATCAGGTCAATGCGGTGACCAGGGAAATTGTCGAGACGACGAAACCGGACCGGCTTTATCTGCCCTTCGCCTTCGATCTTCACCGAGATCATCGTGAGCTTTTCTACTCATTCGCGGTGCAATGGAGAGCCTATCTCCCGCTTGGCGGCGCAATCAGCGAAGTCTATTGCTATGAGACGCCGTCCGAGACTCATCTCGGCCCATCCTATCTCGAGCCATCGTTCGCTCCGAATGTTTATGTCGACATTTCCGCACAACTCGAGCGGAAGCTGACTGCGCTGGACTGTTACGCCAGCCAGAAACAGGCCTCGCCCTTGCCCCGATCACGCGAAGCAATGACGGCGCTCGCAAGACTTCGCGGGTCGCAGATCGGCGCCGAGGCGGCCGAAGCATTCGTCCTCATCCGCAAAATCGAGCGCTGACCGCTGGGATCAGAGGTAGTCCGCCAGTTCCGTCAGACGGTCGATCGTGCGTGACGGGCGTTGCGCCGCTGACAGCGCTTCTTGGCCGGCGCGCACATTCCGCCCGTCGTTTCTCAGCATGACCGTAAGCCAGCCGAGTCGATTCGGCCCGATGAAATCGATTTCAGGGTTGTCCGCCACATAGAGGTGGCGATCCGCGCCATGCATCTGCGCAACCGCCTCAAAACAGCGAATGTCGGGCTTGGCGGCGCCAAGCTCTTCCGAAATGACGATCGCCGCGGCGTCCTGCAAGCCGAGAGCCGCAATCTTGCGTCTCTGCGTGACGCCTCGACCATTTGTGACGATCGAGAAAGTGAGCTGGCGCGCGCGCAGATCGTCAAGAAACGCCGCAGCGTCTGGCGACAGCGCGATTTCCGGCTCGTGCGCGCGCATGGCCTCGACTAGGCGGCGTTTTTCCATGTCCCCGACGCCGAGAGAGGCGCAAATGACGCCGACAGGATCCTGCTCGCCGCGCTCATGAAGTCTCACTAATTGCGCCACACCGCCATCATAACCGAAGCCGGCAAGACGCGCCGCGGCGAATGCTAGACAGGAGCGGACATAATCGCGCTCCTTGTATAGCGTATCATCGAGATCAAAGACGAAACCGGGACGCTTCATCGTCATCCCTCGACGATGACTTCGGCGTCATAGCGCAGCATGATCAGGCCGTCGGCCCATGCGTGATGCGTTTCTATTTTCTCGCCGCGAAGATATTCCCGAAGCAGCCAAGTCTGAAAATCGGCGCCGGCGCAACGCGTCAGCGGATAGCCGCCGCCAAATCGCGCGTTCACTTCGTTGAAGACGATGCGGCCGCTCGAATCATTGCGGAAAAGCTGAAGGGTCAAGGGTCCGCGCGCGCCGGCGATTTGTCCAAGGCACTCAAAGAGCAGCGCGACAATTTCATTCTTCGCCGTCCGCGCCTTTGCGACCTCCCCTCCCCGCACTTCAATCCTTTGACGCGGCACTGCGCATTTGAGCGCGCCAGAGCGATCATAATAGAGATCGCAGGTGAATTCCGTGTGCGTCTTCGGGTCGATAAATTCGCAGAAAATATTTTTAGGATTGTCGCGCACGGACGGCGTCATTTCTTCGGCGGAACCGATCAGCATGGTTCCGGCGCTCAGCGATCCGTCGAACGGCTTCACGAACACAGGAAACGGATTCGCGCCGCGCGGATAAATCGTCGGCGTTTCCAGGCCGCGGTCTTTGAAGAACGCAGCAGTTAAGCGTTTGTCGCCGAATTGATCGATTAGGGCGGGCGAGGAAACAACGAGATCAATCCCCTGCGCGACGAAACTCTCGGAGAGCGCCGCCAGAACCGGCAATTCTGGGTCGATCGTCGGCACGACGATCGCAACATCCTCGCGCTTGCATAGGTCGCAAAGGGCGGAGGCGAAATCCGGCGCGCCCACACGCGGAAGGCGAAAAGACTCTTCCGCGAGTCGGCAAGCCGCGCTCAATTCAGGCGTTGCATCGGCAGCCAAGACTCTTAGGCCGCTAAAGGCCCGCGACGCCTGCTGGAACCCTTTGAGAAGCGAGACTCGTCGTCCCGCGGACAACAACAATAGGTTTGGCATAGCTCCCCGCTGACGCATCATCGTGGAAAATAGGCGGCCATCTCCCAGAAAATCAATAAGTTAGATGCGTTGAACGTTGGTGCGTCGCGAAAATCGCCGCCGGCTGTCGCGCTTTCCTCGAACGAAGTCTTCTGATTGCGGGTCACGTCTGCGACGAGAGCGCCCATCAGCGACGCAGCTTTCCGCCAGGGACAATGCGGCGCCGCCTTACGGAACTATCACTGCGGAGATCGCAATTTTTCGGAATTGTCACGAGACAACGCGCGACGCTTCGATTTTACTCGCGCGCAATTGAGGATTGTCTTTCGTCCATCTTGCGCAATCTTAATGGCTAAAATGGCGATTGTCGCCATTGCAAACAAACTGATTAAAACAAATTCAAGGGGCTGGCGAACACGCTGCGCATGTTCGGAACTGATCTGAAATCCGCACAATGATAAATTGGAGCTGAGAAAAGTGGCGCCGCGCAAGGGGACGCGGCGGCGGCGGAACAAGAACCGCAACAAGTAAACTGCGTCTGGTGCGCGTTGGTAAAGGGTTGTCAGTATGAATCGAATTAATTCCCCAAAGTCAGTTGGCCTCGGCTGCGCCCTTTTTCTATCAAGCGCGCTCACCCAAGCGGGAGCCCAGCAGTTCGCCTTCCCGACAGCGGAAGGCTTCGGCAAATACGCGCTGGGCGGACGCGGAGGGGCTGTCTATATCGTCAGCAACTTGAACGACTCCGGCGCAGGCTCGCTTCGCGCCTGCATCGACGCCGTCGGTCCGAGGACCTGTGTTTTCACGGTCAGCGGCGAGATTAAAACGCAGTCCAAGCTCAATATCCTCAATCCCTACATCACCATCGCAGGCCAAACGGCGCCAGGCGGCGGGATCGTTCTCACAAAGCGCGGCACATCGAACCTCGACCAGCCGCTTGCAATTCAAGCGGACCATGTCGTCATTCGCCACATCAGGATTCGGCCTGGACCGACCCAGGCGTTTTCCGACAATGGCGATGCAATGCTTGTCGACGGCGCGAACATCATCATCGACCATGTCTCGATGTCGTGGGGAACCGACGAGACTTTCAATATTGTCGGCAACAACGGCACCGGCGCGATCGCGGCGGTCGAGAATTCACGCAACATCACCGTGCAATGGTCGATGATCTATGAATCGCTGCGCAGCGCGGCGAATTCGCAGACGAACCATAGCCGATCGACCTATATCGGTTACGGCGCACAAGACATATCATTCCACCACAATCTCATTGCGCATTCGCAACGTCGCAATCCCAATCTCGGGACGACAGGTCAGGTCGATTGGATCAACAACGTCACTTACAATGCGCAGCAATATTTCGGCGAAATCTTCAATCGCCACGGCACCGGCCATCACAACTGGGTCGGAAACGTTTCGATTGTCGGTCCCAATACGGACAAGCGCCGGGACAGAAACGCCATAAACTTGTTCTTCAACGAAGGCCGGGCGACGCACGAGCTTTACGTCAAGGACAATCTTGACATGAATAGAACCGCCGCCGGCCAGGACGAGCGGCTGGTCGTCGACCCGAAGGATTGGTCTTATATCAAATCGGCGCCCGTCGGTTACGGGCGCCTGATGCAGGCGGCGTCTTCGATTAGCGCGCCGCAACAAGCCTACAAGGATGTGCTTGGCTTCGCCGGCGCGACGAAACCTGTCCGCGACGCCGCCGACGCGCGCGTCGCGTCAGAGGTAAGGGGCTGCAGCGGCGGCATCATCGACGATCCGAGCGAACGTGGCGGATGGCCGACACTCGCCGCGGGAACGGCGCCGGCGGACGCGGACAAAGACGGCATGGCGGACGCCTGGGAAACCTCTGTGGGTCTTAGCCCGTCAAACGCGGCGGATCGCAACGGCGACAAGGACAGCGACGGTTACACCAATCTCGAGGAGTATCTCAACGAACTCGCAGGCGATAATCTCGGCGCTGCGGTCGGTCGTGGAACCGGCGCCGATCCGAACCCGACCTGCGGCTTCGCTCTACAGCCTGGCGCCGGCGTCGCTATTCATTCCTTCACGGTCACGCCGCAATCAGTGCGCGCCGGGCAGACGGTGACGCTCAACTATAGCGCCACCGCCGGTTCCTGCAAAAAGAGCTGGGCGAGCGCGCTTCCTGCTTCTCAGACGTCGGGAACGGAAACTCTCGTCATCAATGCGACGGCGGAGCTTGACCTCACCTGCACAAGCAGCAAGCAGGATGACTGGATCAACCGTGTCGTGTTCGTTACGCCCGATGGATCAATGCCGACGCCGCAAGTGAGGCTGACGCCGAACAAAACGAGCTACGCCCTCGGCGAGGCCGTCACTCTGACCTGGGTGACGGATGTTCCGGGCTCGCCGACAGCTGGCGAGTGCGTCGCGTCGGGCGGTTGGTCAGGCATCAAGACAGTGACCGGCGCGGAGACGTTCCCGGCCCAATATGCGGGCGATTACGCCCTGACCTGCACCGGACCGGGCGGCGCCGGCCAGGTGAAGGTCACATTGAACGTCGCGGGCGGATCGCCTGCGCCGTTGCCGCAACCCGCGCCGGCGCCGGCGCCGCAGCCGACCCCAACCCCCACGCCGACGCCGGCGCCGACACCCGCGCCGACTCCGGCGCCCACACCAACACCGACTCCGGCACCGACTCCCACACCAACGCCGACTCCGACGCCCACTCCAACGCCAACCCCGCTGCCGCCATCAAGCGGAATCGGCCTTGGGACGCCGGTGATATTGACGGCTTTGAGAGAGCAGATCCGGAGCAATCCGGGCGGGGCCAAGATCGGCCTGCAGCTCCAGAACGCAACAGGCGCCATCACCGCCGGGCCGGCAACTCAGGACGGACAAGTCTGGTGGCGCGTCGATTTCAATTCCGGTGTCGATGGCTGGCTCAGACAATATACGATCGCGCCGAAATAGGCTGATCGGTGAAAACGGAATCGGGCGGCCTAACGGTCGCCCGATTTTTCACATGCGTGCGTTTTCAGCGAGGCGCTCGCGGTGCGCGAAGTCAAGATATTCAGCAAGGTTGCTCCAGCCGTCGCCATCCGCGTCCTCCCATGAATTGGCGATCTGATCATCGACGCCGGACGTTCGTTCCCAGACGTCCGCCATGCCGTCATGATCGTCGTCGAGCGGCGCTTCTCCGGCGGCCAATGCCGGCAGTATGCCCGGCTCAGCGATAAGCTCTCCCTTTCGGGCGAGAACATCGCTGACAATTCGCTGATCGAAATCGTCGCGCGGCATGGCGCCGGCGCCGCCGAGCACCCTCGCCAGGACATCGGTTGAAGGCGCGGGATCGAATGTCAAAGGACAAACCGGCGCTTCGGCCTTGACCTCTTCGACATTCGCCGTCTGCATCGCCATCGCGCCGTCGAGGGCATTGTCGGCCGCATAGATGCTCGCGGCTCCCTTGGTTTCAATCCGCCAGCGCGTCACCGCCGCGATGGTCGGCGGAGTTTTTTCGCCAGCGCGGAAAACATTGCCGACAATGTTGATCGGCGTCCCGCCATTCGACTCCCAAACCTCGACGAATTCGCCAGTCGCACCATAAAGCACGTTGTTGACGACTTCGATGCAGGACCCCGCGGGAAAATTGGCGTCGGGATTTCGGTCGCCGTTAAGCGCGCAGAGATTGTTGATGAAACTAACTTGCTGCGGTTTGTGGGAATCGCTGCTTAGGAGCGCGCACTTGTCATGCGGCTGCAGACCCTGCGCGAAGATCGACCATGAGACGGTGATCGCATCATTCTCGCCCTGCCCGCCGAAATTCTCGTCGCGCGTCCATGAGCTTGAAACATGATCGAGAATGATATTCGAACTGTTCTCGACGATGAAGCCGCTATTGCTCTCGCGGCGCTCGCCCATCTTGTCCATCCGGACGCGAATGTGCCGGATGACGACGTCGTGTGTGTTCTTGATCACGATCGGCGACAAACCGGTCGGACCGCCGTCATGGGTGAGCAATATGCCGCCGCCTGGCGCCGTCTCGCCGGCGATGGTGATGTAGGGGTTGGCGATGATCGGGCGTTCGGTCGTGAAGCGAATGACACCGCCGACGCGGAATACGCAGACTCTGGGCTTGTCCGCTTCGATGCATTCGCGAAGAGATCCAGGGCCGCTGTCATCAAGCGTCGTCACGGCCATAATATCGCCGCCGCGCCCGCCCGCGGCGAACCGGCCATGGCCTTGCGCGCCGGGGAAGGCGAGCAGCTTGCCGTCTTCTTGCGCTGCGGGCCCGGCCGCGGTCTGCTGTTGGTCGCAGCCCGCCGCTACAATCGCCGTCAATGATGCAACAAAGGCCAGTCCGATGCCGCCCCGCCGCCGCGCAGACCGGCCCAAATCGGAATCTTCATTCTGCCTACAGATCATGACGCAGCGCCCCTCTCTCTCCCACAGGAAGGTTACCATGATCGAGAAACAGTCGGGAAGACCTGATGGGCCGCGCGTTAACCACCATTGCGCGAAATTCATGCAATCACAGAGTCGTAAATCCGCATGACGGCCTCGGCATGAATGCGTTCGCCGAAATTCGACCGCGCCCAACGCCGCGCATTGAGGGCGATTTCGTTCGCGTGCGCGGGCGAGGCCAACAAATCAGCCATAGAGGCGGCAAGAGCTTGCGCGCTCTCCGGCTCCGACAGAAGTCCGGTTTCGCCATGACTGATCGCTTCGGGATTGCCGCCTGAGCGTGTCGCGACGATCGGCGTGCCGACGACCATGGCTTCGATCAGCGTGCGCCCGAACGGCTCTTCAATCGCGGGAACGAGCAGAATGTCGACCGCCGCAATCCACGCCGAACCCGGCGAGCGAAATCCCATCAGCCGGATGCGATCAGCGACGCCCTTCTCGGCGGCGCGCGCCAATACTGCCTTGTCGAGGCCTTCATAGGCGTCGCCAAACAGGAGGCCGATCACATCGACCTCAGGGCGCGACGCGCGCAACGCGGCAATGGCGTCAACAAAAAGCAAGGGCCGCTTTCTGTCGATCAGCGCCCCGAAATATCCGATGAACGCCGCCTTTTCACTCGCTTGCAGTTCCTCGGCAAGGCGGGCCCGCGCCGCCTTCCGGTCGACTTCGAGCGTCGTGTCGAACGGGCTATAGACGACTTCGTTTCGAGCCCTGGCCGAATACATGCCCGGTCGCGGCGACGCAAATTCAGACACCGACACGACGCGATCGGCGAGCAGCGGCGCGACGAAGCGCAGGCCCTTGGCGTCCGGATTGCCCCGATTGTGCCAAACGAGCCTTGCGCCGGCGAGCTTTGCGGGCAATGCAAACACGGCCGACGTTCGACCGTCATTGCAATGAACGATGTCGACATGAAGTCTCCGCAGCGCCCGCGTCGCGGCCGAGACGGCGCAGGCTGCGCGAATGATGTCTGCGATGGAAAACGCCCGACCCGGCGAGAACGTCGCCATTTCGGGCGTTTTCACAATTGGAAGGCTCTTTGTGTGAAAGAGGTCATAGATCGGACCGTCGAGGTGCTGAAGCAGGATGACGGGCTCGAACCGCGTTCGATCGAGGCTCATGATGAGGCCAAGCGAGGAAAAATGGCTGCCGCCGAGCTCTCTCCCCAAAAAGGGGAAACAAACCCTGATTGGGCGCGTATCCAACGGTTTTGTTCCTGTTTGCGGCTTTGTGATCTATAGCGAAGAGCCTGTTTGGCGACAAATCGGCGGAAACGACATGTTTGCGCCCGCGCCAGGGATTTCTCAGAGCGCTGCGGGTCGGCGCAATTTGCAATTTCGCTGGACCTTGTTGCATGATCATGATGCCGAAAAGTCTTCCTGCCAACGCGAAGACCGGCGGGGGATCTAATCAAGTGTTCAAACCCCTTGCAGGGAAAATAGAGAGCATCGCTCGCGCATTGCGGGCATTCGGCGCCGAGTCGACGATTCGCAGCCGTGTGCGCAACATTGGGCACCTGCTGGCCGGAAATTTCGGCGCGGCGGCCCTTAGCGTCGGGACCGTCGCCATCGCCGCGCATGCGCTCGGCGTCGCACAGTTCGGCGTCCTCGCGCTTGTCTCAAGCTTTGTGCAGGCGATCGAGCGGCTTGTCAGTTTTCAAAGCTGGCAGCCGATCATTCGGTACGGCGCAAATCTTAGGGAGGCCGGAAAGCTCGGCGAACTAAAGTCGCTTCTCAAATTTGCACTGATGCTCGACTTCGTCGCCGCGGCGGCAAGCTGGCTGATCGCCGTATCCATCGCCGTATTCGGCGGCAGGCTTTTCGGTTGGTCGGAGGCGACGGTCGCGGCGATGGCGATTTACTCCTCGGTGCTCTTACTGTCGATCACCGGAACGCCGACGGGCGTCATGCGCCTGGCTGGCCGCTTTCGAGAGATTGCTTATTTTCAGGTTGTTACGATGGGGTCGCGTCTCGCGCTCGCCGCGATCGCGCTCGCGCTGGATGCGGGGCTCATCGCCTTCGCCGCGATCTGGACCGCGACGCATCTCCTTGGCGCGATGTTGCTGATGGGCGCGAGCCTGCGCGAACTCAAGAATTCGCGTTGTTTGGATTTTCTAAGCGCCCCGCTAAACGACATTTCCAAGAAATTTCCAAACATCTGGCGTTTCTCAATCCTCGCCAATCTCTCATTGACGGTGCGCGCGAGCAGCCAGCAACTCGACACGCTTCTGGTGGGCGCGCTGGTCGACGCCTCCGGCGCAGGCCTCTATCACATCGCGAAGCGCGTCGCGACCTTCGCCCAACAGGCGGGTTTACAAGTGCAGACGGTCATTTTCCCAGATATTGCGCGACTTTGGGCGAAGGGAGACTTTCTGGCGTTTCGGCGCGATGTCATGCGGACTGAGGCGATGTTATTCGGCCTTTGCGTCGTCGGCGCGGCAATGGTCGCCCTTATCGCAGAGCCGCTGATCAAGATCATGGCGGGCGATGATTTTGCGCCATCGGCCCGGCTCCTCAACATGCAGATCATCGCTGTCGTGTTCATACTGTGCGGGTCCGTAACGCGCACGGCGCTTTTATGCATGGGAAAGGAAACAATCGCCTTCGCGCTGACGATTGTTTCAACGATTATCTTCTTCGCATCCGCCTCCATGTTGCTGCCGAAATTCGGCGCGATCGGCGCCAATTATGCGCATATCATTGAAGGAGCGTTTCTATTGGCTGCGCTTTTGACGGCGTTTCACGTCGGCTTCCGTCAGGCGACAAAATCGAGGGCGACGACGCCGCCAAGCGCCAATCCCGAGAGCGCGCAGGCGCCTGTGTTAGGCGGCGATGATTGAAACTTCGCCGCACATTCTCTTCGTCCTTCCGACGCTGAGCGCGGGCGGCGCCGAACGCGTCGTTTCGATTCTGGCCAATCATTGGGCGAGCAAAGGTCGACGCGTCGATATCGCAACATTCGAACCTGCAGCAATGAAACCGTTTTACGCCATTGACCGCCGAATCGCGCTGCATCGGCTCGACCTCCCACCAGTCTCCTCGCCGAAATGGCGGGCGATCTTGCGCACGGCCGTCCGCATCCGGGCGCTCCGCCTGCTGTATCGTCGAGTGAGGCCCGACGTCGTCATCAGTTTTCTGACAAAAACGAATATCATGGCGATTGCCGCAGCCGCCGGCGCGCGCGTCCCGGTGATCATTTCTGAGCGAAATAATCCTGCCGAACAGCGTTTCGACCGATTCTGGAACCTTGCGCGCGCGGTCGCATTTCCGCACGCATATTCCTTTGTGACGATGACCGAGCGCGCGGCAAGCTATTACCCGAAACTCCAGCGCCCGAGGACGCGGATCATTCCGAACCCAGTCGCGCCGCTCTCCCTGCGGAACACAAAGTTTGGCGTCGGCGTGCTCGCAGCGGTCGGCCGCCTGACCGCACAAAAGCGCTTTGACAGGCTGATCGACGCCTTCGCACGCATCGCGCCTGAGTTTCCCCAATGGCGTCTTGTAATCTGGGGCGAGGGCGAACTGCGCAAGCAGCTTGAGCAGCAACGCGACGCGCTTGGCCTTCGCGAGCGCATCGCCCTGCCAGGACTGACGAATTCGCCGGGACAATGGGCCGAAAGCGCCGACATTGTCGTCTTGAGCTCCGATTATGAAGGCTGGCCGAACGTCCTTGTTGAAGCGCTCTCCGTCGGCATACCTGTCGTCGCCGTCGATTGCGATTTTGGTCCGAAAGAGATTCTCGAAGACGGCGCCTGCGGACTCCTCGCGGCGAAAGACGACCCCGAGAGCCTTTCCCGCGCTTTGGCGCAGATGATGCAGGATGAAGGACTCCGCCGACTTTGTTCAGAACGTGGGCTTGCTCGCGCTGAAAAATTCGCGCCAGCCGCGATTGCCGCGCAGTGGGACGACCTCATCAGCGAAGCGATCGCGGAACGATCGAGACATCAGCGATAGCGCGCCCTTATCGCGAAATATCATTCGTATAAAATGCAATTTACTGACGGGTTGTTGCAGGCGGCGGGCGGCGTCAAAAGCTTGAGGATGACGCCGCTCACAATTCGCAATAGCGGCGGATGCCCGTTGAGGGCCACATAAAAACTCGATATAATTCGGTTGGGCGGAGACACGCCGGCCATTGCGCAACGAGCGGCGAGATTTGCGGCCCGCGAATTTCTAGATCACTCGCCGGACGGCGAGGCGTCATCAAGCGGCCGTCCCGCGAATGGCATCACGGCGCAGTAAGCGCCCGTCGCCTTCAACTTTCCGCAAAATGTGCTGGCGTCGTCTTTCGATGAAAACGGCCCCGCAATCACGCGTTTAAACGCCCCGCGCGCCGGGTCGTCAAAATTTGCGAGCCGCGGCGAGAGCGCATCGAGCTCCAAAGGATGCTCTGCGAGCAATTCGTTCCAACCAGCGATCGCCGCCGCTTCGCCCCGATAAGAAGCGAGATGTGCGCCGTAAAAGACGCTCTCCATTTCGAAAGGCTGTATTGCGCTCTTACTTGACGGGATTGATGCGTTTGTCGGCCGGCGCGGAGGGCCGCTGGCGGACGCGGCGGCAAGCACAATGGGGTCTTGTTCGAGGACTGCGGACCGATCGTCGGCGGGGTCGGAGGGAGGGACAAGGCGCATTTCACCGGCGCCAGAGGCCGGTTCGAGGATCGATGCGCGCGCGGCGGCGGACCCGGGCCCCGAAGCCGCTTCCGCCGGCGATATCCTGAAGGCGTCCTGCATTACCGGCGTCGCCTTGAATCCGTTCGCCGGCAGGGCCGCTAAGAACAGATCCAGAGCGTCTTCAGCGCACAGCCCGCCTTCTGCGGGCGAAGAGATCGTGATTCTCCCTACAACCCGCGGGTCGATGATGAATCTCTTGCCGGTCCGGCGAGCGATATCGTCGACGACAAGCCCGATTTCGACGTCGTCAAAATTCAGTCGGCCGGCGCAACCTTCGCCTTCATTCGCACTTGCTGGCGTGGAGATCGCCGCTCCGGCGATCAGGCAAAGCGCCACGGCCAAACCGCGGTCGGCTGCAAAAAACAGGCGCACGGGCGAATTTAGCGTTGAAGCCACGAATTGTCTCCCTTGGCGATAAGGGACAGCTAGTCGGGAGGCGTTAACTGTTCCTTAACGCCTCGGCGTGCGAACCGCCGAGGGGCAGTGTGCCATGATAATCGCGACGATCAGGCGTATTTCGCCGCGTAGTCGATCGTATCGCCATACCCGAGACGGGCATGCGCCTTCATGTTCACACGATTGATGACCGCCGAGACATCCACCCGGCCGAAAGCCTTGCGGATCGCCTTGAGCGCGCCCGGGCTGACGCCACCCCATTCCATGACGACAATGACGTCCGTGGCGTTCGCGGCGAGGGCCTTGGCGTCGCGGGATTTGAGGATGGGCGGCGCTTCGATGATGACCAAGCCCCATAAGTCATGAAGCTCCGAAAGCTGGGCCGGTAGCAAAGGCGAAGATTCGGCTGACCACCGCGGCTCCTCGATTGGACGCACGCGAGATTTCTGCACGGGCAGGTTGTCTTTACCGGACGTATTTTCGTCTTGATTGCGGGCCGAAACGTCAAGTTCAACCCCGGCGGCCTTCATTTTCGCCGGCCCGAATTCAAAGCGCCGATCGAATTCCATGACTTTCGCGGAGACGGAAAACGCCTCGGCGACCGCCGCCAGCCCGTTGGCGATCGTCGACTTTCCGTCACCACCCTTCACCGAGGTGATAACGACAACGCGCTGACGCTGCGTCGGCGCCTGCGACATCAATTCGAGGTAAAGGTTCCGAATCGACTCGGCGAAGTCCGAAGAGGGATTCTTGTCGAGATAGGCCTGAAGCGTATTCGGTCCTAGCTTGCGCGGGTTGACTCTCGGCACCATCGCGAGGGTCGGCGCGCGCAGAAACGCACGAACCTGATCCGCAGATCGAACCTTATTGTCGAGGCCCTCCGCCGCGAAGGCGGCAAGCATTGCGAGGAACCAGGCCCCGAGCAACCCGACGCCAAGCTTTTTCAGGATGGCTCCGCGATTGACTTCGTCGGATTCAACAGCCCGCGTGACGAATTCAACGCTTGCGGCGTCCGAAGACGCTTCACTTTCTGCACGGCTAAGGCGCTGCAACAATAAGTCGAGCAGTTCCGAAGCGGCGTTCGCATCGCGCTCAAGTTCTTGCAGCCCAGCGTTCGCTTCCAGGTCTTCAAAATGCTTGCGGCGCATAGTGCGCACTTCCTGCTGCAACGCCGCCGCCGTCGCATCAATTTCGTCCCGACGCGCCTGCGCGCCGCCGCCAGCGAGCAGGCGCTCATTTTCGATCTCGATGCTTAGCTCGGCGAGCTGTTGTTGCAATCCGACGATTTCGGGATATCCGGGGCCGTAATTGACCGACAGCTCGGCGAGCCGCGCCTGCATCGCTTTTTGCTCATCTAGCAATTGATTGACACGGCGCGACGCGCTTTCGGCCTGGGAATTGGCGATCGCGCCTTCAAGCGCCGATACTCGTCCTTGAACGGCCTGGGCGGCCTGCGGCCCAAGCATATTCTTGTCGCGCATATATTTGGCGACCGCCAGGTTCGCATTGTATACGCTAATCTCAGCCTGCTTCACTTGCTCCTGTAACCGCTCGACTTTTTTCGCCTGGCTGCGCTTCAACTCCTGCCGGCGCATTTCGGCGTAAGTCTCGGGAAGGCCGTTCGCGATCTTGGCGGCGAGGCCCGCAGTGCGCGCGGTGGCCGAAATTTCGATCAACCGGGAGCCCTCAACGCGCCTGATCGAAGATTGGTCCTGGATCTTCTTTCCAGCGAGACGCAAGCTGATGTCGTCAAACTTGATCTGCTGGTTCAACTGGCTGAGCGTCGGGCCATCAGCTGCGCCACCGGTCGCCGACGCCAAAGTGGGTCCATCGCCGCCGGGTCGAAGGTCTCCAGCGTGGTTGCGAGGGGCGGAGTCGGCGTGGCCGAGTTCCTGTGTCAGCACGAGCGCAAGCTGCTCGGCGACGCGCGGCGATTTCAAGAGTTCGACGGTTGTCGCGATGCGGACTTCATCCTCCGAATTGACCCGCGTCGGCACGGTCGTCGGATCGTCATACTGGAACATCGACGGCACAAGGACGACCGACTTTGAAGTGAAAGTCGCGGGCAACAAGAAGACTATCCCCGCCGCGAGCGCAAGCGTCAGCAGGAAGGTCGCGGAAAACGTTAGTTGGCGGCGTCGAATGACGGCCTGAATATCCGCAAGGCCCGCGCGATCGTCCATATAGGCGATCGGCGTTTCTGGGCGCATTTCGCCATCAAAACCAAACCCTCGACCCACGATTGCATCCCCAAATTCCTGCGGTCCGAGCAAACAACGCCGACCGCGCCCCCGTCATCAAGGCGACCCAAAGCGGAAGACGGGCGACCCCGCCAAGTCATATTAATGCGCAGCAAGACCCGCCAAATGCAAGGTGACGAGGCCCACACTGGGCGATTTTGGTCAAGGAGCACATCAACGACGTTGGGGGCGGCCGCGCGGATATCTGAATTCCCCCATTGCGGGCGCCCACGCCGCCAACTACCTTGGGGCCCGCCCAATCCCCGGGGCCGCGGCCTTAAGACGCTGCCTTCCGCGCCGTTGGGCGGACCCAAAGGAACGCCTCGCCATATCGGTTCTTGATCGAGAATTCCCCAATGCGGCTGTAACGGTGCGCAATGGCGAATTCCAGCATTGGCGCTTCAAGCTCAGGTTCAAAACCAAGCAGCAAAGCCGCAGGCGGGTCGACTTCAAACATGGACCGAACCATCGACGGCGAAGTGGTCCTGTAGAATTTCAGGAGCGCCGGCGAGGTCAAATCAGCAGTGCGGTAAGCGAATTGACCCGTCGCCAATTCCGGGTAAACGCCCAAGCCCGCTTCCAGCGGATAGATTGGCAACAAAGTCGCGACATTCCCTTCAACGCCGGATTTCAACATCGCATCCTGGATCCGCGCCCCGTCTTGATGGATTTTCGCGACCGTCCATGCTGACGGGACGGCGAGTTTCGGCAGGTGCTGCACGAGTCGCGGCGCTCCCGCTATCAGCGCAAAAAACGCGAGAATACAAAGGACGACATTGGCCGCGCCACGCCGTTCATTCGGCAAACGCCGGTAAAAAAGCGCGATGACAATTGGAACCACAGCGATCGTCGGAGCGAAATACTGTGGGAAGGAAGGCGTTGGCGCAAAGCTGAAGCAGCCGACGACGAAAAGCGTCGCGAGCGCCAGAATGGCGCCGCCGTCCAGGCGCTTTAGCCAGCGAAAGCGCGGCTCCGAGGCGGCAAGCCAGGCGATGACGCTCGCCATCGCCACGTTCAGCAGCAAGTTCGCGCCGGAAAGCCAGATCTGATGAGCAAGCAGCGCTTTCGCGCCGACCCCGATGGCGACATCGTCTTCACCAGCAGGCCCGCTCGCCCAATAATCGACATGAGGTCCGGTGTGATATTGGACGACATGGGCGACAAAAAGTTCCGGCGCTCTGAAATATGTCATGAGCACTGGCAGCGCCGCCAGAACGCCCCCAAGCGCGAAGGGCGCCAAAACCGACGCAGCGCGCCGTATTAGAGGCATGCCCGCCGGCAAGAAAAGCGCGGCGGCCGCGACGGGGGCGACAAACGCGATTGCGCTCACCTTGATTGAGAGCGCGGCGGCGAGGCAGGCGCCTGCAGCGAACACGGGCGCCTTGTCTGGCCGCGCACCATCGGCGCGCTCGATATTCCGAAACACGCTCTCGCCCCGAACGCCGAGTATGAAAAGGCAGATTCCCGAATAAGCCAATGGCAGGGTCATGAAATTGTTCGTCGCCGTCGATCCGACGACGCTCAAGAGCTGTTCATTGGCGAGAACAAGAACGGCGAGCGCGACAGTCGCCGCGACCGACCGCGTCAGCCTCCAGGTGAAAAAAACTAGCGCCGCCGCAAACGCGATCCACGCAAAGAATACCGCCATGCGTGCGGAAAAAAGCAGGCCGCCGGCGCCGAAAATTGAATGAAACGCCTGAAAAATCCAGGCGGATCCGGGAACGTGATTATAGAAAAAATCCTCGTAAAGGCGGCCCTCGCCGAGCAAAACGGCGGGCGGAACATAAAGTTCCTCGTCACGCCGCAACTCATAATTCATCAACCGCGCGAACACGCCGACCAAAATTACGCCGAACAGGAGAATAATCGAGACAAGACCCAGGCGCCGACGACCGGCGCCGATTTCCGACGCCTGTTTGGTTGCCGAATTCACAAAGCCTCCCCTCGCCGCAAGATGGCGGAATTATTTGCTGCAAACCGTCGTCCACACTGGAGAGCGAAACAAGCTCGCGCGTCGCGACCCAGCCTTCGTTAAGGACGATTCCATACAGCGACCTCATCCCAACAGCTTGAATTAATTGCCTCTATACTTCAATGTCCAATCGTCGGCGCGTCTTGAAGCTAGCGGCGCGCGGACCGCGGGGTGAGAGATGCAAGTCGTGTTGCTGGCCGGCGGCCTAGGTTCGAGGCTCGCGGAAGAAACCGTCCGGATTCCGAAGCCGATGGTCGAAGTCGGACAGCGGCCCATCATGCTGCATGTCATGGATGTTTACAGCCGATGGGGGTTTAGCGACTTCGTCATCGCATGCGGCTACAAGTCGATGCTGATCAAGCAATACTTCCGCGACATCCACCTCTTGAGCAAGGATTTCACGGTTTCCCTGCGCGACGGGCAGATGACATTCGCGCCGAGCGAGGCCGCGAATTGGAGGGTCAGCGTCGTCGACACCGGCGAAAAGACAATGACCGGCGGGCGCCTTTTGCGGCTGAGAGAGTGGCTCAAGAACGAGACCTTCATGGTCACCTACTCGGACGGCGTCGGCAATATCGACATCGAGAAGCTGCTTCAGTTCCACCGATCGCACGGCAAACTCGCGACTGTCACCGCTGTGCAGCCGCCGGCGCGCTTTGGAAGCTTGCAGCTCGAAGGCGACAAGGTCGTTGAATTCGCGGAAAAGGTTCAGAAGCACGAAGCATGGATCAATGGCGGCTTTTTCGTCTTTGAGCCGGGCGTTCTCGACTTCATTCCGGGCGACGCGGAGCCGCTTGAGCACTCCCCGCTTGTCAATATCGCGCGCGCTGGCGAGTTGCGCGCATTCAAGCACCCGGGGTTCTGGCACCCGATGGATACGATCAGGGATCGCGAATACCTAAATCGCTTGTGCGAGGAAGGAACGCCGCCCTGGCAAATCTTCGACCGCGCGCCGTCAACGATGTCGCCATGAACAAAGACTTTGACGCCCGGCGGAGAAAGCGCGCGACATGACGGCGGCCGACCCAATCTCGTATTTACGCGACGCGTTTTCGGGCCGCCGTGTGCTGCTGACCGGTCACACCGGGTTTAAGGGCGGATGGGCCGCGTTGTGGCTGAAGCGTCTTGGCGCAGAGGTGACCGGCGTCGCGTTGCCGCCCGACGATCCGCGCGGTTTTTTTGAGGCGGCCAAGCTTGCAAGGATTGTCGATCATCGCATCGGCGACATCCGTCAGCCGACTGCGTTCGCCGATCTGGTGAAGGATATTGACGCGGAACTCGTCGTGCATATGGCGGCGCAGGCCCTGGTGCGAAAATCGTACGAGGAGCCGCTCGACACCTATCTCACCAATGTCGTCGGCACGGCGGCTGTCCTTGACGCGGCGCGGCGCATGCCGTCCCTCAAAGGCGCGCTCGTCATCACGAGCGACAAATGTTACGAAAATCGGGAGTGGGTGTGGGGCTATCGTGAAAATGACCCCATGGGAGGCGCCGACCCGTACAGCTCTTCAAAAGGGTGTACGGAGCTTCTGGTGAGCGCTTATCGGCGCTCCTTTTTCTCAAGTCCCGATAGTCCGCTGCTCGCGAGCGCGCGGGCCGGCAATGTTTTCGGCGGCGGTGATTGGTCTCAGGACCGGCTGATTCCTGACATCATGAAGGCCGCGCTCGGCGGGGCGAAAGTCGTGATACGAAACCCCGCGAGCATTCGCCCCTGGCAACATGTGCTTGAACCTGTCTATGGCTACCTCTTGCTTGGCGCGCGCCTGATCAGTCGCGACCGCGCTTTTGCGGAAGGCTGGAATTTCGGGCCGGACCCGGACGGCGTTGTGACCGTTGAAACTCTCGCCGATTGCATCCAGGCGGCGTGGGGTCCTGGCGGCGCGAGATTCGAATTCGGCGAGGCGAAAACAGGTCCTCATGAAGCCAGCGTCCTGCGCCTCGACAGCACGAAAGCAAAGACGCTACTTGGCTGGGGGCCCGCGCTTTCCGTCGACGACGCCGTGCGGCTAACAGTCGCCTGGCATAAGGCCGCCGCCGCAGGGGCGGATATGCGAAAATTCAGCGAAGCGCAAATCGCGGACTATGAGAAAAGCATCGCAAGGCGCAATTCGCGTCCGACTCACAATGTTTGAAAATGGGGAAATCTGAATGCGCGTCAATTACGGACAAACCGTCCACGGTGAAGATGAAATCAAGGCGGTCACCGAGGTTTTGCAAACCTCGACCCAAATGGGGAAGAACGTCCGCTCCATGCAGGAGCGGGTCGCCGCGCTGTTCGACAAGCGTTTCGGCATAATGGTGAATTCCGGCTCCTCTGCGAATTATCTCGCCGTGGAGATCTTGAAGCTTCCCGCAGGCTCGGAGGTCATCACGCCCGTTTTGACCTTTGCGACGACCGTCGGACCCATCGTCCGCCACAACCTCGTGCCCGCTTTCGTCGACGTTGAAGAGGGCTCCTACAATATCAATGCTGACGCGATTGAGGCGATGATCACTGAAAAAACCAAGGCGATGATGATACCGTCGCTCATCGGCAATCTTCCCGATTGGGATCGGATTCAGGAAATCGCAAAAAAGCACAAACTCTTCGTCATCGAAGACAGCGCAGACACCCTCGGGGCGACGCTCCGAGGCAAGAGCACCGGCGCGCGGTCAGACATTTCGACGACCAGTTTTTACGGATCGCACGTCATCAACGCCGCCGGCAACGGCGGGATGATCTGCGTCAATGACGAGGAGATGGCGCGTCACGCAACCCTTCTTAGATCCTGGGGGCGGTCGTCGTCGCTGTTCGTGGAATCGGAAACGGTCGAAAACCGCTTCAACGTCGACATCGGCGGCTACAGCTACGACGCCAAATTTGTCTTCGAGATGCTCGGCTATAATGTCGAACCGTCGGAAATGGGCGCCGCCTTCGGGCTTGTTCAACTTGACAAGCTGGAAAAAAACATCGCCGCGCGCGAACACAACTTCAAGCGGCAGTTCGACTTCTTCAAGAAATACGAGAATTGGTTCATCCTGCCGAGGCAAGCGCCGCAATCGCGCACCGGCTGGCTCGCCTTCGCGTTGACGATTCGCGATGACGCGCCCTTTTCGCGGCGCGATATGCAGATTTTCCTCGAAAAGCGGGACATTCAGACGCGCGTCGTCTTTACAGGCAACGTCTTGCGGCAGCCGGCGATGAAGGGCGTGACCCACAAGGCAGCGCCGAACGGCTATCCCTTCGCCGACGCTGTGATGCGCGGCGGCGTTCTCCTCGCCTGCCATCATGGGCTGACGGAAGCGCAAATCGATTACATGCACGATACCTTCGAGGAATTTGCGAAATCTCATTGATATCCGGTTTCGCCGAAGTCGGCGCAATTCGACAGGAGTTGATGAATGGACAGGCTAGCCCAATGCAGAGCGTGCCTCGCCGCGGATCCTTTTTTGTATCTGCCGCTTGGCGACCACGCGCCGGCGCAAATGCTGATCCGCCCCGAAGATATCGACAAGAAGCAGCCGGCTTTCGGGCTGAACACCCAAGTGTGCCTCAATTGCGGGCTTATCCAGGTCGCGGACCAGATTCCGCCGGATTTTTTCCGGCATTATTTGTATGTGCCGTCCGGCGCCGCGACCATGCATGCGCATTTCGCGGAATTGGCCGATCGTCTCTTCGCCTTGGCCGGGCGCGACGGCTTGATCGTTGACATCGGCTGCAATGACGGGCTGATGCTGGCGGCGGCGAATGCGCTTGGCGCCAAAACGCTTGGCGTCGACCCGGCCGCCAATATCGCTGAGCTTGCGAACAAACGCGGCGTCGAAGTTCATCTGGATTACTTCACGCCGCGGAGCGCTGAAATTTTGCGCGCGCAACGCGGCCCGGCGAAAATCATCGCGACCTCGAACACATTCAACCACATCGGCGACCTTCACACGTTCATGAAAAGCATAACCGTCTTCCTGTCGGGGGACGGCTATTTTGTCGTTGAGGTTCCGCGCGCCAAGGAAATGCTGGAGCGAAATTTATTCGACAATATGTACCACGAGCATGTGTCCCAATTCAGCCTTCTGTCGATTGTGAAACTTGGAGAGTTTTTCGACATGGAGGTTGTTGATGTTGATCCGCTGCCGAAAATTCATGGCGGCTCAATGCGCGTGTTCCTGGCGAGAAAGTCTGCAGGCAAGCAACGACAGCCTATTGTCGGCAAGATGCTGCAGGAGGAGAAAGACGGCGGGATGCTCGAAAGAACGAGCTATGTCGAACTTGTCAAACGGGTCGATGCTATCGGCGCTGAACTGCGGACGATGCTCTCCCGCTTTCGGGAGCAAGGAAAGAAAATCGTCGGCTACGGCGCATCAGCGCGCGGCAACACGCTTATCACCTATTACGGCATCGGGCGCGACTATCTTGAGTTTCTGGTCGACAAGAACCCGCTGAAGCAAGGCCTTCATTCGCCGAATACGCGCATTCCCATCAAACCCGTTGAAGCGATCGCGCAAGAGCGCCCTGACATTGTTTTTGTTCTCGCGTGGAATTTCTTTGACGAGATAAAGGTGCAGCAGTCGGCGTTTCTGGCGCGAGGCGGCAAGTTCGTCATCCCGCTGCCAAGACCGATGATTGTCGGGTGACGAGGGGCGCGACGGCTTATTCCGGAGGCGACAAGGCGCAATGGCGGACACTTTAATTGTCGGCGGCGCCGGGTTTATCGGCAGCCATCTTGCGAAGACCCTGGCGGGCCGCGGCGAGAATGTGCATGTCCTTGCTCGACCGCGCACCGATCTTGGACGACTTGATCCCTATATGCGGAGCATCACCGCGCATCGCGTCGATGTGAGCGATGACCGCGCGCTTCGCGATTTCTTCCGTGCGTGCGAGCCGTCCAGAATATATTATGTCGCCGGCCGAACGCACGGGCAGACGCCGCCGACGATCGGCGGGACCGGCGATCTGTTCAGGGAGTCAGTGGGCGATCTCATTCGCATCGTCGAGGCGGCGGCAAGCGCTCCAAGGCCGGCTCGGGCGCTTGTTCGCACCGGCACACTCGCCGAGTACGGCGCCGCCCCGCTTCCCTATGACGAGGCCGCGCGCGAACAGCCGCTGACGCCCTATGGCGCCGCTGCTGTCGCTGGAACGCATTACCTGAGCGTCGCCGCAGGCAAGCTTCCCTTCAGAATAGCAAACGCTCGATTGGCGTTGATTTACGGTCCCGGGCAATCAAATGAATTCCTCGTGCCGCTCATGATCGAGCGTTGCCTTCGCGGCGAGCCGATCACCATCAATGATCCGGCGGCGACCCGCGACCTTCTCTATATAGACGATCTCATTGAAGCGCTGATTGCGCTTAGCGATATCGATGTCGGCCCTGGACCCATCAACATTTGCTCCGGCGCGGCCGTCGCGATGGGAGACGCCGCGAAGGTCATCGCACGCGCGACCGGCGCGCCGAGCGGCCTCATTCGGACCGGCGACGCGAGCGCGGCGGCGGGCGCAAGGCATCTATACGGCGATCCCGAACGGGCCGGCCAATTGCTCGGGTGGCGCGCAAGGACGCCATTTGAAGAAGGAATAGGCCGGATGATTAAGGCGGCCAGGGGCGATTCAAGATGACCGCTTCAGTGAGAAAGAAACTCGTTTCCGTGCTCATCCCCGCCTTTAACGAGGAGGAGAATGTCCATCGCGCCTATGAGGCTGTCATCAGGGTGTTTCAATCGCTGCCAGCCTATCAGTTTGAAATTGTCTTTACTGACAATCACTCCACCGACCGCACCTTCGCGCTTTTGAAGGCGATCGCGGACGCGGACCCGCGCGTCCGGGTGATCCGTTTCGCGCGCAACTACGGCTATCAACGCTCCGTGCTTGTCGCGTACAAGGCCGCTCGCGGCGACTGTTCGGTGCAGATCGACTGCGATTTGCAAGACCCGCCTGAACTCATTCCAGAAATGCTGAAACTTTGGGAGGCGGGGCATCAGGTTGTCTATGGCGTCCGCCGTTCCCTCAAGGATTCGCCGTTTGTCGCTTTCACGCGGCGCACATTTTATAGGCTGATGCGGGCGCTAAGCGAAGACGACTTGCCGATCGACGCGGGCGAATTTCGCCTTGTCGACCGCAAGATTCTGGACGAGCTGCGCAGAGTCGAGGACACATCGCCCTATGTGCGCGGCTTGATCAGCTCCATGGGCTTTTCGCAGGCGCCGATTGAGTATGATCGCCAGGCGCGCATCGCGGGCGAGAGCAAATTTCCATGGCGGGCGATGATCGGCCTTGCGGTCGACGGCATCCTCAATCACTCGCTCATTCCGTTGCGCATCGCGTCCCTCGTCAGCCTGGTCATCGCGACGCTCACTTTCGTGGTGATTTTCGTTTACCTGATCGGCCGCCTTCTGTTTGGCCAGGATTGGCCCGCTGGCTTCGCCACGACGACGGTGCTGTTGCTCATATCGATCATGTTGAACGCGATGTTTCTCGGAATCATGGGTGAATATCTCGGCCGCATCTTCATGCAGTCGAAGCGTCGCCCGATTCCAATCATTGAAGCTGCGCTGAACAATCCCTCGCCCAGCGCGGATGAAATGCGCCCCACGATCGACGATCCGCAGCGGCCATGAGCGAGCGGCTGAGGGCCTTATTTTCGGGTCTCCTTCGCGGAGCGCCGGGCGCCGACGCCACGATCCTGCGCTTCGGCGCCGTCGGATTATTGACGACGCTGATAGACTTCGCACTCTTCACTACGATCGTGACGACGACGGAAGTTCCCGCCGCCGCGGTCAATGTCGCCACCTATTCGACTGGCGTTTTCGTCAGCTTCCTGCTGAACCGGCGCTGGACTTTCGCGGCCTCGTCGGCGGATGGAGCGGTCTGGACGCAAGCCCTGCGCTTTATCGCATCGAATCTCGTCGGCGTCGTCTTGTCGACCCTCATCGTTTTCGGGCTGGTTTCTTATTTCGCCGAGCCGATCGCGAAATTGATTTCAGTGCCGATCGTTTTCGTCTGGAACTACGCGGCTGCTCGGTTCTGGGCCTTTCGGTCCAGTCACGGCGCCTAATCGGCTCGCAGCGGCCAGGCGTGATTGAGAGGGCCGCGGCCCGAGCCGAATCCGGGCGCTGTGCGTATCGCCTCATGTACATAGTCGATCGCTCGCGCGACCGCCGAAGCAAGCGGCAATCCCTGAGCGACGCCGGTCGCCACCGCCGACGCCAGGGTGCATCCCGTGCCGTGCGTCGAAGTCGTCGCAAGCCGCTGATTGCGAAATACCCGCACGCCGTCAAGCGTGACTAGCGCGTCTTCGACAAAATCGCCGTCGAGATGACCGCCCTTGACGAGCGCCGCGGTTGCGCCGCGCTGGATAAGAGAGACGCCGGCGGCGACGAGATCGTCAACTGACTTGACCGCCAAACCCGTCAGGCGGCGCGCCTCCTCCGCGTTCGGCGTGACGACCGCCGAAATCGGAATGAGGCGCTCAAGCAATAATGCCGGCACTCCGGCGTCGGCGAGCGAATCGCCGCTCGTCGCGACAAGCACGGGATCAAGGATCAGCGGGATCGCCGGCGCGCAGTCGACGAGCGCGTCGGCGATTGCAATCCCCGCCATCCGCTCACCAATCATCCCGATCTTGATCGCGTCGGCGCCGATATCCTCCAGAACGGCGATAATTTGCTCTCGGATGACTGCCGGGGCGACGGGATGCGCGCTCTTGACCCCGGTCGTGTTCTGCACAGTGATGGACGTTATCGCTGCTGCCGCATAGCCGCCAAGCGCGGTCACCGTTTTGATGTCCGCCTGCACGCCTGCGCCGCCGGAGGGATCGGAACCCGCGATGATGAGGACTCGTCCCCGCAATGCCTCAATCTCTCCCTAATGCCGCCGCCAGCGGCGCTTATCACGCCCGTCGCCGGCGGAGATTAGCGAAGGGAGCGCGAGATGACGACAGGACAATTGCTTTGGGCGGGCCTTGCCTGCTGCTTGGTTTCGCTGGGCGTTCAACTTTTCCCGGAGGCGGCTTTCGCCATCGGCGTCGATCTCGGCGCGACCTGGCGGCTGTTCGGCTTCGGCGTTTTTCTCATCGCCATGGCGTCGCTAATGACTGCTGCTGGCGGTCGAAGCGGGCGATGAAGCCTTCTTAGCCCTTCGCTCTGTCAATCGCCTCGCAGATGTCGTCGACGACCGAGGCGACGAGCTTTTGATCCTCTCCTTCCGCCATCACGCGTATCAAAGGTTCCGTACCGGACTTGCGGATGACGATCCGACCCGTCTTGCCGAGTTTCGTTTCGCTGGCGGAAATCGCTGCCTTGACGCCTGCATTCTCAAGCGGCGCGCCCGAGGTCACCCGCACGTTTTTCATCACTTGCGGCACCGCCTCGAACACGCGGCAGGCGTCGCTGACGCGCGCGTTGTCTCCGGCGACGACCGCCAGCACCTGCAAGGCCGTCACAAGGCCGTCGCCGGTCGTTGAATAGTCGCTGAGAATGATATGGCCGGACGGTTCGCCGCCGACATTCATACGCTTCGCCCGCATCGCCTCGACAACATAACGGTCGCCGACTTTCGTCCGCTCGAGGCGCAATTTATGCCCCTCGAGAAAGCGCTCGAGACCGAAATTCGACATGATCGTCGAGACGACGCCGGCGCCCTTCAGCTCATTGCGGGCCTTGAGCGAGCGCGCGATAAGCGCAAGCAACTGATCGCCGTCAACCGCTCTCCCCTTCTCGTCGCAAATGACGACGCGATCCGCGTCTCCATCGAGCGCGATGCCGATATCCGCGCGATATTCAATTACGGCCTGTTGGAGCGCCTTTGTCGACGTCGAGCCGCAATCTTGATTGATATTGAAGCCGTTCGGCTCAACGCCGATCGACTTGACGTCAGCGCCAAGCTCCCAAAGCACCGTCGGCGCGACCTTGTAAGCCGCGCCGTGGGCGCAATCGATCACGACCCGAAGGCCTTCGAGCGACATGCCGCGCGGAAAGGCGTTTTTTGCGAACTCGATGTATCGCGCCCCGGCGTCGTCAACCCGCTTAACCCTGCCGAGGTCCGCCGGCGCGGCCAATCCTTCTGACTGGTCCTCGCCCATCAATCGCTCAATCTCGAGCTCGGCCGCATCAGAAAGCTTGTAGCCGTCCGGGCCGAAAAACTTGACGCCATTGTCATGGTACAGATTATGCGACGCCGAGATCATCACGCCCAGATCGGCGCGAAGCGATCTTGTCAACATCGCCATCGCCGGCGTCGGCAAGGGGCCCAAGAGAAATACGTCCATTCCCGAAGCCGCAAATCCCGCGGTCAGCGCCGGCTCAATCATGTAGCCGGAGAGCCTCGTGTCTTTCCCGATCACGACGCGATGACGGTGCTCGCCGTTCCGGAAATAGCGGCCGACGGCCATGCCGAGCCTCAGAATAGACTGGGGCGTCATCGCGCCCTCATTGGCGAGGCCGCGCACGCCGTCTGTGCCGAATATCGCGCGCTCCTTTTTCGGCGCAGCCGGCGCTTCCTCATCTCCGCGCATCGCCCGATACTCCCTTGGCCGACCGGCAATTCTAAGGCGCCGATCCGAGCAATCCCTTAACGGCTTCCCCATAGGGCGCCGAAGCGGCCGAATCTATCGCGGAATATACTGAGAGAGCCTGCCGCGTCGCCGATACGTCATGGACCCTCAGGATAGAAGCGCCTCTGGCGGCCCCGGCCAGAGCCGCCGCAATCGATCCCCCAAGCCGGTCGGAAGCAGGCGCATGGCGATCGACAGCGGCGATGAACCGTTTGCGCGACGCCCCGAGCAAGATCGGGGCGCCAAGGCTGGAAAAGCGATTCAAATTCGCGATCAATGAGAGGTTGTGCGCGAGCGTCTTGCCGAATCCGACGCCGGGATCGACAATAAGGCGACTCTTCTCAATTCCAGCGCGCTCGCACGCATCGATGCGGCGCTTCAAGCTGAACAGCACCTCGTCGACGACGTCGCCATAGGTTGGATCATCTTGCATCGTTTTGGGGTCTCCTTGCGCGTGCATGATCACAATGCGGCAGGAGAGTTTTTCGGCGACGGCGAGACTGTGACTTGCGTAGGTGAGCGCTGAGACATCGTTCCAGATCGACGCCCCAGCGTCGGCGCAGGCGCGGGCGACGTCCGGCTTTCTTGTGTCAATGGAAATCGGCGCCGCAGTCTGCGCCGCGAGCGCCCTTACGACGGGAATGACGCGCGAAAGTTCAATCTCGGCTGGAACCGCGTCTGAGCCGGGCCGCGTCGATTCGCCGCCTATATCGAGAATGGCGGCGCCTTCGTCGACGAGGCCAAGCGCGTGATCAACCGCTCTGCCCGGATCGAGAAAAAATCCGCCGTCGGAAAAAGAGTCAGGCGTCACGTTAACAACGCCCATGATCAGCGGAATTTTGACGCCTTTCACCTGCTTTCGGCCGTCGCCGCCTGTTCCGCAAGCGATTGTTCGAACGCCGCCTCCATCTTCGCAAGATGCGCGGGAAATGCAGTCTGATTGACGAAGGCGTCAGCGTCGCCCGCTTTTCGGCGGTCAAGGCGCTCGCCCATATCGAAAAAGCCCGGGTGGTTGGCGAGGAAAATATCCGGGCGCCACGCCTTCGCTTTTGCGAATGTCGATTTATATGCTTCGACAATGCCGTCATACTGCGCCGGCGCGGCCTTTGTCGCAACCAACCGGTTATTCGCGACGGTGGCGCTGCAGAAAAAAAGAACCTGTTTGCCGCCGGACGTCATCGTCCAGGTGGTGCAGCCTCGCGTGTGGCCCGGCGTCAAATGAGCGGTAAGCGTGACGCCGCCGAGGGTCAGCGTCTCGCCGTCGGAGATCACGCGGTCGACCTTTACCGGCGGCGCGTCAAAATCATGATCGGACTCCGAGCCGAGATAGAACCCGCCTTCGAGCGCCGAGCAATCGCCTTTGGTCGCGACCATGATCGCTCCGCTCATTTCTTTCAGCGCAGCGAGGCCGCCGGAATGGTCAAAATGCGCATGCGAGTTAAGGAGGTATTTGACATCGCGGATATCGTAGCCGAGCGCCTTCACGCTGTCAGCGACCATCTCAGCGTTCTCTGGCATGCCGCCGTCAATCAGAAAATGCCCTTCCCGCGACACTATGAGAAAACTCGAGAGCCCTCGCGAGCCGACGTAATAGATGTCGCCATCGACGCGGAAAGGCTCGACGCTTTCGACCCAATCGGGATTGTTCCTCGCCCACCCGGAAAGCGCCAGCGGCCTATCAGCGGCGCAGGCGGAAACCAAAGCAAAGAAAGCTGCGAGCGATCGCTTGATCGTCATGAAGCCGCCCTCAACGGAACGAGCATTCGGTCGTCCCTGAACGTTTTACGCGATTCAAGATAGTCCGCAATCGCTTGCGCCGCGCGCACCGCTGACGGCGTTTCGGTCAGATCGAACGTATCCCGGAAATGCGATCCTTGCGCGCCGGCGAACTCCCGGCGATTGGCTAGCGACGCTCTGATCGCCGGGCCGAAATCGTCCATCCGCTCAACGACGCGCCCGAGGTTCCACGCGGCGAAGGCGTCATTGTCCTTCCAGCGGATCTGATGCGGATTGAGAAAAATGCATGGTCGCGGCTGCGCGATGAATTCCATGACCTGGCTTGAAACATCGCCAAGATAAACGTCGGCGGAAAGCGTGTAGCTCATGTCGAAAAGGCGTGTTGAATTAAGGTCGATCAATATGTTGGATCGATGGCTGAAGCGTGAAGGCACCCGCTTTCTGAATTCGAACTTCAGGGACGACGCTTCGATATGATAACGCCGCGTGAAAAGCATTACATGAGGCGCGAAAATCAGATTGAGATCAGGATTGGCGGCGAACCAGTCGAGCACGTCGACGCCCATCTTGAACCAGGAAGAGAGCTCGGGTGAGAAATGCGGATTGTATACGACGGTCGGGTTGGGATTGCCGAAGAAGTTCTTGGGCGGCGCCTTTAGCGCGACGGCGTCGAATTTCGGGTAACCGATGAACGCGTGGCGATTGCTGTCATGCAGTGCGCCGACGTCGACGAGTCGCCGCACGAATTTCGGTCCAGGAAGCAAAAGCAAATCGAAATTCTTCAGCGTAGGGTGGAATCCCATGGCGCGATCGCCTGCGCCATGCCGGCAGTGGATGAATTTCAGCGAAGGCCCAATCAGCTCCTTCAAGAGGAGGCAGGTTCGTTCGGGCGCGACCAGCGCGTCGAGATCCCTAAACAGCTCGACATTAAAGCGTAGTCGCGCGAGCCGGCTCGCCGGCGCGACATTGTCAACCGCGCGCAAGATTTCGCCGGCGATCGGCGGCAACGGCAAATCGACGAGCGCGACGCGGCCGCGGCCCGGCGTCAGGCCGGCGTTGACAGCCTCAAGCATCGCTTCGCCGCCGACATAGGCGCGCACGTCGTCCTCAGGCCGCATCGACGCATAAGCGTTGATGATCGGAAGAAGATGAAACGCCTGATGTCCGGCGTCGTGATTGAATAGAAAACCGACCTTCATGCGCGGCCGCGAGCTTTTCTTGTTGGCCTATTGTCCTGCACGCGGCCCCGCGGTCAAGCGGCGGCGCTCACAGCCAATCCTTTGTGGGCGCCGTGAAGATGCCTGATTAAGCCCCGGCCGGGCTTGGCTTAAAGCCGGTTTCCGGCCCTGGGCGCGCGCCGGTGGTCGGCACCGAGGCTGTGGGCGGCGTGTCGCCCGCATCATTCGATTCTTTTCTGACAATCCTCTCGCCGCGCAACAGCGCATTGATTTCTTCGCCCGTGAGGGTTTCGAACTCAAGAAGCGCTTGCGCGAGACGCTCGAAATCGACGTTTCGTTCCGTCAGGATTCGACGCGCCTTTTCGTATCCCTCGGTGACGAACCGCTTGATCTCGTCTTCGATCATTTTCGCGGTTTCTGATGAAATCGCCTTTGTTCTCGCGATCGACTGACCGAGGAAAACCTCGCCCTCATCTTCCGCATAGGCGATAGGCCCGAGTTTTTCGGATAGCCCGTATTTTGTGACCATCGCCCTCGCAAGGCGCGTTACATATTCGATGTCCGAAGACGCGCCGGACGTGACCTTTTCGACGCCGAATTTCAGTTCCTCAGCGACACGCCCGCCCATGGCGCTTGCAAGACGCGCCTTCATTTGTTCGAGCGAGAAAGAATAGCGATCGCGTTCCGGCAGATATTGCACCATCCCGAGCGCGCGGCCGCGCGGGATGATCGTCGCCTTATGAACCGGATCGGAACCTGGAACCGACAAGGCGACCACGGCATGCCCCGCCTCATGGTAAGCGGTCAGCATTTTTTCTTCCTCAGTCATCACCATTGAACGCCTCTCGGCGCCCATCATGACCTTGTCTTTCGCGTCGTCGAATTCCTTCGAAGTGACAAAACGCTTGCCCCGCCGCGCCGCAAGGAGCGCCGCCTCATTTACAAGGTTGGCGAGGTCGGCGCCGGAAAAGCCGGGGGTGCCGCGCGCGATTGTGCGTAGGCTGACGTCAGGAGCCAACGGCACTTTCTTCGCGTGCACATTGAGAATCTTCTCGCGACCGACAACGTCCGGGTTCGGAACAACGACCTGTCGGTCGAAACGGCCCGGACGCAACAACGCCGGATCGAGGACATCCGGACGATTGGTCGCCGCGATAAGGATGATGCCTTCGTTCGACTCAAAACCGTCCATCTCGACCAGAAGCTGATTGAGGGTCTGTTCGCGCTCGTCATTGCCGCCGCCAAGGCCGGCGCCGCGATGGCGGCCGACAGCGTCGATCTCATCGATGAATATGATGCACGGCGCATTCTTCTTCGCCTGGTCGAACATGTCGCGGACACGGCTCGCGCCGACGCCGACAAACATCTCGACAAAATCCGAGCCCGAGATCGTGAAAAAGGGAACGTTCGCTTCGCCGGCGATGGCGCGCGCCAGCAAAGTCTTGCCGGTGCCGGGCGGACCGACGAGCAGCGCGCCTTTCGGGATTTTCCCGCCGAGGCGCTGAAACTTCATCGGGTCTTTCAGATATTCGACGATTTCCTCAAGTTCCTCTTTCGCCTCGTCGATGCCCGCGACGTCGTCAAAGGTGACGCGGCCCTGACGCTCCGTCAAAAGCTTCGCCCGGCTCTTGCCAAAGCCCATCGCCTTCCCGCCGGCGCCCTGCATCTGCCGCACGACGAAAAAGAAAAAGGCGAGGAAAATGACGAATGGCAGAATGTTGAAGAGCACGGACAAGAGCAGCGGGAGCTGTTCTTCGGGCTTGATCCTCGTCTGCGCGCCGGACTGGTTCAGCCGGTCGGCGACTGCGACGCCCGAGCCCTCAGGGATCGCCGTGACGAACGCCTTGTCGTCCGACAGCGTTCCCTTCACATTTCCGCGGTCAATCTCCGCAGTCTTGATCTGGCCCGCATCAATCTTGGTCACAAACTGCGAATAGGACAGACTCTCGGCTGCGGGGCTCGGCTTCTGGAAATCGAATCTTTGCAACGCGAATATGAAAAATACAAAGACGAGGCCCCAAATGAGGAGGTTGCGTCCATTCATTCAAGTCGTCCTTTCCGACCGAGCGGGCAAAGCTAGAAGATAGGTGTTAAAGAAGGGCGGCGCCACCTGCGTTCTTCACAAACACGTAATTTCGATCGAACCTGTTAACGCTGCGGAAAAATCGCTCTTCGGCCAACGACCGGAAGCTTGCCCCGCCGCCCCAGGGCGATTCGACGAGGCGGTCGTCAATCCAAAGCGCCGGCGCGGCGGAAGCGGCTTGGGCATCCTCCTCATCGGCGACCCGCTTGGCGCCTTCCGCCCCCATAGGACGGACGTCGGCCGACCGGTCATGATTGTTGCGGACAATGAACCGTCGGTCCCAAAGAATGCTTTCGCCGGGACTGATCGGGGCGGATGCCACGCCAATCCGTCCCGACCGACCCAATACGCCGGCCGGCTCCCGGCAGATAACAAGCCGCGTTCCGACCCGGATCAAAGCGCCGCCAAGGGACGATCCCTTACGCTCAAACGCTCCGCCAAGCGCGGTGGCGGTCGCGGCGCTGTTTGGCGGATATTGGCCGCCGCCGACCGCATAGATGAGCCTTGCGACGAGCGAAATATCCCCGTGCGAAAGGTCCGGCCTGTCCAGACTGACCGCCCCCAGGGGGTCGAACCGGCCGCCAAGTGCTGCAAAGCGGGCGAATTCCATAGCGCCAAGCGTGTTCGACGACGCCCGCATCTCGGTCGCCGTCTGCGCCAGCGCCTCGACGTGGAGAACACCAACGCGCTCAAGCTCACTGAGCGCGCGGCGCGCTCGGACGCGCTCGAAGGTTGGATCTTCATTCGAGGGATCATCGATGTAGGAAAGGGCGGCCGCCTGAAGGAAGGCGCGCAGGGCCTCGCGCCGGACTCCGAGCAGCGGCCGCACCAATCTGATCGGCTCCGACGGCCCCGCAGCGACAAGCGAATCGTCCGCCATGCCGGCAAGGCCGCGCGGGCCCGATCCGCGCGCGGCGCGCATCAGCACCGTTTCCGCCTGATCTTCGGCTGTATGGGCGGTCATGATCACCGACGCCCGCCGGTCAATCGCATGCTCGATCAGGAGGCAATAGCGCGCATGCCGGGCGGCTTCCTGGATGGCGGTCTTCGGCTTTGCGCCGAGCCAGGGCAGGATTTCATGAGAAAGACCGAGCTCACTGGCGTGCTTCGCGACAAACAGCGCTTCGCCGCGCGAGCTTTCCCGCAGACCGTGATCGACGGTTGCGACGGAAATGACAGCTTTTCCAGACGCATTCAGGGGCGCGGCAAGGCGCATCAGCGCCATCGAATCCGAACCGCCGGACACCGCCAGCAGCAAGCGCGGCGGCGCGGAAAGCCGCTCCCAGAGAAGCTGGAAACCGGCCGGATCAATCGGCGGTTTTCCGGCCGCGGGGAAGTCGCTCACTGATCAGCGGCAATCGATGCGCGCCATCTCCACATCCGTGCGCTGAATGACGGCCGGCGCGGCGGTCGGGTATTTCGTTTTCAGCGTCTTGAAGACCTTGCAGGCTTCCGATGACTGGCTAAGGCGCGAGAACGCCGTACCTAGCTTCAAATACGCTTCCGCGCCCCGGGCGCTTTTCGGATAGGCGCGGATGAAGGCGATGAAGGTTTCTGCGGCTTCTGAATTCTTGTTTGAAGCGAGATAAACTTCACCGAGCCTGAATTGCGCATCCGCTGAGCGCGGGTGATTAGGAAAGGACTCAAGGAACATATTGAAGGCGCGCTCGGCGCGCGCATAGTCGTTGGCGACCAGAAATTCCGATGCATAGGCGTAAGCCGCCTCCGGATCGAGCGGGAGCGTCACGTCAGCGCCCGCTCGGCTAATCTCGTTCGCAATAAGGTCGTTCGCGCCAGCAGGTTGCCCCGAGAGGTTGACTGGACCGCCGGCTGGGCCGCCGGCGAGCGCAGCGCTCACCGAATCGAGACGCGCGCGCGTTTGATCAAGCTCGTGCGTCAACTCCTCGACACGGCCGGTCAACGACCGCACCTCGGCTTCAAGCCGGTCGATCTTGGCGTTCGACTCCAGCGCCGCGGGCGACGACGCCTTCAGTTGCGCGACGGCGGCTTCCAGCGCCTCAACGCGATCCTTGGTGCCGGCGGACGCCGGCGTCGCTGCGATCATCAACGCCGCAAACGTCGCCGCTGAGAATTGTTGAAGGTTACGCATGTCGATCAATCCTTTTCGAAACCGAGACTTCGGAGCCGCCGTCGACGAGGCTAACGGCTCGTGACGACAAATCTATGGCGAAAACGATACACCGCCCAAAACAATGAGGGCGCGCCAGCTTCCCGCTGACGCGCCCCACAATCTTCGCTCAATCAGCTTTACGCGCCGACGTTGACAATTGTCGTCGTCGAATTGCGGTTCAGCGACCAGGCGTCTTCCGTAGAGCGCGGATCAATCGGGCGCTCCTTGCCGTAAGACACCGTCGTCAGACGGGAGGAGTCGACGCCGAGGCTTACAAGGTAAGCGCGAGCGGCTTCGGCGCGACGCGCGCCGAGCGCAAGGTTGTATTCGCGCGTTCCGCGCTCGTCGCAATTGCCTGAGAGTTGCACTGAGACGCTCGGATATTGCTTGAGGAAGTCAGCCTGCTTTTGAAGGGTCGCCTGAGCCTGTGGCGACAGCGAATATTGATCGTATCCGAAGAAAACACGGTGACCGACATTTTGCTCGAGATCTTCCTGGCTGCCGGGCGTCACCGCGCCTGACGTGACGCCGCCGTTCGTATTGCCGGTCGCCGCGACATCCGGGCCGGTTGAGGACTTGCTTGCGCACGCTGCTGCGAGCGCCATCAATCCCACCACGCCGATCAGTTTCATCGATGATTTCACGTTCATTTTTCCTTCGTGCTCCACTCTCGCTCGGCGGGCCTTTGGCGAGCGCGCCCCCGCACCAGCCCCCACTAATTTCCATTTGTGTCCCCAGAATGGCCGAGCGTCGCCCAACCCATTCCGATCTTTGTCGGCACGCTGCCGGACAATCATTAAAGATTAACCAACATAACGCCGATTCGGGGGACCGTAGAGGGGTCCGGAGTCGCGATCAAGCGGGACCAATCCGGGGTCAAAATGAAAAATGCGTTACAGGTGCGGCGCCCTGCGCGGACAACCGCTCAGGGAAGCGGCGGCGACCAGGCGGGATCAGACGAATCGCCCGGCGTTCGGACGCGGCGCAGATTGCGGCCGGTGAGATCGACGGACCAGAGCGAGGGACCCGCGCCAGGCGACGCCTCGCGGAAGAACATGAGAACACGCCCGTTTGGCGCCCAGGTCGGCCCTTCGTCGAGATAGCTCTCTGTCAGCAACCGCTCGCCGCCGCCGTCGGGGCGAATGACGCCGATGTAAAAGCGGCCCTGGTATTGGCGCGTGAAGGCGACAAGATCGCCGCGCGGAGACCAGACCGGCGTCTGATAGCGGCCTTCGCCGAAGGTGATTCGCTTGGGGGCCGATCCGTCGGCGTTCATCACATAAATTTGCTCGGTGCCGCCGCGATCCGAGGTGAATCCGATGCGTCGTCCATCCGGCGACATTGTCGGCGAAGTGTCGATGCCGGGATTGTCCGTCAGGCGCGTCAGCCGGCGCGTCGCCAATTCCATCATGAACACGTCTGAATTTCCGCCGCGCTCCATGGACATCAGCACGCGCGTGCCGTCCGGCGTGAACCGCGGGGCGAACGTCATGCCGCGAAACGTCCCGAGTTGCTCCTGCTCGCCGGTTTCGATGTTGAAGAGATAGACCTGACCGGGGCGATTGTCGAAAAGCGCCATGTAGGTGATCTGCTGTTGCGTCGGCGAAAAGCGCGGCGTCAGCGCCTGATAATTGAGGCCGTCGGTCAATAGGACGGAATTGGCGCCGTCCTGGTCCATGATCATCAGCCGTTTGGTGCGCTTTTCTTTCGGCCCCGTCTCATGAATGTAGACGATACGCGTGTCGAAATAGCCCTCTTCGCCGGTGAGCGACTTATAAACGAAATCCGCGACTTTGTGGGCGGCGCGTCGCCAATTGTCGGCCGGCGTCTTGAACGAAACTGCGCCGAGCTGCTCATTCGAATAGACGTCCCAGACGCGCGTTGCGACCTCGATCCGGCCGTCCGGGGTTTGGCGAACCTCGCCGGCGACGAGCACTTGCGCGTTGATGATGCGCCAGTCGGCGAAACGCGGCCGGACGTCGACGCTGGTCAATTTCTCGACATAAGCGCGTTGGTCGATGACACTGAACAGGCCGGAGCGGTCGAGGTCCGCCATGATGACGCCCGTAATGTCGCGTCCCAATCCCGGGGCCTGATTATCGACGCCGATGAAATCCGGAACGGCGACGGGCATGGGTTCGACATTGGCTTGCGTGATGTCGATCCGAACGCGAGCTTGGGCTGACGGCGCCGCAACAAAAACCGCCGCCGCAAGGATCGCCAAAATCGCCTGTTTCATTATTTCGTTTCCTGCTCGAAGGGCCGCCGCCGGCCGCTGACCGTAGATGCTTCGCGGCCCCCTATGAAGGCGCCGCGCTCAGAAAGGCGCTTAAAATCCCGCCATGATGCTGGGGTCGAAATTCAACGTGAACGCCTTCCATTCCTGGTAGCGCGCGGGATCGAAGAAATCATAGGGGGCGCAAGCCTGAACGGCGCGGACAGCAGTCTGCTCGGCGACTTTCCAGAACCTGTTGCCTGAAAGATTGATCTCCAGCGCGTTTGCGACCCTCGGCGCGCCGCTGAGGGTGCCGTCCCGATTAAGGTCGATATCAATCTCGACAACTAGCTTTTCGGGCTCGGGCGCGCCAATGATCGCGCTCGCATTCCAGCAGCGCGACACCGCGGCTCGCATTTTATCGACCTCCGTCGCGGTCAGACGATCGCCGGCGCCGATCGCTTCCTGCGCGCGGTCAGCCTCGATCGCTGCGTCGGAATCGGCGTCGGAGGACGCCGCCGACTTCCGTGATTTGTCGACCAGCGCCGACAGGGCGTCGAGGTCGAGGTCTTCGTTTTTCGGCTTCGGCTTTTCCTTCGGCTTGGGCTTTACTTCAGCCTGTTTTGGTTCCGGCTTTTTTTCCTCGGCCTTCGGCTCCGGCTTCGGCGCGGGTTCCGGCTCGGCTTTCGGCGTCGGCTTCGGCGTTTCTACTTCGGGCTTTGGCAGATCGGGCGGCTTCTCCGCCTTGGGCTTGGGTTTTGGCGCCATCGCCGGGACGCTGGTCATCTCAGCGAGCTCAGCCTCGTCGATCAATTCGATCGGGATGACCGGCGCTTCAATCACCTTTGTGCGCATGAACTCAGGCAGCGACACAAACGCCAGCCCAAGCGCGCATGCATGCAACAGAAATGAAGCGAAAACGCCAAAACGCATGGGGCCTGCTTTACGGTCGCCGCGTCAATTCAATTCCCGATCAGTCACAAGGCCGATGCGGCGAAACCCGGCGGCGTTGATCTTGCCCATGACCTGAACGACTTCGCCGTAAGTGCGCGCCTGATCGCCGCGAATGAAAATGCGCTGGTCGTAGCCGGCGGTCGCGATCGCCTCCAACTGGGGAACAAGGCTGTCGATTTCGACAGCCGTTTCCTGAACGAAAATCGTCCCGTCGCCAGTGATCGTCACGGTCAGCGGTTCGCCCTGCTCGGGAATCGGCTGCGCGGCGGTTTCAGGCAGATCGACCGCAACGCCGACCGTGAGCAACGGCGCCGCGACCATGAAGACGATGAGCAGCACAAGCATGACGTCGACGAGCGGCGTCACGTTGATCTCAGACATCATTCGCGTGCGGCCGGGACGATGCCGGTGCGCGCCGCCGCCCATTGAAGCGCCCATCAGCGCGTCCTTTCGTCCAGTTGCCGCGAAAGGATCGCCGAGAATTCGTCGGCGAAGCCCTGAAGTCGCACCGAATATGAATTCAGCGCGGCCGAGTAGCGATTATAGCCGACGACCGCCGGAATGGCGGCGAGGAGGCCGAGCGCCGTCGCAAAGAGCGCTTCCGCAATGCCGGGCGCGACGACCGCGAGGTTCGTGTCTTTTGTCGCCGCAATCGCCTGGAACGCGGTCATGATCCCCCAGACGGTGCCGAGCAGGCCGACAAACGGCGCCGCCGAACCGATCGTTGCGAGGACCCCGAGATTTCGCTCAGCGCCCTCAAGCTCCCGGGAAACGACGACGTTCATCACTTTCTCGATTCGGTCGCGCGCGCCGGCGACGAGGCCTTCGGTGCGTCCGATATCCTTGGCGCGTTGCCATTCCGTCATTCCGGCGGTGAACACCCGCGCCATCGGGTGGTCGCCTTTGTCCCCGAGTTTGCGGTGCAGTTCGTCAAGCGGCCGGCCCGACCAGAACTGATCCTCAAAGCGCGCCGACTTCGACTTCAACCGCCCGAAAAGCAGCGACTTGTCGATAATCACCGCCCACGACCAGACCGACGCGACGATTAGAATTCCCATCACGGCCTTGACGACGAGGCCTGCCGACAGGAACAGGCTCAGCAGGCTGAACTCCCCGCCCAATGTCGTACCGGCCGCTGCGGCGACTTCTGCTTCCATGGTTCTAAATCCCCTGCAGTTTGACTGAGCGGGCCCTTTCGGACCCTGAGGCTACCTCGATCATGCGACCTTTTTGCGGCGCCAAACCGACGCGCAAACAACCCCAGCCGGAAGCGTCATTCCTGACGGCGCCGCCGGAAGTCCCGTGATTTCATAACCTGATAGCGGCTTCCGGTCGAACCGGCAAAGGCTTTGGCGCGGCCAACGCCAGCTTTTGAAAGTTTAATTCTTGACCTTTGTTCCTTCAGGGCGAGCGCCGGCTTTTCGACCAATGTCCAGCTGAGCACCGCCAAAACCAACGCCAGGGGCGTCGCCAAGGCAACATTGTGAAGCCAATCGGATGTGGCAAAGACCTGCGCGACAAATTGCTGGGCGGGCCACCCCCAAAGGTAAAAGCCATAGGAGAAATCGCCGAAACGGCCGGCGCGGGCAAGCGGACCCAGCGGCGCGAACCCGAACCACAAGACCAGATAGCCGCCGAAAATTGGAAAGGCGTCGCTAAATACGCCGAGAGGCGCGGCGAGAAAAAGACCGGCAATGCAAACTAGCGCGGAGCGAGCCGACAATACGGTGCGACTCGCATGAAGGGCGAAGAACGCGCCGACAAAAAATGGCCGCGCGAGATCGACATATTTCTCAGCATAATATCGCCAGCCGGACTCCGGTCCATCCCCGAACGTCGCGCCTGCAAAATACATGATGAAGACAAAGATGAGGACAGCGCGCGGGCGCAACGCACCGGCGGCGCCCGCCAGTGAAAGCGTCAGATAGCACATGACCTCGAATTTCAAGGTCCACAACGGGCCATTTACAACGCCCGGCACAGGCGTCGCGGAGAAGACACCCGGCAATTCGTCAAAGCCGGTGTAAAAAGTGAGATTGGCGAAATATTTCCAGGTAACGGGATCGCCGAAATATGCCGCTGGCGAAAGCTCGCTCATCGCCGGGCCGAGGAAAAACACCGAGGCCGCAACCACAGCGATCAGCGCTGGCGCAATCCGCAGCGCACGTTTGCGGACAAAGGAGACGAACGACGGATCAGCGCCATAACTTCGCGTCAGCAGGAACCCGCTCAGTACAAAGAACGTCATCACCGCGATTCTGCCTAGGCTTGAATCGCCGGCGGTCAAGACGCGCAGCGGCTCTTGCGCCGGCGCGCCGCCGACAATCTCGAAGCTATGCGAGACGATCACGGCGAACGCCGCCGCAAGTCGAAGCGCGTCGAAATTATTTCCGGCTGCCTTCGACGCCCGCCAAGCGTCTTCGAGCATTAACTGTCCAGCCATTCGACGCCATTTCCGGTGCTTGCGGAACCCTATGTCGTGGATGTTTAAGGAAAGCTGGACCTTCGCCCGCCAGCGCGTTCCCGAAAAGCGCAGGCGGATTTCGGACAAGAACGCGCGCCAAATCAAATGACTAGCGCCTGTTTCCCGTCTTGAAGGTCGGGGAACGGGCGCTAGCGGCGTCAAAGCCCGAAACGGGCGACGATTTCGGCGGGCAGGCGCCGGGGCTTTCCCTGAAGGTTCATGCAGGCGGCCTCGATATCGGCCCGCGCGATTAGCATTTGGCCCCGGCGAATATCCTGGGCGATCAACATGCGCGCGCCTTTGACTTCGACGAAGCGCGTCGAAACCTCAAGGAGATCGTCGATCCGCGCCGGGGAAATCCACTCCGTCGTCATTTTGCGCACCGCGAAGGCGAGCGGGTCGGCGCGCGACAAAAGCTCCGTATGCGATACGCCGCAAGACCTCAGCGCCTCGGTCCGGCCGCGCTCAAAGAAATGCAAATAGCGCGCATGATAGACGACGCCGGAAAAATCCGTGTCCTCATAGTAAACGCGAACGGTAATCTGAAACGCCTTCGGATCGTCCATCCGGCGATCTTATCGGGCCGCGCCCCGGCGAACCAGTGCGATCGCGGACACGCGCCGGTTCAGTGCGCGAGCAGCAGCGGAAACTCCGCCTGTTTCAGCATTTTGCGCGTAAATCCGCCGAGCACGAGCTCGCGCCAGCGCGAGTGCGAATAGGCGCCCATGACGATCAGCTCGGCGCGTTCCTCGCGCGCGAGCGCCATCAATTCGTCCTCGGCGGATCTGCCGCGCTCAAGCGGACGGCTTCTCGACTCCGCCCTGACCCCGTGCAGGCGGAGAAGTTCAGCGGCGCTTTCAGGCCCTTCCAAATCCGACGCAATCGCGCCGATCGACGCGACGAGAACCTGGTCAGTCTCCTCACAAAACGGCGACGCCGCCGCCAACGCGCGCGCGGCTTCGCGACCGCCGTTCCAGGCGACGAGAATGCGGCGGGGCGTTCGCGCGAGCTTGCCGCCAGGCGCCAACAGCACTGGTCGCCCGGACTGGAAAATCAATTCCTCGACCAAGCCTGAATCCGGAAATTCGAGTTCTTCGCCGACCTTGCCGAGACAGATGATGTCGGCGACCCGCGCCGCCGCCGAAAGATCGAAGGGAAGAACGCCCGTCTGATCACGCCAGGAAGCGGTGGCGCCGGCGGCGTCGCGGTGCGATCCGGGGGCGAGAATGGCGACATTTTCGGCCTTCATGACGCGATCAAAGACGCCCTGAATTTTCTTCGCTTGGGCGTCGAGGGCTTCTTTCAGTTCCGCGATGTGTTCGTCGACTAAAATGACGCCGACCGGGTAGTAGCCGCTCGCCGGCACGTTGGGCCGCTGCCTGATATGCAGGGCGTCAATATGCGCGTGATGGCGGCGCGCGACGGCGACGGCGGCGCGAAGGCTGATTTCCGCGGTGTCGGAATTTTGAAGCGGAACGAGTATTTTCTTGAGGGGCATATCGCACTCCTGGCTGGCGGCGACCGTCTCTATATAGGGAGCAAGCCAGCCAAGCGCTTGACCAGGATCAAGACTGGCGAGTGGACCTTGACGGGCGGCCGCCGCAGCCATATGTGAGTGAGCGCTCACTGTTAGGTGTCGAATGTCAGCGGTCAGGCGGAAACAGGCGGCGGAAGCGAAGGGCGAGGAGCCCGGAACAAGGACCCGCATCGAGCGGGCGGCGCTGGATCTTTTTGTCGAGCGCGGGGTCGACGCCGCGACGACAAGGGAAATCGCCAAGGCGGCCGGCGTCTCCGAAGGGGCGATCTACCGCCATTTCGACTCCAAGGATGAACTCGCCGCCGCGATGTTCCTGTCGATCCACCAGCGGCTCGCCGCGCTGATCCGGGAGGCGGCCCGGGACAAGCAAGGCGTCAACGATCAAGCGCGCGCGATCGTCGACGCCTATTGCCGGACGGCCGACGCGGACTTCCCGCTTTTCACCTTTCATCTTCTCTATTCGCACCGGTTCCTGCCGACGCCGGAAGGGGTCGACAATCCGGTCAGCGCGGTTGAAGACATCATCGCCGCCGCCATGCTGCGACGCGAGATCGCCCGCGCGGAGCCTTCTTTCGTCGCCGGCCTCGCGCTCGGCGTCGTCCTTCAGACCGCATTGCAGATCCACTATGGCCGGCTTGCCGGGCCGCTTTCGACCTACGCCCGCGATCTCACCGCAGCGGCGCTTGGCGTCTTGCGCCCGACCGAGCGCGCCGCGGGCTGATCGATGCGCAGCGTCGCCTTTCAGATCGCCTATTGGCTGACATCGGGCTTCTTCGCGGTGACCGCCGCGCCGCTGGTCGCCATCCCGAGCCGAAAACCGGTGATGGCCTGGATATTCGCCTATACGAGGACGATGCAGTTCTGGCTGCGCTGGATCGGCGGCGTCACGGTCGTCATTCGCGGCAAGGAGCGCCTGCCCGACGGCCCCTGCATCATCGCCGCCAAACATCAAAGCTGGGGCGACGGGATCATCATGTTCTCGCAGTTCTACGACCTCGCTTTCGTCACCGGCGATCATCTCGAAAAATTTCCGCTGCTCGGCGGCATCCTGCGCAAGATGGGCGCGATCGTCGTCGACAATTGCGGCGGCGCCTATGCCCGCGCGCGCCTTGTCGACGACGAGTTGAAGAAGGCGCAGGCGGGCGGGCGGCGCATCCTGATCTACCCGGAAGGCCATCTCGCGCCGGTCGGCGAGCGCTATCGCTACAAGCGCGGCGTTTATCACATGTACGCGGCCTATGGCTGTCCCGCCGTTCCGGTCGCGACAAATCTCGGACGACATTGGCCGCAACAGGCGTGGTCGCTGACGCCCGGCGAGGCGATCATCGAGTTCCTTGATCCAATCCCCGCCGGCCTCGACAAGGAAATCTTCATGACCCGGCTTGAAGAAACAATCGAACGGCGCTCGCTTGCCCTCATCGGTCGGGAGGCGCCGGAGACGCTCGCGCCGCCTTTGCCCGACCCGAAGCCGCACGCCAAGCGCTGAAAGGGCGCATCCGCCTTGACCGAAAAGCCGCCGCCGCTTTTTCTGCAGCGCCGATTCTGGCCGATGTGGGTTGCGTTGTCGTTCGGAACGCTTTCCGACAACGTTCTGCGCCAGTCGTTGCTGATCGGCATCCCCTATGGCGTGATACCGGCGCCCGATTTCGGCAAGCCGGACAACGCCATGCCGGTCATCGGCGCGCTGCTGCCGTTCGCCATCATGCTGTTCTCGCCGCTCGCCGGACAGCTCGCCGACAAATACGAGACGTCGATGATGTTCCGGCGGACGAAATTCGTCGAAATAATCCTGATGCTGACGGCGTTCGGCGCCTTCATCGCGGGATCGGGCGCGCTGGCGATCGCCATGCTGTTCGCCATGGGCGCGCAATCGGCGTTCTTCTCGCCGGTCAGGACGAGCGCGATGCCGAAATACCTCGCGCCCGACGAACTGGTGCGCGGCAACGGGCTTTGCAATGCGGGGCTCTATTCCTTCATCCTCTTCGGCTACATGATCGGCGGTTCGCTGATCGTCCGCGAGGGCGGACGCATGCTGGTCGGTTTCGTCCTCATCACCGCCTCGACGATTGGCTGGCTTGCGGCGCTGCGCACCTTGCGCGCCGGCGCCAATGATCCAGACATCAAGATCGACTTCAACTGGATCGCCCAGATCGCCCGCATGGCTGGATTTGTCCGTTCCTCGCGCGGCGTCGCGCCGCCCCTGCTCGGCGTCGCCGTCTTCTTTTTGCTGTCGACCGCGGTCACGGTGATCACGCCGCTCTATGCGCGTGATTCTCTTAACGCCGACGCGTTCGTCGCAACCGTCCTCAACGCGCTCTTTGCGATCGGCGCCGGCGTCGGCGCGATCTTCGCCGCCGGGCTCGCCAAGGGACGCTCGGGGCTCGGCTATTCGGCCGCCTCCGTCGGCATGGCCGGCGCGCTTTGTCTGATGATCGCCATGACGACGCCGATGGCCGCCGCTCCCGTCGGAGAGCGCCTTTCGGCGATGGAGCTCCTTTCGACAGCGCCCGGACTTTTTCTCGTGTTTCTCTTCATCGCGACCTCGGCGCTGATGGGCGTTTACATCGCGCCCTTGCAGGCCGCCGTGCAGCGGCGCGCGCCGCCGACCGTTCGGGCGCGCATCATGGCGGCCGGCACCTTCGTCAACGCCGCCTTCGCCATACCGGGATCGCTTGCGACCCTTGCCATCACAAATAGCGACGCCGATCCCGCGCTCGCCTTTTACGCGATCGCGTTCGCCATGCTGGCCATCGCCGCCGTGATGCTGCATAGACGGCGCTCATTGCCGGCTGGGCTTTATGACGAAGTGCTTTCCCGGCCGAGTTCGAACTGACGGGAACTGACGGAACTGTCCATGCGCGTGTTGTTGACGGGAGCGGCGGGATTCATCGGCGCGGCGACGGCGACGGCGTTGCTCGATCGCGGCGACGATGTCGTCGGCCTCGACAACGTCAACGATTATTATCCGACGCCGCTGAAGCGCGCGCGCCTTGAGCGTCTTTTGCCGCGAAAGGGCTTCGCTTTCCATGAGATCGACATCGCCGATTACGACGCGGTTTCGAACGCCGCGGCCGGACGGTTCGATCTCATCATCCACCTCGCCGCGCAGGCGGGCGTCCGATATTCGATTGAAAACCCGTTCGCCTATGCGCGGTCGAACCTTCTCGGCCATCTCTCGCTTCTCGAACTCGGCCGCAATCTGAAAGTCCCGCACCTCGTCTACGCTTCTTCTTCGTCCGTCTACGGCGCAAATACGAAAACGCCGTTCTCGGAGGATGATCGCGTCGACGAGCCGGTTTCGTTCTACGGCGCGACGAAAAAGTCGAACGAGGTGATGTCCGCGTCCTACGCGCGGCTTTATTCCCTGCCGCTGACCGGATTGCGGTTTTTCACCGTTTACGGACCGTGGGGGCGGCCCGACATGGCCTATCTCATCTTCACCGAGAAGATGCTGAAAGGCGAGCCGATCGAGATCTTCAACGAGGGCCGCATGGGCCGCGATTTCACCTATGTCGACGACATCGTCGCCGGCGTCCTGGCGGCGGCCGCCAAGCCGCCGGACGGGAAAGACGCTTTCCACCGCGTCTTCAATCTCGGCAATGACCGCCCGGAAGAGCTGTTGACGCTCGTTTCGCTGTTGGAGAAGGAACTCGGCGTCGAAGCGAAAAAAGTCTTCAAGGGGATGCAGAAGGGCGACGTCGAGCGCACCTGGGCCGACATCACAAGGGCGAAGGCGATTCTCGGCTATCAGCCGAAAACAAGCCTCGCCGAAGGGATCGCGAGGACCATCGCCTGGCGGCGCGGTCTCAACAGGCCGCTTTATTGACCCGTTTTGGAACAGATCTGCGCAATCGAGCGCGCCTTGCGGCGGAGCAGGGGAAAATTCGTTAACGCGCCGGCAATGACGTTCGGCTAGATTTGGGACATGGGCCTCACCCTGCTCATCCTGGCGATCTGCATCATCTTCGGCGCGATTGCGTATTTCGCCGCGCGCGGACCGATTCCGACCGCCGACCTCAAAGCGGCGCTTAAAGAGGTCGAGCCGAAGCGATTTTCGCCGCGGAACACGCTCTTCATCATCGGCCCGACCGCCAATCACAACGCCTGCCGCATGCAGCGCCGCCTCCTGAAGCCGGCGATCGCCGCGCTGATCAGCGAGGACGTGTCGGTGATCGAGGTCTATGGCCAGAACCGGCCGACCAAGAACGGCGAGGAAATGGACTGGCTCGACGCGTCGCTGCTTCGACATGCGATGGACGCGGAGGACGGATTCTTCGTCATCTATGTCGACGCCGAGGGAAAGACGATGTTCCGCTCGGAAGCGCCGATGCTCGCCCGCGATATCGTCGCGCGCGCAGGGTTCGGCGCCGGACGCGCCGCGCCGCACGCGCCGAAAAAATCGCTCGTCCTGAAGAAGCTCCGCGCCGCCTGAACTGCACCGCGCGCGACCCAATCCCTTGTCATCCCGGAAATTCGCGAAGCGAATGATCCGGGATCCCGCGCGCCCGGGGGGCCCTCCCTATCACGGGGTCCCGGATCAATCGCTGCGCGATTGTCCGGGATGACAATGGGGGGCGATCGTCCGTACACGTCAGGAACGAAAACGGAAACTGCAAATCCTTGTCATCCCGGAAATTCGCGAAGCGAATTATCCGGGATCCCGGGCGGCTGAGGGGCCCTCCCTATCACCGGATCCCGGATCAATCGCTGCGCGATTGTCCGGGATGACAATGCATGGCGAAAGCCCGAAAACCCGCGCCCGTTGAACTTTTACGGGACGCGGGTTCTCGTCATC